>CANGEV010000001.1 GCA_947452995.1 Chitinophagales bacterium
GCTAAATTTGAAGAGTTTAATAGCCTTTTGACACGTAACCGTATTTTTATGGAACGTACTAAAGGTGCCGGACCTATCACTGCTGAACGTGCATTAAATTATGGTTTTACAGGCCCAAATTTACGTGCTGCAGGCGTTGATTATGATGTTCGCGTTACAGCTCCTTATAGCAGTTATGAAGATTTTGAGTTTGATGTTCCTGTCGGAACTACTGGTGATACGTACGATCGTTTCTTAGTTCGACAAGAAGAAATCCGTCAATCATTACGCATCATTCGTCAAGCGATTGATAAAATGCCGAAGGAAGGCGGTTTCCATGCAGATGTACCTTTGTTCTATCTTCCAGAAAAAGAGTTAGTGTATAACAACATGGAAGCGCTTATCTACCATTTTAAAATTATCATGGGAGAAAGCGAGGTTCCAGCAGGTGAAGTTTATCATTCAGTGGAAGGTGGTAATGGAGAACTTGGATTTTATTTGGTAAGTGATGGCGGTAGAACACCGTATCGTTTACATTTCAGACGTCCTTGTTTTATCTACTATCAAGCGTATCCAGAAATGATTAAGGATGGTTTGTTAAGTGATGCCATTCTAACGATGAGTAGTATGAATGTGATTGCAGGTGAATTAGATGCTTAAATTATAGCGACAAGTAAAATAAATACGCGAAAATGAAATTCAACGAAACAGAATTAAAAGAGGTTGAAAGATTGGTGAGCCGCTACCCTGCTGATCGCCAAAAATCGGCTTTGATACCTGTTCTTCACTTGGCACAAGTTGCTAATGGGAATTGGTTAGATGCCGAAACCATGGATTATGTTGCTTCTTTATTGAAAATTACAAATATCGAGGTATATGAAGTGGCTTCCTTTTATAGCATGTTCAATCTAAAGCCCGTAGGAAAGTATCTTTTTGAAGTTTGTCAAACAGGACCTTGCAATATTCAAGGTGCAAAAGACATCATTGCATACATCGAAAAGAAATTAGGAGTTAAGGAAGGAGAAGTAACTTCAGATGGATTATTCAGCTTTAAACGAGTTGAATGTTTAGGAGCTTGTGGCTATGCTCCTATGTTACAATTAGGAGAGCACTTCAAAGAACATCTAACACCAGAAAAAATTGATGCCATCGTTGATGAACATCGTATGAAAGCAGGTTTATAAAACTTAAGGATTTTAGAAATGTCAAGAAAATTATTGCTAGATAAAGCACATATTGCAGGTATCGAAACCTTTGAAGTGTATCGCAAAGAAGGAGGATATCGTGCAGCAGAGAAAGCGTTAAAGTCAATGACGCCTGACGAAATTACTGAAGAGGTTAAAAAATCAGGATTGCGTGGTCGTGGAGGTGCAGGCTTTCCAACTGGAATGAAATGGAGCTTTTTGGCTAAGCCTGAAGGAGTTCCTCGTTATTTGGTTTGTAATGCAGACGAATCTGAACCAGGTACCTTTAAGGATAGATTTTTAATGGAGAAAATACCTCACCTTTTGGTGGAAGGATTGATTGTTTCCTCTTTTGCATTAGGTGCTAACACCGCTTATATTTACATACGTGGTGAATATGCATGGATAGTACATATTTTAGAAAAAGCAATTGCTGAAGCAAAGAATAATGGTTTCCTTGGTAAAAACATCCTTGGAACAGGCTTTGATTTAGAAATTTATGTACAACGTGGTGCTGGCGCATATATCTGTGGTGAAGAAACCGCTTTGTTAGAATCTTTGGAAGGAAAGCGTGGTAACCCACGTATCAAGCCTCCATTCCCTGCCGTTAAAGGTTTATATGATTGCCCAACTGTAGTTAATAACGTTGAATCTATTGCAGCATCAGTACCTATCATTAACATGACAGGCGATGAGTACGCAAAGATCGGTTTAGGTAGAAGTACAGGCACGAAATTGATTTCTGCATCAGGAAATATCAACAAACCTGGCGTTTATGAAATAGTCTTAGGATTATCAGTAGAAGAGTTTTTGATGAGTGATGAATATTGTGGAGGGATGAAAAATGGGAAAAAGTTGAAAGCATGTGTACCTGGAGGTTCTTCAGTTCCTATTTTACCACACGACTTACTTTTCAAAACAGCTAACGGAGAAACCCGTTTAATGACCTATGAATCTTTAAGTGATGGAGGCTTTGCCACTGGTTCTATGTTAGGTTCTGGAGGATTTATAGTTTATGACGAAGACCAATGTATAGTTGAAAATACCTATAATTTTACTCGCTTCTATCGTCATGAATCTTGTGGACAATGTAGTCCTTGTCGTGAAGGAACAGGCTGGATGGAGAAGTTATTGTGGAGACTAGAGAATGGTCAAGGTAAAATAGAGGATATCGATTTATTATGGGATATCCAACGTAAAATTGAAGGCAATACAATTTGTCCTTTAGGAGACGCTGCTTCATGGCCCGTTGCCGCTGCAATTCGTCACTTCCGTGAAGAATTCGAGTGGCATGTAACGCATCCCAAAGAAGCAATGGAACGCAATTACGGTTTACGAAAAAATATTTATGTCGCACCTACCCCTGCTGGTGCATAATAAGAATTGAAATGGCAAAAGTAACGATAGACGGACATTTGATGGACGTTCCTGATGGAACCACAATTTTGAATGCAGCACGTATGATGGCAGAACAGCATCCTGAATTATCAGCGAATGTACCCCCTGCAATGTGTTATTACTCAAAATTAGAAGGTAGTGGAGGTAAGTGCCGTACTTGTCTGGTACAAGTAACAAAAGGCTCTGAAAAGGATCCACGTCCTATGCCTAAATTAGTAGCAAGCTGCCGTACCACCGTTATGGATGGTATGGAAGTTCAAAATAAATTATCGGCACAGGTTCAAGATGCTCGTAAAGGTGTGGTTGAATTTCTTTTACTCAATCACCCATTAGATTGTCCTGTTTGTGATCAAGCAGGTGAATGTCATTTACAAGATTTAGGCTACGAACATGGTTCGCAAAATACGCGTTATGAGTTCAAACGCCGTACGTTCGAAGTGGAAGATATTGGCGATAAGGTAAAATTGCACATGAACCGTTGCATTCTCTGCTACCGTTGTGTATTTACCGCGAATCAGATTACAGAAGGTCGCGTTCATGGTATTATCAATCGTGGAGATCACGCTGAAATTTCAACGTATATTCATCAATCCATCGACAATGATTTTAGTGGTAACGTAATCGATGTTTGTCCGGTTGGAGCTTTAACTGATAAGACTTTCCGTTTCAAAAGCCGTGTATGGAACACTAATCCATATAATGCTCATCGAGAGTGCACTAATCCGAAATGTAAAGGTCATGTTGTCTTATGGATGGCAGGAAATGATATTTTACGTGTTACAGCTCGTAAAGATCAATGGGGTGAAGTTGAATCCTTCATTTGTAACGAATGTCGTTTTGATAAAAAGTCGCTCGGCGACTGGATAGTAGAAGGACCTCGTAAAATTGACCGTCATTCAGTAATTAGTGGTGGGCACTACAATAGCCTAAGCGATAAAAAGGTACTTACAAAGAGTACGACTTTCGCTGTAATGGAAGGAAGTAGAAAAGACTAATTATTTTAAAATACTTGTTGGGACTTCAGTAAAATTAAATTAGGTTTGTGACCGATTTAATTCCATCAAAATTATGGGCCACGAGGGTAATCCTGTGAAGTCGCATCACGACCATTTGCGCCGAATATCTTCGGGCGGTTTATTAGTTGCACTAGGTATCATCTACGGTGATATTGGGACATCTCCACTATACGTACTGAAATCAATTATCGGGACGAAAGAGATTAGTGATGACTTAATACTCGGAGCCTTGAGTTGTGTCTTTTGGACTTTAACTCTGCTCACTACATTCAAATATGTCATCATCACATTACGTGCTGATAACAAGGGCGAAGGTGGAATTTTCTCACTTTACACGCTTGTACGTCGTACAAAAGGTTGGTTGATTTTTCCGGCAATAATAGGCGGAAGCACATTACTAGCAGATGGTTTAATTACACCTCCTATTTCTGTATCATCAGCGGTGGAAGGTTTACGTTTGATTTATCCGAGCATTCAAACTATACCAATTGTTATAACCATTCTTTCCATATTGTTTTTTATCCAACAATATGGAACTAAAATTGTTGGTCAAACTTTTGGACCATTAATGCTTTTATGGTTTGGAATGTTAGCTATTCTAGGTGTTACAAATATTTGGGGGCATTGGTACATTTTTAAAGCATTCAATCCATATTATGCATATAAGCTACTAGTGATTTATCCAGGAGGTTTTTGGCTATTAGGTGGCGTATTTCTTTGTACCACAGGAGCGGAGGCTTTATATTCAGATTTAGGGCATTGTGGAAGAGGTAATATCCGCGTAAGTTGGACTTATGTAAAACTAGCATTGATATTAAATTATTTTGGACAAGGTGCGCATCTATTGACCATGCGTGGCCAGAAGTTAAATGGTGTAGATCCATTTTATAGTTTGATGCCACAATGGTTTTTGATTACCGGGATTATCATTGCTACTATTGCTGCAATTATTGCTTCACAAGCCTTAATTACGGGATCATATACGCTTGTTGCGGAAGCTATTCGATTAAACCTATGGCCTAAATTAAAGATCAATTACCCTACCAATCAAAAGGGGCAAATGTATATTCCGGCTATCAATTGGTTACTTTATTTTGGTTGCGTAGCCGTTGTGCTTTATTTCAAAGAATCAAGTGCAATGGAAGGTGCTTATGGAGTAAGTATCATTTTAACGATGTTAATGACCACCCTACTATTAGTTCATTATTTTGTTTTAAAACGAGTTAACCCTGCATTAATTTGGGTTTATATGTTCTTCTATTTTTCATTAGAAGGGATGTTCTTGTTCTCGAATTTTAGTAAGTTTTATCATGGCGGTTGGGTTACCATCGTAATTGCTTCTTGTTTGATATTTATTATGTGGGTATGGAATGAAGCCACTCATTTAAAGCGTGCGTTTACTGACTTCGTAAAATTTGATAAATACTTACCACGTTTGAAGGATCTTTCAGAAGATGAAACTGTACCTAAATATGCAACGCATTTGATTTATCTTTCTACTTCTGAATCGGAGCATTTTATCGAAAAGAAAATTACGTATTCTATTTTTAGAAAATTTCCGAAGCGTGCTGATACGTATTGGTTCTTACATGTGACTACCACTGACGAGCCTTATGAAATGTCTTATAAGGTCAACCCTCTTATTCCAGGGAAAGTGTTCCGTGTAGATTTTCGTTTAGGATTTCGTGTAGAGCAACGTATAACTGGACTATTCAAGCAAGTAGTGGATGAAATGGTTAGTCGTGGGGAAGTTGACACAATCAGTCGATTCCCATCGCTTCGTCAACATGAAATCAAAGGAGATGTTAAGTATATTTTGATTGACAGATATCTAAGTCAAGAAAATTATCTTCCAGCCTATCAAAAGTTCATCTTTGATATCTATTATCTAATTAAGAATATAAGTTTCAGAGAAGAACGTGCTTTCGGTATTGATAGCGGATTTGTTGAAATTGAACACGTACCTTTAGTATTAAACAAAAAGCGTAATTTCAATATCAAACGTGTTGAAGAATAAGCCTATAAAGCTTGTTCAAAGTCGGCAAGGATATCTTGTATATTTTCAATTCCAACAGATAAACGTATTAACCCGTCGCTTATCCCGTATTTAATTCTGTCTTCTCGAGGAACGCCTATGTGCGTCATAGATGCAGGATGAGAAACTAAGGTATCGCAGGTACCTAAAGAAACGGCGCGTACGCAAAGTTGTAATTTGTTTAGGAATTGGGTTCCCGCTTCGAATCCTCCTTTTAATTCAAACGACAACATTCCTCCAAAATCTTCCATCTGCTTTTTAGCTATATTATGATACGGGTGATCGCTCAAAGCTAGATAATTTACGGTAGCGATTTTGGGGTGCTTATTGAGGTATTCCGCCAAGGTTTTTGCATTAGCGGTATGTTGACGCAAACGTAGTGGTAAGGTCTTTAAACCATTCACTAACAACCAAGCTTCGAAGGGATTGTAGGCTGCACCTAACAGACGGAAAGCCTTTTTGAATATGGTATCCATCCATTCTAGATCTTTACCAATTACAGCTCCACCAACAGCTGTGCCATGTCCATTCAAATATTTCGTGATGGAATGAATTACAAAGTCGGCACCCAGTAATAAAGGCTGCTGTAATAAAGGGGTTGCGAAGGTATTATCAACGCTTAACTTTTTCTGATATTGCTTAGCAAGATTCGCAATCGCTTGTATATCTACACAACGTAAGGTTGGGTTTGCGGGCGTTTCAATATGAATATGTGCAATGGCTTTATCATTTTTCAACGTTGCTTCAACCGCATTTAAATCGTCAAAGTCGACGATTACTGTTTCAATATTTAAAGCCTTTAATGTACGATGAAACAATTCATCGGTACCTCCATAGAGTGAAAAGTGTGAAAGGATTTTATCACCTGGTTTTAATAGTGCTAGAAACAAAGTTGACAAAGCACTCATACCTGAACTCGTTAAATAACAAGCAGGTAATTGATCCATACCAAATCCTTCTAAGGCAGCGATCTTTTCAGCTGCAAAATCTACAGTAGGGTTATTAAAACGAGAGTAGATATATCCTTTCTGTTTGTTTGTAAAAATATCCATCCCATGTTCTGCTGAATCAAATACATAGGTGGAAGAAGGTATGATTGGTAATGTATGTGCTTGATATGGGAAGTGCCCAGATTGGACACAAATGCTTTCTTTCGATAATTTCATCGTGATTATTTTACGAAGCGAAGATATTGAATTTGGTTGTTAGCAGGAACCAACTTAATTAGATACATGCCAGATGGTAGACTTTCAGTATTGAAATGAAGTCCTTGAAAAGGTACTTTGACATTCCTTCCCGATGCATCCAAAATTTCAATTAACTCTGGTTCAGAGGCTGTTCCATTTAATTGCCAATCATTAGTAGACATCTTCGATAGAGTAAAAAATTTACTTTCAGTTATTAAATTCTCCCCTACAGAAAACGGTTTTTCAATAACATAATATAAAGTATTTGTTGGATTAAGGTCGTTCCATTGCGAACTAGAACCTAAAAATCCTATTCCAGAAGGCCAACCCGCAAGTGCCATTGCTGCGGCATCTTGGTATCCAACATAATTATCCGGTTCATTGAAGCCATTTCCTGTATTGCCCCAATTAACAAAATTATTTCCAACCACTACTCCATTATTCATTCCGTTACTACCTTCTCCATTAAAGAATATTGTACCAATGCTATCATTATCTCCATCCCAAATCCAGGTACCTTCCACAACGTCGTGTGCACCTATCCAAACATAAGCAGTTCCACCGCCATCCGGTGTATTTGTATAAGTAGTCGACACTGTGGCTCCTTGTGTAATAGCATTATAAACCGCAATATTTTCTAAGGTATCATTTATCTCTACTAGATATCCACCTTGAGATTTTGCACAGGATGCGGCCGCAATCCATGTTTTAGCGTCCTTAACAACTGTATAATTATGGTTATTAAAGGAGAAATTATAAATTGAATTAAAGTTACATTGAGCAAAAGAAAAAAGTGAAGCTAGGGTAAAAACTGAAGCAAATAATAGTTTTTTCATAAAATTTTAATTTAATACAAGATACAAAAAAAGCACCTTTCGGTGCTCTTTTTAATTAGAAAATTCTTTTATATCGCTCATGATTTTAGCAACCATATTTTCTGCTATATTTTGATACTGACTTTCTGCATAAATACGTATAATAGGTTCTGTATTTGATTTGCGGAGATGTACCCAGCCTTCATTCATATCGATTTTCAAACCATCAATCCTGTTTAGTTTTTCGTTCTTGTATTTATCTGCCACTTTGTCAAACAAAGCATCCAAGTCAATTTCCTTATCTGCAACGAACTTACTTTTAACCATGCTGTAGTCTGGATAAGTATTACGTAATAACTTTACAGTTTTATTAGAATTTGCAAGATGCGTGAGGAATAATGCTATTCCGACTAATGCATCACGTCCATAATGTAATTCAGGATAAATTATACCACCATTTCCTTCTCCACCGATTACAGCATTGACCTCTTTCATTTTGGTAACAACATTTACCTCACCTACTGCAGCTGCATGATATACACAATTATGTCCTTCAGTGATATCGCGTAAAGCTCTAGTTGAAGACAGATTACTTACGGTAGAACCTGGTTTGTGTTGTAAAATATAATCTGCAATAGCAACTAAAGTATATTCTTCTCCGAACATTTCTCCTTCTTCCGTTACAAAACATAAACGATCAACGTCTGGGTCGACTGCAATACCAATATCCGCTTTTCTGAATTTAACTTCGTTAGCTAAGGCGACAAGGTTTTCAGGTAATGGCTCTGGGTTATGCGCAAAACGTCCATTTACCTCATCAAATAAGACCTGGACTTCGTGTACGCCTAATGCTTTTAATAACATTGGAACTGCAATAGCGCCCGTTGAATTGACAGCATCCACCACTACTTTGAATTCCTTCTTTGCAATAGCTTCTTTATCTACAAGTGGTAAGGCTAATATCTTTTCGATATGTTGCTCAATGGCATTTTCTACAACAGTGACAGTACCTAAATCGTTTACTTCAGCAAAAGTATAATTATCTTTCGCTGCTATTTTAAGCACTTTCTGTCCTTCTTTTTCTGAAATGAATTCCCCTTGTGCATTTAAGAGCTTTAGGGCATTCCATTCTTTTGGATTATGACTTGCGGTAAGTATGATACCGCCACCTGCACCTTCTGCTGGAACAGACATTTCAACAGTTGGTGTGGTAGAAAGACCGAGGTTTATTACTTCAAAACCAAGTGCTACAAGCGTGTTTACAACCAAACTTTCAAACATGGCTCCGCTGATACGTGCATCACGACCTACCACCATTTTCTTACGACCCGTATTTTCATAAATGAACGTACCGAAAGCTGAGGTATACTTAACAATATCAATAGGCGTTAAAGAATCTCCTGGCTTCCCACCAATCGTTCCGCGAATTCCAGAAATAGATTTAATCAAAGTCACGTGCAAAAAATTTAGAGCACTAATTTAAGAAAATTTCGGCAATCTTAAGCCTTAGGATTCCCTTGTTGTCCACCTGTGTGAACAAATAATACTTCCGCACCTTTCTCAATATTTCCTAATGATATTTCGTTTAATAAAGCTTTAAATGTTTTTCCCGTATATACGATATCTAAATCTAATTGATGCTGATTTTTAAGTAGTTGGTAAAAAGCTAAATCATCCGAATTGTTTTTACCAAAACCAAGACCTGCGTATTGATTCAAAATATCTTTATTAAATGGGGTTAATGCTTCATTTTCTAAAACATATTTCTCTCCGCCTTTGAATGAGCTAACGCCAATACACCGAATATGATTTGGTATGCTTTGCCGTAATCCTAAAAAGGTCGTCCCTGTGCCAACTGATACTATTATATGAGTTATAGATTTTAATTGCTCCGCATGATTTTTTAATAAAAATGGCCAAATCAAAGAAGCTCCTTGGACACCTAATGAACCTTCCCCTCCTAATTCAATCCAGAAAGGCTTCTCTCCTGTTTTATCTTTTAAATTATGGACTTCAATAAAATCAGTACGTGCACTTTCTGTAAAATGATCAAAACCTGTTTTGGGTAAAAAAACTAAGTTCATATTCATTTTACGTAGCGCCTCAATGGTTGGATTGTTTACTTCATTGTAAGATCTAATTATACCTACACTAGGGATTTGTAACTCGTTGCAAATGGCAGCCAAAGAAAATAAATGGTTGGAAAATGGTCCACCAAAGGAAATAATGGAAGAATGCTTGTGGGTTGAAAACGAATTTAAATGCTGTTGTAGTTTGAACAACTTATTGCCCGCAAATTTAGAATGAATCCAGTCTAAACGAGCCACTTTTATCTTAATTTCCTGTTGGCAGGTTAATTCATTTTCAAAATGCTGAATTAAACCTTCCTCACGAAGCTGAAATTTGCTGAAGTCCATTATTGAACAATGCTTTTTCTGAGTTAAAATTCAAATATGAATGAGAAAGTTCTAATTGTTCGGCAAGCTTTAAAAACTTCGTTAGAAAGCTCCTGTGAGCGTTTGATAATGGATTTCGCGGACGATGATTAGCAGCAGTTAAGACTTTGTCGATTTCAGCACAAAGGCCTCTGGTTGAATCGCTCATAAGCACATTAGCTAAATTTTCCCAAACATATTGCGTTGCCATTCTATTAGGATGAAGAAAATCTTCCGTAAAGAATCGATAGTCTCGAAGGTCATCCATCACTAATTCATAAGCCGGGAAATAATACGAATCGCTCATGTTTTCGCAAAGTTCATGGACAGCGCTTATTAAGTACGACTTACTTAAATTATTTTCTTCAAAACCAAATGCTAAATAACGTACAGGACTAACGGTGAATAAAATTTTGCAGTTGGGATTAACTTGGCGTATTTGATTAATAGCTTCGGTCATCAATGTTACAATTTCACTCGTTTTTAAATAACGTTTACTAAACTGACTACCACTAATTTTATGACAATTTGAAACGTCGGTAGCAGATTGAATATGTCGGAATAAATGAGCAGTGCCGAATGTAATGAATAAATAGTTTGCCTTTAATAACTGTATTCTTGCCTTTTCAAATGATTGATTCATTGCGATCAACGCTTGTTCAGCAGTTGATCTTGAATAATCACTATGAAAATCCCAACTATGAAATTGTTCAGCAAATTCAAACAATTCATCCTTTTGGTAAAAATCATTGTTAATGAGGCGAGAAATTCCTTTGGCGATTGAATGAGGATTATATTGTTGGCCAAAAGGATTAATTTCAATATCAAATTTATAATTCAAAAAACGTTCTCCAATATTCTCGCTAAAACAAGATCCTAGTGTAAGGATTTTGTCATGATGAGTAATTTGAAATGGTAAACGATTAGGCTTTAAAACAGCTCTTAATTCCATTTTACAATTTTACGATTTGCAAAAGAACTTCCTTAATTAATGTTTTCATTTTTTTATCAGCTTGGGTACTAAAGCTTTTATCAACGCGATTAGCCACTAACAAATTAATGGATAAACAGTGATGTCCGAGCAAAGAACCAAGACCATAAATTCCAGCAGTTTCCATTTCGAAGTTTGTTATGCTTGTCTTTTTAAACTGCTGCTTTGAAAGGAAACCCAAAAGGTCCTTATGTGGTAATGAATAGCGTAAAATACGGCCTTGAGGGGCGTAAAAACCTGGACATGTTACGGTGCTACCAATTGCACCAAGATTGGCGAAATGGCTAAGCAAGGATTGTGATGCTGAAGCACAATACGCACTCATGCCTAAATTATCCTGAATAAGTTGAACGAATTTTTTTTCAGCAACATCTGATTTCCTTTTATAGTAGTGCATTAGGTTGTCTAATCCAATAGCGTGTTTTGAAATCAATATTGTATCTACTGGTAGATCAGATTGCATAGAACCGGAAGTTCCTATTCGAATTATTTTGAGTGAAACAGGATTAGCTTTCGGAGTGCGTGTTTTGAAATCAATATTTTTCAATGCATCTAATTCATTCAATACGATATCGATATTATCGGTTCCTATTCCTGTGGAAACTACGGAGATTCTCTTTTTACCGATATAGCCGGTATGTGTTACGAATTCTCTGTGTTGTCTTTTTACTTCTATTTTGTCAAAAAATGCAGATACCATTTTAACACGATCTGGATCTCCAACTGTGATAACCAAGTCTGCTAATTCTTCTGGCTTTAGATTAAGGTGGTAAATAGCTCCTTCGGGGGTAAGAATCAATTCACTTGGCGGGAATGTTTTGGCCATAAAATGTTATGTTTAAAATCAATTGACAATTGCCAAATGACGGTTAAAATTATGTATCTTTGATTTACAAAAATAATCTTTGTTATGAAGTTATCTATCAAGAAAATCCTTGTTCCTACCGATTTTTCGGAAATTTCTTATGCTGCATTAGAATATGCTGCATTTGTTGCGAAACCTTTCGGCGCTAAAATTACTCTTTTGCACGTCTATGAACATTTTGATTCTAACGCACACCAGGTAATTACAAATTATACCGAATTGATTGAGGAAGGTATTAGAAAGAAGATGGATGATATCAAAAATGATAATACAAATCTTTGGGGTGTAAAAATTGAGACCAAAATCGTTAATGGAAAGACCTATCGTGAAATCGAATCGGCTGTAAAGGAATTAGGAATCGACTTAGTAGTCATGGGGACTCACGGTGCACAATCTGTTGTGAAGAGTCTTGAAAAGTATTTCTTAGGAACGAATGCTTATCGAACAGTTCATGAGAGTTCTTGCCCAGTTTTAACGGTAAGAAAGCGTGGCAAAAAACTAGAATGTGGCAATATTTTATTACCATTGGATTTAACCAAAGAATCAGGTCAAAAAACAGATTTTGCAATAGAATGGGCAAAGACTTTCAAATCTAAAGTTCACCTTTTGGCAGTAACGGAATTATTGGATGAATTTATTTCTGACGTTAACAAGTTGAATGAATTGGTGAAAGCTACAGAAGCTCGTCTTGTAAAGGAAAATATCCCTTACACGGTTAAAATGTATAGAAACGCCAATGTGTCTAAAACTGTGATGTCGCATGCAAAGAAAATGGCTTGCGATTTAATATTAATCATGAGTCAGAAAGATTCTACATTTGGAGAATTCTTAGTCCCTGCTGCCGACAGAAAGGTTATTGGCGAAAGTGAAATCAATGTTTTAAGCATACGTCCTAAAGTTTAAAATCCTAATACTTCAATCAAAGGAGCATTTTACGATGCTCCTTTTTTGTATCTTTAATTTATGGCACTTATTGGCTTTTTACTTTTTTACATTCTTGTTATTCCACTCTCCTATTTACCCTTGAGAGTATTATATGTTTTCTCCGATTTCCTTTACGTAATAATCTACAAACTATTTAACTATCGTGTTAAGGTTGTACGCAACAATTTAAAGGCTTCCTTTCCCAATAAATCCGCAGCGGAACTAAAAATTATAGAGCGCAAATATTATCACAATTTATGCGATTGGATCATTGAAACGATTAAGCTCTTTAGTATAAGTGAAAAAGAGCTACGCAGACGAATTCCATTTGAAGATATTGAACTCTATCAATCCTTAAGAAAAGATAATCGACATATTATTGTTGCAGCAGGTCACTTTAACAATTTTGAATGGTTAGCACAAGGCTTTACAATTGTTGGGGGGTTTCAAACAATCGGCCTTTTTACACCCTTAAGTAATAAGTATTTTAATCGCTTTATGCTTAAGAATAGAAGTCGATTTGGAGGAATTATGATTCCAGCCAAAGAAATTGGTTCCTATTTAAGTAAACCTTTACCTTCTATTTCAGCCATTGGATTTGTTACAGACCAAAGTCCAAGAAAGGAAAGCAATATCTATTGGACTAACTTTTTATCACAGGAAACAGCGTGTTTTACGGGAGTAGAGCGTTATGCCGTAAAATTGAACGCTCCAGTTGTTTTTCTTTATCCCTATAAAATTAAACGTGGGCAATATGTTTTGAGAATGCGTATGATTTCAGATGAACCTCATTTAGCCCATCCTTTTGCAATTACAGAATCTACCACTAAATTTTTAGAGAATTTAATTCATGATCAGCCAGAGGCTTGGATGTGGAGTCATAAGCGATGGAAATTAAAACGCCCACCTTTACCACAATTTAATTAAACAAACATGGCCAAATTACCGGATAATTGTCCTGACTTATTAATGCTTCTTGATAAACCCTATACTTGGACATCCTTTGATGTTGTTCGTAAATTGAAGTTTGGTGCCAAACTTAAAAAGATAGGTCATGCGGGTACTTTAGACCCATTAGCTACTGGATTATTAATCGTAGCAAGTGGTAAATACACGAAAAAGCTGACTGAAATTCAAGGATGTGACAAGGAATACACTGGAGTAATTACGCTTGGTGCTACTACACCTTGCTACGATTTAGAAAGACCATTTGATGCTTATTTCCCGACAGAACATATTAGTGAACCAATGATTCATGAAGCGAGTCTTTCTTTTCTTGGAGAACAGTTTCAAATACCTCCTAAATATTCTGCATTAAAACAAGAAGGAAAGCCTATTTACAAAAAAGCACATAAAGGCAAAGCAGAAGAAGTTGAAGTAAAACCTCGTCGCGTATTTATTCATGTTTTTGAGATTCAGAAAATCGAAATGCCAGATATTCATTTTCGCATTAAATGTTCGTCTGGAACTTATATTCGAAGTATTGCACACGACTTGGGGCAACGATTAAAAAGCGGTTCCCATCTTTCTGAATTAAGAAGAACCAAGGTTGGTGATTATGATATAAGCGCTGCATTAGATCCATTAGTTTTTATTGAACAGCACAAAAATGAATTTCCAGAACGCTTTATAGAAACGAATACAATAGCATGAAAAAAATTGGCTTAACTGGAGGTATCGGCGCTGGCAAGAGTACGGCTGCTAAAGTATTTGAATTCTTGGGTGTTCCTGTATTTTATGCCGATGAAGTTGCGAAAGAATTAATGAATACCGACTCCTATATTCGAGAACAAATAATTCAGTGTTTTGGAAGTGAAACGTATTCCGAGGATATTCTACAAAGAAAAGTATTGGCAAGTAAAGTGTTTGGAAATGAATCAGAGATTCAAAAATTAAATGCTATCGTACATCCTGTTGTTTTTGCAAATTTCGATACCTGGTGCTTGGAACGTATTCATTTGCCTTATATTGTTAAGGAAGCGGCCTTGATATTTGAAACAATTTTATATCAGAAGTTAGATAAGGTAATTCATGTAAGTGCTCCGGAAGAATTACGTATAGCTCGAGTGATGTTACGCGACGGTTCAACAAAAGAGGAAGTGCTTGATAGAATAGCGAGACAATTATCTGAAGAGGAGAAGTTAAAAAGGGCGGACTTCGTATTATACAACGACGAAATCCACCCTCTTATACCGCAAGTGGTAAGTGCACATCAAAAGATTATGCAGCTTACTTAAATCACAATGTTGATCATTCTGCCTTTAACAAAAATGAATTTTTTAACGGCAGCACCGTTAATATATTTCTGAACCTGTTCATTTGCAAGTACAATAAGTTCGATCTCTTTTGAATCTACATCGAGTGCGAATTCTAGGTTAACACGTGTTTTACCATTTATTGCTACAGGATATTCAAAACTATTTTCGACCAAATACTTCTCTTCTAGATGCGGAAAACTTGCATCAACAATACTATTTGAGTTGCCAAGGCGACTCCAAAGTTCTTCCGTGATAAATGGTGCGAATGGATTTAAAAGAATTAACAAAGGTTCTAAAATTGCTTTTTTATTACATTTCAAACTACCTAGTTCGTTCACCGCAATCATAAACTGTGCAACAGCAGTATTGAATGAAAGACGTTGTATATCTTCTTCAATTTTCTTGATAGACTTATGCAATACCTTCCATTCTGCATCTGACGGAGCGGTATTGTCTACACTGAAGTTGTCTTGCGTATCATAAAACAAGTTCCATAGTTTACGAAGGAAGCGACTTACACCTTCGATACCTTTCGTGTCCCAAGGCTTAGACACTTCAATGGGACCGAGGAACATTTCATACATTCTGAAACAATCCGCACCATACTGCTCAATCACATCATCTGGATTCACGACATTGTACTTCGACTTAGACATTTTCTCCACCTCTGTTCTAGCGATAAATTGTCCGCCTTCGTTCTGAATAAATTGCGCCTTACCGCTTACGTTATATTTAAATGAATAATCAGTAATTAACTTTTCTACAGAGACTTTGTCGCCATCTACACAAGCTATCGGAACATGGATATCATAAACCCGACAAATAGCCTTTTCGGATAGTACAATAGACTTTTTATTCAAGAAATTTATTATTTCTGAATTGGATAGGTCTTTGAGTTTGTAATCAGCAGATAAATAAATTTCCTTTACACTTGCATCACCTTCAATAGCAATGGCTGATATAAATTTACTTTGTCCTTGAATCATTCCTTGATTCACCATTTTCTTAAATGGTTCTTCAAATGGTAAATAACCTAGGTCATGTAACACTTTTGTCCATAAGCGACTATAGAACAAATGACCGACAGCATGTTCACTACCGCCAACATATAAATCTACTTGATTCCAATAGTTAACTGCTTCAGGTGAAGCGAAAGCTTGATCATTATTTGGATCCATATAACGCAAGAAATACCATGAACTGCCTGCGTAACCAGGCATCGTATTGGTTTCACGAATTCCAGTATTATTATAGTCGACCCAATCTGTCAAATTAGCTAAAGGGCCTTGACCTTCAGGACCCGGCGAATATGATTTAACATGCGGCAATAATACCGGCAATTCACTTATAGGAACAGCTTTTGCGATATCATTTTCAAAATAAATAGGAAATGGTTCTCCCCAATAACGTTGACGACTAAAACCAGCATCACGCATTTTATAATTCGTCTTGGCGTGACCTAAATTCTTTTGCTGTATGGCAGACAATATTATTTCTGTTGCCTCTTGATAGGTTTTTCCATTTAAGTAATCGCTATTAGTTAAAACAGCATCTTTCTCGGTATAACATTCCGTTTTACCTTCAAAAATGTAAGGAATATCGATATTGAAATGAGTAGCGAAGTTAAAATCTCTTTCGTCTCCGCAAGGAACCGCCATAATTGCGCCAGTACCATAACCTGCTAAAACATATTCTGAAATCCAAATAGGGAGCTTCTTTCCTGAAAACGGATTAGTGGCATACGCTCCTGTGAAGCAACCTGTAATTTTCTTTTCAGCCATACGATCCACATCACTACGACTTTTTACATAAGCGATATAATCTTCCACTTCCTTGCGCTGCGCTTCAGTGCAAATTTCTTTTACCAAATCTAATTCTGGCGCAAGCACCATGAAAGAGGCTCCGAATATTGTATCCGGACGTGTAGTAAATACAGGAAGTTTCTCTGTATGATTCTCGATAGCAAATTCAATATACGCTCCTTTAGATTTGCCAATCCAATTGCGCTGCATTTCTTTTAATGGTTCAGGCCAATCTAAGGTATCCAGACTTTGTAAAAGACGGTCTGCATAATCAGAAATACGAAGAAACCATTGACGCATTTTTTTCTTAACTACAGGATGACCGCCTCTTTCACTAACGCCATTCACAACTTCATCATTAGCCAAAACAGTTCCTAATGCTTCACACCAATTAACTTCAGCCCAGTCTATAAAGGCTAGGCGGTATTGCATTATTATATCCGACTTTTCCTTTTCAGAAAATTGTAAGTAGTCAGTTGCGGTAAAAGATTTTGAAATATCACGTAAACCTTCTGAGCCTTTAGTACTTAACCAAGCCAACAATGTTTCGAGTTTTTCAGCCTTATTTGTTGAAGGGTTGAACCATGATTCAAAGAGTTGCAGAAAAATCCATTGCGTCCATTTATAGTATGCAGGATCGCAGGTTTGTACTTCTTTCGACCAATCATAACTCAATCCAATTAAACGTAATTGTTCTTTGTAGCGCTTAATATTAACTGCAGTGGTATCCGCAGGATGTTGGCCAGTTTCGATCGCATACTGTTCTGCTGGTAATCCAAAAGCATCAAATCCCATTGGATGTAGTACGTTAAAGCCTTTCAATCGCTTATATCGTGCAAAAATATCTGAAGCTATGTAGCCTAATGGATGTCCAACATGTAAACCTGCTCCACTTGGATAAGGGAACATTTCTAGAACATAGTATTTGGGTTTTTCAGATAAATGTGTGACCTGAAAGACATTATTCTTTTCCCATTGATCTAACCAAAATGACTCAATTACTTTGTGTTGGTAATCCATAATTTAATAAAATATCAGTAAAAAACAAAAATACCAAATCTATAGGAGATTCTTTTCTTTCAAATCGACAAAATGCTTCGTATTTTGCAAACACTTTATGACAGCATTTCCAGATTTATATCGATATTTCCAAAAGGCTTTGGATGAACATAGCATTAAAGGGAATCCAGACAGCTTATATGCCCCTATTCAATACTTCGTTAATATTGGAGGCAAGCGTATACGCCCTATTTTAGTGATGATGAGTACCGAACTTTTCGGTTCCAAAGCATCGGAGGGTTTAAATGCAGCACTTGCGATAGAGCTCTTTCATAATTTTAGTTTGATTCATGACGATATCATGGATCAAGCTCCGTTAAGAAGGGGGCAAATTACTATTCACGAAAAACATGGTTTACCTACTGCAATTTTAACTGGTGATGCAACGCTTGTTCTTGCCTATCAGTATTTTGAAAAATACACTGCAGAAGTAGCTATGGACTTACTAAAGGTTTTTAATTCCACGGCACTGGGTGTTTGTGAAGGACAGCAGGTAGATATGGACTTTGAATCAATGAAGGATATTAGTGTTGCCATGTACAACGAAATGATTCGAAAGAAAACAGCTATTTTATTAGGTTGTGCAATGCAAATGGGTGCAATAATTGCTGGTGCAAGTAAGGAAAAGCAAGAATTAGCATACGAGTTTGGTATTCAAACAGGGTTGGCTTTTCAATTACAAGACGACTTTCTAGATGCATTCGCTAGTTCTGATCATTCAGGAAAACAAGTTGGCGGTGACATCATAGCAAATAAAAAAACATTCTTGTGGTTGCGATTAAAGGAAAAAGCTAGTAAAGAAGATCTTGCATTAATCATGGAATGGGAACAGAAGAAAACGTTCAATTCGGAGGAAAAGGTTCACTTTTTTACTGAAAGAATGAATCATTATGGCGTAAAAGATGAGAGTAAAGCATTGATTGAACAATACACACAAAATGCATTTGAAAGCTTAAATGCATTGAGCAATTCAACTGAGGCTAAACAACCGCTATTCGATTTAGCCACACAATTACTAAATAGAAAACACTAATATGAAAAATAGTTTAATTACGTTATTAGTCAGTATTTTTTTTACAGGAATTTCCTACGCAAATAATGGCGATACAATTACTGTAAATACACATAATGCAACTTTAATTCAAACAAATCCAGCTGTTGGGCATACGGAATATCCTGCTTGGGGTATATTTCCTACAGATTCCATCTCTATTAGAAAGGTATTATTATATGTTAAATTTGGCTGCCCGAATGGCTTACATTGCGGAGAGTGGGATTACCTTAATTATATTTACCTAAAAAGAAAAGGTGGTGTTGATAGTTTAAATCGTGAAATTGAATTAGCACGTATCATCACTCCTTATGGATATAACTTTGCAGGAACATGGAAACATACTTGGGTAATAGATATTACTGATTTCGAACCGTTATTGCATGATTCTGTAGAGATTGAATATAGACACACAGGCTATGAAGCAAAAAATGATCGTGGTTGGTTAGTAACTATGAACTTCGTAATGATAGAAGGACCAAAAGTTATGGAACAAACCAGCATGAAAAAGCTTTGGTATGGCGCATGGCAATATGGTAACCCCGCTAATGATATTGAAACACATATTAAGCCTGATACTTTTAGTTCTGACAATGGCGCTGTAATTAACCGACTTCGATTATTACAAACTGGGCATGGTGCTGAAAATCGTGAATATTGCAGCGAGTTTTGTGACAAAAAAAGGTCTTTAACCTATGACGGACAAGGAATAGACACACAACATGTTTGGCGTTTGTGTGGCTTTAATTCGATTCCTGCTCAAGGTGGTACCTGGGTTTATGATAGAGCAAATTGGTGCCCTGGTTCAATGGTTGACCCATACGTCTACAACCTACCTATAGGTACTGCAACAACACATGCCATTGACATTTCAATGGATACATTTACCGCTTCAGGTTGGGCTAATTATGTTTTTTCTGCAGAGGAATTTCAGTATAAATCAATAAAAAATAAATTGGATGCTAGTATCGAGTCTATCTTTTCACCCAATAACCAAGATGAATATGCTAGAATCAATCCGGTATGTGCTAATCCACTTATTGAGGTACAGAATAATGGCTCTACCACAATTAATAGTTTGACTTTTGATTACGAAATTGGAGGCGAACCGACACAATATTATACTTGGCATGGTAGTTTAAGTTCCTTAGAGAAAACAACTATTAATTTGGGCAACTTTGTAATGGTGAACCCAGTAAACAACCTTTTCCGTGTTAATATTGGTAAGGTGAACGGGAAGGCCGATGACTACCCTACTGATAATCAAGCTTATTCTCGAGCATTGATTCCAAAGAATTTAGATTCGCTATTGATATTTTATGTTCAAACTAATAATTTCCCTGGAGAAACAGATTACGTTTTAAAAGATGATTTAGGCAACAAAATAATAGATCGTAAAGGATCTACCTTGAATGCAAATACCGTTTATAGAGATACTGTAAGTTTAAAAGACGGTTGTTATACATTTTCGATTTATGATGCTGGCAATGATGGCCTAAGTTTTTGGGCAAATTCAGCACAAGGAAGTGGAGCTGCGAGAATTTACTGGCGTTGGGGCATGTTATTACATAGTTTTACAGGTGATTTCGGCTCCGAAACACGACTAAGTTTTCAAGTTGGAGTTCCTCAATATCATTTAGGTACGCAGCCGGTAAATGCTAATGTAAGTTCCATTTTAGCGGCATTTCCTAACCCTGCTAATGATCAAATTACCTTAGATTGGCAATCAGGTTCAGGATTAATAGAACCATTTAGAATCACAGTTCGCGATATTCTAGGTAAAGTAATTTGGCAGTCCAACGAAACCTATAACAGTGGAGGCCGACTAAACCTTAATACCAATTCTTGGTCAAATGGAATCTATACAGCAACCGCTGAAAGTAATTCGACAGTAAAGACCGTAAAATTCGTAGTACAACACTAAACGATAACTCTTTAAAATTGTAAATTCGCAATCCAAACTTAATTATATGAAGAAAATTGAAATGGTCGATTTGAAGACCCAGTATGCCGCAATTAAACAAGAAGTGGATAATGGCATTATGGAGGTATTAAATAATGCTGCCTTTATTAATGGAAAACAAGTCGGAGATTTTGCAGAACATTTGGGTCAATATCTTGGCGTAAAACATGTAATACCATGTGCAAACGGTACTGATGCACTTCAAATTGCATTGATGGGATTAGGATTACAACCTGGCGACGAGGTTATCACACCTTCATTCACCTATATAGCAACTTGTGAAGTTTTAGCTTTATTGGGCTTGACACCTGTTTTTGTGGATGTTTATCCAGATTCATTTACGATTAATCCTAATGAAATCGAGAAGGCTATTACATCAAAAACAAAAGCAATTGTTCCCGTTCATTTATATGGTCAAAGTGCCGATATGGATGCTGTAATGGAAATCGCAAAAAAACACAATCTCTTTGTTATTGAAGATAATGCGCAGGCAATCGGAGGTTCATATACTGGAGCAGACGGAATTAAGAAAGCAAATGGTACAATGGGTGATATCGGATGTACTAGCTTTTTCCCATCAAAAAATTTAGGTTGTTATGGTGATGGCGGGGCAATGTATACTAATAACGATGAATTAGCTAACAAATTAAGAATGGTGGCAAATCACGGTCAAAGAGTACGTTATTATCATGATATGGTTGGCGTAAATTCACGATTGGATACCATACAGGCCGTTATACTTAATGCAAAACTTAAGCATTTAGATCAATACTGTAGCAACCGCAGATCAGTGGCAGATGCTTATGATAAGGCATTTGCAAATCATCCGAAAATAAAAACACCAGCACGTGCTAGCTATAGCTATCATGTTTATCACCAATATACCCTAGTAATCGAAGGTGATAGAAATGGGTTGCAAACATTCCTTGCCGATAATAATATTCCATCTATGATTTATTATCCTGTACCTGCACATCGTCAGAAAGCATTTGAGGGCAAGGGTAAAATTGTAGGAGATTTATACCATACTGATTGGTTGACTGATCGTGTTATTTCTTTGCCTATTCATACAGAAATGGAGGCGGATCAACAGGCGTTCATCATAGAAAAGGTATTAGAATTCATGAATAAATAATAAGAATGAGCAGCTTTTTTAATCAAATAAAGGAATACTTGTTCTTAAAAAAGCAAGACAATTCAAGACCTAAAAACATCAACATAAAGTTGATGCACGGGATGAATCGAATTTCTATAATCTTGTTTTTAACGGCAGCAGTTATTATTATATATCGTTTCTTAAAATAGGTAAATGACGGTCAAACATTTTTTTGAAACTAAGTTGAGCCAAGTCTTTGGCGCTTACGCAGAAAATATTTGCTTTTATTACTTCTCCTATCATAAAAAAATATCAGCTAAGGATTCCATTGAGCAATTAAAACTTGATGGAATCTTTTTTTTGGCACAATATGATCTAAATCGTTTACTTGCAGGCGTTCCTGTACAATATGTTATAAGTTTTATCGAAGTTCTAGGTTATGAATTTGAAACAAGTCCAGAGGCATTAATACCACGACCAGAAACAGAAGAACTTATTCAATTAATCCATGAGCTACATTTACATGCAAATTCACAAAAAGTATTAGATATTGGAACTGGTAGCGGAATCATTCCAATTAGTTTGAAGAAAAAGCACGCTGATTGGGAGCTAGTAGGAATTGATATTTCGACTAAAGCGCTTTCCCTAGCTACGAAAAATGCAAGAAATCTTAAAGTAGATATTCGTTTTTTGAATGAAGATATTTTCAACTTTAACTCAACCGAGACCTACGATATAATAATTTCAAACCCTCCATACATTCCTAAACGTGAATGTTTGTTGTTGGAAGATTCAGTTAGGAATTTTGAACCAACACTTGCTTTAGAAGTCCCTGATGATAACCCCTTGATTTTTTATAAAGCGATTATAAATTATGCTGTGAAACATCTTACGAAGAACGGAAGTCTTTATTTTGAGATTCATCAGAACTTTGGTGAAGAATTGCTTGAGGAAGTTAAACCCTTTTTTCAAAATTGTATCTTACGCAAGGATTTTGCTAAAAACAACCGATTTATCCTAGCTTCAGTTCTACAAGATAATATAAACTAATAAACATGCAACATATTCGTAATTACTTGTTGTTTTGTATTTCGCTGATTTTTAATTCAGGATTTGCGCAAAATGAATCAAAGCATTTTATTTGTTTTACAGATAAAAACAATTCATTTTTTACGATAAATAGGCCTACAGATTTTCTTAGCAATTCCGCTATTGAAAGGCGTAAGAAAGCTGGAATTGATATTACACTCGAAGATTTGCCTGTTAATCAAAACTACATTGATTCAGTAAAGCAGATTGGAGCAACTATTGTTTATAGTAGTAAGTGGTTAAATGGTGTTTTAATTGAAACTAGTGATAGCGCTGTTCTAAGCAAAATTAACAATCTACCTTTTGTTAAAAACAGCAAGACGGTTGGTAAGCGTGGCTTAACACAAAAATTACCTTATACAAGCCTTTATGATTTAACCATTGACTATGGTTTTGCACAACAACAAATAGAAATGGCTAACGGTAATTATCTTCACGAAAGGGGTTTTCTAGGTGATGGGATAAAAATTGCTATTCTTGATTTAGGCTATTTAAATTTTAATAGATTAAACATTTTTGAAAATGTCTTTAATAGTCAGCAAGTAATCGCAACACACGACTTCGTTAATGGAGGCGATTCAGTATACGATGCCGGAACTCACGGTACAATGGTAGCTTCTACTATTATTGGGCAATCACCAGGCGTTTATGTTGGCACAGCTCCTAACGTTAATTTAGTTTTGCTTAGAACTGAAAACGAAAATCAGGAAGAGGTCTTGGAAGAATACAATTGGGTTGTAGGTGCTGAATACGCTGATGCAATTGGTTGTGATATGATTAATTCCTCCTTAGGTTATTATACATTTGATAACCCAAGTCAAAATCATCAATATTCAGATTTAGATGGCGCTACCTGTATTGCAACTATCGGAGCAAATATCGCCGCTAAAAAAGGTATGCTAGTATGTGTAAGTGCAGGAAACGAAGGTAACTCACCTTGGAAATACATCGGAACGCCAGCAGATGCTATTGGTATCCTAACAGTTGGCGCTGTTCAAAGCAATAGAGATCCTGCTAAATTCAGCTCTTATGGACCCGCAGCTGACGGTCGTATTAAACCTGAAGTTTCTATTTTAGGTAAAGATGCTTCCATTATAAATACTTCCGGACAAATAAAAAATGGAAGTGGCACATCCTTTGCCTCCCCTATTCTATGTGGATTGGCTGCCTGTTTATGGCAAAAACACCCAGAAAAGCGCGCTTCAGAGATAAGAGATGCTATAATAAAAAGTGCTAGTTTGTACGAAAATCCTGAGGATCAAAGAGGTTACGGAATACCAAATTTTGGAATAGCTGATGCTTTATTATCGGATTATAAACTACTCTATGATACGAGCAACCAACTCATCCTATTTCCAAACCCGACGAGTGAATTTACCAGATTGATTATCAAAAGTGATTATCCGCAAGCCGTGCATTTAAAAGCATATAATATCGTAGGGCAGCCTGTTTTCACGAAAACAGTATTTACAAATGAAGGGGCTGGATTTTTTACGTGTGAGATTCCGGAAATGCAGGAATTGACTACCGGAGTTTATTTCCTGTATTCGGACGCCAATTCAAAAAATGAAATGATTAAGTTTGTTAGGTAATACTATGCGTAGATTAATTATACTTGTTTTAAGCATTTTCTTTTTATCTAATTCTAGCTATGCACAAGAATGGATAAAGGTTAAAGCTTTTGTTATGGACACTTTGCATCGTCCAATCACTTATGTTTTTGTGGCAAACAAAAACACCCAAGATGCGATTGTAGATATGGATGGTGCTTCTGTTGAATGGACTGCAAAAATTTCAGACACTTTAATTTTTTCTTCACAGTCGTATGGCATGAAGAAATTTGCAGTTCGCGATTCTATTAAAAACAATGTTTGTGTAATTACAGTTGTCTTAAAACCACTTTCTAAAAATCTAAATGAGGTACAAATAATTGCACCTAAAAGTGCTTCGGAAATACGAACAGAAATACAAAAACTACATTTAGAAGCGACGGATGTCTATAAGGACGTAAATGCGTTTCAAAGTCCAATTACGGCTTTATATGAAGCATTTAACAAAAATGAAAGAGCGAAGCGTACTGTTGCCGCTTTAGAATATGAAGAGAATAGAACACGTATTTTGAAAGATATCTGCCGTTTACTTAGAAGCTACCAAGTTATCGATCCATCCGAGAAAGAATTGGAGGCATTTGTTCTCTTTATCCCATTGGATGAGAGCTTTTTAAAAGGTAGCACCGACTATGAAATTGGTTTAACAGTGAAAGAAGCTTTCTTAAAATTTAAAAAAATATATAGAGGTGATTAAACCTTTCTAGTTCTAAAGTGTCCTATAATTGAATTCAGTATTAAACACATAAATCTATTTTTATGAAAACACAAAAATTTATTTCAGCAAGTCTAATCGCCGTTTTGCTAGGTGGTTCTTTACTTTATTCTTCTTGTGGTCGTATGCGCATGAGCGACGACGAATTGGAAGCCGTAAGTGATAATAGCACTGCAGCAGGTGCTTCGCAGGAGGTACAAAACATCTCCGAACAAGCTTTCACAGCTTCAGGTAACATGTCTTTTAGAGGTTCTTCTAACAACGGGGGCCTTTCTTCTTGTGCAACCATTACTAATGATACAATTAACAATGTTTTGACTATCGACTTCGGTACAAGCCCTTGTTTGTGTAAAGATAATCGCTACCGTCAAGGGCAGATTATTTCATCCTATACAGGCAAATATCGCGATTCAGGTACTGTTATAGCTACAACATTCAACAATTATTTTGTTGGCGTTAGCAATACCTCCATGAACCAAGTTACTGGCACAAAAACAGTTACAAATAATGGTCATAATTCCGCTGGTAACTTAAATTGGACTATTGTCGCTGCTTTAAATATTCTTAAAGCAAATAACGGCGGAACAGTCATCTTTAACGAGACACGTAACCGTGAAATGATTGCAGGTGAGTCGACAGCTTTCATTTTCAGTGATGATAAATTCCAAGTGACAGGTTCTGCCAATGGTACCACTGCTAAAGGTGATAGTTATACAGCTCAAGTTTTAACTGGTCATGAATTAATTAGAGACATGAGTTGCCCGAAGCATTTCACGCAAGGACAAGTCGATATCAACGTTGGAACTAAACCAACTATGACATTAGATTACGGTTCTGGAACTTGCGATAATACAGCCACTGTAACACGCAACGGAAAAACAAAGACAATAACATTAAAATAAGCCAGTTATTAGCTATTAAAAACCCGCCAAATCTTAACGGATTGGCGGGTTTTTTAGTTTATTTTAGGTATATTTGAAAGGTTAAAATCATGATATGTTAAAGGCAATTTTGGAGTTTATACTCATCCTCTTTTTCCTTCGATTTATTTTCAATTTCGTCCTTCCTTTATTTTCAATGTCACAAAGAAATAAAGAAGAGAAAAAAGAACACAATCAAGGTAAGTCAAATAAAGAAACGCAATACAACAATTCGAATTCGACTAAGCAAAATGATACAAAAAAGAAAGAAATCGGGGAATACATCGAATTCGAAGACATTAAAGACCAAAAATAATTCTATTGGAAACTAGAGACCAGGCATTAGCAAAGATTCAAAATTTCGAAGGCAAATACCCAAAGCAATTGTGGTATTTGTTTTTCTCTGAAATGTGGGAACGTTTCAGTTTTTACGGTATGCGTGGAATGCTTACCTTCTTTATGGTGCATCAATTAATGATGAAAGAGGATGTAGCCAATCTTCAGTATGGAGCTACCCAGGCATTTGTTTATGCTTTTACTTTTATCGGAGGATTCTTTGCAGATAAAATTTTAGGATTTAGAAAATCGCTTTTTTGGGGAGGTATACTAATGATTGTAGGTTCGATCATCCTTGCCATTGATCCGCATCAATACTTTTTCTTAGGTATTAGTTTTACCGTAATAGGTACAGGTTTCTTTAAACCTAATATTTCCACTATGGTTGGCCAACTTTACAAGGATGGCGATGCAAGAACGGATGCTGGTTTCTCTTTATTCTATTCTGGTATCAACATTGGAGCATTGCTTGGAGGTTATGCATGCGTAGCAATTGGAAAAGGATATTCATGGAATTTAGCATTTGGACTAGCGGCTGTCGTTATGAGTATTTCTTTGCTTACATTCTTATTCACTCGAAAATACATGGGGCCGATTGGTCTACAACCTGAAACAATCACTGCGAATAAAAAGTGGTACGAATATGTTACTTATCTCGGTTCCTTAATAGCTATTCCATTAATAATGGCGATGGTATCTAAACCTGCTTATACAGATTGGTTTATGTACATTATAGGACCCGTAGCCTTAGTTTATATTCTTATTGAAATACTCAAACTTAAGTTGAAAGCTGAAAGAGAGAAAATGTACGCTGCCTTAATTTTTATTGTTTTCTCCATTTTCTTCTGGGCCTTCTTTGAGCAAAGCGGTGGTTCCTTAAGTTTGTTTGCTGCCGATCATTTGAATAGTTCTTTACTAGGGATTTTTAAATTGGATCCTAATGGCGTAAACAATTCTAGCAACTCCTTTTTTGTTATCCTTTTCTCCCCTATTATCGGTCTGATATGGATTTGGTTAAATAAACGAAAAATAGAACCAAATACCGTTAACAAATTCGGCTTAGGTTTCCTATTCTTGGGAGCTTCCTTTGTAATACTTTATTTGTGCAAGTTTACTGCCAATGCAAAGGCTATTGCGTCATTAGATGTTTTTACCCTAGCCTATTTTGTTATGACCTTGGGTGAACTTTGCCTTTCGCCAATAGGCTTATCTATTATGACTAAGTTATCTCCGAAACATTTGCAAGGAGTTATGATGGGTATGTGGTTCTTAGCAAGTGCCTACGGCCAATATGTGGCTGGTATTCTTGGAGCTGGAATCGCGCAAGCTTCTGATCATGCAAGTCCCGCACAAAAATTGGAGACTTATACTAGTGGCTATTTACAACTTGGTTATTTTGCCTTAGCTGCCGGAGTCGTTCTTATTGCTATTTCATTTATAGTTAAAAAATTAATGCACGAAGTACGATGAGTTGCCTAAAAACACTTTTAATAAGTTTGCTTTTATTGATTGGCTTCAATAATATTCAAGCACAAACGATTCAACAAATCGACACTACAACTGCTGCAGAAGTGGACGCTAAAAAGGCAATTGAATACTATACAAATGGATTGGCTCTTATGAAAAAATCTAATTTCAAAGGAGCTATTGAGGCTTTTGCGGATGCAGTCGACTTAGATAGCAGCAAATTAGTATACCAGTATCAATTAGGACTGGCTTATTACTATAGTCGTAATTACAAAACGACCATTGAAGTGATGAAAAGAGTCATTCTAATCGATCCTAAAGTAGATCGTTACTATCAAGTAATGGGGCAATCGTATCAGGAATTAAGAGAACCAAATAAGGCTTATCATGTTTATTTAGACGGCTTAAAGGCAATACCTTGTTCAGGTCCCTTAAATTGCGAATTAGGTAGAATTGAATACGAACACAAAAATTTCAACTTAGCATTACAGTACTGGGAAAATGGAATTTTATGTGACCCCAATTACCCTTCTAATTATTATTATGCGGCAAAAGCATATGCAAGAACTTCGGAAAAAATTTGGTCGCTTATTTATGGCGAAATTTTTATCAATATTGAAATATCATCACCGCGTACTTACGAAATGAGCAAGATCATGTATGAGGTCTACAAACGTAGTATTTATGTAAAAAATGAAAGAAATAAATACCTGTTCTTTTCAGATGTACCACTTCACCTAAGCAGCAAAATGATGAAAGACACTATGCTCCTACATAAGAATTTTGAACAGGCTTATACAGTAACGGGAAGGAAATGTTTGTCTGCATTTAAGAAAGAGTTTAACTTACCAGAGCTCATACTGTTTAGACATAACTTTGTAATGAAATGGTACGAAAAAAACTTCCCAACGGACTATCCAAATGCATTATTTGATTACCAAAGAACTATTATCTCCTCCAATTATAACGATTGCTATAATTATTGGCTTTTCAATAGAGGCGATATCATGCAATTTAATCTTTGGTATGAACGCAATAGTAAACGATACGAAGAATTTTTAGAATGGTTAAAGGACCATCCTTTAGAAGTTAATGGCGAAAACGTAGTAAGCAGAATGAAAATGCTGAATCAAAATGACCCCGATCAACGTAAGCCTCTATTCCCAAATAAAAAATAATTTTCATCCTATGAAACACCAATCAATTTTAGATCGAGCGATTCAAGCGAATCATGAACGTAGCTTCTTTGCACAATACCCAGAACATCCAAAAGCTTATGGAGAAGAAGGCATGCAAGCCGGTTTGTCGAATGTAAAATCATTCTTTAATAATTTTTACAATGGGTTATTGCAGGAAAATATGAATGCAAGTGTTGGTGAAGAAGTATCGCCATACACACAGGAAGCGTTGAATATTAGATATCCATCAGCCAATCCTGAAGTTTATATTGAACAGGCTAAAAAAGCATTTGCAAGCTGGAAGAAAACTTCAAAAGAGGTGCGTGCAGATATTTTGATTGAATGCCTAGAACAGATAAAAACAAAATTTTATGAAATTGCTTATGCTACCATGCATACAACAGGGCAATCATTTATCATGAGTTTTCAAGCAAGTGGACCACACTCAAATGATCGAGCATTAGAGGCAATAGCTGCAGGTTACGAAGCATTGAATGCATATTCAGCCGACGTACTGTGGGAAAAACCAATGGGTAAATTCAACCTAAAACTAAAGAAGGATTTTCATGCTGTCCCTAGAGGAATTGGCTTGGTGATAGGTTGTTCTACCTTCCCTGTCTGGAATACTCTGCCAGGTGTATTTGCAGATTTAATAACCGGGAATCCTGTTATTATAAAACCGCATCCAAAAGCTGTTTTACCAATTGCAATTGTGGTAGAAGAAATGCAAAAAGTATTCAAGTCCTTCCAAATTGACGTAAATACCGTTCAATTAGCCTGTGATGATTCATCCCATTTAATTACTAAAGTATTATGTGAACATCCTGCTATTAAACTTATTGATTATACGGGTGGTTCAGCTTTTGGAAATTATGTAGAAGGCCTTTCTGGTAAAACAGTGTTTACAGAAAAGGCTGGTGTAAATTCAGTTATTCTAGACTCTGCGAATAAAATTGACGATGTATTAGGAAACTTAGCATTCGCAGTATCCTTATATTCTGGACAAATGTGTACAGCACCCCAAAACTTTTTTATCCCTGAAAATGTCACTACCGCGGAAGGCCCTATTAGTTTTGAAGAAATAGCTGAAAAATTTAAGGTGGCCGTTTCTGGTATTGCCAACAATCCTAAAATGGGACCCGGAACTTTAGGTGCGATTCAAAATGAATTGACTGCCGATCGCGTTAAAAATATTGGAAATTTAGGTAAAGTAGTTTTGTTAGAAAGCAATTCAATTACTAATGAAGAATTTCCCGCTGCTCGTACTTGCACACCAACAATATTAGCTTGTGATACTTCTGATAAGGCAGTTTTCGAACAAGAATTATTTGGTCCTATCGTTCTTTTGATCAAAACCTCTAATACGGAACAATCTGTTTCAATCGCGAAAGACATGTGTGAAAAGCATGGTGCAATTACTTGCGCTGTCTATTGTACTGATGCCGTTAAATCTGATTGGATTAAGGATGAAATGGAAAGTGTTTTTGCACCTGTTTCTCTTAATCTAACTGGTTTTATTTGGGTTAATCAACATGCTGCTTTTAGCGATTTTCACGTTACAGGAGGAAATCCTGCAGGTAATGCCACCTTCACTAACGCAGCTTTCGTAGACAGGAGATTTGTTTGGGTTGGTCATAGAGAAGTTATTGCATAAATAAATTTGAAGTAGGATGTTAGGTATTAGTGATGCTTTAAATTATTCGCAACAGTTTCTTAAAAAAGAGGCTTCTGATTCAGACATGGAAACACTTCGTGATGTCATTAGATTTCATGAGTACCGTTACTATGTACTAGCAGAGCCACTAATTGCGGATGTGGAATATGATCATTTATTTAAACAGTTAAAACAGCTTGAACATCATAATCCTTTATTCATTACTCCAGACTCCCCTACTCAGCGAGTAGCAGTAGGCATTGCCGATGGATTTCAAGAGGTCGCTCACTTAGTGCCTATGTTATCCTTGGAGAATAGTTATAACGCAGATGACCTACATGCTTGGGATAAAAGAGTAAAAGAATTAGTTGAAACAGATCAAGTTGAATACGTAGTGGAACCTAAATATGATGGTGCAGGGCTTTCACTCATTTATGAAAATGACCTCTTATTGAGAGGCGCTACACGTGGTGATGGTGCTAAAGGAGAAGACATTACAAATAATACGAAACAACTTCGCTCTATCCCTTTAACAGCACCATTCAGTAAATGGAATATTCAGAAAATTGAAATAAGAGGAGAAGTCATTATTCCTAATTTGAAATTTCGAGCCATTAATCAAAAAAGGTTAGAATCTAATCTAGCACCTTTTGCCAACCCTCGTAATACAGCAGCAGGAGGTCTTCGAATGCAAAATCCAATCGAAGTAGGACAAAGAGGTATGGAAGCATATTTGTACCACATTAGTTACGTAAAACTAAAAGATGGTAACGAACGATTAATGAATGCATTCCCTACACATGATTCGGCTATTAGAATTTTACATGACGCGGGATTAAAAAGCTCATATCAAGGTGCTATTGTTTGCCCGAATATAGAAGCTGTGATTCATGCTTGTAACGAGTATCATAATAAAAGAGATACCCTTCCATATGAAATAGATGGAATGGTTATCAAACTTAACAATATAACCTTACAAGAAAAATGCGGCGCTACCGCACACCATCCGAGGTGGGCTATAGCCTATAAATTTCCAGCAAGACAGGCAACATCTACACTAATTGATGTTGAATTTCAAGTTGGAAGAACTGGCGCAATAACACCCGTTGCAAAAATTGAGCCTGTACCTTTAGGTGGTGTAACAATATCTTCTATTTCACTCTTTAATGCTGACGTAATAAAAGAAAAAGAATTAAAAATAGGCGACCGTGTATTGTTGGAGAGAAGTGGAGATGTAATACCATATATCGTCAAGTCATTAACCGAAGCAAGAACTGGAAATGAACTTGAAATTGTTTTTCCAATTGAATGCCCTGTTTGCGGATCAAGACTAGAGAAGCCTTTAGAGGAAGCTGTTTGGAGATGTATCAACAGTAATTGTGAAGCACAGCGTGTTGAGAAAATAATTCATTTTGTTAGCAAGGATGCAATGGATATCTCTGGTTTAGGAGAAGAAAAAATTCGCAGACTTTATCAAGAAGGAATTATCAAATCAATTCCAGATATTTTCAAGATGGATTATTATCGTCTAAGTAAAATGGACGGGTTCGGAGCCAAGTCGATCCAAAACTTAAAAGTGGCGCTAGAAGAGGCTAAACATCGACCTTTAGCCAAGTTAATTTTCGCTTTAGGCATACGATTTGTAGGTGAGACAACTGCGAAAACAATTGCTAAAAAAATACACCATTTAAAGGATTTATATACAATTCCAAAGGAAGAATTCTTGAAATGGGATGACATTGGGGAGAAAGTAGCAACTACTTTGACAGACTATTTTGGAAATTCATTCAATAGAAATTTTATTGAGGAATTAGGCGAACTTGGAATTGTATTAGAGGTGCAAGAAGAAGCGAAACAAAATTTAGAGGACCTTACCTTAAATGGAATGAGTTTTCTATTTACAGGCACCTTACCAACTTTAAGTCGCGGTAAAGCGGAGGCTATGGTTGAAAATCTAGGAGGCTCCGTTTCAGGTTCTGTTAATAAAAAGTTGAACTTTCTTGTAGTCGGTGAAGATGCAGGTAGTAAGTTAGAGAAAGCTAAAACAATTACCAGCATTCGAATTATTGACGAAGATGCGTTTCTAAAACTTTGCGAAGGACAAAGTATCGATTAAGGCATATTTAATGGAGCCGTGATTTTTGCAGGAAGCAATTTAAGCCAATGATGTTTAGCATCCATTGTCCAATAGCCAACCTCATCCACATTTCTAGGATGGGTACTATTTGAATTTAAAAGAGGATTACGTGTGAAATCAGCCATTTGCAAATCGCTCACCACACCGACATAAACCAGTGTGTCAGCGTCCGCAACAGGATTTCCCTTAGCGTCAAAACGATCACTTTCTAAGTTTAATGCAATGGCATACCCATAGGTTAAAAACAAACTATCGATACTAATACCGTTATGTGTATTCAACACCTTTAACGTAAATATCGTACCATTCATACCTCCTCTCATTCCTGCATGTACAACAGAACGTGTATAGCTAAGCACTTTCAGCTTATCCTTCTTTTTGCAAGGAACAAATGAGCACACGATTACGAAAACCAAAACAACAAAAAAACTATTTTTCATTAGATACTTTTAATAGGTGGGCAAATTCAAGAAGGTTGTCAAAGATAAAATCCATTTCCTCACTTTTTATTCCACCACGTTCTTTTCGATCGTCAATAAACACTGTTGTCATACCGACAGCTTTTCCAAATTGCATGTCTGAAATATTATTCCCAATCATGATACTTTTAATAAAATCTATACTTGGAAAGTCACGTTGGGCATCGTAGGCCATTCCAGGTTTTGGTTTTCGATGCGTAGACGTTTCTGCATCCATATCAAGGCAATAATAAATCTTATCAATTCGTCCTCCGGCAGGAATTACTAAAGACATCATTTTAGCATGAATACCTTTTAAATCCTCTTCCGTCATAATTCCTTTTGAAACCCCACGTTGGTTGGTTACCACCACAATTTTACAGAAGAAGTCATTGAATAATTTCATTGCAGGTAAGGTAGTCTCAAACAAATGAAACTGATCAGCATTACGACAATAATCACCGGGTGTATCAATATTGATAACACCATCACGATCTAAAAACAAGGTCCAAGTATTATCGATTAGCATTAAAATGGTTATTTAAGTTTAAGAGTAGGTCGTGAGTCGCCTTATGTAATTTCGAAATGGATATTTTAAAATCCCATTTTGATTTATCACGTTCTCCGACATAATTGGAAACAGCCTTCAATGAAATTGCAGGTGTTTTTAAGTAGTTCGATAATTCAAAAACTACTGCCCCTTCCATAGATTCAATTAACAACTCCGGAAAGACGCTTTTTAAGACCTTAATTCTAGCTTTATTACTTTCTATAGTACCAACTGTCAAACCTTCACAATTTGGCAAAATTGAATTTAATTCTAACGTTTTAAAAGATTTTACCCGACTGCTCTTTCTAAAAGCACTATTGAAACCCATCTCATCCACACTATTAAATAATTCTTCGTTTTCCCAAGCGCCTACCAAAAACTGATCTTCAAGAACATTAAAGACGGTTCCTAAAGTGATATTGGTATCGAAACAGCCTGCAATACCTATTTGTAGAATATAATCATACTTTAGATTAGGATGATCGGCAATAAACTTCATTGCATTTAACATCGCGAAGCTTGGCCCGACACCTGTAATACAAACGTCAAGGTTGATTTGATCAGGCAAAGGATTAATAAACCCATCTATTTCCAACTGTGTTGCAGCTAAGAGCAGAATCCGCATATAAACAAAGATAAGAATTGGGACAAAAGAAAAGCGCCAAACTTTCGTAAGGCGCTTATTAATCGTGATTCCGTCAGGAGTCGAACCTGAAACCTTTTGATTCGTAGTCAAATGCTCTATCCAATTGAGCTACGGAACCGATTCGAAGCGCAAATATACGATATAATAATTGATATTTCAAAGTATCTTTGCAATTATTCTATGAAAATAAAAATAATTGCGCTCGGTAAAAGAAATGATCCCTTCTTAAAAGAAGAGGTTCAAATGTATCTAGATCGCCTTCAACACTATATTCCAACAGAATTAGTGGTTTTGGAACCCAAGGTAAATCAACATCTATCGATAGCCCAAATCAAACTAGAAGAAACAAAATATTTTTTACAAAACCTTCCGGATCAGCCACATCAATTGCTACTTTTGGATGAAAGAGGTAAAGGAAAAAGTTCCATTGAATTTGCAAATTTTATAGAATCGCTCCAACAAACGTCCGTTAAACAACTAATAATTGGTATTGGAGGCAGCTATGGCTGGAATTTTGACGCATTTCAACAAAAACCGAATCTTTTCAAAATTTCGGACTTCGTGCTGCCGCACCAACTAGTGCGTCTAATTTTAGTGGAGCAACTCTATCGTGTAGGTACGATTCTTAAAAATGAAAACTATCATCATTAAAATGCGTTGGATAGGTTTACTTTTTTTATTGAATTCATGTTGGGTTGGGCTGTCATTTGCTCAGGTTAAAAACCCATATATTGTTGCATTTGATATAGCAGATTTAGCAAAATCAAACAATTTCGGAGACGGCTACTCCTACTGTTGTAACGCAAGTATGAACCCCAAAGGCGGTAACGTCGCCCTAGATGGAGAGGCTGATTTAATGCATGCTTATATAACCATGTATCGCGCAACACACGATGCTAAATATTTAGACAAATTCATCATCCATTCCAAAAGAGTGCAAGAACGAAGAGATGATAATATCAATAATCTAAATCCAAGATTAGTTCGTAATCGAACACTCTCAAAAAAACTGAATCCATCCTTACCAGATGCTTATGCTGGTTACGGAGAACGATTTATAAGTTATGGTTGGTCGTATGACATTGATATCAATCCTAATTCAGGAGAGGCTGAATTCTTTTATGGCTGGGCCCCTACTCCATTGTATGCAGGTAAAATAATTTTTCCCATGCTGGAATTCATCTATCTTTTAGATAATGAATTTCCCGAAATACAACAACAAACCCTTCCTGAAGAAGCAAAAGGAATGTCAAAATATAATGTTCAAGATAGTTTGAGTTATAATATCAGTGATAGTTTAAATAATTTTGAAAGCTACTTGGATTACAGAAATTGGCTTTTGAAAAGGGTTTTACAAACCTATGTTTTCCTAAACAACAATTATTGGAATGACAAACCCGGGGTTTATAATTGTAGTGATAAAAATGATATCGGCTATTTCTGTCAATTACGTACACATTGTATGGGCGGACCAGGAACAGATATCAACCAACAATGTGCTATCGGAAAATCACTTTTATATTTGAGTAAAATCATTCCAGATTCAAGTATTTGGAAAAAAGGCATAGACAAACAAGTGCACGACATTGCCTATAGCCTTAGGTGTATATTAGAAACTAATCCGACAAATAAGTATACCTACACATGGCCAGAAGCGTTTAAGAACTATACAGGTCATAGAGAAACTGTCGGGCATGGTATTGAAGATGCTCAATTTATGGAACTCGCGTATCAATTAAGAGTGGAAGAATTGCCCAACAAATTATTTTTCAATATTGAGGACGTAAAGAAGATGGCCCGAACTATTTCATTAATTGTTTTTAGAAAACCCTATGATTTCGCATCAATAATAGATGGTAGCGGACAGAAAGACAATTGGACCGCACTTTATTATGGTTTTTTAATCCCTTACGAAGAAGATTTATTTCAAGTATTCAATCATATCGCAATTGAATCTGTATGTAAAGCACCGAAAGCTCCTTGTCAAATTTCCTATTTAGCTTATGCTAGTTCAAGTTATTTTACATCCTTTACAACTACTTTCATTGAGCATGCACTTTGGCCAAAAATGGTCCTTGACGCAAAATTATTTTCACTTAACAAACGTAGCTTTAGTATTGATAGCACAGAATTAATTTTAAAAAAAGAAAACTCAATTGAATTTATTGCTGTAAAGATTGACTCCTCGATACTTGACTTAAATAAATACAAAATTATCGGAGTGGCGTATGCTAAAGATTTGAAACGAGAATGTAATTTATTGTATATCCTAACCAATAATGCTCAAGTTCTTATTTTAATACAAAAGAAGAATGAATGGTCACTAATATCTAGAGAAAAATTCTCCCTGAAATATCGTCCTACGGAAATTGACAGCTATCCTTCAGAAGATAAGGACTACCCCGATAATCTAGTTTTAAAATTTTCAAATGACAAACGTATTGTCCATTATTCCCTTAATCTTAATGACTATTCACTAGAAAAAGATAATTTCTTGTTGAAGGATATCTTTGAACGAACGAAAAATTTGTTCAACGTGGATAAATAACGATCTAAATCATATTTTTACCGAAGATTCTTTACGTACTTTGTTCTTTAATTTTATAAACGATGTATCCATTTTTATTTTTCGTCGCCATTTGGTATTTATCACTTTTCACTCAAACATTTTTTCATCATAGATACTCTGCTCACGGCATGTTCACGATGAATAAATTCTGGGAAAAAGTTTTTTATGTATTGACCTGGTTATTCCAAGGTTCTTCGTATTTAAGTCCGTATGCTTATGGTATTATGCACCGTTATCACCACGCATATGCAGATACTGACAAAGATCCACACTCTCCGCTCTACTCTAAAAATCTCTGGGATATGATGTGGAAAACAAAAATTGAATACTCTGCAATAGCGAAACATCAAAAGCCTGTAGAAGAGCGTTTTTCACGCAACTTACCTTATTGGAAGTTTATGGAAAATATTGCAGATACATGGTTAAATCGTCTATTCTTTGTTGCACTTTATTCTTTGTTCTTTTTCAAATTTGCGAACCATTGGTACGATTGGGTTTGGCTACCTATGATCATATTAATGGCTCCAATTCATGGCGCAATTATCAATTGGTTTGCACATAAATATGGTTATGTAAATGAAAAAGTAGGTGATACTTCTAAAAACCTTTTACCACTCGATTTTCTAATGTTAGGTGAATCGTATCATAACAATCACCACAAGTTTGGTGGACGTCCAAATTTTGGCGTAAAATGGCATGAAATTGACCCGATCTATCCTTTTATATTACTATTTAACGCTTTAGGTATAATAAAGCTTAAACGTAACAATGACTTGAATTACTACCCCGCGAGTTAAATTATTTAAACCATTTTCTGAATGCAGCTTTCAATTTTTGCCCAACCAATAGAAACACAACTTAAATGGTTGAAATCTTCTGGTATGGAGGTGCAAAACGAGGAAGCTGCATTACTTTTTTTAGAACGAAACGGGCTTTACCGGCTCAGTCATTATTACAAACATTATTTTAAGAATTCTGAAGCCGAACACTTCAAGGAAGGAACAAGTTTCGAAAAAATCCAATTGATTTATAATTGTGATCATTCCATTCGCCATTGGATTTTAGATGAAATGGAACATATTGAATTGTATGTACGTCAGTATATTAATTCAGCCATGGTAACAGCTTATGGTCCTTATTGGATCGAACGTGAAGAACTATTTGAAGAGCGATATTTATTCGAAAAGAATCTTAGGCACTTATCGAAAGACTATATTCGTAACGACGAAGATTTTATACAAGCCGAACGAAATAATGTCCCGGGAAATTTACCTCCGAGCTGGATAGCTTTAGAGGTTTCTTCATTTGGAACCTTATCCTCTCTTTTTGATAACCTAAAGAACAGTAAAGAAAAGACTAAAATTGCAAAGCATTTTGGAGTGAATGAAAAGTACTTTTCCTCTTGGTTACATAGTTTGTCTCATGTTAGAAATCAGGCAGCACATTTTACGAGATTATGGAATGATACTTTCAACGTTCACATAAGTATACCAAAAACAACTTCTTTTAAATGGGTGAATAACCTGCATTTTGCAGATAATCGTGTGTATGCTTATTTATGCGTCATAGCTTTTATCCGAAACATAATGGATAAAAATTGGAACGCCGGCGAGCAACTTAAATCTATCTTATCTAGATGTGAAGAGGTAAATGAAAGCGCTTATGGTTTCCCTTATGATTGGGCGGAAGAAGCCATTTGGACTAATTAAAAATGCAGTAATTCTGTTATAAGCATTGCCTGATTCACATCATTGATAGGGTTCTTGCCGTTTATAAGACAATCAAGGAAATGGGACATTTGCGCAAGGTATGTATCGGTAATTCGTTGTGAACTTTGAAAAACAACAATCCCATTTTTTAGAATGGTGTTTTGTATTAAATCAATCTCCAACAGTCCATCCTCCGCAAGAATATTCAAAGTGCGTTTTGAAACACGTGATGCGTAACTTAAACTTCCTGTGACACTAAGACTCGGATAATCGAATTTTATCTGCGCTGTATCCGGTGAATCAATTTCCAAACTAGATAATTTGTAAGAAGTGACGGAAGAACTTATTGGCTTTCCAAACAACCAATAAATATAATCTGGTTCGTGAATTAAATCATAAAGAACTCCACCTCCTTTAGAAATAGAAGCACTGTACGATAACCTATAATCCTGAGAAGGACGCCAATCAGGCAAATAGGACCAAGCTTTAAAATCAGCTTGAATCGGTCGAATTAACCCCTCATCCAAACATCTTTTCACTTCTTGTAAGCAATCTAAAAACCGAAGATTACACGCTACGTAATTGATTTTATCTCCTATAGATTCTATAACATGCTGCCCTTCATCTATATTTAGAAAAGCAGGCTTTTCAATAAAAAAAGCTTTCGTCTGTTTCGCAATTTTAATTATACTTTCAGCATGCAAAAAACTAGGATTAGAAACAATTACAAAATTGTAAGATTGCAAATCAAGGTCATCATATGAATAAAAACTTCTTACCCCTTCAATTTCGCTATTATTTACACTAGAGCGTAAAGCATCTAATTGTATTGCTGGAAACAGTCTACGCAAAGCATGCGCATGCTTATTTGCGATGGAACCAAAACCTAAGAACAATACGTTTAACTGTTGCATGTAATTACTTGCCTAACGCTTGAATGACATCATATTGTGTGATAATATTGTAAAGACCAGAGTCCTCTTTCGTCAAAACTGCTTGCACATCCTTATTCATCATTGGGGCTAATTTTTCGACTGCAAGTGTTCTTTGAACAATTGGCAATACTCCTTCCATCAACTCGGCAACTTTCATTTGTAGCAAATTGGGGCTACTTAGAACTTTAGTAAATAATCCTTTTTCAGAAATAGTGCCTATAGGTTCTCTGTTCTTCATTACAGGGATATGAGTGATGTCATATTTTTTCATCAGTGCTATAGCTTCTTTAACTATTGTATCTTCGGTAACAGTTACAAGAGATACCTTACCACGCGTAGATAAGATGTCATTAACAGTGGTAACTTCAAGATAGCCACGTTCTTTCATCCATTCATCATTGTACAACTTACCTATATAACGCGAGCCGTGATCATGAAAAATAACAACTACTAAATCATCTTTTTTTAATTGATTCTGTAATTGCATCAGTCCGGCCACAGCAGAACCTGCAGAATAACCTACAAAAATACCTTCCTCTTTCGTAATACGACGTGCCATTACAGCACCATCTTTATCAGATACTTTTTCAAAAAGATCTATAACAGACATGTCATAGTTTTGAGGGACAAAATCTTCGCCAATGCCTTCTGTGATATAACTATGCACTTCTCCCATATCTAAAACACCTGTCTCATGATATTTTTTCAACAATGATCCGTATGTATCGATAGCCCAGATTTTAATAGCAGGATTCTTTTCCTTCAAATAACGAGCAGTACCCGTTACAGTACCACCTGTACCAGCACCGACCACTAAATGAGTGATTTTTCCATCGGTCGCTTCCCAAATTTCTGGTCCAGTACTTTCGTAATGCGCTTCACGATTAGATAAATTATCATATTGATTTACCCAATAAGAGTTTGGGATTTCAGAAGCTAAACGCTTAGCAACAGAATAATAAGAACCTGGATCTTCAGGTTCAACATTCGTTGGACAAACAATTACTTCTGCACCAACCGCACGTAGGATATCAGCTTTTTCCTTAGACTGCTTATCAGTAGTAGTAAAAATACATTTATAGCCACGTACGACCCCAACAAGTGCTAAACCCATACCTGTATTGCCAGATGTACATTCTATTATCGTACCTCCTGGTTTTAACAAGCCATTCTTTTCAGCATCGTCAATCATTTTGACAGCCATACGATCTTTAATAGAGTTTCCAGGGTTGAACGAATCTACCTTAGCGACAACAGTACATGGTAATGAAGCCGTAACTTTATTCAAACGAATTAATGGCGTATTGCCAATGGTCTCGAGGATATTATTCTTAATATTCATAGCCGCTAAATTAAGAAATTTTAAGGCAGAAACTTAATTCCAACGACTAAAAATAGCATATCTTAGAGTTGTCACCCGCAAACTCGAAATATCGTGAAAATAGTTTGTTCCCTACTGTGGGTTATTATTATTGAAATTGTCTTAACAACAAATTTTGCACTTGCCCTAAGCCCAAGTAGCGGTGGCATTTTCAATGACTATAAAAGAGCTTTAAAAGTAAATCCTGGGGAAGTTGAGCAATTAACTTTAAACGGCTACGAAGAAATACCTGCTGGCGTTTATAAGTTTAAAAATTTAAAGAAACTTACCATTCGAAATGGACTAAAATCCCTGCCAGAAGACATAAATAAAATAGGGAAAATTGAATCACTTATACTTTTCGACAATCCGATCGAATCCATTCCTCAAACCATCAATGCCTGTTTAACGATTCAAGAAATTAAAATAATTAACTCCAAGCTATCCAGCTTACCATCAGAAATTTTTGAATTACCTAATTTAGTTAACTTAACAATTAAAAATGGCCGATTAAAAGGATTGCCTAAAATAACAGCAGACAATTTCGTCCTCAAAACATTGAATTTAAAAAACAATGCTATTGCTACAATCACTGAAGATTTACAGCACTTGTTAGGCTTGGAGGCATTTTATTGCTCAGGAAATCCTGTTCGAAATTTCACAGGAGAATTTGATAATCCAAAAGCCTTTAAAAACTTCAAAACACTTGTAATGAGAGATTGTGGCCTGGAACATATCCCTGCATCTCTTTGTGCTAATTTGCAATATTTGGATGTTTCTGGAAATAGAATTACGGATATAGATGATTCAGAATTAAATAATATGAACAACCTCTTATTTATCGGATTAGAAGATAACCCTATCACGTTTATTAATGAAAAACTTTTTACATTGACCAAATTAAAATCAATCCAAATTGATCGATATGAATCACTTAGTATTGAATTATCAGAATTAACAAATGTCTGCATTACCTATATTGCAGTAAACATGGAAATCATTGATAAAAATTACAAACCTTGCGGACAGCGTAAAGGTATGGTCAGTGTTTTCTTTTCAGAACCAGGAAAACGCAGAAAATAATTTTAGTGACTTTCATGCAACTTACAACACGCTGGTAAATTATCAAAAGCTGCTTGATTCCGTTTAATATCATCCGCATCATAACCAAGATTGGAAACAAAAGAACGTATTTCGGAAGCACTAATTTTATCCGGATTAAATACTACAGTTAAGGCTTTCGTGTCCAGATTTAACTCAGCTGAATATATGCCCTTTTGACCTAACAAACTTGATTCAATACGCGTTTGACATTGATCACACACTGCTGAAGTAAGAATAATTATTTTTTCTTTTTTACGAGGAATATTAATAAAACTCATTGCAACAAATACAATGACCAATAAAGTTATAAAGCGCCACATAATTATCGAATTAAAGTTAAATTACCTTTTAATTTAAATTGTTTACCTCCACCACATTCTGCAACAATCAAATACACATAAGAACCTATTTCCTGTTCTTTTCCACAGAATTTCCCATCCCAACCTTTAGATAATTTATCATCTGTTTCAAACACTTTTTGCCCCCAACGATTATAAATTAAAAACTTATCGAGTTTATAAATCGCATCAGGATTCATAATCATAAAATAATCATCCGTACCATCTTCATTCGGACTAAATGCATTAGGTATTATAAGTTCACCACAATTCAAAACAAATATTGTCATTGTATCATGATCTACGCATCCAATTGTTGTATCAGAATAACTTAAAATATACTGTGTTGTAACTGTTGGTGCTACATAAGGTGAGGCAATATTATTTAAACTCATGTTTACATTTGGAGACCAATAAAAAGAATTCCCGCCATAAGACGACGAACCATCTATTTGAACATAATTACCGGAATAAATTTGAAAATCTTGACCCGCATTTGCATGAGGACCATATTTTATATTAAGACTATATGTACTTGAATCAACACACCCGTTTTTATCAGTGACAATTAAAGTATAGTTACCACTAATCTGAACTAAGATACTGTCATATGTACTACCTGTCGACCATTGATAGTTTTCAAACGGATAAGAAGAATAAAGATATCCATTTTGGCCAATACAAAAATTAGGTGTAGCCAAAATATCAAAATCATAATGCGGTAATAATGTCAAGGTATCTGCAAAAACATTACTAGAACAACCGTCTTGGTTAATAAACAAAACTGGAATAAATGTATGAGCAATTGAATCGGCATTTAAATAAATAACATTATATGGGCCTACTCCACTTCCCATCAGAGTAGAAGCTCCATTAAAATTCCAGTTATAAACAGGATTTGTACCATTATAACTATTCACAAGCCCATTAAATACAACATTCAATACAGTGCCGGAACACAAGTTCGTATCACTCATTGAAAAAGAAGCTTGAGGTTGTGGCTTTATTACAAAAAACATACTATCTGCTTTACTTTTACAGGCATCTTGTGTGATCTCAAGTGTAATTAAAACATTAGTAATACTATCATAATTAATTAAGGATCCAGGTGAAATTAAATATGGGCCAATAGATGATGTGTTAGGACTATAAGAAAGACCGCCCCAATTCCAATTATACGTCTTTGGTCCTCCTAGTGGATTTACAACTGAAGAAAATGCATGAGCAGTTGTATTAAAGTTTTCACAAATAGTATCATCAACTAAGCCAATAATGGCTTTAGGTATGGGATGAATAATTATCCGTTTAAAAAAGTTGGTAGAAGTACAACCTTGTTGAATAAGCGTTAGACCAATCGTGTCCACCACATTTATGTTGCTCGAATTATTCCAATTTAAAATATAATCAGTATTAGGTGCTATGGTTGTTACTGCAGCATTACCGAAATCCCATTGATACGTAGCAAGTCCTGCATTAGTATTTAAGGTACCATTAAATTGAATGGTATCACTCTGATTTGAACAAATATTATTTCCACTAAGTGAAAAAGAAGCTACTGGCAATGGTTTAACAAATAAATATTTTTTTACTGGTATCGAATTGCATCCATTAGCAGTTATTTGAACAGTGATACTATCAGATGCTAAATAAGACACAACATATGGCCCAGCATAATTACCAGACAAAACACTTCCTCCTCCAAAATTCCAATTATAAGTTGCTCCTGAAAGATTGTTTGTCTCTTGTACTTGAATGGTATTACCTTGGCAAATCGTATCATCGCTTAATACAATATTAGCAGGTAAATTATTTAAAACATTTACACTTGTTGGACTTAGGCTTGCGGAACAACCAGAATCAGTTATCTGTAACCCAACAAAATAAGTTCCAGCATTGGACCAACTCACGTTATAAGGACCAACATTTGAAGTTCCTAGGTTAGTAAAATTGGCAGAACCAAAATTCCAATTAAAGGATGCTGTAGAGCCTGCATTGCCAGTAAAAGTAACTTGCGTTGGAGTATTAATACAGACAGGTGAATTAATTTGAACACTTGGTATTGGCGCATTTATGGTACGAATCATAACAGTGTCTCTTAGAATACAGCCCCCTTGCATACTAGCCACGACTATAAATGAATCACTTATCCCTCCTACATTAATCAATACTGAAGGATTGCTACATGAAGAACAACTTAAAGAACCACCATTTAAAGAGTACCAATTATAAGAAAGGCCACCTGAAGCAGTTAAGGCAAGCGGTATATTGGGGCAGATGGTCGTATCCGAACTAATGGTGAGAGCTGCTGCATTTACGTAATTCAATAACATGGTATCACTTACCGCACAACCAGGAATGCTATTGATGGTACAAGTCAAAAATGTCGGTTGTGTTAAGTTAACTGTAACTGTATTCGAATTTGATCCTGACAAAAGAATATTTGAAGGCGACCAATTATAAGAGAAAGGCACTGGTGCTGGATTTGCTATACCAAATCGAAGGTTTGGACGTAAAGAAGAGGAACCAATTGTATTAGGTGCGGAGAAATTCATCGAACAACCAACAGTACTATCTTTGTAAGCATATAAAACACTCGGTAATGTTGTTAAACTTTTTTGTAAAACATCGGAATTACTACTTACAGCATTATCATAACAAATCTCAACATAAATACCATTGACACCATCCCAATCAAAGGCTTGACTAAGATTAATTGTGTTCCAACCCGCACTTGGTGTGAAGTTACTAGGACCATACACTTGCGTCAGACCTGCAACAAAACCAATAGGTAAACTAGGATTGGCGCTATTAGCACAACCAATTTTAATTGAAAAATTTTGATACGGATAACTGCTGTTATATTGTGTTACATTAAAAGCCAAATTTTGAATAATTCCAGCAGCAGCACCGGCATTTACTAAATCATTTCTTGAAAAAACCAATAAAACTCTAGAATCGTGATAATAACCATTTAGGAAACTTGGTAATGCACTTTGATTATTGCCAATACCAACTGAATAATTGATTGCTGGTCCTAATGAACTGACAGTATTACTACCACATGTAAGTGTAGGAGGTGGTAATGTTCCAGCGCTTTGTGCTGTAACACTAAATGGATTAGTACAAATAATAGTATCCGCAGGTAATTGAATTTGAACTGGATCCTGTATAGATAAAATCAAAGAATCCCCTAGATACGAAGTACCTGAACAAGACGTATAAATTACACGAATAATCACGCTTTCAAGACCTTCATTTAACCCATCTGAAACTGGAATAATAGGAACACAAAATGCAGTATCGCCAGGATAAAACACCAAAGAGTCTGCTATGTGATTATAATCAACTCCGTTAATAGCAGAACCTTGAATTAAAAATTTCACTACCGAGGTATCAGTATTCAATCCAGCACGGATAAAACAAAAAGAACCATTCTTACAAGCTTCCACCATATTCGGATAACTTATTCCTCCAACTGTTGTGTCTACACTTGCAATAACATTTACCCCACTTGTACTTAATGACGCCGCTTCTAAAAATAGTCCAGAGTCCACAACATCGTCATTTCCGTCTGCAATAACAATTTTCAAATGATAGGTATTACAGCGTTGCACAGCCTTTTTAGCAGTAAGTTTTTTTGTAAACCCATCATACTCTGTGATGGTACCCGCAAAGGATGTTGGACAGTTAGTAGCACAAATACCTCCAAAAGCAGTTCCGGCCGGAGTATTACAAACATACTGCGCACCATTTACGGTACAATTCACGGTATTAATACCAACGTAAGTAGATGTATTTGGAACTAAAGCAATATTTTGTTTCCCTACAATTCCCGGTCCGCTTATAAATAAACCAAATAGGTCGTTTATAACAGGCCAAAAAGAAACAAACTCAGGATATTCGTCAGAACCAAAAACATAATTAAAACTTAGCGTATCACTAGAAACGAAAACATCAAATTCAATTGAACACGCATCCGCAGTAGTAGTTGGGAATAAAATAGCATTCAAATCAGGATCACCAGGTAAAGCAGGTGTAAAATTAGTGCTTATGCTTGGTAAAGAATTAGGCCCAATCGCATTAACCGCAGAACCATTCGTGAGAATTATACCAGATTGCATGCCTAAGTTACCTCCCGTTACATTAAATAAACCAAAACCACCAGTTCCACAATTTAACACAGCATTCGAAACCTGTACTCCCGTGCCCACTAAGGCTTGAGCCAATTGTGCAGCCGTAACACTTGAATTAACTGTCATTTGTGCCTTTAATCCTTTAGGCAAAAAGACAGAAAAAATCAGCACAAAAAAACTAACAAGTAATTTTTTGGTCATTAATAATGTGTTTCAAAAGCTAGCATAAATATAACGAAAAAGAAAGTAATAGTTATACTATTAATGGCTTCAGGTTTTCCCGATTTTGTCTATGCAAATAAATATTTACCTCGACATTAAGAGCAGAAAATTAAAATCGATACTCAGCACCAATTTGTAATCCAAGCGCACTTGTCTTCACTATTGTATTTGGTGAAAGCAGATTAATATTTTGATATCCATATATTCCACGGAAGCCAAATTGTAATCCTAAATGATCATTCGGTTGAAAATGTATTCCCAATCCTAATGTAAATCCATAATCCTTCTTAGTAAAATAACTTGTAACATCCGTTTTATAAGCTCCTAACAAATCTGAAGAATTGTTCATGACAGCTGATTGCATCAAATTAACATGTGGCCCTACTTCAAAATAAAATCCTGAGCCTCCATGCCCTGCAGTATATCTCAATAACATTGGAATATAAACATTCTTAATAGTCAGATTAACATCCTCAACTCTTTGTCCGATTAAACTATCCGTATAATGTTGACCAGCATTAAAACTTCCAAATCCAGTAACCAAACTCAATTTATTAGAAAAAGCGTACCCCCCATACAAAAACGGCATAAATGTGTACTTACTAACTGAACTAGAAATTTTATCACTCACAGATCCTCCTTTTAACCAAAGTGGATCAATTTTACTAAGAGAAACATTATTAATACCTATACTTACACCTACAAAAGGACCATAAGCCTTAGTGAGATTAGTGCATAACATTAAGAAAACAGTTAGTACGAGGGCGTGAATAAATTTTCTCATAATAAGTTAAAATAAATTACCTGCTAATAACAGGATAGAAAAACATGCAACTAAGATACCAATAATGTTTTTAATACTTAAACGTTCTTTAAACAATAACACCCCTCCTAATGCTGATGCTAAAAGAATTCCAACATTATTAATCGTAAACAAAGTACTACTCTCCCATCCTGGTACAGCAAGTGCTTTCAGTAGAGCATAGATTGAAAAATAATTGGGAACCCCTAATGCTACTCCCGCTAAAACGCTTCTCCATGAAAAATTAAACTTCCCTACTATTAATAAGTAAATTGAAATAGCAACACCAGCAATAAATGCCATCCCAAATACAAATGCTGTAAAGAGTGGAAACTGCGACTCCGTCATCCACTTATCCTGAGTGTATTTTACTAAGGTATCATTCAATCCACTTCCCAAAAATAAAAGTGCAAACAGAATAATATTCTTAACAGACCACTTATGCTCTCCCTCACCATCGTGCCAGGTAGTAAGTAATACAGCAGGTATAGCAAGAAAGAGTCCTAATAATTTTATCGTTGTAATGGAATCGCCGTAAATAAAAAAAGCTAATCCTACCGGAATAATTAAAGACAATTTGTTAGAAACAGAAACTGCTGTTAATCCTAATTCCTGACTAATATAACCCATCAAATTAAAGAGAGCTATAAAACTGAATCCCATACCTATTGCAACATAAAGCCAATTATACCCAAAGCTAGGATGTTGCCATTCCACGTTTTGAGGAACAAAATAAAACCCCATAGAACAACACACTAAATAATTCGTTACTATCGCAACAAATGTGTTGATATTGTAGCGCGGAAAAAGCTTTAAAATAACAACCAAAAGTGTACTCGTAAGAATGCTTATCCACAAAAACAACATAACAACAAAATAATTTATTGTTCAAATATACACACATTCCCCGTACTTTACGATTATGAATTGGGTTCCCTTTGTAAATGGTTTTAAGGCTTATTTGCTCATGGAAAAATCATTGTCAGAAAATAGCATAGATGCTTATTTGCACGACATTGAAAAACTGCAACAGTTTATTTCCTACAAAAAATATTCGCTGGCACCTACGCAAGTCGAATTATCGCATTTACGAGAGTTTTTAGCATGGATTCATGAATTAGGTATGCGTCCGCATTCTCAAGCGAGAATTATTAGCGGTATCAAAGCTTTTTACAAGTACTTACTAATGGAAAATATCATTAGTAAAAATCCTACTACCCTATTGGATGCGCCCAAATTAAGACGAAAACTACCAGATGTTTTAAGTCTGCAAGAAATCGAGTTAATGCTGGAACATATTGATGTATCGAAAAATGAAGGTTTAAGAAATCGCGCCATACTTGAAACACTCTACAGCAGTGGGTTACGAGTAAGTGAGCTAGTCAACTTAAGAATGAATGATATCTATCCAGAGGAAGGATATGTAAGAGTAATAGGAAAAGGAGACAAAGAAAGAATTGTACCAATTGGAAGCCTTGCTTTGAAACACATTCAATTCTTTCTTCAAGGTTGCAGAGTAAATCAAACGCCACAAAAAGGGGAAGAACATATACTCTTTCTAAATCAACGTGGCAAACGACTTTCTAGAGTGTATATTTTCATGGTGATTAAACAACTTGCTGAATATGTGGGAATACAAAAAAACATATCCCCACATACTTTTAGACATTCGTTTGCTACTCATTTGGTAGAAGGAGGTGCAGATCTTCGTGCCGTGCAAGAAATGCTTGGACACGAAAGTATTACCACTACTGAAATCTATACACACCTCGACAGAAACTTCCTCCGTCAGACACTACATCTTTATCATCCAAGATTTCAAACGAATTAATGCTTGAAATTATACATGTAATCTTGTAACATATCTTTATGTACAAGCACATCCATTATTTTCAATTTCACATAGTCTTCACTAAAGAAATAATAACCAAAATTTTTATTCTCCCCACCTACGTTACGAGAACCCGCACCACTATCTTTTACTAAATACCAAACTTTTCCATTCTTGTTTAAGTATCCAACCAAATGCATGCCGTGGTCATCGGTCGTAGTATGATTATAGAAACGGAATTGACGCGCTTCTGGAGTAATAGATGCAGAAGGAATATCCCAACTTGGTACTTGACAAACATTAGAAATATTGAATCCTGGTTCGCTCACATCCCCACCAATAGTAAGGCTATAACCTTTCTTAATAGACGTGTTCACAATATTCATGAATACATCTAAAGGAACATTGTGATAATCGCTATTATGCCACCAATTATCAGGAACCTTGTATTCCATGGTAGTCCAATACGGCTTCTCCATTAAAGAACAAACATCGATATAATCGTTCGGATTCAACTTACAAACCTCGTTCAGGAAGCTTTTTGGATTATAGTTTTTTCCATTGTAATTAAAAGTAGTTGCCGGAGTTCCGATATAATGATCCATTATTCCTTTGACCGTTTTCAATACAGTCTCTTCATCCCATGCTGCGTTAGCCTTAACCGAATTCAAATAAGTACGCATTTCGTCCGCCATTTTTGCATGATTATGAATTTTACGACCATCCTGCAAACCATCATAGGCATCCATAGGCATAGCTCCATACATTTTCATTATTCTAACGACACCATTCGCTTCACTACCCTCGTCAAAATTACTTGTACCACGTGTTTGTACAAAATAACGCGCCTTTTCTACATACTCCCAATAAACGGTGAACAATTCAGATAGCTTAATTTGCTGCTTCGTTTGACGATTAATTTCTGCTTCAAAATATGAAGTGGTACTAAACGACCAACAAGTACCGGTATTACCTTGTGAAATCGGGTTATTACGCCAGTAAGTGGTGAACTCATCGACTGAAGTAGGAACATCCATTCCTGTGATATCCATCTTCATGTAAGTCTGGTTCTTATTCGCAGCTTCCTTTTCTTCCTCCGTCGCAATACCTTTCATAATCGTGTTCTGATAATAACCAGGCTTTGCTTCGATGAAACTTGCTTTATCTTGTTGTTGAGCATATACAGAAGAAAGTGAAAGTATTCCTAAAGCACTTAGAATGAGTTTTTTCATTATAAATTATTTTTGAGTTGTTCGAGTTGTAACTTGATCTTTGTGAGTGATTGAACTATTTGAAAGCTTGTATTTGGGAGTTTGACTTCCCGTAAATGTCTTTTCGCACCTTCTATCGTATAGCCCTTTTCCTTTAACAAATAAAATATCATTCGTAATTCGTCAATATCCTTTTGCGTATATAATCGATCTCCCTTTTTTGTCTTCCTTGGCTGAATATGACTAAACTCCGACTCCCAATAACGGAGAACGGATTGATTAAGCCGCAACAGCTCGGCCACTTCAGAGATTGTATAATATAATTTTTCTATTGCCATTGTAATTAAGAAATAACAATGCGAAGTAGCAAAACAGCCCGCAAAACGCAAAATTTGAGAAAAATTACTTTTCCCCATTTTTTTACTTTTTTTGAACAAAATCCTTATTTTTACATTTCTAAGAATAATAAATTTTATTTCGCTTGAACAAACCGAATTTTGGTCCTCGCCCTGGTGGCAACCCACGTTTTAATCGTGGCCCTATTAAAAAAGAAGCAGAACATCGCATTAATGAGTTGATTCGTGTCCCGCAAGTACGCTTGGTTGGTGATAATATCACTGTCGGAGTATATGCTATCGCAGATGCTTTAAAAATCGCTCGCGATCAAGAATCAGATTTGGTAGAAATATCTCCAAATGCGGATCCTCCTGTATGTAAAGTAATCGACTATAACAAGTTCCTTTACGAACGCAAGAAGAAAGATAAAGAAATGAAGGCAGCCTCTAAGGCTTCGCAAATGAAAGAAATCAGATTCACTCCTAACACGGATGATCATGATTTCACCTTCAAAACAAAGCATGCAGAGAACTTCTTAAAAGAAGGTCATAAAGTACGTGCTTATGTTCAGTTCCGTGGTCGTGCCATTGTGTACGCGGATCGCGGACAGGTATTACTTCTGAAATTTGCGGAAGCATTGGAAGAAATCGGTGTACCAGAACAATTGCCAAAATTAGAAGGCAAGAAAATGTTCATCACCATTGCCCCTAAATCTAAAAAGAAATAAAAAGTCGCCTTCGGGCGATTTTTTGTTTAACGAAAATAATTTGTCGTGAAAAAAATAAAACAACTTCCATTTCTACTTTACGCAGACGCGAAAGGCAAAGTATTTGAAGATACGAGTCTGTACATGTCTGGTAGAAGTGGCTGGGATGCCGTCGTTCCAGAATTAGAAGATTTTATCGAACTACCTGAAGGTGGTCAATTATACGTTTTACCAGGAAGAAAAGCGGTTGGATTTGATGTTGAAACAGGAGAATATACCATACGAGAAGAAGGATTTGCAGTTGCTGCATTTGTTCCCCCTGCACACACTACCCTCTACCTTGCCTGCTATGAAAGCTTACCTGAAGCTCCTACTTTACCCTTGTTTTGCTACAATGCTGTTGGTTGGTTAGATGGTAAATTTTATGTCCCTGCAACACGAATCGACCCGGATAAACGTCAAGACCCAGAAGGTTTTGACAATGATCTGGTAGCAAAAAATGTAGAGCAATGGTTGAAAGAACAGCCGGATAATAGACTTTTATCACACATTGCGAATAACTGTGCACTCACCTATTGTTGCCCAGCAGCGCGTAACTTCTTCATGGGAAGATATGAAGCTCCAATCCCGAGCTCTCCTGCCTGTAATGCCAATTGTATGGGATGTATCTCGTTCCAACCAGCTGAAGAACCAATTCCGTCTACGCAAGATCGCTTGACCTTCAAACCTACTCCGGAAGAAATAGCAGCCTATACTATCCCGCATCTTCAAAATATACCCGATCCTATAGTAAGCTTCGGCCAAGGTTGCGAAGGAGAACCATTATTAATGTGGGAAACGAATGTAGAAGCTATCAAATTAATGCGTCAGGCTACTGACAAAGGCATTATCAATATCAATACCAATGGATCGCTTCCTAAAGCCGTGAAGGCCATGTGCGAAGCAGGATTACAAAGTATTCGCGTTTCCATGAACAGTGCTCGTCCGGAAATTTATGAGCGCTACTATATGCCTAATAACTACCAATTCGAAAACTTGAAAGAGTCTATCAAAGTGGTTCGCAGTTATGGCGGTTGGGCTTCTATCAATTATTTTGTATTTCCAGGAATGACAGACACTGTTGCAGAATATGAGGCTTTACGAGCGTTCATTAAAGAAACAGATATCTCCATGATTCAATGGAGAAATTTTAATATTGATCCTGACTGGTATTTAGGTAAAATGGGGATTCAAGATTGCGGAGAAACCATGGGTGTAAAACCAATGATGGATGCATTGAAGGAAGAGTTCCCACACTTGATGTATGGCTACTTCAACCCTCCTAAATCAATTCAAGAAGAATACAACGCGTTGAGAAAATAAGCGCAATCATTTATTATATTTGACCAAGCAAAAACTGAATTTATGCAAAGAGATACACAGATTTTCGATCTAATTCAAAAAGAACTTCATCGTCAACAAGAAGGTCTTGAACTTATCGCCTCTGAAAACTTCACTTCAACACAAGTGATGGAAGCAATGGGATCGTGTTTGACCAACAAATATGCCGAAGGCTATCCTGGAAAAAGATATTATGGCGGTTGTGATATCGTCGACCAAGTAGAACAATTAGCGATCGATCGTATCAAAGAATTATTTGGTGCGGAATATGCAAACGTTCAACCACACTCTGGTGCTCAAGCAAATGCAGCTTTAATGTCTTGCATTTTGAAACCAGGTGATAAGATTTTAGGATTGGACTTAAACCATGGAGGCCACCTTACACACGGCTCCCCAGTTAACTTTTCAGGCAAATTATACCAACCGGTATTTTATGGTGTTGAAAAAGAAACAGGTCGTATAGATTTAGATAAGGTAGAAGAAATTGCGCTCCGTGAAAAACCTAAATTAATCATCACAGGTGCTTCTGCATACAGTCGTGATTGGGATTTTAAACGCTTCCGTGAAATCGCCGACAAAGTTGGTGCATTATTAATGGCAGATATCGCTCACCCAGCAGCCTTGATTGCTAAAGGATTCTTAACATCACCTATTCCATACTGTCATTTCGTAACATCTACTACGCATAAAACATTACGTGGCCCTCGTGGTGGTGTAATCCTTATGGGTAAAGACTTCGAAAATCCATTTGGATTAACTACGCCTAAAGGAGAAATCCGAATGATGAGTGCTATCATCGATAGCGCTGTATTCCCTGGAACACAAGGAGGACCATTAGAGCACGTTATCGCTGCTAAAGCAATCGCTTTTGGAGAATGTCTAACGGATGAATTCACAGAGTACTGCAGACAAATGATTGCAAATGCGCAAGCTCTTGCAAAGTGTTTCATGGAAAAGGATTACAACATTATCAGCGGCGGAACGGACAATCACCTAATGTTGATTGATCTACGTAACAAAAACATCTCTGGTAAGAAAGCCGAAATTGCTTTACAAAAAGCTGATATCACGACTAACAAAAACATGGTACCGTTTGATGATAAAACAGCCTTTGTTACGAGTGGTGTTCGTATCGGAGTTCCTGCAGTTACCTCACGTGGATTGAAAGAAGCAGATATGCAATTTATCGCTGACTGTATCGACAAGGTAATAATGAATTCGGAAAATGAAGCAGTGCTTGCAGAAGTTAAGGCTGCCGTTAACCAATACATGAAATCATTCCCGTTATACGCCTAATTAAGGCCACCGATGCAAGTTCATCACGGGATTCAACACCTTCCTGCTTTTAAACATGCCGTGCTTACAACCGGCATGTTTGATGGCGTGCATGTAGCTCATCAAAGATTGCTACAAAAGATTAATAATCGTGCAAAAGAACAAGAGAGCGAATCCGTATTAATCACTTTCTGGCCCCATCCTCAAATGGTACTAGGAAGCAATGACCGTTCCCCTATTCAATTGTTAAATACTTTAGAAGAGAAAATTGCTAATCTTGAAAAAACAGGATTAGATCACCTAGTTATTCTTCCATTTGATACAGCTTTTGCATCCATGAGTGCTGAAGATTATGTGGAAAAATTCTTAGTAGCGAATTTCCATCCACACACAATTGTAATAGGTTTTAATCATCGTTTCGGAAATCAAAGAAAAGGGGATGTACATTTATTACAAGAAATGGGAATGAAACACGATTTTACGGTAATGGAGTTCGATCAGCAGGTAGAAGAAACGATTAGCGTAAGTTCAACCAATGTTCGCAAGGCCGTCGCAGAGGGCAATATGGAAGAAGCAAATTTGCTTTTAAGTCAAGCTTACAGTATTCAAGGAAAAGTAGTTAAGGGACAACAACTTGGCCGCACCATACAATTCCCAACAGCCAATATTCAACTACCAACGAAGGAAAAGCTAATTCCTAAAATTGGTGTTTATTGTGTAAGTATTGAAGTAAACAAGGTCGTACATATTGGCATGATGAATATCGGTACAAGACCAACCGTAGAAGGACAGCATCTGACATTAGAAGTCCATATTTTAAATTTTTCGGAAGATATTTATGAGCAAGAGGTTCAAGTATTTTTCCATCAGCGTTTACGTGACGAAGTGAAGTTTAATTCAATAGAAGCATTGAAAGCACAATTAGCTTTAGACAAAACTTCGACAGAAAATTATTTCAAGCAATACAATGTATCAGCATAGTCTACAATATCGCGTACTTTATGCGGATACCGACCAAATGGGATATGTCTATCATGGCAATTATCCTAAATTATATGAAGCAGGTAGAAATGAGGCTATTCGCGCACTCGGACTAAGCTATAAAGAATTAGAATCTATCGGCATTTGGATGCCTGTTACACAGATGGAATTCAAATTGCTTCGTCCTGCGTTTTACGACGAAGTGCTAACTATTATTACAAGTATTCAAGTTTTACCAGAGACGAAACTGAACTTTTATACAGAAGTTTATAGTCAAGAAGATAAATTACTGAACGCGGGCAAGATCAGTTTGGCTTTCGTAGATGCGAACACAAAAAAGTCAAGTGCAGCACCACAAGTACTATTGGAAAAGCTTTTGCCTTATTTTACTTCTTAACTATTTTATCAGGGTTAGCTTTTAAATAGTTACTCCATGCATTTTTTGGAGCACTTTTTTTCTTAGCGATTTTCGGTTTTGTCGCTACAGGTACCTTCTCCCCTTTCCAATTTTTTGTAAACTGTAAGGCATGACAAACCGCTACACCTAAAGCATCTGTCTCATCAAAAAAAGCAGGCGCTTCTTTAAGATTTAGGATGCGAACTATCATAGATGAAACTTGCTCTTTACTAGCACTTCCATTTCCAGTAATACTTTGCTTTATTTTACGTGGGGCATATTCACTCACCGGAATATCACGCATCATAGCACAAGCTATAGCTACTCCTTGTGCACGACCTAATTTTAGCATAGACTGAACATTCTTGCCAAAGAAAGGCGCTTCGATAGCAAACTCATCCGCAGGATATTTATTCAACAACTCAACCATAAACTGTTGAATCGCCCTTAATTTCATATAAACATCCTTCTCCTTCTGCATATGCAAAATTCCCACATCAATCACAGACATTTTGGAACCTTCTACACGTATTACGCCGAAGCCTAAAATATTGGTACCCGGATCAATGCCTATAATTATCGCCATAACTAACAAAGTAAATCAAACTTCCTTTTAGTTTTTATTATTTTTGATAACGTGAAAGCAATACAGTCTATTTTTCAACGCAGTCTTTTGGTGGCCATATTCCTAATTGGTAATTTTTGTATTGCTCAAAATAGCATTCATGAAACTCCGGCTAGTTTGAAAACCATTACCATTGCCGTACCTAAAATAGAGGAAGCAAAAATAGAAGATCAGAAAAATGATTTAATTAAAACAATTCCTTATAGATTCGGTTTAAAGATTCCAACGAATTATACGCCAAACAACGCTGGGGAATGGTTTCAAGTAGCTACACTATATTATTGGCAAATGCGCTTACATGCTGAAGATGCAACAAGCTTGCATTTAAACTTTAAGTCTTTTCATCTGAATAGAGATCAAAAAATTTGGGTATATAACGACGACAAAACGATTATTTATGGCCCTTATACTGCAGATAATAATTACGCCGATAGTTTGTTTAGTTCCTTTTTAATCCCTGGAGAAAACCTGAATATCCAACTAGTAAGTAATACGCAAAGCAAATGTCCCTTTGTAATTGAATCAGTTACCTACGGCTACCGATCAGTAGGAGAATTTATTTTAAAAAACTTTGGCGCCTCAGGTGCCTGCGAAACCAATATCAATTGCCCTATAGGTGATAATTGGCAAAATGAAAAACGATCAATTGCATTAATACTCGTGAATGGAAATGGTTGGTGTACTGGCTCACTTGTAAACAACTCGCTACAAGATACAAGTCCTTATTTACTCACTGCCAACCATTGCTCCTCATCCTCTTATTCTAATTGGCAGTTTGCTTTTAATTGGGAAGCGCCCGGTTGTGGCCCACAACTAGCACCGATGAATCATGTCATGTCTGGCGCCACATACATAGCGTCCAGTGCCTTGTCTGATTTTCTTTTAATTAAATTAAATGCTAAAATTCCCGATTCGTTTCATCCATTTTTCAATGGATGGGATTTTCAAAATACTCCACCTGACTCCGTTGTATGTATACATCATCCAAGTGGTGATGTAAAGAAAATAAGCATCGCTAACAACACTTGCCAAGACTCAAATTACTTTAATGCATTTTGTTGGAAAATCGGACAATGGACAAATGGTGTAACAGAAGGAGGAAGCAGTGGCTCACCGCTATACAACAAACAGCATAAAATTGTAGGAATCCTAACTGGTGGCCCTTCCTACTGTTGCGCTGCAATAAACGATCGTCATGACTATTTTGGAAAATTTGCTGTAGCTTGGAATGCAGATACTGCAACAAATCATCAATTAGCCAAATGGCTAAATCCCAATAATTTACTAATAAATAATTGGAACTCTTTTGACCCTTCTCCACCAGCTACCTATACAGGAGATAATGTTACAATGAGTTCTTTTAATCAATTACAAGCAACGGCATTTAGCTGTAAAGATTCAAATGCAATCAGTATTCGATTTAAGAATAATGGAACAAGTACCTTAAACAGTATTGTTTTCGCACTCAAAATCAACCAGCAAAATACTATTTACAATACTTGGCAAGGATCCTTATTTCCAAGTCTTTCTACCGAATACAAAATTTACAATTTAAAATCTTATCAAGTAGGACCCAATGATCTTAAAATTTGGAGTCAACAACCCAATAACCACCCAGACGTATATTCGCAAGATGATACTTTAAAAACTACCGTTAATTATATTTATGGATCAAGCCTTCATCTCGCGATACAAACCGACGATAAAGGAAGTGAAAGCATCTGGAAAATTAAGAACAATACTGGTACCTTATTTTACGCAGGCGGACCCTATCTCGATGTATTGGGAGGTCAATCTATTAATGAAAACTTCTGCCTGGTACCCGGCTGCTATCAATTAACTGTAGAAGACTTAGGAGGAAATGGCATGTGCTGTAACAATGGTAACGGTTCGTTTTCGCTTTATAATTACGAGCAGCAAAAATTAGTCTCCGGAAGTCAATTTGCTTGCTCTATTCAAGGTAATTTTTGTGTTTACGCCAATGAAATTACACCCGTAAATTACGAAGAAATCAATCCGACAAATTTTTATCCTAATCCTGCAAACGATTATATTAAAGTATCCCCTATTTACAAAACTATCTTTTTACAAAACAGTATTGGGCATAATTTTTATATCCAATTAAGTGAAAATAATACGGCCAACCTTAGTCAAATTCCTAATGGTCATTATATGATAGTTGGCGACAATATCTTACTAGGCAAATTAATAATCGCACATTAATCATTTAGTTATTTATTACTACTTACATCGCCAATTACTGTCAATAAATAGGTATTAGGATAAGTATTAGCAAAAACCGTAACCGTTTTCTGAAATGAACCTGGTCGATTGTAGCTATCGTAAATTACCTTCACCCAACCTTTTTCACCTGGCGCTATTGCATTTTTACTAAAATCAGAAGCAGTACATCCACAAGAAGCTTGTGCGTTATTAATTAGTAACGGGGTTTTTCCTGTATTCGTGAATATAAATTTATGTTGCACCTTCTCCCCCTCCTGTAATTGTCCGAAATCAAATGTGCTTGGCTCCTCAAAATGAAATACAGGATAATCTGCCGTGTCTTTTGAAACACTCCCATCCATTTGTTTAGGATTTGTAACCAATTCAGCAGCATTCAACAACTCTTGTTCTTTTGATGTATCTGTTGACTTTGTCTTACAAGAGGATATCACTAATCCAATGAAAAATATGAGTGTTATTTGTTTCATAGTGCAAAAATAAAAAAGGGGACAAATATGTCCCCTTTTAATTTAATTCGGTATCGATTATTGTTTAACAAAACGAACACTTGTTCCATTGCTATTCCATTTCAACATATATACCCCAGCGTTTAAATCACTAACATTAATAGCGTTCGTAGTTGACGTTGTATTAGAAATACTTGTTTTTACAACTTTACCATCTGCAGCAACAATACTCACTGCTTCATTTCTAGTTGAATTCATTGAATAAATCAATTGATCAGAAACTAATGTATTCAAAACAGTAAGTTGATTATTTAATTCAACTGAATTGATTCCGTTTGCTTGGCGTACATCAAAGGCAATTCCACTAGGGTTAACACTTACGTTAAAAGAATCACGTGGAAAACCATTAGCGTAATGAATGTATACTTTACCAAAAGAAACGAAATCAGTTACACCGGTATAAATTTCATTGTTAATTGGGTTTACAGCAATACCATAAATACCCTTGTTAATCATAACTGGAGCAGCAACCTGATTGTTAATCACATCAAACTTACCTAATTGATTATCTCCAAAAGCTTGATATAAAACATAAGGATTGCCATTAATAACAGACAAAGCACTTGTTGCACAACCAGCATTATTTACAACCAATTTAGAGCTATTTGCACCAAGCATTGGGTTAATAACAGAAACACTTGATTTAGAAAAATCGTTATTGTTTACAGTCAGCAATTGATTCCCTGCTAACATTAAATTCTCAGGATTAGTAGCAGAATCAGCAAGTGTAATTTCTCTAGTGTATAATTGTCCATTCAAATTCACAACACCGATTAAGCCTTTATAGTTACCCCAATCAAAACCATTATTCACAGCAACATAAGCTGAATCACCTTTTACCACGATTTTGTCAGAAGCATAATCAGGACCAGCACCTACAGGCAACTCATAAACAAAAGACAAATTATTTTTGTCATAAACCTGAAAATAAGAATTGTAGGTTACCAAGTATTCTCCGCGAGAAACAAGTAAGTGATTGTTCCAGATTGCCATTGCACGTACACCTGGTACAGACGCGGTGTGCAACAACTGATAGTTGTTTGCATCGTACATGTTGATCTTGTTATCAGCAGCAGCATAGATAACACCGTTCTCAATTAGAACTTCAGTAGAAAATCGACTACCCTCGATCGTGTCAAAAATATGATACGTTTTTGAATTAGGATTGTAAGCACCAATAGTAACAGGAACATCCTGTTGCATAGTGGTATAATTGTAAACGCCTTCGTTCATTACAATAACTTGATGAAGGGTGTTGTTTTGTGCCGAAGCAGCAAAAAAGGCCGTTACAGCGGCAAAAAACAGAGTCATTTTTTTCATGAATGAAAAATTAAATGGTGAAAAAAGACTCGGAAAAAATGAAAAAAGATGAAGGTAAAAAAACCATCTCCTTAACTCTTCTCCCGAAAGTTAGGTTGTGTTAATGGCAGGTCTTCTGACTTATCTCCACCTTTATCTCCTTCCCATCTAACATTAGACAGTGGATATTTGAAAAAGGCCTTTGGGAGCTTACAGCACCGGGGAGTGTTACAGTTTTACACTGTATTCCCTTTTAATGACTAGGTCAACCTATTAACGACACAAAGATAATTTCATCCGATTAAATTTCTGTTGAACTTATCCACAGCAATGTTAAAAAACAACTCAACATTTGATTTATAATGACTTTTGTCATGGAATAAAAAAAATGAGAATTTCAAGAGAATTTAACTTTAGAAAAGACCTGAAATTATTATATTTGCCTATTCTAGAGCTTTGAAATCGCAATTAAAATGAAGAGAGTATTAATTACAGGTGCTGCAGGGTTTATTGGATCACATCTTTGTGATAAATTTATCGGAGAAGGATATCATGTCATTGGTATGGATAACCTTCTGACAGGCAATCTTAGAAATATCGAACATCTTTTCCCTAATCCAAATTTTGAATTTTATCATCATGATGTTTCAAAGTTTGTACACGTGCCGGGTGAATTAGATTATATCCTTCATTTTGCGTCTCCAGCCTCTCCTATTGATTATTTAAAAATGCCTATCCAAACATTAAAGGTTGGATCACTTGGCACCCACAATCTTTTAGGGTTAGCAAAGGCAAAAAAAGCACGCATTTTGGTTGCCTCTACATCAGAGGTTTATGGCGACCCATTGGTTCATCCACAAACGGAAGAATATTGGGGCAATGTGAATCCGGTTGGGCCGCGTGGTGTTTATGACGAAGCAAAACGTTTTCAAGAGGCTATCACAATGGCTTATCATACTTTCCATGGTGTAGAAACGCGCATCATACGTATTTTTAATACCTACGGCCCAAGAATGCGTCTGGATGATGGTCGTGTATTACCTGCCTTCATTGGTCAGGCTTTACGTGGTGAAGATTTAACTGCGTTTGGAGATGGTTCTCAAACACGTTCTTTCTGCTATGTTTCAGACTTAGTAGATGGAATTTATAAGCTATTGATGAGTGATTATGCACAGCCAGTGAATGTGGGCAATCCGGATGAAATCACCATCAATCAATTTGGTGAAGAGATATTGAAACTCACAGGAGCAAAAAGTAAGTTAATTTACAAACCATTGCCAATAGACGATCCGAAACAACGTCGTCCAGATATTTCCAAAGCTAAAGCCATTTTAGGATGGGAGCCGAAAGTAAATCGCGCAGAAGGATTAAAGCTTACTTTGAGTTATTTTCAATCTTTGATTAATTAAACCATGAATACTACAACAGATTTTTTCGTTCATGAGTCGGCCTATGTAGACCAGCCATGTCAAATTGGTAAAGGAACTAAAATTTGGCATTTTTGTCATGTTATGCAAAATACAGTCATTGGCGAAGGTTGTATATTCGGTCAGAATGTACTTGTTGCCAACGACGTAAAAATTGGCAATAATGTAAAAGTTCAAAACAATGTAGCCATATATACCGGTGTAGAATGTGAAGACGATGTATTCTTAGGTCCATCAATGGTATTTACAAATGTTACCAACCCACGTAGTGCGGTAGTTAGAAGAGGGCAATACGCTAAAACAGTTGTCAAAAAAGGAGCCTCTATCGGAGCGAACGCAACGATTGTATGTGGCCACGATATCGGTGAGTACGCATTTATCGGAGCTGGAGCTGTAGTTACTAAAAACGTTCCTGCTTATGCATTGATGGTAGGCAACCCTGCTCGTCAGATTGGTTGGATGTCGCAATACGGACACCGTCTAAGCTTTGATGCTGACGGAATAGCTACCTGTCCAGAAAGTAATCAACAGTATAAATTGACCAATGGTCAAGTAAACTTAATAGCATAAAACACCTAACCCAATTCATTTTTTATGTCAAACATTTACGAAAGACTTCTTAGAAAAGAAACGAAATTAGCCGTAATCGGATTAGGTTATGTGGGCTTACCTCTTGCACTTGAATTAGCTAGAAAAGTAAATGTTATTGGTTTTGATATCAATCAAAAACGAGTGGATATGATGCGTGCAGGTATCGACCCTTCTAAGGAATTAGAGTCATCTGCCTTTGATGGTTGTGATATTCATTTTACCGCAGATATTGAAGAATTAAAGGAAGCAAGTTTTTATATCGTTGCTGTTCCAACTCCGGTAGACGAACACCGTGTTCCAGATTTAAAACCGGTAGTAGGCGCTTCAACTACCATCGGTAAAGTAATCAAAAAGGGAGATTATGTTGTTTTTGAATCAACAGTTTACCCTGGATGTACAGAAGAAGATTGTCTTCCGGTAATTGAACAAGTATCTGGATTGTCTTTCGCAAATGATGATTTTAAATTAGGTTATTCCCCTGAACGTATCAACCCAGGCGACAAAGAACAAACTTTAACAAAAATTAAAAAAGTTGTTTCTGGTTCAGACGCTGAAGCACTTGATATTATCGCTAAAGTATATGAATTGGTGGTGATAGCAGGAGTACATCGTGCATCTTCAATCAAAGTAGCCGAAGCTGCGAAAATCATTGAAAATACACAACGCGATGTAAACATCGCCTTGATGAATGAATTATCAATGATCTTTGAACGACTTCATATCAATACGTATGAAGTACTTGAAGCAGCAGGTACGAAATGGAACTTCTTAAAGTTTATGCCCGGTTTAGTTGGAGGGCACTGTATCGGTGTCGATCCATATTATTTAACTTACAAAGCGCAAGCATTGGGTTACGAACCTCAAGTTATTTTGAGTGGTAGAAAAATTAATGACGATATGGGCCCTTATGTAGCAAAACGCTGCGTTCAATTAATGGCACATGAAGGCAAAAATACAGTAGGAAGCCGAGTTTTAGTTATGGGTGCTACTTTTAAAGAAAATGTAAGTGATATCCGAAATAGTAAAGTAGTTGATATCATTAACGAATTAAAAGAATACTCTGTTAATGTTGATGTAATCGATCCACACGCCGATTCACATGAATTGATGGAAGAGTATGGTTTTGGATTAGTGAATGCACCAACAGGGAAATATGACGCTATTATAGTTGCTGTAAACCACCGCGAGTATGCTAGTATGACTGAACAAGAATTTACTGGCTTAGCTAATGACAAAGCAATTTTCTTAGATGTTAAGGGGATTTTTAGAAACAAAATCCAGCAATTAAAATATTGGTCTTTATAAATCAATCAACAATAGTATGAACGGTAGGGCTTCTCGATTAATAATTGGTTTAACCATAGCAGTTTTTATTCCAATTGGATTTTGGTATTACTTTTTTCAATACAAAGGTTTTCCTAAGCCGCTCAGAAAATGGTTTCCAACAGGGGAAGTTCGCACCTACAAATTTAGAGGAGCAACCAAAGTTGATTCCATTTATCATACCATCGCTGATTTTAAATTAATCGACCAAGAAGGAAAAATCATTACAAATGACAGCTTCAAAAATCATATCTATGTCGCTGATTTCTTCTTTTGTACATGCCCTACTATTTGCCCTAAAATGACGCGTCAATTGGCACGTGTTCAGGAAGAATTTAAATATGTGAAATGGGTTAATATTATTTCACATACCGTAAACCCAGAGCATGATTCAGTAGCTGTACTAAAAAAATATGCACAGAAATATGGTGTGATGTCCGATAAATGGCATCTAGTTACAGGAAGTAAGCAAGAACTTTATGATTTGTGCATGAAGAGTTACTTCTTAGCAGTGCAGGATGATGGAGGAATCGACAATTTCGACCACAGCGAAAAATTTGTGCTAGTAGATAACCATCGTGTAATTAGAGGTTACTACGATGGTACTGATAGTGCTGATGTGACACGTTTGATGGACGATATAGTCGTGTTGTTAAAAGAATTATCAAACGACGTGAATGAACTCCGTCCCCCTAGAAACTAATCCTTAAAACAATTTTCCTGTCGAAGTGGGAGGTATTTTTCCCTGATGTCTATATGCCATTTCTGTGGCTTCGCGACCGCGAGCAGTTCGTACCAAGTAGCCTTCTTGAATTAAGTAGGGCTCATATACTTCTTCAATCGTACCACTCTCCTCTCCTACTGCGGTAGCCAAGGTATTTAATCCCACGGGGCCACCACTGAATTTATCAATTAAGGCCGCCAAAATACGGTTATCCATTTCATCCAAACCATGCTCATCAACATTGAGCGCATTTAGTCCGTAACGTGCAATTTCAAGGTCAATAACCCCATTTCCTTTAACTTGTGCGAAATCTCGTACACGACGAAGCAAGGAATTGGCGATTCGTGGCGTACCTCGACTACGACGTGCAATTTCAAAAGCGCCTTCCTCTTGTATTTCAGTATTTAAAATAGCAGCAGAACGTTTAATAATTTTTTTCAGCACTTCCTTCGAATAATAATCCATCCTCGACATGATACCAAATCGAGAACGCATAGGAGAAGAGAGTAAACCACTTCTGGTAGTAGCGCCAACTAGCGTAAAGGTGTTTAAGGCAATTTGAATTGAACGAGCATTAGGCCCAGACTCAATCATAATATCAATTTTGAAATCCTCCATGGCACTATAGAGATATTCTTCTACAGTGATATTGATTCGATGGATTTCATCAATAAAAAGAACATCGTTGGGCTCAAGTGAAGTTAATAATCCAGCTAAGTCTCCAGCTTTTTCAATAACAGGACCGCTAGTCATTCTTAAGTTTACGCCCATTTCATTGGCAATAATATGCGCTAAGGTTGTTTTACCTAAACCAGGAGGGCCATGTAATAGACAGTGATCGAGTGCTTCGCCACGCATTTTGGCAGCTTTAATAAATACCAATAAATTCTCAATGATATTATCTTGTCCGGCAAAGTCATCAAAGGCTTGTGGCCGCAAAACCTTTTCAAGGTCGCGATCCCCTTGATTCATGTTTTCCTTTTCTTTATTCAAAAAATCCTCACGCATGAAAGCAAAGATGAGAAATTTAGGGCAAGATTGGTGCTATTGTACCTAAATTTAGCACAGTGAATAAATGTATAATTTTCAGGTCAAATAATTGTGAAATTTGAATTCTTTTTATTAGCTTTGCAGGCCTTTCTCTAGAGAACTAACAAATTAATGCCCAAAACTGGCATCCAACTTATTGAAAATTAAAACATTCCTGCTTGAAAAGACGAAGCAAAACAGTCTGTAAAGCATGAATGATTTTTCATTTAAATAAGCTAAATGCCTGGGATTAAGGAGTTAAAGTGCAAGGATCCCGTATTAATTAACGATCGTAACCTAATTATGTCGACAAAAAAATCCAAAGAGCGTTTGAGTTTTGGTAAGATTAAAGCCTTACCCTATCCGGATTTATTAGCAATCCAATTGCAGTCGTTTAAGGACTTCTTCCAATTAGACACCACATCAGAAAACCGTCGTGACGAAGGTTTGTACAAGGTGTTTATGGAGAATTTCCCTATTACTGACGCCCGCAACATTTTCAATTTAGAATTCTTGGATTATTTCGTGGATCCGCCACGTTACTCCATGGACGAATGCGTTGAACGCGGTTTGACGTATAGCGTACCTTTGAAAGCTAAGCTTCGTTTGAGTTGTAACGATCCTGAACACATCGATTTCCAAACGATTGTTCAAGACGTTTTCTTGGGAAATATCCCTTACTTGACGCCGAAAGGAACCTTTATCATCAACGGTGCAGAACGTGTAGTTGTATCTCAATTACATCGTTCACCTGGTGTGTTCTTCGGTCAGTCAGTACACCCGAACGGTACAAAAATTTATTCAGCACGTATTATTCCTTTTAAAGGAGCGTGGATGGAATTTGCTACCGACATCAACAACGTGATGTCTGCTTATATCGATCGTAAAAAGAAGTTCCCTGTAACAACCCTTTTACGTGCAATGGGCTACGAGTCTGATAAACAAATCTTGGAATTGTTCGGATTAGCTGAAGAAATCAAAGCAACGAAGCAAAACTTAAAGGATGCTGCTGGTCGTCGTTTGGCTGCTAGTGTATTACGTAGTTGGTTTGAAGATTTCGTGGATGAAGATACCGGAGAGGTTGTTTCTGTAGAACGTACAGAAGTTATCCTTGAGCGTGATACTGTGTTAACAGAAAATGCAATCGATACAATTTTAGAAACTGGCGTTAAATCAATCATCTTACAAAAAGATGAAATGACGAACGACTATTCTATCATCTATAATACCTTACAAAAGGATACTTCTAATACAGAATTAGAAGCGGTTCAACATATCTATCGTCAATTACGTGGTGCTGATGCGCCGGATGACGAAACTGCACGTGGTATCATAGAAAAATTATTCTTCTCTGATAAACGTTATGATTTAGGTGATGTTGGTCGTTATAAGATCAATCAAAAATTAGGGTTGGATGCGAAGAACGACAGTCGCGTATTGTCTAAAAACGATATCATCCTAATCGTTAAATATTTGGTACAATTATCGAATGGTAAAGCAGAGATTGATGATATCGATCACTTGTCAAACCGTCGTGTTCGTACTGTAGGTGAACAGTTGTATTCTCAATTCGGTGTAGGTTTGGCACGTATGGCTCGTACAATTCGTGAACGTATGAACGTTCGTGATAACGAGGTATTCACGCCTGTTGACTTGATCAACGCTCGTACATTGAGTTCTGTTATCAACTCATTCTTCGGAACGTCTCAGTTATCTCAGTTCCTTGACCAAACAAATCCATTATCTGAAATTACGCACAAACGTCGTATTTCAGCTCTAGGGCCCGGCGGTTTGAGTCGTGAACGTGCAGGTTTCGAGGTTCGTGACGTACACTACTCGCACTATGGTCGTCTTTGTACAATCGAAACACCAGAAGGACCAAACATCGGTTTGATCTCTACTTTGTGTGTACATGCTAAAATTAACGAGAAAGGATTTATCGAAACTCCTTATCGTAAAGTTGATAGTAGTAAAGTAAATTTAAACGATCGTGCAGTTGAGTTCTTGAGCGCTGATGACGAGGATAATAAAATCATCGCACAAAGTAACGTAGAAGTAGACGATAAAGGATCATTCTTAGAAAATCGTGTTAAGTGTCGTCAACATGGGGAATTCCCAGTATTGGCTCCAGAGGAAATTGAATACATGGACGTTGCACCTAACCAAATTGTTGGTGTATCCGCTTCATTGATTCCATTCCTAGAACATGATGATGCGAACCGTGCCTTGATGGGATCAAACATGCAACGTCAAGCAGTTCCGTTAATGCGTCCTCAAGCTCCTATCGTAGGTACTGGTCTTGAAGCTAAAGTTGCAATTGACTCTCGTATGTTGATTAATGCTGAAGGTAAGGGAGTAGTTGAATACGTAGATGCTAATGAAATACATGTTCGCTACGAACGTACGGATGAAGATCGTATTATTTCTTTCGCAGACGATATTACTATTTATAATCTATTGAAATTCCGTAAAACGAACCAATCAACTTGTATCAACTTGAAACCAATCGTTAAGAAAGGTGAAAAAGTAGTTCCAGGTCAAGTATTGTGCGAAGGTTACGCAACTGAAAATGGTGAATTAGCATTGGGAACTAACTTGAAAGTGGCCTTCATGCCATGGAAAGGTTATAATTTCGAGGATGCGATTGTAATCAGTGAACGTGTTTTACGCGAAGATCTATTCACATCAATTCACGTTGATGAATATGAGTTAGAAGTTCGTGACACAAAATTAGGTGAAGAAGAATTAACAAATGATATTCCTAACGTAGCTGAAGAAGCTACAAAAGATTTGGACGAGCATGGTATTATTCGTGTTGGTGCTGAAGTAAAAGAAGGAGATATCATGGTTGGTAAAATCACACCTAAAGGTGAAACTGATCCAACTCCGGAAGAAAAGTTATTACGTGCAATCTTCGGTGATAAAGCCGGTGACGTTAAAGATGCTTCAATGAAAGTATCTCCTTCTATCGAAGGTACGGTTATCGACACGAAATTATTCGCTCGTGCGCGTAAAGACAAAGCTTCAAAAGTTAAAGAAAAGGCTGCTCTAGAGAAATTAGAGACAGTTTACAACAAGAACTTACGTACTTTGAAAGATGTGTTAATCGAAAAATTAATGCAATTGTTGAAAGACAAAACTTCTAAAGGCGTTAAGAACTTATATAACGAAGAATTGATTGCTAAAGGTTCGAAGTTTACAGCTAAAAACCTTGATATCAACTACGAACAGATTGATTCTAACAATTGGACGAATGATGATGAAACAAATATCTTAGTTAAGCGTTTGTTGCATAACTTCAGCATCCGTCACAACGAAGAAAGCGGTCGTTACAAACGTGAGAAATTCAACATCACTATCGGTGACGAATTACCTGCAGGTGTTATTAAATTAGCAAAAGTATACTTAGCTAAGAAACGTAAATTACGTGTTGGTGATAAGTTAGCGGGTCGTCACGGTAACAAAGGTATTGTTGCAAAAATAGTTCGTGATGAAGATATGCCTTTCTTGGAAGATGGAACTCCAGTAGATATCGTTTTGAATCCACTTGGTGTACCTTCCCGTATGAACCTTGGTCAGATTTATGAATCTGTATTAGGTTGGGCAGGCTTAGTAAGCGGTAAAAAATTCGGTACTCCAATCTTTGACGGTGCTACCATCGAAGAAATTGAAGCAGAAATCGAAGCTTCTGGATTGCCTCACTTAGGACAAACCTATTTGTATGATGGTGAAACAGGAGAACGTTTCCACCAAAAAGGAACGGTGGGGGTTATCTACATGTTGAAATTGAATCACATGGTTGATGATAAGATGCACGCACGTTCTATCGGACCATACAGCTTAATTACGCAACAACCATTAGGTGGTAAAGCACAGTTTGGTGGTCAGCGTTTTGGTGAAATGGAGGTTTGGGCATTGGAAGCATATGGTGCATCTAATATCTTACAGGAATTATTGACTGTAAAATCAGATGATATCATTGGCCGTGCCAAAACATACGAAGCAATCGTTAAAGGAGACAATATCCCTAAACCGGGTATTCCAGAATCCTTCAATGTATTGATGCATGAATTGAGAGGTCTTGCTCTTGATCTAAAATTTGAATAAGCTAATTCAGATAAACAAAAATCCCGCTTCGAAAGATGCGGGATTTTTTTATGTTTAATAACTATCTGAAATATTAATGATCAACAAGTTAACCTAACATACCTTCATTAAAACTTTAAGTAATCAAATAAAATACAAAGAAAAAGCCCCCTTCTTTTCAGAAGAGGGCTCAATATAATTTAAGAATAAATCTTATTGTTCGCGTGTTGGGTTACGGCTATACACCTTACCATCTAAATACTCTTGTGTAGCAATTAAAGTCGGACTAGGCATTTTTTCATAATAACGACTGATTTCAATTTGCTCACGATTTTCATGAATCTCTTCTAGGTTATCTGTCGAAGACGCAAATTCAGACAATTTGTTATGCAACTCTTCTTTCAATGAAGATGAGATTTGGTTAGAACGCTTTGCCAAAACTGCAACAGCTTCATAGATGTTTCCGGTTTTCTGTTTCAATGTAGCTAATGAACGTGCTTCAATTGAATTTGAAGTACCTGGAGCAATCTTTTTAGTCATATATCAGGATTTATTTGAGCTTTTAATTTTCTCCAATTCAGCCCTAGATTTTTCATAAATCTTCTGTGCTTGTGGAGCATACTTTGAACTTGCAAATCTATCAATAAAATTTGAATAATTAGCAATTGTTTCTTCTAAACGTTCATTTTTTTTAGTTGGAATACTTTGCATTGCCAACTCAAAATTAGATTTAACAATTAAAAACTGTACATAGTCAGCCTCTTTACTGTCGGGAAAATCTTTAAGTGTATTTTTGAGAGCCACCATTGCGGCTTTATAATCACCAATATTATAATATAATTCTGCTCCACGAACTGATTTCAATTCTAATTTAGCACGTAACTTATCAATAATTTCATTCGCCTCAGATACCCTTTCACTTTCAGGATGATTATTGATAAATAATTGCATGGCATCAATCGCCTTATAGGTGTCCGTTTGATCTAATTCAAATTCTGGAGAAAGTAAATAATAACAATAGGCAGACATATACTCACATTCAGCGGCCTTTTCGAAGTTAGGATAATTGGATGAAATATAATTAAAATGGTAAGCAGCCATATAATAATTCTGATTACCGAATTGTGCATATGCATAATAATAATAAAGTTCTTCGAAGTTCTTTGTACCTCTTAATGAGGCTAAAACTTCTTCAAAAAGAGTAATCGCTTTATCATATTCTTCTTTGTTATAGTATTCTTTTCCTTTGGTCATTTTATAATTTAAATCACTACTTTTTAAAACCTTCTGATAAGGATCACAAGCGGTAATTAGTACGACTAAAGCGAGTATAAAACCAATAAAAGATGCACGATTTCGAAGCATAGAAGCAAAGATAAATAATTCATCCAAATTATATTGAAAAAGCACAATCAACCCTTGAAATGCTGTACATTTGTACACCTTGAAGAACAAATGAATGGTGTACACGATTAACGAAATTTTTAGCATTACCCGCGGCACCCTCCTGAAAGTAAGTCATACAGGCGGGATTAGTAAGCTTTTATTAGATAGCAGAAAACTTAGTAATGCATATGAAACTTTATTCATAGCCATTAAAGGGAAGCGTAATGATGGACATGTATATATCGAAGAGTTATATAAAAAAGGGGTGCGTAATTTTATAGTGGAACACTCCCCTAACCTTATTTCTTTTCCAGACGCCAACTTCATACAGGTAAAAGATAGTATAACTGCCTTACAGCAAATAGCTGCATCTCATCGTCAGCGTTTTTCATATCCTGTAGTTGGAATAACAGGAAGTAATGGTAAGACAATTGTGAAAGAGTGGCTCTATCAATTGCTGCATACAACCTCTAATATTGTTAAAAGTCCTAAAAGCTATAATAGTCAAATCGGTGTTCCATTAAGTGTTTGGAACATGAGTGAAAGTAATGATTTAGCCATTTTTGAAGCGGGTATTTCGCAGCCGAATGAAATGGATAAGTTAGAACGTATTCTTAAGCCAAATGTTGGCATTTTCACGAATATAGGTCAGGCACATGACAGTGGATTCTTGAATATTCGTCAGAAGATTAATGAGAAGCTTCAACTATTTTCATTCGCAGAATTCGTAGTTTACTGTCATGACCATGCCGAATTAAATAATGCTATTCTAAACTTCAAAGCGAAGATCGTGAATGATGATTCCGAAAATCGTTTTAAGTTATTCTCATGGTCGATGCAAGAATCTTCAGAGGCAAACCTAAAGATTTCTAAGGTTCTTAGAAATAATGGTTTTACCCAGATTGAAGGCCATTATAAAGGTGAAAGCGCATGCATTGAAATCCCTTTTACAGACCAGGCTTCCATTGAAAATGCAATAAATTGCTGGGCTGCTTTAATTGTATTAAACAAGTCAAATGAGTCAACGATTCAACAATTCAAGCATCTTTCAGCAGTCAGTATGCGATTAGAATTGAAGGAAGGAAACAATAATTGTAGCTTGATTAATGACAGTTATAGTAGTGATATTTCTTCCTTAATTATAGCAATAGAGTTTCTGCAACAACAACAATTAAAACCTAAAAAAACACTTATTTTAAGTGATATTTTAGAAAGTGGTAAAAACGAGTTTGAGTTATACGAAGAGGTTGTATCAATCATTAAACGTTTTAAATTATCGAAGCTTATTGGAATTGGAAAGTCGTTAAAAAGACAACAAAAGCAATTTGAATTATTAGAAGATATAGAATTGTTCTTTTATGATGACACTGCACAATTCCTTTCAACGCATCCATTCGATACGTTCCAAGATGAGGCAATTCTATTAAAGGGAGCGCGTGTATATGCATTTGAACGTATCAGCGCCTTATTTGAAAAGAAGGCGCATGAAACGGTACTCGAAGTAAACCTGAATGCAATAACACATAATCTAAATACGTACCGCAAGCAATTGCCTAAGACAAGCAAAGTAATGGCGATGGTGAAGGCTTTTAGTTATGGCTCTGGTAGTTATGAAATAGCAAAGCATTTAGAAAACAATGAGGTTGATTATTTAGCAGTAGCGTATGCAGATGAAGGTGTAGAACTTCGTCAGGCAGGTATCAAAACGCCTATCATGGTGATGTGTCCCGAACGAAATAGCTTTGATACAATCATAAAAAACAATCTTGAGCCTGAGATTTATTCAATAGAAATACTACAAGAATTACTCCACCAAATTGAATTGTATTATGCAGAATCTATCCATTTACCAATTCGAATACATCTCGAATTAGAAACTGGAATGAATCGCCTAGGATTCGACGTACATCAATTAGAACAACTTACAGCCCTTTTGCAACAACATACTACTCAGATAAAGGTAGCCTCAATTTTTTCCCATCTTGCTGCGTCAGAATCCCCTGAATTCGATTCATTTACAAAAGAGCAAATAGCACGTTTTGAAAGTATGAGTAGTTACTTGATGCAATTCTGCCCTTACCCTGTAATTAGACATATTTTGAATAGTGGCGGTATCATTCGACATCCGGAAGCGGCCTATGATATGGTTCGACTCGGCATTGGATTGTATGGTTCAGATAGCTCTAGTCGTATTCAAAACGAACTTGAAATTGTAAGCACCCTTAAATCAACCGTTTTACAAATCAAAGAAATCAGTCCAAATGAAACAGTTGGATATAGTCGCAGAGGACATTTAAAAACTGGTAGTAAAATAGCAACGATTGGTTTAGGCTATGCAGATGGATTACATCGTCGATTAGGTAACGGCATTGGGAGAATGCAATTGCATGGTCAATTGGTCCCGATAGTCGGATCAATTTGCATGGATATGTGTATGCTCGATATTAGTGAGATTCCGAATGTAAAGGTAGGCGACGAGGTGATTGTATTTGGTAAAAATCCAAGCATACAACAGCTTGCAGAATGGGAAGGAACAATTCCTTACGAGATATTAACCAATATCTCTAAACGCGTTAAACGCGTATATTTTGAGGAATAATTTATTTCTCATTACTTTATAAGAAACCGCATAAAAAAAGCTCTTCTAATGAAGAGCTTTTTCTTTTTAGTCAGTTTATTAGTTACGACGTAACGTATCAATTTGGGTAGTCACCTTACCACCTTTATCCTTAGTGATCACCTTACGGATTTCAATCACTTCTTTACCCTCCCCTTTAGGTAGACGACCTGGCTTGCAATATTTCTCTTCTTCCATATCAACCTCTTTACCTTCAGAGCAACATGCAGACTTTTCCATTCCTTTGCATTCGCCATTATGACCTTTCATCATCATTTCATGACAATGTTCCATCATTACAGCACATGATGCACTATCCTTACATTCCATCATCATCTTACATTCCATTTGCTTTCCTTCGCCAGGACAATTGGTTGTATGATGAATACTTGCCAATGTTGGAGCGATTACCAAAGAAACAATTGACATTAATTTGATTAGGATATTCATAGACGGTCCTGAAGTGTCCTTGAAAGGATCACCAACAGTATCACCTGTAACTGAAGCTTTATGTGGCTCAGACTTTTTATAGAAGGTCTCCCCATTAATTTCAACACCTTTTTCAAATGATTTCTTAGCGTTATCCCAAGCTCCACCTGCATTATTTTGGAACATCCCAATTAATACGCCGCTCACAGTTGCACCAGCTAACATACCTCCTAATACTTCTGGTCCGAATATGAAACCAACGATAATTGGAGCAAGGATTGCAACAGCACCCGGCAACATCATCTTCCTGATAGAAGCTGCAGTAGAAATTTGAACACATTTATCATATTCAGGTTTAGCTGTACCTTCCAAGATACCTGGAATTTCACGGAACTGGCGACGTACCTCTTCAACCATTGCCATAGCAGCTTGACCAACTGCAGTAATAGCTAATGATGAGAAGATAAACGGAATCATTCCTCCTACGAACAAACCTGCTAAAACATCCGCTTTATAAATATCAATACCGTCAATTTTTGCGATTCCAACAAACGCAGCAAACAAGGCAAGTGCAGTTAAAGCTGCAGAAGCGATTGCAAATCCTTTACCAGTAGCCGCAGTTGTATTACCAACAGCATCCAAGATATCAGTACGCTCACGCACTTCTTTTGGTAATTCAGACATTTCGGCGATACCACCTGCATTGTCGGCAATTGGACCGAAGGCGTCAATTGCTAATTGCATTGCAGTAGTAGCCATCATACCTGCAGCAGCGATTGCTACACCGTATAAACCAGCAAATTTATAAGCACCCATGATACCACCAGCCAAAACAATAATTGGTAAGAAAGTAGATTCCATACCGATAGCTAAACCACCGATGATATTTGTAGCGTGACCAGTTGATGATTGACGAACTATGTTTAATACAGGACGCTTACCCATTGCAGTATAATATTCCGTAATAATAGACATCAAAGTACCTACTGCAAGTCCTACGCAAATAGCTCCAAAAACACCCATATTAGTGAAAGCAGTCCCGCGTAATTCCATTTGCTCTGGCAAAATGAATTTAACCATGAAATAAGAGGCAATGGCAGTCAAAACGATACTACCCCAGTTCCCCATATTTAAAGCTCTTTGAACCTTTTCTGCTGTTCCTTTACCATCATCGCTGATACGTACAAAGAAAGTTCCGATAATTGAGAAGATAATTCCCATACCTGCAATCAACATTGGGAATAAGATCGGAGCTAGTCCGTCAAATTTATCTACACCGACAGTTATTGTTTCGCGACCTAAAACCATGGTGGCCAAAACAGTTGCAACATAAGAACCAAACAAATCGGCACCCATACCAGCAACATCACCTACGTTATCACCTACGTTATCTGCAATTGTTGCAGGGTTACGTGGATCATCTTCAGGAATACCTGCTTCTACTTTACCTACAAGGTCTGCTCCTACGTCAGCAGCTTTGGTATAAATACCACCACCTACGCGTGCAAATAATGCGATTGATTCAGCACCCAAAGAAAATCCTGTAAGCACTTCAATAGTACGTTCCATTTCAACAGAAGAAACGCCTGTAGCACCAAAATAAGCTTTTAAAACAAGAAATAAGCCACCTAATCCTAATACAGCAAGACCAGCAACACCCATTCCCATAACGGATCCACCAGTGAAAGAAACTTTCAATGCTTGTGCAAGGCTTGTGCGCGCTGCTTGAGCAGTGCGAACATTTGATTTTGTAGCAATACGCATACCGATAAATCCTGCTAAAGCAGAAAATACAGCACCAAGTACAAAAGCTAATGCAATAGTCCAATGACTGTTCTCATTACGAGACCCCATAAAGCCTAAAGCTAATGCTGCTATCACCACGAAATAGCCTAGAATCTTGTATTCCGCCTTCAAAAATGCCATAGCACCCTCAGCAATATACGTGCTGATTTCTTTCATGCGAGCATCGCCGGCATCTTGGCGGCTTACCCAGCTACTTTTTAAAGCAGTGAAAATCAAGGCTAAAACGCCGAAAAGAGGAACTAAAACTAACAATTGGGCTGATGTAATCTGTAGTAACATAATGTTAAGTTCGATAAATCGTTTTTTGTGGACGGCAAAAATAGCATTTTAACACGAAAATTCGAAGCCTTCGTCTTGATTTATCCACAATTAAATAAAATAAGTATTATTTCGGCAGACGAAAGCGTTTCATAACTTGACAAGCAAGCATGCCATAGCCATTATTTACATTTGATACAATCTGTGCAGGCTCCGCAAAAGGATTTCCGTTAGAGTTATTGTAACTATCCACGGATTGTAAGTATAAATAATATTCTTTTGATATTGCAAGAACTTCTAAATAGTAGATATCCCCAGCAAAACTTCCCCAGCCACTTTTATCATAAACAACGAAATGTATTTCGCCCAGGAATTGCCCGTTTGAAAACAAATCATCATTTAAGTAAAGCACATCTGCAGATTCAGTAGTCCCTTGTAAACCATTTAAATCTTGCAAAGACAAATCATTCGTTCCAATACCCGTATTAATTCGACCAGCGAAGGACGAGTCAAACTGTCTAACGCGTAATAAAAAATAATTTTTAGTTGAAGGATCTTGATCAGTTATTTTAAATTGAACACTTTTCCCTGGATTAGTCTGACTTCCTCCAAAACCACCAGGAATGCTTAAAACAACCTCTTTCACTGCAATAGTATCGCAGATTAACGGCAAAGGCATATTAATTGTTGCAGTAACGTCAGCAAATCCGGACTTAATGGCTTTTACTTCATAGTTGTGTCCTGGGATAATTGTAAAACTAGAATCTAAATAATTACCTTCAATAGGTGTTGACCAAGGATTTAGAAAGAGATTTTTTCTATACTTTAAGGTTTTTAACAGCGTACCATTCTCATAAATCTGTACAGTTGCATCATTAACATAAGTGGGTAAATTTCCCGACTTGGCGGAAACAGAACTAGAAAGATTGAGAATAAAAATGCTGTCAGGCTCCATAAGCCCATTCATTACAAGCTTAGGCGTAGTTTCAGGAATAGGAAGATCAATATCCTTTGTACATGCATTCAAGCAAATCATAATAATTAGAAGCAAGAAATTGTATAAAATCGTACGCATGACTTAGAATTTAAAATTTAAAGTAAATGAAGGGAGAATTGGGAATATGGTTACTTTACGCAAAACAGGCTTTCCTAAATCATCAATAGTTTTATAAACAAAGAATGCATTCAACTTATTATATGCATTATACACCGAAACATTATAAGTCAATTCGAATTTCTTGTAATACTTATGAAAATTTGCTCCAAGATCAAGACGATGATAAGCAGGCATTCTAAATTCGTTCACACCTGCAGCATTATCAATTAGCATATTATAGGCAGATTGAGGTCCATAATTTGTATTTACCATGCCGTAATAACGATCTGTAGCTAATGTCAACGCATTCCCTGTACTATATACCCAAGTAGCACTCACGTCAATTTTTTTAGAAAACTCATGGGACACAACAACCCCAATATCATGACGACGATCGTATTTGTAGAAATAGGGCTTACCATTATTTTTATCATCAAACTGTCTGAAGGCCCAAGATAAAGTATACCCTATCCATCCTGTGGTTTTTCCGAATTTACGCTGCAAAAACAATTCACCTCCATAGCTCCAAGCTTTACCGCTTGTCACTTTGCTTTGCCAATCTTGACCTCCTAATAAAAAGCTGGAACCATTTTTATACTCAATTACATTGGACATAGTTTTGTAATATCCTTCAATTGAAATCTCGTAATTTTCTTTTAAGGTATAGGCAAGACCAGCAGCATATTGAATAGATTGTTGCGGAGCAACCTTCTTCGTTGCCGGAACCCAGAAATCAGTTGGCAAGCCAATACCGCTATTGGTTAACAAGTGTAGATACTGCGTCATTTTCGAAGCAGACATTTTGAAACTTAAATCAGACGTGATCAAAAAACGCGCTGAAATTCTAGGTTGTAATGACTTATACGTTGTGTCTTTTAATTTAAACGCCGATCCATGTAAGCCATAATTAACCTTTAAGCGTTTAGTTATATTCCAATCATCTTCGACATAAATAAAACCTTCATGAGCGTAAATATTGCTACTTCCAAACGTGGTATCCATAGATGTTCCACTAACATTTAGCTTAAAAGCGGTTACTCCTGGTTTAAACGTGTGATAAATATAATTTGTCCCAAAGCGAATGTGATGCGCAACATTTGGTAAATAATCAAAGTCAATTTTTAGCCCATTGTCATAAATTCCTGAAAGATACCCTATACCAAAAGCGGTCGACGTAGTGTTCCCTGTAGTCAGATCGCGCGTAGTAGATGTATTCTCGGCTCCGATATTAAAGTTGTATCTACTGTAGGTGGCTGTTAAGTTCATAAACAACTTTGGATTTACAATATGATTCCATCGCAAGGCAGTTGTTATATTACCCCAATTTAAGGTTGAACTTAACTTGTCGGTATATACTGTTTGAATATCTGAAAAACTCGTTGTAGCCTTCAATCCAAAGACATCTTTTCCCAAATAACTACTCAAAAACAGTCGATCCTTATCTGAAAATCTATGATTGATTTTTGCATTTAAATCATAGAAATAATACCCTAAGGAACCCGCTCTTTGAGACAATAAGTATGAAATGGGACGCATGAATAAATCCGCATAGGTTCGGCGACCCGAAATTAAAAAGGTCGTGTTCTTATTTTTTATTGGCCCCTCTACTGTTAATCTAGAAGAAATAATACCTACCCCACCTTCAACTTTTAACTTTTTATTGTTTCCATCCTTCATGTTGATATCGATAACAGAAGAAAGCCGACCTCCATATCGAGCAGGAAAACCTCCTTTAACAAGGGAAACGTTATTAACCGCGTCTCCGTTAAATACTGAGAAAAAACCAAAGAGGTGATTAACATTATATACCTGCACCCCATCTAAAAGAATGAGATTTTGATCTGGTCCACCTCCGCGCACATATATACCACTTGCACCTTCAGTTCCTTTGGCGACGCCGGGTAAAAGTTGAATCACCTTTAAAACGTCTACTTCACCAAACAAAGCAGGGATTTTTTTAATTTGCGCAACAGGAATCTGAATAGTAGACATTTCAGATTTTTCCTGAATACGGTTTCCAGGACTACGTTCCGCATCAATTTTCACCTCTTTAGAATTGATTATGGCTAATTCAATATTGGCTGTCTGCGCTTTACGACCGATGAATGTACGTTTAACAGGCTGGCAACCAACATAACTAAACGTTAGTTGCACGGTGTCTTTATCAAAACTAATACTATAAAACCCAAACTCATTGGTAATGGTACCTACAGTATGGGTTTTATCATAAACGAATGCTCCAAACAATTTTTCCCCGGAAGTACTATCCGTAACGAAGCCCGAGATTGTCATTTTTTGGGCTTGACTTATTGTTGGAAACAAGAAAAAGGATAATTGTAGGACTAAAAAAAGCGTAAATCTTTGCATGAAAACAAGTTAATTGGCAACAAGACTAATAAAATGGCCTTATGTTTAATTTGACTTTACAAATAACGCGTATGTCAAGTTAAATAGTGTATGAAGGATAAAATTTCTTCAAAAAGTTTTCAAATCTAAAAAAAACATCGATATTAGCAGGTCCGATGCAAGACCTATCGAACTACATACAGCAGTTAATGACCAGCAATGATTGCGTGGTTCTACCTAATTTTGGTGCTATCCTTGGCACTGAAATACCTGCTTCATTTTCGATGCTAGACAAATGCATCATACCTCCTTCGAAACGATTAATTTTCAATGCCAGCATTCAGCAAAATGATGGTTTATTACAAACTCATATTGCGTTTAGCGAAGGTATTTCTTTTGAACAGGCTGGTAGTTTAATGCAAACTGCCATTGCCTTGATTAATTCCCGTTTAATCAATCGTGAGATTGTCCATCTGAAGGAAATTGGCCGTTTTAGACTAGATTTAGATGGTTGCATTCAATTTGAACACGTAAGTGAGTTGAATTTTTCTGCGCAATCGTTTGGTCTACCTTCCTTAACAATGGAACCTATCTTGCGTGAGGATAGAAAAGAGGAGCAAATAAAAGATTTCGTTGCACATCAAGAAAAGCCAATACATGAAACTTTAAAAGTAACGGTACAATCTGAATCTCAAGATTCAAATAAGAAAATCAGCTGGAAGATCGCAGCTTCGACCATTCTGGTTGTTGGTTTAGCAGTTGGCTTATTAATTTGGCAAAATAAAATTGCAAGTAAAGGTTCAAATTTTCAAGGTCAGTCAAGCTATGAATCATCACTTGCGTTACACGATTCTCCGAATATCCCTACTCAAGCGGTAATTCCATCCCCGACCAAATCTGCAACCGCTAACTTGCAAAAGCAAGAAATGCAAAAAAACATTGCAGCGAATTACACTTCCTATATTAACGATGCCCAACAATCCTTTTACCTCTCTTTTCACACAACCAATAATTTGAAAGAAGCTGAAAAAGTAAAGACAGGCTATCGTCAGGAAGGCATGGACGCGCGCATCATGGAAAAGGATGGTATTTATCATATTTGTCTTTACTATTTTGTTCGCAGTTCTCAAATAGATTCAATTCAGGCTGAATTAGAGAGTGAAACTCAATTGATTACTACTGTAATCAGTACTAATTAATAAAAAAGCGAATTTTTTGCTTAATATTTCATTATTCATTAAAAAAATGTATCTTTGCGGTCCCGAAAAGTGGGCTTGTGTAAAGTTTTGGCTTCCACAAAACAACAAAGTGTATTTTTTAGGGGATAAGCATTAAAAAAATAAACAATGGCTAAAGAAATTGCAACGTATGTAAAACTGCAGTGCAAAGGCGGACAGGCTAACCCTGCACCTCCTATTGGTCCTGCTTTGGGTTCTAAGGGTATTAATATCATGGAATTCTGTAAGCAGTTCAATGCACGTACGCAGGATAAAATGGGGAAAGTATTGCCTGTATTAATTACAGTTTATACAGATAAGTCATTTGACTTCATCATCAAAACTCCTCCAGCAGCAGTACAAATCATGGAAGCTGCAAAATTGCAAGGTGGTTCTAAAGAGCCTAACCGTAACAAGGTTGGTAAAATCACTTGGGAACAAGTTAAGGCGATCGCAGAAGATAAAATGCCTGATCTTAACTGTTCAAAAGTAGAATCAGCAATGACTATGGTTTCCGGTACTGCGCGCAGTATGGGTGTAACTGTAGAAGGTACACGTCCTTTCTAATTTTAAATAACAACATTAACCATGGCATTAACGAAAAAAAGAAAAAGCGTAGCTAACTTGGTTAACAAGGATGCTGCTTATTCAATTAAGCAAGCAACTGAGTTAATTAAGAAGCTAAACACCACCAAGTTTGATGCGTCTGTAGACGTTCATATTCGCTTGGGAGTTGATCCAAAGAAAGCCGACCAGGCTGTTCGCGGTGTTGTTACCCTTCCTCACGGAACAGGTAAAGACAAGCGAGTTTTGGTATTATGTACACCTGATAAAGAAGCAGAAGCAACTGCAGCAGGTGCTGACCACGTAGGTTTAGATGATTTTATCAGCAAAATCGAAAAAGGTTGGGTAGACATCGACGTTATCATTGCAACTCCGGCAGTAATGCCTAAGTTAGGTAAATTAGGTAAAGTATTAGGTCCTCGTAACTTAATGCCAAACCCTAAAACCGGCACTGTAACTACCGACGTAGCTTCAGCTGTTAAAGAAGTGAAATTAGGTAAGATTGCTTTCAAATTAGATAAGCAAGCTATCATCCACACTTCAATCGGTCGTGTATCTTTCTCTCCTGAGAAGTTACAAGAAAACGCGATGGAATTAATCAATACTATCATCAAAATGAAGCCTCAAAGTGCTAAAGGTACTTACCTTAAGAGCATCTTCATGGCTACTACGATGAGTCCATCCGTACAAATCGATACGAAATTACTTACTTCATCTGTAAACTAATCAACGGTCATGAATAAACAAGAAAAAACGCAATTGATTGAAGAGTTGAAAGCAAAATTTGCTGAAGCAACCTTCTTCTACATTGCCGATACAACAAGTTTGACCGTAGAACAGGTCAACAAACTCCGCAAAATGTGTTATGCAAAAGGCGTTGAAATGCAAGTAGCTAAAAACTCCTTGATTCAAAAAGCCCTTGAAGCTAACAACCAAGCAACACCGGAAATAATCACCGCTTTAAAAGGTCAATCTTCAATTTTGTTCGCTGAACAAAGTTCTACTCCTGCGAAAATCATTAAAGAATTTCGTGGCGATGCAGGTAAATTGCCTTTATTAAAGTTGGCGAACATCGAAAATGAGATTTATATCGGAAACGACCAATTGGCTGCATTAGCTGCCTTAAAGTCGCGCAACGAACTCATTGCAGATGTTATCCTACTCTTGCAGTCACCTTCGAAAGCTATCGCTGGTGCGCTTGAGACGCTTGCTAAAAAGAAAGCGGAACAAGAATAAGGCTTCCAAGCAACTCAATACAAAATCTAAATTTTTAAACCCGTCTACTTTCTTCGTTACATTAGAAATAGGCACAACTTAATTAAAACAATGGCTGACTTAAAAGCTTTTGCTGAACAACTAGTTAATCTCACTGTTAAAGAAGTGAACGAATTAGCTGAAATTTTGAAAAATGATTACGGTATCGAGCCTGCAGTTGCTGCTGTAGCAGTTGCTGGAGGTGGTGCTGTTGCTGCTGCTGAAAAAACATCATTCGACGTTATCTTGAAGTCTGGTGGTGCTAATAAATTGGCTGTAGTTAAAATCGTTAAAGATTTGACTGGTCTTGGTTTGAAAGAAGCTAAAGACTTAGTAGATGGCGCTCCAAAACCTATTAAAGAAGGTGTTGATAAAGCTACCGCTGAAGATTTGAAAGCTAAATTGACTGAAGCTGGTGCTGATGTTGAAATCGCTTAATTCATTCTTCTGAATGTATAAAAATCCCGCTTCGGCGGGATTTTTTTTTGCCTTCTTGCAAACACATTGTCGTTTTCATTGTTTAATAAAGATGGGAAATATACTTATCATAGGCGCCTCAGGTGGAATAGGTTTGGCTACTGCTTTACAACTTCAAAATGAAGGTCATAACGTATATGGCACCTATTTTAAAAACGAACAAGTCGTAAGTGAATACCCATTAATCAATTGGTTACCATTAGATCTGTCCAACTTAGATTCACTCCATTGGATTGAAAAGCTACCAGAACAACTTGATGGGTTATTTTATGCCGTAGGAAAAGTAACATTGAAACCTTTCAACCGAATTTCATTACAAGATTTTTTGGAAGATTATAAACTTCAAACACTCGGCGCAATACACGTTGTACAACAAGTATTAAGCCATCTTAAAAAAAGTAATCAAGCCTCCGTGGTGTTTTGCTCTAGTGTAGCCTCGCAAATAGGATTTCCATTTCACGCACTTATTGGCTCCTCAAAAGGCGCAATTGAAGGAGTTACAAAAAGCTTGGCTGCCGAATATGCTCCAACAATTCGTTTTAACGCTATTGCCCCCTCCATAACTGCAACCAAATTAACTGCACAATTTATTAATAGCCCGGAAAAACGAGCAATACAAGACTCCAAGCATCCAATGAAACGCATTGGAGAAACTGAAGATGTCGCACAACTTGCAAGCTTTTTATTAAGCAATAAATCCGCTTGGATGACGGGACAAATAATTCCCATGGATGGAGGGATAAGTGCAATCAAATAATGAAGCATCTTATAGTATTTCCTCATCAACTTTTCGATGAGCTATCTTTCCTTAAAGAGTTTGATAAAATATCATTGGTAGAAGAATCACTCTTCTTTAAACAATTCCCATTTCATAAAGCCAAGCTTGCCTTCCATCGGGCAACCATGAAGAATTATGAAGCATGGCTTTTATCGAATGGAATAATAGTTGAATATATCAATTGCACTTCATCAGAAAGTGATATTAGAATATTGATAGAACATTTAACTGTGGATGTCCTACATTTTTGGGAGTCACATGATGACTGGCTACAACAACGTATTGAAAATACTTCACAGGTTTTTAAGAAGAAAACATTCTATCATCAAAGTCCCTATTTCATAAATAGTGAAAAAGAAATTAGAGACTATTTCAACACTAAAAAACGCTATCTACAGAACGATTTTTACATCGCACAACGTAAAAAACGTTCTATATTAATGGATGGTGTAGCGCCTGCCGGAGGACAATGGAACTTCGATAAAGACAATCGATTAAAATACCCTAAAAATAAAATTGCTCCTTCACTGAATGCATGTGATTCAGAAGAAGAAATCCGATATAAAGAAGAAGCTAAAAGATACATAGAAACGAATTTCCCAACTAATCCTGGTGAAATTACGAATAGACTACCCTATCCGATTTCTACATCGGCTGCGAGAAAATGGCTTGTACAATTTATCCAAAGCAGATTCTCAGAATTTGGTCCTTACGAAGATGCCATGGTGAGTAATGAAATTGTATTACATCATTCTGTTTTAACGCCGATGCTAAACATAGGACTATTAACAACGGAAGAAATAATAGAAGCTATTCTAAAACAAGCGCCAAACACTGCTTTGCCTACCCTAGAAGGATTTATAAGGCAGCTTATAGGATGGCGTGAATTTATTCGCGGTATTTACTTGATTAAAGGAAGAAAAGAACGTACCTGTAACTATTGGAAATTTAAAAGAAAAATCCCTAAAAGCTTTTGGGAAGGACATACAGGAATTCCCCCAATTGATATCACCATCAAGAAAATTCTAGAAACAGGGTATTGTCATCATATAGAACGATTAATGCTTTTAGGCAACTTTATGCTTTTGTGTGAATTCGATCCAGACGAAGTCTATCATTGGTTTATGAGTCTTTTTATTGATGCTTATGATTGGGTGATGGTACCAAATGTTTATGGCATGAGTCAATTCGCAGATGGCGGCATAATGGCTACCAAGCCCTATATATCAGGTAGTAACTATGTTCGTAAAATGAGTGATTTTCAAAGTGGTGAATGGACAGAAATTTGGGATGCGTTGTTTTGGAATTTCATGGATAAACAACGGAGTTTCTTTGCCAGTAATCCGCGTTTAAGTATGCTATTAGGCACCTTAGATAAAATGTCAACCGAAAAGAGAGAAGGCCACCTTGTTAAAGCAGAAAACTATTTAAATTCACTTGATTCACAAGAGAAATATAGGCTATAATTGTACACAATGGTGTGAATAACTTAGCGATCGAAAAGCATAAGAATCTTATGTTTTATGAGTATTTTTAAGAGTAGAATAAAAAAGCACAAAACCCTTTATTTAAGGGCCTTTGACTTTGATTATTTTTAAAAACAGATTATCAAAATGAGCGATTCGCAAGAACAAAAACCAGTTTCCAATTATAGCGCGGATAATATCCAAGTTTTGGAAGGATTAGAAGCCGTACGTAAGCGTCCGGCGATGTATATTGGTGACGTAGGATTTAAAGGATTACATCACTTAGTTTACGAAGTAGTAGATAACTCTATTGACGAAGCATTAGCAGGATATTGTAAAAATATTGTTGTTACCATTCATGAAGGCAATTCAATCAGTGTAAAGGATGATGGCCGTGGTATCCCTACTGATCTACATAAAAAGGAAAACCGTTCGGCGCTTGAGGTTGTAATGACCGTTTTACATGCAGGTGGTAAATTCGACAAAGACACGTATAAAGTATCTGGTGGTTTACATGGTGTGGGGGTAAGTTGCGTAAACGCCCTTTCTACTCATTTGAAGGTTACGGTTCATACAAAAGGTAAAATATTCCAACAAGAATACGAATGTGGTAAACCAATGTATTCTGTTAAGGAAATTGGAGAAACAGATATTACTGGGACAACCGTATGGTTTCAACCAGACACCTCAATTTTCATTGTTTCGGAATACAAATTTGAAACATTACAAAATCGTATGCGTGAGTTGTCTTTCCTTAACAAAGGGATTCGCATCACGTTAACAGATGAGCGCGTAAAAAATGAAGACGGAAGTAATTTAAGTGAAGTCTTCTACTCAGAAGGTGGCTTGCGTGAATTCGTACAATTTATTGATAGCAGCCGTATTCCTTTGATTCCAGATCCGATTTGTGCGGAAATGACGAAAGAAAACATTGCTGTAGAAATCGCTTTACAATACAATGATAGTTATACCGAGAACGTTTGTTCTTATGTAAACAATATCAACACAATTGAAGGTGGTACACACGTGGCAGGTATGCGTCGTGCATTAACACGTTCTTTCAAGTCTTATGCAGACAAGAATAAACTTCTAGAAAAAGTTAATTTAGAAATTACGGGGGACGACTTCCGTGAAGGCTTATCTACTGTAATTTCTGTTAAAGTACCGGAGCCGCAATTTGAAGGTCAAACAAAAACAAAATTAGGAAATAACGAGGTTACAGGTGTTGTAGATCAATGTGTGGGTGAAATGTTAAACAATTACTTGGAAGAACACCCTAAAGAGGCAAAGATGATTGTGCAAAAAGTCATCATAGCCGCAACCGCTCGTCATGCTGCGCGTAAGGCGCGTGAAATGGTACAACGCAAATCCGTTATCGGATCTAGCTTACCAGGAAAACTTGCAGATTGTCAAGATAATGACCCTGCTGTTTCTGAGATATTCCTTGTCGAAGGAGACTCGGCGGGTGGAACTGCCAAACAAGGTCGTAATCGTCGCTACCAAGCAATTCTTCCGTTAAGAGGTAAAATTCTTAACGTAGAAAAAGCGATGGAACACAAAATTTATGACAATGAAGAGATTAAAAATATCTTCACTGCGTTAGGTGTAAGTATCGGAACACCAGAAGATAACAAGGCGTTAAATTTAGAAAAACTACGTTACCATAAGATTGTAATCATGACCGATGCCGACGTCGATGGTAGTCACATTACAACACTTATTTTAACTTTCTTCTTCCGCTATATGAAGAAGTTAATTGAAAACGGTTATATCTACATTGCAACACCACCTCTTTACTTGGTAAAAAAGGGTAAAGATCAAATCTATGCCTGGGCGGATGCTGATCGTCGTGAAGCAGTAGAAAAATTAGCGAACGGTAAAGAAGATTCAGTGACCATTCAACGATATAAGGGTCTTGGTGAAATGAATGCGGAGCAATTATGGGAAACAACTATGAATCCTGAAACGCGTACATTACGTCAAGTAACGATAGATTCAGCAGCAGAAGCAGATCGCATCTTCTCTATGTTGATGGGTGATGAAGTGGCTCCTCGTCGTGAGTTTATCGAATCGAATGCTAAGTATGCACGTATCGACACCTAGGATATGTCGGAACATGTTATTAAAACGACCTCACTTGTTAAAGAATACAAGAATTTTCGAGCTGTTGACGGCTTAAATCTAGAAGTATTTAAAGGTGACGTATTTGGCTTTCTAGGACCTAACGGTGCCGGGAAAAGTACTAGTATTCGAATGTTACTAGGACTAATTGCTCCTACGTCTGGAACTATTGAACTTTTTGGAAAATCATTTTCGCAAAACAGAGAAGACTCCTTGCGTAAAATCGGTGCGATAGTAGAGAAGCCCGACTTTTACATGTACTTATCCGCATACAAAAATTTAGAGCTACTTGGTAAACTCAGTGGCGCAGATACTTCATCAAAACATATTCATTCACTATTAGACTTAGTGGGATTAGGTACGCGCGCGAACAGTAAAGTTGAAACCTTTTCGCATGGGATGAAACAACGCCTTGGACTTGCGCAAGCACTAATTCATAATCCAGAGTTGATCATATTAGATGAACCCACAACGGGCCTGGATCCGCAAGGAATCAAGGAAATGCGTGAGCTGATTCTACATCTATCGAAAGATAAAGGGATCACCATTTTCCATTCTTCACATTTATTGCATGAAGTGGAAATGACATGCAATCGAATGATGATTATGTACAAAGGTAAGGCTATTCAAAATGGCTTGGTAAGTGAGTTGTTGAATGCCAATAATCTTAGAGTTACCTTTGAAATCGATCAGATTGAAAAAACACAACAATTACTGAATGATCGTGGATTAGTTGACAGAAACCTCTTTATTGAAGGGAATAAGCTGACTTTAGATTTAACACAAGAAGAAATAGCTCCGATAAATAATTTTCTAATTCAAAATAACATAGCTGTTTCAGCGGTAATTCCTGTAAGGTCCTTGGAAGAATACTTTTTACGTATCACCTCCGAAGCATCGAATGAAATTATAGGAAAGAAATAAATACTTAGCCTAATAAATTCGGCAATTTTGAAAAGCATTTAGTAAAGAAGTGAAAATGCACTTCGATATAAATTAAAAAGGTAGGAATTAATTCCTACCTTTTTAATAAACGCAAAAAGTTATATTTTCATATGCTTTGTCGAACAAATAATTCAACAAATTCTACAAACAATTACTCAACCAACTTTTTATATCTGAATTTACGATTCGAATGCTCCCCAAGACGTTGTTTCTTGTTCTCCTCATAGTCTGAGAAACTACCTTCGTAAAAATATACACTACCTTCGCCTTCGAATGCTAAGATATGTGTACATACGCGATCTAAGAACCAGCGATCGTGGGAAATAACTACCACGCAACCCGCATAGTTTTCTAATGCTTCCTCAATAGCACGCATGGTATTAACGTCGATATCATTGGTAGGCTCATCCAGTAACAATACATTCGCTTCTTGTTTCATCGTCATTGCTAAGTGCAGACGATTTCTCTCACCACCTGACAAAACACCTACTTTCTTTTGTTGATCCGTACCTGAGAAGTTGAACTTCGATACATAAGCACGTGCATTGATACGATGCTTACCAACTTCAATGAATTCTAATCCGTCAGAAATCGTTTCGAAAACAGTCTTTTCACTGTCCATATCAGAGTGCGCCTGATCTACGTAAGCAATCTTAACTGTATCACCTACTTCAAAACTACCACTAACGGGCTTCAATTCATCCATGATCAAACGGAATAAAGTGGTTTTACCCGCACCATTCGGTCCGATAATCCCTACAATTCCATTTTGAGGTAAAGTAAAGTTTAAATTTTCATATAAAACACGATCTCCGAATGCCATTGTAACGTCATGCGCCTCAATAACTTTCGTACCTAAACGTGGTCCTGGTGGGATGTATAACTCCAGTTTATCTTCCCGCTCTTTTGTTTCTTCACCAACCATTTTTTCATAGTTTGAGATACGCGCTTTGGACTTAGCTTGACGTGCTTTAGGTGCCATTCGTACCCATTCCAACTCACGTTGCAATGTCTTTTGACGCTTTGATTCCATTTTCTCCTCCTGAGCAAGGCGAACAGATTTTTGTTCTAACCATGAAGTATAGTTTCCTTTATATGGAATACCTTCTCCGCGATCGAGTTCAAGAATCCAGCCGGCCACATTATCCAAGAAATAACGATCGTGGGTAATACATATAACAGTTCCTTTATATTGATGTAAATGCTGTTCTAACCATAGAATAGATTCAGCATCCAAGTGGTTGGTAGGTTCATCCAACAACAAAACATCTGGTTCTTGTAACAACAATCGGCATAAGGCTACACGACGTTTTTCACCACCTGACAAATATTTGATTTGAGCGTCAGGATCAGGACATTGAAGTGCATCCATGGCGCGATTCAAGACAGTATCGATTTCCCAACCATTTGCAGCTTCGATTTGGTCTTGTAAATTACCTTGACGATTCAATAATTTTTCCATTTCATCATCGCTCATTGGATCAGCGAATTTGTTCGAAATGTCTTCATATTCCTTCAGCAAATTAAAGATCTCTTGTTTTCCTTCGCGAATAATTTCAATTACTGTTTTTTCATCATCCAATAAAGGCTCTTGTTCAAGATAACCAACAGAATAATTGTTTCTTTTAAACTCGATAGAACCTTGATAATTTGTATCAATACCAGCAATTAATTTAAGCAAAGTAGATTTACCTGAACCGTTTAAACCGATGATACCAATTTTTGCACCATAGAAAAACGAAAGATAAATATCCTTAAGGATAGTACGATTCGGAGGAATGATTTTACTCACACCTACCATCGAAAAGATAATCTGTTGAGAATTTTGTTCTGACATATAGAAGAATTAGGACGCAAAGATACGAACTAAAACGCGGTTCAGAACCTTAAAACAGTAAATTTTACTTAAAGTAAATCAAATACATTTGCTATTCCTGGAGGGTTCGCAGAAATATAGGCTTCACCATATTGTACATTGATTAGTTTACCATGTGCAGAAGCTCGAGCCACGATTCCTTCCAAAAAATAAGGTGTAGAGATATAGGTTTTAGGTCCTGTAAAATTAGGTGTATAAAACTGGGTAGCATAAGCTTGAATAGCTTGCAACTTCGTTTCCATCACATCTGTAATATCTATAACAAAAGTTGGTGTTAACCAACGATCTTGAATATAATGAAACACATGCTTTGGTCGAAAAGCCTCTTGCGGATGGCCATTTGCATCTACAGTTTTAATTTGAGAGAGCCCACTTAAAAAGCAAGCTTCTTTTACTAATTGCGCTGCCCTTCCGTGATCCGGATGTCTGTCATCTATAGCATTCGTCAGAATGATTGTAGGTCTTGTTTTACGTATTTCTGCGATTACTTTTAAGGTAGTTTCTTCATCAATTTTAAAGAAGCCATCACGTAATTTTAGGTTTTTGCGATACTGAGTACCCATGATTTCGGATGCTGACGCTGATTCTGCATAACGAGTTTCTACGGTACCACGTGTTCCTAACTCGCCTTGCGTTAAATCACAAATCCCAACCAATTTACCTTGATGAACAGACTTCACCAATAGGCCACTGCAAGATAATTCTGCATCATCAGGATGTGCATTAATAGCTAATAAATCGAGTTTCATTACCATATATTTAAGGTGCAAAAATACGTATTTTAAGGACAGATTTATCTTGCCTTACATCAATAAACTAAAATGATTTATTATCTTCGAACTTGTTCGTAAACATGAAAAAAATACTCGTAACTGGTAGCAATGGGCAATTAGGCAACGAACTAAAGTCGTTGCAAAACATTTTCCCTCATTTCGAATTTATATTCACTGATCGCAGCCTCCTTGACATGAGCAATATAGCTTCTATACGTCAATTTTGCGAGGTAAATGATTTTGATTACTGCATAAATACCGCAGCTTATACAAAAGTTGATCTAGCAGAGCAAGAAAGCGTATTATGCAACTCCATCAATATTACAGCTGTGGAAACACTCGCTGAGATTTGTTTCAAAAAAAACATTCCGTTTATCCATTTTTCGAGCGACTATGTTTTTAATGGAAAGGCTACACAACCTTATACAGAAAATGATTTAACAGATCCAAACGGCGTTTATGCGAAATCAAAACAGGGAGGAGAAAAAGCCTTAATTCAATTAGGCACTAAATATAAAGACGCTAAATTTTGTATTATCAGAACCTCTTGGGTTTATAGTACTTTTGGACATAACTTCGTTAAAACTATGCTAAGGTTAATGAATGAGCGTCCCGAAATAAATGTAGTGAACGATCAAATAGGAAGTCCAACCTATGCCAAAGACTTAGCCATTACTGCCCTAAAAGCGATAAATAGGTGGGAAGCTGGCAAAAAACTGTCAACCATTTATAACTTCAGTAATGAAGGCGTTTGTTCGTGGTTTGACTTTGCTTCTGCAATTGCTGAATTTATAGATTATAAAGGGAACGTAAACCCAATTAAAACCTCACAATACCCTACCCCAGCACCTCGACCAGCTTACTCTGTTTTAGACAAATTGAAAATCAAAAAAGAATTAGAAATTGAAATTCGCTCTTGGGAGGAAGCTTTAGATGAATGTTTACAAAACGTATTAAAGTAATGAAAATAAAAGTAGGTATAATTGGCCTAGGACATATTGGTAATAGACATTTCGATATTCTTACTGAATTAGAAAAGCAATATAAAATTGTCGCGGTATGTGATTCAAATGCAATGAATCTTCGAAATATTGACAAACGTATTGCGATTTATAAAGATTACAAAGAACTACTTTCTAGTAAAATTGATTTAGTTCATATTTGTACTCCGCATCATCTACATGCAGAAATGGCGATTGAAGCCTTATCTAAAGGAAAGCATGTACTTGTAGAAAAACCAATGTGCTTAAGTTCTGAGGAGGCTAAATCCATGATCAATGCTTCGAAAAAATACAAGCGTAAATTACTCGTTGTAAAGCAAAACAGATTTAATGAACCTGTGGTAAAGGTCCAGGAATTAATCGAAAAGGGGAAATTGGGTAAAATTTACGATGTGCAATGTAATGTATGGTGGAACCGTAATGAAAAATACTACCTACAAAGTGAATGGAGAGGTAAAAAGAAAACTGAAGGCGGAGCCTTATTTACGCAAGCCAGTCATTTTATCGATCTTTTAGTTTGGTGGTTCGGCCCCATTGAAAAAGCGAAGACTATGATAGCTACAAAGGCTCACAAAATTCAAATTGAAGACTGCGGTCATGCAGCAGTACAATTCAAGTCAGGAGTGATTGGAAGCATCAATTGGAATAATAATTTATTCGACAAAAACTACGAAGGAAGTGTTACAATCATTGCAGAGAAAGGTACAGTTAAAATCGGAGGAGCCTACCTTAATGAAATTGAATATTGGAATGTAAAAGGCGTTAAAACGCCTTTAATAAATTCACAGATTCAACCAAATCTATATAAAGGCAATTATCAAGGGAGTGGTAGCAACCATTCACATGTTTTCCTGGCTGTCGCAAAATCATTGCATAAACAAACAAGTAATAATTTAGTCGAAGGAATAGAAGCAAAAGAAGGTATAGATAGTATCGTAAGAATCTACGAATCTATTTAATGTGTCTCTTCTTCTCCTCCACAGGAATAATAAATCGATTCACCACTCGCGCTTGCGTTAGTGATTGGTTCACCTGCCGTTTTCGCATCTTGCATGAGCTGCCATAAACGTTGCTTATCTCGTTTTATAAATTCACTTTTTTGATTTGCATCTTGCAAGCTATAATAACAAATTCCATCAACATACGTTGCTGTAGCAACAGCATAAATACTTAAAGGCGAATTGGTCCAAATAACGAAATCAGCATCTTTGCCTTCCTCCAAAGCACCTACATACTGATCAACATGCAACATTTTAGCAGGATTTAAGGTACACATTTTCATAGCATCCAACTCATTCACGCCACCATACTTGACAGATTTCGCAGCTTCTTGATTTAATCGCCGACCCATTTCTGCATCATCACTATTTATACCGACAGGGATATTCCAACGACTCATCAAACTAGCATTTTGTGGAATAGCTTCCATTACTTCAAATTTATAAGCCCACCAATCAGAAAAGGTAGAAGCTCCACTCACACCATGTTTAGCCATTTTATCAGCCACTTTATACCCTTCCAAAATATGCGTGAATGTATTTACTTTAAAACCGAATGTATCTGCCACATGCATTAACATATTGATTTCACTTTGCACATAACTATGGCATGTAATAAATCTTTGGTGCTGCATAATTTCAACCAAGGCTTCTAACTCTAAATCAGTATGAAAGGTGCCAGGTGCAGCCTTTGCTTTCTTTTGCTTATAAACAGAGGCGCGACTGAATGCGTCCATCAAAACTTGCTCAACGCCCATTCTAGTTTGAGGAAAACGTGTAACTGCATTTTCTCCCCAATTCGCTTGCTTGACATTTTCACCTAAAGCAAACTTAATGAAGCCTGGTGCGTTCCTAAATTTCATTTCCTCTGGACTAACCCCCCATCTTAGCTTTATAAGTTGTGTTTGACCGCCAATTGGATTGGCAGAACCATGTAATATATGAGAGGTGGTCACACCGCCAGATAATTGACGATAAATATTAATATCATCATTATTAATAACATCCCCTAAACGCACTTCACTGGTAACAGATTGAGTTCCTTCATTTACGTCACCACTTGCTGCTATATGAGAATGTTCATCTATTATACCTGGAGAAATATACATACCTCCGAAATCCGCTGATTTAACAGAATCTGGAAAACTTAAATTCGCTCCAATCTTATAAATTTTACCATTGCAAATCCATAGATCAGCCTTCACATTTCCTTGCGTTGTATTTGTACATAGCGTAGCATTTTTAAAAACGAAATTCACAGGCTTAGGCGCTTTTACATTTCCAAAAGGATTAAATGGAAAACGAAGCTCCGGCAATTCAGGGATCATTACATTTTTTTTCACCTGTGCTGAATCATCCTTACGCTCAAGTGTGGCAGTCCATGATTTTAATGTCATATCAATCGGACTTAAGAAAACGCCTTCTAATCCGCTCGCTGAAATTTCACCTATTAATTGCAATTCAATTATAGAATCCTTAGGAGAGACTTCATTTAGGTAATACTTTTTAGGATAATTAAGGTTAATTCTTACCTGTTGCCTATTGACAGCCACATTAACTTTAAGTTTATTCTTTGGGTCTGTTGCATTCACTAAACTCCATTCATAATCATTTAAAGTACCTTTACAAATGAGGTGAAAAGGAAAATTCAATGATTCAGTTTTTAAGGTATAATCTCCTCTTAAATCAAGTGCATAATTTTCTTTCAAAATGAATGGATTACCTTCAATCCAATTTTGCATAATTGTAGTCTTTTCTTCAAATAACGGACCATTACATAAAATAAAATTAGCATGCTTTCCAATTTCAATACTTCCGTATTCTTTTTGAATGCCTAACCATCTTGCTGGTTTTATGGTTAAGGCTTCAAGAGTTAATTTAGGGTCCAAACCATATTTAACAGACTTCCGAAGGTTCTTTAAAAATTCATCCGCATTTTTACAACCAGCAGCAGTTAAAACAAAATCGATTTTATTATCAGCGAGATATCGAAGGTTATAAGGTGCGCATTCCCAGGCTTTCATTTCCGACCAAGAAACGTGCTGCGCATCTAATGGATTATTGGCTATAATTGCTTTAGGGAAGGTCAAAGGAACTATTAAATGTAGGTTATTACCCACATAATCCTTTAAATGTTTGAAGTCGTTGCCATTCGTTTTTATCCAAAAAACCTGATTAAATTCTTTTGATAATTGAAATGCGCGTAAGACATTGAGCGGATCTTCGCTTTGAAATAGAACCGGTAATTTACTCGAACGTTGATAAGCTTCCACTGATAAATTCTTTTCAGGAATGCCTGTTTGACCGTCATAATACAACTGACGCAAAAGAGCGATACTCCCCATCAAGGAAGATGGATAATCTTGGGAACTAGAACCTTTGCTAAATGAAAAACAGCTAGTCACATTAGTTTTCATCAAAGAAAGTTGATCCCCATTATCTGCATAATTAACTAAACAAGAGGTGCCGCGAGCAATCCCATCTGTTTGATGTACTAAGGCAATACCGAAGCCGAAAGCCCTATTGGATGCGGCTTGAGTATTATCTTGCGAAAAAATTAATGACGCATCTGTTTCTGGGTGCACAGCTTGATTCCAATAATATGCTCCTTTTTTCTTCGACAAATTTTGTTCCCCAGCACCACTTTTATCAATACGAGCCAATTTAGCCACCCCATAATCACTGTATAGATCAATAAAGGAAGGATACATATAAAGTCCTTTGCAATAGACACTTTGAGCCGCAGCATATTCTGCATTATTCAACATTCCAGCTGTCTTGTTATCAGCAATGGCAACAATAATTCCTTTTTTTACAATAACAGTGGCATCCATTTTAATGACGCCATCAGTACCATAATATACATTGACATGTTCTAATTTATAGATATTACCTCGCTCATCCTGCGTACCATTCACCGGCCGATTTATAGGCTGAGCCATAGATGCTACTACGAAAAGAAAAGTCAAAAGAAAAGATGCTAACAATTTCATTATACAAAAATAAAGTTTCAGCTTTTAAGATAGAATAAATTAGCTAAAAAGCGTAATTTTAACATAATGAAATCGGGTATTATTTTGATTGGAATGGGTGGTCATTCTTTCGTTGTTACGGAAGCGATTCTTCAGTGTAAAAAAAATATAGTTGGTTATATGGACCAACACAAAAAAAACATAAACCCATTCTCATTAGTTTACTTAGGTTCAGAACAAAACAATTTACTGTTTGAAGAATTACGAGCCAATACCTTTCATTTATCTATAGGTGATAATAGCTTGCGTAAAAAAATTGCATTGCAACTAAATAATCATGAAATCAGCTTCAGTTCAGTCATTCATCCATCAAGTATCGTTGCATCCAACGCAATAATAGGTTTTGGAAGCTTTTGTTCTGCCAATTCTGTAATCCAGCCCTTGGCCCAAATTGGCCATCATTGTATTATTAATACCGGGGCGATAATAGAACATGAATGTGTAATTGGAGATTTTTCGCACATTGCTCCAGGAGCCGTGTTGTGTGGGAATGTACAAATTGGAGAAGGAACTTTGGTGGGGGCAAGAACAGTAATACGACCAGGAATTCATATCGGTAAAAACTGTGTTATCGGTGCAGGATCTGTTGTCGTGAAAGATATTCCAGACAATAGTATGGTATATGGAAATCCTGCTAAATAGAAATTAAATGAAACACTTGAATTCGCTTATATCTCATAAAAGCAGCATAAAAGAGGCTTTAGCTAAATTTAATCAATTAGCTCCAGAAGCCTTAGCGCAAACTACCTTATTTGTATTTGGCGCAAAAAAAAATATTGTAGGCGTAGTCACTGAAGGTGATATCCGTCGAGCAATGCTTGCAGGTATCAATCTAGAAGAAAGTATTGAAAATGCGATGAATAAGCAGTTTCAATATTTTGACGAGAAGAATTATTGCGAAGAAAAGCTTGAACAATTCAAGAAGAAAAAAATACGTTTTATCCCCTATCTTTTGAAGGATAAAACACTAGGTCATATAATCGACTTAAATGATTTACATGCCGTTTTACCTATCGAAGCCGTAATAATGGCTGGTGGTAAGGGAGAACGTCTTCGTCCACTAACCTTAGACATGCCTAAACCAATGTTAAAGGTAGGTTCAAAACCAATTTTAGAACACACTATTACAAGACTTAAAAAATTCGGTGTTTCTAAATTTCATTTGAGTGTGAATTATCAAAAGGAGAAGATTCAATCTTATTTTGAAGACGGTAAAAATTATGGCTGCTCTATTCATTATTTAATAGAAAAGGAACCTTTAGGCACAATCGGCAGTGTAGGTCTAGCAAAAAACATTAAATCGGACTATCTTTTAGTTATGAATGGTGACTTACTCACCAATATCGATTTTAAAGCGTTTCATCAAATGGCCTTAAAGTCTAAAGCTGCCATTTGTATTGCAACAATAGAACATTATGTAGATATTCCCTATGCCGTATTAGAGCAAACAGGCCATAAAGTTAAAGGCTTGATGGAAAAACCCAAAATGGCCTACCCCGTTAATGCAGGTATATACATGATACGTAAGGACCTTTTAAAATGGATTCCGTCAAAAAAGGTATTTCATGCTACAGACCTTATACAAACGGCTCTTGACAAAGGAGAGAAGGTACATTCCTTCCCTATTAACGGGTATTGGACAGATATTGGCCGCTTAGAGGATTACCATAAAGTACAGCTTGATATTCTGCATTTAAATTGGTAAGCATTTCATAATGGTAAATCTTGATTTTTAGGGCTTTTATGTTTATATTTGTTCTCCTAAAAAACGGATTTCATGAAAAAATTTGCCTTAGCTCTCTTTATAGGGCTTTTGTCAATTACTATGGGTGCTAAATCCCAAGTAATCACAGCTATTGACTCAGTTCAATACATCAATTCAAATGACCTATCTATTGGAAACGATTTATCCTATCACAATGGTGACACTGTTTGGATACAAGGTGTATGTACCTTTCAACCGTGTTTGTATGCTCAATCAGGAAGCACAGGCTATCCTCAACGTGTAGCTAGTTTCTTGCAAAATCCAAGCAGCACTGCATTTGGTGGTATTCAAGTTTTTATTGATCCTGCAGCAATTGGAATGACGAATGCGAGCGATTCAGTTCATGCTTTGGATAACTATACAAACTTTGTAAATAATTTCCAGCCAGGTACTTTAGTTAAGTGTAAAGGGATTGTTTCAAATTTCAGCGGAAACACTCAGTTTTTACTAATTAAAACACCTTCTGTAGCATTAGGAGCAGCGGCAATGCCTTCTCCAATTGTTATAACTGTAGATTCACTATCAAAATTAAATACGCAAACTGCGTCGCAAACGATTCAGTATTTGTCGGGTGAAAAATATGAAGGAATGTATGTTCAAATCAATAATCCAATTGTAACGAACGTTAGCACAACAACTGCTAATCGTTATCGCTGGTCAATCACTGATGGTGCAGGTAACATTATTTCTATTCAAGACAACCTATCCGGTAATTTCACGAATACTAATTACGACCAATTCTGCACAACTGGTGGAGCTAGTTATACGCCAAATGCATATACAGGTTATCCAAATGGTACAGCATTAAGTTATGTACGTGGAATTCTTGTACAGAACACTAATACAACTACGGGCGAAAAATATTATTCATTGGCACCTGTGTTATTATCAGATGTGGGAGGTCCAACATTTGCTCCTCCAGTTATTTCTAATGTTCATATCAATCCTTTCTGCCCAACCTCAACACAAAGTGTGAATGTCTATGCAGACGCAACAGATGATTCTTCTGTAGTTTCTGTAAAAGTTCATTATGCATTCGGTCTAAGCAATAACACTTTCACAGCTGTAAATGCTACTTTGAGCGCTGGATCAACTTATGTTGGTGTAATTCCTGCAACAACTACTGATAGCACATGGGTTAAATATTATATCGAAGCTGTAGATAATGGCGGACACTCTAAATTTTATCCGGATGCAGTTGCAACAAACTCTTATTACCTAGCTATTGATAAAGGAATTAATTCAATTGCGGCTATACAAGGACGTACATTTACTAGCGGTTCTTCTATCTATGTAAACGACTCATTAACTGGTTTAAGTATTGAAGGTGTAGTGACATCGAGTTCTCAAACCGACGATTTAGGCTTGGTTGCGATTCAAGATGGCACAAACTTGTATAGTGGTATTTTTATCGCAGGTGGCAATGTAAGTAATTTACACCGTGGCGAACGCATTCGTATTAGTTCTGCCAAAGTTGTAGAAAGTTTCTATGTAACTACACTTAATAACCCAAGCTTCACAATTCTTTCGAGTGGCAATACATTGCCGGCTCCGATTACAAATTTCCCGATTGATTCATTTATTGCTAACCGTCACCCAATCGCTGAACCTTATGAAGCAATGCTATTGGGCGTTACTAACGTAGCAGTTATAGACACAAACCCAGATTTTTCTGCAGGTAAAAATTATGGTGAATTTAGTGTTCATCCAAGTTCTTCAGCAGCAAAAGGTTTGCGTTGCGATGATCAATCAAATGATATTTGGTTTGGATTTAATACAGATTCAGTTGCAATTGGACAAAACCTTTGTTTTGTGAATGGCATCTGCACCTACTCTTTTGGTAACTGGAAATTATTACCTCGTAACTTAAGTGATATCTGCGGATTTACAACTAATTACAGTAAGCAAATCACTAATTTCAGTATCAACTCAATTCCTGCCTTTATTAACCAAAGTGCGAAAACGATCGCAATTACGTTGGCTACAGGAACAAATGTTACCGCACTAAGTCCTGCAGTTAATTTCTTAGGTCAAACTCTTTCTCCAAATAGTGGTGTAGCTACTGATTTCACAAACCCAGTAAATTATGTGGTTACTGCAGCCGATAACACTACAGTTACCTACGTTGTAACAGTAACAGTATTAAGTGGTATTGAAGAAATTGGCTTAAATTCAGTTTCATTATACCCTAACCCAAGTACAAGTCAAATGAATATTCAATTGAATGCAGCACAAAGTAATGCACTTCAATTGGAAGTTGTAAATAGCCTTGGACAAGTAGTATATAACAACAAAACACGTGTGAGTGCTGGTAACAACCAGTACACATTAGATGTAACTAATTATAAAAATGGTGCTTACTATTTACAAATTAGTGCTTCGAATGGTATGAAGTCGACACATCGCTTCACGGTAGCGCACTAAAATTATTGCTAATTAATAAAAGCCCTTCTGAATATTCAGAGGGGCTTTTTATTTAAACATATTTGGGCATTAGAAGCCATTTTGATAAATTTGCAACATGAGTACAAATACTAGAATTTACTTTGACAATGCAGCAACTACGGATATTGACCCATTGGTTGCCGAAGCAATGATACCATTAATTAAAGAAGGCTTTGGCAATCCTTCGTCTATTTATTCTTATGGAAGAGAAATTAAATCAGTTCTGGAAGGTGCTCGTAAATCCGTCGCACAACTAATAGGCGCAAACCCTGGTGAAATTTTCTTCACCTCAGGAGGAACGGAAAGTGCAAACATGATTATTCGTCGCTCGGTTTATGACCTAGGTGTGAAACATATCATCTCTTCGCCAATTGAACATCATTGTGTTACACATACAGTTGAAGATATCGACCGATTAGGTCATGCAAAGGCCCATTGGGTTGCACTTTTAGAAGATGGCTCGATTGACCTTGTCGACTTAGAAAACAAATTAAAAGGATTAAAGGGTGAAAAGACCATTGTAACTTTAATGCATGCCAATAATGAAATTGGCAATTTATTAGATATTGAAAAAGTAGGCGCTTTAGTTCATTCTTATGATGCGCTTTTTCACTCCGACACTGTACAAACAATTGCGCATTACAAGTTTAATTTAAAAGAAATGCCTGTGGATTTTATCACAGGATCTGGACATAAATTTCATGGCCCCAAAGGTGTTGGAATTGTTTATATAAGTGATAAGGTGAAAATCAATCCTTTCATTACAGGAGGCGGGCAAGAACGCAATATGCGCGCTGGTACAGAGAATGTTTACGGAATCGTGGGCTTCGCAAAAGCAATGGAAATTGCATATGCAAAATTTGAAGAAGAGAAAGCCCATATTGTTTCAATAAAAGAATATATGCGTGATCAATTGAAGCAAAATTTTCCAGAAATAAGCTTTAATGGTAATCAAGGTGAATGGTCGCTATATACCGTATTAAGTACAGCTTTTCCTAAAAATGAAAAAAGTGAAATGCTACTCTATACGTTAGATATGGCCGGTATTTGTGTAAGTGGTGGCTCTGCTTGCAGCAGTGGAGCTTCAGCAGGAAGTCATGTGATACAGGCCTTGTACAAAGGACAAGCAAATCAAAGCACAATTCGTTTTTCATTTTCTAAAAACAACACGAAGGAACAGGTGGATATTGTGATTACCAAACTAAAAGAATTGTTAGCATAAGAATCAAAAGCCAAGTCAATAAAAAAAGGGATAACTTTTGTTATCCCTTTTTTTATAAAATTCGTGAAACTACAATGGGATATTACCATGCTTTTTACGCGGATTATTCACTACTTTATTTTCTAACATAGCATAAGCGCGAATCAACTTTAAGCGCGTAGTTGCAGGCTCGATCACTTCATCAATAAATCCTCTAGCTGCAGCACCATAAGGATTAGCAAACTTTTCTGCGTACAAATCCGTTTTTTCTTTCAATGCCTGTTCCGGGTTCTCTGATTTTTCTATTTCCTTTTTGAAAATAATTTCAACGGCACCTTTGGCACCCATCACAGCAATTTCTGCGGTTGGCCAAGCATAGTTCATATCTGCACCAATATGTTTGCTATTCATCACATCATAAGCGCCACCATATGCTTTACGTGTGATGACAGTTACCTTAGGTACTGTTGCTTCACTGAGAGCATACAACAATTTCGCTCCGTTAGTGATAATACCATGCCATTCCTGATCAGTACCTGGCAAGAATCCTGGAACATCTACTAATACCAATAATGGAATATTAAAACAATCACAAAAACGAACAAAGCGTGCGCCTTTCCTGCTTGAATTAATATCCAAAACACCAGCTAAAACAGCGGGTTGATTCGCAACAATTCCAATACTTTTACCTCCTAAACGCGCAAAACCTACCACAATATTATCAGCCCAATCTTTATGAACTTCGGCAAAACTATCTTCGTCAATCAAACCTTCTATCACCTCACGAATATCATAAGGTTGGTTAGGATTTTCTGGTATCAATTTATTTAGGGCATCCCTGCGTTCATCTCCAACTACAGTATAAGGAATAGATTTAGGTTTCTCTTCACAGTTCTGTGGCATATAACTCAAAAGACGTTTCAGCAACTGAATTGCTTCCACTTCATTGCCACAGGTAAAATGAGTAACGCCACTTTTGGATGCATGGGTATTAGCCCCGCCTAAGTCTTCACTTGTAACCTCTTCATGTGTTACAGTTTTAACAACATTGGGACCAGTCACAAACATATAGCTCGACTTCTCAACCATCATAATAAAGTCGGTGATTGCTGGAGAATAAACAGCTCCTCCGGCGCAAGGCCCCATGATAGCGGATAATTGCGGAATAACCCCAGATGCTATTGTATTACGATAAAAAATATCGGCATAGCCACCTAACGACACAACACCTTCTTGAATTCGAGCACCACCACTATCATTCAAGCCTATCACAGGAGCACCGTTCTTCATGGCTAGGTCCATCAGCTTACATATTTTTTCGGCGTGTGTTTCACTTAAGGAGCCGCCAAAAACTGTGAAGTCTTGTGAAAAAACATAGGTTAAACGACCATTTATGGTTCCATAACCAGTAACGACACCATCTCCCAAAAAAATTTCCTTCTCCATTCCGAAGTCGGTGGAACGATGCGTTACCATCATTCCAATTTCTTCGAATGTACCTTCATCCATCAACAAATCTATTCTTTCGCGAGCTGTAAGCTTTCCTTTTTTATGTTGCGAAGCAATTCGTTCAACCCCACCGCCTAATTTGGCTTTTTCGATCTTTTCGTTTAATAAGTTTAAATGCTTTTCCATAATATTTTTTCGTTCTCAAAATTACATAAAACAAGACAAAATTTCTTATCGCATTAAATACATCTTTCCAAAACCACTTTTAAAATAGGCATCCGCACCAGAGCTTAAAATATCCATATTTAAACCATCTTTTTTAGTAACAACACGATAAAAGTATACTCCGTTAGCCAATAAATCACCATACTGATCAGTTCCGTCCCATGCATACGAACTTATATTTCTTCCTATATGTAGATTTAAACCTAATTCATTCAACGTGAGTTCACGTACCATTTTGCCGCTCACATTAAAGATCTGTATTTTGAAATAATCAGGAAGTACGCTACCTGTCAATGTAAAAACAAATCTAGTATTCGTAGTAAATGGATTCGGATAATTCATCACTTGGGTTATACTAGTATTTGTAATAACATTAAAACTAATTTCATAACTCAAATCACCTGCCAAATTGCCACTCCGGTCGACTCCTTGTACCTTAAGCTTATACTCCCCGTCTTGATTTAAATTCGGATTTAACCTCAAGCGAGCTGAATTAGTTTTGGAACCCTTTTGTGCAGGATAAAAAATCAAACCAGAATTGGACACATTTTGTTGAACATAAACAGTGCTGTTCGGTGTCTTTAACCAGGCATTTAACACATTGATACTATCCAACATTAGAAACAAATTTTCATCTTTCAATTTAACTTCAATTTCAGGGTGTGGACTTACTATATCCCCATCTAAAATGCGTTGATGATCAAAAGTGACATCAAGAATTGGATTGATATTATCCTTGGTCACTAAAAAATTCAACTTCGCTAAATTATTAAAATGATGTTGCTCAGGCTTCGCTAAATAATTACTAGAATTTAATTCTATTAGTAGGGTGTTCAAGCCAACTAAATTCATCGTATTCAATTTAAGATAGGTCCACAATGTATCTGCACTAGGCATTTTACGATAAACTTGATAAAAAACATCTTGTTGATTATTCGCTTTTATAAGCGTATATTTTACTCTTAAAGTATCAAAATTAGCTGCACTAACATTACGCACTAGCCATTTCATTATAAACGGATCACCACGTTGTAAAGTATCTTTATGAACTAGTTGACCACCATTTTTGTCCAATGCAACATCAGGCAACGGCGTATAATTGACTCGCCAATATTGTAGCTGTGTTGGTGTACGATGAACCGTATCTTTACTTGTTAAACGCAATTTTAACTGAGGATATTGACTAGCACTAATAAACCCTAGATTAATATCTGCGGTGCTTGCAGTGGTATTGGTATAAACTACAGTTTCCAAGCCAAAAGTATCAACACCAATAACCTCCAACAAATCTTCATCAGTATTAGGTGTTTCATAGGTGGTATAACGCCAATGCAAACTCGACCAATTTTGAGCTGGTCCGATTAAGGTAGAGGTCACTGCACCTTGATACCAGTTACCATAAAACTGAAACGAAGTATCCACTAATCCACCAGGCATACCTGCTTGAACTTCATGAACAGGAAAGCCGTGCCCCCCTTTTCTTCCAAAATAAACATAGGTACGAGAAGCGGTCATGGTGTCTAAGACAGTGGTACCAAGCAAAGAATGTAGCGTACTTCTCAAACTTGGATCAAAACCAGAAGGGTTAAACGCATTAATACTATAGAGCAAAACGTACGCTCCATCAGGTACATAGTTGCTAATAAAGTTACTTAAGTAGGATTGCTGCTGTGTTACAGAGGTTGCGGTATTGTTAGGAGGTGAAGCTCCCCACGTGTTAGCAGTCAAATAACCGTTTGTTAAATACTGAAAAACATTTAATGTTTGACTTCCAGAACAATTGTAATCGCCTTGTTGAATATTAGGATAGTTGCTTAAAAATGGAGTCCCATTCAATGAATCTAAAACCGCAATATTAAATCCCCCATACGTTGTAGACGGGCCACCATAAACACCATATGGAATACATGAACCTCCATTATTCATTTTCTGATAATCTAAATACGCTACAACCTGATCACTGGTGCCATTTCCAAAATCACGCACCTTTATGGTACGTACGTTATTAGCGTAGTGAAATACTCTATCCGCCTCTAAGCTCTCTGTAGAAAATACATCATTCTTAAATTCAAAATAATGCGACTGATCCCATCCGGTAGAGGACCCTTTGATGTAAGTGAAGGAGCTAATGTGCCAATTTAATTGATGATTACCATAAAGCGTATCTACTGCCACACGCCAATAATAAACGGTACTATCCATCCACTTTTTAATCCCTCCTTTCCATTGTAGCACACCACCTACTTGTCGTATATAATTGCTTTGCCGTAATGAACTATTAAACAAAGCTGTTGTATCTGATTCAATTCTATAATAACGTGCAGGGGCATTAGCTTCCACTGTGCTAGCTTTTAAATAAAAATTAGTGGTATCTCCTACTATCGCGTATGGATAAGGGAATACAGGTAATACATCTAGGGATGAAACAGAGAAACGTATAGAAGCTTGATTGTTATTTTTATCAATCTCACTAAGCTTATTCTGAGGATCGATAATTACTGTAATCTTATTTAATCCGAGAGCACGATCAGGTTCAGTGTTAATTGGAATATCAAACGACTGATTATATGCTGGTGTTGCAATTCGAACTTGTTGAATTAAAGTAGGAACCGAGCCAGGGCTCATATCAGCTTTGGGAAAATAACGAAGGATAAGAATATCAACGGAATCTTTTTTAAACCTCCCTATGTTACGAACATCAAACAATAAATGAAATTGTCCTCCTTGTTCAAACGTAATGTTTCTTGGATTTAATCGCATTAAGGTAGAGTCTATCGTATAATCAGCATCTATATGGGGATTAATTCTAATTGCAGGATCCCCATTTAACAACATTTGTTCTGCTGCGATAATGATATCTTGGGAATTAATATTTTGATTGCGTAATAATGAATCGCGTGTTAAACGAATACTTTCGCCAATTGTACCACCATAATGCTTACGTGATATTTCCTGATACAAAGTATTGGTAAAATAATTCAACCCAGTCGAAATACCTAAATCACTAGTAGACAAATAAGCTATTGCACCTATACTAGGGTTGTCATTAGTATCAGGAACAACGAATCTTTCACTTAATCCCCGCAACTTATTGGGATCATTAGCCGGATCCTCAAATAGATTACCTGTAAAGCATCCATTCGAAATAATAAAAGGAAATTTACCATAGTTTTTATAAGAACCAGGATTATCTATTGCAAATTCTAAAGTAGAAAAAGCTGAATGCCCAAAAAAGTTAATAATCGACACACCATTATTTATCAATGAATCAAGTTTAGCAGAAGAAGACAATTGTACAGGAGCGGAACTTGATTTCTTAAAAATATGCACATTCGCGCCAAATGCAGTATCTTCTATAATTACCTTCATCGGTTCTGCCAATGGATTTGAATACATCGTATTTAAATAACCGTCAAATAGTTGTTGTTGGTAAATGTCACTTCCTCCCGATAGATGAATTACCTGTTTCATCCAATCTTTGTTTAAAACATTTTGCTCACCTGTCCCCGAGCTTTCTCTTTGTTGACGTTCATACCATTGTAGCTTGTCAAGGTAAACCTTAATTTCCCTTGGTGTATAGACTGACAATCTACTAATAGCAATATGGCTATATTTATCATGTTGCCAAGCAGTCAATAACTCATCTGAACCAGGACTTCCGAAAGTTGGAATTGAATTTATTTTGTACCGCGCTGGATATTTTCGAGCCATGGAATAAAGCTGCCCTTTACCCATCAACAAAATATAATATGGACGAGGTTTACTGCCATAGGTTTCTAAGAAATTTGCAAAATTTCGAATGGCTAGTGAATGCTTGCTGATTCCATATGCAAATTGCTCATATAACTGCTCCACATCAACAGTTAATGTATCATAAGACCCGCCTGTAATATCACTTCGATATGCAGCATATTCAGCAACCATATCCCTACCCTGATACTTTGTGCGAAGTCCTTTGTGTGAAATAATAATAAAATTGCCTTGATTAGCATTATTAGAGTAGTCAATAAATCTAACGGGTTGAAAAATTGTAATATTATTAATTTGAGGAGCTGCGCAAACCAACAAACGACGATTACTCAAAGTGGAGGAAGGTAGCTCTATATCAAAGCCTTGCATTCCACTCACATAATTTTGCTTAATTAAAATATTCGCGTCAAAATCCCACAAATAAACATCTGCGTTCATATTATCAAACCCAGTGCTAACCAACCGTTTGTTTGCAAAAGGACTTCCATTTAATGGAACATCAAATTGAACAGTGTTCAAGTTTGAAAAACTAAAATTCCTCGGATAACGCAATTTGATTATACTTACGCCATTATAAGAACCGCCTGCATTGACAATAAAATTAAAAGTATTACTTCCATTGTTCAGATTTGTAATCGGAATATTGTTGCTATAAAATTTATTCACCTGTACAGTATTAAAGTTAATTTGACCTTGAGGAAATGGATAAATACCATTTATGTCAACTCCTAAATTATTCGGCATCACACGTGTACTAGCAGTGTAAATTAAAGAACTTGCATTCAACAAACTATTTACAGAATATAAATCAGGGGTACTTAAAGAATAGGAATAGTTAGAATTAAAATACAACCCAAAATAACCCTCACCCGCATCAAATGTACTTGGACTTACTTTTGAAGAACTAGTAAACGGAACTGATAAGCCCCCAGAATAACTAGAATGATCTTCATAAACCGATTCATACCAACAATATGATTCCGCTAACTGAGTACTATTATTGTTATTAAAAAGTGTAATGCGTTTATGAACACCGGGAATAGCGGCAATATAATATGCTGCGGTATCACTAAACATACTATACATGGGGTTGAAATGATCTTTAGACGGATTATCAAATAGTAGGCTATCAAACCAACCGTCGTTACGCTTCGCGTAAAAAAGTAAATAATCCGAATTCGTTAGTACTCCCGTTGTAGAGACAAAAAGTGGAACTTCTTCGCCTCTTCCATAAACGACTAATTGATTCCCTAATGATGTGTTCAATCCAATCGATTGCAATGCAGGATAATCTATTTTATAAAGCCCGTCCTTAGTTATTTTAATTTTATAGTACGTTGTATTAAAATCACTGATCCATTCATTGCCAAAAAGATGTTGCGCAAGGGTTGATTCTACCTTAAAGGTGAGTAACAGAAATAAAAAAACTAATAATCTCAAACGCATTCTGTTTACTTTTTAGGCATATTAATTTGCAAACTAACCACATTTGAATAAAGCACCTGCGATACATTTCCAACGTTTGTCAATGCATAATCAACATAAAAATTTTTCAGATGCAAACCTACTCCAATATTAGGTTGAATGGAAGTATTGATAATCCCATTATCATCTGTTAACTTTTGAATATTACCTACCCCACCTCTTAAATAAAAGCGCTGTTTATAGCCAAAAGATAAACCAAATCGAGGATCAATACTAAATGGATTGGCACTTATTAAAACATTTCTTTGACCATCAGTTGTAATTGCCAAATCTAAGACAGGATTAAAACTCCATTCATTTGCAAAACTGATTGGATACGCTACACCAAAATTTAATTGAGGTAAGGTTAACTCAGTAGAGGTTTTAGGAATCAAATTTCCCGTGAGTGCTAAGGCTTGCTTATCTAAGTCAGTAAAGGTAAAATTCCATACATTAAACGTAGTGCTTGCGTCATGTAAGCATGCCCCCAAAAGCCAACGATTGTACTTCATTTTAACTCCTAAATCGAATCCAAATCCCCAGGCATTCGCAAAACTACCTACCGTTCTTCGAATAACTTTTACATTTCCTCCTAACTTCAAATAACCCTTGCGTTGAAAAGTAGTATTCATATTTTTTGCATAAGAACCAATAAAAGCATAATCAGCTGCAGAGAAACTACTTACATTATTATAATTAATACTTCCATCAGGTTCTATCAATTGCAAAGTATTCGGTATATCATCTACTGCAAATCGTATCAAAGAAATACCTGCCCAAGAATTAACTTCACCCATTGAATTAGATTCCATTGGAATTACCACACTACCGAAATCATACTTTGCTAAGCCTGCAAAATATTCACTATGCATTAATGCAATTGGAACTTTGGATTCAGGCGCCTCAATACCTGCAGGATTCCAATAACTCGCCCAAGGTCCTGTAGCTATTGCTGTTTGCGCACCGCCTAAAGCCAATGCTTCTGCACCCACCCCTATCTTTAAAAACTCATTACTATATTTTCTAACAAGCTGAGCATTTGACAAAAATGCAAATTGCCCTGACAAGAAAAATATAAAAAAATACAACTTCTTCATTAAAAGAATTTTCTTCAAAATACGGAATTAAAAAGGCCTTTGAAAGCCTTTTTTTAAACATTAACATTAAAGTGTCTAATCTTTTATTTCTACTTCTTTTGCAACAATCTCACCCCACTTTTACTCGTATAAAGTGTATCATAATCAGTAGGTAACAACATCCCTCCTGGCGCATCTAAATAATATCTCCTTGATGGATCATTACTGATAATACTTATACCATGATAACGCATGAGTGACGTTTGAAAAGTCCAATTATCCCATAAAATTGCATCCGCCCCTACTAGCTCCCCTTTCGGTATCAATGGCCCAAATTCCTTTTCTAAACACATTGCATCCCTCTCCCTCCAAATTTTACCGTAGTTAAAGTAAGAAGCAACTACACTTATTATGAAAATTAACAAGACAAGTCCCCATTGCATCTGAAGCGACCACAACTTTAAAAAATTCGTTTTCATAAGTAAAGGACACAGTAGCATAGCAAAAGCAATAGCAAAAAAAGGAAACGCAGGTACCATATAAAATCCGCGTTGAACTAGGGTTAACAACATAGGTACGACTCCACAAAATCCAAAACTTATCCAAAGCCAAAAGTCTGCATGCAATAATTTATTACTTGAAATCTCTTTACGTTTAAAGATTAAAACCAAGCTAACGAAAGCTATAACTATTGAGAAATCCTGAAGCCATTTCCATAAAATATAAAAGCGAGAAGTAACTACCGGATCTTGCGTTATACGATGTAGAACTCGTTCGAAAAAATAAGCTCCTAAACTTAATTTTGCTTCAGGTAGCAAAAGTAATAAACCTATAAAAAAAACAAACAATATTATCATAAAACCACTTGCTAATAAGCCTTTTGCAATAGATTTACGTTCATTTAGAACAACCCATAAAAATGGAAACGCAAGCGGAAACAAACCCGGTAAGCCTTTACATAAAAAAGCTGCCATCACAAATAAGGCCCCAAAAAATAGACCCCAAAATTTATTAGAACACAAATAGGAATATACACTCAACAACACAAAAACACCCATAGTATTCTCTTGCATATTGTTTTGAAAACTCCACGAAACTTCTATAACTAATATCCAAAGTAGCATTGGTAAATAGCTCATATCTTGCCATTCTTTAGGACAAGCTTTTCGCCAAATTGCGCGTATTAATAATAGTGTAATAAGCCCTACCAATGCTGTATAAAAACGTTCTGTAAAAATACCAGGGCCTAAAAGTTTAAAAAATAAGGATTCAATGCCAAATACCAAAGGAGGATGTTCATGAAAGGCTTTCAAACCGCCTATACTACAATAACTTAACTGGGGAAACCAGAAAGTACCAAAGCCTTCAGATAAATTCTTTGCGACAGCTGTATACTGTATCGCATCCATAAACATACCATCTCGAAATAGAATAGGCCATGTAAGTAACGTAAAAAGCGCATAGACAAGCCACTCCAAAGGGTTTAACTTAGCTATACGCTTCATAGAAATCTAATTTCGTTTATTCAAATGTCATTTCCGGTACATGAGCCGGAATAATTAATTTACCTGCTGTCTTTGCTTGTATTTCTTCAACACTTACACCAGGCGCTCTTTCTAACAAAACAAAACCGTCCTTCGTTACATCCAATACAGCTAAATCAGTTACAATACGCTTTACGCAAGCAACACCTGTCAGCGGTAGGTCACATTTAGGCAAAAGCTTGCTCTCCCCTTTTGGATTGGTATGCATCATAGCCACTATGATATGCTTCGCGGAAGCAACTAAATCCATTGCGCCTCCCATCCCTTTAACCATTTTGCCAGGAATTTTCCAATTAGCAATATCACCTTGTTCACTTACTTCCATTGCACCTAAAACAGTAAGATCAATTTTACCCGCACGAATCATTCCAAAGCTCTCTGCAGAATCGAAAAATGCTCCACCAGGGACAACCGTAACAGTCTCCTTCCCGGCATTGATTAAATCTGCATCTATTGCATCTTCTGTAGGATAAGGACCCATACCCAAAATTCCATTCTCACTTTGAAACATAACGAAAATATCCTTTGGAATATAATTAGCAACTAATGTAGGAATGCCAATCCCTAAATTAACATAATATCCGTCTTTGAGCTCTTGCGCAATACGTTGCGCTATCTGATATTTATCTAAAGCCATTATTAAGATTTTAATTGTACTGTTCTACGTTCGATTCGTTTTTCATATTTCTCACCTTGAAAAATACGATGTACATACACACCAGCAACATCGACCTCATCTGGGCTTATCTGTCCAGGTTCTACTAAATGTTCCACTTCCGCTATAGTAATCGTACCTGCTTTAGCCATTGATGTAGAAAAATTACGAGTTGCTTGTCTGAAAACTAAATTCCCAAACCGGTCCCCTTTCCAAGCCTTAACGATGGCGAAATCCGCATGCATAGCCATTTCCATCAAATGCATTTTTCCGTTGAATTCTCTTACCTCCTTTCCTGCTGCAATCTCCGTTCCATAACCTGCCGGCGTAAAAAAAGCAGGAATTCCCATTGCTGCCATTTCAATACGCGTAGCCAAAGTTCCTTGTGGGACAAGGTCGACCTCTAATTCACCACTTAACATTTGACGTTCGAATTCGGCATTTTCACCTACATAGGAACTAACCATTTTCTTTACCTGACGAGATTGCAATAATATGCCTAGTCCGAAATCATCAACGCCCGCATTATTACTAATACACGTCAAATTATTTACGCCTAACTCTCGTAATGCAGCAATACAATTTTCAGGTATGCCATTCAGCCCAAAGCCTCCAAGCATTAGTGTTTGACCACTTTGTATATCCTTCACAGCTTCCGCTGCATTAGAAACAACTTTATTCATAATTTGCGTTTAAGAAAAAACTCCTTACCGAGGTAAGGAGTTTTAATTTGATAAAGGCTTAAAGATTAGCTTTAATTTTTGCTTCTAAAGTAGTTTTAGGTGCCGCGCCAATTTGCTTATCTACGACTTGTCCATTCTTAAAGAAAAGAACTGCAGGAATATTTCGAATTCCAAACTGCATAGAAATTTGAGGATTCTCATCCACGTTCAATTTTCCAATAACTGCCTGTCCTTCATATTCAGCAGATAATGCTTCAATGCTAGGACCAATCATACGGCAAGGACCGCACCATTCTGCCCAAAAATCTACTACTGCTAATTTGTCTGATTTCAAAACTACGCTTTCAAAGTTTGCGTCTGTAAAAGTATGTGCCATTGTTTTTATTTTATAAAACAAATTTACACAAATTTCGAATACCCTATCAACGAAAAACAAGACTCTTACGCATTTTAACTAAACTTTTGTAATTTAGCGTTGCAATGGTGAACATAGAGACGATATCGACAAGCTGTGACAACTGCTCTTCTAAAAGCAAATCTCTTTTTTGCGATATGCGTCAATTCACTATTGAGCAAATTAATAATGCTAAAGCACATCATCAATTTAAAAAAGGTGATTATATCTTTAAAGAAGGAGAAGTCCCTACAGGACTTTATTGTATTAGTTCGGGTAAAATTAAATTGGTTAAAAAGGGTTCAAACGGAAAAGAACAAATTGTTCGTTTGAGTAAAAGTGGCGATACCCTCGGCTACCGTAGTTTAATTGCGCAAGACACCTATGCCGCCTCCGCTATAGCATTAGAACCCTGCGATGTTTGCTTCGTTCCAAAAGACGACTTCTTAACTTTACTATGTAATAACCCGCAACTCAATCAGCAAGTATTGCGTTTATTGACCATGGATTTAGGAAGGGCGGAAAGACACTTAACGCATATCGCCCAGCATAGTCTTCGCGAGAGAGTCGCAGATAGTTTATTAATGTTGCATGAATTATATGGCGAAGACGAAAATGGCTGCATTTCCGTTTCTATGTCACGTGAAGATTTAGCCAACTTTGTTGGAACAGCTACCGAGTCGGTAATACGTCTACTTTCCGAATTCAAACAGGAAGGTAATATTGAGCTGAATGGTAAAAAAATAAAGCTTTTAAACTTGGAAAAGCTTACACAAGTAGCTAGTAGATAATATTAATTATTCATACCCTGCAATATCGGCAGATAAAGGTTCTTGGTCTTTTCAATCTGATCTTGAATCGTTAAAAAATTGCTTGTATTTTCATCGTTTAAAAAGGATTTAGTTTGTTGATACAAACCTGGCTTGAATTGTAAATCCAGTTCATTCTCTAATTCCACACTTTCGACCTGAACTGAACCAATTTTTTGAATTTGCAATAGTTCTAATGGGCGAAAAATAAGACGATGTTTTGCTGTTGATAATTCGACACCCCATCGACCCGGCGCCTCCCAATCGGCTGAATATGCAAAGTTTGCGCCCGCAAAAGTTATTCCTGCTCCCGTAAATTTAGACGGCCCTTTATGCCAGTCTAAATAGCCATCGACGTAGCTAGAGAATTTGGCTGGTGAAGAATTGGCAAGATAAAAAGCCAAATCAATGACGTGAGATGAATTTGCAAGCAACCATGCCTCCTTTACCCCAGGAGCCTTAACTAAAGGACGAATTATATGCGACCATTCTGTAAATTCAAATTGAAAGGATCGAACGCCTCCATCTCCTTCAATAATCGACTTCGCTTTTTGTACAGAGGCATAAAAACGGCGATTGTAAGCAATACAAATCTGTGCATTTGCTTTTGAACATGCCGAATCAAGAACAAGCATTTCATCTAGGTTTAATGCCCCAGGCTTTTCTAGCAATATTTTCTTTGCCCCTCTACTTAATAATTGAAAAGATACATCTGCTAAAGACTCAACCCCTACGGCTACGATACAATAATCTTCAGCTGAAAATGATATGGGCAATTCTAAAGAAACAGCAAGTCCTGTGTTTTGTGTAAAACGATTGGCAGAGTCGGATCCACGACCAATCACGGAGAAATTAACACCTAAAGCCAGAAGCACTTTCGCATAAGCCTCGGCCATCGGACCAGCACCGATTAAATAAACCATTTTCATTCTTGCAAAGTAGCAAATTTTAGAATGATTTTTCACTACATTTGTATTATAATCCTATGTATAAATTCATACTCCTTCTACTAAGTGTTACATTAGCTATTAAAGCAAATGGAGCTGTAAATGATTCGCTTATTCTGAAAAAAGAAAAAGGAGTTAATTTGTTTTATCATCAAGTAGAGCCTCGTCAAAACATATATCGCATTGCAAAGCATTATAATGTGGCGCAAATTGATTTAAAAAATGCGAATAAACTTATAGCTGATACTTTATCAAAAGGGCAATTATTAAAAATTCCTATTACCAAAAGAAATTGGATTAATAAAATAGATCAATTAAGCGATTATAAAAACGGACAACTGGACAATTTCAAACCAGAAGAACTAGCCAAAGACAGTATTCAGCAATTGTACTATATAACCAAAGGAACATGGAAAATAATTGATTTAGCCGAATACCTTCAAATACCTGAAAGTGCCTTGCGCAAATGGAATCACATAAGTCAAAAAACCTTAAGTATCGAAGCAAATACTATTTTAAAAATTGGCTTTATTCTCATCAACAAACAGCCGATAACGCCTGCGCCTGCTCAAGTAAAAAGTAATAACCCTGCCCCATTAGCCTCCATCCAGCCTACCCCTACCATCGAGCCAATAAAGCATGATAGCGTAATAATAAGCAAGGATAGTTCCAAAACAAGAACATTACAGCCAGAGACGCAAAATACTAAAATCCAAAAGCTATATACAAGTATGTATAAGCCCAAAGATGCTATCGATGAAGATGAATTAAAGCAACACGGTCCAGCTTTGGGATTTATTGCAGATAGTGCACATGTTAATACATTAAAATCTTATTATGCGTTAAGCAATACTATTCAAGTAGGTAGGGTTGTAAAAGTGATAAACCCTATGAACCAACAACTGATTTTTGTTAAAATTCTCGGAAAAATTCCCGATCTTGCAGAAAATCAACATTGTATTATTAAAATATCTCCGGAAGCAGCTAATGAACTAGGTGCTATTGATGAACGCTTTCTGGTAGACCTCTTTTACTATCCTAAAAAATGAACCTCCTTCTAGCTCCTCAGTATTTAATTCCATTTGGCTCAAGTGAATGGTTTAAAGCCTCTGGTACAACTTTCTTATTGATTGCTATAATTGTGGGTGCAGGCTATATTTTGACACATTCCAAAAAACATACCTTAGGCCGTTTTATTGGTTTTTTCTTGTTGGCTGTTGCAATTTCCGCACACCTCTATCTTGCATGGGTAAATCGTTGGACTTTTCAAGATTCATTGCCATTGCATTTATGCGGTATTTCAGGACTTCTGAGTGGATATATCTTATTAACTAGAAATCAAATACTATACGAATGCGTTTTATATTGGGGTTTAGCAGGTGCAACACATTCCTTATTAACACCTGATATGCCTCAAGGCGGAGAAGGCTATATGTATTATGAATACTACTTACAACATGGGGGAATAATTCTTGCTGCCTTATATGCAACTATTGCAATGGGCATGCGCCCCAGAAAGAATTCTTGGTTGGTAGTGTTTGGTTTTTCACAAGTATTAATGCTTGTGGTAGGCATTACTAACTACCTTATCGGCAGCAATTATATGTTTTTATGTGAAAGGCCACTAGTCGACAACCCTTTGATTATCGGCCAATGGCCTTGGTACATTATTTCTTTTGAAGTGGCAGCTATAGTGCATTTCCTTTTAATTTACGCACCATTTTGGTGGATCAATAAAAAAGAAAAAACTACTACAGCTAAAGTTTAATTATTCTGTCACTTCGATACTGTTAATAGTATCTCCTTGACGAATAGTACCTATAATTTCTAAGCCTTCGACAACCTTACCGAAACAGGTATGATTACGATCAAGATGCTGGGTGTTTTGTCTGTTTAGGCAGATGAAAAATTGAGACCCGCCTGTATTACGACCTCTGTGTGCCATACTTAATACACCGAGATCATGATATTGATTTTCGCCTTCTAATTCACAAGGAATACTGTAACCAGGTCCTCCGGCACCAGTTCCATCCGGACAGCCTCCTTGTACTACGAAATCAGAAATAACTCTGTGAAAACTTAAGCCATTATAATACCCTGACTTAGCCAATTTTACAAAGTTAGCAACTGTGCCAGGTGCGTCCTTTTCAAAAAATTCAATTTGTAAATCACCTTTAGAGGTGTGTATTGTAGCCTTCATACGTAAAATTTATGATTGTTTTAATTTGTAACTTTTTAATGTGTTCTGTAGTAAGGAAGTTATTGTTAGTAACCCAACTCCTCCAGGAACAGGTGTAATAGCAGAACATTTTGCTGCGACATTTTCAAAATCGACATCGCCATAAATTTTACCATCAACTCTGTTAATACCTACATCTATTATTACAGCACCTTCCTTAACCATATCTGCAGTAACAAAATCCTTCTTACCGATGGCGGCAATAATGATATCTGAATCCAAACAAACTTCCTTAACATGATTACTTTTTGAATGCAACAAGGTAACTGTTGCATTTCCAGGCTCCGTATTTCTTGACATAAGGATGCTTATAGGAGTTCCCACGATTAAACTTCTTCCAATCACAGCAACTTTTTTACCTGTAGTGGAAATGGAATAGCGTCGAAAAATTTCCAAGATCCCAAAAGGTGTGGCTGGGATAAACGCATTTTGATTTCCTGCTACCATTAAACCTAAGTTAACAGGATGAAAACCATCCACATCTTTGTGCGGTGCAATTGCCTCAATAATTTTTGATTCATCGAGATGTTTAGGCAAAGGTAATTGAACAATATATCCATCAACAGAATCATCCTGGTTTAAGGACCATATCAATTCAATAAGTTGAGCTTGAGTGGTGGAAGCATCTAATTCATATACACTAGAGCGTATTCCGACAGCCTCCGCATGTTTAGCTTTCGACTTTACATAAGTCTGACTAGCCGGATCAGAACCTATAAGAACAGCCACCAAGTGAGGAGCTCGTTTGCCTTCAGACAAAATAAGGTCCACCTCACTTTTTATTTCTGCTTTTATCTGTGCAGCTAAAAATTTACCATCTAAAATTTGCATAAACAAAGATAAGAAAGGACAGACGTATGAAGCTTACTTTTTTAAATTAAAGGACGCAAAAACGGCCATATGATCACTATAACCACCTAAATATTTCTTTCCTACATAAGTACGTAATGGAGCCCCCTTATATTTACCTTCTGGCTCCAATACATATGCAGGCTTAAAAATTGCTGCACTATTTGTAACATAAACGATCGGATTAGCTTCGCTTTGAAGAGATGGAGAATATAATATCTGATCAAAAAGATCCCATTGATTATTAAAATAAATAGAGCCTTCACCTTTTGCTTGAATCTCTGAAAAAGGATTTACAAAACCAACTTTTGAATTGTTCATTAAAAGCTGAGTCATAGATTTATCACTTGGTTCATCATTAAAATCACCCATGGCAATGACAGCTGCCGTAGGATATAAATTTTCTAAAGAGTCTGCAATTGATTTTAACTGCTGACCTACATAAATTCGCTTCATTTCACTTTCAGCTGTCCCTCCTCTTCTAGACGGAAAATGATTCACTATAAAAAATGCCTTAGCGTTATTATAATTCAACTTTACCTCCACTACTAAAATATCACGAGTACGTGTTATTGTGTCAAAAGGAAAACGAATACCATAAACCTTTGAAGAGATTACATTCATTGCCGACTTTTTATATAAGAAGCCTACATCAATTCCACGCTTATCCGGACTATTATAATGCACAACATTGTACTGCTCTTTTTTAATAGCTGGCTCCACAACCAATTGATCTAATACAAATCGATTTTCAATTTCAGAAAGTCCAATAACATCTGGATTAATGTCGTGCATGACTTGAGCAAGGTGCTGCTTCTTGACTACAAAACGACTAGAATTCCAGTTTGAATTTGCACTTGGCAAAAACTCTTCGTCGTCAATGGTTGGATCATTAATCGTATCGTAATAATTTTCACAATTGTAAAAAGCTACCTTCAACAATTTAGACGATTTTTTAGTCGATGAAAAACTTAAGGTAAAAACACTTAAAAATGCGAACGTCAAACAAATGATTCTAGACATATTTTATATTTCCTGTAAAGATAGAATTTCAAAAGTAAAATGCTAAATTGCTTTATAATTAATACGTTAATAAATAGGAAATTTGAAGCATAGCCAACTTATATGGAAAAGCCTAAAATGGTGGTATTGGCCTTTAGCACTTTGTTGCTTTATTTTTCTCAATCGATTTCAAGCACCTAAATCGATTTCAACAATAGGCCAAGATATTGAAAATGAAATCCAAGTACGTTTAGATACGATCGAGAACCAATTCCATTTAAATTCAAGTACTTTAACTTATAATAGCACTTTATTTTATGGCGCCTTATATAACAACGACAGTTTAATCGCATGGAATAACAACATTTTCATACCCAATATAGTAGAAGTAAAAGAAAACACGGTTTATAAGCAAGGTAATTCCTGGTTTTACACTTTCAAAAGAACATCAAAGGATCATACAAAGACACTGGTCGGCGCTATCCCAATCAAGGAAAAACCATTGATAAATAATAGAAATTTAAGCACAAAATGGCTTTTGAAATACTTAAACAATAGTGGTATTGAAATTGCTGAAACGAGTAAAGTATCAACACATCCTGAATCTACTATCCTTAAAATACACAACAAAGAAATAGGTCAATTATTCTTTGACATTAACGAAGATAAATCAACTCATGAAAGTGAAAGTAGTAGTACAAATTGGGCTATTATTTTATTAACGATTATATCTATTTTAATCTACGAAATCCCCCTATTTGCTTTATGTAAAAGGATAAAAATAATGTACGGAAATTGGATTGGTCTTATTGTATTTGTCTTACTTCAATTTCTAAGTACTTACCTTTTCTTTTTGTTTCAATTTCCAAAAACGTGGTTTACTAGCATCTTCTTCAATTCTACCATATATGCGTCCTCAACCTGGCTACCTAACCTTGGTCACTATTTTGCTTTACTATTAAACATTAACTTCTTAATACTTTTTATTTTCTATCATCTCCGTCATTGGATTCGCGCCCAGACGGCGTTATTTACCCCATATACGCTATTAATAATAGCCTTACAAATGTTATTCATATGGCTAGTACAAAGTGTTTTTACAGATGCGAACTTTAACATTTTAAACCCTAACATAGCGTTGTGGGATAAAGTCTCATTGGCAACGCTCTGCCTATTATTATTTAGCGCGGTCATTATATTTATTATACTACCTATTAGTTGTTTTCCTCGGGGAGCTTGGGATAAAAAAAGAAGAAAAAATCAGTTCGTTTACTTAGGGATTATCATTTTTTGCGTTCTGACAATCCTCATTCAAAAGGATTTTTCTTATCAAAATCTTTTTATCCATTGTATACTTCAAAACATACTTTTGCTTGTTGCAAGCGAATTATACGGCAGATTAAAAAAAGATAAGCTTCAGATCTTTTACGTGCTTTACTTAAGTCTTTTTAGTGCTTATTTCTTTAGCATATTAAATTATCAAAAAAACATAAAAGAGACGAAACACCGTGAATACATTGCGCGACAATTAATAAAGGAGGCTGATCCAACATTTAAATTTTTAATTCCAGAAATCATCTCAAATATTGAATCAGATGCACTTCTCTCCGAACGATTCCATCATATCTTAGAACGAAAAGGAGAAAAGGCGAGTTTATTACCCTATTTAATTCAATCCTATTTCCAAGGTTATTTCAATAGATATCAAATAAAATTCGCATTAAGCACCCCCGACTACAAAGGAATTTTAGGCACCTTAAAAACAAATGAATTAATTGCGCTTGACACATTGATAAAAAATGGTTTTCCATTACCTACCACTGACAAAGTCTATGAAGTCAGAAACAATCAGACATTTAATGGTTTTATAGCACGTATACCAATCATTGATAAGAACTACCAAGCAGATGTTCTATACATAACATTTACGCAACCAGTTCGATTAAATAGAAGGCTTTTTCCTGAATTACTTCAAAATGAAAAATGGACAGAAAGCCTTAATTCGATGGACTTGTCCTACGGCATTTATGATAAAAAACTACTTACACAACAATACGGTAATTTAAGTTTCCCTATTACCTTCAACGACTCTATCCCTAAATCTATTATTGATGCAGAAAATAAGAATGAAAATTTTAAAACACTATCCTATTTCCCTAATGGTACAGAAAATAAAGGAATAGTCCTAGCATCGCATATGGGGGATCTCATGAATAGTTTATTTCTTTTCATAATATTCTATACCATGTGCATGCTAATCCTATTGTTACTGCTAAACCCAGTACCAATGACGCACAAATATTTCCCACTTAGTAGTCGTTCCTTAGGTAATCGTATCTTTTTCGCCAATAGTCTTCTCCTACTTACTTTATTAATTGCCATTGGAATTTTTGGTTATTACTATTTTAATAGGCAGGCGGAAATTAATGCCAAAGAGAATATTCTCGCAACATCAGACAACATTATTAAGGGACTTCAAAATTCATTGCTTACAGAAAAGTCTACACTTTCCAGCAATGAGTTGAATGATAAAATTCAAAAGCTATCCTCGCTATTTGAAACAGATATATGCCTATACAAAGCAGATGGAAAACTTATTTGTAGCTCACAGCCAAACATATATGAATTAGGTATCATAGCTCCTATTATTAATCCAGAAGCAAAACGTGAATTAGAAAGAAACCCAGGTGTAAACCGAATCATTGACGAACAAATAGGCAGATTACACTTTTCAAGTTATTATGCAAGTCTAATGATACCTTCCTATAAAGAAGGAAAAAACGTAATTATTGGAATCCCGTACTATAATAGACAAAGGGAAAAACAGGAGAATAACTCAGGAATTCTTTTCAAATTGATAGGAATCTTCGCACTATTTTTTGTCTTGACAACACTCTTTAACTATTACCTAAGCAGTCGAATTAGTTCATCATTAAAAGTCTTAGGAAACCGCTTGAAAGGTATTAATTTGAACAATGCGAATACGCCAATAGAATGGAAAGAGAAAGATGAAGTTGGCTTATTAATAGAACAATATAATATAATGCTTGAACAATTGGCAGTATCCGCTAATGCTTTAGCAAAGTCAGAAAGAGAGACTGCCTGGAGAGAAATGGCACGCCAGGTTGCGCATGAAATCAAAAACCCACTAACGCCAATGAAATTGAGTATTCAATTTTTACAAAGGGCTATTTATGATCAGCGCGGTGATTTAGGAGAATTAACACAAAAGACTGCTCAGACACTTATAGAACAAATTGACAACCTTTCTTTAATAGCAAATCAATTTGGTCAGTTTGCCCAAATCAGCTCGAATCAATTAGAAAGCATTGATATAATTGCAGTCATTCATAATTCTTGCAACCTCTATCGTAGAAATGAACAATGTGTGAACATACAAGAAAGACATCAAAAGGAAAATGTTACGGTACTTGGCAACAAAACGCAATTACTCAGTGTATTTAACAATATCTTACTCAATGCAATTCAAGCTATTCCTGAAGATAAAGAAGGATGGATTGATGTGGTTACAACAATTAGTAAAGGCAGTATAAATATAAAAATAATCGATAATGGATCTGGCATTGAAGCAGATAAATTAAGTAAAATATTTGAGCCTAATTTCACTACAAAAAGCTCTGGAACAGGCCTAGGACTCGCAATTGCAAAAACTATCATACAAGCATCCGGTGGTGATATATTTGCGACAAGCACAAAAAACAAAGGGAGTGAATTTGTCATTTCACTCCCTCTACCTATAATTTGATTAGCTTAAAACATTAGCTTTTCATATTCACATATTGTAAAGGCATACCAAAGTCTTCTCCCTTACATGCAGTTATCACGCTTTGAAGATCATCAATCTTTTTACCATTAACTCGAATGATATCATCCATAATTTGTGGCTGAACTTTTAGTCCAGCATCCTTGATATACTTCACAATTTTTTTGGCAGTATCGCGATCTAAACCCTGTTTTATCAGGATATCTTTTTTTACCATATTGCCTGAAGCATAATGCTCTTTACCAAAATCAAGACATTTCGGATCGATACCTTGCTTCATTAATTTTGAAATCAATACGTCTTGAATTTGACGCATACGCATGTCATCTTCTGTAACGACATGCAAATTTTTATCCTTCATTTTCAAGTCGATTTCTGTTTTCGAACCTTGAAAATCATAACGATTTAAAATCTCTTTTTTTAAGTTGTTGATGGCATTATCCAAAGATTGTGCTTCAACTTCACTAACAATATCAAATGATGGCATAGCATTAAAATTAAAAAATCCCGGCTCCGTTATGGAACCGGGATCTGATATAACATTAAATTATTTTACAAATTGAAATTTACGACTCACAACAACTTCACCTGCAGCATTACGTACACTAGCAACGTAAGTACCAGTCGATAGATTGCTATCATGCAAATTCATAGCAACTACTCCATTAGCAGCCACCAATGACAATTGATTTACCAATTGACCATTTACGGTATAAATTTCACCGGTATAGTTACCAGCTGTCAAGCCACTTGTTAAGATAACAGAAGCTGAATTTGCAGGAGAAGGAAATACGTTCATGTTAATAGAACTTTCATTAACCGCAGCAACACCATTCACAGTACCTAATTCACGGTAGCGAGCACCAGTTACAGTTCCGAAAGAATCAACATCAATTCCAACTACTTCTAAAGCACTTGTATTATCTAAGAACAAATAAGTACCGCTAGCAGAAGAGTCTACTTGAACGCCCAACTGCCAACCAATGAATGGTAATTTAACATCTATTACTTGCGTAGTTACATTAAGCGAGTTATTACGCAAACAGTTATATGTACCAGTGGCTGTAGTTACAGTACCCCAAGCGTCGAAATTATTATAAATGCGTTGCACAAAATTTATACGCACCGAGTCAAAAGTTGGCTGACCAACAGCAGAACCAGGCAATGTGAAAGCAAAGCCAGAAGTATTCGTATAGGTACTACCGAACGTCATACCTGCTTTTGCAACAATCTGTGCAGGATTTAAACGAATAGCCATCGGCGTACCCGTACCCATCAAATCGCCAGAATATCCTAACAATTCTAAATTAGTTGTCCCTGCTTTCATATAACCATAATTACCACCACCTTGGTTAATTGCGATAGTAGCTCCAGGATAGCTAGAAGACAAAGGAGCATTAGCAAGGCTAACCGCTGTGTTTGTATCTTGAAAGCCAGTTAATATAGTAGAAGTAAAATTCCAAGTTTGATTAGCTCCTGCAGCACCTGGTGTCAATGCGCTATTGATTAACGAATCATTGTGCATGATAATGCGATCACCTACTTTAGGAAATGAAGAATTTGAAATGGTGATTTGTGCTTTACTTGCGAAAGCGGCACCCATTAAAATAGAAGCGAGTATTATTTTTTTCATATTTATAAATTTAGAGCTCAAATGTAAGACTTTCCTTTAGTTTTTTTTACATATTAACACACCCCATCGATTATTCTCATGTAAATGAACTATTTCGAAATCTTGTTGGTAAACTTGAATCAACTTTTCTGCGTCCTCAGCATAAAATCCACTTAACAATAAATAGCTCTCTTTTTTACATAATCCAACATACATTGGATAATTATCAAGGTTATAATTTAAAGTGATATTTGACAAAATGACATCGAATTGACTATACGCTGACGGTACCGTGGTTCCAAGAAAAACTGAAATATCGCTAAATGCATTATTAAGTACATTTTCTTTTGCATTCTCAACGGCCCATTCGTCATTGTCTATTGCAATAGTACTTGCAGCGCCTAATTTTTTAGCGAGAATCGCAAGAATACCCGTTCCAGTTCCCATATCCAATACCGACTTACCCGACCAATCCATGTCCAACATCATTTCCATCATACCTGTAGTCGTACCATGATGCCCTGTTCCGAAGCTCATTTTAGGCGTTACTTCAATTTGAATTGGAAGGTTTGTTCGTTTAGAATGAAACCCTGCATGTATATAGATTTTATCTGCAACAACTAAAGGTTGAAAGGAATCTTCCCATTGTTGGTTCCAATTTTCTTTTTGAACTATTTGCCATTGAAAGGTCGCATCAGCAGCATAGGAGCGAATCGCTAGCTCAATTAGGGATTTTTCTTGTGCTGTGAGTGTTTGGCATTCAGGGAACGATACTGTGACTTGCGTATCTTCTTGCCAAAAAGATTCAGCATTCATTTCTGCTAAAACGGCTATCAACAGCTCTTGCTGTTCCTCCGTGGATTGAATTATTATTACGTCGTATTGCATTTCTAAAAAAGGAAAAGGTGGAGACAGTAACCATACAACTGCTCCACCTTAATTCACACTTTAACCAAAAAAACCAAGTGTTTTTGCCGAAGCAAATATCTTATTGCTTTTCAGCTTGCATTAATGTACGTGTGAAAACATTATATGCGCCGAAAAGAACGGTAGTAAATAATAAATCGCCAAGAATTGTCCATTGGAAGAATGGTAATCCCATTACGTAACAATCTATAAGACCTTGAAAGCTTCTAGCATAACCACTTTGAACATCAAACCAAACACCGAAGTTACTTACAAGAAAGAACACAACTGAAGCGGCTAAACTCATGCCGAACATTTTAGCTGTGCCAAAATTTTTCTTTGCAAAAATACCAAATACATTCACCAACATAAAGGCACCATAAACAAACGCAGTATAATGATGAATAACACTAAGCCCGTTGATTTGAGCGATAATTACATCAGAGATGAACATTAAAGAAATGGGTAAAACCAAAGACATCCAACGTTTCTCAAATGTAACCGCACCAAACAGAGCAATTGCAGTAACAGGGGCAAAATTACCTAGAAAAGGCACATAGGCGTTTAAAACACGCGATGCCAATGCCAAGATAATTAGGCCAAGGATGAATCCGAATTGTTTTGTTTTGCTCATTTGGTTTAAAAATTGGTTGCTTTCGAATAGCAAATATACGTCGCAAATCTAAATCTAGAAAAAATTAACATCAATTTTAGGTAAAAAAGTAATCAACACTTATTTAAAGTATTGAAAATCAAACAATTAGAACATAAAATTAAAGTAAAACTTTAGAACAAAAATCAAGAATAAACCTGCGCTTTAAGGCTCAGATCCATACTTTTCACCCCATGTGTTAATGCTCCGACAGAAATAAAATCAACTCCAGAAGCGGCAATTGCTCGAACAGAGTCGAGATTAACTCCACCACTCGCCTCTACTTCAACTTTACCCGCAATTAAAATTACGGCAGCACGCATATCTTCTATTGAAAAATTATCCAACATGATACGATCAACAGCCGCTAATGAAATTGCTTCTTGTACTTCTTCTAGATTTCTTGTCTCAACTTCTATTTTCAACGCTAAATGTTGCGCTTCTAAAAATTGTTTTGTCGCCATGACTGCCTTAGTGATTCCACCAGCAAAATCAATATGATTATCTTTCAACATAATCATATCGTACAATCCCATTCGATGATTTTGCCCGCCACCGATTCTAACAGCCCATTTTTCTAAAAACCTATTCAATGGTGTTGTCTTGCGAGTATCCAGAATCACCGCACGTGTGCCTTCAACTGCTTTAACATATTCAGCAGTCAGGGTTGCAATGGCACTCATCCGTTGCATTACATTCAAGGCGAGGCGCTCTGCTTTTAAAATTGTATGCACACCAGCTTTAACACTGAATGCAATATCTCCAACCTTCACTTTTGCACCATCATTCAGGTATTGCTCAAAGAGACAATTAGGTTCTAAATAATGAAAGATATACTTCGCCATTTGCACACCTGCTAAGATCCCCTCTTGTTTTACCTTTAACTCCGCTTGCCCAACTGCATCTGAAGGTATACATGACAAGGTGCTATAGTCGCCTGTGTGTACATCTTCATCTAAGGCTAAGCGAATAAATTCAACTACTTGCTGATCATTAATCATATTAGGCATGCGCTTGTTGACGTTTAATCCCGTATTCTAAAATCTTATCAATAAATTGAAAAGGTTGGTATTCGTTAATTGCTGCCTGATGATAAATACAGGTAGCAGGTGTCATTCCTGGCAAAGAATTTACTTCAATTATTATTGTTTCAGCACGACCGTCCTCATAAATACGAACGAAAGCATCGATACGACAATAGCCTTCCACATTTAAAATAACGGCAGCGTCTTCTAATGTTTTCTTTACTTGTTTCGCAATTAACTTATATCGTTTCTGATCGTTGGCAAAGCGTGCAGGCGTAATATTCTGTCCTTGGCCAGCTAAAAACTTTTCTTCCAAACTCAACACTTCCCCATCCGCTAAAGCCTCACTTGGTTCAAATACTTCATACATCACTTTTCCTTCTTCAGTAAAGTGAGTTAGCATCCCACCTGTTATTTCCATAAACTGTGTAGCGTCACCTTTAGAAATTAATTCTTCTAAAAGCACTACATCTTTCTGTGGAAATTCTTCTTTTGGTTTAAGATGTAAAATCGCGGCCTCCTGTTCCATTAAATCTTCTTGCTCACGATATAAAAGCTCCAAGTACGCCTTTAACTCATCAACATTTTTTATTTTTTTAACTGCAGAGCTACATCCATCATCTACAGGTTTTGCAATGAAAGGATAAGGCAATTCTGATTCAATTGCGTCAATAGTGTCAATTGGATTATTTTTAAAATCCATTTTACTAACGAGCTTCTGCTTCGTCACTATGAAGCCTTTTGATTTTAATAACTGTAAAGTATCATACTTATTAATAGTGGTTTGAGAACTTGCGACCCCAGAACCATTAAACGGTATATTAAATTTTAAAAGTTCTTGTTGCAAGGTTCCATCTTCACCTGGTCGACCATGTAAAGCGATAAACACAGCATCTACCAATTCAGCAAGATCTTGAAAAGAAACACGCTGCGGTGCAAATTTCACATCTGCTGCTGCAAACAAGTCAGTGACTCCTTTACATTCTTCTTTGATTTTTTCAAGAATTGGATGAGTATGATAGGTATCAATTTTCTCTTTAATATCGTCGGCATTATCCTTTAACAATACGGAAATAGGCATTACATACATTTCCATATTTGCCGATGACCCCGTTAGGAAAATGGGTACAGGATCATACTTTCCAGAAGAAGCTAACTTTTCATAAATATTACGCCCCGACTCGATGGATATATGCCGTTCGGAACTATAGCCTCCCATGATCACCCCTACTCTTTTCTTTTGGACCGTACTAGATTTAAGCTTTTTTATCGCAAGTTCTAGATGTGTAAATAGCTTACGATATTGGATTGCAGTTGCACCTACTCCAATTCGTTTGCGAAGAGAAGTATATATTATGTAGCTTAAAAACTGGCTTGGATTTAAGCCAATTTCTGCTGATTGATGAAAGAAAAACGAACTTGGCAACATACCTGAAGTGGTATTGGGGTCGTTTAAGAATATCTTACCATCTTCTGAAATAAAACCATCTATGCGTGCGTAGACGTCGAATTGTACTTCTTCAAATAAGCGTTGACATTCCTTTCGGATTTCTTCAATTTGTTCATCAGGTAGTCGTATAGGAGTAACCTTACGGCTTAATCCTGGCATATATTTACTTCGGTAGTCGAATAGCTCTTGTCCTTTTACTATTTCAGTCGGCGGCAAGGCAATTGCATCACCGTGTTCGTCTTCAATAACAATGCACGAAAACTCACGTCCTTTGATAAAACCTTCAATTAAAACTTCTTTTTCCCCATCGTACGCATCCAATTGGATTGCGTCGACACCATCTGCAAAAAGCTTAATAAGCGTTGCTAGAAGCGTTTCAGCTTGTTTGACCTCAACTTCAACAGGTAAATTATGTTGTAGTGATTTTACTTGAATCGGCAAACCTAATCCTACCCTTATATCCGTTAATTCGCGAACAAAGTTTACTTGTTGCTCTTCATTCATAGATTGCCACTTTGCTTTATCAATTACTTGAATAAAGAAAGCTTTATCAATAGCTGCGACGAACTGATGTAAATCAGAATTTGTAAGAATAGTAGCCCCAACAGAAGACCCTTGATTAGAGGGTTTAATGACTATTGGAAATCCTAATTGTTGTTGTACCGTTTGGAATACTTCTTCGTAGCGAAGGTGTTTCAACCAACTTTCGCGTTTTAAAACTGCGTATTTAGGAGAATGGAATCCCAATTTGGTCATCCACCTCTTCTGGGTCGATTTATTCATTCCGAATGCGGACGGCAGAATACCAGAACCCGTATATGGAATTTTCAACCATTGCAACATTCCTTGAATGGATCCGTCTTCGCCAAATTCGCCATGCAGTGCAAGAAAAGCGAAATCGATTAAGCCGCTTAATTCATGCGGTTTAATTTCTTTGCCAACGGCTGCAATGAGCGCATCATAGTCAGCAACAGAAAGATCGAGCGATTCGACATAATGTTGAAACTGATGTGGGCTTTGCGGGAGAAATTGAACAGGCGGATAGAAGTCGCGGATAGTTCCTTTATACACAAAAGGCCAATTCAATTGAATCAGCCTATTGTTAGAGTCGACGAAGATGGGGATAGCCTCAAAAAGAGACTTATCAAGGTTATCATACACAGTACGCCCACCAGCGAAGGAGATTTCGCGTTCGCGAGAAGCTCCTCCAAAAAATATTCCTACTTTCATATACAGGGGTAATGCCAATAAGCATTACAGACCTATTGTAAGGGTTTCTAAATTAGATATGTAAACGTGATTTCTTATCCAAAAGTTGTTCTGCAGCTTCACGAATCATTTCATTCGGAACGCAACAGTCAACTGGACAAACAGCAGAACACTGCGGCTCATCGTGGAAGCCTTGGCATTCTGTACATTTTTCTGGAGTAATATAGTAGGTATCAGAAGCGATTGGTTCGTTCTTAGCATCTACAGAAATTACAGAGCCATCCATCAATTTAAATTCACCTTTTACCGTTGTACCATCAGAGATACTCCATTCTACACCACCTTCGTAGATAGCGTTATTTGGACATTCAGGTTCACAAGCACCACAGTTGATGCAATCTTCGGTAATTTTGATAGCCATAATTAAGTTTTGTTTTTGTTAAAGTATGAAACAGAGTTTATGTTTCTTTGCACAAAGATATAACCTTGTACAAGGATATACAAAAATAATCTTTAGAAGCTAAGATACATGAATTGGGAGCATAAAATTTCCACAATTGTTCTGTGGGGAAACGAAATTAAGGCAAAGTTAAAAGAATGTCCAATTCCGCCAGCCGATTTAATCCCTGAACCAGGTATTAATGATTGGCATGAAGGTGAATTGTGGTCGGTACTTCGCAGAACCTACTATCAAAACAACTGGCTTACGCCCTATCACACCTATTTCATGATAACAAGGATTGTGGAGGATTTTCTATCGGAGGAGAAGTTAAAGAAATGGCTTTCAAGTTACGAAGTAAAATCTGCAGAGAGTGCTTCCTTAAAGGTTGGGATAACAATGGCTGGAAATATTCCATTGGCAGGTTTTCACGATTTACTTTGCGTTATACTGAGTGGGCATCGTGCTGTTTTAAAATTAAGTTCTAAAGACAATATATTACTCCCCTATCTTTTAGATAAACTCTATTCGATTTCTCCTGTATTGCGTGAACAGATCACGATTAGTGAGCACTTATTAAAAGATTGTGACGCGTATATAGCAACTGGTTCGGATAATAGTGCTAGATATTTTGAACATTACTTTGGGAAATACCCACATATTATTAGAAAAAACAGACATTCTGTCGCCATACTAAACGGAGACGAAAGCCAGGAAGACTTAAAATCACTTTGCCAAGATATATTTCTTTATTATGGATTAGGCTGCAGAAATGTTTCCTTATTACTTGTTCCTGAGAATTACGATTGGATGCCATTTATCGAATGCACAAAAGAATTCGACCATTATATGCGTTTTTCGAAATACAAAAATAATTTCGACTACCAATACACCTTATTATTGTTGAACAAACAGGAGCATTGGAAAAGTGATTGTTTACTAATGGAAGAGAATCCTAGTTTAAATGCTCCTATCAGTAAGCTTCACTTTATTTACACCGACAAAGCAGAATTATATTTAGAAGGGATGAATCCAGATGAAATACAGGTAGTGGTGGGAAAAAATCAAACGCCATTTGGAATGGCTCAATATCCAGCAGTTAACGACTACGCCGATCATATTGATACCATGAAATGGCTAACATCACTTTAATTACTGATTCAAATTTTATCTGCATCTTTGTATTATGAATAATGAAAGCAAAAAGCTTGCTCACAAGGCAAAAATGGGTGCAATATGGCTGAGTTTAGTCATAAGTATCCTTTTAACTTTAATAAAGTTTTGGGCTTATTACTTAACGCATTCTACTGCAATTCTTACTGATGCATTAGAAAGTATCGTCAATATCATTGCAAGTGCATTTGCTCTTTTCAGTTTAAATTATGCCAATAAACATAAAGACGAAGACCATCCGTATGGACATGGCAAAATGGAATATTTCAGTGCGGGTTTTGAAGGTGGATTAATTTTAATAGCGGGTATTTTAATTATCTACCATGCCTCAATACATTTAGTTCAAGGACATCGTGTCACTGCTATAGATAGTGGTATCCTCTTTACGTCAATCACAACAATAATCCTTTTTATCCTAGCATGGTATGTTAGTCGTATTGGCAGAAGACATCATTCCCTCGCTGTTCAAGCCGAAGGCAAACATTTTCTAAGTGATGCCGTTACGAATATTGGCTTGATGATAAGTTTTATCTTAATTCGCTTTACTGGCCAACATTGGATAGATTCTGTGATTGCCATTGTTTACAGCTTATATATCATTTATATGGGGTATAAACTAATTCGCGAGGCCATGGACGGATTATTAGACAAAATGGATTTTGAAACGGTAGAGCAAATAGTTTTGGTATTAAACGAGAATAGAAATATTGATTGGATAGACATTCATAATATGCGTTTACAAAAGTTTGGAGATTCGTGGCATGTAGATTGTCATGTTACCTTGCCTTACTATAAAGATTTAGCGAGCACTCACAATGAAATGGAAAAAATCGCAGAAGTACTGAACAAAAACTTCCATAATCGTGTTGAGTTCTTCATTCATCCTGACCCTTGCAAACCGAGTGCATGTGGCATTTGTCAGATTGACAATTGCGATAAGCGAAGTAGCGCATTTGCAGGAAAATTAGAATGGAAAATGGAAAATATTCTTAAAAACCAAGCACACAGCTTAGAGGCGAACTAAAATGGCAAAAATAGGAATCAATTTACAGAAGGGAAAGATAGACAATCAAAATGATCATGAGGTCATAATTGGGATTGACTTGGGAACAACCAACTCTTTGGTTGCATATATCGACCATTGCAGTAATTCACCGGTATGTATTTCAAATGAAGGGTCTAAAAACTTAGTTCCTTCGGTAGTGCATTTTGGCGAAAATGGCGAAATCATAATTGGGGAAGCGGCAAAGAAAATGTTAGAAATAAATCCGAGTCGAACCATTTTTTCGGCGAAGCGTTTGATGGGTAAATCCTACAATGACATTTCACATTATTCGGACTTTTTCTCCTACAACATAATTGATGACAATACTGAAAGCTTAGTAAAAGTTAATATTGATCAAAAATTCTACACACCAATTGAATTATCATCATTTATATTAAAAGAACTAAAACATATTGCTGAAATCAAGCTTGGTAAATCGATTACAAAAGTAGTCATAACAGTACCTGCTTATTTCAACGATTCACAAAGACAAGCGACCAAGGATGCGGGAAAGCTTGCAGGCTTAGATGTCTTGCGCATTGTAAATGAGCCAACGGCTGCGAGTTTGGCATATGGCATCGGACTTTCTCCGGATGAAGAAAAAACGATTGCTGTCTATGATTTAGGAGGTGGTACCTTCGATATTTCTATTTTAAGTATTCAGCAAGGTGTATTTGAAGTATTGGCTACTAATGGAAATACTTTTTTAGGTGGAGATGATATTGATAAGGTGATTACAGAACATTGGAAAAGTAAATATGCAATCGAAATTAATGATCAGCATTCGCAACAAACGATTCGTTTGCTAGCAGAACAGTGTAAGAAGCTATTGAGCAGTAATGATAATTTCGAAGCGACTTTCCAGACTAAGACAGTTGCTTTAACGCGAGCGGAGTTTGATCAATTGATTGCGCCAATTATTGCAGAAACTATCAGTTGTTGTGAGAAAGCATTGAAGGATGCGAATGTTCAAATTGGTCAAATTGATGAAGTTTTAATGGTGGGTGGATCGACACGAACTCCGGCAATTAAGGAGGCTGTTGGCAAATTCTTTAATAAAACGGTCAATGATCAATTAAATCCTGATGAGGTTGTTGCCTTAGGAGCAGCGGTACAAGCCAATATTTTAGCAGGTAATCAGAAGGACATTTTGTTACTTGATATTACGCCATTGAGTTTGGGGATTGAAACAATGGGAGGTTTGATGGACGTGATTATTCCAAGAAATTCAAAAATTCCAATTCGCGCTGGAAGAAGCTATACTACCTCAAAAGACGGACAAACCCAACTAAAAATTTCTGTTTACCAAGGAGAGCGTGATTTAATTAAAGATAACAGAAAACTAGCAGAATTCATTCTGGCAGGGATTCCATCGATGCCGGCAGGATTACCTAAGGTGGAGATTCAATTCTTAATTAATGCAGATGGCATCTTGACGGTGAAAGCAAAAGAATTAAGAAGCGGTGTAGAATCGAGTATTGAAGTAAAACCGCAATATGGTTTGAGTGATTCCGATGTCGAGCGAATGTTATTGGAATCATTAGAGCATGCAAAGGAAGATATGCATATCAGGGCTTTGACAGAATCTGTTACGGAGGCAAAACAAATGATTGAAGTAACGGAGAAATTTTTAGCTACGCATCACGTATTACTTAATGAAACAGAAATTGAAGCAACGAAAGCTAAGATTGAAAGTTTGAGAAAAGAATTAACCAATACAGATCGACATATTATCCAACAGTCGATTGAAGATCTTAATCAATTTACCAGACCATTTGCTGAACGCGTGATGGATTGGGCTATCGGAGAAAGTATGCGAGGTAAAAAGATTTCTGATTAATTAATCTTCATTCCAACGATACATATCTACGGAGAATCCTGCTAAACTTAGCATTCGATCAACTACCGTAGCAGCTAATGCTTCGAAGTCTACAGGTTTCGAGTAGAAAGAAGGGGTTGCTGGACAAATGATTGCTCCGGCTTGCGTAAGCACTAACATCTGTTGTAAATGTATGGCATGATAAGGTGTTTCGCGAACGTTCAAGATCAATTTGCGACGTTCTTTAAGCATCACATCCGCAGCTCTTGTTAATAAATCATCAGAAATCCCATTGGCAATTCTACCTAATGTTCCCATAGAACAAGGCGTAACGAACATAACTTTATAGGTTGACGACCCAGATGCAAATGGGGCCATAAAATCCATCTTCTCATATAAAGTGAAAGGAATAACGGTATATTCTAAATTACCTAGTTCATGCTCCCAAACGATTCGAGCATTTTCACTCATCAATAAAGCTACTTTACCAACCTGACCAGATTCTTGCAAAAGCGCCAATTTATCACACAACACCTTGGCATAAATACTACCACTTGCTCCTGTAACGGCGACTACTACGTTCGTTGCTTTCATAAAATAGGTTTAAAGTATTAACATCACATTACCCTGAACTGTTCTAATTTTCTTAGAATTTTTATTCTTCACTTTAATTTGATAAGTGTAGGTATCCATTTGTTGCAGAACTCCTTGATACTTTCCATCCCAACCCACTAATGGATCATTAGAAGAATACACTCTTTCGCCCCAGCGATTAAATATTTCTAACGATTGAACAGCATCAATACCTGACCCGCGTATCAAAAACAAATCATTTTGATTGTCGCCGTTAGGTGTAAATGCATTCGGAACTTCGATATCAATTTTAATTAATTGAATTGAATCAGAAGCTTTACATCCAGCTTTATTGACAGTCTCAACACCAACCCAAAATGTATTAGAAGGTATTATAGTATTTGTAAAACTGCCTGTATTATTCAATAACGAAGATGGGTTCCAAAGCAATACGGAATCATTTGCATTTTGCGGATTAGCAATCAAATCAATTTGATCACCGACAAAAAATAAAGTATCTGGGACTGCAGACAACTCAACACCTGCTTTTAAAACGTTTAAAGTTGTTTTAACAACTGAATCACAAGCTAAAACAGAATACAATGTATCAATATAAATACCACTTTGTGAATATGAATGAATCCCAACAATGATTGAATCCCCTTGACATACACTTACTTGCTGCTGAATGGAAAACCTTTGTGCAACCTTCAAATTGGTATAAATAAAAGAATCACATCCGTGATAATTGCTAGTAGTATCTAAAAATAGTCCAGTATTCTTATAATAATGGCCATTTACCAGAACACTATCCCCTTGACAGAGAACAATATTTTGATAAAAAGCAGTTGAATCATTGACACTTAGATTTAGATGAACAATGGAGTCACATAACAAAGAAGTACTAAATGTATCCAGATAAACACCTGGATTAGTATAATTATTAGGCCCAACATTAACTGAAAACCCTTTACAAATAGACTGAACAAGATATGTGTTTTTAATAGGGTTAACCGTAAGTATCGTAGTTAGGATAGAATCGCAGTTTAAATAATTCACGAAGGTATCATGATAGGTTCCTGCAGCAGAATAAAGATGTGCACCAACAGTGATAAAATCACCGGCACATATAGAATAAGATACTGTTTTAAAACTTCTTGGCTTAACATTGAGAATAGTAGTAACAGCAGAATCACATCCTAAATAATTCGTAAGGTGATCAATAAAAGTACCAGAATTTGAATGTGTAAAAGAACCAACTTGAACACTTTGCCCACCGCAAATTTCGAGTGATTGAGAATGATTGCTATTAGATAGTACCTGAAGCGTTGTATGCACTATAGAGTCGCATCCATACGATGATAATAAAGTATCTAAATAGAAACCACTGCTTGTATAACTATTTGTTCCAACATTTAAGGATTGACCTTGACAAATTGATGGAGACTGAGAAATATTAACCGTAGTATGAAAAACAAGATTGGAATTAATAATTGAATCACATCCAAATTTATTAATTAAAGTATCATGATAGATACCGGTCTGAGTGTACGTATGGAAGCCTACTGCATAGGTATTACCGAAACAAAAATGAATATTTTTATTAATAACGTTCCGAGGCTTTATATTTATCATTGTGGTAACTATAGAATCGCAGAATACATAATTTTTTAAAGTATCCTTATAAATACCCGCAAGGCTGTAATAATGATTTCCTATATGATACGACTGCCCAAAACAAATAGGAATATTTTGATTTTTTACACTAATTGGTAATACAGTTAAATTAGTAGTAACAATTGAGTCACACCCCTTATAATTAACTAGTGTGTCATAAAAAACACCACTTGTATTATAAGAATGAACTCCAACGACTAAAGGATGATTATAACAAACACTAAGCGTTTGCGTTTTGTAGGTTCTGTTTTTCACTGTCAGATTCGTAACTACAAATGAATCACAGGTATATTGATTAATAAGAGTATCATAATAGGTGCCGGTTTGAAAATAATAATGATTACCAATTGTGATTCCAGCGCCTGTACAAACGGAAATATTGTTTGTAAAATAGCTATTGCTTCCACCCATAATTGTTGTATTGACAATGGAGTCGCACTGAAGATAGGACTGTAAGGTATCGTGATATATTCCTGGTAAAGTATAAACATGTGCTCCGACAGGTATTGGTCCGCTACAGAGATATTTCAACTGATTAACAAGCTTTGGCACACCAATTACTAAGTTCGTTATAATGATAGAATCACACCCAAATTTATTCACGAAAGTATCTCTATAAAGACCAGTGGAGATGTAGCTATGCGTACCAACAGTAATGGTTGTAGGCGCACAAAAATGAAAATTATGTTGAACAGATTGAGACGTTAAAACAGTTAGTAAAGAAAAAATAATTGAATCACATCCTGTGCTTGCGGTAATAGTGTCTATATAAAAGCCACTAGTATTATGAATATGCATTCCAACTTGTAGTGGGTGATTGCTGCATGTGGTTAGAATTTGATTGGTGTATTGCGTTGGATTCCAGGAAAGACCTGTAGTGACAATTGAATCGCATCCAGAATAACTCACAAGGGTATCATAATAATAACCAAGATTAGTATAGGTATGCGAACCAACTGTTATACTCGACCCTTGGCAAATAGTAAATGTCTGGCCGAATGCTTTGTAAGGAACAACAGCAAGGTAAGTAGTTACCGTAGAATCACAACCAAAACGATTGGTTAAATGATCAACATAAATACCAGGGCTTGCGTGTTGATAAGGACCTACACTAATAGGATGATTAAAGCAAGTTGTTAAATGTTGAGTAAATGAAGAACTTGGATAAAAACTTAAATGAGTTGTAACGACAGAGTCACAGAAAATATAATTATAAAGCGTATCCACAAAGGTCCCATTCAAATAATAGGTTTTACTACCTACCACAATTGGGGAGCCACTACAACCAGTCAAATTCTGTGTAAAGGAAGACGAGTTACCAACAATTACATTTGAGTGAATAATTGAGTCGCATCCATATCTACTTACCAAAGTATCATGATAATTACCGGTAGAATAATAAAAATGATTTCCAATATGAACTGCATTACCGGAACAAATAGCATATGTTCGAGTAAGGTTATATTTCGGCCTTACAGTTAATTTGGTGATCCAAACTGTTGCACAACTTCCTTGATAAATGGTGTCAATAAAAGTGCCGCTGGTCGTATAATAATGACTGCCAAATGCAATACCTTGCCCAGCACAGACAGTAAAATTCTGACTTGCATAAAAAGTACTTCCACTAAAAGCAATGGTTTTTGAAGGTCCGCCACAGGCGATATTTGAAATAACTGTTACTGCGTATAAATGATTGGGTAATACGCCAATAATTGTATCTGAAGATTTATGGGTATTTTTTAAAAACTTAAGGGTAATATGAGTTGTACTATCGCGCCAAATATAGAGGTAAGAGGAGGTTGAGTCGTAATTCAAAATATTACAAATACCAAGATTAGGACATTGCATATTCGTTTGCAACTGAACTCCACCAATATTGCAACTATAAGGAATTTGTTTAACAGCGACAAAGCTATCTCCACATATAAATAATTGACGTGAGCTGCGATTTAATTTCACATCATAAACTTTCCGGCCCAAAACTCCTGCCAACGTTATATCAGGTAAACTCAGAAAATTACTACCATTAAAACTTAATACATTCACAGCTCCATTATTACCGCCTATATAAACTCTGTTACAATGATCAGAAGCAATTCCACCTTGTCTTTTTAGGGAATAGCCTGGCATACTAACACCTGCGCTAACAAACGCGCCGGAGCTTTTATCATATGCAGCCAGATTTTGACCATCATAATAAAAAACATAAGAGTCATTTACATCAATTGCATTAAACCCATTTGAAGAATAAGCGGCCACATAGGGTTTATTATCTGATTCAGATAAAGAGTTCCAACCTGTTGAGGTACTCCATACGTTTCCATTATATAAACTATTTAAACGATATAAATGATTATCAACTGCAAGTGTTGGGCCAGAAGCGACTAGTGCAAAAAGGTTTCTATTATCATCCAAAACGCAAGATGTTACATCTTGAGAAAAGCCATTCGGGAAAACAGCAGCAGAAATACCTGTAAAATTAACAGCGGTAAAATTGCCTAAAGTATCTAAGGAACCGCAATTTTGATTCGAATAAGTGGACCCTCCCATTCCAAACACAGACTTATTTCTACAATCAATAGCCATATCCCATAATTCACGAAAATTAGTATTAGCGGTAGAAACATAATTATTGTAAACGCCATTAGAATCAATCCGAACAATTCTTGTTCCAATGGAATTTTCAAATCCTTGACCACAATATGCTTTACCAGTAACCTTATCTACAATAAAATTACCTGGAGATCCATTAGAACCTTTGCTCTCCCAATTTACACTCGGCACACTACCCATGAAAGTCCATTTATGTAAGCCGTTCGGCGCATATTTAGCTATTTTTTGATTCTGCGGACTCATGTAATTCGCACTACCTCCTCCAAACACAAAGGCGTTGCCTACATAATCGTAATCCACATCTAAAGCTTTAGACCCTCCTGGACCACCACTTCGTAGGGTTGTGATTTGGGTAACAAAAGGATCTATAATAAATGGTTTAGTGCTATCCAGATTAAACGCAATATCAAAACTCAAAGTTCTGTTAGTGTTAACTAAATATTTAGAAGGAATAAGTGTAAAATTTTGAGTAACACGCAATCCATTTTCAAGAAGAGAATCCTTTCCTGAAACAATCAAAAGACTATTGGAACGTTGTTTATACACCTTGGCTCCCGAATTGTATTGCCAGTTGATTTTATGCCAATCGAAGCCTTTACAACAATTGAATTGGTAATGAACGCCACCTTGAGCTGGAATATCAAAAATCAAATCGGCTCCGTTATATAATTGCGGATATACAATCTCTTCATATCCTTTAGAGTTGAATTGAGGATCTCCATATGTAAAATAATGAAGCGCTGATTTTCTTCCCAATGGCTCTACCATATTAACATTTAACCATTTAACCCGAATGCAAGTATAGCTTATCCTAGCTTTTTCAAATCGCTCTTCCTCCCATTCAGTTCCTTTCGCAAACTTGCGTTTTAACGCAGCTATCCATTCTAACTTTTCAGTTGAAACGTCTAGATGACTAAATTTGATTACGAAGCCGTCTGACAAAAAATAAAACGCATCCTGTCCGTTTTCTAATGCAAAATAGATAGAATCATTATTGGTACAGTTAATGTTTTGAAACTGACCGTGATTCTCAATAAAAAAGTTAGTTTCGAATGGATTGGTTTTTACAAAATCTTGTCCTTTTAATGCTGCATTGGTTAATACCAGCATTAAAACAATACAAACACCAATTATCAACGATTTAAAAGTGCGAATCATTACGTTCAAAGATAAACAATTCATACATTTTATTCTTGTTCGAATCAAATGGAAATTCAAGTGAAATTGAGTATTTTTGAAAGAAATCTTTATTTCCTAAAATGAGTTCTATTACGCCTACCTTAAGCCTAGTAATTCCTTGCTATAACGAAAGCAAGCGAATTCACTTATTGACCGACGGCTTGCGTAAATTTTGTCAAAACTGGCATGAAACATTTGAGGTTATTATTGTAGACGATGGATCAAAAGACAACACACTCAATCTGCTCCAAAACGATTCATTTATAATCAATGAATCAAGAATTGAAGTTGTGTCTATGCCAAAGAATGGAGGAAAGGGAGCTGCTTTAAAATTTGGCATCAATCTAGCAAAAGGAAGCTTTATCCTAACATTAGATGCAGATATGAGTTCTTCTCCTTCCGAACTCATCAATTGGTTAAAAACAAACCCACAGCTCTTTAAACAAGAGGCTGTTTATATAGGTTCTAGAGTACATCCAAATTCTAAAATTGATGCACTTGCACACAGAAAGTGGATTGGAGGTATCTTTAACGGATTCGTGAAAGCATTGACACCACTAAATCTTCAGGACACACAATGCGGATTTAAACTTTATCCAGCACAAAAAGCAAAAGCAATTTTCAACTCGCTAGATATATTGGGTTGGGCGCATGATGTGGAAGTCTTATATCGGTTCCACAACATGAACATCCCTATTTATGAAATGCCATTAACTTGGAAGAATGAAGATGATAGCAAAGTAAATGTGCTAACAGATTCAGTTAAGATGTTTTTCGAAATTTTAAAAATTTCAACTAAAATGAAATTTCAACAACTTTTTCTTGCCCCTTTTGAAAAAGGCGCTACGATAGAAAATAAAGTAAATAGCTGGTCAAGACTACTATTTGTTTTATTAGCCGTGTTCATTTTATTTATCATGCCAAAGTGGAGTTTCGACTTCAGCGTTACAGGAGATGAACATTGGCATCATGATTATGGAAGAGCTATTTACGCTTATTTTTTTGAAGGAGACAAAAGTATTTTAGATTATAAACACGTAGAAGGTTCTAAGAAATTTGAGGAAAGCGGAATTCATTATTACGGCGGCTTATTCGATTTAACTGTTTCTGTTGCAAACCATAAATTAGGCTTATGGGGCGATTATGAAATGGGACATTTTATTAACGCCATTGTTGGAGCAATTGGAATCGTTTTTTGCGGTCTAGTAGCCATGGAATTAGGAGGTTGGATGGCTGGTCTTTTTGCTTTACTCTTGCTGTTTTTAAGTCCGAGCTACCTTGGCCATTGTTTTAATAACCCAAAAGATATTCCTTTTGCAAGTGCATCTATAATGGCAACCTATTATTTGATTCGATTCTTTAAACAAATTAAAACGCCAAGTTTAACAAACAGCATTTTGTTAGCCATTGCGATTGGAGCAGCATTGGGAGTTCGTATTGGAGGATTGCTATTCATTGTATATCTCTGGTTTTTTGCCGCTATTTTTTGGGTACTCAATAAAGACAATCGTGCCTTATTCAATAGTAAGCTAATTATTCGGATGATTTTGATTAGCGTTGTAGGTTACATTATTGGAATCGCTTGCTGGCCTTTTGCATTGCAAAATCCAATTGGAAATCCATTAGAAACATTAAGCGTGATGAGTCATTTCTTCACTCCAATCTCTCTCTTATTTGGAGGTGAAACAATCATGAATAATGAAGTACCTGCGTCATACATTCCAACCTATATTGGTATAACAGCTCCGTTAGCTGTTGTTTTTGGATTATTCCTATTATTGCCTTATTTAGCGAAAACAATTAAACAAGATCTCTTTTTTAAATTTATTGTTCTTTTTGTATGCTTTTTTCCATGGGCTTATGCAACTTATAAAGGCTCTGCACTTTACGATGGCTGGCGTCACTTCCTGTTCGTTTATCCTCCCTTGGTTGTCTTAACCGCCATTGCATGGAAATGGTTATTTGACACGTTGAAAGGCAATCTAAAATGGGCTATTCCTTCTTTGATTGGCTTACTTTGTTTGTTACCTATAAAATTCATGGCTAAAAACCATGGATTTGAATCACTCTATTTCAATGAATGGTATGGCGGTATCAATGCAGCTTATACAAACTATGAAACTGACTATTGGATGAATAGCAGCAAACAAGCCTATGATTGGGTGATTCAAAACGAAAAGATTGTTCAACGTATTGCGCAAAATGACACAATAGGTATACGCACGAATTGTGTCGACCCAATGCGCTATTATGTGAAACATCAATTTGGAGAAGACAAACATATTGGTGCAGGCTATGTTCGTTATACCAATCGTATGAACATGAACGACTGGGATTATGGTATATTCTATTCAAGATTTATGAGCAAAGAGGAGCTAGAAACGCCAGGCATCTATCCGCCAAAATCTGCGTATCATGTTATCAAAGTGGATGATGTTCCCGTTATGGTTATTATCAAACGTGATCATAAAAAAGAAAAGCAATTGTTGGCAGCAGCTGAAAAAGCAATGGCAAGACAAAAGATTGATTCTGCCATGCAGCTTTGCAATCAAGTACTCGCCATTTATAGTGAGAATCCAAAAGCAGTTGCCATGAAATCGCAATTGTTAATTCAGCAAAAACAGTACGACCAAGCTATTAACTTCTTGAACGAAGCATTACTTTGTAATCAACAAAATATAGAATACTATTACTTCATCGGCATGGCTTATCTCAACAAAGGAGACAAGTCAAATGCAAAACGTTATATTGGTGCAGTTGCGCAAGCAAATCCCAATAATTCACAAATTCAAGAACTTTATCAATCTATTCAATAATGAGCGAACAAAACTGGTTTGAAGATTGGTTTAATTCTCACTACTACCATTTACTCTATTCGAATAGAAGTGAGCAAGAGGCAGAAGATTTTATAAAAAAGCTAGTGGCACACCTCGACATTCAGCCACATTCAAAGGTCTTGGATATCGCTTGCGGTAAAGGCCGACATGCGCGACAACTCGCTTCCTACGGACATAATGTAACAGGCTTTGATCTTGCTTCGGAAAGTATTCGACTCGCAAACGAAAGTCGTAATGAACATTTACGTTTTTACGTACATGATATGCGTTTACCATTTACTGAAGACGGTCCATTTACTTATGCCTTCAATTTCTTTACCAGTTTTGGTTATTTTGAAAATGATGCAGAAGACCAAGCTGCTTTCGCATGTTTCAGTCACGCACTGGCGCAGAAAGGCAGATTAATAGTTGATTTTCTAAACGTAGATTACTCCTTAGGCAGATTAGTTCCCGAAGAAGATATTTTGCGAAACCCAATTACCTTTCATATTAAGCGCAGTATGGACGGACGTTATTTCCATAAGAGTACAAGTTTTGAAGACGATGGTAAAAGCTATGAATTTAAAGAACGTGTGCGTTCACTTCGCCTAGAAAACTTTGAGAATCTGTGCGCTTTAAATGGACTTCAAATCATTGAAACATTTGGTGATTACGATCTCAACCCATACGATTCACAAAACAGTCCTCGATTAATTTTCATCGCTGAAAAGCTTTAACATTGCCACAAAAGGCATTTTGTATTACTTTTGCACTCCATTATGAACGACACTATCAATCCTCTCATTCAAAATAAAGAACACGACGAAACTCGTCAAGGTGAAGCTGTTTCCTTAAAAGGGAAAGTCGAAAAAAAAGCAAAGAATTGCTATGTAGAGAGTTATGGCTGTGCCCTAAACTTCAATGATAGTGAAATCGTTGCTACATTACTAAATCAGGAAGGTTATGGCATAACAACAGACTTCAAAGAAGCTGATTTAATTTTAATCAATACTTGTTCTATTCGCGAACATGCTGAACAAAAGGTGCGTGAAAGATTGCGAATTTTCACTTCAGTAAAAAAAAATAAGCCCTCCGCACTAATTGGCGTTTTAGGCTGCATGGCAGAACGTTTGAAAGAAGACCTTTTAGAACAAGAAAAAATGGTCGACTTAATTGTAGGGCCTGATGGATATCGTTCTTTGCCTGAACTTTTAAAAGAAGCAGAAGCCGGTCATAAAGCCGTTAATGTTTTATTAAGTCGCGAAGAAACCTATGCAGATATTTCACCTACACGTCTTGCTACTAATGGTGTAAATGGTTTTGTTACCATTATGCGCGGTTGTAATAATATGTGCAGTTTTTGTGTTGTGCCATTCACACGTGGACGAGAACGAAGTCGTGATGCATTTTCAATTGTAGCTGAATGCAAACAATTATTTGACGAAGGTTTTAGAGATATCACCTTACTTGGACAAAATGTAGATAGTTATCATTGGAAAAATGAAACTGAAAATTCTGAAGTAAACTTCGCTCAATTACTAGAAATGGTGGCTTTAATCCATCCTGATTTACGCGTACGTTTTTCTAGTTCCCATCCGAAGGACATAACCGATGACGTGCTGTTTACAATGCTTAAATATGAAAATATCTGTAAACAAATACATCTACCATTACAATCTGGCAATAGTCGTATTCTTGAAAAAATGAATCGTACGTACGACAGAGAATGGTATATGGCTAAATACGATCGTATCATGGAGTTAATTCCAGAATGCGCTGTAACAACAGATATTATTATTGGTTTTTGCAGTGAAACGGAAGAAGAACATCAAGACTCCTTATCAATGATTGATTATTGTCGTTTTGAATTTGGTTATTATTTTAAATATTCTGAACGCGGAGGTACTCCTGCGCAAAAGAAATTTGATGATGATGTTCCAGAAGAGGTAAAACAACGTCGATTGGATGAAATCATTGCAAAGGCAAGACACTATTCACTTATTCGAAATAAGGAAGCTATTGGAAAAATCTATAAAGTTTTAGTTGAAGGACCTTCACATCGTAAGCCTGAGACGGAGTGGAATGGCCGCAACACACAAAATCAAATGGTCATTTTCCCTAAGAAAAACGTACAAAAAGGGCAATACATCAACGTACTTATCAATGATGCTTCAGCAGGAACTTTGTTTGGCGAAATAGTAGACTAGCGAATTAAATACCTATTTTATTTTCTATTAAATAGGTATTACGCTCGCCTGAATTACGATTGATTAGCTCTCCTATAAATCCTGCAAGAAACAATTGAGTGCCAACTACCATGGCTAAAATCGCCATAAAAAATATGGGGCGTTGCGTCATGTTGTACTCATTATAGGCGAATTTTGCAAAGCCTAAATACATAGTAATAATGAACCCAATAAAAAATGCAATGGCTCCTAAAAAGCCAAAAAGATGCATTGGGCGCTTGCCGAATTTTGTAACAAAAGAAATAGTCAATAAATCTAGGAATCCGTTCACAAAACGTTCCCAACCAAACTTAGTTACTCCATATTTTCTTGCTTGATGCTGTACAGGCTTCTCACCTATCTTAGGAAATCCTGCCCATTTAGCGATAACGGGAATATATCGATGCATCTCCCCATAAACTTCAATCGACTTCACCACTTCTTTACGATAGGCTTTAAGCCCACAATTGAAATCATGCAGATAAATCCCACTCATCTTAGTCGTAGCCCAATTGAAAAATTTGGATGGAATGTTCTTGGTTAACGTATTATCGAAACGCTTTTTTTTCCAACCACTAACTAAATCATATTTTTGAACTACAATCATTTCATACAAACCAGGAATTTCATCCGGCGAATCTTGAAGATCTGCGTCCATCGTAATTACAACATTACCAATAGCAGCCTTAAAGCCAACATGCAATGCAGCTGATTTACCGTAATTGCGCTGAAACTTTATTCCTTTGATATGCGAATTACGAGCAGACTCACGTTCTATTATAGCCCAAGAATCATCTTTACTTCCATCATCTATCGCCAAGATTTCATAAGAAAAATTATTCGCACTCATCACTCGCTCAATCCATGCAAATAATTCAGGCAAAGATTCAGCCTCATTAAATAAAGGAACTACGATAGAGATTTGAGTCGAATTCAATGGAATAAATTTATCCTTAAAAATACCGAAAACATGTGAAAATATAAAACCTATCACGCCAAAAATGTTAACTTGGTATTATGCTTTTGCAACCCAAAACTTTGCTCCATGTAGATCAACTTCAATTTCAATGGAAGGACAATCTCACATTCACTCCCAAAGTAGAAAGTTTTAGTTTTACTGTAATGGAAAACCAAATTGTTGGTATTAGTGCGCCTTCAGGTTTTGGCAAATCTACCTTTGCAGATTATCTTATAAATTTAAACATAACGCAAGATCCTCCTCCTTACATAATTTTAGGAACTGCTGCACTAACAGCAAAACACACCAGTTATCTGCCACAAAATGCGCAAGACTCCTTGCACCCTACCTTTGAAATAAAAAAACAAATTATCCGATTTCAAAAAGAGCTCAAACTTCCAGCAATTAATTGGAGAAAATTAACGACTACCTTAAGACAATTAGGATTCAATAATCCTAGCGAAACATTATCAAAAACTCCTTCTGAATTGAGTGGTGGTCAACGACAAAGAATTTGTTTGTTATTACTATTATTAAAAGACCCGGATTTACTTATCCTTGATGAACCAACTGCTGCACTCGACCAATCAAATGCACTCGCACTTTTTAACTTCTTGAAAAATTGGACTACCAATGAAGGCAAATCTGTTTTATGTATAAGTCATCAAACAGAGTGGCTTGAACCTTTCTGTAATCAAATGATAAAATATAATGCTACAGAAAACAAATCAACCACGATTCAATCACCTAATAATAGCGAATCGGTTATAATGTTTATCGAGAATTTACAATACAGTTATTCAAATCAAGCTGTATTAAAGAACACAACATTAAATATCCGGAAGCAACAATGCTATGCAATCACAGGAAGTAGTGGAAGCGGTAAATCAACATTAGGTAAGATATTAGGTGGACACCTAACTAATTACAAAGGGCATTTGAAATCAAATGAATTTCCTACAGAACCTTCCTTCGCTGATTCTATCACCTTAGATAAATGGCGTAGTACCTTTGTTTATGTACCTCAGAATAGCTATAATTTACTAAGTGGCGCAAATTCTTTCCTTGATGAAGTTAAATGGATCTATAACCAGAATAAAAAACCTATGCCGCCCATGGCAGATTGGCTAAATTGGTGTACTATTTTAAAAATAGACCCTAAGAAATTGGATCAAAACCTATCGTCCTTGAGTGGCGGAGAACGTCAAAAATTGAATATCTTACAATATCTCGTACGTAAGCCCAAAATGCTGATACTTGACGAACCTACCGCTTCTCTAGACGAATCCTCCAAAATGGCATTTTTAGATTTTATCTCACAATTAATAAATGAATTGGAAATAAGCATCCTCTTGCTAACACATGACCCCTTATTAATCGCTAGTGTGAATACAGAAATAAAGTTATAAAAAAGCCACCCGAAGGTGGCTTTTCAATTTGCAACAACACTTGATTAATGCTGTACAACGAAATTTCCTTGCGCAATCAATTTAGCTCGTTTATCTACTACGCGGTACACATAAGTACCGGAGTTCCATGCGGCAATATCTATGGCTTGTCGCTCTTTTAAAGAAGAAATATATATACATTCACCAGACACAGTATAAACTTGTAGTTCCTCGCCACCATTCAAAGTGCCTGTATAGTTATAATTAAGATTTTGATTAGAAGGATTAGGATAAATATGCAGCATCAAAGAATTTCCTGCAAGTACACTATAGGCAACATTACTTGATGTATCTGGTGTAAAATTCATAGAGTCTAAGGTTAAAACGGATCCTACATTAGAATGATATAAACCAGAAGACAACATCGTTAATTGAAAAGTATCAGGGATATCAGCAGTAAAATAATTAATTGCCTCAACCAAATGTGTATAGCTTGGATGTTGCGTTGTATCGAACCAAATCATATTACCTACGGTATCACGTTTACCTGCTGGTGCATTCCACTTCGTGAACCAAATATTAATCATACTTGAGTCATGATTTGCAGTACTATTTTTGTAGAATACAGAAAAATGACTTGGACGATAATCAATCTTTTTACCGCTTACAATTGGTGCACCTGCCCCTCCACTCAAAACTACAGCGTTAATTGTTCCGTTAGAGACTACCCCAGGATATGTACCGTTGATTGTAAAAAAGGCTATATGCGTAGAGGTAAGCTTCAAACAAGAGGCTCCATGATAAGCATCCGTTCCTTTTGTTACCAAAAACACTGATGCTAGAGAAGTATATTGATTGGTCGTTTGCAATGAATCAGGATCAGAATAGGTCCCTTTATTAGTCCAATGCTCAAAATCCATATCAAAAATTTGTTTTGTAGGAGTATTGATTTGTGCATAAGAAAAACCAAAACAAAAGATTGCTAAAACAAGAAGTAGTTTGAATTTCATAGGTGGGAAGTTTAACTTTGTAAAATTAATAGACTTTTTCATTTATATGCAAATAATAGGAATAATTCCCGCAAGATATGCTAGTAGCCGTTTCCCCGGCAAACCACTTATTGATATCCAAGGTAAATCAATGATTCAACGAGTATATGAACAAGCGTGCCAAGCGAAATCATTGGACAATGTATTGGTTGCGACAGATGACAATCGAATTTTTGACCATGTTCAAAGTTTTGGAGGCAACGTTGTTTTAACTTCAAATGAACATTTAACAGGAACGGATAGAATTATTGAGGTAATGAGCCAGGTCGAAGCGGTGGCATATATTAATATACAAGGAGATGAACCTTTCATTCAACCTGAACAAATAGATAAATTAGCGGCCTATTTTAAAACCAAAAACAGTAATCAGGCGGATATTGCGACCTTAATCCGATCATGTGATGATATGGAGCTAATCAATTCAACAAACAGTATTAAAGTAACAATTAAGCAAAATGGAGAAGCGCTTTATTTCTCTAGATCTGTCATTCCGTACAACAGAAATGGTACCAAAATAAAATACTGGAAACACATAGGAATGTATGGCTATACCAGACGTGCATTACAACAAATTGAAACTTTTAAGTCTGGAGTATTTGAACAAATCGAAAGTCTTGAGCAATTAAGATGGCTAGAAAATGGCTTAGCTATTCAAACCATTGAAACAAATTTGGAAACGGTTTCAATAGATGTTCCTGAAGATTTGTTGAGAATAAAATAATTCCAAACTTCCTTTAATTAAAAAAGGCTACCGTTTTCACGGTAGCCTTTTTTATATTTCATATTACCAATTATTCTTTAACGAAACGCTTAGTAGCAACACCGTTAGAAGATTTTACTTTAACGAAGTAGATACCATTTTCCAAAGAAGAAACATTAACGTTCAACTTAGAGAAAGCATTCTTATTTTCTTCAACCATTACAGTTTGACCAATTGCATTTTCAATTGTAACAACTGATTGAGCTGCATTGATTCCTTCCATATTAACAGTGATTTCTGCAGTTGCAGGGTTAGGATAAACTGAAACCGCATTTGCAGCATCAATTGTAGAAACACCAGCAGCGAAACAAACACCAATTTTCTTAATTGGAGAAGAGTTGTTACCATAAACGTTACCAACTACCAATTGTACGTTACGTGTAGCTGGAGTTGTGTAAGTGTGAGAAGGATTTTGTGCAGTAGATGTATTACCATCACCGAATACCCAAGTCCAATTTGCTGGATTTCCTAAAGAAGCATCAAGAAAATTAACTTTACACTGATCATTCGCATCAATAGCCCATGTGAAATTAGCAACAGGCGGTTGAGGAACTGCAGTTGGGTTACAAGCATCAGCCAATGTTGTACCTTTTGTCATGAAGTTAGCCTTATCTAAAGCCAAATACATAATTTGGTTTACAGCGATTGGGTCAGCATTTTGCAAAGCTGTTCCAGGCTCAGCATCAGCTTGCCATGATAAGTAGATGTTATTATCTACATCACGAGCAACTGTAGGGAATGCATCTTCAACACCCCATGATTGAGATACGTTGATTGGAGCAGACCAAGTAGCACCGCCATCTGTAGAATAAGCACCTAAGATATCGCGGAAATTTTGCGAAGCAACTGAAGCTACACCAGCAACAGTAGTATCATTCTCCATTACAGAAGAATAGAATACAAACAAATTACCAGCAGCATCAATTGCAGCTTGAGGTTGAGTTAACATACCTTCACCAGGATAATAAGCATCACCATCATCTGTTGCAGATGTGAAGTAGTTAGCACCAATGTTAATTGTTCCATCTCCATCACAATCATGAATTGAAGTGTAGAAATCATCAATAGTTGTTTTTACACCAGTCGCTTCATTCCAATATTCAACTGTAGAAAGACTAGCTGGGTAGTAAGATAATCCACCACCATCATTCAAACCATTAATAGTTGACCACCAAACATGAACATTACCACTGTTATCAATCAAAGTAGAAATCGAACCTGTATTAAACAAGAAAGTGTCAGCAATAAGGTCATTGTTTTGATCGATAATTGTTGTGGATGATGTATTATAGCCTAATACTGGGAATGAATCTACGATTGTACGTGTAAAATTTACACCATAGTCAGTAGACTTCCACAATACAACTGAATTACCATAACCACCAATTACGATAGCTACGATAGAATCTTTTGCATCTACGAAATAGTTATCACCACCATTACGGTAGAAAATTGTTGAATCATAGCCAGGTAATGTGATGTGATCATCTACCCAAGAAGTACCGCCGTTGATAGAACGAGAGTACAATACTGGTTGACGCACACCTGCTTTACGAGCGTTTGTATCTTGTGAGCAATCAACGAAGTAAATATTACTTCCAGCTGCAGCTGCACGAGGCCAGATATTACCTGTCAAGTTTAATGGAGTTGTTGCAGCCCCAGTAAAGCTTGAAGAACCAATTGCAGTGTTCTTAGTTAAATAATCATTGTAACCAGGGGTTGCTGTATGACACAAAACACCTTCGTTATTTGCGAACGGCAAAATGTTAGGAAAACCTGTACGTTGTTGCTCAATACGTGTAGTTGGAATAGCTCCCCAAGTACCAGCAGCATTTGAATTATAACCTGTACCACGTTGTGCATAGGTATTATCAGAGGATGAAGGTGCGAATGTCCAAATTACCGATTGAGATGTACCATAATTAGCAACACGACGATAAGTAGAACTATTAGTTTGCAAATCGTAGTAAGTTTCACCTACTACTGTACCAGGGTTTGTTGACTTAGTTTGAGCATGGCTAGCTGAAGGCTTTACAGCAGCAACAGGAGCAGCATGATCAGTAACTATTTCTTTCTTTGTTTTTTGAGTCATCAATGCCGCATTCTTTGCACGCACTGGAGTACCCAAATGAGCTTGTTGTGCGAAGCCAATCATTGGCAATAACACAAAACTGAGTAACAGTTTTTTCATTTTAGCGTATTGTTTTAGGTTGTTTTTAAATAAGGAATTTCAAATTTAATAAGAATCAGGTCAAATTCAAATAATCTTGACAAAAATCAAAATTATTTTTTCTTGTTTTTAGCCTGTTGCTGTTGAATGCGCTGAGCTTCTTCTAAACGAGCCATAAAGCCTGTTTTCTTAGCCTCAGGACGTTTCATGTTTTCTTGCATTTCAACACGTAATTTATCTTCATTAATAAAAAACTTTTGTATCACCCACTGTTGAATGATAGATGTTAAGTTTTGCAACAAATAATAATACGCTAGAGCCGCTGGCGAATTATTAAAGATCCCTAAGAACATAATCGGGAAGATGTACTGCATGTATTTCATCATCGCCATATTAGGGTCATCGCTCATTGGATTTTGATTACGATTTAAATAAATCGAAGCATAAGTAGTAATGGTCATCAACAAGGTGAATAAACTTAAGTGATCCCCAAGTAACCAAACTTTGAACCCGAAATTAATGATCGAATCATAACTTGACAAATCATCTGCCCAAAGGAAACTTTGCTGACGTAGTTCGATAGAAGAAGGGAAGAAATAATACATCGCCACCAAAACTGGCAATTGTAATAATTGCGGTAAACAACCTGCAAGAGGGTTTACACCGGCCTTTCTATTCAACTTCATTTGCTCCATCCCTAATTTCGCCTGATCGTCCTTATATTTTGCACGTAATGCATCTACTTCTGGCTTTAATAACCTTGTCTTAGCTGCCGAAACAAATGTGCGATAGTTTAAAGGCCATAGAAGCAATTTAATGATAATAACAATAATCAAAATAATTAGGCCAAAATTCAAATTAAACTCATTCAAGAAATTGAACACCGGAATAATCAAGAAGCGATTAATTGCCTTTACACCAAACCACTTAAATAATCCTCCAGAAAGAGTTACTAATTTCTCCATGCCATTGTCATAAGACTTTAACATATTGTAATTATTCGGACCAAAGAACAACTTCATGTTGTAGGCCGAGTTATTCAAATCCTTCACCGGCAACATGAATTCAATTTTAAAATCCTTCAAACCATCTTTTTCTTTAGATAATTCCTGGTTAATCTTAGCATCCGTAAATTCATTGCTGGTTAAAAGCGCTGTACTAAAGAATTTTTGCTTCAAGGCTACCCACCGTAAAGGCGTTGCAGGCTTTTCTTCTTCTGCGTCTTTGGAACTTTCATTCAGTTTATCAAAATCATCATTTGTATAATGGAAATAAGCTGTTGTTAAAGGCTGTTCAATTTCAACAGATTTCTCTTGTAAATGGGTTGATTGTTTCCAATTGACAGCAAGTGCTGTCATGTTGTGACCCAAGTCTGAAGCCATGCCTTTTAATTCTACATGATAATCGACACGATACTCCCCATCTTTCAAAGTGTAAATTTGACGAAACTCACCTCCGCTAGCCGTTTTTAATGCAAAGACAACTTGATGAGCATTAGCTGAAATTAATTCAAATTTCAAGTCGCCCGTCTTTACCAGTTCGTTTTTAGAGCTGTAAAAGGCATATTGCATTTTCATTTCATCATCCCCTACTAATTGCAATGCTTGCTTCTCGTATGTTTTAAATTTCTTTAAAACAACAGACTTCACAGAACCCCCTACATTACTCAATTTGATGGACATCAAATCGTTTTCAAGAGTGACTATTTTCTCGTCTTGTACTAAATTTATAAATGGTGAGTTATTAAGAATTGCTTTTGCAGTATCCTTGTCAATAGAATCTGCAACTGTTAAAGCCTGCTTAGGTTCAACTATAGGCTTATTTAAGTTTGCGATACTATCTTGTTTTCTCTTCTCTAATGCAATTTCGGCATCATTTTTACTAGTCCATTGCAAGTATCCAAAAATCATCAAAAACATTAGCAAAAAGCCAATGAGCGTCTTTCTATCCATTTTCTATTTTTTTACGGTTGACAAAGGAACGTAAAATCCCTTAATTATCAATAAAGAATTAATTTTTAGCGTCTCTAAACTTACAAGCCGCAGCTACAAAACTTACGAATAATGGATGCGGTCTTTCAACCGTGCTTTTCAATTCGGGGTGGAATTGTACTCCGATATAATATGGATGATTCGCCAGTTCAATGATCTCGACCAATTTTCTATGAGGATTAATACCACTAATATTCATCCCTGCTTTTCTAAATTGCTCGATATATAAATTGTTAAACTCATAACGATGGCGATGACGCTCTTGTATTAACCCTTTTCCATAAGCCTCACGTGCTATGGAGTCAGGCTCAAGTTGACAATCATAGGCCCCAAGTCGCATCGTTCCACCTTTTTGCGTCAACCCCTTCTGATCTTCCATAATATCAATTACAGGATGAGAGGTCTCTGGCGCCACTTCAACAGTATGCGCACCTTCTAATTTTAACACATTGCGCGCAAACTCAATTGCTGCACATTGCATACCAAAACAAATTCCAAAGAATGGGATCTTGTGCTCACGAATATATTTAATGGCATCAATTTTACCTTCAATTCCTCGCCCTCCAAATCCTGGGGCTACCAATACGCCGTCCAAATGACTTAATAATTCTGCAGCGTTATCACCATTCAAATGCTCTGAATGAATCGATTCTACGATTACTTTGCATTCATTGCTAGCGCCTGCGTGAATAAAGGCCTCATGAATGGATTTGTAAGCATCTTGCAACTCAACGTACTTTCCAACTAACCCAATTCTAACTTCGCCTTTCGGATTTTTTAAAGTATCCAAGAATTTGCGCCACAAGCCTAAATCTGGTTCTTGTGTTGTATTTAAATTCAACTTATCCAAAACCGTCAAATCCAATTTTTCACGAAGCATTTCAATCGGAACTTCATAAATAGTGCTTACATCCTTGGCTTCAATTACGCTATTAACAGTAACATTGCAGAACAAAGCTAGTTTACGACGTAATTCCGTATTTAATTCCATTTCTGTACGACAAACCAAAATATCTGGCTGGATGCCTATTTCCAAGAGATCTTTAACAGAGTGCTGAGTAGGTTTAGTCTTCAATTCCTTTGCTGAACGTAAATAAGGTATTAATGTTAGGTGAATTACTATTGCGTTTTGATTACCCAACTCCCATTTCATCTGACGAATACTTTCCATAAAAGGTAAAGATTCGATGTCTCCCACAGTTCCTCCAATTTCTGTAATAATAATATCGTATTCGCCAGTAACAGCCAAAGCCTGCATACGGCGCTTAATTTCATTGGTGATATGCGGAATAACTTGAACAGTCTTACCTAAATAAACCCCCTCCCGCTCGTGATTAATTACAGTTTGATAAATTCTACCAGTAGTAACGTTATTCGCTTGCGAAGTAGGAATATTTAAAAATCGTTCATAGTGCCCTAAGTCCAAATCCGTCTCCGCACCGTCATCCGTTACATAACATTCGCCATGCTCATACGGATTTAAAGTTCCCGGATCAACGTTAATATAAGGGTCGAATTTCTGGATTGCCACGCGTAATCCACGTGCTTGCAACAACTTAGCTAATGATGCGGCTATAATGCCTTTTCCCAATGAAGAGGAAACACCTCCCGTCACAAAGATATATTTTGTCATAACGGGAAACAAAGATAGACTATAAGTTCGTCATTCATAACACATTTTGTGGAATGTTTATAAGTTGATAAAGCTCCAGCACTTTTTCAATAAATCGCACGATATTTAAGTCCCAAAATTTGTTGAAACAACCTTTTAGACGTATTATGAGTCAGAATCATATTTCCTTCGACAATACAGCGATTGCATTCCAAAGTAAAAATAATGGCGAGCTTAAACAAGCCTATTTTTTATTTAAGATGATGAATAATCCTACTCTAGTTAAGTTCGGCACACATGCTGCTTCTATAGCGTTGAACTTGCGCTTACCAATCAAAGGATTGATACGTAAAACTATTTTCAAACAATTTTGTGGCGGAGAGTCTGTTGAATTAGCTATGCCAACCGTAAATCATCTATTGCAATATAAAGTAGAATCAATTTTGGATTATGCGGTAGAAGCAAAATCATCTGAAAAGGAATTTGACCATACAAGAGATGAATTAATCCGAATTATTCACTTGGCATCAGACAGAAAAATTGGTTTTATAAGCGTCAAAGTAACTGGCCTTGCGCGTTTTGAGCTTTTGGAAAAACTGCAAGCGAAACAATCCCTTAACACTACAGAACAAGAAGAATTCAGAAGAGTAAGCGATCGTCTCCGTGAAGTATGCCAGGCAGGTGCCACTAAAAATGTGGCCATCCTTATTGATGCAGAAGAAACTTGGATTCAAGATCCTGTAGATGCCCTTGTGAACAAAATGATCATGGTGTTCAACAAAGAAAAGCCTGTCGTATATAATACACTTCAAATGTATCGTCATGACAGATTTCAATACTTACTTCAAACCATGCCTATAATGAAAGAGGCTGGCGTTATTTATGCTTTGAAATTAGTTCGCGGCGCATATATGGAAAAAGAAAGAGCAAGAGCTACGCAAATGGGCTATCCATCACCTATACAACCGGATAAAGCCACTTGTGATAAAGACTTTGATGCTGCTGTAACCGTTTGCATCGAAAACCATAAACATATGGCAATTTTCTGTGCTTCACATAACGAAATTAGTGCGAAAAATGCCACTAACTTAATGCGATTGTTAAGTATCGAAGCGAATCATCCGCACATTTATTTTTCACAGTTATATGGTATGAGCGATCATATAACTTTTAATGTTGCAAATGCTGGCTATAATACAGCTAAATACCTTCCATTCGGACCTGTGAAAGACGTTATGCCTTATCTAATTCGTCGTGCACAAGAAAACACGTCTATAAGCGGACAAATGAGCAGAGAATTAAAATTGATCTCAGAAGAAAAAAAGAGAAGAGGTATGTAATTATACTCCTTCAAAACGTTCCAGTTCTTCCATTAATGCACTTAGTGGAAGTCCCATAACATTGTAAAAGCAGCCATTTATTCCACTAACACCATAATACCCTATCCATTCTTGTATCCCATAAGCTCCAGCCTTATCAAGTGGCTGATAGGTTTGTACATAGTGCTGAATCTGCTCTTCGCGTAATCGCTTAAAGTTGACTTCCGTTTTAACATTAAACATAGAAATAGCACCAGGAACGCCAGCTTTCAACAAACATACACCTGTAATTACGGTGTGTTTATGAGCAGATAGTTTTCGAAGCATTTCTACTGCTTCTTGCTCAGATTTAGGCTTGCCTAAAATCTTTCCATCCAATACAACAATTGTGTCGGCAGAAATAATAATACTACCTTTTTCAACACGTGATTCAACCTCACGCGCTTTTTCTTTTGCTAATGTTTCTGGAATCCAATACAATTCAACATTGTTCCTCTCTAAAATCTGAGTTGCTATATATTCTTCATCAACCCCAATACTTGGGACACACTCAAAATCAATACCCGCCTCCTTTAATAAAAACTGTCTACGTGGTGATGCCGAAGCAAGAATATATCTACTCATTAGGATTCTAAATAATGTTTGAAAAACAACAAGGCAAATAAGCCTAGTAACATAATAAGTTTTAGGCTATGGCTTATCCAAGCCCAATGTTTTACTTTCAAATTTCGTTGCCAAAAAAGAATTACAAATAGTGCTATACCAGGCAATAAGATTGTAACACCTATATAAACATTCATTTGCTGTAACCAATATAATTGATTCACTCCTATAAGGTAGAAACGATACATTAAATAACTAAAGCCACCTATTGCAATAAAAGTCAAGAACTGTATAATTAGACTTGTTTTAGCTTGACCTAATATTATAGGGAGTGTCTTGCAGTTCATCTGTAAATCCCCTTCCACGTCTTGCAAGTCCTTAACAATTTCTCGAATTAGATTTAACAATAATGCAGCAACAGAGGTCCATAAAATAACCTGCTTAACAAAATTCACCATGCCCTCAATCCCTTCCAAATCTGTGGCGAAATAAACAGGCTCAAATAAAAAAGGCATCCATATTACCATTGCCAATGAAAGAGAAACAGCCAAATTACCTATAAAAGCGATTTTCTTTAAATACTTTGCGTAGAACCAATTCACCAAAATAGAAACAACAAATAAATAAAACAAACGAAGATTATCGACACGCAATGCAAGAAACAAACCTAAGCCCAAAGACATTGCGTTCAATCCATAATACCAAATCAACGCATCCTTTTCGTGAATTTTAACCCCAATAATCACCCTGTTAGGCTTATTAATTTTATCCGCTTCACGATCGTAGTAATCATTAATGACATACGCTGCCGCAGCCAAACCAATAATACTTAGAATCAACATCGCATATTGAAAATCGGATAGCTCTGGTGATAAAAAATCGGTTTCATTGACTACAATAGTAGCTAATGAAGGAACAATTAATGCAAGCCGAATCACTATCATAACAATGACAATGAAAAGCAAATTGAGCGGACGTAAAACTTTAATCATACCTTTAAACTAATTGCGCAAAGCCTTTTTGCAAACGACGCATTGCTTCTTGCAATTTTTCAGTACTAGTAGCATAAGAAATACGAACGCAGTGATCATCCCCAAATGCACGTCCTGTAACTATTCCTACATGTACTTCCTGAATCAAATAAGTACATAAATCATCCGCATTTTGTACCGTAAACCCATTATAAGATTTACCGAAATATGCGCTAACATCTGGAAATACGTAAAACGCTCCTGGAGGAGTATTAACACGTAGATTAGGGATTTTACGTAGCTCTTCCAATACTAAATCCCTACGACGTTTGAACACACTCACCATTTCCTTTGTAGTTTCAAGTCCACCTTCCAAGGCCGCCAATGCAGCACGTTGAGAAATGGACGATGTTCCACTAGTAAATTGTCCTTGAATTTTATCGCATGCCTTCGCAATCGCCAAAGGAGCTCCAATATATCCAATTCTCCAACCTGTCATTGCAAAGCCTTTTGAAACACCATTAACAGTTATAACACGATCACGTATAACTTCAAACTGTGCAATACTTTCATGCTTTCCGTCAAAATTAATATGTTCATAAATCTCATCAGAAATTACATGTAAACTAGGATGGTTTGCTATCACTTCAACAAGTGCAGCTAATTCATCTTTCGAATAGAACGAGCCAGTCGGATTACAAGGTGACGAAAAAATCAACAATTTACTTTTAGGCGTAAGAGCATCTTGTAATTGCGCAGGCGTGATTTTAAAATCTTGATCAATCGAGGTTTTAATAAACTTGATATCCCCTTCTGCCATTTTAATCATTTCCGAATAAGACACCCAATATGGCGTTGGAATAATCGCTTCCTCACCTGGATTCAATAAACTTAAAACAACGTTAATAATTGAATGCTTCGCTCCGGTAGAAACAACGATTTGTTCAGGATTATAATCCAAATTATTTTCACGTTTAAACTTACGCGAAATGGCTTCTCTAAGGTCAGCATAACCTGCCACTGGAGTATAATATGTGTAGCCATCATCAATTGCCTTTTTCGCGGCTTCCTTAACAGCTAATGGCGTAGGAAAGTCAGGTTCACCTAAACTTAAATCAATTATATCTAAACCTTTTGCCTTTAGCTCGCGGCTTAACTTTGCCATTTGAATGGTTTGTGATTCACTCAAACGATTTACTCTATCTGCAATTGGACTATTCATATCAGGTTATTAAAAGTTGAAAATAACAAATAATCGCCGAAGAACTAAAACGGCTATTCACAAGCAACAAAAAAAATCCATTAAAAGATACGCTTTAAATACCCCTACTTGAGGCAGCAACTGTGAGAGGAGCAAATTCGTTTTTCAGAAACTGATGATAGGCCGCGATAGCTATCATTCCGGCATTGTCAGTACAATATTGAAAATCTGGGATATGCAATTTCCATTTATGTCTTCTAGCTAAATCATTCGCAGCCGATCTTAAGCCACTATTTGCACTCACGCCTCCTGCAATTGCAATTGTCGAAACGCCTGTGTCCTTTGCGGCTGCCTTTAATTTATTCATTAAAACACTAACAATTCGCTCTTGAATTGAAGCACAAATATCATTCAAATTCTCTTGAATAAAATTAGGATTGGCTGCCACATTCTCTTGAATAAAATAAAGGATTGCTGTCTTCAACCCACTAAAAGAAAAATCATAATTAGGGATTTTAGGCTCCGGAAATTTAAATCGTTTACCATCCCCACCTACTGCGTATTTATCTATCAAAGGACCACCTGGATAAGGCAAGCCGAGCATTTTTGCCGCTTTATCAAAAGCCTCTCCAGCAGCATCATCTGTTGTTTCACCAATGACCTCCATATCCAAATAATCTCTAACCAAAACAATTTGCGTATGCCCTCCTGAAACCGTCAAACATAAAAATGGGAAAGCAGGCATTTCATCACTTAGAAAATTAGCCATCACATGCGCCTTCATATGATTAACGGAAATAAGTGGCTTCCCTAATGACAAAGCCAATCCCTTTGCAAAGCTAACCCCAACTAAAAGCGACCCAATCAAGCCTGGAGACGTCGTACAAGCGATAGCGTCGATTTCATCCCAAGTGATATTCGCCTGCTTCATCGCAAATTCAACCACCGGAACAATATTTTTTTGATGGTCTCGAGAAGCTAATTCGGGTACGACTCCACCATATTGCTCGTGTACCTTTTGGGTACAGATATAGTTGGAAAGCACCTTTCCATCAACTAGAATAGCTGCAGAGGTATCATCACATGAAGATTCGATTGCTAAAATTCTTACCGAAGACATGTATCAAAGGTAAGGAGGATTTCGGGGTTTGGATAATTTTTAAGACCTTGCACCCTCAATCAATAATAATGAGTCAATTAATTTACGGAAGACATCCTATTTTCGAAGCTATTCAAGCTGGTAAAGAAATCGAGGTATTGTATATAGAGAAAGACCTCAAAGGGCCTGGTATCAGCGAAATTCGACAAGCGGCGCGCGAATTGGAACTTCCTGTCAAATCAGTTCCTAGAGAAAAGCTCGATTATATTGCTCGCAATAAAAATCACCAAGGCGTGGTAGGTCTTTTGGCGATGATAAAATATTATGACAAAGAGGATGTACTCAATCAAGTTCAAGCGAACGGAGAACAACCTTTATTTTTAATATTAGATCACGTGACTGATGTTAGAAATTTTGGCGCTATTGCAAGAACAGCTTATGGAACGGGCGTTCATGCAATACTAGTCCCTCAAAAAGGTGGAGCTCTTATCAATTCAGATGCTTTAAAAACTTCTGCAGGAGCCTTAAACCATCTAAAAGTTTGTCGTGAAATCGATTTAGTTCAAACAGTAAAATGGTGTAAATCAAACGGTATTCACGTTTTGGTCAGCGACTTAAAAGCGGCGAAAAACTTATCCCAAATAGAATTCGATCGTCCAATGGCAATCGTATTAGGTGAAGAAGGTATTGGGGTAAATCAGCTCCTGATAAATAGAGCGGATGAAACATTCAAAATACCTATCAGTAAAGGCTTGGACTCTTATAATGTAAGTGTTGCAGCCGGAATGATACTTTATGAACGTATGCGTTCGATGGAATAAGAGCTACTAAGCTAGGTCGTGACCTAGCTTATCTCTCTTTGTCTGTAAGTATTTTTCGTTGTGTTTATTCGGACAAACCTTAATAGACACATTATCTACGATTTCTAAACCATACCCTATTAATCCAGCACGTTTTCTAGGATTATTAGTTAACAATTTTATTTTCGCAACGTTTAAATGACGTAGTATTTGAGCTCCGACACCATAATCACGTTCATCACTTTTGAAACCTAACTCTAAATTGGCTTCAACCGTATCAAGGCCCTGTTCTTGTAACTTATACGCCTTCAACTTATTTAACAAGCCTATTCCTCGTCCCTCCTGATACATATATAAAACAACACCTCTTCCCTCTTGATTAACCATTTCCATTGCCTGATGTAATTGCTCACCACAATCACAACGCAAGGAACCTAAAATATCACCTGTAACGCAAGACGAGTGAACGCGCACCAAAACTGGTTCATCCTTTGTCCACTCCCCTTTTTTCAAAGCTAAATGCGTTTCGTGGCTATTTAATTGGGAAAAAGCAATCAATTCAAAATCACCCCACTGTGTAGGCATCATAACTCTAACTTCTTCCTTCACCAAAGATTCTTTTTCAATACGGTATTTTATAAGGTCTTCAATGGAGATAATTTTAATGTTATGCTGTTTGGCAATCTCCATTAATTCAGGTAAACGTGCCATTGTACCATCTTCGTTCATGATTTCAACAATCACGCCAGCAGGTTCAAATCCAGCCATTACAGATAAATCAACCGCAGCTTCTGTATGCCCTGTACGACGCAGAACGCCCCCTTTTTGTGCCTTTAACGGAAAGATATGCCCTGGACGTGCAAACTCATCGGGATTAATATTTTCATCTAACATCGCCAAAATCGTTTTACTACGATCTTGTGCAGAAATACCTGTGGTACAACCATAGCCCATCAAATCTATGCTCACAGTAAACGGAGTTGCATGATGACTTGTATTCTCTGCCACCATCATATCTAGTTTCAGACGAGAACAAAGTTCTTCAGAAATTGGCGTGCAAATTAAGCCTCTTCCAAACTTCGACATAAAGTTTACTACCTCTGGTGTGGCCATGCGTGCAGGTACAAAAAAATCACCTTCATTCTCACGATCTTCATCATCCACAACAATGAGTAGTTTGCCTTGCTTAATATCTTCTAAAGCTTCATCAATTGTATTTAACATCTTCTTCTTTTTTACACTTTTCTTTGCGTTGGCTGCCAATTTGCATTTTTTCGCCGTTTTAATAAAAAATCAATCATCCCTAAAAAAACAGCCACATTCATTTGGCAAAAATACAAGATTGCACGTAATGGCCCTCGATTAATTACTAATAGTCTGCTAATTCCTTCAAGTAATACACCTAAACACAGCAAATCGAGGAAAAGTTCGAATACCATTAACGGTTGCAAGGAAAACGCAATCATTACAAACAATGGCCCAAACCATCGTAAGCCTTTATGCGACCAAAATGCAAATCCAATGGGCGTCCAAAACTTCAATACCATTTTTTTAAAATGACCTAAATTTTGAAAATTTCCATAAGCTATGCGACGTTTACGACGAAACTCCTCTTTCCAATTTCCAGGCAAATCTTCAAAGCAAATAGCCTTCGACTCGAAACATGCCTTCCCCCCATTTTTTAATACGTTTAGACACCAAAAAAAATCATCTACTAAAAAGTTAGAAGGAATAGTTTCAAAAGCATTTGAACGCATCGCAAAACAAGCTCCAAAAGGCCCCATTAAAACACCTTTCCAATCAGACTCCCCTTGTTTTATTTTATTCTCTCTACTAATATATTTCTCCTCCAAGCTTCCAGTATTATCGTAAGCAGCACTTGTATTAATAACATTCGCTCCAATTAGCTGAACATTATCCGCATGAAATCCATTGACTAAAGTTTGAATCATCTGTTTTTCAAAAAAAACATTCGCATCTGTCAAAATTAGTATTGCTTCATTATCATTTTGGGCATTGGATATATTATAAAGACGATTTATTATTTCTGGTTTGCCTAGTCTTCCCTCCATCCGACATAAATGGATTTGAGGAAAACGTTTCGAGTAGTCTAAAACAATGGAGTCTGTTAAATCTGTAGACGCATCTGAACCTACCCAAACATTAATCAAATGAGTTGGATAGCTGCTCCCGATAATACTTTCCAACTTTTGTACCATCACCTTCTCTTCATTATAAGCAGCTATAAAAACTAGAACACGCTTTCGTAAATCAACCTCAGAGACTTTGATTGGATAACTTTTCTTAAGTCTCTTCAGTATAAAAGGATATAATAAGTAGGAATAAAGGGGCAAGATCAGCAATACTACCGAAATACTCATAACCACTAAATGCCAATTCCATTTCATTAATGCAAAGTTAAGAAAACCCAATATTACACATAATACCATTTTAAAATGCTAAGTTTGTTTAAATATTAAGAATTGAAAAGTAATTCAAACAAAAAACGTCGCAGTGCTAGACCTGGTACCGCAGACACACGAAAGAGAAATTCAAAAGCAGCTCCAGCAAAAAGATTTGCTACAGCATCTGCCAAAGTATATCAAGGAAAAGTTGAAATGACCCGCTCGGGATCCGCTTATATAATTTGCGAGAACAGGCCTGACAATGATATCCTAGTAAGATTTTCAGACCTAAACGGAGCACTTAATAACGATAAAGTTTCAGTAAAGGTTACGAGAAAAAACGGCTCGCGTGAGGAAGGTGTGATAATGAAGGTAAACGAACGCGGCACTAAATTATTCATGGGTACCATTCATGTGAAAAAGATTTTTGCATTTGTACTTCCTGATCGTCGATATGGAATGGTAACTGATATTTTTATACCGCTTAAGGATATAAAAGGAGCCAAAGACGGAGACAGAGTACTTTGTGCTATCACTGATTATAATGATAAAGGCTATGTTCCGGCAGAAGTAAAGGAAAGTTTTGGTCTACCGCAAGCTGCACGGTCGAAGAAGAACAAGCAAGAACCAAAGGCTGAATTTAGAAAAGGCAGAAATCCGATTGGTATTATTACAGAAATTATATCTGAAGAAAGTTTAAATCGAGTAATGTGGCAAACGATTTTACTTGACAACGGCTTTGAGCTTGAATTCCCTAAAGAAGTACTTGACGAAGCACATAGCTACGACGGAAAAATCACCGCAGAAGAAGAAAAGAAAAGAAGAGATTTTCGCTCCATAACCACCTTTACAATCGACCCTGTCGACGCAAAAGATTTTGACGATGCACTTTCATTTCAACATCTACCAAATGGAAATTATGAAGTAGGCATTCATATAGCAGACGTATCCTTCTATATGCCAGTCAACTCAGAACTAGATAAATTTGCCGCCTTACGTGCAACGAGCGTTTATCTTGTTGACGGAACACTACCGATGCTTCCCGAACGTCTTTCGAATGAACTTTGCTCCCTTCGTCCAAATGAAGACAAATATTGTTTTGCTGCAGTATTTGAATTAGATAGCAAAGGGAAAATTTATAATGAGTGGTTTGGACGTACACTTATACATTCAAAAAGAAGATTTGCTTACGAAGAGGCACAAGAAGTTATTGAAACGGGGGTTGGTGATCTTGCTGATGAACTCGGTATTCTAAATCGAATTGCACATGCATTAAGAGAAGACCGTTTTAAGAAGGGCTCTATCAATTTTGATACTGTAGAACCTCGCTTTAAATTGGATGAAAACGGACAGCCGACTGCTATCGTTTTAAAAGAAAGAAAGGACGCGCATTTATTGATTGAAGATTATATGCTGTTGGCTAATCGCCGTGTAGCTTTTTTCCTCTCTAAGAAAACATTTAAAAGCCGCCCAATCCCATTCCCTTACCGCGTGCACGATCTTCCAGATTTAGAAAAATTAAGATCATTTAATCAATTCGCACATCAATTCGGATTAAAAATAGACATAAGCAAGCCAGATAAAATTGCAAAATCATTCAACGAAATGTTGGTCAAAATCAAAGGCCATTCCGAAGAAAATATTTTGATGTCCCTTGGCATTCGAAGCATGGCAAAGGCGATTTACACAACAAAAAACATTGGCCACTATGGCTTAGGTTTTGATTTTTATTGTCACTTCACCTCTCCGATCAGACGATATCCTGACGTTTTAACGCATCGTGTATTGGCTGCCGTACTAGAAAACGAAGGCTCTTTATATGCTGAGGCTGTTATGGAGAACTTATGCAAAATCTCCTCAGAACAAGAAAGAAAAGCTGCTACAGCAGAACGAGATAGCATCAAATTTATGCAAGCATTGTTCATGAAGAAACATATCGGAGAAAAATTTGATGGCGTTATTAGTGGTATAACCAACTTCGGAATGTTTGTTGAGATACAACCAGACAAATGCGAAGGAATGATTCCTGTAAAATCATTAGGCGAATCTGTTGAGTATGATGAAAACTCAATGACCCTCTATCGCAGATATACTGGTCAATCTTACACATTAGGTCAAAAAGTAAGAGTACTCATTAAAGATGTTAGTCCTGACCGTAGAGAAATTGACTTAGTGCTATTAGACGAGGACGCTTAGTCTTTACAGACAGACAAACCTACCAAACAGTCCATACATTGTTGAGGGACACATTTGCTTTTATATTGGGCAAGTAACATTTGTGTGTCTGCCATAGAATGTATTGAACAGAAAATCTTGTTCCATTGCAATACAATATGGTTTGATTCTGCTGGCAACTTACGTAAACTTCTTGAAATAGACTCAATAAGAATGCCAAGAGCTTCCTCCTCTTCCAATGCAATAAAATAAGGCACGAATGCGTTTGCAAAAATAGATGCTTTCATTTGTTTACTCAATAATTTGTGAGAGGCCTTTATAGAATATCCTTGCAAATTGCGCGGTTCTTGCCAAAACATCGACGTCTGAATTTCCAACTCATTCAACCAATCTAGGGCATTCGCCACCTGACGTTTTTTTAAATGTTCTAAGGAATTCGGTAATAACGCACATAATTGAGCCAACTGAATCAAACGAATAGGAGGAAAGTTTGCCGGACGCATCCTTGAAAAACGCCAAAGGGATAACTTTATTTCCTCCAAATCAAATCTTATTTTAAGAATACGAAATCTATCCCGAAGTTGAATTAGGTAGACATCGTCCATTGGTGCATTTAAAAATCCGCTCACTCCCAAAAGAACCGCTTCCCAATCCATAACACTTAAACGACCTATCATCTTTTCAAAAGGTATTCGTTGAAACAAAATCTCCATCGCATCTTGATTAACAGGCTGTCCAAACACTCTAAATAGCAATAGGTATAGCAATTTAACATCAAATGGATAGTACTCTTTTAAAATATCTAAGTGAATTATTCTGTTTTTAAGAAGCCTAGATCGCCATGTTCGCTCCATTTCAATTTTAAGTAGCTCCTTTGTCTCCTTATTCCATAGCGACTTACAGGTAATTAAAGAATTTTTATTCACCTGAACATGTCGCAGATATTGTAAGGGGACACGACCTTTCAGTTCGACAGTCGGACATTTTAAAAAAGGCAGATGTACATCATTTTCATACACCACATGCAAAATCATTTTGCTATAGGCAAGATCTGTTTGATGTCCATGTTTCAAAAAATCACTGCTTTTGATATGAATTTCAATATCACCTACCATTAATAACCCATCAATATAAATTTGAGCATCGATAAAATCAGGACCTGCATTTACATTAAGAACTCCTTGTTCTAGTATACGAATACTTTCCCCATTTATGCTTTTAAATTCTTTTGTATCAAATAGCTGATACTCCCAAACGTGACTCAATTGAATCTCCTTCATCCTATAATTTTTAATAATAACGCAGCATTCCCTCGTTTCGTATTTTTTAACGTATTATTTTTTTGTCGACTTGAAGCATTCCTTATCTTAGGGTTATGAAAAAAATCATCCTGATTTTAACCCTCCTATTGCCATTAAAATTATTAGCATCCACCCTCTTAATTCCAATGGATGAAGCGCAAAAAGAGCATCTTAAGGCATATGGTGTCTGTTATTGGTTATTAAACAAAGGCGTGGAAGCAGATTGGTTGCTTAATTACCGAGGCGGAAGTTTCGCCGCAGAAAACAATAACGAACTAGAAAAGGAATGCATACTAAGAGGAGTAACCTACGAAGTTATTCCATCTGGTCAATATCAAAACATATTACACCAAATTGCAGACCCGGAGGTGAATATGGATTTAATTAAGTTACAGAAGCCACCTAAAATAGCTGTCTACTCTCCTAAAAACAAATTACCATGGGATGATGCGGTAACCATGGTTTTAACGTACGCAGAAATTCCTTACGACATAATTTACGATGATGAAATTTTGGACGAAATGACATTACCGAAGTACGATTGGCTTCATATACATCATGAAGATTTTACGGGTCAGTATGGTAAATTTTACGGAGCCTATGCAAATGCACAATGGTACAAGGATGATCAACAATTGAATGAAGAGTGTGCACGTAGACATGGCTTCTCAAAAGTTTCTCAACTAAAATTAGCTGTTGCAAAACGAATCAAAGAATTTGTAGCTGGAGGTGGATTTCTATTTGCCATGTGTAGTGCTACAGATTCTTACGACATAGCGCTTGCGGCAGAAGGTAGTGATATTTGTGAAGCTATGTTTGACGGAGACGGAACCACACCTGGAGCAGCACAAAAGCTGCATTTTGACAATGGAATTGCCTTTGAAAACTACCACTTAGAAATGAATCCATATGTGTATGAGTATAGCGATATTGACGCTACCAATACACGACAGGTGCCAATGGATCTTGACTATTTTACACTATTCGATTTTTCTGCCAAGTGGGACCCTGTACCGACCATGTTATGCCAAGACCATATTCGAACAATAAAAGGTTTTATGGGACAAACAACGGCTTTTAAATCAGCCTTCGTTAAAAAAAACATCCTAGTAATGGGCGAGAACAAACCTGCCGCTGAAGCGCGTTACATTCACGGAGAACTTGGTAAAGGAACCTGGACTTTTTATGGCGGTCATGACCCTGAAGACTATCAGCACCTTGTTGGAGACCCTAAAACAGACCTTTCTTTGCATCCAAATTCGCCCGGATATCGCCTTATCCTAAATAATATACTATTCCCGGCAGCAAAGAAGAAAAAACAAAAGACCTAAAAATAGAAATAACACAGCCTGTATAGTATATTTGCAAGGCTAAAAAAGCTAGTGTAATGAGACAAATCGCTTTCCGTCAGGCTCTTCGTGAAGCCATGCAAGAAGAAATGCGTCGCGATAACCGCATCTATCTAATGGGTGAGGAAGTGGCGCAATATAATGGTGCCTATAAAGTTTCTCAAGGTATGCTTGATGAATTCGGTCCTAAACGTGTAATCGACACACCTATTGCTGAGTTAGGTTTCGCAGGTATTGCAGTAGGCTCTGCCATGAACGGCTGCCGCCCTATTGTAGAATTCATGACTTGGAACTTCGCAGTACTTGCCTTTGATCAAATCGTAAACAGCGCCGCAAAAATGCGTGCGATGTCTGCTGGTCAATTTGGCAACCCAATTGTTTTCCGTGGTCCTTCTGGTTCTGCTGGTCAATTAGGCGCTCAACACTCACAGGTTTTCGAATCTTGGATGGCTAATGTTCCTGGATTAAAAGTAATATCTCCTTCAAATCCTTATGATGCCAAAGGCCTTTTAAAATCGGCTATCTTGGATGAAGATCCTATATGTTTCATGGAAAGTGAAATGATGTATGGTGACATGGGTGAAGTTCCTGAAGAAGAATATTATATCCCAATCGGGAAAGCCGACGTTAAACGTGCTGGAACAGATGTAACATTGATTTCTTTCAATAAAATGATGAAGGTTGCTTTAGCAGCTGCTGAAGAATTAGAAAAAGAAGGAATCAGTGCAGAAGTAATCGATCTTCGCACCATCCGCCCGCTAGATATGCAAACCATTATCGAATCTGTTAAAAAGACAAATCGTGTGGTAATTGTTGAAGAATCTTGGCCTTTTGGTGCTGTTTGTACAGAAATCGCATATCGTATCCAAAAGGATGCATTTGATTATTTGGATGCGCCTATTCGTCGTGTAAATGGTGCTGATTCATCTATGCACTATGCACCAAATTTGGTTGCTGCTTATTTGCCAGACACAACAAAAGTTGTAAAAGTCGTTAAAGAAATTCTTTACCGATAATAATATTAAAGACCAACACAATTAAATGCGTTCGAAAACCTTAAAGGTTACATCGAACGCATTTTTTTCGTCCGAAAGTACCGTTTCTGACTCTATTTCACGCCAATCATTCGGATTCAAAGACGGGAAATAAGTATCCGCATTCGTGGCCTGAGTATGAACACGTGTTAAGTATACTCGGTTGGCGACTCTTAATGTCTGTGAATATATTTGGCCACCGCCTATTATAAAAATTGTTTCTGTTGAATTAAATAACTGAATTGCTTCATCGATTGATTTTAAAACCTCCGCTCCTTCAATATTCAAATCACTTCTTGAAATAATAATATTTCGTCTATTAGGCAACAAACGACCAATAGATTCAAATGTTTTTCTACCCATAATTACAGGGTGTCCTGAAGTAATCTTTTTGAAATATTTTAAATCGACAGGCAAATGCCATGGCATTTGATTACCAAATCCTATAGCGTTATTTTCGTCTGCCGCAACTATTAAATGAATGGGCATAATTAAGCTTTAAAATATGCCTTAATTACATTCACAACAGCAGCCATTTCTTCGTCTGTAATCCCTGTACTACAAGGAATACTTAGACAATCCTTATAAACTGAATTTGAAACATCTTCTAGGTTATAATACCAATTATTTTTGAACATACTTAGCTGATTCATAGGCATCCAAAACGGACGGCTAATGATATCAGCTTTTTTCATGGCCTCTAACAATTGACGGGAATGTTTAGACTTGAAAGTAAAAAGCCATTCATTAACTTTCACATCACTATCAACGTGCTGAAAAGTAATATCTCCAACACCTTGTAGTGCATTTCTGTAATAGTCTGCGATGTATTTCTTCTTCGTCAAAAATTCAGGTAATTGTTCCATTTGAGCTACACCAACTGCCGCCAATATATTTACCAGACGATAATTATAACCAATTTCATCATGTATATATTCCTCAGGATGTATTTTTGCTTGAGTAGTTAAATGTTTAGCACGCTTCGCTAACGCTTCATCATTCGTTACAATCATACCTCCCCCACCTGTGGAAATGATTTTATTTCCATTGTACGAAAAACAGCCCATCAAACCGAAAGTTCCGGTATGCTTACCTTTATAATAACTTCCTAATGATTCAGTACTATCCTCAATTACGGGAATAAAAAACTCATCAGCTAAGGACATCATACGATCCATGTCAGCCACATTTCCCAAAACATGAACAGGCATCAAACAAGCGATCCTTTTTCCATCCTTCTTAGCATAACAATGTCCATCTTTTGTGAATGTTTCCGTACGAAGAAAACGTTCCAACAAATCTAAATCCATTTGCCAAGTATCAGCCTTAACATCCATCAGCAACGACTCTGCGTTCATATAAGCCACCGCATTAGCCGTCGCAATGAAAGTGATGTTAGGAATGATTACATAATCTCCGGCTTCGACACCAATTAAACGTTGACAAACTTGTAATGCAGTAGTTCCATTCATACAAGCGACTGCATATTTCGCACCTGTGAATGCAGCCATTTGTTCCTCAAATCGATTGACATAACTTCCTACACTGCTGATCCAGCCCGTATCTAAACAGTCCTTCACATACTTCCATTCATTACCCGCCAAATGCGGAACACTTAAAGGTATCATAACAATCGCTTGAGAGTTTATTAATTAGTCGTTCGCCAAAAACGGATAGGTATATTCTGTCGGCGGATTAAATGTTTCTTTAATTGTACGAGCAGATACCCAACGATATAAATTCAAAATAGAACCTGCTTTATCATTCGTACCAGACTTACGTCCTCCGCCAAAAGGCTGTTGACCCACAACGGCTCCGGTAGGTTTATCATTGATATAGAAATTACCTGCTGCATGACGAAGTGCACGTAAGGTCTTTTCGACCGCAGTTCTATCCTGCGCGATAATAGCCCCTGTCAATGCATATGATGATGTACTATCAACGACTTTCAAAATCGAATCAAACTCGTTTTCAGGGTAAGTATAAATTGTTAATACTGGTCCAAAAATCTCTTCACACATCGTCAAATATTTAGGATCGGTCGTTTCAATAACTGTTGGCTGAATAAAATAACCTTCAGACTTATCATAAGTGCCACCAACTAATATTTTACATGTAGCATCTTGTTTAGCTTGATCAATGAAGCCAGCAATTTTATCAAAGGCTCTTTCGTCTATAACAGCATTCACAAAATTTCCAAAATCTTCTGTAGTGCCAACTTTAAAGCTTTTCACGTCGGCAACTAATTTCGCTTTAATTGCTTCTGATAAATTACTCGGCAAGTACGCACGGGAAGCCGCAGAACATTTCTGACCTTGATATTCAAATGCACCACGACTTAATGCTGTTGCAGCAACATCAACATGGGCACTTGGATGTACCAGTACAAAATCCTTCCCGCCAGTTTCACCAACAATACGTGGGTAGCTCTTATACTTAGCAATATTTTCCCCAATCGTCTTCCACATGAAGTTAAAGGTATTCGTACTTCCAGTAAAATGAACACCTGCGAAGTCAGGATGAGAAAACACTTTCTCTCCTACCATCGGGCCATCCCCATAGACAACATTTATTACCCCTGCAGGTAAACCAGCTTCCATTAATATTTCCATCATCACATTGGCAGAATATATTTGCGTATCTGAAGGTTTCCATAATACGGTATTACCCAACATAGCTGCTGAAGTTGGCAAATTAGCCCCAATAGCTGTAAAGTTGAATGGTGTAACAGCAAACACAAAACCTTCTAGTGGACGATATTCTACACGATTCCACATACCCGGTGCTGACACGGGCTGCTGCGCATATAGTTCATACATAAACTGAACATTGAAGCGCAAGAAATCAATCAACTCACACGCCGCATCAATCTCAGCCTGAAACGCGTTCTTACTTTGCCCCAACATAGTGGCCGCATTCATTTTATAGCGATACTTAGTAGTTAACAAATCGGCAGCCTTCAAAAAGATAGCCGCTCTTTGTTCCATAGGCATGAACTCCCAATCATGCTTAGCAGCCAAACATGAAGCGATAGCAGCTTCCACATTCGCACTTGTGCCTTTGTGGAAGTATCCAAGTGTACGTTTTATTTCATGTGGGGGATGAATCCTTTGTTTATCTCCAGTACGAACAGCTTCTCCATTAATCCACATTGGAATATCCACCTCTTGCGATTTCAACTCTGCCAATGCAGCCTTTAATGCTTTACGTTCATTACTACCCGGTCCGTAATTTAATACCGGTTCATTTTTAGCAGCAGGAATTTGATATAACATGTCTTAGTATTTAATAGTACAAATGTACAAAAGGCTTAGGAGAATAAAAGGCAAATTAAGTTGCTTTTATGCTAACATTAAACGAATTTTGTAAAACAATAACTCCTTATGAAATCACTTTCATTCCGCCTTGTATTAACGCTATGTCTTCTTTTGATAGTCGGAACTGTTCTTGCTCAATGCCCGATGTGTGGTGAAGCTGCTAGAACGTCCTTAAAAGAAGGAAATACAACAGCAAAGGGATTAAACGCAGGAATATTATACCTTTTACTTGGCCCATATCTAATGGTTATGACGGGTGCAATTCTATGGTATATAAAAAGAAAGAAAGCTAAAAAAGCGCTTTCAGAAACGGTATAAACTAATTCTTTATCAATTCTTCAAATTCATAATTTGTTGTATCCATAGTAGAATTGTCAATCTTTTGTAAAGACAAACTACTAATGCTTTGACCAAGGTAGCCTGACCCGCGATATACACTTGTACCACTATGAATCGTATCTAACAAGTAACTTTTTAAATCGGCTTGAATTCTCAATTTAAAGGGCAAGCTCCATGTTTTGGCACTATCGGTAACTGTCAACTGCATTAGCATTGCACTATCACCAGTTGAAGTATAAATGGCATGCCAACTGTGGTAGGCATTTTTATCCTGATCCACTCCATCGCCAACAAAATCACCCACAAATTGAACACGCAATTGTTGTCCGCAATCAGCTCCATTGTATCCCATCGGACAAATGCAATTACCATCCAAACATGCGCCTCCATGTTTACAGACGACACCAACACAAGGATCTTTTGCACAACTCCAAACAGAAAACCCAATAATAGCACTCACTAAAAACAACTTATACCAGTTCATATTTTAACAATCTATTGTAACAAAAGTACTGATTCCTTCGTATCGTGCAAATTAATATACAGAACTTTGATGTGAGTTAATAATTACCCTCTACAAAAGCCCTTCTTAAGAAAGCTTCTGTGTATTTTTAAATCAAACATTTTAAGCCAATGAACAACTTCATTTTATTCTTGTTGCAAAGCACCGAAACCGCAGTAACTTCTGTTGCTGCCACTGCTAATGAAATCGCAAATACTGTTGCTGCAGAAGCCCCCAAAGCCGCGAATCAACCAACATCGCTTTTAGATCTTCTAACAAAAGGAGGAGTGATTATGATTCCTATCGCCATTTTACTTATTGGCGCTATTTATGTTTTCATTGAGCGTTTTATAACCATTTCTAAGGCTGGTAAAGTAGATGACCGTTTCATGAATGTTGTTAAAGACCATATTGCTAATGGAAATATTCAAGCGGCAAAATCCTATTGTCGTGGATTTAATCATCCCGTAGCACGTGTCGTTGAAAAAGGCATCGACCGAATTGGTAAGCCAATTAAGGATATTGAAAGAAGTATGGAAAACGTTGCGAAACTTGAAATTTATAAAATGGAGCGTTGGTTAAACATCCTGTCTATCATTGCAGGTATTGCACCAATGTTCGGTTTCTTAGGAACAATCGCAGGTATGCTTAAATTGTTTGATGAAGTAGCAAGTGCAAACGTATTGAGTATCGGTACAATCGCGGGCGGTATTAATGTTAAGATGGTTACTTCAGCAGCAGGCTTGATGGTAGGTATCCTTGCATTCGTATTTTACAACTCTTTAAACGCTATGATCGACCGAGTTGTAAATAAAATCGAAAATTCTTCGTTTGAATTTGTGGATTTATTGCACGAACCATCTCATTAATATTAGAACAATAGCACCATGAATCTTCGCAGAAGACATAAACACAATGCAGAGGTATATGTACACTCACTGAGTGATATCCTCTTTTTCTTGCTATTCTTCTTTTTATTGGCTTCTATTTTGGCTAATCCCAATGTAATTAAGTTGCCTTTACCGAAAGCAAATAGCAATACTACAAGTAAACAAACTGTTGTTGTAAGTATTAAAGCGGATAACACCTATTTTGTTGCAACTACGCAAGTAAATGCTGACCAACTAGCAGACGCCATCAAGCCTTACCTAGGCGATCAATTGGACCCTTCTATCGTAATAAACGCTGAAAAGTCTGTCCCTATTGAAAACGTTGTGTTCGTTCTTAAAATCGCGCGTGACCTAAAAGTTAAAGCAGTTTTAGCCACCGAACACGAATAAATCATTGTTCCTATGATTACAACCTATTCACAAAACGAAACTAAAAAGCACCTTATAGCTGGTAGTTCTACCATTGGGATAATTGTTGCTTTATTTCTCGTTTTGTACTTCGTGCAATATAAATTTCCGGCCCCTCCTCCGATTCTGGAAGAAATGGGAATGGAGGTTAATTTAGGGAATAGTGATAACGGCAGCGGCGAAGAGCAACCTTTATCTGCAGAAGCAGAAAGCGCTACCGCAGGAGGTGAACTAGCGCAAGCTGGCGGGGGCGGTGATACAGACCCGCAGAATTTGGAAACAAATGAAAATGATCCAGACTCTGCCCCTGTGAAAACGAACAATAAAAACAAAAATAAAAGCAGCATTAAGTCGAAACCAACCGACAAGCCTAGTAAAAATCCTCAACCAAGCCCTGAAGAAATTGAACAACAAAAACAGGCTAAAATAGCTGCGGCTAATAAGGCTAAAGCAGATGCTGTTAAAAACAAGCTTCGCAATGCTTTGAACAAAACAAATTCAAGCACCAGCGAAGGCACAGGCACCGGCACCGGTGATATGGGAGCTCCGGATGGTGATCCAAATGCTACTAACCATATTGGTGATCATTCTTATGGTCCTGGTACACAAGGCACAGGTTGGAGTATTAATGGACTGAAAGGGCGCACACCAAGAAGTAAAAGTATTCCTAAAGAGAACTCGCAAGAAACAGGTAAAGTAGCCATTCAAATCACCGTCAATAAAAACGGTAAAGTAGTAAAGGCAATTTATGTTGAGAGAGGATCTACTACTTCAAATTCTACATTAAAAGCAGCCGCAATCAAGGCAGCTCAAGGCTGGATATTCAATGAAAAGTCTGGAGAGGAAGACGAGACCGGTGTTATCGTATTTAACTTCAGAAACCGTTAGTTTCCATTTGGATTCAAAACCTTAAAGGTTGTTCTTCTGTTTTGTTGGTGTTCTTCATCACTACACTGAACACCATTTTTACATCGATTTAAAATTTGAGTTTCCCCATATCCCTTCGAAAGGAGACGATCTGGGGAAATTCCTTTTTCAATAAGATAGGCAACTACTTTATCCGCACGATCTTGACTCAACTTTTGATTGTATTCGTCATCTCCTTGCGCATCGGTATGCGAACCCAATTCAAAATTCAAGTCGGGGTTTTCTACCAGTAAAGGCATAACTACTGAATCAAGCACTGCTGCAGCATCCGGACGGATATCAGATTTATCTAAATCGTAAAAAATATTAGGAACTTCTATAAGCTTCATTGCAACAACCTTAGTCAATAACAAATCTTTGTTCAAAACAACTACAGCATCGAAGCTTTTAGTCATGTTGCGCGAGCTAATAAAATCCGACTTCGCAAAGAAAGTCTTGGCTGTTGCATTTACTTTATAATCCTTATTCTTTTGAATGGTAAACGCATAGCTACCCTTTGCATCCGTTGTATCACTTGCCACTGGATAGGCAATCCCATTTTCCATTTCTAACAATTGCACGATTGTATTAGGCAATACTGGCTTTCCTTCAATATCCCCATAAATCATCCCTTCTAAACGATACTTCGTCTCGTGCTTTAACTCAAAATAAAACAATTCGTCGCCGCCACGACCACCACTGCGATTCGAAGAGAAATAACCCTTACCCATCAAAGTATCTGGTAATTCACTGCCTTGGTACGAAGTAAAAAACACCGCAAAATCGTCGCCACCACTATTCATCGGCCATTGCAGATTAGTTGGTCTGGAAAATTTCCATCCTGTTTTTTGTGAATAATATATATCCAAACCGCCCATTCCATCATGACCATTTGATGAGAAAAAAAACATTCCGTCTTTACGTAAGAAAGGGAACACTTCATCTTTTTCTGAGTTTATATTCGGACCTAAATTGCGTGGTTGAGACCATCCATCAACTGTACGAGAAGACACATACAAGTCTTTACCTCCATAACCTCCTTGAGCATCACTGCTATAGAATAGGGTTTTACCATCTTCTGTCAAAAAAGGCTGACCAACATTTTGTGCAGTATCTTCCCCAAATAAGGCAAGACGCACAGGCACTTCCCACGTTCCATCATTACCCTTTTTTGAAAGATATAATTGAGTAAAATTATCCTCCTTGTCACCAATGACAACCGTGCGCGCAAAAATCATTTCAGTTCGGTTCTTATTAAAGGTACACGTACCTTCATGGCCGGGAGAATTGATGATCTCAGAAAATTTCTTTGGCTTCGTATATTCCCCTTCAATTAATTTTGTGGTATAAAAATCAGAAAACTTCTCGCCGGTCCAGCCGTATTTTTCATCTCCGGTAGAAGCTGCACGATCAGAGGTAAAAATAAACTCGTCTTTCGCAATAGGCACCATTGCATATTCATTCCGAAGGGTGCTAATTGAATCTAAGCGCTCAATGGCATATCGTGATCCTTCCTTTTGCCAATCTTGGAAGGTTTTATATCTAGAAATGAGTTTGTCGATATTCGCTTTTTCTGCAGGTCGTTGTTTGGCGAATTTCTCTAATTGAGTTATACAAGAGGTATAATCACTATTAACTCTTAATCGGTCGATATAATTATAAAACAATTCAGGCTTTCTATTATTCCAATCATAGGCCTTTTTAGCCCATTCAATTGATTCTTTATTTTTATTGGCGTAGGTATATGCCTGAGCAATCAAAATGCTTTTAATTGCCTTTTCTTCCTCATCTTTCGATGCTTGAACTTCAGCTTCTAACAATTTAGCCGCAACGAGATATTGCTTTTGATCAAAGGCTTGCTCTCCAGTGAGCGCTTTCTGCGAACCTGTACAGGCGTTTAATAGAATAATAAACGCAAATAATAAAAGACGAACACCTTGCTTCATAGTATTCTACTAAGTTAAGGAAATAAATGAAACTCCGTTATACAGCAACGTCCGCTTTAATATGCGGATGTGGGTCGTAACCTTCTATGTTGATATCTTCGTATTTGAATTCGAAAATATCCTTGACATTTGGATTAAGTTTTAAAATAGGTAGAGGACGTGATGCTCGCGTAAGCTGCAACCTAGCCTGATCCATATGATTCGAGTAAAGATGTGCATCACCAAGTGTATGCACAAAATCCCCAACTTCCAACTCACAAACTTGCGCCATCATATGAACTAAGAGTGCATAGGAAGCAATATTAAAGGGCACCCCTAAAAAGACATCTGCACTACGTTGATATAATTGACAACTCAGTTTGCCATTGGCTACATAAAACTGAAATAAAGCATGACAGGGAGGCAGTTTCATTTGATTAATATCTGCCACATTCCAAGCACTAACAATCATTCTTCGTGAATCAGGTGTATGCTTGATTTGATGAATGACTTGCTTGATTTGATCGATGATAGTTCCATCAGCTCCTTGCCAGCAACGCCATTGCTTACCATATACAGGACCAAGTTCACCCTTTTCGTCAGCCCATTCATCCCATATTGAAACATTATTATCCTTGAGATACTTGATATTTGTATCACCTGTTAAGAACCACAGAAGCTCATGAAAAATACTTCTAGTATGCAATTTCTTGGTTGTTAATAAAGGAAAACCTTCTTGCAAATTAAAACGCATTTGGTATCCAAAAACACTTCGGGTACCGGTGCCTGTACGATCTGACTTATCGACACCAGTATCCAAAATATGTTTTAACAAATCAAGATAGACTTGCATAGTATACTTACTTCAAAATTGAACGACTGATAACAATGCGATTTACTTCTGAAGTTCCTTCGTAAATCTGTGTGATTTTTGCATCACGCATTAAACGTTCAACATGATACTCTTTTACAAAACCATATCCGCCATGAACCTGAACAGCTTCTACCGTTGTGCGCATCGCTACTTCTGATGCAAATACTTTTGCCATAGAACCAGACAAGGTATAATCCAAGTGGTTATCTTTTTCCCAAGCTGATTTCAAACACAACAAACGAGCCGCTTCAATTTCAGTAGCCATATCAGCAAGTTTGAATTGAATAGCTTGGTGATTAGAAATTTCTTTACCAAATGCCTTACGTTGCTTAGAATAAGCTAGTGCTAATTCATAAGCACCACTTGCAATACCTAAAGCTTGAGAGGCAATACCGATACGGCCACCAGCAAGCGTTTTCATGGCAAACTTAAATCCGAATCCGTCTTCGCCAATACGATTTTCTTTATGAACGATAACATCATTAAATAAGATAGAATGTGTATCGGAGCCGCGAATACCCAATTTATTTTCCTTCGCACCTACAACAACACCAGGCGTATTTTTCTCTACGATAAAGGCATTGATTCCTTTACTTCCCTTTGCTGCATCTGTTTGTGCAATGACTAAATATACACTACATGAATTACCATTTGTAATCCAGTTTTTAGTACCGTTCAAAACATAGTGATCTCCTTTGTCAATAGCTGTGGTACGTTGCGAAGTTGCGTCAGAACCAGCTTCTGGTTCACTTAAACAGAAAGCACCGATCCATTCTCCTGTAGCTAATTTCGTTAAGTATTTTTGCTTTTGCTCTTCGTTACCATAGGTTTCAAGACCCCAGCAAACCAATGAATTGTTTACACTCATTGCAACAGAAACTGAAGCATCTACTTTGGAAATTTCTTCCATTGCCAAAACATAAGAAACAGTGTCCATACCGCCTCCACCGTATTTAGGATCTACCATCATACCCAAAAATCCAAGTTCACCTAACTTCTTAATTTGCTCAGCAGGAAACTGCTGCTTTTCATCACGTTCAATAACACCTGGCAAACACTCTTTTTGAGCGAATTCACGAGCAGCCATTTGTACGGCTAATTGTTCTTCTGTAAATTGAAAATTCATAATTATTATCGTTTTTCGTTTAGGCACCTGCCTTTCGGCAAAGATGCAATTTTTTTGTGTAATTTTTGATTGATTAAGATTTCAACTGCTCGATTAAAGCACTTGTTGAAAAACCTTCAACTGTTGGTACAATTAAGACTTCGCCACCTTTGGCTTTAACAATATCAGCTCCGACAATTGTTTCAGGGTTATAATCCCCTCCTTTAACCAAAATATCGGGTTGTAACCATTCAATAAGCTCCTGCGGTGTATCTTCTTCAAAAAGTATTACCGCATCCACCATTTGCAATACAGCAAGTTGCATAGCACGCGAGGATTCATTTTTTACCGGACGGCTCTCCCCTTTTAGTCGTTTAACCGAAGCATCTGAATTTAGGCCAACAATCAACTTATCCCCTGCTTCTTTGGCTTTAATAAGTAAATCTAAATGACCATCATGTAATAAATCAAAGCAGCCGTTGGTAAATACTATCTTTGCCGTCCTAAAATCCCAAATGAGCAACTGACGACCTAAGGTTGTCTTATTCATTAATTTGGATTCAATGCGATTCCTAAAAGTTTGAGGTGTTTCTGACATTTTTATTTTATTCGTCCGTCTTTTACGGCAGTTAAGGGTTGATTAAGCTTGAATTTGTTGCGGCAATATTGAATAAAGGCATCACGCATGGTCAAATTCAAAATAGTTTGAGGTGCCGTACTTAACATAGAGCAATTATCTCCGCCATTTGCCATATAATCATTGGTCAACAACCTGTAATTTTGATCAAAGACTAATGGTTTCCCGTTAATCAATACGTTTATAGCCTTAGCATTTTGTATTTGCATCCTAATACCTGCTATTGGCCAACCTTTATTACTTGCCACCAAATCTAAAAGAGCTTGTATTTGCGATCCCGTAATAGGAATAACAACCAACTTATTCTCAAAAGGCAATAGCTCGAAACATTTTCCTACAGTTAAATCGCCGGCCGGAAGTTCATTTAATCGTATACCCCCTAAATTTAAAACACAGCATTGTGCTGATATTGCAGAATCATAATTATTGACAGAGAAATAATTGGAAAGCAGTGCATCAGCAATAAAATTGTTCAATGTTCCTTCTGGAGCCTCTTTTAAAAGTGTTTGCGGAATTTTACCTACTATTTCTTGCATCGAATTATCCAAAACTTGCTTATAAGGATTAATCATTTTAACAACGATAGAATCTTCTGGATTTCTAGCATTTAGTTGTGTGGACTCAAAATCTTTATTTACTAAAGTTTGAGGGCTATGGCACGCAATTAAAATAACGGCACAAAGCATTAAAAATAAAGCATTTCTAAAAATATTCCACATAGTCATTTCGCGAATTTACAACCAAAATTTCAAATTCGTGGATTTGATTTTTGGGAATAGATTAAAATCATGCGCATGATTTGTTAATTCGATGTTGTTTTTGTTGCGAAGCTCGAAAAGGAAGCTTACTTTTGCAAAAATTTTTCAATCACACGACCATGAAAGTAACCGTAATCGGAGCTGGCAACGTAGGAGCTACATGCGCTAACGTACTTGTTCACAAAGATTTTTTAGAAGAGGTGGTTCTTCTAGACATTAAAGAAGGTACCGCAGAAGGAAAGGCTTTAGATATTTGGCAGAGTGCTGCCATCGAAAACTATTCTACGCGTTGTATCGGTGTAACAAACGATTATGCAGCTACCGCTGATTCCGATGTAGTTGTAATTACTTCAGGCTTACCTCGTAAACCGGGTATGAGTCGTGATGATTTAATTTCAACAAACGCAGGCATCGTTAGTTCTGTAACAGAGAACGTTTTAAAATATTCTCCAAACACCATCTTAATTATTGTTTCCAATCCTTTGGATGTAATGACTTATTGCGCTTACTTGACAGCTAAATTGACAAGCAACCGCGTATTTGGTATGGCGGGTATCTTAGATACAGCTCGTTATAAAGCGTTCTTAGCGTCTGAATTAAAAACTTCTCCGAAAGATATCGAAGCTGTATTAATGGGTGGTCATGGTGACACCATGGTTCCATTACCTCGTTATACAACCGTTGCAGGTATCCCTGTAACTGAGTTAATTGCCAAAGACAAATTAGAGGCGATCATTAATCGCACTAAAGTTGGTGGTGGCGAAATCGTCAATTTATTGGGGACTTCTGCTTGGTATGCACCAGGTGCAGCAGCAGCTCAAATGGTTGAAGCGATCTGCAAAAACGAAAATCGTATATTCCCTGTATGCGCATGGTTAACAGGTGAATACGGTTTGAAAGATATTTACCTAGGCGTTCCTTGTAAACTGGGCAAAAACGGTATCGAACAAATAATTGAATTACAACTTAATAGCGATGAAAAGGCACTGTTAGATGCTTCTGCTAAAGCTGTTAAGGAAGTAATGGATGTGTTAGATAAAATGAATACAACCAAGGCGAATTAAAAAAAAACATAAAACCATTTGAATCCTGGATAAAAAGTATATCTTTGCAATCCATTTCAATAACATCAGTAGAAATAAAGATGAACTTAACAACTGAAGCAAAAAAAGAAATTTTCAAAACCTACGGAGGTAATGAAAAAAATACAGGTTCTGTAGAAGCGCAAATCGCAATGTTCACAGAACGTATCAAGCATATCACTGAACACATGAAAGGTCAAAAGAAAGACTTTAGCAGCAACGTCGGTTTGATTCGCTTGGTAGGTAAAAGAAAGCAATTATTGCAATACTTACAACGTACCGATTTGATGGCGTATCGCGCACTTATCGAAAAATTAGGTCTTCGTAAGTAAGCTTAAATTATACATCAGCCCTTAGCTTCCCGCTGAGGGCTTTTGTTTTTTAGGGGATGCCCATTCCCTACTTCGTATTAGAACATTTTTTAAATATAAAACAGCGGCACAGACAGGATGTAAACGTAACTGTCATCGATGAAAGTCCGCACAAAATCAAATCAATGAAACCTCAAGGATTCAGAAAAACGATCGCTCTGCCAGATGGCCGTGAAGTGATCATCGAGACGGGTATTCTCGCAAAACAAGCCCATGGTTCAGTTACCTTAACATGTGGTAACTGCGTATTGTTAGCTACCGTTGTTGGTAATCGCGAAATGAAAGCGGGTCAAGATTTCTTCCCACTTTCAGTTGACTACACAGAAAAATTTTATTCTACCGGACGTATCCCAGGAAGTTTCCACCGTCGTGAAGGAAAAATTTCTGATTATGAAGTTTTAATCTCTCGTTTAGTGGATCGTGCATTACGTCCATTATTCCCTGATAATTATCTATTCGACGTTCAAGTAATCATCAGCCAAATTTCTGGTGATAAAGAAGAATTACCTGATGCATTGGCTGGCTTGGCGGCATCTGCAGCATTAACATTAAGTGATATTCCTTTCTTAGGACCAATTTCAGAAGTACGTGTTGCACGTATCGATGGTAAGTTCGTTATCAACCCTCGTCGTTCGGAGTGGGTAAAAGCAGATATCGACGTAATCATCGCTGCGACTGCTAAAGACGTTTTGATGGTTGAAGGGGAAATGAAAGAAGTGAGTGAAGCTGAATTATTGGAAGCAATCACTATCGGACATGCTGAAATCAAAAAACATTGTGCAGCTCAGTTAGAATTAGCACAAGAAGCGGGTCGTACCGAGAAACGTACATGGGAAGGTCCTGCAGAAAACGAAGAGTTCAAAAAACAAATCGAAGCTGCCGTTTCTGATAAAATCTATGCGGTTGCTAAATCTGCATCTGGCAAGAAAGAACGTTCTGAAGCTTTCAAAGCGATTGCAAAAGAATTCGTTGAATCAATGGGTGAAGCTTTTACAAGTGAATTAGCTCCATTATTCAAGCGTTATTTCCACGATGTTGAAAAAGAAGTGATCCGTAATATGATGTTAAACGACCGTACACGTTTGGATGGTCGTAAGTTGGATGAAGTTCGTCCTTTATGGATGGACATCAACGCCTTACCTTCTCCACACGGTGCTGCGGTATTCACACGTGGTGAAACACAAGCTTTAGCTACCGTTACTTTAGGTGGTTCTGATGATGAATTGATGTTGGATAAAGCACATGAAATTGAATACAGTCGTTTCTTGTTACATTACAATTTCCCTTCATTCTCTACAGGAGAAATCAAACCTAACCGCGGTCCTGGTCGTCGTGAAATCGGTCATGGTAACTTGGCTAAGCGCTCTTTGGAAATGGTAATCCCTACTGATTGCCCTTACACAATCCGTATTGTTAGTGATGTATTAGAATCTAATGGTTCTTCGTCAATGGCTACCGTTTGTGCTGGATCATTAGCATTAATGGATGCTGGTGTGAAAGTAACAGGAGGTGTTAGTGGTATCGCAATGGGGATGATTACAAGTAAAGACGGAAGCAAATATGCGATCCTTTCTGATATCTTAGGTGATGAAGATCACTTAGGTGATATGGATTTCAAAGTAACTGGTACAGCTAAAGGTATCACTGGTTGCCAGATGGATATCAAGATCGACGGATTGAGCAATGAAGTATTAGCTGAAGCCTTAGAACAAGCTCGTCGTGGTCGTGCACATATCTTAAACGCAATGAATGAGGTTATCTCTACGCCGCGTGAAGATTATAAAGCACATGCTCCACGTATTGAGAAAATCATTATTGATAAAGAATTCATCGGAGCTGTTATCGGACCTGGTGGAAAAATTATTCAAGAAATGCAACGTACTACCGGTACAACCATTTCAATTGAAGAAATCAATGGTGTTGGTGAAATCAGCATCCTAGCTACTGAAAAGGAAAGCATGGAGAAAGCAAAAGCTGCTATTGCTAATATCGTATATGTACCTCAAATCGGAGATGAATTCGAAGCAAAAGTGAAATCAATTAAAGAGTTTGGTGCTTTCGTAGAATTTATGCCTGGTAAAGAAGGTTTATTGCATATCTCTGAAATCTCATGGTCACGTTTACAAACGATGGATGGCGTATTCAATGAAGGCGACACGGTTCGTGTTAAAATCATTGGTACAGATCCTAAAACTGGCAAATTGCGTTTAAGCCGTAAGGTTTTAATGCCGAAGCCTGAAGGTTATGTAGAACGTGAAGAACGTGCTCCGCGTGAAGATCGTGGTCCGCGCCGTGATGATCGTGGCCCACGTCGTGATGATCGTGGTCCGCGCCGTGATGATCGTGGTCCGCGTCGTGACGATCGTGGTCCGCGTACAGAGCGTCCTAGTGAAGGTGGAGAATCTACAGAAAATAGCACTCCAGCACCTGAAGCTTAGTCTTCATTTTATAAAAACTAGAAAATCCCGCTTCGCAAGAGGCGGGATTTTTTTTTTGAAAGCATTCTAGAAGTGAATAAACAAAAAAGCCCTGTTATACAAGTATAACAGGGCTTTTTGATAATAAAAAAATTATTGCTTATCTAATTTCTCTACTTGAGTGAATGTTAATTCTAGAGGAGTTTTACGACCGAAGATTAACACGTTAACTTTAAGACGCTTCTTATCTTCAGAAACCTCTTCAATTGTACCAGTAAAGGTATTGAACGGACCGTCTGTAATTTTAACTGATTCGCCAACCAAGTATGGTTCATCCATTTGTACGCCAGCTTCAATAGAATCATCGGCGATACCTAAGATTTTATTTACTTCTGATTTACGTAATGGTGTAGGACGATTATTCCCTAAGAAGTTGATGATACCAGAGATATTTTTAATCGTCAAGATGATCTCAGAATTCATTTTGAATTCATCTGCTTCGATCAATAAATAGCCAGGGTAAAAGTTACGTTCTTTAATTACTTTCTTACCGTTTACAATTTTGTAAACTTTCTCCATAGGTAAGAATACTTGATTGATAATTTCATTCCAGTTAGAACGAGAAATTTCCTTATCAATATATTCTTTGGCTTTCTTTTCTTTGCCACTTACGACACGAAGAACGAACCATTTTTTTTCACTAGTTAAAGCTTCCATATTGGATCGATACTATTTAAATAATTGATAGAAGGTATCGAGAATAAAATGGGAACCGCCATCCATTAGAGATACCAAGACAGCTACAACCACGGAGGCTACGGCTACTACGATTACAGAACTTTGCAATTCTTGCCAAGTAGGCCAAGACACTTTATGCATCAGTTCATTATAAGATTCTGCGGTATAATTTTTCAAACGTTGAAACATAAGAATAAGACTTTTAGCGAAGATAGTATATTTCCGGAGAAACGCTAAATTTTGTTGGCACGGGCACCAGGATTCGAACCTAGATCGGAGGTTTTGGAGACCACAATTCTGCCGTTGAACTATGCCCGTAAAAAATAATGGTCATTGAACATCAGATAAGCACCTAACGAGCAATGACCATTAGTATTTTAATATCAAGATTACTTGATGATTTCAGTTACCTGACCGGCACCTACTGTACGACCGCCTTCACGGATCGCAAAGCGCATACCTTTTTCCATCGCAATCTTAGCAATTAACTTAACGTTCAAAGTTACGTTATCACCAGGCATTACCATTTCAATTCCTTCTGGTAAAGTAACTTCACCAGTTACGTCCGTTGTACGGCAGTAGAACTGAGGGCGATATTTGTTGAAGAATGGAGTGTGACGTCCACCTTCTTCTTTGCTCAATACGTAAACTTCACATTTGAATTCTGTGTGAGGAGTGATAGAACCAGGAGCGCAGATAACCATACCACGTTCGATATCTGATTTCTCAACACCACGCAACAACAATCCACAGTTGTCACCAGCTTCACCACGATCCAACAACTTACGGAACATTTCTACCCCTGTACAAGTTGATTTGATAGCGTCTTCGCGAAGACCAATGATTTCTACAGCGTCACCTACGTTGATAACACCACGTTCGATACGACCAGTAGCAACTGTACCACGACCAGTGATAGAGAATACGTCCTCTACAGGCATCAAGAAAGGCTTTTCAACAGCACGTTCAGGAACTGGGATATCGTTATCTACAGCAGCCATCAAGTCTTCGATAGCTTTAACCCACTGAGGGTCACCAGCTAAAGCACCTGTAGCAGAACCACGGATGATAGAGATATTGTCGCCATCGAATTGGTAGAATTTCAACAATTCGCGGATTTCCATTTCAACTAGGTCTAATAATTCTGGATCTTCAACCAAGTCAACTTTATTCATGAAAACAACGATCTTAGGTACACCAACCTGGCGAGCCAACAAGATATGTTCACGAGTTTGAGGCATAGGACCATCAGTAGAAGCTACAACCAAGATAGCACCGTCCATTTGGGCAGCACCAGTAACCATGTTCTTAACGTAATCGGCGTGACCTGGACAGTCAACGTGAGCGTAGTGACGGTTGTCTGTTTCGTATTCTACGTGAGCAGTGTTAATTGTGATACCACGCTCTTTTTCTTCAGGAGCGTTATCGATTGAATCATAGTCGCGCTTTTGAGCAAGACCACGATTAGCCAATACGTTAGTAATGGCAGCAGTCAATGTAGTTTTACCGTGGTCAACGTGACCAATAGTACCGATATTGACGTGCGGTTTCGTGCGGACAAAGGTTTCTTTTGCCATTGTTTTAGATGTTTGTTATTGTTATGAATGTTTTACTATTCGTTTTTTGGAGCCATTGACGGGACTTGAACCCGTGACCTCGTCCTTACCAAGGACGCACTCTACCAGCTGAGCTACAACGGCTTACTGGTTCACTCTTCACCGACAATGGTCTCTCATGGACTCCACGTTTTTTATTCGTGAACCGGAGAGCAGGAGACGAGGCTCGAACCCGCTACCTACAGCTTGGAAGGCTGTCGCTCTACCAAATGAGCTACTCCTGCTTGTTTTAAGAACGTTAGTGTGGAGAGTGGTGGATTCGAACCACCGAAGTCGTAAAACAGCAGATTTACAGTCTGCCCCATTTGGCCACTCTGGTAACTCTCCCCAAATGTAAAAATAATAAGAGCCGAAGAACGGAATCGAACCGACGACCTACTGATTACAAATCAGTTGCTCTACCATCTGAGCTACTTCGGCTTACTATTTCAGACTGTGAGTACTGTAGTTTTGACCTCTGAATTAACTTCGAATCGCGACTGCTTTCACACAACCCTCATAAAAGGACTGCAAATATAGAACACTATTTTCTTTTTCGCAAATTCTTTTTAAAAAAAATTTTCTTTAGCCGTGTTTTTCTTTGTGTTTGATAATTTGACCTTTGATTTGATCATAGGCTAAATCGAGCGCTTCCTCGAAATGATGGCCATTCTGGCTTGTGAAAAGATCTGCCCCAGGCAAATGTAATTTCACCTCAATAACCTTTTCCTTAACGTTCACGCTGCTGTTTTCTAACTTCAAAAAGACATCTGCACGCGCTATTTTTGAGTGATAATGTGACAAATGCTCTATTTTCTCCATGATTTTTTCTTCTAGTTTACTGTCAGCTTTGAAATGTACTGCATGCAATTGGATGTTCATAAAATTGAAATTTAAAGTTTAAAAATCAGTATCAATCTAATGTACGTAAAAATCAAGAGCGAGGATGCGCTTGTTTGAATGTTTTTTTTAGTTTTTCGATACTATTGTGTGTATATACTTGCGTTGCAGCCAAATTGGAATGCCCCAACAATTCTTTAATTGCATTTAAATCTGCTCCATGATTGCTCAAGTGCGTTGCAAAAGTATGACGTAAAACGTGGGGGCTTTTTTTCTCTAATCCAGGAATTCGGCTTAAGTAATGTTTAACGATAGAATAGATTGATTTAGCGTTCAGCAACTCCCCTACCCGTGTTGTGAATAAGAAGGGGGAATGAATCTCCAACGTTTTTTGTTGTTCTTGAAACTGAACTAATCGAACAATTAAACTTGGATCGATGGGAATAATCCGTTCTTTGCCACCCTTTCCTAAAACTTTTATTTGTTTTAGATGAAAATCCACTTGTTGCCAAGTCAAATTATTCAACTCAGAACGTCGGAGACCGCAGCTATAAAGTATCTCCAACATTAGTCTATCTCTAAAGCCTTCAAAGGAGTCATCAAAAAAAGAAGCATTTAGCAGTTCTTCAATTTGTCGTTCTTCAACAAAGACGGGTAAACGCTTAGACATTTTTGGTGCTGTTACCTTCTCCATCGGATTTTCGGATAATACATTCTCCTTCAAAAGAAACTTATAAAAGCTTTTCAAAGTGGACAGCTTTCTATTTACGGAGCGATTGGAATGATTAGAGTTTACTAAATCAACCACCCAGCTTCGAATATGTTGGTGAGAAATTACTTGGATGTCAAGCTCACCGTAGGTCTGGTTTATAAAAATAAAAAACTGCTCCAAGTCTGACTTGTAAGCAGTTAATGTATGTTGAGCATAGCGCCGCTCAACTAGCAAATATTGTATGAATTTATCCCTTAACATCGCAAATCGAAGTTAAGAAAAAAAGGAACGATATTACGCGTTTTGGTTGTGATATTTTCCACGTACGTGAATAGCCTTCAATACTTCTTTACGACGTACAACGGAAGGTTTCACAAAAGCTTGACGAGAACGCAATTCCTTAACGGTTTGAGTACGGTCAAATTTCTTTTTGTACTTCTTCAACAACTTATCTACTGTGTCGCAATCTTTGTTGGAAATAATCAACATGTGCTTTTAATTTTTGATTTTAATGAGGCGCAAATATAAGAATATTTTGAAAAAAAACAGCATTAACTAGTTTTTTTTTAAAATTTCACAGAAAGTTTTCAATCTATTTATCTAAATCTTCTTCATCTTGAGCATCCACCCCAGCTCCACCACGTCGAGCACCGCTCAATGCGTCTAGGAAAGGCTGAATCTGATAATTGGAGAAATTGGATGTATTACCTAAAACGATAATCGTGGTACGGTCATTTAAGCCACGGAAATAGGCATTATTGAATTGATGCCACCAGCCGTTATGATAAACGGCTTTTTGTTGCGGTGAATAAACGATCATACGCCAACCGAAGCCGTAATTTTTCATACCTCTTTTTTCATGCGAATAAGGTGTATAAGCCAATTCTGTTGTTTCGCGAGAGATGAGTTGATAATTATACATAGCGCAATCCCATTTCCACATATCTTCAATTGAGCAATATAAGCCTTTATCACCTGCAACACCATCCGTAAATTCGAAGTTTCCTCGACGAGCGTGCGGTGTGTATCCGATAGCGGTGTTTGGGTGCTTAGCCATTGCTTCTGGAGAATACACAAATGCATCTTTCATTTGCAGCGGTTCGAAAATATTCCGTTGCATAAAAGCTGCAAAAGTTAATCCAGAAACCTTTTCTACAATGGCCGCGAGAATTGCATAGTTTGTATTGCAGTATTCAAAATGCGTGTCAGGTAAAGCAGCCCTTGTAGGGTGATTTTGAATCATCATTTGAACCAACTCCTGATTACTCATCAATTCACTTTTATTTTTCCAATATGCATAGGCAAAATTCAAATAATTGGGCATTCCACTTCTGTGAGACAAAAGCAGGCGAATAGTAATTCCGTTATATGGAAAATCGGGATAAAACTTCTTTACATCATCATCCAAAGACAGCATTTTCTTTTCATGGAGCATTAGTATAGCCACAGCTGTAAACTGTTTGGAGACTGAAGCTAGCTGGAAAGAAGTATGATTATTAATTGCATGCCCATTTTCAAAATCAGCATATCCAGACGTATTTTTATAAATCACCTGGCCATACTGTCCTACTAAAACAGCTCCATTAAAATGCTGTTTTGCAACTTTCCAATGAAATACAGAATCACATCGATGTGCCTTTGCAGGTCCGTCAATTTGCTTAAAAAATTGTGCACTACGCACAGAATCGACCTTAGGCCTCGCATTGGGATCTGTTTTAGCACCAGAAGGAGAGCACGAACTGAACAGATTAAATCCGAATACAAAAAGAACAATATTTAACAAGGAGATATTTTTTACATTTTTCACGATTTTGTAAATATCAAGAATTTTGGTGAATGAACTTGAACAGTAATTGCAGTATCTTTTAACGAAGTGTTGTGGAAAATAGACAAAAGTATCTCCTCCAAATTTCTCAAATTTGCAGAAGTGATTTTAAAACTAAAGTTTAACCCTTTTTTTGTGTTATTTCTAGCACTAAGCATAACTCAGCTTGGTATAGGACAAACCTTGGAAAGAAAAATCCTTATAAAATCAACTCCTTTTCAAGTGAGCGATTCATTACTGATTATTCCGTCGAGTATTAGCTGCTCAAATGCAAATGGAATAATCAAATTAACAAAGTACAACTTTCTTCCAGGTAATAATTCAATTCAAATACAGAATACTGGCAATGACACCCTTATTATTTTAAAATACAAGGTACTAAACAGTAATTTTTATCAACGGGTAACCCATAAAAACATATCACGTCAAATACCTTTAAGAGGCTTTATCATAGATCCATTTACTTATATTCCGAGCACAAATTTGAGTGATTGGAAAAAGCAGGATCGAAATTTAGATATTACAGGACAATACATGCGAGGAATTACATTAGGTAATAATCAAAATTTGAGTTCTAGTTCGAATTTCAATTTACGGATGCAAGGACGACTCACGAATGACATTGAAATTAATGCCGTACTTGCTGACAATCAAATTCCGATTCAACCAGAAGGAAACACAGCTCAAATACAAGATTTTGACAATTTGTTTATTCAGCTAAAAAAGGATAATAGCTTACTGACTGCTGGAGATTATTATCTACGCCAAACAGCCTTCCCTTTTTTACGATTCGATAAAAAGCTACAAGGACTTTTGCTCCTAAACACAGATAGTATGCGTAGCGGTATACGGCAACAAACTAAAATTGCCATTGCGATTACAAAAGGCAAATACAATCGACAAACCATAAATGGCAAAGACCAAAACCAAGGTCCTTATCGTCTAAAAGGTGCAAATGGAGAACTTTTTATCATCATTATTGCTGGCACAGAACGGGTTTATATAAATGGGGAATTAATGCAAAGAGGCGCGGGTGCAGATTATTACATAGACTATAATACAGGTGAATTAACGTTTACTGCCAAGCGTCTGATTAATAATCAAAGTCGAATTATAGTTGAATTTCAATACGCGGAAAGAAATTACCTAAGAACCACTTTGTTTGCCGAAGAATCCTTAAAACTAAAAAACGGGTCCTTTGATGTTCAGTTTTTTCAGGAGCAAGATGCAAAAAATCAGCCTCAGGAGAGTTTTAGAGACGGAGCCAAGGAAATCTTATCCTCCGTTGGAGATAGTGTGCAGTCTGCCTATATTGAATCCGCCTTAACGAGTAGTTTTGACCCAAACAAAGTTCTTTATAAGAAAATACTCAAAGACACATTAGGATATATTGATAGCATTTTTGTTTACACAAATGAAAGTAATACCAACCTTTTTCAGGTAAGTTTTACGAATGTTGGTAAAGGAAATGGAGAATATGTAATTTATCAATCACTTGCAAATGGAAAGGTATTTCGATATGTGGGACGGCGTAATGGGGACTATTTGCCGATCGGCATTTTAATTGCTCCACAACGAAAGCGAATGATAAGTTTTAGTGGAGACTACGCCATAAATGGAATATTATTTAGAGGTAATTTTTCTCTTTCAGATTTTAATCATAATCTTTTTTCAAGTTTGGATAAGTTGGATGATCAAGGTTTAGCCTCACAAATAGACATTGAAAAAGTTTTTACCAAAAACCAATGGAAAATAACTCCAGGATTACATTATATAGGTATTCAAAAAGAATTCAGTGCTATTGAGAATTTTCAAACGCAAGAATTTGCACGTGACTGGAATTTGGGGGTACGCAACAATCTACAACAAAACTATTGGCATCCTCAATTAAAAGTTAGTAAGTCGATTAAACAAACTTTTTTTTATGATTTTGAACGGCTGATAATTTCAAGTAACAATTTGTATACTGGGGATAGACATACCTTAGTGGTTGACTGGAACGAAAATCGCTGGAGACTTAAAAACAAATCTTCACTTTTAAATTCTAGTAGCCAGGAGAAAAGTTCGACTTTCGCAAGGCAAGATATTTTTGTAAGTGTACGACCGGACAAACACAAAAAAAGTGAATGGACACTCCATTATAATGAAGAAAACAACAGATGGAAAGATTCTCTTCTGCAATATTTGCATACTTCGTTCCATAATAAAACAATAGGTGGAATAATTAAAAACACGGACAGTAATAAAACAATTTACTCTATTCAATATGAAAGACGATGGGATTTCCATCCGCAGTATGGCAACGACAGTTTATTTCAAAGAGCCGACCAAATTCAAAGTCGTGCAGGTATTAAATTAAATGATTTGCAGAGAATTCAAATTATTGGAAACTGGCGTTATTTAGCTTTGTCAAACAGTAAAAACAAACAAACATTATTGGCACAATTATCTTATGAAGGAGAGAGCAAAAAAGGCATTTGGCATTGGCAAAGTGCTTATGAGAGCGGAACCATCCAAGAACCAAAACGCCAATATGCTTTTCTTAAGGTTCCAGATGGCCAAGGACATTATAGTTGGGTAGATTTAAACAGTGACGGCATCCAACAATTAAACGAATTTACAGAGAATGATTACACTAACAATCTTAGATACGATAAGGTGTTTATTCCCACCAATGAATATGTGGCTGCGAATCAGATATTATGGAATGGAATGTTAAACATAGATTTCGGCAATGCATTATCAGGTGAAGAAGAAGACGAACAGACAGTACTTCCATGGTATAAACAATGGAGTTGGCAAGGCAATAGCAGTTATTTACGAAAGGCCTTACTCAGCGAAGGCGATCAAGGTTATTTACCTTTTTCACAAATTGCAGACAGCTCAATTATAGGTAATCAATTATCACTACAATCTTCCTTCAGCATAAAACCAAGTTCGAATAATTGGTATGCTTGGATTATATGGAATAAGAATCAGGGGCGTATGTTAACGACTTTAGGTTTTGAGAACAAGGGCAAACAAGAATGGTTAATTAGAGGCCGTGTGCCACTATTTTGGCAAATAGAATTACAACCTATTTTTGCCTTTGGGAATAAATTTGCCGAAAACTCATACAATAAAATCCAGGCTTTCAATATACACTACCTTAGCTATCAACCAGTGTTATTTTGGTTAAAACAATCGAATAGAATTAGTCTTGATGTTCAAATAAGAAATTTCAAGCATGTTCAAAACGAAACTTCTGGTAAGTCGAAAATTATCCAATACACTGCTGATTATAAATGGGCGAAGGCAAATTTGGGACAATTCACAGGGAAGCTTCAATATGCTACAGTTCAGTATCCATTTGCAAGCAATACTATTCTTGCATTAAATGTTCTTGAAGGCTTACGGCCAGGAAGAAATATGTTAGTGGGTGTAAATTGGGAAAAAAGGACAAAATCGGGTCTTGAATGGACCATAGGATATGAATTACGGCAGAATGGAGCGAATACACGTTGGATTCAAATGGGACGCATGACACTTCGGGCACTCTTCTAAATAAAAAAGCCTCCGTCAAAAGACAGAGGCTTTTAAAAGGAACTGCTTTAAATTTTATTCCTTAACAAGTTTGAATGATTGTACTTGATTATTAATCAATACAGTGATCATATAAACTCCAGGTGTTAATGAATTAACATCCAAAATTTGCTTATGGGTATTGTTAATCATGCGTTCCTGCTTAACTACTCTACCGCTCATATCTGTTATCAATACTTGCATAGGCATATTATCTAAGTTTGCGTGAACGAGAAACAATTGATCCGCAGTTGGATTAGGAAAAATATTTAATCCTTCTGTTTGAATATTCTCAACACCTACACCTTTAGGACAGGCCTTATAAACCTTATTCAATAATGTTCCATTTAAATCTGTATATCGTTGAGAAAACTCTTGATAATAAAGATTGGCGGTTGTGGAGTCATGAATGAACAATTCATTCTCGTCATTTTTAGTATCTGCAGCTGTACTCCAGTTATGAGAACCGGTTGTAACCATAGGATCACTACAAGCATCATTAGGATCGATAATAGCATACTTATGATGAAAAATGTAAGAACCCTTATCAATTAGTTCGGTTGTAATCCCTTTGTTATAAAAGTTATTAAATGGTGCAGCTGCTCCAGTACCTGATGTATCGTCCACAATCCCTGCATAGTAAGCACCATTTTTATTAATTGCTGAATCAATAATGACATAACCAATATCTGTTTTTGTCCATGACATAACCGCTGTATAGATGTCATAGTTTGCAGTTGCCATTGCGCGTTTCAAGTTAGCGTGTGTATTGTCAGAAGGGCTAAAATAGGATTCAATATGTTTTCCGCCAATCATGTAATCATGCGGCGTATTATTCTTTTTAGAAGCACCGAAGAAATAATTAGTATACATTTCTTCGAATTCAATGGTATAACCACGAGCTAAAGATTGATCTTGAATGATAATCACATTATTCGCGTCAGTTAATAATTGTTGATCCGTCCAGTTAGTCGATCCAGTCCATACAGTCGCTAAATTAGGATCATTCACATCAATAACCATGAATTTATTGTGCATGATACCATACGTTGTTGACCCAACTGGTGCAAGTTTTTTATTCGGTGTAGTGAAGGTATTCAAAACACTTCCAACACCATTGTCACATACCACACGAACATTTACGCCTCGCGCAGTTGCTGCATTTACCGCACTTATTACACCCAAATTATTGTCAATATTATAAATCGCAATATCCAAGGTTGAAACGGCACGGTTGATATACGCAATTAATGTATCATCAAAAGTTCCATTCAACTGTTGAGCCAAATGCCCGTAATGGGACGCATTATTATTGACAGGACGATTAAAATAAACTTTAATTTTTCCGCTAGAATTTGACGCTGTAGCCATTGCAGTAATGGCAGAGAATGACGTATCGTTCGTGGCACTGATCGTCAATCCTTGAACATAATAAACGGTTGCAGGAGTTAATCCAGTTAATGAGGCTGTATGATTAGTTGTCATAGTAGCAGAAGAAACCGTTGAAGTTAATGCATTTGGAGTCAAGCCATATTTTACGATGGTATTGCCTTGATTTTGAGTAAAGAAATTAACATCAAAAGATGTGATGGTAATATTTCTTTGGTACAAAGGTGACGTGATCAATGGTGGGTTACCAGCATAAACGATATCATTCAAATCACGCAATAATAGCTGATAAGATGTTCCTGTATAGGTACCTACATTGTATTCACTTAAAATACCAATCACATCAACAGGACCTACAGGAATAGTAGTTCCTACTAAGTTACTAGCATTATTGATACGAATATCTTCTTGCGTTCCATTATGTGTAATCACATAATTCGTATTTCCGGCAAATGTGCCTGCAGCGGAGAAGGTTACATTATTAATTCGAATAAGGCGACTTTCATTTGCTTCTACGTAACCTGCAAGTGCAGAAGTTACTAATGGAGCAGGAACAGTTTTACCACTTGCAATAACGTTAGCGGAGAAACTAGGCGAAACAATTTCGATCAATCCATTAAAATTGGAAATCGAACCAGAAATGGAAACGCTATCTCCCCTTTTTACATTGGATAATAAGGTTCCGCTGTATGCAGCGATTCCTCCTGTTGCATCTTGAAAATAACGTGTTGTAGTTCCAAGTTCTGAACCATTCGTCACGATACCATTAACCGTTACGACTGTTCCTACAGCTGAGTTGTGTGCTGCTGTTGCAGAAATTTGAGCATTCAACTTTGTAAAGCTCATAGCTGCAAGAAAAAGTAATGTAATTTTTTTCATTCGTCTATTATGATTTTGCGACCACAAGTTAATAAAAATGTAGACATTTGACAGGCAGATAATTGTTAATTCAAGTCAATCTTAACTTTATACCGATGAAACAGATTTGGAGCTTAGTGATCCTTTTGGCTACGTTATTATTTGGATGCGAAGGTCACGCATCCTTTAATTCGCACAAACAGAGCGATAGCTTAAAACTTAGCAGCCAAATTTGGCAATCCGTTATGGTTACACAAGCCAATCAGTATATGATTTTATTGGATCCTCATGGAGAAGCTGAAATGATCTTGAATAAATATTCTTCGCTTGCTAAAAAGAATAAAACAAGTTTGTTTGCTACTAAATACATTTACAATGGTATGCCTTCTGAAAGAGTCAGTCAAATTATTGATTCATTAGTTGTTTCATTACATCAATTAAACTCCGCAAATAAAATTATACTCGCAGGATTTAGTGGAGGTGCTAAATACGCTCAGTATTATGCCTCTAGCCATTCACACATAGATCGCTTAATTTTATGTGGTGCTATTTCTGAACAGAAAACACCCATTATCCCATGTCTCCTATTTTGTGGGGAACGGGACATGAATTACGCATCCATGTGCTTACAACAATCAGAAAACTATTATAAAATAGTTTGGCCAGGATCGCATGCTTGGCCTGATACGAACACCTTCAAGCTTGCCTTTAAAAGTGTAGTTAGTTGGGGCTTTGAAAGGAATAAAAGTCTTAAACCTGACGCGAAACAATTGGAAAAGGAATTGCAACTACAAAGGTCTTATTTGGAGCAGTATGGCAGTTTTTCAGATATGGATTGGACTCAAATTGTACACCATTTATCAATGAGTGATACAGACCTAATTGCAATCCGCTGTAAAGGAGTTTTATCCATGACTAGTTATTTATATACTGATCATTTTATTAAAACAGGCCAGCTAACGCAAGCTGCTAAATATTGTCAAAGATATCTGGACGTAGACCCTAGCAATGCAGACGCCTTTTATTTCAAAGCTTTGATAGAGGCGAAGCAAGGAAAGAAAATAGAATCTAAAACGAGCTTCGCAAAAGCCCTTAGCCTAGGTTGGCATGAGACAGCAGACAAGAAAAAATCAACTGAATTGACATTTTAATACAAAGGTCTGCCTAAATAAAAATCGACAATTTTAGTCTTTAACATCAAATCGTATTTCGAGGAGACCAAATCTGATTGTGACTTTGCCAAATTATTTTTTGCTGTATTAAATTCAAGCGTATTGATAATTCCAGCATTAAACTTCTTGGTATTTGCTTCATAAGCAGCACTCATTGAGCGAGCATATTTTTCTGTCGATTCAAATTTGGCTAACGCAGCTTTCCAATTGGCAATAGCTTGGGTTATTTCTTGCTGTAAGCTTAGTTCGGCAGATTGTAAATTATAGGAGGCGTTTAATTCTCCAAGGCGAGCTTTTTGAAATGAATAATGGGTTTGCATTCCATTAAAAATGGGGACGCTTAAACTAACACCAATAGCCTTACCATAATTTTGATTTATTTGATCATTAAAGCTAATTTTCGTAGGATGAAAGGGATCCTTGGTATAATCCATCATAATGCTTGAGTAGGATGTGCGGATACTTCCAAAAACGTTCAGGGAAGGATAAAATGCTGCACGACGAACGTAGGTTTGTTTGCGCGCTTCTAGTAAACGAATTTGCTGAGAAATGATATACGGTTGCGTTTTACGAGCAAATTCAAAAACTTCTGTTGGATCAGCACTAGGTATTTTAACGGCATCTAAATTAAAATGCATAGTATCAACTTGAATATCCATATTCATAGGCAATTGCAATAGTTGAATCAATTTTAACTTCGCAAGGGTATAGCTATTTTGAGCTCCTACTAAGTTAGTTTCTTCATTTGCATATTGCGCATCAACATCCAATAAACTTAATTCTGAAACATTCCCAACCTCCACCAAACGTGCTGTACGTGATTTTTGTTGACCTGTTAATTCTAACTGTCGTGCAGCAATATCAGCTTGTTCTTTTGTATAAAGCACATTCAAATAAGCGATGGCGATGTTCATTGAGACGTCATTCTGTGCTTTTTTTAGATCTTGCAAACTCGCCTGCCATTCTAAAGAGGCTACTTGACGTTGATATTGCTTTTGACCTCCATTAAACAAGGTCGCCGAACTACTCAAATTAAAACTGTTTGATTGAATTTGGCGATTCGAAACATAAATATTTGTCGTAGGATCGATACCTCTACCAAAGTTATAAGCATGACTAGCGTCTGCATTCAAAGAAGGCAAGGTATTATACTTTGCAGTTTGGTAAGTATAATTGGAGGACAAAGCAGCAATACCAGCTTGTTTGATTTGAAGATTATTTTCCATTGCATAACTGATACAACGTTTCAAATCCCAAATTGCTTGCGCATTTATTTGATGACTGAACATTGCCAAGACAAAAAGTACACGAAGGATTTTCATAGAACAAACCTACAAAATAAACTCGAAATTAATTCGTGTATTGCGTACCCCATTCAACGCCAAAAACTTTGGCAAAATTCTCCCGAATTAATCCTTTGACCTCTTCCATATCTACTGAATGTCCTAGCTCTTTCTCTATGGAGGTAACCTGCTTACCTACTATACCACAAGGGACAATTAAATCGAAATAGGTCAAATCAGTATTAACATTTAAGGCCCATCCATGCATAGTCACCCATCTACTACATCGAACACCTAAGGCACAAATTTTACGTGCCTTGGCGGGATGATCAGCCTCCAACCAAACGCCAGTTTCCCCTTTACTACGTTCGCCTTTCAATCCATAATGCGCAATAGTAAGAATCATTACATCCTCTAGTGAACGCATATATTTTCCGATATCGGTAAAGAAATTATCCAAATCTAAAATCGGATAGCCGACGCATTGAGCAGGACCATGAAACGTGATATCGCCGCCTCTATTCGTCTGAAAAAATGAAATTTTTCGCTGATTAAGTAAATCTGTAGATGCTAGTAAATGATTCATTTTGCCTGCCTTCCCAATTGTAAACACAGGTGGGTGTTCTACAAAAAGTAAATGATTAGGCGTTATTTCAGGCTGATGCGCATCACCGTTGATCTCCGCTTGACGATTTCTTGATTTTATTTCTAAAATCTCATTAAAAAGCTTCTCTTGATAATCCCAAGCAGAGCGATAGTCTAGAACTCCTAAATCTTGAAAAAAAACACTGTTATTTTTCATCACTTTTGATTATCTCGCCATTCATAAACCCAAGAGGATTGAATCATTTCTAAATGACCTTCATTGCACTCTTCTCGTTTCCCAATAAAGCTTGGCAAGCTCAAAACCCATTCTACCAATTCAGTAAAGCGAATTCGGTAAATTTTGCTTTCGGTAAAATCATCTCCAAACTTTTCATAAAGTTTGATAGCGATATCTTCATAATCATTCCAACGAATATCTGGCTCAATCATAATTTTTTGATTTTTCTAAGAACAAATGTATGGCTTTTAATTTCTCGGTGTCTAAATTATAGTTAATACAACTAAAATAATAATCTTGGAAATCAATTTCCGGATGCAATAGATGCATTTTCGCTGCAACGGAAGTCCTATTATCAATTCCAATGGTAAGAGCCTTGTTAAACACTTGACATTGAAATGGTGTCAAGGATCCGTTTTGAACCCAAAGTGCGAAGACGAAAGGCAAGCCTGTATATTTATTCCAAGCATCCGCTAAATCATATTGATAACTGTATTGATTTAACATTGGAAATGTTTTATCCCCAATGCAGAGTAGCGCTTCATTTAAAAGTAATTCCCCTTTGAATTCTTGCATGCTCTTCAAAGCAGGTGACAAATGCCAAAATTCAGCTAAAAGAATTTTCAACAATTTAACACTGGAACGACTATCTGTATCCAGATAAATGCAATCTATTTGTTCTAAAGGCTTTTGAGCAAATACAGCAACCGTTTTTACTGCGGCGTTCGCACCGATGCAAAAATCACTAACAATTTGATACTCCCCAATCGAATCCAAAGCCCCTACGGGAACAATTGCAACGTCGACGTCACCATTTTTAAAGTATTGGGCGCAAACAGAAGGTACTGCTTTAATTATTTCAAATTCATTCTCAAAAGCATGATAAGTATTCATCCCTTCGAGGAATGGAGCAGTATTTAAATAATTGATTAAGGCAACCTTCTTTTTCAAGACTTATTTTTTCTTTTCTTCCGCCTCTGCTGTTTGATTTAACCAAGATTCAGCCACAATATTTCCATCCTTATAAACGAGCTTTTTATACGGTTCTGAACCATATTTTTCAGCATAAAAGAGCCATTCTCCCTCTTCTTTTCCATTCAAAAACTGCCCTGCTTTCACGATATTTCCTTTGGCATCATAAAGCGTACATTTGCCATTGTTAATATCATTAGCGTAATTGTATTCTCCAAGAGGTTTTCCGCCTTGATAGTACCATTTAGTGATCCCATTTTTTTTACCCATGCTCCAATTCGATTCTTCTTGGCGTGTTCCATCATCATAATTAAGTACTTTTTTGCCATTTAATAATCCGGCAGAATAAGATGCATAACTTTTAATCTTTCCACCATTATGATAGGTGATGGCAAAACCATCCAATTTACCTTCCACATAATGTTCTTCTTTCATTATAAATCCACTGTGATCAAAGGTCATTACTAATCCATTTACGACGCCATTATGGTACTCCATTAAAGATCTTGGAGAGCCTGTTTCATAATACATTTTCCAAAGCCCTTCTTTTTTACCATTTAATAAATCGCCCTGTTCAAGTGGTAAATCGCCCTTCTTAACAAGAAAATGTTTAAGTTTTGTATTTACTTTATCAGTAACACTCATAGTATCTGGTTTTACGACAATAGCCTTTGAAGCGATTGGAGCAAGATTGCTTGTCTGCGCTGATAGATTTAAATTATTCAATCCAAACAAAACGAAAAAAAGAATTAGTTTTTTCATATACATCTTCATTTTAAGTCAAACATGTCAGTCGATAAGCCGGGTTCTGTCTAATTCCGGATTCGGAACGAGGCTATCATTTATCTTGGATGTTTGTCGCCAAACACCTCTAACGACCTACCCACCCAACTCGAGCGAGTAGCCCTCAAACGTTGGTATATTTGGTCTTTCAGCCCGCAAGGTTTCATCTCCAACTATATCACTATAGCCAGACGAGAGCTCTTACCTCTCATTTTCACCCTTACCCTAACGCAAGCGTTAAGGCGGTTATTTTCTGTACGACTAGCTGTCTGATGCGAACATCAGCCTTCCCGTTAGGAAGTGCGGTACTCTACGCTGCCCGGACTTTCCTCCCCGACGAATCGGAGCGATAGCCTGACTGACAATACAAAAGTAAGAAAAGGAAATGACTTAACGTAAGTAAACGAATGTAGCACCGAAACCATAGTTGGGATGATATTCATTATTATAGGATCGTACAGCAGGTGTCTGACGGAGTATATCCCATATTTCTTGACGAAGTTTACCTTTGCCAATACCATGAATAACTGTCAGTTTTTCTCTGTGATGAGCAATGGCGTCATCGAGGGTATGTTTAAAATGATTCAACTGTACTTTAATCATTTCAGCATTAGACATTCCTTTGGGATTATCTACTAAACATTCAATATGCAGATCGATTACATCGGGAACGAAGAAATAGGCATGCTTTTGCTGAGGCTGAACCATTTTATTTTCAGCGAGTTTGCGTTGCAGTTGTTTTTTTAGCGCCGGAGTAATAACAATTTCTTGATTCGGACGACTAGGTATTTCAGAAAGGAAACCAAGCTTATAATTATAGGCGGTATTTTCCAATACAGGCGTTGATGACAAATCCTTAAAAAATGATTTTGGTCGAATTTTAATTCGCTTGAATAATTGTAAAAGAGGATGAGAACGATGTTCAATAATTACTTCTATTTCCGGATTTTCATTCAATTCATCATATGCAATATCACCCAAATGATAAATATAACGCCGTGATAATGGGCTTTTCAGATGCATATACAACTCCCCCATTAAATATAATTTAAATTCAAATCGGATATCGTCGTTTGTATCATTGACCAGCATCATATCAAAGTATTCACCACCCTCCTTACTTGAAACGGGAACAAAACTCAGGTAAAAGCCAGACTGTACTTCTTTGCCATATTTCTGAAAGTACAAATCCTCGTCCGACCAAATTTCTTTAGCTTCTGCTTCTACAACTTTTTGGTCTTGTTTTTGGTATAAATCAACATCCTCTTTGTAAACAGGTACTTCTAAATCATTTACACGAACTTTGAGCATAAACATATCTACAAAATCCACAACAACTGCTTCTTCTTGCGTATGTTTGAGCCAAACATGGTCACCTAATTTATATTTAATCTTATTTTCGCGCATAACTAAACACGTGCAAAGTAAAAAAAATCATTGTCTATTCTTTACTATGAAGTACTATAAATTTACAACCTCACTATTCGTCATTTTGTTCATTCAAAGTACCATATTAATGGCACAAACCTATTGTAATGACAAAGTATTGGTTGGAGCCGCGCAATTCGAAGCGTATCTTCCTATGTTAACCGGCAAAAATGTCGGTATTGTAATGAATCAAAGTTCAATAGTAGGAAATTCACTTCTAGTGGATACTTTATTAAAAAAAGGAATTTCGGTAAAAAAAATATTTGCCCCTGAACATGGATTTCGAGGCACAGCAGATGCCGGAGAACATCTTAATAATGCAATTGATAATAAAACAGGATTACCAATCGTTTCACTTTATGGCGACCATAGAATGCCGAGTAAAGAAGACTTATCCGACATTGACATAATATTATTCGATTTGCAAGATGTCGGCGTTCGCTTTTATACTTATATCGGAACGCTAGATTATGTGATGCATGCCGCGGCGATAAATAATAAAAAGGTCATTGTATTAGACCGACCTAACCCGAATGGATTCTACGTAGATGGGCCTCTTCCATCTGACAAAAAATATTCCTTTGTTTGTATGCATAATGTTCCAGTTGTACATGGAATGACTGTCGGTGAGTATGCGAAAATGATTAACGGAGAAGGATGGCTTTTCCAAACTTCGGTTGGTGTTTTAACATGCGACTTAAACGTTATTATATGCAAAAATTACAGCCACAAAGATTTTTACAAACTGCCAGTAAAGCCATCACCTAATTTGGCTAATATGCGTTCAGTTTATTTGTATCCTAGTTTATGTTGGTTTGAAGGAACGCCAATTTCCTTAGGAAGAGGCACAGAAACACCTTTTCAGTTGTATGGCTCCCCTCTATTACCCTTAGAAAAATTCAAGTTCAAATTCACGCCTATCAGCCGACCAGGGGCGAAAACGCCTCCTTGTATGAATCAAGCATGCAACGGTGAAAACTTAACCACAATCTCAGAATCGGAGCTTCAGCAATTTTCCGGTATTAATTTAAGTTATTTATATAAGGCTTATCAAGCATATCCGGAACAGGATAAATTTTTTAGCAATTTTTTCAATACACTGGACGGAGGAAATAAGCTACAAAATCAACTTAAAGACGGTCTAAGTGAAGATGAAATAAAAAAATCCTGGAACGCCGATTTGGTGGCATTTAAAAAAACAAGAAAACACTATTTGCTATATGAGGATTTCGAATAATTATTCCAAATAATTTTATCGCTCTCCACTATCTTTCCCTTGGAATAAATCATTTAAATCTACGTTTAATTCAAGGCCAATAATAGATAAATTCTCTCGTAGTGAAACGTTGAATTCGTTTTGAAGTAAATAGTAAGCTCCCCATTCTAGTGCATCCGTAGCTTTATAATTGAAACCAGCCATAAACCGATTTCTATGCCATTTCGCCTCTGATTCAAGACTTCGAGGATCATGCAATTGATACCTGAATTCAGCAGAAATATCCGCAGATAATTGATTGGTGAAATCATATTTTACTGCAAACTTGTTACGTGAATATATTTCCGCTAAATAACCTTTTTGGCTAGAAAAAACATTTCTGTTTTCAATTTGTAAACGATGACGGTAGGAAAGTGACAATTTATCATTTAATGGATAACGTACAGTCATATCCCACATTATTCTATGGCGAAAGCTAAATCTATTTACTTCATTGAGATATTTATCAATATGACGATAAACAACTGAATTTTTAAAATATGGATTACTTCGGTATTCAATACCAAAATTTGAATAAAACAGATTTAACTGAGATAAATTACTTTTGAAACGCGCCTCTTGCGTAAAAACGATGGAAGTTTTTTTACCCAACCTATAATTAACATTTAAGGTATTCCAAGAACCGAAGTCCCAATTATTTTGAGCACCGGCATTTGGTTCGACAGCTATTAAAAGAAGTGATAAAAAAATAAAACGGAGCATATACTTCATAGCTTAAATATAACAAAATTGAATAAAAATGTTTTACTTTAACGTATGAACGCAGCAATGGAAACGGTAATTATCGTAGCAGGAGGTAGTGGCAGTCGAATGCAGACAGAACTTCCCAAACAATTTATAGAAATTGATGGAAAGGCTGTTTTAATACATACAATAGAGGCTTTTCTGGCCTATAATAGTTCCATCAATATCATCATTGTTTTACCCAAAGGCTTTGAGGAGTTGTGGGGAATGAAGATCAAAAAATCCTTTCCGCAACAAGAAATTATGGTGTGTGTAGGCGGGGCAACGCGAACAGAATCGGTAAAAAACGGATTATCCTTGTGTTCTAATAAAGGCATTGTAGCAATTCATGATGCTGCACGTCCATTTGCAAGCGCGAAATTAATCGGCGAGTGTTTCACGATTGCACAGCAAAAAGGTTCGTGTATTCCATGCATTTCATGTAATGATTCTGCTAGAGTAATTACTAATACGATAGAAAAACAATCAACGATTAACGTTGATTTAGAAAGTAGTTTCTTCGACAGGAGTAAGCTACTTATGGTACAAACACCACAATGCTTTGACGCAATGAAGTTGAAGGAGCTGTACGCAAATTCAAATAAAAATTTTAGTGATGATGCCGCATTATGGGAAAGTGCCGGTGAGAAAATTTTCGTTTGCGAAGGAGAAACTAAAAACTTTAAAATCACCACTCCTATTGATCTCTTAGTGGCAAAGGCAATTTTGACCAGTTAATTCTAGTCAATTATTTTATTATAGTTCGCCTTTACCTTTTTCAAGAATTCGGAAGCAAAAATAAATTCATCTAATTCTTTATTGCCGGAGTGCAGAACTTCTTGATTATTACCTTCCCAATTTTTTAGGCCTTGCCACAGAAAAATGATATGATCACCAATTTCCATCACGGAGTTCATATCATGGGTGTTTACAACAGTTGTCATATTAAGATCAACTGTAATTTCGCGAATAAGCTTATCGATAATTAGAGATGTTTTGGGATCTAAGCCCGAGTTGGGTTCATCACAAAACAAGTATTTGGGTTTCATTACAATAGCGCGGGCAATTCCAACTCGTTTCTTCATACCTCCAGAAATTTCGGAAGGATACAATTTATTTTTACCTGCAAGGTTCACACGATCGAGGCATTCATCCACACGTTTTTGTTTTTCAGCTTTTGTCATCTTACTGAACATATTCAACGGAAACATCACATTTTCTTCGATGCTCATAGAATCAAACAAGGCACCTCCTTGAAATAGCATGCCAATATCTTTTCTGATTTCAATTCTTTCTTCGATAGACATCGCAGAAAAGTTCTTGCCATCGTACATAACGGCTCCGCTATCCACTTCGATCAAGCCTACCATGCATTTCAAGGTGACTGTTTTACCGCTACCTGAGGTACCAATAATAAGGCTTGTCTGACCAGGTTGAAATTGAGCAGAAATTCCTTTTAAAACCTCTTGCCCTCCGAATTTTTTACGAATATCAATTAATTCAATCATAATAGAAGTTGGGCAAGGATATAATCAAAAATCAATATTATAATACAGCAATACACAACTGCTTTGGTGCTTGCAGTTCCTATTTCATAAGCTCCACCTTCTGCGTAATATCCATGATAGCATGCGACAGTAGCTATTATAAAAGAAAACGTAACGGCCTTAATCATACAGAAGGCAACGTTGAATGGAACAAAGTCTTCACGTAAGCCAAATAAAAATTGATCTTGAGACATTACTCCAGTGGTGGAAGCAACAAGAAAACCACTGAACAATGCAACATTACAAGATATAATCACTAATCCAGGTATAGTAATCAACGCGGCAATCAACTTAGGCATTACTAAAAACGAACGGCTATTAACGCCCATAATTTCAAGTGCATCGATTTGTTCACTGATGCGCATAGTCCCCAATTCTGTTGCCAAACTTGAACCAATTTTCCCGGCTAGCACCAAACTAAGTACAGACACAGACAATTCCAAAATTGTGGATTCTCGCACGATTGAAGCCACTACATAAACAGGTACAAGAGGAGACACTAATTGATAAGCTGTTTGTAACGTAATAACAGCACCCATGAAAAAGGAAATAACCACAACAATTAATAATGAACCTACGCCCATAGCATACATCTGGCGTAATGTTTCTTGAAGATACATCCGCCAATTTTCAGGCTTTCTAAAAAAATAACTAAGCATTATCAGATAACGCCCTAAATGAAAAAGTGGTCTCATATTTCGACTTCAAACCTAACTCAATTTGTCGGTTATCCCAACGAAAATGCAAAAATTCATTCGTTAATAAATTGTCTATTTTGGTTAACTTTAGACGATGAAGTTTAAAACCCCTAAACCTAGCAAGCGAATTGTGTGGCTCATAAAAGCCATATTGGCGATTATGTTTGGGATTTCACTTTATTTACAATTTCAGCACAAAAATCTAAAAGGGCTTAATTATGAAATAATCCGACATTTCGGACCTAAACAGTATTTGGTTTTGATGTTTCTCTTGGCTCTTATGCTTTTAAATTGGAGTCTGGAGGCTTTAAAATGGAGATTGCTAGTAGGGAAAATGCAGCAAATAAGTTTTATAAATGCTTTAAAAGGTGTTTGGTGTGGCGTTACCATCGGCACATTTACCCCAAATAGAATTGGTGAATTTGGCGGACGCATCATATTTCTGCGAGAACGAAATCAACTAAAGGGTATCATCGTTACGTTAATTGGAAGTTTTGGACAAATAACAACCACATTAATCACAGGATTAAGCAGTTTAATTCTATTTATTCTCCTTATAAATCCATTCAAGATACCTCATACCTTTTTACCGCCACATGAATTTCTCATTTGGATTTTACCTGCCTTGTTTTTATTACTTATTGCCTGCTTGTTGTTGTTATATTTCAATTTAGGTCTGATAGAAAGTTTAAGTTCTAAAATCCCTTATTTAAAACGCGTACGTACTTATTTGAGTATAATAGGACAATTTGGTTATGTAGATTTAGGCAAGTTACTTATGCTTTCATTACTTCGTTTTTGTGTATTTACTTTTCAGTTTTATTTACTCTTGCAAGCATTTCAGGTACCCGTCCCGTTCTTAAGTGGGTTTATGGTAATTTCCTTGATATTTTTCGTTCAAACAATCATTCCATCATTCACCCTAACGGAAATAGGCGTTCGTGGTCAAGTTAGCGTATATTTATTAGCATTTATTTTATCAGGAGATTACTCCATTCGTATAATTGACGCGAGCGTAAGTTTATGGTTAATTAACTTAATTCTTCCTGCAATAATAGGAGCTTTTATTTTAGGCAGCCATAATCGTAAACGACAAGAATCTGAAGCATAATTTTTAAATTCGTACCATTAAATTAAATAAGATGAAAAAAACAATCCTTGGAATAAGTGCATTGTCCTTAAGTTTGGGACTTTTCTCTTTTCAAAGAACTGATGAAAAAGAGGCTAATCGCCCTGAAAAATTTCAAGTAGCGGCAGAATCCTTTGCCGACTTACAATTATTGCGCTATCAAATTCCTGGCTTTGAGGAGTTATCACTTCAACAAAAAAAAATGGCTTATTATTTATATCAAGCCGCTTTGAGTGGTCGTGATATGATTTATGACCAGAAGGATAAGAATGGAATTTTGTTGCGTAAGACATTAGAAAATATGTATGGAACTTATTCAGGTAATCGCCAAGGTGAAGACTGGACAAATTTCCAATCGTATTGTGGTCAATTTTGGTTCAGCAATGGAAATCATCATCATTATGGCAATGAGAAATTCATTCCCACTTGTTCTTGGGATTATTTCAAAAGCATTGCATTAGCTTCGGATGCAAAAGGTTTTCCAAGTAACCCTGGAGAAACATTAGTACAATTTTTAACACGAGTACAGCCTTTATTTTTTGATAAAAATGTAGATCCTAAATGTGTGGATTTACGTCCGGGAATAGACAATGTAGTTGCCTCCAGTAATAACTTTTATGAAGGTGTTACCCAAAAAGAGGTGGAAGCCTATTATGATAAATTCCCAACAGCTGGTGACGCTCCTTCTTGGGGATTGAATACAAAAGTGGTTAAAGAAAACGGTGAGATTGTTGAGCGCCCATGGAAAGTTGGTGGTATGTATGGCGCTGCTATTGAAAAGATGGTATACTGGTTGAATTTGGCTGTTGGCGTTGCTGAAAACGACCAGCAAAAGGATGCCTTACAAAAACTAGTGAAATTTTATCAAAGTGGTGAAGTAAAAGACTTCGATGCCTATTGCCTTGCTTGGGTGAAGGACACTGAATCACGTATTGACTGTGTAAACGGATTTATCGAAGTTTATTTAGATGCAATTGGAAAAAAGGCTAGTTACGAAAGCGTGGTTAGCATTAAGGATATGGAAGCCACTAAGCGCATTAAGGCGATTGCTGAAAACGCACAATGGTTCGAAGACCACTCACCTATTGCTGATTCACATAAAAAGAAAACGGTAAAAGGTATCACCGCAAAAGCAATCACTGTTATTGTTGAAAGTGGAGATGCTGCACCTGCTACTCCAATTGGAATCAATTTACCTAATGCAGATTGGATTCGTAAGGAACACGGCAGTAAATCAGTTTCATTGAGTAACATTATAGCGTCTTACAATTCTATGAGTGCTGTGAAAGGGACCTTTGATGAATTCGGTTACGATCAAGAAGTTATTCAACGTTATAAAAAATATGGAGCGCTTTCGAGTGATCTACATACTGATATGCACGAATGTATCGGGCATGCTTCCGGACAAATTAATCCTGGCGTAGAAACAACAGATAAAACCTTAAAGAATTATGCGAGTTGTTTGGAAGAAGCCCGTGCAGATTTGGTAGGCTTGTATTTTATTATGGATCCTAAAATAGTTGAATTGGGGGTAATGCCAAATATGGATGTGGCAAAGGCACAGTATGATAATTATATTACAAATGGCTTAATTATGCAGCTCACTCGCTTAAAAATGGGAGATAATTTGGAAGAAGCGCATATGCGTAACCGTCAATTGAATGCTAAGTGGGCATATGAAATGGGCTTAAAAGATAAGGTAATTGAATTCGTTAAACGTGATGGCAAAACATTCGTTCGTATCAATGACTATAACAAACTTCGCGAGTTGTTTGGTCAGTTACTTCGTGAAATTCAACGTATCAAATCCGAAGGTGACTATGCTGCTGCTAAAGCATTAGTAGAAGGATATGGCGTACAAGTTGATCAAGACTTATTAAAAGAAGTTTTAACTCGATTTGCAACACTCGGACTAAAGCCTTATAAAGGGTTTGTTCAACCTAAATTGGTACCAGTAATGAAAGGCAATGAAATTACGGATATCAAAGTTATTTATCCGAACTCTTTCTTCCAACAGATGATGGAATATGGCAAGGAGTATAGCTTCTTACCTGTCAAGAACTAGTATAAATGCGTGTTGCCAAAAAAGCCTCCGTCAATCGACGGAGGCTTTTTTATTTTAATACAATTAGAATTATTGCAAAATTTTAATCACCATTTCTTGAAGCAGTTGACCTTCATCCATACTTACATTATTAACGCCCTTAAATTTAAGATCGTATTCTTGAAGCATTAACAAAGCACGCTCTACGCGTTTCAAAGGATAATTACGCAAAGCGACACGATAGTCCATCAAAGCGCTCCGATTATTCGGTGACAGGCCTGCAAGTGCTAAAATTCGGGCATCTGGGGCATTTGGTTCGAGGGACATTATATACAACTTCGAAAAGTAAGTATAAAGGGTACCGATTACCATTGGCAAAGGATTTGATTTGGTATTTGCTCTACAATAGTGTACAAATTTTTGCGCTTTCACCACATCACGAGCACCGAGCGACTTCGTAAGTTCGAATACATTAAATTCTTTACTTATTCCGATCCATTTTTCAATATCCTCTGCAGTAATTTCCTTTCCCTTTGGAACATTCAGCATTAATTTCGAGAGCTCATTGACAATAACTTGCAATTGAGTACCAAGGTATTCTTTAAGTATGGCTGCTGTTACGGTAGAAATTTTATATCCTTTTTCTGCTACGTAATGTTTCATCCAATTTTCGATATCCCATTCTTTAATTGGGTTGGATTCAAAATATAGAATTGAATCACTTTTAGTAACCGTTTTAGCAAATTTACGACGTTTATCAATGGTCGATTTATAGGCAATTACAAAGACTGTGGTTGGCGCTGGTCGATTAAAATAATTCTCCAATTCATCCCAATCTTTAAAATCTTGGGCTTCACGTAAGACCACTACTTGCCTTGTCGCCATCATAGGAAAGCGATTGAGGGCTTCTAATAATTGTCTCCAGTTAGTTTCTTTCCCATAAAAAACAACCTGATTAAAGCTTCGTTCAGCTTCGGAAATTAAATTATCTTCGGCAAAATGGGTTATTTCATCGATATAGTAGGCCTCTTCACCTCCTAAAAAATACACAGGCTTTATGGCACCCTTTTTAATTTGACCAATGATATCATCAGCACTAAATGCCATTAGAATTTCAGATGTTTTACGGTATGTCCGTTATTAATTAATTGTTTGAGTGAGTCAATTCCAATATGGATATGACTATCAACATAATTTTTAGATACTGCCAAATCGCTTTCAATCGTTTTTACACCTTCTGGCGTCATTGGCAAATCGCTTACAAGCAATAATGCACCGCTAGGAATTTTATTGGCGAAGGCGACAGAAAAAACAGTTGCCGTTTCCATATCTATAGCTCTTACTCGAATAAGGCTCAAATATTCTTTAAATTTTTCATCCCATTCCCACACACGTCGGTTTGTGGTATACACTGTACCTGTCCAATAATCCAATTCATAATCTCGAATGGTGGTTGAAATGGCTTTCTGTAGGGCGAACGCAGGTAGAGCGGGCACTTCTACTGGGAAATAGTCGTTGGAGGTACCCTCGCCTCTTACGGCAGCAATTGGAAGTACTAATCCGCCAACGCCTGGTTCCTTTTTCAAGCCTCCGCATTTTCCAAGGAATAATACAGCTTTAGGATGAATACTGCTAAGTAAATCCATGATGGTGGCGGCGTTCGCACTTCCCATTCCGAAGTTAATCATGGTAATTCCATCTCCGACAGCAGCAGGCATTGCTACCCCATCAGTACGAATACTTGCGCCGGTAAAGGCACAAAACTTATCCAAATAGGATTCAAAATTAGTTAGCAGTACATACGGTGTAAACTGCTCGAGCTGTAAGCCCGTATAACGCGGCAACCAGTTTTCAACTATATCTTTTTTCGTTCTCATCATTCATCATCCATTTTGTGCCGGCTTGGAATATGTTTAGCCTTCAATAATACCATTTTGAATGGCATATTTGATAAGACCTGCAATATTATGCACACCGATTTTTTTCATAATATTGGTTCTATGCGTATCAATCGTACGCGAAGAACGGAAGAGTTTTTTTGCAATATCCGGACTAGACATCCCTTCTGCAAGCAGTTTGATAATTTCTATTTCGCGAGGAGTCAGTTGATCTCGTTGTATGATAGCTGTCACCGACTTCTGTTTTTCTTTACTTTCCGCCATAATATCCATCAAGGCTTCAGAAACGTCACTAGAGAAATATTTGCTACCGCGAGCGATTTTACGGATTGCTGAAATAAGTTCGTCTTTGGTACAATTTTTCAAAACGAAACCAGATGCACCTGCATCTAGCATCTTAGTAATTGTTTTCTTTTCTTTTGTACCACTTAAGGCCATCACTTTCACATCAGGATATTTGGCGCGAATAAGTTTCGTAGCCTCAATACCATCTAATTCTGGCATTTCAATATCCATTAAAATAAGATCTACTTTGCGGCGCTGAAGGATTTGCATCACTTCTTCACCATTATTAGCCTCTTCCAGGACATCCATATCCGGAGCATCCTTCAACAATAATGTTAAAGTGTCGATGATCAACTGATGATCATCAGCAATTAGGATTTTAACGCGCTCTGGAGCTGCCATCGTGATTCAAATTTTAGAATAGAAAATAGAAATAGTACCAAATATAAAAAAATTACTCAAAAGTTTATCCTACTCTGCATTAAATAATCCTAAAGGGAGATTGTATATTTGCAAAAAAGAGTAAAATTGAACGCATCAGCCCGTTATCAGCAACTTGGTGTTAGCGCCACGAAAGAAGATGTCCATGCCGCAATTGCAAAGTTAGACAAAGGACTTTTTCCTAATGCTTTTTGCAAAGTTTATCCAGATTCGCTAACTGGAGATTCTGATTATTGTTTAATCAGCCATGCGGATGGTGCCGGAACTAAATCAATCCTTGCCTATTTATATTGGAAAGAGACAGGAGATCTGGCTGTTTGGAAGAATATTGCGCAAGACGCTATTGTGATGAATTTAGATGATTTGATTTGTGCAGGTGCAACGGGACCATTTTTATATACGTCAACCATTGGCCGTAATAAAGCGCTTTTCCCTGCAGCTCCGTTAGCCGCATTAATTCAAGGTCATCAGACAGTGATGGATGAGTTAAAGGAGGCCGGAATTGAGATTCATTTTATGGGCGGAGAAACTGCCGACTTGGGTGATGTGGTTAAAACGGTTTTGGTAGATGGCACGATGACGTGTCGGATGAAAAAATCCGATGTAATAAGTAATGACAAAATAAGTGTCGGAGATGTTATAATAGGGTTTAGTTCGGAAGGTCAAACCACCTATGAATCGACCTATAATAGTGGAATTGGAAGTAATGGTTTGACTGCAGCGCGGCATGATACCTTGAGTAATTACTATGCAGAAAATTATCCGGAAGCTTATGACTTGAACCTCAGCAAGGACGTAGTTTTTAGAGGCAAACACCGTTTGAGTGATATGCACGAAGGCACTGGAAAGTCGATTGGTGAATTATTGTTAAGTCCTACTCGTTCATATGCCCCATTGGTAAAGCAAATATTGGAGAAGCATAGAGAAGACATTCATAGCGTTATACATTGTAGTGGTGGTGGGCAAACCAAGATTCTTCATTTTGCCAAAGATGTACATATTATAAAGCATAATCTACTTCCTGTTGCTCCTGTTTTCGAGTTAATCCAAGCATCTTCTGGAACGGATTGGAAAGAAATGTATCAGGTATACAATATGGGCCAACGTATGGAAATATACACGACGGCAGAGGTTGCAGAATCTATTATTGCCATCGCAGCATCCATGCAGATCAAAGCGCAAATCACGGGACGTGTGGAGGAGATGAAAAAAGAAAAGGCCCACCTAACGATACAATCTGATAAGGGGACCTTTGAATATTAAGACTTGTCGAATTATTTTTCGAACAGCGTCCAGTAACCACATACGGTTCTACCAGCGAAGTCAATCATTTTAAAAGCTGCTGTAAAATCAGCGGTGGTACTTGCTTTGTATTCAATTAAAATCAAGTGTCGATCACTACCAGTTTCTTTAAAACTACTGCTTACAATAAGTCCGTAGCTATTGAGAAGGGAGATGCCTGATTGATCAATCATTTTCTCTGTAATTAACATTAAAACATATTGCTTACCGCCTGTTAGCGTTAATTTCTCTTTCACTTCATTGCCGGAAATAAAGCGCATTTCTTTTCCTGTCTTTACAATAAAGCCTTTTTCCTTAAATAGCGATACGAGGGTATTTTGCTCTTGACTCACTTGCGTGCAATCTTGGGCAAAAAGCCCCTTAAATGGCAATAGTAAAATTACTAATGCGAGTAGTGTGTTTCTCATTGGGTGGTGTTTGTTCGAACAAAGTATAGTTTGGGTTAAACTTCGCGTCAACTAAAATACACAAGTTAAGCTACAATAATTTTTAATTTCGAGACGCCTTCCAAGGATTAGAATAAACAGATTTAAAGAGCTTTAAAAATCAATTAATTAGTCCCTTGTTTTATTCTTTATTAACAAAAAAATAACTAAGGCGTTAAATTATCAAAATCTGAATTTGTCGACTGACGTGTAATTTCCTTAATTGAATTTTCAAAAACGTATAAATTCGTATCTTAGACGCAAACAGACAACTATGAAAAGAACATTATTTGCAGCCATTACTTGCTGCATGCTGAGCTTTGCATTCGCACAACCAATGGCACCGGTAGGAAAGGCGAACAGATTGATTCCTGAAAATGATTTCAAAAATTCAAATAATCCATATTATTGGAAAAACCGTGTACCTCATTCAGGGTATTGGCAACAGGACGTTCATTATATCATTGATGCGGAAATGGATGAAGTGAATGATATAGTAAATGGATCTGAAACACTTATTTACACGAACAATTCCCCAGATACATTAAAGGAGGTTTATTTTCACCTTTATCAAAATGCGTTTCAACCGGGTTCTTACTTAGATGCATTGAATAATGCAAATGATTTTAGTACAAAATGGGGCGTTAAGTATGAAAGTAAAGGTTTAGGTACCAAAATCGAAAAAATTCATTATCAAGGAGTTGAAATTCCAACTACAGCATTAATGTATGATAACACGATTTTACGCATCCAACTACCTAAAGGCATTGCTCCGAATCAAGAAGTGCGTTTTGATATTGATTTCAAAACTTATTTCGACTCCGGTAGTCAACGTCGTCGAATGAAGAAATTCGATGTGCAAGGCCATCATGATGAAGCGGGCTATCGCCATTATGATGGTGTACATTGGTATCCGCGAATTTGTGTGTATGATCGTAAGATGGGTTGGGATCGTCAACAACATTTAGGTAAAGAGTTTTATGGCGATTATGGCTGTTTTGATTTCTCTATGACTATCAGCAGTAACTATGTTATGGAAGCCACAGGTGCGATTCAAAATGAGGCGGAGGTATTACCCAAAGAGCTTCGTGAGAAATTGGATATCAAGAATTTTGTAAAAGCTGGAACGAAGCTCGACAAAAGTGTATTACCGTACATTCCAGGCCAGAAAAAAACATGGCGCTATCATGCGATTAATGTACATGATGTCGCATGGACAGCCGACCCAAGCTATCGTATCGGAGAGGCTAATTGGAACGGAATACGCGTGCTAGCTCTTGCACAAGAAGGGCATGCATGGGGTTGGCAAAATGCGGCTTCATACACTGCTAAAGTAATCGAATACTACTCCACTCACGTTGGGATGTATGCTTATCCTAAAATGGTTGTAGCAGACGCGGCGGATGGAATGGAATATCCTATGTTAACGCTGGATGGTGGATGGGACCCTAATTACCGGGATCTTTTGGCTCACGAAGTTGGGCATAATTGGTTCTTCGGCATGGTTGGAAACAACGAAACCTATCGCGCCATGTTGGATGAAGGATTCACTCAGTTCTTAAATACGAATGCATGCATGGCTATTGATGGGCCGACTCGCATTATTGAAGGCAGCCCTACATCTTATGGCAACAAACATCGTCAAGCTGATTTGATACTTAACTCTGAAACATATAATGGTTATATGGCCGATGCAATTCGCAAAGACAATAGCACCTTAAATACGCATTCAGACGATTTCAACTCAGCACTCGGTCATGGAGGTGGTTACCGCAATGTTTACTTTAAAACGAGTACGATGTTATTTAACCTGCAATATGTTTTGGGAGATAGCTTGTTCTGGGGTGCATTTAGCAACTATTTTAATCAATATAAAATTGCACATCCTTATCCAGAGGACTTCAGACAAAGCATTATTGATTACACTAAAGTAGATTTAAATTGGTTTTTCGACCAATGGATGGAAACTTCTAAAACGATTGATTATTCTGTATATAAAACAAAAGCTCTTGGGCATAATACCTATAACATCACGCTTAAGCGCAATGGGGAGATGCAAATGCCATTGGATATTTTAATTACAGACGATAGCGGCTTGAAATATTCCTATTATATACCGAATACTTGGTTTGAGAAAAAGACAACAGCTACTGTATTACCTAAATGGACTGGCTGGGGTAAATTGAATGAAACCTATACCTTCAAAGTTCAATTACAAGATGAAATCGAGCAAGTACTTTTAGATACAACCAAGCGTCTAGCGGATGTATGGCCGATGGACAACTATTTGGAATATCCAACAAAGATGCGTTTCGATTGGATGGTCAATCAACCGAATAATCGAAATGAGTACAAATTCTCATGGCGCCCAATAGCCTGGTGGAATGCAATAGATGGGATTAAAGCCGGTGCGCATTTAGAAGGTGGATATATGGGAGTGAAGCATACTTTTAATGCTAACTTCTTCGTGAACACACATGCATTAAACACTATTGAATGGTATAATTACCGATTTGCCCCATTACCAATTTATTTATACAACACATATTACACACCACTTCAATATAACAAACCTGGCTTTGACCCTGCAGACGCTAGAACTGCGGTCAATCAATTCAACCAATTCCCAATCATGCATTGGTTTAATTATAGCATACAATACAGTACGATTACACCAAAGTTCATTAACAATAGTCAAATAAGCTTGGGAAGCCGTTTACAAGACGGATTCATGGTGAATAGCGCACAGTTACAATTTAAGCATAAGTCGAACAGTACTTGGTCGTTAGGGGTAAGCAATTACTTTTTAAAAGACCGTAATTATTTAAGCAACACAAATCTTTGGGGCTATCAATCTTATTTGAATAATCTTCCACCAATTTATTATTATGATTATTCGCCGCTAACCTACATCTATTACCCGTACTATCAAGGAATGACGGCGCCTATTTTAGTAGAGCATCAGCATGTAAAGACTTACCTAACACATGATAGAACTTTTGCTTACGCAAAGGGATGGGGATTATTACAAAGCACCTTTACCATAGGTGTTACGAATGATGAAGCGAATTATGGTAATGGCCGTTTTTATGCATCGCAAAAAGTTAGCTATCAACAGAGTTTACGTTTCAACAAATTAGAATGGCGCACAAAAGCTGTTATAGCCACAATGCAAGGATGCATTCCTAATGAAAGTGCTATTTATGTAGCAAATGCAGCGCCTGAAGAATGGTTAGATAATAAATATGTTCGTGCTAATGGCTTCGGACTCCCCTTCAATCAAAACATCAATACATTTGCATACGACCCTAATCAATCAAACAATATCCCATTACACCTTGGTGGAGGCCTTATGGTACGTAATTATTATTCGACCTTATTTACGACCAACATGGGATCTAGTTTGAACAAACTTCGTGGACGTTCTGGATTTGGTTGTAGTAATGAGCTTGAATTTGATGAATACATTAAATTACATCCTAAGGCGACCAAGAATTGGCTACATTTTGATAGTTACTTCTATTATGATTTTGCCTTATTACAGACTGACCTAGGAGTAAATAACGGAAGCATACTTACGCCATTTTCTGCGATCATTGAAAAGCCTTATATGGATGCTGGTTTAGGCTTAGTGGCAACCATCAAACGCATTGGTAAACTTGAAACTGCAAAACCTATTAGTGTTAGAATGGATTTCCCATTATGGTTAAATAGCCCAGATTTCACCCTACGCAATTCAAATTATTGGAATTACTTTACACTAGGACTTTCCAGAAATTTCTAGTCAGATAAAACACAATAAAAAAGCCTCCGTCGATGACGGAGGCTTTTTTATTGAATTCAGTTATTATTTTTTTACACAGAATAACAAGTTCGACTCGTTTAATTTCCATTTGTATCCTGTTCCAAAAGGAATAGGAGCAATTTTGTTTGAATCCTTACTGTTATAGATAGCTAAGCGATCAGCTTCGTGTATGTAAGGAAAATCTTTGGTTGGACCATTGTATTTACCATAATAAGTTAATTTCCATTTATTATCATTTACTGCTTTCAAAGGCAAACCAGAATCATCGGTAAGAATGGCATGACTTTGTGCAAGGATTAAACTTTTCATAGACGTGAACTGAGGTGTATGTAACAAGTATGAAGCTGCTTTGATGAAGGTATTTGTGTTTTTAAAATTAGCTTTCACAAAATTAACGTACCCAGGATGTGCTGCGATACCACCATCCGACAAATCGCCACCGAAATAATACATGGTGGCTAATTTCTTAGAGCCAGGATGTTGGAAAGTTATTTTAACACCGCGGATAAAGGAAGCATTACTTGAATCACGCATTGCAGATTTTAGTGCATGTTCATTACCTGCTTTATCAAGGCCAACAAATTGTTGATCCACGATATTACAATTCATGCGCGCCATAAAGAAATAGATAACGGGTAAGGTTCCGTTTAATTGAGAAGAGTAAAGATCATGCCCCATATAAGAGGTGATAAAATAACCGCGTTCGATTAATGTTTTCAAACCTGTCATCAAGCCATCCAAAGCAACATCCAATTCGTGATCAGAAAGATTTTTAGGTTGAGGATTACGTCCTACAAGTTCTAAACCGCACAATACATACTTCTTACCATTTGGATAGAGGGTATAGATATTGAGGAAGTCGCATGCGGAGAAGGGATAGAGGACATCCCGTTCGGATTTAATAACGGAGTCGAATTGTTTACCGTACCATTCACGCATAACGGAGAGACGATTTTTCTCGTATGCACTCCAAATGCTATCTACACGATGGCTATATTTCTTCCAAACAGCCTTTTTCTCAAGCGTAGTATATTCATTCGAATCTAGTTGAGGAAGCCCTGCAATATAACGTGCTGCGTGATTGTAGGCGTTATCTTTAAAGGTGATTCCTACAACAGAATCTTTGGCGACAAGCTTCGGCTGTTCTTTGTTTTGGGCATGTTGATTACAGGCCATTAACAATACAAGTACAAGAAATAAGGGAGATAAACGTTTTAGAGAAATCATGAGTAACAGATTAGACTTTTTCTTTTGATTCAATATTAGACTTTGGGGAGAAATAATAAAAAGCGATTCCAGAAAGTGCGGTAACGAAGCCGATGAGGCTAATGAATGGTTTACTTACAATAGTGAAATGAATCATCCATAGACTGAGAACGATAAAAATGATTGGTGTAACTGGATATAACCAAGTTTTATACGCTGCATTCTCTTCCTTGTTTTTCATTCTAACCCTAAAAATACCAAATACGGTTAGTAAGGTCATGAGGCTTAATGTGAAGCCTATATAGGCTAAAATCGACTCGTAGGAGGAGGTCAACATTAACAACAATGCGATTGTCATTTGCACAAGTGTAGCGACATAGGGGGCGCCATTTTTATTTTTGAGGGCTGCGAATTTAAAAAACTCGTAATCCTCTCCCATGACTTGGGTAACACGCGGACCTGCAAAAATCATACTACTAATGGAAGCTACTAATGCTAATGAGAATAGGATTCCATATAACTTACCCCAGGTAGGACCAAAGATATTAATTGCCGCTAACAAACCAGTGTCGGGATTAACAGGGCCATTTGCATCCATTTTACCAATTTGATCAAAAGGAATATGCTGAAGAAAAGTATAGTTTAGAAGAACATACAAGCAAAGTACAATTAAGGTACCGAAAATCATGGCACGAGGAATGTTTCTGCGGGGATTTTCAATATCGCTAGCGAAATAAGACGCCGCATTCCATCCACTAAAAGCATAGCTAACGAAGACGAGTGAAACGGCGTATGGCTTCGAGAAGATATCTTTCCATGCTGCTGAATTTGCGATTATTGGATAATGCTCATTTGAACTAGCATAGAAGCCTCCTCCGATCAAAAGCACGATAAGTATAAGCTTTAGGATGGTGAAAATATTTTGAAATTGAGCCCCAAACTTTACACTTACCGAATGGATAATTGAAATTATAATCACAACGGCTACCCCAACTTTTAAAGGTTGAATACTCGGATAAATATGATGAAGATATTCTCCAAGAATCATGGAGTTGAAAGCTACGGGAGCAGCGAAACCTACGGTTATGGAGATCCAGCCAGAAATAAAGCCAATTGAAGGATGATAAATTTCACTCAAGAGATTATACTCGCCCCCGCTTCTTGGAAAACGAGTGGCCAATTCTGAATAAACTAATGAGCCGGCCAAGGCAGCGACCCCTCCAAGTATCCAAATAAATAACAATGCGAAACCAGAGTGAATACTTCCCGTCTGAAAGCACATGGAGGTAAACACGCCTGTCCCAATCATATTAGCAATGACCAAGAAGGTGGCCGTAGGCAGATTAATGAGTTTTTTCACAGGCGATAAATAAATCGTAACAAATTTAAGCTTTAATTATCGCCCATCCTTAAAAGATATCCCCGCTTGCCTACTAAATTATACGTTAAAATTCTACAATCAAACCAATGTTCGGAGTACGAACACCATTTGTATTCGAAATGTAGCTACCCTGGTAATATTGCGGATTATCTTTATTTACAAGCGGATTGCCATTCACATCTCTTTTTACAGTTAGGAAAGGCTGTTGTAAGGTTTTGGTACCAAGAATATTTTGCACGTCCACGTACAAAACCATGGACCATTTTTTAAAATTAAATTTTTTATCAACGCGCATGTCTACATTAAATAAGTCTTGTGCACGACGCGTATTCAATTTAGTGAAATCTAGTATTCCTTGTCCGGTAATATCCCAGTTAGCACGATTCAAGGAGGCTATTGAATCATACGGAGTGTAAGGCTGGCCACCTTGATATCTGATCTTCGTTCCTATTTCCCAGTTATTTTTAAACTTCTTACCAATGGTCGCATTGATGATATTTCTATAATCCCAAGAGGCACTAACATATTCTCCTTTAGCATTTTGGAATGAAGAACGTACAAAGGTGTAGGTAAAAATTCCATAGATACCTTTAAATAGTTTTTGCTGATACGACAACTCCGCACCATAGGCGCGTCCTTTATTAATAGATTGCACAGATTCGTTTCCTAGAACGCCAAAATCACCACCCAAATTCGCCAAAGAAACCTGGTAATTATTAGAGAAAGGATAGCGATCATATAACTTGAAGAACCCTTCTATAGACACTTTCGAGTTAATGGAAGAGAACCAATCAGCACCTAAAACAACCTGTTTACACTGAATATACTTCACTTGATTGAGTTTGTTTACCAAATCACCTTCGGTATTACGGTAGCCTAAAATTGTATAACTAGGCAATTGATAATATATTCCCGTATTGAAATTTAGGTGTGCATTTTTAGCAATAAGATAGGATGCTGAAATTCGAGGCGAAAGCTGCTGTAATGGGTTTGACATTGAGCTTGCGTAATTATTGAAGTCTGTACGAACCCCAAAAGATAATTTCAATTTGTCATTTGCATACGATTTCGACCATTGCGTGAACAAGGAGAATTTCAAAAACTGCAATTTCGAATTAAAGTTCACTGTATCAATTCCGAAAGGCGTTGTAAAGCGATTAAAGGTCTTATTGGTATAATAAGCATGCTCTACTCCGGCTCCGAAATTAAACTTAAAGCCGTTCCACATCCCATTGTTTTCAGCACGCAATTTCATTTCAGCCTCATAGGATTTATAGTTGTAAATCAAGCTATCCGGTTTTGTTTCAGCGTTGTTATAATACTTACTGATAGTATTGTTCAAACCGTTTCTACTTAGCACTAGCACTGAATAACCATTCTTTCTAAAATGCTTCCAGTTAATACCAACCGTTCCGTTGTTTTGCTCGTTCTTAGGCAAATTCCCCAGAATATACTGTGCATAGACTACACCGGTTGAATCACCTTTGTCTTGTGCATGCTTAACTGCGTCAAAGTTGTAAGAAAACTTATCTACGGCACATAGACCTAAAAAGGTGATATCGTTGCGCTTATTAGGTTTGATGCTTAATTTAAGTTCATAGTCATTAAACGTTGGCAAAAATGGCAGGCCAATTTGACGAAAAAGTACTTGCAAATAGCTTTGACGAGCACTAAACAACATGGTTGCGTGTTTACCTAATGGGCCTTCCAAACTTAATCCGGACGCTGTATAACCTGAAGTTAATGTACCTCCCCAACGATCACTACGACCATCTTTATTTTTCAAATCCAATACAGAACTCATACTATTGCCTCGATTTGCAGGGAATGCGCCGGTATAGAAATCAGCTTCGCGAATAAAGTCAACATTCAAAAGCCCTACGGGTCCACCTGTAGAACCTTGTGTAGCAAAGTGATTGATATTTGGTATTTCAATACCATCTAAATAAAACCTGTTTTCAGATGGTCCGCCACCTCTAACAAGTAAATCATTTCTATAAGAGACAGTACTAGCAACCCCTGGCAAATTTTGCAATACTTTAGAAATATCACGATTAGAACCTGGGTTACGTTGAATTTCATTAAAGCCAATTGAGCGAACACTTAACGGACTTTCTTCCATAGAAGTGAACTTGTCGGCAGCGGAAACGCGTACTTCCCCTAAGGCTTTTTTTGCTTTTTCTAATTGAAAGTCGACTTGCTTAGGAGCGCTGTTTCGGACTTCCACTTCAAACTCAACTTTTGTAACGAAGCCGAGTGTTGAACATTCCACATTATAAGCTCCTGGTTTTATGTTAGAAATAAAATAGTACCCATTTGAATCTGTGTAAGCGCCTAATTCTGTTCCCTGTAATTTAACAGAGGCAAAAGAAAGAGGTTCATTATTCAAGGCATCTGAAACTCTACCTTTTATGGTAGATTGCGCATTAACTGTGAATGTAAAAAAAGCGACAAAAGAGATAAGAAGTGGGTAAAATTTCAACATTTGGCAAAAGTACTTTTTTGAATAATTTTTAATTTATCAATTTGGGAAAACCTAACGAAAATCATAACAATTCTTTAAGAATAATGTTCAAAAATGAAAATTATTACTGAATTCCTTCGAATTTCAAGTCATTCCCATTAATTTTCGAAAAAATCGACTGTGTTTCATTTCCAATATTCAGTGTGGTGGATAATACCTTGTTTGTGCCTTGGAATGGTATACGCTTTTTTGCTTTATAAGAATGAAAAGAACTTTGAAGAATCCTTTCTAGCTTTCAAAAAGTTAAAGTATCTACTCTTTGCCTTAAGAGCTATTTTCATAAGTTTATTAGCAATATTACTTCTTGTTCCGTTAATAGAACATTTACGTTCTGAGACTAAAAAGCCAATAGTTTGTTTGTTAATGGACCAGTCGAAGTCGATGCGTTATAATAATGACAGTACTGCACTCAGAAAACATTGGAAGGAACTGAAGGAAGCGTTAAAGGATGATTACGAAGTAAAATCGTATCAATTTGGGAGTGAATTAGCAATTGAACAAAACCCATCTTATTATAACGCTAATAGCAGTAACATTTCCGAAGCGCTAATTGATATAGGTGATCGAAATGCGGGCCAGCCTATGGCCGGAATTATTCTTTGTAGTGACGGTATTTACAATTCAGGCAGCAATCCTATCTATACAGAAATTGAAGGCAATTCACCTATATACACAGTTGGAATCGGCGATACAACAAAACGACCTGATCTAGGATGGCAAGAAATAAAGGCGAATAAAACTTGTTTTTTAAATGACCAATTGAACGTAAAAGCCGATTGGAGGGCAATACAACTTCGCGCTAAAACAGCCAACTATCAATTGTTAGAGATGCGACAAGGCAAGTGGCAATCTTTAGAAAAAGGAAGCTTAGCGATAAATGGTAGTAACGCTACAGGCACAATACAATTTATATTATCCCCTAAGGAGATTGGCATCCATCATTATCTTTTACGAATTGATACACTAGACTACGAACAAAACTTATTCAACAATCAAAAGGATTTTTTTATAGAAGTAATCGAAAAGAAACAGCATGTTTTGATATTGGCAGATGCTCCACATCCAGATTTAGCAGCCTTAAAGAATGCACTCACAACGCAAATAGGTATCGAAGCCGAAATTGCATTTATTCAATCGTTTAATTCTCAAAAGACTAACAACTATGATTTATTAATCTTGCACAGTTTACCTTCTAGAAGAAACCCTGCAAGTGATGTATTAAGCGCTATTCAACGCAATAATATCCCTTGTCTTTACGTTGTTAGCAGTGCTACTAATTTGGTTGCCTTGAATAATTGTCAAGCATCCATTGGAATCAGACCTGGCGGAACGAATGCCAATGAGGTACAAGCAATTTTTAGTAAAGATTTTAATCATTTCACTTTAGATGAAACGACCTTGGAAGAATTAAACAAATATCCTCCATTAATAGTCCCTTTTGCAGATTTTAAAATAAATGGAGATATACAAATATTAGCGACACAAAAAATAGGGAATACTAAAACAAGCTATCCATTAATTGTTTTAGGAACGAAGGAAGGAATAATTCTTGGAGAAGGTATTTGGCGTTGGTCGATGCAAGATAAACGACCAGAACACAACAATAGTTCTGCTTTCAATGATTTGATCAACAAAACATGTAATTACTTAGTGCGGCATGCAAACAAGCAACCATTTGAAGTAAGCACTGCTAAAAAAATATTTTCAGCCGAAGAACAAGTTAACTTCGATGCGTACTTACGTAATGAGAGTGGAGAGTATACTAACACTGCAGAAGTAACATTAAAGGTTATGGATACTAAGAAAAAAGAATTCAATTATACAATGAATAAAGAAAGTAGCACTTATTCGTTAAATGCAGGTTTTCTAGCAAGCGGCGTTTATACTTTTGTGGGTCAGTGCACTCGAAATGGCAAAACGTTTAGTGCAGAAGGCTCTTTTCGCGTCGAAACAAGTGAACAGGAGTTGCAGAACTTAGTAGCGAATCATGAATTATTAAAGCAGCTATCGAATAAACATCAAGGCATATTTTGTCATTCGAAAGAGCTTAGCAAAATTGTAGAACACCTAAAAAAACAAAACAGCAGTAAGCCTATAATTGTGAATGAGAAAAAAGTTGATCCCCTTTTAAATATTGGATGGATACTTTTGATAATCGTTTTTATTATTAGTCTAGAATGGGGCTTACGAAAATATTTTGGCGCTTATTAGTACTATGACAAACGAAGACATTGCAGATCTATTAGAATTAACAGTAAAACTCATGGATCTCCATGAGGAGAATCCTTTCAAATCAAAATCTTATGCTTCCGCGGCGTATAGAATCAGCAAATTAGGCACTAATTTGGAGGGTAAATCTTTAACCGAGTTGCAAGCCCTTCCAGAGCTTGGTAAGACGACGGCTTCGGTAGTTGATGAGATCCTTAGAACGGGCACGTGGAGTACCTTACAAGATTTACTTTCTAAAACGCCAAAAGGAATTTTAGAAATGATGCGTATCAAAGGACTTGGCCCTAAAAAAGTGAAGAGCATTTGGACGCAGTTAAATATTGAAACACCTGGGGAGCTGCTGTATGCAATTCAGGAGCAGCGACTTTCTACCTTAAAAGGGTTTGGTGAAAAAACGCAAGCGGATTTAGAAAAGGCAATTACCTTTTTCATTGCGCATCAGGGTAAATTCCATTATGCAGAAGGTGAAGAAATTTTAAGCACCTTATTACCTATACTACAAAATGCGTTTCCAGCTATCAAAATTGAAATCTATGGAGCGACTCGAAGAAAATCGAATGTACTTGAGCAAATTTCAATTGCGGGAGATTATAGAATGATGCTTCCGTTGGGAACTTATCCGCCCTACCCTAGTTTAGTTATTGAGTCGTGTGATGAAACTTCTTGGACTGGACAAATTGCAGACAAATATAAGATTGAGTATAAAGCTATTTCCAAAAGCGACTTCTACAAAGATATTTGGTTGAGTTCAGCTTCTGTAGATCACATAGCGGGAATGAAGTTGGAGCAAACATTTAATAGCGAAGAAGAAATCTACATCACCAATGGATTAGCGTTTCACCCTTCGGAATGCCGTGAATTTGGCAGCAAGTGGAACGAAAATTATATCAATGGTTTGATTCAAGATAAGGACATTCATGGAGTCATTCATAACCATAGTATATATAGTGACGGAAGGAATACAGTAGAGGAAATGGCTACAGCATGTGAGGCTGCAGGATATTCCTATTTAGTGATGAGTGATCATTCGCAAACGGCTTCTTATGCCGGAGGAATGGGCATGGATAAAGTTTATTCTCAGTTTAAAACGATTGACAATTGGAACGCGAAGCATCCTAACTTTAGAGTCTATAAAAGTGTGGAGAGTGATATTTTGAGTGATGGTTCATTAGATTATACCGATGCAGAACTTGAAGGATTTGATTTAGTAATCGTTTCTGTGCATGCCGGATTGAAAATGGATGAAGAGACAGCCATGCGACGTTTATTAAAGGCGATTGAACATCCAAGCACACGTATATTAGGCCATATGACAGGACGCTTATTATTATCTCGTCCGGGCTACCCTATTGACCATAAAAAAATCATAGATGCTTGTGCTGCAAACAAAGTAGCCATTGAAATTAATGCTAGTCCGTATCGCTTAGATATAGATTGGCGCTGGTTAATGTATGCGCAGGAGAAAGGAGTATGGATAAGTATTAATCCAGATGCGCATAGCATTGAGGGGATAAAAGATATTCATTGGGGAGTTGTCACTGCACGTAAAGGTGGCTTGCTAACAAGTAATACTTTAAACGCTTTAGAATTGGAAGCATTTGAAGAATGGAGAAAAAATTTCAAAAAATAATTCATTTTTTTTTGGAAATAATAAAACGATTTGTATTTTTGCAGTCCCAAAATTTACCAACGGTAAATAAATAAGTGGAAGATTCCGTAGCTCAGCTGGTAGAGCATAACACTTTTAATGTTGGGGTCCTGGGTTCGAGTCCCAGCGGGATCACAGAAAAAAAGCCTCCGTCAAATGATGGAGGCTTTTTTGTTTTTAGTAGTCAAGATATATCTTCCCTAGCTTAAGATGTTAGTATAATTTAGTTATCGATAAAATAGCCATTAATAAATACCTTACCAGAAAGAAAATTGAGTGTTGCAGATAATGTGCTCCCTGATGGAACAATAAAGGGGCCACTTAGCCAGTTATTTCCATTGGAAATTTGATTCCCATTTAAAAATAAATTATAGCCGCCCCATGCCGAACTTGTAGGATTATAGAAGCCTGATGGATTAGAAGAAACTGAACAAATAATAAAGGTTTTACCACTAGGTACAACAATAGGATTAGTGAGTAAATTAAGAGTAATCCATTTAACCGTTTTATCAACTAACATACAAGGAATAGTATCATCAAAATAATTAAACACTTCACCTTCACTTAATGCAAAAACAAATGAGACCGTGTCAAGACCAAGTTTTATTCCGCGTAGTGTATTATCCCCACAAGATCCTACATACAAATTTTTACCCATAGGGACAGTATAAGGAGTGGTTCCAACAACAACAATGTTCGCGTTATTTAAACCGTCAGGATGTTCTAAATCAGCATAAATTTGTTTTGTTTTATTTGCATATAATGCATAAGGCGTACTCATGAATTGTGTAATTCCCATTAGTAAAAAATTGCTCCCCCCTAAGGTATCAATCTCAGTCTTAAGCCATTTGTAATTTTTACCCCAGTTGATTGTCAAAAAGTTACCTTGCGTAATAACACCATTACCAATGACAACAGAAAAAGTACCGCTAGCATCCGTTATGGTATTATGTGTTTCAGTGTATAAAATTGTACCGTTCGAGATACTATCAACAATACTTAATTGCAAGCTGATATTTCTATTCGTCAACGGTCCATTTGCATTCATTGCAACGGCCTGATAGTTGATTCCTTGTGGTGCTTGAGCGTATAAGAACTTTACAGAAAACGAAAATATTACTAGATATATGAAAATTACTTTTTTCATTGTTTAATAATTTTTGCGGTGGAGATAAATTCGTTTAATTCATTATAAAAAGTAACAAAAAAGATGCCTGCAGGAAGCTTGCTTATATCTAATGTATTATTAGTATTAACCTGACTAATAATTACCTGTCCTACTAAATTTTGGATTTCCACTTTTTTAACGGCCGTATTATGAATATCAAAGTTTATAACTTCTGTTGTTGGATTTGGATAAACCACAATACGAGAAGGATCGAAAAGGAATGTTGAATTATTAGATGAATTAATTATTTCAAATGAACCAGGTAAAAAGCCTTGCGAAAGCATGACAGCTGCATTTCCCTTTTTAGTAACAACAGGTTCACCAATATTCACTCGAAGAGTCGTACCATTTGCTGCGCTTGTGTTTCCACAAGTATTAAAAACGAATCGTTCAATAAACTGAGCATTAACACTTAGACTGAACCATAAAAACATTATTAAAAGGTATAATTGCTTCATTAATTAAAATTAATAAAAATTAATTAGTCTAATTAATCATTTAACAAATCAATCAATCCATGAAGCCTATCTCCTTTTACTTCTTCATTTCACTTACGATATCCTTCACCAATTGCACATAAGTCGGTTTTAAATAGCTATCGCTGTCTGTGCCATAATTGACACACAAAATAAAGTATCGGCCGTTATGCGGGAAATAATACACCTCACAGGCATAACCTAAATCGCCTCCGGTATGGCCGATTCGGTATTCGGTGCTGTTAGTTCCAAGGCTCTTCCTAAATAAACCTAAACCAAAGTCAGTATCCGGCGAGTTCTGCTTCCATTGCATCATCGTATCCAAAGTACTTTGCTTTAGGACTGTTTTATCTAAGAATACAGCCTTCACGAACTTCTGCAAATCGAATACATTGCTATAAACACCCGTAAATCCGTTTCCACTTCCTGTTACGATATTGCTAACATTAGAGACGGTCCCTTTATTGTACAAATCATAGTATCCTTGCGCAGTAATGGCTGGTAGTGCATCATGTGTATGATAATAGGTACTCGACATCCCGATTGGGTCAATCACCTTTTCATGTAGTAATTCATTGTGCGGACGGCCCGTAATTTTTTCAATACACATACTCAACAACAAGGTATTTGTATTTGAATAACGCACTTCCGTATTAACTGTGAATACAGCAGCCTGCCCTCTTACATAAGTCAGTAGTTCCTCGCCGGTCCAGTGCTTATTGGGATTATGTAATACCGCCAAATAGAAATCGCTGCTACGAATGATATCATAAATACCCGAGGTATGTTGCATTAAATTCCGGAGCGTTACTTGATCTGCATTGGCAATCCCTTCAATAGTCTTTGCATCCAACCATTTCGAGACTTTATCATCTATATTTACTTTGCCTTCTTCCACCAATTTCATCACCATTACCGCCATCATCATTTTTGTAATACTACCTAATTTTTGTACCGAGCATGGTTGATAGGCTATATTGGATTCGATATCAGCCATACCGGAAGCTCCGTACCAAACGCCATTTGAATCAGCAATCAACAAGCTCATACCAGGCAATCCAGCTTTCGTAGCCTCGTCCATCAAGGATTGAAAAGCGACAGATTTAGGATGACTTTGGGGAGCCTCTACCGTACATGCCGTTGAAGCATTGGTTTCCGCCTTACGACACGCATTCAATGTTATAAGCGTGAAAACACTTAGAAACAAAACAATTTTATTTAGTCGCATCAGTAGATTTTTTAGTTTGAGAAACACAACAATTAGAGTTGAACGTATAGGAAAGGCTCAAGCAATTGTAAGGCATTAACGGCACATAACTCTTAACAAACGGAGTTTGAATGATGTTGTTATAACCAAATGTAAACTGCTTAAAACTTATAAAAGCACCTATTTTCAACATCGCTTGTGAACGCCCCAATCGTCCTACTTGTTCGTAGACTCCATTCACCAATTTAAATTGATCTGTCAATGGAAAACTATGTAAATAGCCAGCGCCAAGAGATAAGCCTACACCTACTTTTTGTTTTTTTAAAGTAATGATGCGCATATAATTTAAATCAGTATAAACAGGCAACAGACTTTGCAGAAAACGATGATAAGCAAAGCCCATATTTATAGATTGAAAAAAACAGTTTTTAGTTGAATGGTTCCAGTTAAAACTAGTCCCGACTTCAATCATTGGATGTATTGGACCATCCCCTACTACACCGTAGAATTTAGTTAGAGGAAAAGCGGGGCGAATGGCGCTTACTCGAATTTGACAAGGATTAACACTAAGCGTTTTCGCTTGCGCATTATATTGCCATAGCAGTAAAAAAATTAAAATATATCGCATACGCTAAAGGTACGCAAAGCATTAGACTTACGAAAGACTACTTAAATATTCTAAGGTAAGCGGCTTCTCCATATAATTACTTACATATGGATATGACAAGGCACGCTCTCTATCTTTCTCGTTTAAGGAAGAAGTAACCATTACAATTTTACATCCTTGATCGAAATGATCTCCGGCAACCATCTTCAATTCATCCAAAAACTCGAATCCATTCATTTCTGGCATATTAATATCTAAAAATATAATAGCCCTCGGACAAGTACCTTCTTGCATTCTTTGTTTCATCCAAGTCAAAGCTTGTTTGCTTGATTGAAACTCGTGAATAATTGCATTTGGAATAGCAATTGAAATCAATTCCTTGTGCAGGAAGTTAATTACAGAATCGTCATCAATTAACAAATATTCGTACATGATTAAGAATTAGCAGGAAATATTAATGTGAATATACTACCTTTTTTCAATTCTGATTCCACCGATAATGTACCGTTTAACTTTTCGACCATTTCTTTACAAATATATAAACCAAGTCCAGTACCAACGCTTGCGCTAGTTGCTCTATAAAACATTTCAAATACCTTTCCTAAATGTTCTTCAGCTATACCTTCTCCATTATCTTCCACCTTAATCACAATATTATGATTCGAACGCGCAACAACTATTTTAACAAATGAATCTTGAATATCATTTCGAGAATATTTAACAGCATTGCTAATTAAGTTTTTCAAAATCACCTCCACACGCATCTTATCGGATTTTAAAATTAAGTTATTTGGCAACTCAACACTAAAATTAACATTAGATTCTTCCGCAAACCGCAGATCATCAATTACAGTATTAATAACATCAGATAAATCAAAACTTTCTAATTCAACTTCGAAACGAGCATTACGTGAATAATTAAGAATATCTTTAATGGTCGAATCTAATCGTAAAACGGAAGTTTCAGCAAGCTTCAAATATTGCTGTGTCTTGGCATCTAATTGAGCCGTTTTAAACACTAAATTTAAAATACCTTTAATACTTAGCAGTGGAGAGCGTAAATCGTGTGATACTGAATAGACAAATTTATCCAACTCAGAATTAATTTTATTTAACTCTTCATTCTTAGATTCAAGATCAAGTTGTATATGTTTTAACTCACTGATATCCGTTCCGGACACCACTAAATACTCTAAAAACCCTGCTTCATTAGAATAGGGCAATATATTCCTTAGAATAGAGACTTTGGAGCCATTTTGAGCGTTTCTATCCTCTTCAAATTGCAGTAAGCTATTCTGGGCCGTTGCAGAATTCACTTTATAAATTAAATTGCGAATGGTATCAAATTCACTATTACTATTTTGTGCAATCTGTAATAAGGACTGCCCATTTAATTTACTCCAAGCGCTTTCATTATCGAGCCAATGATTATTTACAAACAGCACTTTGGAATCAGCATCAATCACCGCAATTTCGGAAGGTGTATGATTTAAAACACTTTCATAAAATTGTTTTAAACTATCTACCTGTTTGATAAACTCATTGCGCTCTTGCAATGCACTTTCAAGATTGTGTTGTAATGATTTTAATGGCGTAATATCTAAGTAAATACTTATGTATCCTTTCAATAATTCACCTTGATAAATCGGACTAGAACTTAATAATAATGTTTTAGTATTCTCCACTCCACCTAATAATTCAACTTCGAAAACATTTTCTTCAATTTTCGTATAACTGCGTATAAATCCATTTTCAAGCTTCTCCATTAAACTCGACTCAGGATTTGCTCCTAAAATCAGATTATCTTTATTCTCGCCCCCTACAAAGTCGAGATACTTTTTATTATTAAAGACAATATTTTTATGTAAGTCGACCTCAACTAATCCAAGCGCCATATTATCTATAATAATACGATACTTCTCCTCACTTGTTTTAAGTTTTTGTTCGGCAGATTTACGTTCGGTTATATCACTTGCAGTTCCAATTAATCGAATGAGTTGACCCGAGGCATCTCTTTCCGCAATGGTTAATGTCATTAGTGCCCGAATATCACCTGTATCCTTTCGCACAATTCTATATTCTTCATCAATTTGATCGACCTTACCAGAGATAATCGCATGCATATTATCATTCACCAACTTAAAATCGTCTGGATGAATATGGCTCAACCAAATATTAAAATAATCACTATTTTGACTATCCCGCTTCACGCCATAGATATGATGCATCACATCATTCCATTCAACTTTATTCGTTGCCAATTCAGATGCCCAAATACCAATTTCAGACTTAATGCTTATTTTTTCAAAACGTTGATTGATACTTAAAATTTCGGAGCGGTATTTTAATTCTTCCGTAACATCCTTTTGTAATGCTATAAAATTGACGTGCTTTCCTGACTCATCAAAAATAGGCGTTATCTCCAACATGACTGTATACGAACTCCCATCCTTATTGTAATTCACCACAGGCACTTCAACGGTCTCGCGATTTCTTAATGCATTAGAAAGTTTTACTTTTGAATCTTCTGAAGTTTCTTCTCCTTGCAAAAAATCTTTAGGTTTTCTTCCTTTAACTTCCGCAAGTGTGTATCCTGTAGACTTTTCAAATGCCTCATTTACCCATTCGATATGCCCTAATTTGTCGGATATTATTACACCGTTTTTTGTTTTGGTAGCAATGAGTGAAAGTTGCTTTAACAAAATACTGTTTTCAGAAAGGCGAACAGACTTTATTAAATTCCCAAGTAAGGCTCTTACTTGTTCTGCAAAAACGGCAAAGATGGTTTCATGTCTTTCTAAGAAATCATTATATAAAGGTTCTTTTTCTTTGGAAATAAAACCAAGTAGATAGAAGGACTGCTGATTTTTTTCATCGATATTAAAATAAAAAAGTCCTCTAGCGAAATTGGTGATCCCAGCTTCTACCCAATCTTTATTCGTTATCCGTATTCCTTTGCCGGACTTATATCTTTTGCTTAAGTTAACAATGGTTTCTTGACAGTTTCGAAGATGCTCTTCGGTAAAGTTCACCCCTTCATAGATTAGCTCTCCTTTATCATTCATTAAAACCGCGCCTTCCGTTTCAAAAATATCAACGACTGCTTCCACAACTTTCCTGTAAAAACCACTGAGAGAATCTTCACCAATCGCATGACTAGAGAATTCTTGTAAGCGACGATACAATACCAATTCATGATCTAAACGATCACGTGTATTAATTAATTCCTGTTCGACAGAAGAAAATCTTGTTACACGTAATTGCAAATCACGGTAGGCTTGTAATAATTCGTTATAGGAAAGAGAATCGCCCAATGCTCACTTTATTAACGGTAAATAACGTAAAGTGCTGTAGTGTAATTGTGATAGGTATTAAGTCCACCTAGTCTAGCAAATTCACCAAATCCATACATACCTAACCAAGGCGGGCAAACACCATTTGAATAAAAAGGCGTTTGCATACGGCCAACCAATTCTTCCTTAATAATACGGTTAAAGAGGAAACGACCACGTGCTAAACAATCTGCATGAAAAACAGCAACTGCTTGTTTTCCTTTAGCACGAGCCACCATATCATTGACCATTCTATCCATTTCAGAAAAAATCAAATCTTCATCACGTGTCGTTAGCCATAATTCAGTACCAACAGGACATTGCGTTGCGTAGTACATATCATTTCCAACGCGTTTTGTTACAACACGCAAAATATGATTATTACCATATTCCTTAGCTAAATCACTAGTTAACTTCTCGCCGAGTGCCCCCACAGGAATAGTATCGCCGCAAGTTGAATCTATACTCAATCCTAGACGACGTGTGTACTCTTCCCAGGCTGGCTTACCATTAAATTCTTGAATGATGTGTCCATCAGACTTTGTCACAACAAGCGGCTCTCCTACGGCAACAAAACCGTGTGTTGCTTGGGTATCAATACTTAAACTTGCATCGGCAAATCCGATGGCGTATGCGCCATGTTCTGTTACCTTATTATCTACGGCTTGATAAGAAATGAAGCCTTTCATATTATCAGAGGATGTCGCACCGAAAATAGTGACTTCCTTACCGAACACTTCTTCAAAAGCGGCTATACACAAATCATTTGCTATATCAATTCCTGATCCAAGAAAATAAATCATGTTAATTCCGGGCTTTTCCGCTTTCATCGCAAGGGCCATCTCCTTACACTTATCGTAAGAATTACGTCCATTGATTCCATCCACGTTTGCTAATGCAAAATCCTTTCCTTTAACTGCCATTAAGGCAATGTCTTTCATAGACTCACTAACCCCTTCGACGCCCACAACTCCACAACATGAAGCGGCAACAATGCGTGCGTTCGGAGCCATTTCATGCGCCTGATCAACCAAATCTTGAAAATTATGTCCGATGGAAGCATGCAAAATAATTAAATCCGCACTAGCATAGTCATCCCCCATTGCTGATTCCATCACCTCTATTACCCCGCGTTTAGAATTTACCATTCGCGTACTAGCAGAAAAAAAATGTAACATCGTTATTGATTTGTAGTTGTTGGTTAATTCTTAAATTTAGTCTTTAAATATGAAAGGACAAATGACTTTGGTCAAGTGTTTAACTAATTTCTGTAATTAAAAATAAATGAATTAACTATTTTCGGGTATGCAAAAGAGAATAACCAGAAAGAACGGTAAACTATTTGGCGTATGCGAGGGTATGGGTGACTATTTCAATATAGACCCAACCATTATACGTATACTATTTTTAGTCGGTGTAATATGCTTCGGAAGCGGTTTATTGCTTTATCTTATTTTGGCTATTGCAATGCCAAAAGAATAAAACAAGCAATGAACTAATACTATTTAGCTTGCTTCTTTGATTCGGCAAATTGGCGCCAAATCATAAAACCACTTAAAGCCACAAGAAGTAGAATCAAATACGACCCAATCATCGCGTAATTTTGTCCACGCAAGAATGGTTTTGGTTCGAAGCGGAATTCAATTTTATGATTTCCTGCAGGTACATTCATACCACGCAAAACATAGTTTACACGAATATGTGAAACAGGGTTTCCATCCAAATATGCTTGCCAACCTTTACCTTGTTTATCGGCATAAAACACTTCACTCATTACAACAAACCCTGGGATAGAGGTGGTATAGGCGTATTGCAAGGTATCTAAACCGTTTCTTAGTAATACGATTTTTGCCGTACTATCCTTTACAAAAGTAGATTGAGTAATATCGCTTGAAAATTGTGAAGCATCCACGAAAGCAGTATGAGCAGGATTCCAGTTCAATTTATTTAAAGACATAATTTCTTCACGAGGAGAATTTACTTTCTGTAGCGTATCCACAAACCACGCATTACCTAATGCGCCTGGATTCATTTGAACCATCGGCTTGGCATTTTGTTGCGGAGCAAAAATGATATACTTCGTATTCAACATATTCAAGACATTCTGATTATTCTTACGAATACATGAATCAATTAAATCTTGGTAGCGTGCTAATTTTGCAGGGTTATATCCGCCAACGTTTTTATGAAAATAAGAAGGGATCGCATCATTAAACGGATCTGTTGCGACGTTAAACACACGATAAGAAACAGATTTATCGTTCATTATCTGACGGTCGATCTCTGAAGGAGAATAATTATCCTCAATGGCTGTTGCCTCTGTAAACTTATCATCATTCAAATAACGTTTGTCAACGCGCCATAAATCAACAAGCGTGATCAATGTAAATGCGATTAATACTACTTGCGCACTAATTTTGTTTCGCAAGTATGCAAACAACAATCCCACACCAATAATTAGTATTAAGAAGGCCGACCAAGCATCAACCGATACTAAGCGTTCGCGTTCAGCTTTCACTGCACTCATCAAATCACGAGCTAATTCTGGTCCGCCTTGTTTAGCATACATTTCTTTGATTTGTTCATCTTGCAATCCTTTAAAATCTAGGACTGTACTTGGCATCACAGCAAAAATTAAAAGCAACGCTGCAAAAGCACCCGCTACATAATAGAATTTTTTAAGCAATGCTGTACGATCCAATTTTGCATCTAAAATACGTTGTAAGGTAAGCACCGCCATAATTGGGAATGTCAATTGCAAAATAACTAGGGCCATTTCTACTGTTCTGAATTTATTGTAGAATGGTACAATATCGAATGCTAAGCTATTAAACCACATTAAATTCTTACCCCAAGCCAAAAGAAGCCCAATTGTGGATGCTCCTATCAGCCACCAACGCCAAGAGTCGTTTAAAACTACAATACCTAAAACAAACAGAAAACAAACTAAAACACCAAGATAGACAGGACCGGATGTAAATGGTTTTGGTCCCCAATAACCACCTAGTTGACGAGAAATTTGTTCAGAAGCATCGGCCGGAATATTCTTATCACTCAGGAATGCATATATTTTACTATTCTCATTAAAATCAGCTCCAGATGCACCTCCGAAGGTATTAGGAATAAGAAAGGTAAAACTTTCCATTTTGCCATAACTCCATTGAAAAGCGTAATCTTTATCTAAGCCCTTTTTGTTTTTCCCATTATCTACACCAGCCACCGCAAGTTCAGACCCACCGCGCATGGTATCTTTGGTATATTCGTATACTACCCATAGTTGGGCAAAGTTTGCCATAATTGCGAGCATAGTGGCCAATACAAAAATTCCAGTAGCCTTAGAGAAATGAAGCCATTCTTTGTTGCGAATCGTTTCAACTAATTGATAAACGAAATAACAGCCTAATAGTATTAATAGATAGTATGTAATCTGCGGGTGATTCGATTTGATTTCATGAAACATAAAAATTGAAACCAAAATAGTACCAACCCAATAACGCTTTTGAAATAGAAATATCACACCTGCTAATACCAGTGGCATTAACCCAATATTACGTGCTTTGGTATTGTGTCCTGCTTCTAGGATGATAAAGTTATAACTTGAAAAGGTGAACATGATTGCACCTAAAAACGCCAACCATGGATCAACACGTAAGGCAATCATTAAAATATAAAAGCCGACAAAATAATAGATCAAATAACATAATGGACTTTTGAAGAATTGTTCGAAAGGCGTCAGCAAACTACCAATCACGGGATTTTTGTAATCAACCCCCATTGTGAAGGTTGGCATTCCAGAAAAACTCGTATTGGTCCATAATGAATAATAGCCTTTGGATTCTTTTGCTTGCAATACCTCGGCTTGCATAGCTTTAGATTGAATAGAATCATTTTGCACTAATAATTTTCCTTCCAAAACAGGAGAAAGATAAATCACGCTTAATACGATACCGATAACGATAAAAATCAAATGCAGATATAAAGGCTTTTTCATAGAACTAAGTAAGTAATTTTTCGGGATATAAGAAAGAATAGAATTATAGTTTATTAAAGCGATTATGAATTAACAAACCATTTTGCGTACGTACTTCGACGATATAATTACCGGACGGGTAATGATTAATATCTATTAGAATGCGATTGCCGTTTTCAGTACTATAAATTGGTACAGAGGTACCGTCAGTAGCATATATCTTCATGCTAGAAAAAATAGGCTGACATCCTGTGGGTAATTCCCACGAAACATAATCGCTAGAAGGGTTGGGACTAATCGTGCCATAATATTTTTGTAAATCTTGCAGACCCGCAATCACATTTATTCCCATTTTAAAAGAATCAATGCCGCAATCATTTTTCGCATACAAGGTTACAATATAAAGTCCGCTATGGGAATATAAATGATTGGGCTGCCAAGTAATATTAGTTATTCCGTCTCCAAAATTCCACCAAACACTATCCGCATTGGTAGAATTATTATTAAACATAACAAGCGCACCATTAGATTGAATACTAAAATTAGCATTAGGCGGCACCGTTCGAATAAATGCATTAACAGCCAGTCGTGGTCCGGCACAGCCTCCTAAACGAAAGTGCCAATCATAAAAATATAAGTAATAATTTGAATTAATGGTATTACCGTTGATAGATACGACAAAAGGAACTTCGTAAGGATAATGCGCGCCACTCGTATTACGAAGCAAACCTGTGTTAGTACCTAGTGCGTCCATCCTATAACCCACTCCTTTCTGCAATTGCCAATGTAGGTTTACAAAATGGCCAACGCCATTTGCATTAGAAAAATAAAAGGTATCCCTTTCGACAATGACATTCAAATTATTCAACAAGCGCATTACTACCATTCCTGGATTGATCGGATAGACCTTTACAGAATCGAGCACCATCCCTTCAAATACATCGAAGCTCATTGCATCTGTCAAGAAATTAGAGCCGTTAAAGGAAGAAAACGTAGTGTCCCGTTCTCCAAGATTTACGTGCACATTGGCATGAGGCTCTGCCCAATACGTTTGAGTGAATGATAAGCTCGGCGTTTGAAATGTTTCACCAATACCAATGCTGTTGGAAGAAGTGTCGGAGCTATACCAATAAATTAAGCCATCATTAACTGAGGCAGCGATTTGCAATGGACCAGTTCCGCAACGATGCGCATCTATCTTTTGAACAGGCATTGTAGTATTCGCAATAAAGGAGGTCTGAACCGCAGTATCATTATGCAAATTGAGGTCGTTCGCCAATTGGGTAAAGAAAGTGAAATGATACAAGCCGTTGGTAGGACAAGGTACTTTGCCAAGATATACAATGGCAGTATCGCCAGGTAAGAGCATTTTATTGGATGTGGCCAATAGAACAAATGGTACAATTCCTCCGATATTCACACGTACAGGCACCGAAAAAACGGTATCGGAGCCGAAGTTTTGGATAACCATATTCAACGGAACGGTATCACCTAAGCAAAGAAATACTTTTGGAGAAGTAAGCTTTACGGCGCCCACATCTAAGGTACCTGCCCTTACGCCAGTAAACTGAAGCAAGCAGAGTAACGACAAAAAGGTTCCGTACAAAAATTTCATTCTATAATTTTTGAAAACGTTCTTATTCCCATTCAATGGTAGCAGGAGGCTTGGAGCTGATATCATATACAACTCGATTAATTCCTTTAACACGATTGATGATATCATTTGAAATTTTAGCAAGTAACTCGTACGGCAAATGAATCCAATCGGCTGTCATCCCATCTACACTACTTACGGCCCGTAACGCGAGCACGAATTCATAGGTGCGTTCATCACCCATCACCCCTACCGTTTGAATAGGAGTTAATATTGCACCTGCTTGCCAAATTTTATCATACCAACCTGCCTCACGCAAGTGCCCGATATAAATAGCATCTGCCTCTTGCAATAACTTCACTTTTTCCTCCGTAATAGCTCCGATGATACGAATTGCTAAGCCCGGACCCGGGAAAGGATGGCGACCTAAAATATGCGGTGCAATTCCTAAAGCCTTACCAACCCTACGAACTTCGTCTTTGAATAATAATCTTAATGGTTCTACAATTTTAAGATTCAACTTTTCTGGCAAACCACCCACATTGTGGTGCGACTTAATAGTCTGACTTGGTCCACCATGCACACTTACCGATTCAATTACGTCAGGATAGATAGTTCCTTGCGCGAGCCATTTTGCTGCAGAAATTTGCTTCGCCTCCATTTCGAAAACGTCAATAAACGTTTTGCCAATAATTTTACGCTTTGTTTCAGGATCACTTACACCATTCAAATGACCATAGAATAAAGCACTTGCATCGATACCTTTTACATTGAGTCCCATTTCATTGCGGTAGGTATTCAATACCTGCTCATATTCACCTTTACGTAATAAGCCATTATCTACAAAAATGCAATGTAATTTAGAGCCAATTGCTTTGTGTAAAAGCACAGCAGCCACAGTAGAATCTACCCCACCACTTAATGCAAGAATAACTTCTTCATCCCCAATTTGCTTACGAAGCGCTTCTACCGTGCTATCGATAAAATGCTCGCTCGTCCAATCGCCACCACAACCACATACATCGTAAAGGAAGGATTTTAACATATCCAACCCTTTCTCGCTATGTGTTACCTCCGGATGAAACTGTACGCCCCAAACAGGATGTACATAGGCTCCTGCCTTACTTTGATAAAAGGCAACGGGAATATGTTCTGTTGTACCAATAATTTCAAAATTATCAGGAAGACGCAAAATAGAATCTCCATGACTCATCCATACTTGTGAATCATTTAGGGCAGCTAAGTGATTACTAACGTTCGACATTAATACCTTTGCGCGACCGTATTCACGTGTGCTCGAACGAGCTACTTCACCGCCTCCCAATTTCGCCATTAATTGCGCTCCGTAACAAATACCTAAAACAGGAACCTTTCCTAAAATTGCGTCCAAATCAATCATCGGAGCCTCTGGATCATTTACACTACAAGGACTACCGCTAAGAATCACCCCTCTCAAATCAGCTTCTAAAGAAAAGCTATGATTATAAGGAACAATTTCGGCATACACATTACACTCACGTATTCTGCGGGCGATCAATTGAGTGTATTGCGAACCAAAATCTAAGATTAATATTTTTTGCAAAGACATAAAAATAGGTTAAAATACAAAGGTAATCAAAATCCCTAAAAGGGAGGAATTGGAATGCTATCGAAAACACAGAAATGTGTGTAACTTTACAGCATGAATTGGAAATCGTTTTTATTGATTGCAAGCCTATTTATTGGGATCGGTTTTACCTCTTGCGGTGGCAAAAAGGTTGTCGAACAAAGCACAATCGACTCATTATCTAAAATCAGTCCTGATTTAGCTCGACTCTCTAATGAAATCAATGCGCATCCCGATAAAGCCGATGCTTATTATGAGCGTGGCATGTTGTTTTATCAGTTCAAAATGTTGGATTATGCAGCGAAAGACGTTCACAGAGCGATTTCCTTAGATTCAACACAAATCAGTTATTATTTAAGCTTTGCCGATATCAATGTCGAAGCGCGTTATCTAAAAGTGGCAAAAGAATATCTATTAAAAGCAGAAAAGCTAGCACCAATGGATAAAGACCTAAAACTTAAGCTAGCTAAAATCCATTTATACTTAAAGGAATATGACCAAGCAATCGAATATACCAATAGTGTTTCAACAATTGACGCAAATGACGATCGCCCATTTTTATTACAGGGTATCATTTGGAAGGAAAAGGGCGATACGACACATGCAATCAAAACCTTCCTTAATTGCATAGAGCGCAACCCTGATAATTATGATGCCTTTATGCAATTAGGTTTATTATCGCAGTCATTACATGATAAAAAAGCAGAGGCTTATTTGTTAAACACCTTACGCATTGATAGTACACGCTTTGAAGGCCCGTACGCTTTGGCCATGTATTATCAAGAAAATAAGCAGGTAAAAAAAGCGATGAGTGTATATCGTAGTTTGATAATAAAGTATCCGCAAGAGCCCAATCCTATTTACAATATGGGATATTTATACTTCTATATGGATTCTGTAAAACCTGCCTATAATCACTTCACCATGCTGATTCAAACAGATCCAATGAATGCAAAGGCATATTATATGCGAGGAATGTGTAATTTAAAAAGAGGGGTCTGGAATGAAGCAATAGCAGATTTTACACAAGCATTGAAACTGAACCCTGATTTTGAAGATGCGCGAGAAAAGTTAGCTGAAGCGCAGAAGCATATCACGGCTTAATCGTAATGCTTGGAGAGCTCACTGCGTCACTCCAATTTCCAGAACGGTCTTTTACTTTTATTTTAAAAACGGTCGATTCCGAACTACTAGCTGAATTTAAAAGAATTGTATGATCCAAAACAATTCTGAAAGCCCCTTGAATAGCTACTTTTACGTTAGCAGGTACTGAAGGAGCTACGTGATAGCGTTCCTGTAATGAGGAAGCGCGCGTATCCATTAAATACAAGGATAAAGAATCACTATTAAAATCACCCAAGTCGCCATCTCCATCTGTATAGGACACCGAGAAGACCAATGAATCGCCAAAGGCTTTCACAGTCGTTTTATTTACGGATTCAAATTTTAAAACAGGCTCAATTGGCACGGTAGGCAATGTATTTTCTTTATTCTTCCGACATGCTACAAACAGAATAAAGGCAAACCCTATGATCACGTTAAATTTGCAATTGGTCATGGCGCAACGATTAAAGAAAAGTAACTGATAATATAAGGTTGATTGCCTGGAGCCGGTATCAAAGTAGGTGCTGAATGGTTCGCATCTTGTGCGCTAATCTGCATGTAGACAGGCTGATTATTGGGTAAAGAAGCAGTATTCAACGTATACGAAAGAAAATACGGCTTATTCGAACCAAAGATATTACTCAAATAAGTTGGTGTGGTTTGAACATTAAGTGGATAGGCTGTTGAAGTGCTGAAATCAACTGGATTGTTAGAAAACCGTACAAAGAGATTCGTCAATTGATAAGGTGTTTGCACATCATCATAGACACCAAACCAGATTTTTAAATTTGTATTATTCGCAACGAGCATTGGGTAAAACATATTACCTCCTCGAATGGTATCGACACGTATCCAATTTGAACCACTCTGTGCATAGGCGACTATTCCAAATGTTTGTGGAATGGTATTGGTGGCAGTTGCTACTTGACCAAAAATATCTGGAGCACCGGCCTGAATCCAATTTGAGATTCGTGTAATCTGCCGAGTGCTAAGCATAGAATCGTAGAGTGGCATTCGTCCAAGCACAGGATCTACCGTTGTAATTCGTTCGTGTAACCAGGAATTAGAAACATCACAAGGTTTTACTCTATAAACAAAACTTCCTGCTTGATTATTCTTCGTTACATGCTGATAAACCAAGGTAGAGTACGCAGATTGCACTGTTCGGAAATCAGGATCAAAATGACCGTCATGACAGCCTGGGTTGGCGCATTTAGTGGCAAAAATATAGGAATGAATTCCGACAAAAGAGTTTGAATCTATTGGTAAAGCATTTACTAAATTATACGGATAGTGAATAGTATCAAAAGGGTTGAATGGTGCTGGGGGGACAGACCCTGTCACATACTCCTTTTTACAAGAAATAATAATCAGCAAGATGCTGATGCAAATTGATATCAGTATAGGAATCCTTTTTGCCATATCAACAACAATATAACAAAAAAATCTCTTTTTGACAACTAGCTACCGAAAAGTCCTCCGAACATACCTCCTGGCTTCTCCCCTTTCATTACCTTTTCAATCATACCTTGAAATGCTGGGGGCACTTTAGCTTTGGCAAATTCCATCATTGTTTCTACCGCAATCTTTGCTTGTTCTTCTGTAATTCCGGCTTTCGCAGCCACTTCTTTAATTAAATCTTCCATTGTTACTATTTTTAATATTTATTCAGGGGCAGTCCAAGTACGAGTGCGAACGAATTCTACACTCTTCACCATATCATCGTGGAACACGCGATCTTCGGTAATAAATGGTACCACTTTACGATATTCAGCGCGTATAGCTTCAATTGCTGGAGAAGACTTCAAAGGCTTTCTAAAGTCGAGTGCTTGTACAGCGGTTAACAATTCAATAGCCAATACACGTTCGGTATTGTACATAACACGCACACATTTCGTAGCTGCATTTGCGCCCATGCTCACATGATCCTCTTGACCGTTACAACTAACGATACTATCTACCGAAGCTGGGGTACATAATTGTTTACTTTGACTAACGATAGCAGCAGCTGTATATTGTGGAATCATTAAACCACAATTCAAACCTGGCTTATCCACTAAGAAGACAGGCAAGTTACGTCCACCATTCAACATCTGATAGATACGACGTTCTGAGATATTTGCCAATTCAGCGACCGCAATAGCAAGGAAGTCAAGATGCAAAGCAAGTGGCTGTCCGTGGAAATTACCACCAGAAAGGATACGATCATTGGCAGGATCTACGATAGGATTATCTGTTACGGAGTTGATTTCTGTTTCGACAACGCGGATTACTTGTGCAATAGCATCTTTGCTTGCACCATGAACTTGCGGCACGCAACGGAAGCTGTAAGGGTCTTGAACTTGCTGTTTGGCTTGTTGAATAATTTCAGAGCCTTTCAACCATTTCAAGATGTTTTGGCCTGTATGAATTTGTCCAGCATGCGGACGAATTAAATGAATGGTATCCGTGAATGGTTCTGCTTTTGAGTCATATCCATCAACTGAAATAGCAGTCACAGCATCTGCAAGCTCGAGTAGATCCATTGCTTTAAACAAGCAGAAACAAGCATGCGCGCTCATAAATTGTGTTCCGTTCAATAGAGCCAATCCTTCTTTAGATTGCAACACAACGGGTGTAGCACCGATTGCTTTCAAAGCTTCTACGGCAGGCATTCTTTTACCTTTCAAATAACAATCGCCAATGCCCATCATAGCAAGTGCCATGTGCGCTAAAGGAGCAAGGTCACCAGAAGCGCCTAATGAACCTTGTTCATAGATGATAGGCAGTAAATCTTCATTATAACATTTGATTAGCAATTCCACTGTTTCTAGGCAGATACCTGAATAGCCATAGCTTAGGGATTGCGCCTTGAGAATAAGTAGTAGGCGGGTAATTTCTGGATCAATTTCGTCTCCGATACCGCAAGCCGTGCTCACGACCAATTTATATTGTAAATCTTCTAATTCATCCGGACTCACACGTACGTTACAAAGGGAGCCAAAACCAGTGTTGATACCGTAGTAAAGGCGTTCAACGTCAGCCAATTTGGTTTCTAGAAACTGGCGACAATGCATTATTTGTTTTTTGCTTTCTTCTGAAATCGTCAAGGGAATGCGATTTTTCCAAATATGACGAAGTTGAGTAATAGAAAGATGTTGATTAGAAATTGCGTGCGACATACAAAATAATTTTATTTCTTTTTAACGAGTCGAGTCATAAAAAAGCCATCGGAATCATGTTCAGAAGGATAGATATACTTTTCTTCTTCTAGCGTAAACTCTGGGTGGTGAGCAAGGAATTTTTGAATTTGACCTTCATTTTCCACTGCTAATAAAGAGCAAGTAGCATATACCATTTTACCACCGGGCTTGAGCATAGTGCTATAACGTTCTAGAATATCTTCTTGTACTTTTAAAAGGCGTTCGACATATTCTTTATTAACGCGATATTTTGAATCAGGGTTTCGACGTATTACGCCACTTCCAGAACAAGGCACATCAAGCAGTAGACGATCGGCTTGTTCGGCGAGGCGTTTGATAACCTTAGTAGAGTCTATCAAGCGGGGTTCAACAATAGAAACTCCATTTTTACGTGAGCGACGAGTAAGTTCTTCCAATTTACGAGGCTCAACATCCATAGAGATAATTCGTCCACGGTTATTCATCAATGCAGCAAGGTGTAGTGATTTTCCTCCTGCACCGGCACAAGCATCAATAACACGCATACCTGGCTCCACTTGTAAAAAAGGGGCAATCATTTGCGAACCGATATCTTGAATTTCAAAGAGACCGCTTCGTAAAAGTGGATGCGTATTTAAATGCTTTTTAGACATTAATTTTATCGGTCCATTTTCATAAAGTTCCATATACGGAAATTCAGCTTCCTCCAAAGCCTTTTTGAGTGTATAGGAAGAAGCTTTTAGTGTATTTACACGAAGGTATACAGGAGCGGGACGATTCATTGCCTCCAATTCATTTCTCCACACCTCCTCTCCGAGAGATGCAACACCTAGCTCATCCATCTCGTCTTGCAATGAGAACCATTCCGCGCGTGTCATGTCTTTTTCTTGCAAAGGCACCCAACGTTCCTTCATCCCTGCAAACTCCTTCCAAGCGGGCAATTCACCGCCTTTTAACTGCCAATAAACTGCAAAAAGTTGATATAATGAGCGAATGTCTAGCGCTGGTTCTTCCTCCAAATGACGCCACAAACGACGCCAATGGCGAACTATATCAAAGGTAGATTCTGCAACAAAAGAGCGATCTCTACTCCCCCATTTCGGGTTATTTTTCATTCGAAAAAGAATCACACGGTCTAAGGGGCGACCATCCCGGAATACATCCTGAAGAGATAAAATTACCTCACTCACTAAATTGGGAAACAGTTTATTATTCATTGTATAGCACAAAAATACAAAAAGGAAGGCGGATTATTGAATTTACAAATCAAGCGTTAAGTGAGTCCGTATAATAGAATTTTATTGTACTTGTAATCCCTCTAATTTGAATGCATTTTTGTATTGTTGATTCAATCAACCCTGTTAATTCTACCTTTTTAACGCTTATTAAAACTAGGAAACAGGAAATTACCCGGCTCAGAGACTCCTTAAAATATCTGCAGTCGGGTTTTTTCTTTTAGTGTTAAATAAAAATTTATTGTGATGCTTTTATTCACAATAAGTATAATGCATGTCAATTATTAACAAGTCAAAATCTGCAAATCATTACCTTCAATAAAAATTCAATTTCTAGAAAAAGCAGGCGAAATGCCTTCTTTTTTATTAACTTTATCCTTCACAAAATAGTTGAAATATGATGGACCAACTTATCGCCCGATTTGATGTGCAGCTGAAAGAAGCATTGGCGATTGCAAAAGAAATCGAACTTAAAATTAAGACTAAAGATATTCAGCATATTGTTATCAGTGGTCTTGGTGGCTCAGGAATTGGAGGTAGTATCGCACAAGAACTATTGGCCTCGGATTGTCCTTTACCAATACTTGTAACAAAAGACTACTCCTTACCTGCTTATGTTGGTAAAAACACCCTTGTAATAGCCTGTTCTTATAGCGGGAATACTGAAGAAACATTAAGCGCACTTGAAATTGCCTTTAAAAAGAAATCACAAATCATTTGCATCTCAAGTGGCGGCAAAATGGCTGAGTGGGCCTTTAAAAAGAAAAAAGATTTTGTTTTAATCCCTGGAGGAATGCCCCCACGCGCATGTGTGGGCTATTCATTAGTGCAATTGCTGAGCATATTTAAAAGGCTGAAATTGACTAAAATGTCAGTAGAAAAGGATGTTTTGGAATCTATAGCCCTCCTGCAAAAAGAACAAAAAAACATAGTAAAGCAAGCACAAAAACTAGCAAAGCATCTTTCGGATAAAACACCAGTAATTTACGCTGCTGCAGGAACAGAAGGCGTTGCTATTCGTTTCCGTCAACAAATCAATGAAAATGGAAAGCAATTATGTTGGCATCATGTTTTACCAGAGATGAATCACAATGAATTGGTTGCTTGGCGTGATAAAAACCCTAATCTTGCTGTCGTATTCTTACGTCACCCATTCGATCATCCGCGAACACAAGTCCGCATGAAATTGAATCAAACAGTCATTAAAAAATGCACCCCACATATCACTGAAATTCACTCTAAAGGTGAGAGCGTTTTAGCGCGTCAGTTTTATCTAATTCATTTGACGGATTGGGTGAGTTTCTATCTTTCACAAGAAAGAAACTACGATTGTGTAGAAGTAAAAGTTATTGATTGGTTAAAAGCAGAATTGGCAAAAGCCTAATCAAATAATTTCTCAAGAGCCATGCCTCGAGATGCTTTCGCTAGAAGAAATGCATGTTGAGGCATTTCTTTTTGTAGATGTTCATTGGCAAGGTCTGTAGTCGCAAACCATTTACCAAAGACAGTTTCCTTGAATTTATAAAAACTCGCTCCGATAAATATTGCTTGATCAAACTGAAGTTTTTTTACTAATTCAATGATTAGTTGATGTTCACGATCAGCATAGAGCCCTAGTTCGAACATATCCCCAAGCACGACAATCTTAGGCTTGGCAGGCATTTTAGCAAAGCTTTCTATTGCTCCTGCCATACTACTCGGATTGGCATTATAGCAATCCATCAATAATTGATTGGTATGCCATTGCTTCCACTGAGATCGATTGTTTGCTGGCACGTAGGATTCAATACCACGCTTCACTTCATGACTATTCAATCCGAAATAAAATCCAATTTTTGCAGCAGCTAATATATTAGGCAGATTATAATCTCCTGCTAAATTCGAACTCGCGTAAAATACTTCCGGTTGCGAGAAAGCCACTTCTATTAAAGGGAAATGAGATTGAATAGTGGCATTGCATTCAACCGAATTACCACCATACGTAAACCGTTCAATACCTTCCGAAGCATCCATCAGATCCTTATCCGCTGCATTCACAAAGCACTTCGCATTTTTAGCACGCAAGAATTCATACAATTCAGCATTAGCAATTTTCACTTGTTCGATGCTACCAAATCCTTCCAAATGATCTTTACCATTATTGGTAATAATCCCATAATCAGGCTCTACGATGGCAGCTAATTCAGCGGTTTCAAAGAGATGATTTGCACCTATTTCAATAACTGCAATCTCCGTATCTAAGGGCATTTGAAGAATCGTCAGTGGAACACCGATATGATTATTCAAATTGCCATTCGTTGCATGCACCTTAAACTTTTGCGATAAGACGGAGCGTATCAGTTCTTTCGAAGTTGTTTTACCATTGCTACCTCCTACGGCTAGAAAAGGAATCGTAAAGGTAGAACGATGATGATTCGCCAATGCTTGCAACATACGAAGTGTATCAGGAACTAAAATACAACGTTCGTGCACCACTGCATCTTCGCGATCAACTACAACCCATGCTGCACCTGCGTCGATAGCTTGCTGTGCAAAATCATTCGCATCGAATTTTTCGCCACGCAAGGCTAAAAACATCCATCCATCCTTAATCTGACGCGTATCCGTTGTAAGCCCTTCTGAGCTTTTCCATAGTGCATACAATTCAGGGATAGATGGATATTTCGACATACTATTAGTTTACACCGCTGACAACAGCAGTCTTTTCAATTTTTACAATCAAGCCTTGCAATACTTTACCCGGACCGATTTCAACAAAATTTGTTGCTCCGTCAGCAATCATCGCTTGAACAGATTGAGTCCATTTTACAGGAGCTGTCAATTGGGCTATTAAATTTTGCTTGATTGTTGCTGCATCGCGAACACCGCTAGCACAAACATTTTGATAGATCGCACATACAGGCTCACGGAATGAGGTGCTTTCAATGGCAGCTTGCAATTCTTGACGAGCCGGTTCCATCATAGGAGAATGGAAGGCGCCACCAACAGGCAACAATAAAGCGCGTTTTGCACCGGCCGCTTTTAAACTTTCGCAAGCTGTGGTTACGGCAGCAAGTTCTCCGGAAATCACAACCTGACCGGGACAATTATAATTTGCAGCCACTACAACACCAGGTGTTTCCGCACAAATTTTTTCAATGATATCATCTGCTAAATTCAATACTGCAGCCATGGTAGATGGAGTAATCTCACATGCTTTTTGCATCGCATTCGCACGAGCGGCTACTAAACGCAAGGCATCAGCAAAATCCAAACAATCAGCCGCAACAAGGGCAGAAAACTCACCGAGTGAATGACCGGCTACCATATCTGGTTTAAACTCAGCCATCGTCTTAGCCAAGGCAACAGACAATATAAAAATTGCTGGCTGTGTCACATTCGTTTGCTTTAATTCTTCTTCCGTTCCGTTGAACATGATATCCGTGATACGAAAACCTAAAATTTCATTAGCTTGTTCGAAGATGGCTTTAGCCGTTTCATTGCTTTCATAAAGCGCTTTACCCATTCCTGGGAATTGCGAGCCCTGACCAGGGAATACGTATGCATTCATTATTTGTAATTTTTTATGCAAGCTCCGATGGAGGTTGCGTTCAAATTTCTTATCTTTGCAAAACTAATCAAATCAGTGCAAAAGACATTTGTTTTAAACAGTGGCTTTTCCACAGTGAATGCCCAGGTGGCGAAACTGGCAGACGCACTACCTTGAGGTGGTAGCGCCCGAAAGGGTGTACGAGTTCAAATCTCGTCTTGGGCACAAAGGTCTTCTTCGGAAGGCCTTTTTTTATTGCATTATTTGTATTTTTAATGATGCGCCTAAACTTCGTTTTACTATTGCTTTTGTTTTGCGGTTTTTCAACATGCTTTGCGTATGATATAAGCTCTCCACAAGGCAAACTGAAACTGGATATTAATCCTAGTATGATGACAGCGGGCGTACATTTTAGTATTCAATTTCAATCGCAAACTGTATTTACTAACGCGAGCACTTTTTTAATTGATTTGAACGGCCGTTTTGATCAAAACTTCGCTTATCAAAAATGTAGTGCCTTTGAAACAGTGAACGACTCATGGAAAGACCCTTTGAGTGGAGAATCAATCACAAACATTTATACTAAAAAAGAGTATTTCTTTACACTCAAAGACAGCCTCAATAGTGCTAGTCAATGTGTGATCGAATTTCGCGTTTTTGAAAATGCAGTCGCCTATCGTTTTAAAGTATTCAGCTATCGCGATGCATATCAAGGAGACAAAAGCTATTTCCCCTATCAAGCGCAAGACTCAGCCTGGTGGATGCCCACAGATTGCTTTGCCTTTGAAGGTTTGTATCAGCATAGTCTAACGAATACCCTCCATAAAGCGATGTTGATTCCATTCCTCGGACATCGTGCAGACAGCTTATGGTATTCCATTTATGAAGCAGCCTTATTAAATTACCCTTTATTCGATTTAGTAAAAAACTCATCTCATCAATTAGAGACCGTGCTCCGTTACGAAGCGGTCGACTCACCACTGATTGCCAAACACTTTTTTCAATCGCCATGGCGTGTGATTAGCATAGGTAATACCGCCGCTGATATTGCCAATTCTAAAATAGTTGCGAACCTGAATGAGCCTTGTAAAATCAAAAACACATCTTGGATTAAGCCAATTAAATTCAATGGAATTTGGTGGGAAATGCATGAAGGAATATTAACCTGGCAAGAAGGTAAATATCACGGAGCAACTACAAATCGTAGTATAAATTATATTCGCTGGGCACATGATCATCATTTAGACGCTACACTTACGGAGGGATGGAATAAAGGATGGAACAACTACGGCTCCGACAAAAAATCCGTGCAACAATTTAATACACCGGCCTCCGACTTCGATTGGGAAGACATTTTAAAATTCGCTGCAAATAACAAGATCAATTGGATTGCACACCATGAAACGCAAGCCGATTATAAGATGTATGATAGCATCGCAGAAACACTTTTTAAAGACCTTCATCTTAAAGGAGTGCATTACCTCAAAACAGGTTATGCTGGCGTAGGCATGCAATATGGTCAGACGCAAATTGAGCACTTTCAAAAAATCGTAGAATTAGCTGCTAAATATGAAATCTGCCTGGATGTGCATGAAAGTATTATGCCTAGCGGCATTGAACGCACTTGGCCCAATTTGCTTACACAAGAAGCAGGAAGAGGGAATGAATGGAATGCAACGTACGAAGGCCTTCCACCTTACTATGCCACCCTATTACCATTTACAAGAAACATGCTTGGTGCTTTCGATTATACACCTGGTATTTTGAACCTAAGCAACAACTCCAATCATTCTAAAAGAGGCTTCACTACCCTTTCTCATGAGCTAGCCTTGAATATTGTTCTTTACAGTCCTATGCGCATGATGGCACAAGATATTTTCACTTACAGTGAATACAGAAAAGACTTTAATGATGCGAGCAATTTCATGGCTGAAATCCCTTCCGTTTGGCAAGAGCGAAAAGTAATCGCAGCTCGTCCGGGAGATTATGTTGCAACACGTGCCTTACAAGTTGAAAACAAAGATAGTACGTGGTATATAGGAGCTATTGCCGATGAAAAGAGCTATCAATTAAAGGTTCCGCTTACTTTTTTACAAACAGAACAAAATTATGTTGCCACCATTTACTGTGACAACCGCATGACGAATTGGAATACACGACCGAGAGAATTTAGCAAATTCAACATAGCCATTACTCGATTAGACACCTTGACTTTAAGCCTCGCAAAGGCTGGAGGTGCCGCAGTTAAAATTGTCAAGCGTAGCGTTTATGACAAACAAAAAACAAACGATGAGGCACCAATTATGGAGATTGGATTATGGCATAGAATGAATCACATTTTTAATCAAATGTTTCAACAACAAAACACTTTTGGAGCTGCCTATAGAAAAGAAACTGGAGCAACCGTGCAATATTATTCAATGTACGACAGTACCTATCAGGCAGATGGAATCACTGCGCTCACTGATGGCAAAATATCTTTTTATGATTTTAAAAACTCAGCCTGGCAAGGCTTTTATAATAATGACCTAGATGTGCTAGTCAGCCTACCTCGTAAAGAGAAATTAAACCAAGTGATGATCCACTGTTTGGCATCACCTGATGACTGGATTTATTTTCCTAGAAAGATCTCAGTAATTGTTTTGGATGCTAAAATGCAAGTGGTAAAATCGTTCATTCATGAATACAATGAACTTCCAAAAGAAGCGAATGGATCGCGAAAAATTGAAGAACTTGAAATAAATTTAGAAGGAATTGAAGGCAGTTTTATAAAAGTTAAGGCCTATAATCCTGGTCCTTGTCCTGCCGATGGCAAAGGGGCAGGCAACCCTTCTTGGATATTCTGTGATGAAATCCTTTGGCGTTAAGGCGAAAGAAATAGTACCTTTGCACATATGTTAAAGATTGTACTTTTTGGCACACCCGATTTTCCTATTCCTGCCTTCGAAGCGGTTTATAATGCCGGCTTCGACATAAAAGCAGTGGTTACGGCTCCCGACAAACCTGCAGGTCGTGGTATGCAATTACAATCCTCAGCTGTGAAGCAATGGGCTGTCGAACATAATTTGAATGTCCTTCAACCCGCCAAATTAAAAGACCCTGATTTTATAGCAAGATTACGCGATTTAGAAGCTGATTTATTTATTGTAATTGCTTTTCGTATGCTACCTGAAATAGTTTGGCAGATGCCGCGTATAGGCACTTTCAATCTACATGCGTCTCTCCTACCGGCCTATAGAGGTGCAGCGCCTATTCAGTGGGCGATTCGCAATGGCGAAAAAGAAACAGGTGTTACTACTTTTTTCTTGAAACACGAGATTGATACCGGAGATTGGATTATGCAAGAGCGCGTTGCCATTGGAGAAGATATGACCGGTGGTGAATTGCACGATGTTTTACAAGCTTTAGGTGCTGCTGTGGTATTGAAGAGTGTAATGGCTATTGATGAAAACAAGCATACTACAACTCCCCAAAATGGCGAAATAAAGCATGCTCCGAAATTACAGAAACAGGATGCATGTATTAATTGGAATCAATCAACACAAGCTGCCTACAACCAATATAGAGCCTTTATTCCATTTCCAGGATCATTCATGATGCTTAATGGAAAAGTACTTAAAATCCATGCTGCAAAACCTATCCATGAGGCGCATACTATGGAGCCAGGGAGTTATTCTACGGATCAAAAATCATTTTTGAAAGTAGCTACCGAAGACGGGTTTATAAATCTTTTTGAGGTACAACCAGAAGGCAAAAAGCGCATGCCGATAGCCGACTTCTTGCGCGGCAATAGCATTCAATAAAAATTATTTCGTGGGTGTTTCTTCTTGCCAGATAATGACGGCTGTTTGCGAACTCCGATCAAAATCAGGACAGCGGCCATCGCCTTTACCGGTGAAGCCTCCGTCCGGTGAACAAATCTTTTTGCCGAACTCGTCATATAAAGGATTCAACTGATCACAACAATCTGACGGAATATAGTACACGTCCATATACTGATACCGATATTTTAAGATCATTTTCTTGCCGGTTCTATATGGAGGCTGTGCTTTCAAAAACTCTATTTGACTTTGTACCCAAGCAGGCACAGTATAAACATACTCTTCTCTAGGAGGATCCATTTCTTCTTCATGGGCATGCTTTGTAGCAAACCAATGCATACGGCAAGCGCCTAATAAAGTACTGCTCAAAAGCAGTAAATAGACTAAAAACTTCTTCATTACATTAATTCTAAACCTTTTAAAAAGCGCTCCGGAAGCTCATTGCGCGTAGCCATCAAATAATCTTGATAAGAACATGGAATTAATTTATGGCGCTCACTACCTGGCAGTTTCGCCTTAATCCACCAACGACTACTTTTTCTACTTTTCATGAACTGCATCTGTTCGCCCGTATCTTCCATCATCAAATGATATAGTATAAAATCATTTTCATTGATGATTGGATAATCTGCTACACGATGTAAGACACCGTCGATGAAGTACCAAATCATTTGGGCCGCTAATTGTGCAGTGGTATTACGAAGATCTAAATGCGGATTTATTTCATAAATCCCAAAAGAACTCACCCGATCACTCATACCGGCATAGCGTGCCATTGCACAAATCTCATCTCCGAAAAAGCCATTCGGCGAAGCGTTTCCATTACCAGGTGCTTCACTCGCTCTTACTGCTGAAATATCGATAGTTACCAAATCTGCATCCCGAACATGCGGTTCCATTTCTTTCCAATCCTCTTGTAATGCGCCGAGGCGTGTCGCATCGAATTTTAACTGCCCTAATACTTTCATTAGGTTATAATCTAACAAATACGACTGATAGCCTAAAAGCTGAAAATGTTTTAGGTAGTTTGGTTTATGCGTGATTACATTCGACAAAAAGGTATTGGATAAAATATCGTCTTGTAAAAAGCTTAGATCCAAACGTGCATCCACATGAACATAATGAATATCTTGTTCTAATTCTTGATAGCCCATGAAATGTCCATAGGCGCAGTCATTTGAACCACCTACTACAACCGGAATCATACCCAATTTCAATAGAATACTGCAAACTTTTGCTAAACCAAAATAAGTATCCTTCGGAGTCGCACCTGCTTTGATTTCACCCATGTCGATAATTTTGGTAAAATCATTGAACGCAGATAACTGATAGAATTCTTGCTTAACTTTTTGTGGCGCATCCGCTGTTCCGTGATTATTCACCACATTGCGCTGTTCACTTACGCCAATTATCGCGATACGTGTTGCTTCGATATTGGGTAATTCTTGCCCATCAAAATACTGAATATTTGCGCCCATTAAATAGGGGTTCAAGGCGTGATTTGCTTCGATGGTAGCAGAATCTACAGGACTTAAAAAATCATTTAAAAGTGTTAGGTCGTTTGATGCAGACATTATAAACTTTCTTTACTTGTTTTCTGTTAATTTAATACGATTCCAAAGGGCGTCTTTTTCCATTAAGCTCATGGCAGAAAAATCGTTTCCTTCCGAAGCCGCTATTTCTTCCATTCCCTTAAAGCGACGCAAAAACTTCTGATTCGTCTTTTCTAAGGCTGTTTCAGGGTCGATGTTTTTAAAACGAGCATAGTTCACGAGTGCAAAAAGCAAGTCCCCAAATTCCGCTTCGGCAGCATCTTTATCTCCTGCAGCTAAGGCTTCCTTAAATTCATTTTCTTCCTCCTTCACCTTCTCCCAAACTTGCGCTGCGGTATCCCATTCAAACCCTACTTGCTTTGATTTTTCTTGCATGCGTAAAGCCTTCACCATAGCAGGCAGTCCTTTAGGAACGCCGGCTAATACCGATTTATTCCCTTCCTTCAATTTCAACTGTTCCCAGTTACGCTTAACCTCCTCTTCATTCTCTACATTCACATCGCCATACACATGCGGATGACGAAAAATCAATTTCTCGCAAACTGCTTCAATGACGTCACCAATATCAAACCGACCTTCTTCCGAAGCAATTTTAGCATAAAAAACTAGATGCAGCATTAAATCGCCAAGTTCCTTCTTTAAATCGGTCCAATCTTCTTGTAAAATCGCATCGCCAAGTTCATACATTTCTTCAATCGTTAAGGTACGCAAGGTATGAATCGTCTGCTTTCGATCCCACGGGCATTTCTCGCGCAAATCATCCATAATTTGCACTAAACGATAGAAGGACTTTTTTTCGTTGGTATTTACGGCATCCATAGTTTAAAAATACAACCATTCGACAAGATTCGTATGCAAATCGTATCTTCGTTATATGCGTCTAAGCTTGATAATCTGTTTTTTTATACTATCCTATTCGCTTTTTGCAGAGGAATCTATTTGGAAAGATCGTATTTATGATCCTAAAATAAAGACGATAAAGTGCACACAAGCAGGTTTAGATGCGTCATTAGCGATTACAACCTTAAACACCGGAGTACCAATCGATCTTGAATTCGACGACCTTGGCACTGATACGCGTGCCTTACGTTATAACCTAATTCCTTGTAATTGGGATTGGACAAGTGCAAGCTTAAATGCCTATGATTGCATTGATGGATTCGCTGAAAACTCCATCAACAATTATCAACGTTCATTTAATACCGAAACACCATACACCCATTATACCATTAGCTTTCCTAACGAGCAATGCAAATTTAAAAAGAGTGGTAATTATATCATTCAAATCAAAGATTTCGACAATGGTAATGTATTACTAACAAAACGACTACTGGTAGTAGATGCACAAGCTGCAGTGGTCGCGCAGTGTATACGACCAAGAAATAATAGCTTGCTTAAAACACATCAAGAGATCGACTTTACCGTGAATGCAGGTGGCGTAAATATGGCGAATCCAATGGAAGACATCAAAGTAGTTATCCTGCAAAATCAAATTTGGGCCAACGCCATAGCAAATATCCAGCCTATTTATTTTAACGATAATATTTTAAAATACAATTGCGATGTAGATGCTGTATTCCCAGCGGGAAAAGAGTTCAGACGAATAGATATTCGAACAATTCGCTTTGCTGGAATGGGCGTGCAACGAAATGACAATACCACCACACCGGCAAATGTCTATATTCAAACAGACCCTTGTAGAGCGAACATGAATTATGTCTTTAATAAAGACTATAATGGGGAGTTTTATATTGAAAAGCAAGAAACAAACAATCCTGCTACCGAAGCAGATTACGTCTTAGCTCATTTTCATTACGCCTCTGAACAATTAAATGATGCGAAACTATTTTGGTGTGGACAAGCGTCCCAATATGATTTAAGCAAAGACTTTCAATTCACCTACAACCCTGCTACAAAGGGCTACGACCTTGATTTATTTTTAAAGAATGGCTATTATGAGTATCTCATCGGCACTGCAGGCGGTGATGGCCGACTTGATTTTGCTACAGCAGAAGGTAACTGGTACGAAGCTGAAAACGAATACACGATTCTGGTGTATTATCGTTCTTTTTCTGGAAGATATGACCAATTAATTGGCGTGAATAATTTTCACTCCATGCGTTAATCCATGCGTGGAATCCACTTTACTTCCGCATGTCCTGTAAGATAAAGCGCAAAACGGCCTAGTGTAAAGAAATAGTCTGACAAACGGTTGATATAACGTATTATTATTTCTTCGACAGGGCTTACTTCATTTAAGTTCGTGATCAAACGCTCTGCACGACGACAGACACACCGTGTGATATGTGCTTGTGCTCCTGCAGGACTACCTCCTGGCAATATAAAATGCGTCATCTGCGGAAGCAAATCTGTCATGCGATCAATCTCTTCCTCTAACAATTGCACATCCGTTTCATGCAGCTGAGGCAATTTCATTTTAGATGCTTCCGGATCTGCTGCTAGCAGAGAGCCCATGGTAAACAATCTATCTTGAATGGATTGTAAAGTCTTACGCGTATTTTCATCTTGTATCCACTCAATCAAAAGGCCAATATGAGAATTCAGCTCATCCACAGTCCCGTATGTCTCGATACGCAGATGATGTTTTGGCACGCGTGTACCGCCGATCAATTGCGTGGTCCCAGTATCTCCTTTTTTTGTATAGATTTTCATTTTGCTTATTTTAAACTGAACATTTTTTCTAATAGATCTGCAATCCTCGAACTATACCCCATTTCATTATCATACCATCCTACAATCTTCACAAAATTACCCTCGAGCACCATTGTAGAGGGTGCGTCGAAAATACAAGAATGCGAATTACCGATTATATCTCCAGAAACCAAAAGCTCTTCGGAATACTGCAAGTACGGCTTCAAGTTACTTTCTGCAGCCTTTTTGAATGCAGCATTCACCTCCTCCACACTTACATTTTTCTTTAACACTGCCGTAAAATCAGTTAATGAACCCGTAATAACTGGTACACGAACACTGTTGCCTGTAATCTTACCTTTCATACTTGGCATTACTTCAGCCACCGCTTTAGCAGCACCTGTCGTGGTAGGAATAATATTCACAGAAGCGGCTCTTGCTCGACGTAAATCACTATGTGGCGCATCCACCAGACGTTGATCTGCCGTCATAGCATGTACCGTACTCATAAAGCCATGTTCCAAACCGAAATTTTCTTCCAACACTTTCACCATCGGTGCTAAACAATTCGTCGTGCAAGATGCATTCGAAATAATTAAGTCGTCGGCCTTTAATTCATACTCATTTACCCCAAGTACTATTGTTTTAACTCCTCCACTAGCAGGCGCAGAAATCAACACTTTCTTTGCACCAGCAGTAATATGTTGTTGTGCATCTTCTTTTTTTGTAAAATGCCCTGTAGACTCTAATACAACGTCAATATTCAATTCTTTCCAAGGCAATTGATTAGGATTTTTCTCATGCACCACACGAATGGAATGTCCATTAATAATTAGGTGTGAATCATCAAAGTGAACCATGCCATCAAAAGCATGTTGTGCAGAATCATATTTAAATAAGTGCGCGAGCGTTCGCGTATCTGTTAAATCATTAATTGCTACCACTGTAATGTCCGACTTTTTTAAAATCGAACGAAGGGATAAGCGACCTATTCTTCCGAATCCATTAATTGCAACACGCATAAAAAGAAATTTAGTCTAACAAAGTTAATATACTACAAATAAAAAGCGCAGAAAGTATTACTCCTGCGCTTTAACATTCTGTAAAGCAAATTTTACAAATTATGATGAGTGATATAACGTTCTGCATCTAATGCAGCCATACAACCAGAACCCGCAGAGGTAACTGCTTGGCGGTAATTTTTATCTTGTACATCACCTGCAGCAAAGATACCCGGCACATTTGTCATGGATGTTCCCGGCTTCGTTAAAATATATCCTGTTTCATCCATATCAATAAAACCTTTGAATAATTCAGAGCTAGGTTGATGACCGATAGCGACGAAGAATCCTTTTACAGGCACTTCTGTTAATTCTCCACTTACACGATTTTTAACACGGATGGCTTCTACTCCTTTTTCACCTAGGATATCGTCTGTCTCACTATTCCACATCACAGTGATATTAGGAGCCGTAAGTACACGTTCTTGCATAACCTTAGAGGCGCGCATTTTATCGCTACGCACTAACATGGTGACGTGAGAACAAAGTTTAGCTAGGTACAAGGCTTCTTCACAAGCGGTATCACCAGCACCTACAATTGCTACGTCCATTCCTTTGTAGAAAAATCCGTCGCAAACGGCACATGCAGAAACACCGTAACCGTTCAAACGTTGCTCTGAAGGCAATCCTAACCATTTTGCTTTCGCACCTGTACAAATCAAAACAGTAGCAGCTTCAAGTTGATGACCATCTTCTGTTTCCACAATATGATACGGATTTCCAGGAGTTACTTTCGTGATAATGGCATAACGGATATCAGTTCCCATACGTTCAGCCTGCTTACGAAAATCTTCCATCATTTCTGGTCCCATGATTCCTTTCGGATAGCCTGGATAATTCTCTACTTCCGTTGTTTGCATCAACTGTCCGCCTTGTTCCAAACCAGTATATAAAACGGGCTTTAAGCCAGCACGTGAAGCATAAATTGCAGCGGTATAACCTGCTGGTCCTGACCCAATAATTAAGCACTTAACTTTTTCCATTTTCAAATAAATTTAGTTTTGCAAAGTAACAAGATTCAAAGAATAACGACAATAACAAAAGTAACATGGAATGGTTTCAATTGTTAATAAGTGCTCAAATTGGTGGGTAACTCACTATAAAACACACTTTAAACTGATTAAATTTGTTGAAAGACGAAAATATGACGCCAAGACGCCTCATAAGCACCCTACTACTTTTAGTTTTTGGATATTTTGCAAATGCACAAGGCGCTTGTAATGCTTTCTTCATTTATAATATGCAAGGAACAAATACTGTTCAGTTTTTCAATACATCAAGCACTGGTTTGTCATGTTCTTGGGATTTTGGGGATGGCCAAACGGACAATAATTATTCCCCTGCCCCGCATTGGTACCAATCTACAGGCACTTATATAGTTTGTGTGACAGTTAGCGACTCAAGTTGTTCCGCAACTTATTGTGATACCATTCAGATACTACAGACCCCTTGTACGGCTCATTACATTTTTTATCCAAACGGGAATGTAGTGCATGTCGAAAATCAATCAACCCCTTTGTACCCTACTTATGGGAGCGTTTGGAGTTATGGCGATGGGACGACGGATACCAGCACTTTTCCTGCTTCGCATCTTTACACCAACCCTGGCACTTATGTCGTTTGCTTAACCATTCACGATTCGGCCTGTATTAGCACGCAGTGCGATACCATTGTCGTAACGATGGATTCTTGCCACGCATCTTTTAATCTACTTCAAACAGATAATCATTTTATCTTTTTAAATACCTCTATTAAACCAAGGGATGCGTTTTGTTTTTGGGAATTTGGAGATGGTCATAGTAGTTCCAATTGCGACTCCGTTAGGCATGTCTATACCAACACAGGCGACTATTTAGTCTGTCTAACTGTGTATGATTCATTATGCCAAAATACATTTTGCGATTCGGTACATATTGGACTTATCAATGGAATCATCGCTGAAAGCTTTAAAAACAACCTAGCATACCCTAATCCACTACAGAATACAATTTATTTCAAGGAACCAGTAAAAAATTATCAACTACAATCTATCAACGGTCAAGTATTAAAAAAAGGTAACGAAGCGAAAGAAATAAAGATCACAGATTTACCTAATGGCCTTTATTTACTCGAATATCAAACCATGACAGGACTTTGGCTTCATCAAACTATGATAAAGGAATAAGGTTGATAATGACCAAATTTTAAAACAAAACGAACAATATCCACAAAAGCTAATTTTAATCATTTTGTTAACTCCGATTAGAATTTTAACTTTGGGCGCCTTTCTAAAAAAATAACCAATAGAATCATATGAACTTTAGTCAGATTTTCACGTCTTCCATAGGTAAGAAGATTGTAATGGGCGTAACGGGAATTTTTCTTGTTTCGTTCTTGATGGTACATGCTGGAATTAACGCATGTATGTTTGCTAACGACGGTGGCGACCTATTCAATCGTGCAGCCCATTTTATGGGAAGCAATTGGCTTATCCGCACCATGGAGATTATTTTATTTGCAGGATTGCTTGCTCACATCTTCCAAGGTTTGGCGCTTACGCTGGACCATAAAACCCATCGTCCTGTGAAATACGCAGTAAATCCAGGTAACGAAACATCTAAATGGTACAGCCGCAGCATGGGATTGTTAGGAACACTTTTGTTAATGTTCTTAATCATTCACTTGTATCACTTCTGGACACCTTCACGCTTAGGCGGTAGTTTTGGAGTGCAACCATTAGCAGAAAAATGGGTTTCTAGCGGTGAAATGGTGCACGACTTATACGCTGAGATGCAAGAAGAATTCAGCGAACTTTGGGTAGTAATTGTGTATGTGTTAGCAATGGGTTCATTGGCTTACCACTTGTTACACGGCTTCCAAAGTGCATTCCGTACATTAGGATTATCGCATAAAAAATACACGCCTACTATTGAAAAGTTAGGGGTAGCGTTTTCAATCTTGGTGCCAGCTTTATTTGCTGCAATGCCTGTTTACATTTATTTATTCCACAAAAATTAATTCACGTACTTCAACCGTACTCAAAATAATTGACCATGATGAATTTAGATGCTAAAATTCCAGCGGGTTCCTTAGAGAACAAATGGACAGACTATAAAGGTCATTGCAAACTAGTAAACCCTGCAAACAAGCGCTCTTTAGAAGTAATTGTTGTTGGTACAGGTTTGGCAGGTGCTTCTGCAGCTGCTTCACTAGGGGAATTAGGTTATAAAGTTAAAGCGTTCTGCTTCCAAGATTCTGCTCGTCGTGCGCACTCTATTGCAGCACAAGGCGGTATCAATGCAGCGAAAAACTATCAAAACGACGGTGACTCTGTTTTCCGTTTGTTCTACGATACTATTAAAGGTGGTGACTATCGTGCACGTGAAGCGAACGTACATCGTTTGGCTGAAGTGAGCACAAACATCATCGATCAATGTGTTGCACAAGGCGTACCTTTCGCACGCGATTACGGCGGGCTTTTAGCTAACCGCTCTTTCGGTGGAACGCAAGTAAAGCGTACTTTCTATGCTGCTGGTCAAACTGGTCAGCAATTATTATTAGGTGCTTATTCTGCGTTGAATCGTCAAGTAGCACTTGGTAAGGTGGAAATGTTCGAACGTCACGAGATGTTGGATGTGGTAATGATTGACGGAAAAGCACGTGGTATTATTGCACGTAACCTCGTAACAGGTGAATTAGAGCGTCATTTTGGACATGCAGTACTTTTATGTACAGGTGGCTATGGTAACGTATTTTATCTTTCTACTAATGCAATGGGTTCTAACGTAACTGCTGCATGGAAAGCACATAAGAAAGGAGCTGGATTCGGTAATCCATGCTTCACGCAGATTCACCCTACCTGTATTCCAGTAAGTGGTGATCACCAAAGTAAGTTAACCTTGATGTCTGAATCATTACGTAATGATGGACGTATTTGGGTGCCGAAAAAACAAAATGATACACGTAAGCCAAACGAAATTCCAGAAGAAGAACGCGATTATTATTTGGAGCGTCGCTACCCTGCTTTCGGTAACCTCGTTCCGCGTGACGTAGCTTCTCGTGCTGCGAAAGAACGTTGTGATGCAGGTTATGGCGTTGGTACTACAAAACAAGCAGTATATCTAGATTTCCGCTTCAACCTCATTAATAAATATGGTCGTGCGGAAGCAAATAAATTAGGCATTCAAAATCCTGATGAAGCAACCTTGATTAATTTGGGTAAGGAAGTGGTGAAAGAAGAATATGGTAACTTGTTCGACATGTACCAAAAAATCACCAACGAAAATCCTTACGAAGTTCCGATGCGTATTTACCCAGCCGTTCACTATACAATGGGTGGCTTATGGGTAGATTATGAGTTGATGACAAGCATCCCTGGTTTATATGCTTTAGGGGAGTGTAACTTCTCTGATCATGGCGCTAACCGTTTAGGAGCGTCTGCCTTGATGCAAGGTTTGGCGGACGGATATTTCGTTATACCTTATACTATTGGAAACTATCTTGCTGATGAAATCCGTACGAAGTCGATCCCTACTGATCACCCAGCATTCGTAGAGGCAGAAAAGCAAGTAGCTGATCGTCTTGGAAAATTACATGGCATCAAAGGTAATCGTAGTGTAGAAAGCTTCCACAAAGAGCTTGGTAAGATTATGTGGGAGAAATGCGGTATGGCACGTAACGAAAAAGGTTTGAAAGAAGCAATCGAAGAGATTAAAAAACTTCGTGCTTCCTTCTGGAGCGATGTATTCATTCCTGGTGAAATCAACGAATTCAATCCTGAATTAGATAAAGCAAATCGTGTTGCCGACTTCTTAGAATTAGGCGAATTAATGTGTGTTGATGCATTAAACCGTGAGGAAAGCTGTGGTGGCCACTTCCGTGAAGAACACCAAACAGAAGAAGGTGAAGCAAAACGTGATGACGATAAATATGGTTACGTTTCTGTATGGGAAATGAATGGTGATTGCAATTGGAATTTACATAAAGAAGACTTGAAATACGAAATCGTAAAACCAAGTCAACGTTCTTACAAATAATGAAGGTTAGCGGCTTCACCATCATTCGTAATGGGGTAAAATATGATTATCCTTTTATTGAATCGATGCGTTCCTTACTTCCACTTGTTGATGAATTAGTGGTTGCTGTAGGAAAGAGTGAAGACGAAACCTTGCAAATGGTTCGTACCATCGGCGACCCCAAGATAAAAATTGTGGAGACCATTTGGGACGAACAACTACGCGAAGGCGGTCGAGTGCTCGCGGCGGAAACTGATAAGGCGAAAGCTGCGGTTTCACCCGATAGCGATTGGTTGATTTATCTTCAAACAGATGAACTCCTCCACGAGCAATACTACCCTGCCATCCGTCAAGCAATGGAAAAGTATAAGTCAGACCTATCAGTCGAGGGCTTATTATTGCATTATCGCCATTTTTATGGCAGTTATGCTTATGTTGCTGATGGCATTCGCTGGTACGACAAAGAAGTGCGCATCATTCGCAATGATGCAAACATACGTTCTTACAAAGACGCACAAGGCTTTCGGATTAACGATCGTAAGCTACGTGTAAAGCTCATTCCGGCTTTTATCTTCCACTATGGTTGGGTAAAGAATCCGGTAGATATGTTTCATAAGCATACCGATATGGGAAAATGGTGGCGTAGTGATACAGAACAAACGGCGTATGAAAACGGCAATACCCATTTGCACAAAGGCAAAGCCTATCAGTATGAACAAATCGACTCAGTAGCTAAGTTTACTGAAAGCCATCCGCAAGTAATGCAAGAACGCATTCAAAAAGCAGATTGGCAAGTAGAATTAGATACTAAGGTGAAACATTTCAAAAACCTAAAACAAAGGGTCTTCTACCATTTTAAAAAGAAATTTGGATGGCGACCTGGAGAATACAAAAACTATAAACAGATTTAAAATCGAAGGATATGGAACATCAAAATTTAAATTTGACCTTGAAAGTATGGCGTCAAAAAAATGCATCTGACGCTGGTCATTTTGAAACTTACCCTGTCAGCGGTATCAGTACTGAAATGTCATTCTTAGAGATGATGGACGTATTGAACGAAAAACTCATTGCTGAGAAAAAAGAACCTATCGCTTTCGATCACGACTGTCGTGAGGGTATTTGCGGTATGTGTTCGATGCACATCAACGGTCGTGCACATGGTCCTTGGAAAGGAACTACTACCTGTCAATTACATATGCGTGCTTTTAATGATGGCGATACGATTACTGTAGAACCATGGCGTGCATCTGCATTCCCTGTCTTAAAAGATCTTGTTGTTGATCGTAGCTCTTTTGACCGTATTCAACGTGCTGGCGGTTATGTATCTGTTAATACAGGTAATGCAAAAGATGCAAACAATATCCCTGTTGCAAAAGAAAATGCTGACTTAGCGTTTGCAGCGGCAGCATGTATTGGTTGTGGTGCTTGCGTTGCAGCTTGTAAAAATGCAAGTGCTATGCTTTTCGTTTCGGCGAAAGTTTCTCAATATGCTTTATTACCGCAAGGGCAGCCTGAACGTACTACACGTGCACTAAATATGGTGGCTCAAATGGATAAAGAAGGTTTCGGTAGCTGTACTAATACAGGTGCTTGTGAAGCGGAATGTCCGAAGGAAATTTCAGTAATGAATATTGCTCGTTTAAATCGCGAATTTATGAACGCGGGATTCATGTCTAACGAAGGATAATACAATAATCATCGTATAAAAAGGCTTCTCAATTGAGAAGCCTTTTTTGTTGTATCTACCAGCTAAATTTCGTTTTTCCAACAAAGGACAAATCATACGAAATTGGTCCTTTCTTCCCTGTCTCTTGCATTCGATAATACTCCGTGTAGTTTCCTGATTCGTCAAGGGCTGCTATCGAAACGCGTTCGAATCTAGGATCATTATGCGAAACGTAGACCATCATTTCATCGTTGGCGGGCAGAGGGGAACTAATATCTATTGACTGGTTCAAATCATTGCAAATACGAAGATAAGCATCCCCAATAGTACCCGCATTTCGTAAATAGATGGTATCACCCTCTTCTGTTGTCATAGTATCCATTTGCATTGAATAGAGCATATCATTGAGGAAGGAAAGAATCTGATCATTCCAATTGACCGCAATTACGGCAGCTGCGCCATTTCGAATAAATGGGTTCGCATAATTAATAACGCGATTTTGCGCTAAGTTTTCAGAGACAGGTGTAAGATCGGCGGCAGAGCTTCCGGCGCTACCGCAAGTATGCAAGAAAAATACTAATGCATTTTGTTTGAGCTTCATCTCACGATACACTTGATCGGAAGTGATTATTTGTCCATTCGGCAATAAAAATCCACCATAAGAACCATCAAACAAAACACCATGTCCGGAATAAATTAGCAAATCCGCATCAGCAGCTTGGCGTTTAATTTCTTGCCAATTCGTGTTAGGAGAAGCGAAATATGTAACGGAGACGCCTTCATCATATAATAGTTGTTTCACTTGCAATAATTCCTTTTCAAATTGCATCTTACTGGCGCCCAACTTAGCACCCAGTATTAAAACGGCTTTTGAAGGCGATGCGAATAAGGAATTAAAAGATAATGCTAGCAGAAGAATGAAAACAAATAGGTATTTCATAACAATGCGGTTTGTTGGTATGTACGAATGAACTTTAAAAAAGTTTCTGTATTGAAAAGAAGCGCTAACTTTAACCTATGCAAAATTTGTGGAACGATATTGATGTAAGAGTAGTTCATCCCCGAAAAGGATATGAGTTGCAGGAGCAGCATATTAATGCTTTGATGCACGAACACCACATTCCATTCGAATTTCAATTAAAAGGAGATCAGGAGGAACTTACACCTGAAATTTTGCAGCACTATTTTGTTCCAAATATTAATTACTCAAAAGGTAGTTTATCATGTACGCTCAAGCATTTGCAGATTTATGAAGCATTTATCGAAAGCCCTAAATCCTATTTATTGGTATTTGAGAACGATATCTTTCTGCATAAAGACTTTACAAACGCATTAAAACGAATCATCCATGAAATAAAAACAAGAGGATTATCCAAGTTTCTTGTTTCATTAGAAAATTCCTGCATGCGATTTCCTTCCTATTGGCAAACAAAACACAAACAATTACTGTATAAAGCGAAAGATGGTCGTGCAGCAGGCGCCTATTTAATTGATAAAGAAGCTGCGGTGGCGATGATACAATATTTGCATAATAGCAAGTGTGCAACAAATATAGATTGGTGGCATAATCAAATAGCAAAACAAAAATTAATTTCCATTTATTGGGCTCACCCAACCATAGCGGAACAAGGATCACATAATGGAAGGCTTTCTGGAGAAATTTCATCCCATAAGCACTCTTGGAAACGTCAATTTATTTGGCAAACACATAAATTCTTCCGAACCTATATTAAACGACTCATTAACGAATCGCGTATCCTTCCAAGTTAAAAATTCGTTACATTCGTATATGCGTTTTTTCGTACGAATTTTATTGCTTTGTCTTAGCATTTTCGCTTCATTCCAAGTAGCATATGCTACGCACAATAGGGCTGGAGAAATCACGTATTGTCATATTTCCGGCAATACCTATTCCGCCACAGTAACTACCTATACCAGGGACATTCCAGGTGGAACGATCACCCATTCACTCTATCTATTTTGGGGCGATGGCGATTCCTCCATTGTCGTAAAATCTGATTCTACTAGAATTTGCGACTCCATCACCATGAATCATTATTATGGAACGCATACTTATTCAGGCACAGGAACCTATACCCTTAGTATTACCAACCCGAATCGTGTAGCTGATGTCTGCAATATTGTCAACTCCGTAAATATCCCTTTCAGTATCAGTTCTACGATTTATATGCCCGATCCGCAATTCTATGGTTTCAATTGTAGCGCTGCATTTTATAATAGTCCGGTCGTTTATGCCCAAGCGAATAAACCTCTAATATATAATGCAAATGGTAATGATCCCGATGGTGATTCACTATCCTACCGATTGGTTGCTCCGTATTATGATAGAGGGCAGCAGATGAGCGTTCCGGGTACATATACCTTTCCGAGTGGATTAAGTATCAACCCTACTAATGGGGAGATTAATTGGCCGAATCCTGTAGGCTGTTTTTTTAATTGTGGCGTTTTCAATATAGCCTATGAGGTACGCGAATGGCGTAAGGATGCCTATGGCAAGGCGAAGCTAGTCGGCATTGTGCTTCGAGATATGCAAATAATTGTCTCCTGTATTCCGAACGACCCGCCTCAAATTACACCTATCAATGAAATTTGTATTTGGGCAGGGACAACTAAATCGATTGTTTTTACCGCGACAGATCCAAATTTTAATCAATATATCGTTTTAAGTGCAAACGGGATTCCATTTACCAATCAAGTGAGCAACCCTGCAAGCTTTTTCTGCATACCTAAAAAATCAAATACAGGTGGTTTATTTGTATGGAGTCCGACTTGTGCTGATTTGAAAGCTTTCCCTTATCAGATTGTCATTCATGCGATCGATTCTGCTGCTGGTACGGGCAATTGTGGCGATCAAAATGGTATGACTGATCTTACGGTAAAAGTAAAGGTTATTCCACCTCCACCTACCAATCTTACGGCTACACAAACAGGTAATTCTATCACCGTTTCTTGGAAAAACCCATACCTATGTGGTTCGATTAACAAATTCCGTTCCTTTAGTTTGTGGCGTAAAACAGGGTGTGATAATACGATTCTAGATTCGTGCCAACAAGGCATGCAAGGCTTGGGCTATACACAAATAGCCTCGAATTTAACTACCTATTCTTATATCGACTTAAATGTGCAACGTGGTCAAACCTATACGTACCGTGTGCAAGGTGAGTTCAATGATGTTTCGCCAGGAGGTTATGCGTATAATAAATTCTCTGGTCATCCGAGCGACCCTGTTTGTATTTCACTGAAGCTCGATAAACCCGTATTAATAAACGCTAGCGTCGTAAAAACGGATGCTACAAGAGGAACGATTTTCGTACGTTGGATTCGTCCGCAAGTACCCGATTTTGATACGCTATTGAATCCGCCGCCCTATATTTTTAATGTTTATCACGGTCCAACTAACGGCAGCACAAATACCTTGATTAAAACCATTAGCTTCAATAACTACCACAGTATAAATCAAAATACGGATACCTCTTATGTTGATACAGCACTTCAAACAGCTATAAATCCGTACTCTTACGCAGTTCAATTAAAAACACAGGGCGGGATAATTGATTTAGGGAAATCGGATGCCGCATCAAGTCCGTGGTTGATAGCCTCCCCTTCTAATAAAACATTGACTTTAAAAGTAGTTGCACAAACAGTTTGGATCAACGATTCGATCCGAATTTATAAAAAGAATGCACTTACGGGTATTTTTGATTCCATCACGACTGTTGCGGGTACTATTTATACTGACGCTAATTTAGTGAATGGGCAATCCTATTGTTATAAGGTTAAGACCGTAGGACATTTCAGTGCACCGAGAATGCCAGCCGTTACGTTCAACTTTTCACAAGAATTATGTGCTATTCCTCACGACACGATAGCGCCTTGCGCTCCTACCTTGACGGTTGCAAATGCCTGTTCGGAGAATAATGCGGGTATCGACGACGAGTATAATCATTTGAACTGGACCATGTCGAGCAACGCTTGTAATAAGGATGTGGTTGGGTATTATGTTTATTATGCGGAAAATAATGGTGCACCGTTACAGGTAGTTGATACAGTGAAACCAGCTTCAGCCTTAAGTTTCAAGCACAATTTTCAAAATGCCGTATCTGGTTGTTACGCTGTTACTGCCTATGATTCAGCGTATAACGTGAGTCCGTTATCGAATATAGTTTGTATGGACAATTGTGCCAACTATACCTTACCGAACGTATTTACGCCGAATGGTGATGGTCATAATGATGTCTATCATCCGTTTCTACCGTATTCATTTATTGATCATGTAGAAATGAATATATACAATAAATGGGGCGGCTTAATTTTCGAAACACAGGATCCAATGATCAACTGGGACGGTACCGACCAGAAGTCGGGGAAAGCGATGCAAACGGGTACTTATTATTATAAGTGTCGTGTATTTGAAATTCAGGAAGGAGGCGTTGTGGAGCGAAAGAAGCCTTTGAGTGGCTATATTGAGCTTGTACGTTAGGCCGGCAACAAATCCATCAATTCACGCAAAGAATTAATCTCGTGCGTCACATCCACCTCTACGGGATGTTGGTTGGTATTAAATAAAATCCGATCCATCCCAACTTGCTTGGCTCCGAACATATCGGCGTGGGGATTGTCTCCGATCATAATAGATTCGGACAAGCTTGCATTCGCCGTTTGCAAGGCAAGATGAAAAATTTCCGGATGCGGTTTGTTCGTTTGCGCAAGTTCACTAGTGATTATATGCGTGAAGTAATCGCGGATTCCAGCTCTTTCTAGTTTATCGATTTGAACTTTTGTAAAGCCATTGGTTATAAGATGCAACTGATAATTACGTTCTTTTAAAATATGCAAAACCTCAGCGGCTCCGTCAAATAAGTTGGTTTGCAAGGGAAGGTCGTTCAGATAATTTTCAGCAATGGCGTTAGCCAAATTAATATCTGGTTTTCCAAAATGCGTTAAGGTTTGCAAGAAGCGACCGATACGTAATTCGATACGTGTAATTTCGCCGCGCTCAAATTCACCCCACATACGGTGGTTGATTGGATGATATACATCCAAAAAAGATTCTACATTGGGAATACCTAATTCCCGCAAACCCATCGACACAAAGAGATGTGCTAATGTTGCACGGGAATTAGTTTCGAAATCCCAGATCGTATGGTCGAGATCAAAAAACAAATGCTGATAACGGCGCATACGTCTAATTAATTAATGGTCGTGACCGCCCATGTGAACGTGACCGTGTTCTAATTCTTGCTCAGTAGCAGGACGAACTTCGATTACCGTACCAGAGAAATGTAATGTTTTACCAGCCATCGGGTGATTCAAATCTACGTGTACATTTTCATTATCAAAATGCGTGATTACGGCGCGGTAACGATTACCTTGATTATCACTTAACGGAATTGCGTTACCAACAAAGATTAAATCTTGAGCGATCGTTCCGTCTTCGTTAGCGAACATATTGATATCTAAAGCTACTAAAGCGTTCGGGTCTGTAACACCATATCCTTCTTCAGGAGTTAAAGTGAAAGAGAAGCTTTCGCCCGCTGTTAGACCGCTAAGCGCTTCTTCGAATTTAGGCAAGACATTCCCATGTCCCATTAAAAACCCGAAAGGAGCTTCGGCAGAAGCTTCGTCAGCGATTGGGCCTTCAAGCTCAGTGCGCAATTGGTAGCTCAATACTACCACATGATTAGGTGCAGATTGCATTTTATTTGATTTAATTGTTGAAAGATTTACCAATCTACATCCAAATTCAAGATTTTGGTGAAGTTGACGAGATCGGGATATTTTTTTGATAAGACATCAAAGCGTTGAGCAGGCGTATAAGGCTTACCATTATTTAAATTTGTGTTATTCGGTTCTTCTGAAGCTGCAGGGATTGCATTGGCAACTACGCCATTATTTGCAGGTTCCTTTGATTCAGCTGGAGCACTCGCCTGTTGTTTCATTTGCTCCAATTGCTCTTTTGCTTGCTTTTGTAATTGCTCCCTGCTTAGTAAGCCCTTCAAGGAAGGAGAAGGAGTATTAGAAGCAGAATGAGTAGGAGAAGGAGAAGCAGAATGAGTTGAGGCTACAGAATGAGTAGGAGAAGCAGAATGAGTTGAGGCTACAGAAGGAGTTTGAGATGCAGAAGGAGTTGATGTTACAGAAGGAGTAGCAGTAGGAGAAACAGAAGTAGTACTAGAAGGAGTTGGAGAGACAGAAGGAGAAACTGAAACTACATCATCTTGCTCATTTTTTTTTTTGTCCAAGGAAACAGCGCCTTGGAGTGCAGAATTTAAATAACACAAGCGAATGAGTGTCATCTCCGTATGAAGGCGTTTATTCTTCGCCATGCGGTATTGCTGATCTGCTTCGTTAATTAAATTGAGCGCACTCAATAAAAACTGACTTGGCGTTGATTGCGCTTGTTGCAAGTACTTACGTTTCACATTTTCGCTCGCTTCCAACATTTGGATGGTGTTAGGATATTTTGCAACCAAAATATTTCTAAAGTGCTCCCCTAGTCCATTCATTAAGGTATCGCCCTCAAATCCTTTCAAGATAATCGCTTGAATGGTTTGCATGACGGTAGCCACATCTTCCGCGAGCATTGCATCGGTGAGTGTGAAATAAAAATCCGCGTCAAGGATATTCAGTTGATCTAAAACGGCTGCAAGTTCTATATTTCCATTACAAAAGCTAGCCATTTTATCAAATAGGCTGAGTGCATCCCGCAAGCCGCCATCTGCTTTTTGGGCGATAAGATGAAGAGAATCTTCATCGGCTTGTATCCCCCTATCAGAAACGATTTTTTTCAACTGTCCTACGATCGCATCCATTGGAATACGATGAAAGTCGAATACCTGACAACGACTTAAAATTGTTGGTAGAATTTTATGACGTTCGGTTGTAGCCAAGATAAAGATTGCATAGGATGGTGGCTCTTCTAAAGTCTTCAAAAAAGCATTGAAGGCTTGAGAGCTCAACATATGAACCTCATCAATAATATAAACTTTAAACTGCCCGCCTTGTGGTGGAATTCGCACCTGTTCAATCAGCTGACGAATATCGTCAACGCTGTTATTACTAGCAGCATCCAACTCATAAATATTAAAAGAAGTGGATTGATTGAATGAAACGCAACTAGGGCATGTCTCACATGCTTCATTTGTTTCGGTAGGACTTTGACAGTTAATTATTTTAGCAAGGATACGCGCGCAGGTTGTTTTACCTACCCCACGTGGTCCGCAAAAAAGAAAAGCATGAGCGAGTTGATGTTGCTTAAGAGCATTCAACAAGGTGACAGTAATGTGCTCTTGCCCCACCACGTCAGAGAAACGGGCCGGACGATACTTCCGCGCTGATACTACATACTGTTCCATAAAGGTCTGTTGCGAAATTAATAAAAAGACAGGCTTTATACGATTTTTTACTTCCTTTTTTTCACGTAACTTTACAAAAGATGAGAAAAGCCTTTCTACTTCTATTAATAAGCTTATTAACGAGCTATACCCTATTGGCATCTTATCAGCCAAAATGGAAGAATGGCCATTATAATCGCTGGATGGGGCTCAGAATTGGTTATAGTCATTTAATGGCGCAACCAGATCATTTCCCGGAATATCATTCCAAAATGAATCCTAATCCTCCCCTTTCCCTTATCAAAACGAAATCCTATCAAATAGGATTTGACATTTTTACGCAAAGCATTTTAGTGCCGGAGACGCATTTATTTTGCTCTTGGGGTATCGGCTGGTCGTTTAATCATTTACGCGTTAAACCTGACCTCGTATTGTCAACAGATAGCAGCAATGGGACTTTAATCATTCAACAAGCTAATACAGCTTACGCAAGAAGCATTTTAAACTCCAACTATATATATTTCCCCGTTCGCGTCATTTACTACCCTTGGAAAAGTGGCAAGAAAATGAACTGGTCGATTTCTGGAGGTATGGAATTTCAGTATAGTCTCTTTTCATGGCAAACACTCCGAAGAATTGGAGAAGTTACGAAGTTAAGATACGATGCAAATAATTTTAATATGCAGGACAAGCAAGTGGCAGTGAACGTTCGATTTGCCTTACGAAGAATTGCCTTTTATGCGGATTACGGATTAATTCCACTTTTTAATCCAAGCCAACAGATGTATCATTATATGCCGGAGTACAATACGATTCACTTTGGAATCTGTTTTAACGGTTTTTAGAAGGATTTGCAACCGCCTACATCGTTGAAGCGATGACGTTCACTTCGGCAATCATACAAGAAACAATAACTCAATGAAAGTTGTGCGATGCAATAGGCGTCCTTGAACTGCGGATTTCCTCTTTGATATGACTTTTTACTTTCAGGATTATTTCCACCATAGCCTGAGAATGAGGCAGCAACGGCATTAGCACCAACTTCAGTACGGAGTACATTTGCGTCGGGGTAACGGGTGCTCACATCATCAATATAGTCGGTAAACGTTTTACGAAAGCCAATTTCCGCACCTATGACAATAGGACGTATAGGCACAAACTTAATTCCAATGCCGAAAGGAATGGCTATCTGTGTTAATTTATATGGCTTTTGATTAGGGTTAGAAGATGTTCCTTGCCCTTCTGTTCGTAAGGATTGTAAATCACCGTATTGATTAGAAGGTTGAAACTTAAATCCTGCTATACCTGCAAAAACATAGGCCGACCAATTGAAATTTTGACAAACGGAAAATTCAGGGAAATGAGATTCAACTACGAGCGATAATTCTTGTAGCGGCGAGGAGAAAGAAAGATTTCTGTAACGGAGCGAAGATTTATTATTTGCATCACTAGCCGACAAAGTTCCTTTCATGTATGATAATCTATATGCCCAATAACGAGTATGCTGATAACGTAAAAAACCTCCAATAGCTTGATGCATATTAACCAACTGAAAAAAACTTTTTGATAGGTCGCCATTATAATGACTTTCGCCATAGTTAATACCAAGTTCCCAAGAAGAATAGACGGTACCGATGCGAGCTGTTTGTATCAACGTTGATTTATCGCGCTTGCTCCATTTCAACAATTTCTTCCAAGGTTGAGCTTGGGCTTGTTGAACAAAAATGCTAAAAATGAAAAGGAGTATTAGACTACGTTTTTTCATATTCTAAATATAGCGAAAATTCAGGACAGATATCACAAGTAGCTTTGTATCTTAGCAGTCAGATGTCGACTCTTGGAAAGAAATTATTTCAGGTTAAAGAATTCTTGCTTTTTCAACTAAAAGCAGGTACGAAACACAGTGTACATTCCCCTTTTGTATTTGAACTTTGCGAACGCGTTTTTGAGGATGCTAGAAGCTTTCATGGATTTTTAGAAATAGCAGCATTGCGCAAGCAACGAAGTGCAGAAACAGGCAAAGTTAAAATTATTGAGTTAGGCGCCGGCTCCAAACATAATATAGACAAGGAACGTAGCGTAGGCGATCTCGTAAAGCATGTGGCTATTCCGGAGAAATACGGAAAAGTATTATTTAAGCTAGTCGATGTATTGCAGCCATGTAGTATATTAGAAATGGGGACAAGTATTGGATTTAGTGGCTTGTATCTCCATAAGGCAAAGCCATCCGCGCCAATGATCAGCTTAGAAGGGAATCCTTTCGTTGCGCATATTGCCAAGCAGCACTTTGATCAGCTTGATGCTAACACTATTACGATTAACGTTGGTGATTTTAGTGCTACTCTAGGTGAAAGTTTAGAAAGTCTAAAAAATGTTGGACTAGCCTTTATTGATGGGAATCATACCTATGCAGCCACAATAGAATATTTTGAAAAAATCCTGCCCTATACGGATGAACATTCCTGCATAATTTTTCATGATATCCATTGGAGCGAAGGCATGAGAAGGGCTTGGGATGAAATAAGCGGTGATTCACGCGTAGTATTTAGTATTGATCTATTTGAGATGGGGCTAATCTTTTTCAACAAAGGAGTCCCTAAGCAACATTTTCTATTAAAAGTAAAATAAGTAGCATGAGAAAAACAATCTTGAGTTTGCTCGCGATGATGGCATTTTCGATGATAAGCATTGCATATATTCCTAAAAGCAGTGGGGCATGGTGGAGTATCGTAGCACTTATAATTTGGAGTATCACATATTTTTTACTGCTTCATGAGAGCAACAAATTAAATAGTGAAACAGAATCTGAACGAAACAAAAATATTCGCTATATAATTTATGGAGGAATAATAATGCGAATGCTATTACTTTTCGCTCTTCCAAAATGGGCTAGTGATTTATATCGTATTTTATGGGACGCCAAAGTACAAGCAATAGGCTATAACCCCTATTCTGTTACTCCGAAAGAGCTCATGGACCGAGGTTTAAATACCTTTTCAAATGCAGGAAATATCTATCATCAACTGCGAGATGTTCACGCCTATTCTACAAATGGCCCATTATATGAATGGCTAGCATTTCTATCCATAAAATTATCACTTGGGAAGGATTGGGTGATGACTAGTATTTTCCGATTGATTATTATAATGTTGGATATACTCAGTATTTTAAGTTTATTAAAATGGCAACAACAAAATAAAATAAGCACCCGTTCCTTATTACATTATTTATTTAACCCATTTATCTTATTAAGTATTGCACTATATGCTCCGTCATGGACTTTAGCCTTCGCGTTATTAATTTTTGCCTTTCAATTACATCAACAAAACAGAATGTTACGCAGTGGAATCGTCTATGTACTGACTTTAGCTGCTAGTCCGCTTGCAATTATTGCCTTACCTATTCTTTTTATAAAATCAAGTCGTAAGACGACCATAAAAACGATTTTAGTAGTTGGCATTTTAGCGATTTCAATTTATTTACCGTATTTCCGTACCGGAGACGTACGTCATAATATAATCGCAGAGTGGATGCATGATTTATTGTTCTATCCAGGAGGTGGTGTATTACAAGGTTTTTCGTTTATTAACTCGCTCTACCCTACCATAGCTTTGATTCTTGCAATTTTAGGCTGGAAGTGTATTTATATTCGAACACTCGTTATTAAACGCAAGGAGCGTATCGAAGTAATTGCATTAAGCACCTTGGAAAACACTTTAAAATGGGCCATAATACTTCCTGGAGCGCTTGTGATAGCGTGGTTTCTAGAAGTACTCGTTTAAATTACTGGAACATCGGAGGGCACTTTACCCGACTCTTTTTCAACTTATTTTTTGCGAACCAACGTGCTAATTCATTATGCTTGTTTTTAAGCAACCATAAACTGATAGTGTTTGAAACCGAGCGTTGATTATAATAGTTTACATTAACTTTTGATAGAATTCGTGAGTAGATAATACTTAGTTCGTAGGTGCCAGGTGTTTTGGCTAGCATATTTCCTAGCGTGATATCATAACTAAAACCAACTTTTAGATAGTCAACACCAGTCCTACTTCCATTCTGCGAAACACTTGTGGGGAATTGCGCACCTGCAGTAAGCACAAGGCTATTGATATTTCCAGTTGACTTATGAAACGTTGTTTTATCCCAAACACCACCATAGAAATAAGTATAGGAACTTCCCATAAATCCGGAAGAACCTATACTTTTTTGAAGATAGTTAAATCCAATTTGCATTAAATTGAACGGCCCTTGTGTTGTGTAAAAAAGTCCAGGGGCAATGATATCTTTATTTAAAAAATTAGATCGTTTAGAGAAGGCTGCAATAGGAATATTAGAATTAATAGTCAATGTTTTTTTGATAGGTAATTTTGCATACATATCAATCATACTTTGATCGGTACTAGCTACGTGGCACCAAGAATAACCTATAGTGTTTTGCGTGATTTTACCTCGTTTTCGACCCAGGTCTAATCTTAATGCTCCACCAATAGAAGCGTCAATTCCATGAATCGGTTGATATACGGAACTCAATGAATTCGAGTAACTAGACGTAGCTGTGATAACACCTAAAATAGGATCTAATTGATCGCGAAAAGTAAAATTATTGATATTCACTGATTGATTGAAATATCCCCACTTCATACCCATTTGAAAATAACTATATTTTTCTCTACCCTTTGTTTTAACGTAATTTAGTGCAATCCGATATGCGCCCACAAAATTAAAAATCTGTGTTGTTAAGTTTCCATGACCTTCCATATCAAACGTTTGCATTTCAACACCCATATTCCAAGGACTTCCATTTAGATTCATATCCATAGAAGCTCCTGTCGAAAGAAATTTGTCTGGAGCGTTGTACCACAAATGTTGCCCGATAGCAGCAATACGTAAATCTCCATTCATTCCCGCATAGGCAGGATTTACACTCACGAGATGATTAAAAAATTGCGAATAAGAAGGATCTTGCGCATTTGCATTGAAATGCAAAAGAAAAAGTACCGCACTAAGTAAACGAATAAATATTTTCATTATCTCAATATTGTTATGGTCCCAATTTGACGAGGACGTTTATTGTAAATATCATTTCCTTTCCATGGTGTTCCGTCTTCAAATTTCGCTTCAATATACCAGGTATAAACATCCTGTGGAACTATTTTATCACCATTTAAAACATTACCATTCCACGCTTCATTTGGCGAACCATTTTTGTCTAAAGAAGTACTTTCAAACAATAAGCCACCCCAGGTATCATAAATCCAGATATGATATTCTGAAAGTCCGGTACCGACAGGTAAGAATACTTTATTAATAGGATCATCTGAATTAGGCGTAAAGGCATCTGGAACGTATAGTCCTTTATCGAAGCTTGTAAATACATTTACTGCAAAAGTATCTGTACAACCGTCTCCATTCATAGCAACTAAAAGCACCTTATGATAACCAATCGTATGGAAATAATGAGTAGGGTTGGTATCTGTACTTGTTTCTCCGTCATCAAAAATCCACTGATAGGTATTAGCTCCCATGGATTGATTAAAGAAATCAACTTGTGTATTAGGAGCAGCACTATTTACATTACTATAGGTAAACATTGCTGTTGGGTGTGAATAAACCGTGATATAAGTATTTTTGAAGCTAGAATCAGGGCATGCTCGATTTGGTCCTGTAACAGTTAATGCGACATCATAAACACCAGGCAACAAGAATGTATAAGGGTTAGATGCTGCATTCCCAACAAGTTGATTATTGACATACCAATAATATTGTATTGCGTCTGTTGAAGTACTTTGCAAGGTAGCATTCAAAGGTGCGCAGCCTGTAAGTGGCATTACAAAGAAATCAGCAACTGGTTGAGGCGATACCACAAAATTCTTTACAAAAGTATCTGCGCATCCAAAACCGTTGGCAGCAATTAATTGAATCGGATAAGTGCCCGTAGCATTAAATGTAAAGACAGGATTAGGAATACTACTTTGTTGTGTATTATTATTCCAAGTCCAATTATAAGTATTTGCTCCACTTGAAGTGTTGGTAGAGGTAATCGTTACGGGAGGCGCAGTACATGCGAAAGGCAAGGACAAATTGAAGCCAGCTGTAGGAGATGGCAATACCGTGACACTAAAATTCGTAGTAGCTTGACAGCCATAGAAGTTAGTGCTGGTATAAGTAATTTGATAAACACCACTATTCGTATAAACGTGAGAAGGTGTTGAGAAAACACTTTGCGTTGCATCCCCAAAATCCCATAGATACGAATTTACATTAAGCGAACTATTCGTAGTTGAAATATTTAACGGAGCGCAACCATTTAATGGCGACAAGGAGACATTATTAATTGGTGCAGCACGAACAAAGAGTATTAAAGAATCAACAGAAATACAACCATTCGCATTAGCATAATGATAGAACATCGTATCGGAACCAACTCCAGCTGTTTGCGGATTAAAGCTATTTCCAATCACACCTGTGCCCGTACCACTAAATACGCCTCCTGCAGGTGTTGCTGTTAAAAGCAAGGAATTCGCATTTGCACATAGATTAACGGAAGCAGGAGGATAAATTTGAACATTTGCAGCAGGGATAACATTAATACTAATACTGATATTATTAGAACATGAATTAGGATTCGGAGCCGGGATTGTATAAGTAATTGTTTGCACCCCAGGTCCGGCAATATTTGGATAAAATAAATTACCCACTACCCCATTACCAGTAAAGGTTCCACCAGCAGGCACTCCACTTAAAATTAACGGTGCACCATTCTGACAAATGGTAGTCGGAATTGGATTAATGGTGATATTAGATAAGGTATCAACATAAATTGTATCGTGCGCTATTGACGTGCAACCATTTACTTGAGTTAGGCTGTATGTGAGAACATAAGGTCCACCAATACCTGCAATAACAGGATTAAATGTATTCCCCCCAACAACCCCAATACCAGAGAAGGTTCCACCGACCGGATTACCGAAAAGGTTTACTATACCACCGTTAAAACATACTGTATCAGGTAGTGTATTTATAGTTATCACTGGCACTGATAATACAGAAATTGTTTTTGAAACAAAAGACGTACAACCATTAGGATCGGAGTAGGTATAAGTAATGGTATGTACACCGACACCTGCGGTAGCAGGATTAAAGGTAGCTCCAGTGACACCATTACCCGTGAACACCCCACCAGCAGGAGTAGCTACCAAAGCAATACTATTAGCATTGATACAGATAGTTGCAGGAGGATTCGTAAAGTTGATAACAGGTATTGCGTTCACCACCATATTTGTTTGCACATAATTTGTACAACCATTTGCACCTGTTGTGGTATAGGTTATGATATGCGTTCCAACACCTGCAAGATTTGGGCTAAATTGATTTCCTACCATCCCCACTCCATTGAATACGCCACCAACAGGAGTACCAACTAAAGTTACTGCAGGATGATTCAAACATAAAGGAGAAGGAGTTGGTAAAATATTTACAACAGGGATTGTATCAATAATTATTTGTTGCGTATCAAAGGCTGCACAGCCAGTCAGTGGATTAGTGTAAGTATATGTGATAGTGTAAGGCCCTCCCACCCCAGCGATTGCAGGCACAAAATTATTTCCTTGCACACCATTACCAGTGAATACACCACCACTAGGGTTAGCTGTCAATGCAACATTAGCAGCATTCACACAATAAGAGCTCACCAATGGATTAAACGTTACGATTGGTAATGGATTTATGGTAATCGTTTTATTTATTGTATTGGAACATCCATTTGCATCGGTATATGCATAGGTAATTGTATAGTTTCCGATAGCCAATCCAGAAGGATCAAACGTATTATTCACTACACCTGTACCAGAGAAAATACCACCAGTAGGATTTGCATTTAAAGGTATAGGGTTTGCATTGGTACAAATACTATTAGGGACATTGACAAAACTTAATACCGGAAGTGGATTAACTACGATAGTTGCATTATCTGTATTTACACAACCGTGCAAGTCAGTATAAGAATACGTTATAACTGTATTACCAGCTCCAGCAATCGAAGGGTTAAAGGTATTTGTTACAACACCAACACCTGAGAAAACGCCTCCGAAAGGATTACCACCTAAAGTAATTGGTGATGCGTTAATACAAATAGCGGTAGGAGGAATCACTAATGAAACAGCAGGCGTTTGATAAACACTCACAGTATCAGAGACAGTAACCGAACAACCAAATGCATTTGTATAGGTATAGTAAATAGTATATGGACCGCCCACGCCCGCAGTAGCAGGTACAAACGTATTTCCAACAACACCAGTACCTGTAAATGATCCACCGCTAGGAATGGCCGTTAAAGGCACAGCAGGGGCACTGTAACAATAAGGACCTAATATTGGATTCATAGTAACAATCGGTGTAGGCTGAACTGTTATTGATTTTGAAATTGAATTGGTACAGCCATTAGGATCCGTATAAGTATAGGTAAAAGTATGAGGTCCTACACCAGCAAATGCTGGGTTAAATGTATTTGCAACTATACCCGTACCAGAGAATAAACCACCGACAGGACTTCCTGACAAGGAAAGTGGTGTGGCAGCCACACAAATCGTTGCAGGTATTGCGGCGATCGTAACGGTAGGTTTATTTACAACGTTAATCTGTACCGATGTAGTGTTAGTACATGCGCCAAGAGCAGTGGTAGAAGTATAAGTATACGTTATAGTATATGGACCTCCGACTCCTGCAATAGCAGGGTCGAAATTATTCCCGATTACTCCAAGTCCAGAGAAAGTACCGCCTGAAGGTGAAGCGGTTAATGGTACAAGCCCTCCATTAATACAAACTTGACTTGGGATTGGATTAATTGCTAATGCAGGAAGTGGATCAACACTAATTGAAGTTGTAGCAGTATTGGTACAGCCGGAAGGACTCGTATAGGTATAGGTAATGATGTAAGGACCTCCATTACCTGCTGTAGAAGGGATAAAGTTATTACCAACAACACCTTGACCTGTGAAAGTACCTCCACCTGGATTTCCTACTAATGGAATATTCGTCCCATTCACACAGATCCGTGAAGGAATTGCATTAATTGAAACAACAGGCGTTGCGTTTACGGTCACAGGGATTGTGATTGAATCGATACAACCTGTTATTGCGGACGTTGCAATCAATTGAACATTATAAGAAGAAGCACTTGTATAGGTATGATTTACGGAAGCGAAATTAGAACTTGTGCCATCTCCAAAATCCCAACTAAGCGCTGAGATACCAACTGCAGTACCTGCAGCATTCGTTGCACTACTTGTATTGGTAAACGTGATTGGATTTCCTAAACAGGCCGGAGAACTAATTACATTAAACGATACAAGTGGACGAGGATGAATATTATACGTAACATACGCAGTATCATTGCCACAACCATCTGTTGCGTAGAAGGTATCTACATAAACACCAGGTGTAGATATTATCTGCGAATAATTTTTTACCGGAGCAACATTACCATTTTGGAAATGCCAATACCACGAAGTTGCACCTTGTGAAGCACCGACATAAGTTAATAATGCTGGAGCACATGCATTCATCAAATTAACATTTGCAAGCGCATGCACTTGATTTGGTAATACCACCAAACTATCCATTTTATTATCTGTACCACATTTATTACTTGCAAATAAGGTTACATAGAAAGTATCGGCTTTATTAATAGTGCTATACGTATGAAGAGATGGCGTTGCTACATTACTTGTAGTACCGTCGCCAAAATTCCAAGTATACGCATTATTCGTACCTAATGAGTTATTAATAAATTGCGTATTCAAAGGCGAACAACCTAGGTTAGGCGCAATAACAAAATTGACATGTGGACGATCTAATATTGTTAAGGTATCATACGCAACTCTAGAGCCACAGAAATTAGTTGCTGTAAGGGTTATATAATAACTCGTATCTCCATGAAAGCCCACATTATATGATTGAGCTAGTGGCTGAATAGGAGAATTAGTTGGGAAGCTTCCATTACCAAGGTCCCACATGAAATTAGTGGTGTAATAAGCAGAGGTATCGGTTAAATTTTGGAAGCTAATAAGTGCTGGTCCACAAGAAGAATCGCCAACAATGTGAAGCTTCGTAGATGGAGAATCCACGACTAATAATTTAGTGATGGAACTGTCCTTACAACCAAACAAACTTGTAACAACAAATTTCACATTGAAAGAATCCTGCTTGGAATAAAAATGTGTTGGTGCGAAAGCTGTTGAAACAGCAGATTGATCACCGAAGTCCCATACATACGTATTTCCATTGATTGCTCCGTTTGTGAACGTAACTAATGAATTAACACAATTCAAGAAATTGACAGAAATAAACGGCTTCGGAAGTGGCTGTACAGTTACATTGTAAGTAGAAAAAACCCCAGGACATACCCCTGCAAAAGGCGTTACATTGAAATTAACAATTACAGGGAAATTCGTAGGGTTTACAATTGCTTGAGAAGGAATAGTATCTGTATTACCAATCGCGACAGGAACATTCGCTCCGTTACCGGCAGCTATCCAAGTAAAGGTTGCTCCCGGAGTAGTACTTAATAAGGCCACTGCATTAAATGCTTGATTCGAACACAAATTCGTATCAGGCAAAGAGAACGTCAAAGTAGCGATTGGCTGTACATTGATATTTACAAGAACAGGTGCTCCATCACAAACAATTCCTCCGTTAGAAAAATGTGGTGTTATGGTATATTGTAATGTTTGAATCACCGCACTTGCATTAGTCAATTGCTGTGTAATGCTAGATCCCGTTCCATTAGAGGCACCACTCACAACAGCAGGTGCCAAAACTGTCCATGAATAATAGGTATTCGGTACCGTAGTCGTTAGACTAATCGCAGTTGTAGCATTACTACAAATAGTGGTATCCGTATAAACAGGAATCACATCCGGAGTTGGATTCACTGTAATGATGGTGGTGTTTACAGGACCATTACAATTCGCCGCACCATTTGTTGTTGCAAATGCGTTAAAAACGATATCATGTGGAATCGTATCCGTATTTATGAAATTAGCGGATGCAACAGGTATTGAATCGCTGTTTCCAGTAATAGGGAAGCTTCCAATGATAATGGAATCATACGCAATCATCGACCAAGTATAACTTACATTTGGCGTAGTAGAACTTAAATGAATGGCGCTATTCAAACTATTATTACAAATGTATTGATGCGTTAAATCAAAATTGGTAATCGGCGAAGGATTAACGGCAATCATTAAAGTCTGCACCGGTCCTTGACACAATTCAGCGTTCGGAATAATTGAATATACTACTGTATCCACAAGAGCTGTTGGATTGCTTATAACATGACTAGGAATCGTGTCCGTTGCGCCACTCAATAAATAACCTGTCAAGGAATTGTGTAATACGTTGCCTGTCCATTGATACGTTGTATTTGCCAAAGAAGAAACAAAACTATCTTGGACTGTTGCTGTAGCGGAGCAGATGGTCTGCATCGCTAAAAGAGAAATAACAGGTAATGGCTTGATGTCGAATAGGAAGGAATCCACAAAACCTATACAGCCATTAAGAGAAGGTGTAATTAGATAGTATAAGGAATCATGTGCAGTGGTATTATTGACAATCGACATGGATGGTAAATTACCAACACCATTTAACAACATATTCGAAGAAGACCCTTGGTAATGCGAACTCAAATTCCAGGTATAAGTAGATCCAACTGGGTTAGAGGCAAAATTGACAAGCGCTGTAGGAACGGCACTACAATTGACTTGCACGAGAGGTGTAGTAGTAATTGAAGGCAATGGCTTAATGTAGATAGAGTCGTAGAAATTCGGACCAATACAGCCATTCAAGTTAGCATACGCTTCTAATTGAACACTCAACAAATTCTTTGTTGTATTAATTAAATGCATTGCAGGAATAGTATTAATACCGTTGCTGCTAACACCAGATAATCCTGCAGGAATATTTTGCGCATTCCAAGCAAAGATACAATTTGGTGTAGTGGATGATAATATAATTGCTTGGGTCGTATCATCCGAACAAATCCATTGTTTGCTAGGCGTAAAACTAACTATCGGAGAAGGTGCTACCGTTATTAAATAACGGAATGGGAATCCAGGACATGTCTTTCCGCCCATTGTGAACGTTGGAATCACACTATACGAAACCGTATCATAATTTACACTGCTGTTCAGCAATTGCTGATTAATCAATGCTCCTACTCCACTTGTTTGACCACTAATATTTAAACCAGGATTAGCAGTCCATGTATAAATGGTTCCAGGAATATTAGAGCTCAACTGAATATTACAATTCGTATTATAACAAATCGTATCTGCGCTAATGATACCCGATAAAACAGGATTCGGATTAATCGTAATTTTAAACGTATCTACTGCACCAGGGCAAGTAGCGCCTACCGTAGTTTGAACTTGCGTTACATAATTTACGGTTAAAGGAACTGTCGAATTATTAATGAAGGTTTGTGAAGGAATAACATTCGTACCACTCAAAACTAATCCCGCAGCAGAAATACCACTCGGCACAATTGCGTTCCAAGAGAAACTCACATTCGGTGAAGCTGAACTAATAAGTACTGAAGGACTCGGAGCTCCTGAACAAATGAATGTGTCGTTATTGGAGAATTGTATTTGCGGAGCAGGGTTCACATATATTGCGGTTTGCAATGGAATTCCTGCGCAACCGTTTAGAGTCCCTGTAACCGTATAAATCAAGGTATCAGCAATCACACCATTATTATGAATCGACTGAGAGGCAATAGTAGAATTAGTAGAGCTTACAGTATAGTTAGACAAAGAATTTTGCAATACACTCGACTGCCAGTTAAAGCTAGTGCCTATAGTAGGATTTGCACTAACACTTAATGCGCTGGCTAATGAGTCAGAGCAAATTGTTTGTGAGCCAGAAATAGTTAATACAGGAAGTGGCTTCACATAAATCGTATAGAAAGCAGGCGACAAAGAAGGACATCCATTTAATGTCGCATTAACCGCATAAACCACGCTATCTAAATAATAGGTTCCATTTTTAACCGTATTATTTAAGAGCGTCATTGCTAGTAAATTACCAACCCCGCTATTCGTAGCACCACTTACCGTATTTATGGTAGAAATACTCCAACTGAAAGTAGATCCTGAAGGAATACTTATCCAATTGACAGGGGTAGAATTAGTCCCGCTACAGATTGAATCATGCGTTGACAATAAAGACACCACAGGTATCGGATTCACAGTGATAGTGTACGTTGCATTATTACCAGTACAAGCTCCAATGGAAGCATTCGCTTGGTAAGTAATCGTTAATGGCGTTAAGGAATTATTCGTTAATGTTTGTGCAGAAATTGTATTAGTACCGGCACCAATTGCACCATTAATGCCAAATGGTACAGTCGCCGTCCATGCATAAGTTACACCAGCAGTTGTTGAGTTTAACGTAACTAGACTGCTTGTTTGTTGCGAACAAATAGTCTGATTTGGAATACTGAAAGTTACTATAGGACTAGGCTGTATATAGATACGTTGCGTAACAGGGCTTCCAACGCATGAGAATCCTGACAAGACAACAGTTGGAGTAATGGTATAATCCACATATTGCATGGTTGCTGTAGTATTTGTCAAGACTTGAGAAATTACAGCGCCATTACCATTTGAGTAACCACTAATACCAGCAGAACCGATTGCAGTAAAGGTGTAACTTGTATTAGACAAATTACTAGAAATATTAATCACAGCAGAGGTTCCTGAACAGATTGTAGCACTAGCTGGTGTTATTGTTAAAGTAGGAATTGGGTTAACAATTACTGTTGCCGTGTATGAAGTGCCATTGCATGAGGTACCATTTGCTGTAGAGGCTATTACACTATACGTAATCGTTTTAGGCGAAGTGGTATTATTAACAAAAACCTGAGAAGGTATCGTATTTCCAACGCCAGAAAGCACCAGTCCTGTTGATTGAATACCAACAGGCACACTGACAGTCCAATTAAATTGCGTATTAGGTGTCGAAGAACTTACACTAACAGATGCCGAGCTCGACCCACTGCAAATCGTTTGCGTTGGAATACTAAAGCTTACTACCGGTGAAGGATTTACTGTAATATTGATTGGAACGATAATCCCTACACAACCTAAATAACTTGGCGTTACTGAATACGTTAATACACCAGCGTTTGCCAAAGTATTATTCAATAACATTGATGGAATTGGATTAGACGTTCCTAAAGTTGTATATCCTGAAATACCAACTGATACCGAACTTGCATTCCAAGAATAAGTAGTACCTGCAATTGTCGTACTTATAGGTAAAGCGGCGAAAGATGTCCCTGAGCAAATCGTTGTATCAAGCGGTAAGGTGATATTCGGTAAAGGAGTAACTTTTATTGCGTACAACTTTTTAGGGCCATCACATCCATTCAAGCTTGGTGTAATTTCAAATACAACTGAATCCAAATGATTCGTTGTATTGCTTAATGTCATAGCCGGAAGACTTCCTGTTCCGGAAGCAGCAGCTCCACCAATTGCGCCTGCACTTAAAAGATTCCAAGTATAGCTAGTCGCAGAAGGTGTGCTTGTGAAATTAACTACCGAAGAACTTGCTCCGCTACAAATAGTTTGCTTGAGAATGGCATTGGTAATTTGTGGCAAAGGTTTCACAGCAATGGTATAGGTAGCTGTTGGACCGGTACAAGCTAATACGCTTGCTGTAGCTACATAATTTACATTCGTAGTCGAAGTATTATTATTAATCAAAATTTGCGCACCAATTGTACCTGTACCAGAAAGTACGGCTCCGTTAATACCGGCCGGCGGAGTACATGTCCAAGCAAAGCTTACGTTTGCAGTTGTACTTGTTAAATTTACCGTTTGTGAAGGTGAACCAGAACATATCGATTGATTCGCTAGGCTAAAATTAGTTACAGGCGCTGGTGCAATTTGAATATTCTGTGTGATCGGGGCGCTATTACAACTAATACCATTCGACAAGGTATGTCCAACAATTGTGTAGGTAACAACTTGCGGAGTATTCGTCGTATTCACCAAAGTTTGATTGATCAGTGAACCTCCAGAAGCAGAAGCACCAGTTACACCTGAAGGCGAATTTACTGTCCAAGTATAGGTCGTTCCAGTAACATTTGAATTTAGTTGAATCGACGTATTAGCACCCGAACAAATAGTAGTCGCAAGCGGTGTTGCGGTAATACTTATCGGAGGATTAACCGTTACACTGTAATTAGCTGTAGATCCAGGACAAGTTACAGAACCTGCTAAGGCTGCGCCCACATTAAAGTTTAATACAACAGGAGCATTGGTATTATTCGTAAAGGTTTGAGAAGGAATAGAAGCATTTCCAGTAGTAACCAAACCAAGACCACTTATGGAAGCTGGATAGCTAATATTCCAAGTAAAATTAACAGGACTAGAAGTAGAAGTTATATTAACTAAATTAGTCGCGGTACCACTACAAATAACTTGATTTGGTAAACTAAATAAGATGTTCGGCGCAGGATTAACATAGATGGTATACGTTACACTAGAGCCCACACAAGCATTAGCAGTAGGTGTTATGGTATAGGTAACACTTTGTTGTATGGATGAATTATTTACTAAAGTTTGGACAGGAATAAATGCTGAAGTGCCACTTGCAGTAAATCCGGAAACGGAGGCTGCACTTGGAACGGCAGTCCAGCTATACGTAGTGCCACTTGCCAAATTAGAAACGAAATTAACTTGTTGGGAAGCCGTATTCGAACAAATGGTCTGATCTGCAGGTAATGTAATAACAGGAATAGGATTAACTATTTGCGTGAATACCATTGGACTTCCTACGCAACCTAAATAGCTAGGTATAGCTGTTTGTGAAACAGTGGCAATTGTATTACCCGGATTAACCAATACTTGTGCAGGAATAATACCTACTCCACTTGCAGGTGTATAGGCTAGCCCATTCGCGCTAGTTAATGTCCAACTAACAGTCGAACTGGCAGGAATTGCTGTTAAATTAATTGCATTTGTACTAGAGCCACTGCAAAGTGATTGACTCGCACTTGCATTCGTTATTTGCGGGATTGGCTTTACATTTAATATATATGTTTTTGCTGGTCCTGTACATCCTAACACATGGGCATAGGCGGTATAGACAACATTATTAACTGTCGCAGAAGTATTAATTAGTGTTTGCGCAGGAATTACTGAAGTACCGGAAACAGAATACCCTGAAACGCCTATTGATGAGGCGGTCCAAGTAAACAAGCTATCGGGAGTAGTTGACGAAAGAGAAACTGCGTTACTTTGCATACCAGAACAAAGTGAATCATTGGCCAAACTAAAATTCACAATCGGACTAGGGACCACATACAAGTCAATGGACAAGTTATTACCTGGACAAGTAACACCATTGAATGTTGCATTGGATGTTACATTATAAGTAACATACTGTAAAAGATTAGATGCATTCGTTAAGCTTTGCGCAATCGTACTACCACTACTATTGGAATAACCAGTAACGGCACCAGATGTTACACAAGTCCAAGCATAAATTGTAGGACTCACCGTTGAATACAAATAAACACTAGAAGTCATCCCATTACAGATTGTATCAGCGAGTGCGCTTGCTGTAATTGTTGGAATAGGATTAACTTGAACAATTGATGTACTTGGTGGACCACTACATATTAATCCATTATCATTTAAAGAAGCTATCGTTGTATAGGTTGCATTTTTAGGGCTATTGCTACTATTTACAAATAACTGTGGAGGAATAATTGCTGCACCAGACATTACAACTCCGGAATTACTTATACCTGCTGCAAGATTCAAATTCCAAGCATAAGTAACACCTGTAACATTCGAATTGAAGGAGATTGTATTCGAAGATGTGTTAGAGCAAATAACTTGCGAAGTTGGAGAAACAATTACATTCGGAGTTGGTTCAACATAAAGGGTATGCGTAATAGGAGTTCCTAAACAACCATTCGCAGATGGAGTTATGACGTATTGTACATTTTGCAAAACGTTGGACGTATTAACGATCGACTGAGAAGGTATAGTAGCCGTATTATTATTAGGAACATATCCACTCAAGCTTATGGATGAACCAGTAGCAACCCAACTATAAGAAGTAACAATTGGACTTGGCAAATTAGACGTAGCTGTATAAGAAATTGTATTTGCCCCTGAACAAACTTTTTGCGATGGTGTAACACTAATTACGGGAAGAGGATTTACATAATAGACATAATTTTTCGGAGGACCAGAACATCCATTCAAAGAAGGAATGATACTGATTACAACACTATCTACATGATTCGTTAAATTATTAAAAGTAAAGATTGGCAAATTGCCAGTTCCGCTAGTAGGAATAATATTAGTTACACTACCTGACGAGATTACGTTCCAAGTATAGGTTGCTCCAGAAGGATTGGATAACAAGCTAACTGGCGTCGTTGCAACTCCGCTACAAGCATTTTGCGTCAACACAGTATTCGTTATTACAGGCAATGGTTTCACCACTACTACAGCAGTATCGCTATTCGTACAACCCGTTACTGCAGTACCAACAACAGTATAGGTAGTTGTGGCATTAGGAGATACAACAGGATTAGCAATGGAAATATTACTTAAGCCGGTTGAAGGACTCCACAAATAAGAAGTTGCACCACTTGCATTTATCGAAGCTGAACTTCCTTGACAAATAATAGCATGTGTGGCTTGAACAGATGGTGGTGCAATCACATGCGCAACAATCGTATCAGTCGCAACACAATTCAATGTGCCAATAGAATAAACTATATTACAATTTCCAACACCAGGTGTATTTAATGGATTGAATATATTACTTATAACTCCCATCCCACTCCATGTTCCTGTAAGAGGAGAAACAGGAGATAGATTTACACTAGCTCCGTTTGCACAAATTGTAAAATCAGCACCTGCATTTGGAATCGTTAAAGGTACCGTGGTAATTTGCATGGTGTCATAGCCCGTACATAAAGTAGTTGGATTCGTATATGAATAAACAAGTGTACTTGTGCCAATACCACTTGGCGTAAACACACCCGCACCATTCACCGTTCCGGCAGCTCCTGTCCCACTCCACGATCCGCCACTTGGTGTGGCGCCTAAAATAGTATAGTTGATTAACGAATTACAAATTAATAAATCAGGACCCGCACTCACAACAGGCAAAGGATTTACCATTACACTTACTGTTGCAGTTTTACTACAATTAGTACTTGTATTCAGCCCTATGACCGTGTAGTTTGTATTTGTAATTGGTGAAGCCGATACAACGTTACTTGTTGTAGTATTTAAGCCTGCTGTAGGACTCCAAGTATAAGTATTCGCTCCACTGGCAGTTAAGCCAACAGATCCACCCGCACAGATTGTTGCAGTGCTCGGTGTAATAGTTATTGTTGGCAACGGATTAACAGTAACGATTGAAGTCGCACTCGCACTACAATTCGTTGCGCTATTTGTGCCTGTAACAATATAAGTAGTAGTCGCAGTAGGATTTGCATTAACAGTAGCACCTGAGATAGGAGAAAGGCCTGTTGTAGGTGTCCAGGTATAGGTATTAGCACCGCTAGCACTTAATGTAGCCGAAGAACCAATACAAATCTGTGGACTATTTACAACAATTACTGGGGCAGGATTAACTGTTACAATGGCCGTTGCGGTAGAACTACATCCAGTCGAGGTATTTGTCCCTTGAATGCTATATGTGGTAGTAGTACTTGGTGAAGCTTGAACAGGGAATGAAGTGGTTTGATTCAGACCAGTAGAAGGGCTCCATGTGAAGGTCAAATTAGTGGTAGGAGACGGTGTTAAAATTGCGGCAGTTGAAGAACCATTACAATAGCTCGCATTATTGACAGTAAAAACTGGAACAGGCTTAAAACTAACTACTGCAGTATCACTTTTACTACAACCATTAATTGAAGTACCAGTTACGGTATAGGTGGTTGCAATTGTTGGAGTGGCAACCACAGTAGCTCCATTTGATGTATTTAATCCTGTATTTGGCGTCCAACTATATGAGTTGGCACCCGATGCTGTTAAAGTAGCACTTGTTCCAGGACAAACCGATATCCCATTGGCAATCACGTTTGGTATCGCGTTAACCGTAACCACTGCAAGTGCTGTATCTGTACAACCAGTGCTCGTATTCGTTCCTGTAACAATATAGGTAGTAGTAACAGTAGGGTTAGCATTGACGCTAGCGTTTATAGTAGAGTTTAACCCAGTGCTAGGCGTCCATACATACGTATTGGCACCAGAAGCATTCAACATTAAACTAGAGCCCGCGCAAATACTTCCACTATTCACTGTAACTGTTGGTGGTGTATTAACAGTTACAATCGCATTTACTGAACTCGAACAATTGGTGGTTAAATTTGTCCCAACCACTGTATAGGTTGTAGTTATTGATGGATTAGCTAAAACTGAAACACCATTCGTTTGATTTAAACCTGCTGCAGGACTCCAAACATAACTCATATTAGCGCTCACGCTAGCGGTTAATGTTGGATAATTAGTTGATCCGCTACAATAAGAAGCATTATTTACAGTAAAGCTAGGATTGGTATTTACGGTTACTGTAATCTGCTTGGTCGCAATACAACCTTGTGCCGAAGTGCCTGTAATAGTGTATACTGTTGTAATAGAAGGTGAAGCAATAACTGTTGCAGCATTCGTAACATTAAGTCCTGTTGAAGGTGTCCACGCATAGGAGTTTGCACCACTTGCAGTTATAGAAACTGAACCACCCGGACAAATAGATGCATTATTTGCATTAATGGTCGGAGGTGCATTCACAATAACATTTGCATAAGCAGTATCACTACAACCATTCGCATCTGTTCCTGTCACCAAATAGGTTGTACTGGTAGCAGGACTTGCGGTAACATTATTTCCCGTGCTAGGACTTAAATTACTTGTAGGAGTCCAAGAGTAATTAGTGGCTCCGCTTGCGATAAGGTTAATATTTCCACCTGCACAAAAACTTCCACTATTAACGGTAACGTTTGGAGGTGTATTAAGAGTAACAACAGCAGTTTGTGTACTAGAGCAACCATTAGCGTTTGTACCAACAACGGTATAGGTCGTAGTCGCACTTGGGAAGGCCTGAACCGAAGTTCCACTAGAAGCTGTTAAGGTAGATGTAGGCGACCAATTATAGGTAACGCCAGTAGCAACCGAAGCAGTGAGCGTCGCATAGGTAGCAGAACCATTGCAATAGCTTGCATTCGGAACTGTGAATACTGGAAATACATTCATTGTAACGATAGCATTAGTTGATTTACTACAGCCATTAGAGGCTGTTCCAAGCACCGTATAGGTAGAAGTTATCGTAGGGGTTGCAAGTACCGTAGCACCAGTTGTTGTATTAAGATTTGTGGCAGGTGTCCATGTATAGGTATTTGCACCTGATGCTGTTAAAGTTGCAGTTGCTCCCGGACAAATAGTAGCGTTATTTACCGTTACATTCGGCAAAGGTAATACCGTCACGTTCGCTGTTGCAGTAGCAGTACATCCTGCAGCTGAAGTCCCTGTAACATTATAACTCGTAGTTGTTGTAGGATTTGCAGTTACTGTATTACCGGTTGTTGCAGAAAGTCCAGTTGAAGGCGACCATGTATATGTATTTGCTCCTGTTGCTGTGAGCACTCCTGAAGCATTCTGGCAAATACTTAAATTATTGACACTAACAGTAGGCAAAGGCAAAACAGTTAATACAACGTTCGTACTTCCTTTACAACCATTTGCGTTCACACCTACAACAGTATAGGTTGTGGTTGTAGATGGATTCGCGTTTACACTTGCTCCCGTATTTTGCGTTAATCCCGTTGAAGGACTCCAAGTATAGGTCATCCCTGTAGATGGCGTAGCACTGAGGGTTGCAGCCGTTCCCAAACATGTTGTTTGCGCAGATGAAGAAACGACAGGTAATGGATTTACAGTAACGGTAATAGTTTGGCTTTTGCTACAACCGGTAACAGTATTTGTTCCTACAACTGTATAGATGGTAGTAGTTGTTGGATGCGCATAAATAGCTGCGCTCGTTGTTCCACTCAAACCTGTTGCCGGCGACCAAATATAGGTATTCGCACCGCTTGCGGTAAGTAAGGTACTATCTCCGGCGCAGATAGCGGTTGAACCAAGAATGCTAATCGTTGGAAGTGGATTCACCGTTAAAACACTGGTATCTTTATTTATACAGCCATTCGCATCGGTACCAGTAACAATATAGCTTGTAGTAGTGGAAGGATTCGCAGAAATACTACTACCTGTTGTGGTTACTAAACCTGTTGAAGGCGACCATACATATGTATTCGCTCCCGTTACCGTAAGAGTAGTAGAGCCGCCTGCACAAATAGTTGGGTTATTCGAAACAATCGTTGGCAATGCGTTTACAGTTACCACAACAGATTGTGTGGCATTACAAGAAGTGGTAGCGTTTGTACCTGTAACTTGATAGGTAGTTGTGACAGAAGGAGAGGCTGTAACAGAAGTTCCCGTACTTGCACTTAATCCTGTTGTCGGAGTCCAAGCATAAGTCAAGGTACTAGAAGAAGCTGTAAGTGTTCCTGAATTACCCTTACAAATCGAAATTGGTGGAACATTAAATACAGGCAAGGTATTCACCGTAACGATATAAGTTGCTGTTTTGGAACAGCCGGTTGAAGTATTCGTACCAGTGACAGTATAGGTGGTTGTAACCGTAGGTTTCGCAACAACAATGCTTCCAGTACTAGCAGCTAAACCATTTGCAGCAGTCCATGTATAGGTATTGGCACCACTCGCGGTAAGCGTTGTACTATCTCCTAAACAGATGGTATTATTACCGCTAATTGTTACGCTTGGCAAAGGCACTACTGTTGCTACAACAGAGGCAGTATTCGTACAGCCCGTTCCCGTATTAGTTCCAGTAACAGTATAGCTCGTTGTTACCGTTGAATTAACAATCGCATTATTTGAATTTAAAGGTCCAGTAATGGAAGGTGCTGCCGTCCAAATATATGTATTCGCACCCGTAACAGAAATAGTTCCGCTACTACCGTTGCAGATGGTCGCCCCAATAGGAATTAAAACCGGAAGTGGACTAACTGTAACGACTTGTGTATCGCGCCCTACACAACCATTTGAATTAGTACCAACAACTACATAGCTTGTGGTTAGTGTGGGATTAGCGGTAACCGTTGCGTTGGTAGTTGAACTTAATGCAGAATTTGGTGACCACACATACGAATTTGCGCCACTAGCAGTCAATGTTGCAGAGGCTCCTATACAAATATTTCCATTCGCAGGTGATGGTGTTATGTTAACGGTAGGTAATGGATTCACAGACACTACTACATTCTGCGTGGCGGAACAACCAGTAGCAGTATTCATTCCATTGAGTGTGTAGGTGGTGGTTACACTTGGAGAGGCAATCACACTCGCACCTACAGAAGTATTTAGCCCAGTGCTAGGGCTCCAACTATACACATTCGCACCACTTGCATTTAAAGTTACATTACTGCCATAACAGAAATTCGCATTACCCGAGAACAAGGTAGGTAATGGATTTACTACAATAACGGCATGAGCAGTATCTTGACATTGATTTAAATCTGTTCCTGTAACAATATAGGTTGTTGTAGTACTTGGTGTGGCAACAACGATAGGAGAAGAACCCGAAGAAAGCGTTGCAAATGGTGACCAAGTATATGTATTTGCTCCTAATGCTGTCAATGACATACTACTACCTGCACACAAACTTCCTGAATTTACCTTAACATTTGGTAATGGTTTAACAACAATTATTGCATGCGCTGTATCAGAGCAACTGGTAGCTCCATTTGTACCTGTAACAATATAAGTAGTATTTGCTGTTGGAAATACCACAACACTATTGCCAATATTCGAACTGATCGTGCTTGCAGGCGACCAAGAATAACTACTTGCTCCAAAAGCATTTAATGTAACCGAATCTCCAACACATAAAATACTATTAGAAGGACTTACAGAAACCACCGGAATTGGAACAACTGTAACGACAACATTCTGGGTATTACTACATTTTGTAAACGTATCTAATCCACTTACTATATATGTAGTGGTTGACACAGGACTTGCTACCACTGGATTACCGCTTGCACTAGACAAAGTTGCGGTCGGAGACCATGTATAAACACTTGCTCCTGAGGCGAGTAATGTAGCGTTACTTCCTAAGCAGATCGTTGGTGATGCAACATTAATAACTGGTAAAGGTTTGATATTAACGATTACTGTATCTTTGCCAATACAAGCATTTGCGTCAACAATATTAATAATATAAGAACCACTCGAGGTTGTATTAACTGGAGTAGTTAAGGAATTAGGATTTGTTAAATTAGCAGCTGGAGTCCAGACGATTCCATACGGGCTAGTTCCTGTCAAAACCTGAGCAGATAATACCAAACTTTTATTTTGACATATTTGAGTATCCTTACCCGCGAGTACTTTGACAGGAGGGTACATTGTAAACGAGGTGCTTGCATTGGCGCTACCACACTCGTTTGCAACAGTCAAATTGATTGAATGTGTTGTGGAACCTATGAACTGTATTGGACCAGGACTAGCAGAATTAGATGTTGCAGGAACACCAACATTAAATACCCAAGAATATGAAACAGCATTTTCACCACAATTTAGAACTGTAGCATTTGGGACAATGAATTGAGATGCGCTACAAACATTAGGATTCGTAGGAAGGCTTACTTGAGGCTTATCCTTCACTGTAATTGTATCGCGTTTGACAAATGTTCCACACTTATTGGAGGCAAGTAGTAAAAGCACATATCGTCCTGGACTTACAAAATTAAATGACGGAGCGACAGAAGTGCTATCTGTGGAATTAGTAAAGCTGAAATTAGATCCAACCGCACATGGAGGGTTGCTTAAATATTGAATGCGCCATTTATATTGAATAGGCTGACAATTGGAAGAAGGCCCTGTATTGTTTTGAATATTTACCGCCAAAGGAGCACATCCTTTTTTAATGGAAGGAATAAAAGATGGAATTGGCTGAGGGACAACACAAATCACTCTTAAGGCTGTATCGTTTTGAAAACAGGCATTTCGCGTTATCAAACGAACAGTAAATGTACCTGGCTGATTAAATTGACATGTAATAGCATTGGAACCTGAAATCGCTGAATAAAACCCATAAACACCACTTATCAATGATACACCCAAACTAGGACTAACATTCCAAAAAGCATTGAAGGTGCTAGAACACACAGAGCCAAATCCTGAAGCAGAGGGTGTGATAATTTGCCCAGCTATGGTGGTACTTGTAAACGTAATTGAAGACCCCACACAGATCAAAGTATCCGAAGCTTTGAACGCTGCCTGCGGTGCTTCATTGATATAAATAGGGGTAACAGATGACTGACTAATTCCACAAGGATTTCTTGCGATAAGTGTTATTTTAAAAGAATTAGCAAACAAATCAGAAGTGGTACCACATGAACTTTTTAAAAAGTGATAATTGAAAAAAGTTTGCACAACACCATTCACGATAGTTTGCGTTATAGAAAAGTTGGCTCCAGTAGGTGGTGCTGCAGGAGGAGCCCAGCTAATAGTCGGAATCCCACCTGCAATATTGCTTGATCCATCATTCACATAAAAATCATAAACAGTACCCGGAGGATTGGTCCCCATTCCAGAAAGCGGAAAAGTGAAATAACTCGAATTTGGATAACAGCCAGAGGTGTTACCTGGATTAGCAATACCAACACTTGGATTTGAACCATTAAAAAATGTATCCTTAACTATGGTAGTACAACCTGCAGCATTAGAAGTTGTCAAGGTTACAATGAAATTACCCATAGTAGAGTAATTATGCGAAATAATATCACCATATTGAGGAACGGGATTCACAACATTAGAGTTCCCATCGCCCCAATTAATTGAAAAATTGGAAACGCCCGCAGGTGGGGTTAAATTGTAAATATCTAGTTGGTAATTAGCAGAAGAACCAGCTTGCAAACAATTATCTTGAAGTGGCATAAGAATTGCACTCGGTGCTTCCCAAACAGTGATTGGTGCAGTAAAAACAGATGTACAACCTGCAGCATTTGTGATCGTTAATGTAATGTTATAAGTTTGATTACCTGCCCCAGCTGCTACGCTAAAAACATGACTTGGATTGGTACTTGTTTTTGTGGGTGTTCCATCTCCAAAATTCCAACTATAAGTTAAGCCTGTACCAATAGATGTATTCGTAAAACTAACATTTGTCCCAGAGCAAATAGGACTTGCAGGAGAATATGTGAAAGACGCGGTTGGCTTATTGGAAGTAGTGACTGACACTGAAGTTGTATCAGCACAACCACTACTACTAGCTATAACTTGATACGTTGTATTGGCTGATGGACTTGCAGTGACAGACGCTGAAGAATTTGAAGACAAACCAGTCGACGGACTCCATGCATAGATAGGATTAGAAAAACCGCTTGTAACAGAAGCATTGAAATTAACAGATCCTCCAGGTAGGCACACTACTCCACTAGTTGGATTAACCTTTACATCAAATACTTTAAAATAAATCGTAACACTTTCCGTACCATTTCCCGGTCCACAATTATCTGTAACCACAAATGAATCAATGGAATTAAAGGGCGAACCAAATGAATTATTGATATTAATATTAATAGTATTATTAGATGAAGCAGACAAAATTCCCCAATTATAATTACTATTATTAGTAGAGGCCGTTAATTGCACCGTATTATAACGACAAACTAAAAATGGATTTACACGTGTACTTACTACACTCCCTCCATTCAATGTAATGGTAAAAGGACAAGCCGCCTTCAATTCAGAATTGAAAGCGATTATCATTTGTAAAAAACCAAAAACAAATAAAATTTTGTAAAATATCTTCATCAAGAAAATTTTGACCTAAAAAATAGACATAAATATACAAAAAATGTTAACAACCTGCAAACAGAAAACAGCAATCTGATTGCAAGTAATTGCAAGTAAAAAGGAGTGGAAAACATGCCATTAAAACAAATCAAGGCAACTTTCAAAACTCCCTTCCGTCTCACCGACCACCAATAAAAAAATCCCCTTCATATCACTATGAAAGGGATTCTTACCAAACCGAAATTAATCAAACTATTCCTTTACCAAACGCTGTGTCGCGTTATTATATTTTACAAAGTAGATTCCACTGTTCCAAGCAGCACAATCAATCACCACATTCAACTCGCCGTGCATTACCGCATGGTACTGAACACGTCCTAAAGCATCTATCACGTATACATCGCCCATAAGACCTTTCTCCGCACTTACTTTAAACTGATCATTTGCTAAAGTTGGCATCACTTGCATCGCATTCGCTGAAGCAATTTCAGAAACACCTGTCGAACCACTTCCGCCTCCGTTACCACCGTTTCCTCCGTTACCACCTAATGTTACGTTGAAAGATAAAAAGCTCAACAAATCATTATCAGAAGCCACGTTCACTAAATCAACACCAGCCAAATTCGAAGGTACTGTAGCAGTATTAAATTTACCATAATCAAATGCCGCTAATAAATCCGGATTGAAACCTTGCATGAAATTCGAACTAGGATCAGGACTTAAATTCGCATCCAAAACATGACTGTTTGCAAAAACGGTATTATAAGTATACGCTTTATCCAAATCACTCATACACGCAAAACCAATCTGCATCTGCGCTGGGAAATCAGCACGATTCTCACGATGGATCACATTCCAAGTACCTCCCGGCACGCGACTCATCAAAATAACCGCATTGCCAATACGTGCAATACGCAATTCTAAAGTAGTACCAGCGCCTAGTGTCTGACACATATTACTTACCCCATTCACGGTATTGTTCACCATGATGTGCGTTCCAGCACCTGGGTTACAAGGACCAAAATTATCACCATATCCAGCCATGATGCTGATATAGTTTTCATGACCAGCACTCCATCCACTCGCTCCGTTAGTAAAGCTCTTTGGCATACGCAACATCAAACCACCTAAAGAATAATGCGAATTAGCATTGATTCCTGATGTACCGTTGGCGCCGCTGAACGTTACAAGCGTAGTGAAAACAAAATCTCCTGTTACTTGCTGAAAATAGAAAGGTGCCATATAATCGTTATACCACATTGAAGTACTTGGCTTCAAGGCCAATTTACCTGCAACAGTCGTATTCGCATCGGCCAATTTCAAATGACTAACACCCCATCCCTCGACATTCCCAATTTCTTTCCAATTGTTAGAAATAGTAGAGCCTGTTCCAAACTCATCGTCGATACTCTGACCAACAGCGATCGGACCAGCACTCATCATGCCTGCAATTAATAAAGGAGTAACAACTTTCGAAGTTGAAGCTAAAAAGGTAGATAATGTTTTCATGATGGTTTGGTTTTGATTGTTATCGATTGTGATACAAACATAGCCCATCGCAAGGCCCCAAACTATCCGTATAAACGTGTAAAATGATGCGTACTATTCTCTATATAGGTCTACGAGTCCTTCAGGAAGGACTACCGTAATTCTACGTAGTTTATCGTCCACATCCGGAACGGTATCTGGGTGAATCGGCAATAAAACGCCCTTCACTTCACCCGAGTTAAATTCTATCAAATCCTGTCCTGGTAAGGCTTTCACGTCGCTCACCTTACCATGCACAAAGCCATTTTCTTCCACTACGGCATACCCTACCCACTTAGGCGCCAAGGCCTCTTCGTCTATCTCTACGCAAGCACTACTTACAAATACTTTTAACCCTTGTTTCTGGCGTGCTTCCTCTCGCGTGGCAATCTCCTCCAAACTCACCAAAACCTCGTCCTCACGGGTATCGCGCCACTCTTTCACAAAAAATGGTAATGCGCCCTGTTCCTCCTTTCCTATCATAAGGGAGGTAATCGCCTTCTTTTTATAAAGGACGCCGTCGTTGAGGTGTACGTAAAACGAACCACTCAATTTGTGGGCGCCTCCCACCTTTCCAACTTCGATATACGTTATTTTTTTGGCAGCCATATCCGTGCTATTTATTTAATAGAAAAAGGCGGTAGAATATCCACCGCCTTTTCTTTATCAATTCTTAAAAATTTATTCTGCTGCTGGAGCTTCTTCAGCTGCTGGAGCTTCAGGAGCAGCCTCTTCAGCAACTGGTGCTGGAGCTGGCTTCGCTACTGGAGTCTTAGCTGCACGCTGTGCATCAGCCAATTTAGCTTGGTGAGCATCACGCTTCATAGCTGTCTTTGCATTTGCAGCTTCCATGAAGGTATTCCACTTCACTTCTACTTGATCTGCAGGAACTACGCCTTTAGTAACACCACGCAATAAGTGACGTTTGTACAATACACCGGTGTATGACAAAATACGCTCAGCTGTATCGGTAGGCTGCGCACCATTGTTCAACCACTCAACCGCGCGATCAACATTAATGTCGATTGTTGCAGGAACAGTTACAGGATTGTAAGATCCTAATTTCTCAATAAACTTACCATCACGAGGACTGCGACTATCCGCAACTACTACATGATAGAATGGGCGTTTTTTTCTTCCGAAGCGCTGTAAGCGAATTTTTACTGGCATAAATAAGTCGAATTATTTGTTTGCGAAGTGTTCACAAATGGAGTGCAAAAGTAAGCTACTTTTTCAACATCTCCAAATTTTTACACGAATCTTTTTCATTTTTTTTAACGTAAACCTTTCCTTTTCTCCCACGCAGCACTGCCTATCCCCGCTTCAACACGCATTTCAGAATTACTACTAGCTGATTTCGAAGTATTTACATTGTTTTCAAAACTCATTCCGCCAAGCAAAGCCGCAACAAGCGCCTCTCCCTCATCCTCCACCTTCAATTGCTCCGGCTTAAAATACTTTCCGATAAAACCAGTATCTATAGCCCCTCTTCTAAAGGCCTCGTGCTGCATCACCCACTTCCCGAAAGCCAGGGTGGTCTGAATGCCATTCACCTTATATTCATCGATCGCACGAATCATTCTATCCATGGCCATCTCACGCGTAGGCGCATGAACGATCAACTTCGCAATCATCGGGTCATAGTAAATAGGAATAGCCATCCCTTCCTCATACGCATCATCTACACGTACCCCCGTCCCTTGCGGCTTGCGGTACATAGTCAATGTCCCAATATCTGGCAAGAAGTTATTCATCGGATCCTCCGCACAAACACGCAACTCAATCGCATGACCGTTCATGTGAAGATCTAACTGACTGTAGCTAAGCTTCTCATTCTGAGCAACTTTTATCTGCTCCGCCACCAAATCTTTCCCCACAATAATCTCCGTCACCGGATGCTCTACCTGCAAACGGGTATTCATCTCTAAAAAGTAAAAATTCAGCTTTTCATCCACCAAAAACTCTACCGTACCCGCGCCGCTATAGTTACAAGCCAAAGCTACACGCACCGCACATTCCCCCATCGCCTGACGCACTGCTGGCGTCAAACAAGCCGAAGGCGCCTCTTCTACCAACTTCTGATGACGGCGTTGAATACTACATTCCCTTTCAAATAAATAAACCGCATTGCCGTGCTTATCAGCCATCACCTGGATCTCAATATGACGAGGCGCCGCAATGTATTTCTCAATAAAGACACTCGCATCCCCAAAAGCACTCTTCGCCTCGCTCTGCGCCATTTCAATCTGCTCTTGCAAATCTTTCGCCTCGTTCACCACACGCATACCCTTTCCGCCACCCCCAGCACTCGCCTTGATCAAAATCGGATAACCGATCGCGTTCGCAATGCTCGTAGCCTCTTCCAACGATTGTATCGCCTTCTCTGTTCCGGGCACCAAAGGGATATTGTGTTTCTTCGCCGTCTCTTTCGCTGCTATCTTGCTGCCCATCTGACGGATGCTTTCTGCAGAAGGACCAATAAATACCAAGCCCGCAGCTTCTACCGCAGCAGAAAAATCAGCATTCTCACTCAAGAAGCCATACCCAGGGTGAATCGCATCCGCACCTAATTCTTTCGCCACAGCGATGATTTTATCCCCAAGCAAATACGATTGATTGCTCGGCGGATCACCGATACAAACCGCTTCGTCCGCATAACGCGTATGCAAAGCCGTTCTGTCTGCCGTAGAATAGACAGCGACCGTTTTAATACCCATCTCTTTCGCCGTGCGCATCACTCGAATAGCGATTTCGCCACGGTTGGCAATCAAAATCTTATTAATCTTTCTAAATTCCATTTCTGTACAATTGGACTGCTAAAATACAAAAGCAAACGCAATCCTTTTGTACTAACTTTGCAAAATGATTAAACTCGTTGAATGTCCGCGCGACGCGATGCAAGGATGGAATACACACATTCCTACCGAACAAAAAGTGGCCTACCTTTCGCAGTTACTAAAGGTGGGTTTCGATACCCTCGACTTCGGAAGTTTTGTCTCCCCAAAGGCGATTCCACAGTTGGCGGATACTGCTGAAGTATTGGCGGAGCTGCCGGAAGCCGAAAAAACCAAGCTCTTAGCTATCGTAGCAAACATACGCGGCGTTGAAAATGCTTGCCAATATGAACGCATCGAATACGTAGGTTTTCCGTTTAGTATCAGTCCGACTTTCCAGCTACGTAATACCAATTCTACGATGGAACAGTCCTTGGATACCGTCAAGCAGCTGCAAGCGCTTTGTATCAAAAACAATAAAAAAGCAGTGGTCTATATTTCAATGGGCTTCGGCAATCCCTATGGCGACGCTTATTCTCCGGAATTAGCCGCAGAATGGGTGGATAAAATGAGTAGCCTAGACATCCCTGTAGTAGCCCTTTCCGATACAATTGGCTGTTCGACACCGGAGAATATCGATTATCTTTTCCGCACCTTGATACCTGCCTTTCCAAAGATGGAGATTGGCGCGCACTTACATACGACACCGCATACCTGGGAAGAAAAAGTAGCAGCAGCCTATTCAGCCGGCTGTCGTCGTTTTGATGGCGCCTTGAAAGGTATCGGTGGATGCCCGATGGCTGCAGATGTGCTTACGGGCAATATGCCGACAGAACGGATGATCAGCTATTTTCAGGATCAAAAGATTGCATTAGGCTTGAACGAAGAAGCGCTACAAGCAGCTATGCGAATGGCACAAGAGATCTTTGCACATTAATTGTGGAAAGAAGAGTTCGAAAACAACGGAAAAAGAACGTAATTTCGCCACAATGAAAATGAGCTGGACCCAACGTATTATTCAACAAATCCCTAATCTAATCACGATGGGGAATTTGTTTTGTGGCGTATACGCGATTATCCTACTTTTTGGAGAAAAGATACATCTAGCTTGCTTACTCGTTTTCGTAGCCGCCCTCCTCGATTTCTTAGATGGCTTCGCGGCCAAACTACTCAACGCAAAATCGCCGATGGGCGGACAGTTAGATTCCTTAGCGGATGTCGTTACGTTCGGAGTTGTACCCGGGTTGATGATGTATCAATTATTGGCCTATGCGTATCAATTGAAAGATAATGCCATTGGCACTAGTAATGCTTGGTTTGCCATCGCCTTATTATTACCGATAGCGGGTGCTTGGCGCCTAGCCAGATACAACATTTCAACACCTCCTGCGGATGGTCGTTTTTATGGACTACCCATTCCAATGATGGGCTTAACAGTAGCATGTCTACCAATGACCTTGTTCATGAATAACCCGGTAATCAACGAATGGATTTTACGCCCTTGGATTTTAAATCTTATCATTATTGCCCTTGCTTGGTTGATGACGTCTAAAATACCTATGATGAATTTGAAGCCAGTAAAATGGACAATTGCAGGTAATGAAATCCGTTTATTGCTGATTGTCTTATCCATTGCTGCAACATTCTTATTAAAATATGCGGCAGGACCGATTATCCTTGTATTATACATCGGATTATCGGCGCTTCAGAACAAACCTACATTAGAAGAAAACAATACGAATTAATATGAAATTTATCGCCGACATCAAAGTAATGCCTTTGAAAGAGTTGTTAGACCCACAAGGTAAAGCCGTTTTGAATGGCTTGAAGAACATGAACTTTACCAATGTGAAGAATGTGCGTATCGGTAAACATATCCAATTAGAAATCGATGCTAAAGATGCACAAGAGGCAAATGCAAAGACGCAAGCAGCTTGTAAGCAACTTTTGGCGAATCCAGTAATGGAATACTTCGAATTCACGCTTTCAGGAGCAGGAATCTAAAAAATGGAGCCGGCAACGCTTTATATCGTTCCAACGCCTATCGGCAACTTGGAGGATATCACCTTGCGCGCCTTAAAGGTGCTGAAGGAAGTCGACACCATTCTATGTGAAGACACGCGCACTAGCTCCTATTTATTGAAGCATTACGAAATCACGCGCCCGCTACAGGCCTATCACCAACACAACGAACATAAGGTTACGCAGCAGTTGGTCGAGCGTTTGTCGGCAGGAGAAAAAATGGCGATGATTAGTGATGCGGGCACACCGGGTATTTCCGATGCTGCTTTTTTATTAATCCGTGCCTGCCATGTGGCGGGTGTTAAAGTAGTTTGCCTCCCTGGCGCTACTGCACTGATCCCCGCATTAGTTGCTACAGGATTTCCCACCGACCGATTTACCTTTGAAGGCTTTTTGCCGCATAAGAAAGGAAGACAAACACGCATTAAAGCAATCAGCCAATCTGATTGCAGCGTAGTGATGTATGAAAGTCCGCACCGCCTGGTAAAGCTCATTGATGAGTTTATCGAATTCGCTGGTCCGGAACGCATCGCTGCCGTGAGCCGTGAGCTCACCAAGCATTTTGAAGAAAACAAACGCGGCCCCCTAACGGAGCTCAAAGTCTATTACGAAAATCACCCCCCAAAAGGAGAGATCGTATTTATTTTAATGGGAGAAAAGTAAGTGGTGAATGATAAAAAGGGAAAAGGGAATTATTCACTATTCACTATTCACTCCCGATTGTATCGGAATCACCCTTCACCATTAACCCTAACCCGCTCCGATTCGTGTCTCACGAATCGCACTAAATTAAAAATCGGAGTTCGATTAGCTTTTAAATTGCTGTGGGAAGACTCAAAGCAAAAAAGAAATCCTTTGCTAAATAAAAACTTCGAGTCTTTAGCCCTTCGTGTCTTCGAACACTTCTTCAACTAATAATCGGAGTTCGATTAGCTTTTAAATTGCTGTGGGAAGACTCAAAGCAAAAAAGGAATCCTTTGCTAAATAAAAACTTCGAGTCTTTCGCCCTTTGTGTCTTCGAACACTTCTTCAACTAATAATCGGAGTTCGATTAGCTTTTAAATTGCTGTGGGAAGACTCAAAGCAAAAAAGGAATCCTTTGCTAAATAAAAACTTATTGTCTTTCCGCCTTCGCGCCTTCGAACACTACTTCAAATAAAAATCGGAGTTCAATTACTTTCGGAACCAAACCCCAATTCTTAATTCCTAATTCATAATTGCGAAAGGTTAGTTCTCAATTACAAATTTCCTCACCTCACTAAACCCTTCTTTCACATTACTCATCTTCACCCAATACATACCGGCATCGAGAGGTAGGTCAATATTAATCTTACCCGTGCTATTGTCTTCATTTTGTGCATACAACAATTTGCCATCGAGCGACCTAATCTCAACTTGCATTTGCTTACATGTCGTGCAATTATTTTCCAAGATAAATCGACCCGTATTTGGATTTGGATAGATACTCATTTCGAAATTATGGGTAACCTCTAATGCCGTTGGTGTCGCCGTTTCGTCATTCACATTTTCGGTTGTAGTGACAGTTGTTCCGATTGCTTCGCCAGATAGTTTGCAATTGCCTTTATAAATTTTCAACGTCGCTGTACTATCGCAACCTTTATAATTGGTAAAGTGACGAACATAAGTACCTGGCATATTCCAAGTATAGGTCATCCCGTTCCACATATACGTTTGTGCCTGACAGAGCGTAACAGTTGTTAAGCTACTAGAATTGTTATACAATAAGCGAAGACGTACGGTGCTATCGCAGCCGTAGCGGTTCCTTAGATGAATAAAGTAGGTGCCGCTTTGTTTATAATAAACCCCTTGATACAATAGGCTATCGCCTTGGCAGATATAATTGGTTTGAACGAAATACGAACTTGGGCGTGTTAATACATTCAGGGTGACAACGCTATCACAACCATAGCGATTTAATAGAATGACAGTATGTACGCCATTTGCTTTATAGTATTTACCATAATATTGTACGCTATCATTCGGACAGCGATAGATGGTTACTTTAGAATAGGTCTTACTCCGTTTTACTAATGTAAGTTGAATTACAGAATCACAGGCGCTATACCCTTGTAAGGTTACTTTATAGATTCCTGCCGCCGTAAATGTTTGGCCACCATATACTAAATTAGAGCCAACACATACAGGTAATGTAACATACGTTATCGGAATAGCGGCACGATATAATGCACGCAAACGAACGGTGCTATCACATCCTGTTGCACTCGTATAATGGAAATAATAGGTGCCTGCGGTACTGATCGTTTGACCATTGAAGACAAAACTTTTTCCTTTACAGAAATACTGTGTGATAACGGTATAGTACAATGGATAAACATTTAGGTTGAGGATGTCTATTGAATCACAACCGCGATGGCTTGTGAGGTGTACGGTGTCTGCGCCTGTACGGGAATAGTATTGTCCGTTCCATAAGGTACTATCTCTGCGGCATAGGTTCAATGAGGTAGTATGTGTCACCGTGCAAGGCTGACCGCTTTGATACAAAGCTGTAATCTCCGCTGACGTAAGTGCACGGTTCCAAATACCGATGTCGTCTATATCACCATAAAATGTGTTGCCGTAAGGGTCGGATCCAACATACAATTTCGATGTTCCTGAACCAATAATATTTTCAGTAAAAGCCCCATAGTTATTTGAAGAAGCCAGCTGTCCGTCCAAATATAAATTATATGTAGTGTTAGCTATATCCCGCGAATAAATAGCTTGATGCCAATTCCCATCACTAATAGCGATAGATGATTGAGTACCATAATTATAAACCCCTGAAGACACGGCTCTTAATAAACCCATAGGCCCATCGCCCAAATACCAAACTGTGGCATTAGAATTATATGAACCATAGTAAAGGATTGGTAAATTTGTGCTTACTCCAAAATTAGCCGTCGTCCGAAACCAAACAGATACAGTGAAGGAAGAAATTCCAAAATTTGCTATCTGTTGAGAATTATTCATTGCTAAATAAATTCCATTTAATACATGAGGACTACTGTATGTATAACTATGATTCGAAATACCATTCCTATCTATCCCTAATGGTAAGGGCCATAAGGAATTATTTAGCTGCGCATTATTCCCATTCCCGCTCTCATCATTCGAATTACCATTAAAGGGCCACCATCCTACAAGACCTGAATTAGGAACATAACTTGGCAATGTTTGCGCCTCAGCAAATTTGATTAATGATAGACATAAAAAAAAATACAATATTTTTTTCATATTACTTATTTAATAAATTTTATTGTGGTATTCATACATTTCATAAGATATAAGCCTGAAACTAAATGATTCAAATTAATTGTATTATTGCCTTGTTCTAATAAACCATTCTTAATCAAACAACCATCGCTACTATAAATGCTGTATGAACAAGGAATTTCTATATTAAATAAATTAAGTTTATCATCAGAAACAGTATACTTAAATCCCGAATTGTTTGAAAGTAATTCTGCATTTGTTAATCCTGAGTACAAGGCTAAAATTTCTTTGTCAGATAAAACGCGATGCCAAATACCAATATCGTCAATATCACCATAAAATGGGTTTCCATAAGGGTTCGCACCAACATATATTTGAGAATTACCCGAACCTATAATATTCTCAATAAATGCTCCATAATTATTAGTCGATAGCTTGACACCATCTAAATAAATACGATACTCATTCATAGCAACATCACGCAACCAAACTGCATTATGCCAAGATGTGTCAGCAACTGTATTTGAACTAGCAACAACATAGTTATAAGTACCACTTGTTACACCTGTAAGCATACTATTTACATATGCACCTAAATACCAACTGGTGTTTATTGAACCATTTGCCCCAAAATATAACATTGGCAAATTGGTACTTACGCCAAAATTTGCTGCAGTACGGAACCATACAGAAATTGTATATGAATTAGTGCCAAAATTCGCAACACTTGCTGGATTGGAAATATACAAATAAACCCCATTTAAAACATGAGGCGAGCTAAATGTGTATGCACTATTTGCTATGTTATTTCTGTCCATTGCCAATGGAAACGGATAACCTGTGTTAGAAAGTAATGCATGATTCCCATTCCCACTTTCATCATTGGCATTGCCATTAAACGGCCACCAGCCTACAAGGCCGTTGACTGGTACGTATGAAGGCACTTGCGCCAAGGCACTACTTACTAGGCTTAGCAATAAAAAAGCAAAGAATAAAATTCGTTTCATTTTTAATTTTTTGATTGTTACAAATTTAACTATAGGCATTTATGCCTATCTATAAATCATATTATACATTATTCCATTTGAGAATTATTTATAACCAATCCGAAGCTTTTATTAATTTTGGTAGAATCAGCAACATGGAATTAGCCTCCTCTTTAATCGGTCAGAAAATCAAAAAATTGCGTGAGTTGAAAAACTTCACCCAAGCACATATGGCCACTGAACTCGGGATTACACAAAGTGCTTATTCTAAAATCGAACAAGGTGACACAGACATCACCTATGCTAAAATGTCGAAAATCGCCGAAGTACTAGGTATCTCGCCAGAAGAGATCGCCGCCTTCAACGCAAGATTACGTATCTAATGAAATCTGATAAAATTAAAATATCACCCTGCCCTGCAGCAGGGTTTAAAATCATGTCCTGAAAATTTATTTCTATTAGCATGCCGCCCTGCTATTCAGCAGGGCTTTATTACGATTGGTGATTCGAAAAGCACTAAATTAAAAATCGGAGTTCGATTAGCTTATGAATTGCTGTTCATAGAGATTCCGAACGCAGTGAGGAATCTGTTCGTTGCAAATCAACGCAAGATTACGTATCTAATGAAATCTGATAAAATTAAAATATCACCCCGCCATGCGGCAGGGTTTGAAATTTTGTCCCTGCATTTATTTCTATTAGCAAGCCGCCCTGCTAGCCAGCAGGGCTTTATTTGAAAATAAAAAATGTATAACGAATAATTAATAATTGGGGACACCGCCCCGTTGCGTGTCTCACGAAACCCACTAAATAATAATCGGAGTTCGATTATTCATTTATTCATTATTCATTCCTACATTATTCATTAAAAAAGGCCTCGCAATTTGCGAGGCCTTTTTTTAACTTATCCTTTTAAGTGATCAGCTAGGTTGTCTTTGTGAACCATAGCTTCTTTGAACACATAAGCACCAGACTTAGGTGAACGTTCACACTTGATAACTTTAGTGTAGGCCTTGGCATTCGGATCAATCGAACCTTTGGCCTTAATTGCGGTTTTTGCTTGCTTAGCCATACTACTGTTTATTTAATTTCTTTATGAATGGTGTACTTACGCAAGATTGCATTGAATTTACGCAATTCAATACGCTCAGGGTTATTTTTCTTGTTCTTAGTGGTGATGTAACGGCTTGTACCCGCTGCTCCACTTGACTTATGTTCGCTGCATTCTAAGATAACTTGAACGCGATTTCCTTTCTTTGCCATAATCGTGTATAGATTTTAGATTAGCGCATTTCCTTTTCTTGAATTTCCTTCAAGTACTGGTAAATACCTTTTTTGTTAATGTTACGGATAGCTGCTGCAGATACGCGCAATTCGATCCATTGATTGAATTCAGGAACGAAGAACTTCTTGCGTTGCAAATTCGGCAAGAAACGACGCTTCGTCTTGATATTGGAGTGCGACACATTGTGTCCATACATTGGTCGCTTTCCGGTTAAGTCACATACTCGTGCCATGATACTTAAAGGCTTTATTTTATTATCGGGAGCGCAAATATCCAAAATTCTTCTCTTAAAAACAAACTTTTTCACTTTTATTTTAAAATAAAGCGAAAATCTTTAATTTCAAGAAGCTAAACACTGGTACTATGCGCCTTTCTACTCGACAAAAATACGCATTTTTAGTCACTTCTTCCCTACTCACGGCGCTTTTAATTTTTTTAAGCAATACCTTCCTTTCCCTTCCACCTCTCGGAAAAGTACTCGACCCCTTCCACGGCCTACTCCAACAAGCTGAAAACACCCATTCTCCCAATCAATCCCCTCTCTTACATTTCCCGCAGCTGCAAGATAGCGCCACCGTCCTCTTCGACGCACAACGTCATCCGCATATCCTAGCACAAATCGATCACGACGCCTATTTCCTACAAGGCTATCTCACCGCCCAAGATCGCCTTTGGCAAATGGATATTCAAACACGCGCCGCCGCCGGCAGAATCTCTGAAATCCTCGGACCGAAAACGCTCGAATTCGACCGCAAACAGCGCCGCAAAGGCATCGCAAACGCCGCCCGCAATAGCCTCGCTCTCGTACTCTCTGACAGTAACAGCGCCATGATGCTACAAGCCTATTCCGATGGGGTCAACGCCTATATCCAAACCCTCTCCTATAAAGACTATCCCATCGAATTTAAACTCCTTAACTACCAGCCAGAGCCCTGGAGCGTCTACAAATCACTGCTCATGCTCAAATACATGGCCGACGACCTCAGCGGCTATTCCAATGACCTCTCCAATACAAACGCCCTACAAAGCTTCGGCATCACCCTCTTCAGACAGCTATTCCCCGACTTTCCAAGCTACTCGCCTGCCATCGTTCGCAATGATCAAGCACACTATTGGCATCCAACCCTACACTTGAATTTGATAATTCCACCAATAGAAACAGAAGACCTTCAATTTAACTCCAACAACCCAGAAGAACTACCTACCTCTACTCGCCATAGCAATCAATTCAGTCCGCTTTCCATCAGCGCCACCTCACCACATCAAGTAGAAGCCGCTAACGGAAGCAATAACTGGGCGATCGGTCCCTCCAAAACAACCGATAGTAGCGTCATACTCTGCGGCGACCCGCACCTTCATCTCTCCCTACCTTCCCTTTGGTATGAGGTCCAATTAAACGTCTCCGGCCACTCTACTTCCGGTGCTACTTTACCCGGCCTACCGGGCATCATATTAGGTTTTAACGATTCCATCGCATGGAGCCTCACCAACTCCGAAAGAGATGTACGCGACTGGTATAAAATTGAATTTAAAGACGCTTCACAAAAGAAATACAAACTGCAAGGCAAATGGGTGGATACCAAAATCTCATTCGATACGATTGCAATTAAAGGGCACAAAGCATTTATAGATACTGTCTACCAAACTGCTTTTGGCAGGCTATTCTATGATAAAAACTTCCATGAAACGGGCATGCCAAGCAATATCGCCATCCGTTGGATGGGAATGCAAGCAAGTAATGAAGTCGCCTCTTTTTATTTAGTCAACCACGCAAGTGACTATTCCGAATTTCAAGAGGCGTTGAAACAATTTCAATGCCCGGCCCAAAACTTTGTCTTCGCTTCACGCCGTGGCGACATCAGCATACAACAACAAGGGCGTTTTCAGATTCTTCATCAAGACGAAGGCAAGTTTATCCAAGCTGCCGACACGAGCAAATTATTGCAATTGTATATCCCATTTGATGAAAATCCGCACCTCTTAAACCCCGCTTGCGGCTTCGTTACGAGTGCAAATCAACAACCCACCGAGGTTTTATATCCTTATTTCTATACAGGCGACTTTCATAATTATCGAGCCTTGCGAATTCAAGAATTTCTAAGCAGTAAAGTATCTTTCAATCTACCTGAAATGATGCAATTGCAAAACGACGCATATAATCTTTGGTTCAAAGACCTTAAAATCGTTTGCCAAAAAGCATTTGCTGACGAAGCTGTTTTTGATCATGCCTTGGCACGTAAAGGACATGAAGGCCTATTAAAGGAATTATTTCATACGTGGAACCTGCAAAACACCAACAACAATCCCTTTACTGCTTTAACAAAGTTTTGGTATGAAGAAATTGTAAAACGCATTTATGAGGATGATTTCAAACAGCAGAACAAAGAGATCGATTACCCTAAAAAGGATGTTGTATTGCGTCTACACTTAACGGACTCGAACTTTGTCTTAATCGACAATAAAAAAACGAAACAGCATGAAACCTTACGTAGCGTTTTGGTGGATGCATTAGATGCCGCTCTAGTAAAATACGATGCGAATGAGGCGAGTAAAAATTGGTCGGCTTTTAGAAGAACGCAAATCGAGCATATTGCGAAGTTGGATGCCTTTGGGATTGATATCATTGCTGCCGGAGAATTAAATTCTGTTAACGCACTAGGAAGTGATTTTGGTCCTTCTTGGCGAATGATTGTAAAAATGAATAAGAGCTCGATAGAGGCCTATGGCACCTATCCTGGCGGAGCAAGTGGCAACCCTGGTTCGGCCTATTATGTAAATCAAATCAAAGAATGGGAACAAGGGAAATATCATTCCTTACAAGTTTGGAAAGCAAGCAATTTTAAAGAGGCTTTATACATTCAAAATTTCAGCAAATGATTTTAGGATATACCAAAGGTAAGAGCGTTAATAACGGCATTGGTCGTAGCTCCGGCAGAAGTCGCAAACAGAATCTAGCACGTCCTTTCTGGTTGGAATGGATAATATTACCGGCTTTGCTATTACTTACGCAAGCGGGTTTACAATACTTTTTCTTTTGGTGGCTAATGATTATCCCCTACTTAATTTATGGACTACTAGTAGATAAGCGTCAAGGAACACGTAGCTTTTGGCTTCCCTTTACCTGCTCATTTCTATTATGGGTTGGCTACGGATTTTATCTTTCCTACAATAACGATCACATCTTAGCGAGCCGACTTTCTTCGCTTTTCATAAAAACTAAACATCCCTATCTTTTCTTGGCGATTGGCCCATTGATGGCAGGTCTATTAACAGGAATGGCCGGATATACCGGCCATCTGTTCAAAAAACTTTTTTAATAGATTATTTCAAGCGACGATTCAATTCTTCAGCCACATTTTCAGGACGCATCCCCGCTCCGATAATAGTGCCTTCTCCGTCGATTAAATAACATTGCGGAATAGATTCAATGCCATACATTCTGCCCGCTTCGCTACCCCAGCCTTTTAAATCACTTACGTGATAAGGCCATGTCAATCCATCATTCGCGATAGCCGCTTTCCATGCGTTTACATCTTTATCTAATGACACACTATAAATTTCGAAGCCATCACCACCCTTGAATTTTTTAGTATGGTATTTTTTGTACATATCCACTACAAAAGGATTTGCACGACGGCATGGCCCGCACCAGCTAGCCCAGAAATCAATCATAACGATTTTACCTTTCAGTTCTGAAAGTGCCATGATCTTCCCTTCTGGATTTTTAAAAATCAGATTAGGAGCCTTTTCCCCGTTCATCGGGCGACTTTGCATAGGCTTGAAAGAATACAAACCTATTACCACGGTCAATAGCACAACGATACCAAAGATTATTTTTTTCATGCTCATTTTTTTTCAAATTTAGGATAAAATCGTGCTAAAAGCAAAGCTTTCGCAAGGCGAAAATCCATTTTCACACGATAATTTTGAACGTACTCTTTAAGAAGTCGTCTAACCAACCAAGCCTCTTGCGGAGCGAATGAACTATTCCAGACCGGAAATACCCCTTCCTTCAATTGCAGTCCCTCTTCTTTCAACAGCATGCGTTGATCCGCTAACGTGCCAAACCAGGTAGCTCGTCCTTGAATAACCGTCCATAACCCACGCCAAAGCTTTGTTCGCTGCTGTTTGTCCCATAGTACAATGGCGAAGATTGGGACGAAGAAACAGCTTAGGATTACCACACTAAACAATACATCAAAAAGTCGTTTATTGCGCTTGGCGAAGGTATTATGTAAAGAGAAGCGTTGATCCCACAAATAAGTATCGCCAGCCGTTTCCTTGCTATTACTACCGACAATCGCCGTTCCGTTTTCTGCCAACACTTTAAAACTGCAGATCCCTTTTAATTCGGCCATCGCCGTAATCATCTCTTCCACTTGCACATCCTTCAAGCAAAACAAGACTTCATTCACTTGCAGTGTCAGTACCAACTTTTTCAAATCGCGCAAACTGCCGACATAAGCTTCGTTCGGAGCACTTTCCAGTTTATCAGAACCTTGTATCGTTCCTAACACGGTATGCGGAATATGTAGGTCTTGAATCATTTTTTGAACGCGCGCGACTTCGGCTATTTCTCCGACGAACAACATTCGCTTCTCTTCGCTCTCTCTAAAGTTGGAAGCCGGGTTCATACGCACCGCTAGGCGACGCCATCCCCAGAAGCAGAGACCGTTCAAAGAAGCACCTAACAAAATGATCGCTCGCGAAAACTGCAATTCTTTTGGCAAGAAGGCATAGACCGCGGAAATAATTACCGTACCCAATAACAAACCTCTTCCGAGATAACGCCATTTAAATTGCTTGTCGTAGGCGCCGTTGAAATACAAGGAAACAACCCATACGAGAGCATAGATCGGCAATACGAAATAAGTATAAGTGGAAGGATAGTAATGATCTGGAATATCTGCAGAACGATGTAGCCATAGCCATTGCGCCGACCAAACGCCTGTCACCGACAAGAGCGCATCGAATAGAAAGGGAGAGAGCTTTGCGCCTATTTGCGAAACCAAACTCAACATCGCACGCAAATAAATTGCTAACTGTAAGAAAACGATAAACGCTGCAGAGAAAGCTCCTTTAAAATGCTTCTTCGAAAAAATAATCATCGCCTGATAGAAGAGCTTGACATAATTAAACGTCGCCTTCTTCGTACTCTCGCCCTTATAATGAATAATCGGATTTTCTGAAAGGTAATAGTTCTTATAGCCACCTTGTATGATACGCCAGCTAAGATCAATATCCTCTCCGTACATAAAGAAAGTATCATCCAAAAGTCCGATTTTATCGAGCGTTTCCTTACGGAGCAACATATAAGCACCAGCTAATACTTCCGCCTCTTGGATTTGATTTTCAGAAAGATGACCGAGATAATAATGATTAAAGCGCGCCGATTTAGAGAAAACTTTATTCAGTCCGCTTAACTTATAAAACGCAGTAGAAGGCTTCGGAAAGCCGCGTTTGCTCTCGGGTAAATAATTCCCCTTTCCATCCAACATTTTGATTCCTAGTCCACCCGCATTAGGATGCGCATCCATAAAGTCGAGCGGCTCCGTAAAGGAATGTTCGCCAACGATAGTATCAGGGTTAAGCAAGAGGATATATTCTCCTTTGGCTTCACGAATTGCTTGGTTGTTGGCAGCAGAGAAGCCGACATTTTTTTCATTAGCGATCAGCTTCACCTCTGGAAAGCGACTGCGTATCCATTCTACAGATCCATCATTCGAGGCATTGTCGACCACAAATACTTCCGCTTGCAAGTTAGCTGTCGCTTTACGAACCGACTGTAAGCAGGCTTCTAAGAAGTACTTTACTTTATAATTAACAATGACAATGGAGAGCTTCACGCAGAATATTTAACGCTTCAAGTTACTAAAAAAGAGGCATATCATAAAAAAACCGCGACTTCGTTACGGAGCCGCGGTTTTAGTCATTTAAGTTGCTATTACCAACCCAAAATCCAAGCGAACATCAACGGTGCAACAATAGTCGCATCACTTTCAACGATGAACTTCGGTGTATGAATATCTAATTTACCCCAGGTAATTTTCTCATTCGGCACTGCGCCACTATACGAACCGTAAGAAGTGGTACTGTCAGAGATCTGACAGAAATAGCTCCAGAAAGGAACATCATGCCATTCCAAATCTTGATACATCATCGGCACCACACAGATTGGGAAATCACCCGCGATACCGCCACCAATTTGGAAGAAGCCAACACCTTTTCCAGAAGAATTATTACGGTACCATTCCGTCAACCACACCATATACTCAATACCACTCTTCATAGTAGTTGCTTTCAATTCATTCTTCACAACATATGAAGCGAAGATATTACCCATAGTACTATCTTCCCAGCCTGGAACGACGATAGGAATGTTCTTTTGAGCGGCAGCCAACATCCATGAATTCTTAGGATCGATTTCATAGTATTGTTCCAATTCACCACTCAACAAAATTTTATACATGTATTCATGCGGGAAATAACGCTCACCCTTATCTTCTGCACCTTTCCAAACCCCATGAATATGTTTTTGCAAACGACGGAAAGCTTCTTCTTCTGGGATACAAGTATCTGTCACACGATTGTAATGATTTTCCAATAGATCCCACTCTTCTTGCGGACTCAAATCACGATAATTAGGCACACGCTTATAATGACTATGTGCTACCAAGTTCATGATATCTTCCTCCAAGTTAGCACCTGTACAAGAGATAATGCTCACTTTATCTTGACGAATCATTTCAGCTAGAGAAATGCCTAGTTCGGCAGTTGACATCGCACCAGCTAAGGTGATCATCATTTTTCCACCTGCATCTAGATGTTCAACATATCCTTTAGCCGCATCCATCATGGCTGCCGCATTGAAATGGCGATAGTGATGCGCCATGAATTGAGAAATAGGTCCTTGTTGCATAAAAAATTGTTTTGCGCCGCAAAGTTAATACTTCACAGCCGATTTTGTTAATATCCGAAGCTCTTTAACGAACGCTCATTATCGATCCAGTTTTCTCTCACCTTCACACGCGTATCCAAAAAGACTTTCTTCCCTAAAAATTTCTCCATATCCGCACGAGCTTCCGTACTAATACGCTTTATAAGCGCACCACCCTTCCCAATCAACATACTCTTGTGCGAGTCACGATTCACATAAATCTCCGCTGTAATCACGTCGATATCCTCCTTTTCTTTATAATCCACTACCACAACTTCCGTGTGATAAGGGATTTCATCATGGGTATACAAGAAGATTTTTTCACGGATAAAGTCTGACATAAAGAAGCGCACATTACGATCACTGATATGTTCCTTATCGTAAAAGGCAGGACCTTCCGGAAGATACTTCAAGATCATCGCCTTCAAAATATCCAAGTTTCTTTTCTTCAAGGCAGAGACAGGTACCACTTCTTTAATCCCTTCAACACCTGCCCAGAAGCCCATCTTCATACGAAGCACCGGCTCCGTTATTTGATCAATCTTGTTCAAAACCAATATCACTGGCACCTTAAATTTCAATTGATCGAATTGCGCTTTAGCAGCCATTTCATTCATATTCGCTTCTATCAAAAACAGGGCGATATCGACATCTTGCATCGCTTCCTGAATGACATTCGCCATGCTCTCTTGCAACTTATAATGTGGCTCTAAAATACCAGGCGTATCGTTGAACACCACCTGAAAACGAGGATCGTTCCAAATCCCGATGATACGCTTACGCGTCGTCTGTGCCTTCGGAGTTACAATAGAAATTTTCTCGTTGAGCAATGCATTTAACAAAGTCGACTTACCGACGTTCGGCAAGCCAAATATATTAACGAAGCCGGAGTGATGTTTCGTCACCTTCACTTCTTTGAGGTCAGTTTGTTTTTTAGCCATGATTTGTTTCACTTAATTCGTTTTCCCACTTACTTACTGCTACGGTAGCTACTGCGTTTCCAATGACATTGGTAGCAGAGCGTCCCATATCTAGTAACTGATCGATTCCCATCAATAATAATAGTCCAGCCTCTGGGATATGAAACTGTGCTAATGCTCCTGATATTACCACTAACGAAGCGCGCGGCACACCAGCAATACCTTTGGAGGTAACCATTAAAGTCAACAATAAAGATATCTGTTCGTAAATTGGCATTTCAATATGATAGGCCTGCGCAATAAACAAGGATGCGAAAGTCATGTACATCATACTTCCATCCAAGTTGAAGGAATAACCAAGCGGAAGTGTGAAGCTGACTATACGTTTTTGGCAACCGAATTTCTCTAATTGTTGCATCAACTGCGGAAACGCTGATTCGCTAGACGCTGTAGAAAACGCCAATAAAATACTTTCCTTGATTCCCAAAACAAGATCCTTCATACGTTTGCCCACCCAAAGTGAACCGAGTAGATACAGTATTATCCAAAGTAAAAACAGCCCAAGATAAAACTCCCCTATCAACTTTCCATAAGTGACCAATACACCTAAGCCCGACTTTGCAATGATCGCTGAAATAGCTGCAAAAACAGCAAATGGCGCCATATTCATGACGTAGCCTGTTATTTTTAACATCACCTTGGAAATGCTCTCAATTGCGTTTACGAGGCCATGTGTTTGTTCGGGAAGGGATGCGCATGCCATACCAAAAAATATGGAGAATACGATTATTTGTAAAATTTCATTCCCAGACATCGCCATAAAGAAGGAATCCGGTACTAGATGCGTTAAAAAATCTTTAGGGTTGATTTTAGTCTTTGCTAATCCTGCCACCGTGTCTTTGTCTGGTAATGGCAAATTCAATCCAGCACCTGGCTTGAAGAAATTAACCAATATCATTCCTAAACTAAGTGAAATAATAGTGGCAAATAAAAACCATGCCATTGTCTTTAGTCCGATACGACCCACGACTTTCATATCGCCTAATTTTGCAATACCTACAATTAAAGTAGAAGCAACTAAAGGCGCAATGATCATTTTGATCAAACGAAGGAACAGGCTACTAATAAGCGTGATGTTATCTTGATACGCAGGAGCTCCATTGAATTGTGCATTCAAGACATACCCAACGACAATACCAAGTATCATCGCGATGAATATAAATTGAGTTAATCCTTTAGATTTCATTATTGTGCATTATGGAATAAAGATAAAAAACAACAGCGCCATTTTGCGGACAAAATGGCGCTGTGCATATCAATTATCAAAAATTACTTTTTAACGGCGTCTTTAATTTCGTCTTCGCTCTTATTACGCAAGTCGTAAAGAACCGGCATCGCAATAAAGATAGAAGAATACGTACCAGTGATTACACCCACCAACATGGCAAAGGCGAATCCACGCGTTACTTCTCCACCGAACAAGAACAAGATTAATACCACCAAGAATACAGTCAAGGAAGTCATAATCGTACGGCTCATTGTATGGTTAATCGCATCGTTAATGATCAATTTCAAATCACGACCTTTTTGTTCTGCAACATATTCACGGATACGATCAAATACGATAACGGTATCATTCATCGAGTAGCCGATGATTGTCAAAATCGCAGCGATGAATGTTTGATCTATTTCCAATGAGAATGGCAATAATCCATGAAGAATTGAGAACAAGCCTAATACAACCATAACGTCATGGAATAAGGCAATGATCGTTCCTAAGCCATACTGCCAACGACGGAAACGAATCACGATATAGATGAAGATTACGATCAAAGAGAAGATGGTCGCCCAGAAGCTGTTCTTCTTAATATCATCCGCAATGGTTGGACCTACCTTTTGAGAGCTAAGGATGTTTTTAGTTTTGAATGTTTCGAAATCAGACTTAGGGAAGAATGATTTCAAACCTTCATACAATTTAGCTTCTACTTCACCATCTACTTTATCACCAGACTCATTGATTTTATAAGAAGTAGTGATACGTAATTGATTGTTTGTACCTACCGTTTTCACGTTCGGGAATTCACCGAAAGTAACTTTTAACGCATCGCGAACTTCATCGGTTTTTGCAGCTGATTCGAATTGAATCGTATAGGTACGTCCACCTAAGAAGTCGATACCTTTATCAAAACCACGTGTAAAGATAGAAACGATACCCGCGATTGTTAATAAACCAGAGATAACGAAAGCGATTTTACGGTTTTCAACAAATTTAAAGTTGAATGATTTGAACAAATTACGAGACATACCTGTCAAGTAGCTGATGTTCCAGTTGCGCTTAGAAGCCCAATCAGTCAATAACCTTGTTACAAGGATACCACAGAATAAGTTCACCACCAAACCAACGATAAGTGTTGTTGCAAAGCCTTTTACTGGACCTAATCCGAAATAGAATAAGATACCACCAGTCAACAATGAAGTGATGTGCGCATCTATAATCGGTGCATAAGAATGCTTATATCCATCTTCAACTGTTTTATCTTTTCCTTTACCACGATTGATTTCATCTTTAATACGTTCGAAGATGATGATATTAGTATCAACAGCCATACCGATTGTTACTACCAAACCTGCGATAGCAGACATTGTCAATGAGAAACCGAAACCGATTAGGATGCCGATAGTGAAGAACAAGTTAAGGATAAGTGCGATGTTCGCAATTAAACCACCTGTGCTATAGTAGAAGTACATGATTAATACGATTACCAAAAGGGCGATCATGAAAGAGCGGAAACCTGCAGTTACCGAATCTTGTCCTAATGACGCACCAACGATATCTTCTTGAATGATCTTAGCAGGAGCAGGCAATTTACCTGTTTGTAGGATATTTGCTAAGTCTTGCGCTTCTTTAGCAGTGAAGTTACCAGTGATAGAAGAACGACCACCAGCGATTTCACCTTGAACAACAGGAGCAGAATAAACTTGATCATCCAATACGATTGCTACACAACGTTTAACGTTAGCAGCAGTCAAACGTTGCCATGAAGCAGCGCCTTCTGGATTCATTTGCATAGAGATTTCATTACCGCCACCTTGTGCAACGTCTTGTTTAGCGTCAGCTACAGCAGAACCATCTAACGGAGCGCTATCATCATTCAAACGCTTTTTGATAGCATATACTTCATACACATTCGCTTTTGCGTCGAAGGCTTTAGCAGCATAAAGAATTTTTAAGTTATTAGGTAAAATGCTCTTTAACTCCGGAAGAGCCAAATATTGGTTCAATTTAGCAGTATCACGACCACGCACATAACCGATTACACAGCCTGGGCGCAATTGTTGTTGTCCTTTTTCATTTTGAGCTACCGGAGGAGCCATCAACATGAATAAAGCGTTTTCAGAACGAAGCTTCGCATCTTTATCTGAAGTATCTTTCTTAGCAGACGCAGCTGCAACAGCAGGCTTTGCTTCTGTGCTACCAGCACCTAACAAATTAGCTGCGCTGTTCTTTGCAGTATCTACTTTCGCATTTGACGTATCAGCAACCGAAGAACCGCCTTTGGCGATATTCGCACTGATAGCTTTGTTAGCCTCTTCAATTTTCGACCAGATTTCTGCAGTTTCGAATGTTTCCCAGAATTCCAATTTCGCTGTAGCTTGTAAATAACGACGTACACGATCTGGATTGTCTACACCAGGCAATTCAACGATGATACGACCTGTTCTTTCTTCCAAAGAAATATTCGGCTGCGTAACACCAAACTTATCGATACGTGAAGAGATAATCTTGTGCGTACGCTTCACAGCTTCTGTTACTTCCTTTTGCACCACATCAATTACTTCAGCATTGCTTGCATTGAAATTAATCTTATCATGCAAATCAGGTGTACTGAAAATAGACGCCAAACGTCCTTGCGGAGCGTTCTTCTGATATGCGTTGTAAAATAATGTCACGAAATTATCTTGACTATTTACCTGTGCTGCACTCGCTTCAGCCATTGATTTACGGAAAGCAGGATCCTGACTGTAACCGCTCATCGCGTTTACAACATCTTCCTCACTTACCTGCAATACGACACTCATACCGCCTTGCAAATCAAGTCCCATAGCCAATTCTTGCTCTTTACACTCTTGGTATGTGAATTTAGAGAAGCCTAAATTATAAGCAACTTCTGTATTCATAGAATCCAATAAGTGGTTGCGAACACTCTTATACTTCGCTGTTTGCTCAGGAGTAAGATTGCTGCTACTGCTGAAACCGAGTTGCTTCAAAGCCTTCGCTTCTACATTGCTCTCTACTCGGCGAGCTACCCAGGTGAAAGACAACTGGTAAATACAAAGTACAATCAATGCGATTGTAACAAAACGAACAAGTCCTCTAAGTTGCATGTCGTGTTATGATTAGTTTTTCAAATATTACTTGGAAATCCAAGGATTGCAAAAATAACAAAATTGGCAAGTAAAGCAAGGAAAATTTATGCAATTTTACGTTCTAATCGATTAATTAACACCATGCGGACAATCCTTCTACTCACGGCTTCGAACATATTCATGACTTTTGCATGGTACGGGCATCTAAAATTTAAAGAACTTCCTTTATGGAAAGCGATACTAATTTCATGGGGTATTGCGTTATTGGAGTATATATTGATGGTTCCCGCCAATCGAATGGGCATCAATCAGTTCAATATTTTCCAGTTGAAAATTATACAGGAGGTCATAACTTTAACCGTTTTCACCTTTTTCGCAGTCATTTACCTTAAAGAACCGCTGCGTTGGGATTATTTAATTGCATTTTTGCTCATTCTTGGTGCGGTATACCTCGTGTTCCGCTCTAAAAATGGTTAAATACACTTTCTTACTCATCTCCAGCCTTTGCGCCTTTTCATCTAATTGTTACGCGCAAACCAGTTATTCAAACTCCCTATTTGGCGCTCTATATCCTTTAGAGACCAGCCAGGCCTATGTTCCTCCAAAAGAACTACGATGGACTGTCGCTGCCAGTAAAATGCCCTACTTGCCTACTGGATTCCAAACTAACGCGAGCCTGTTAGCTCATTTTGCTGGAATTCAACTTGAAAAACAAGAATGGGACCCTGAATTAAAACGCACCGCAATTCTTTTACATGGCTGCATCTATCCGAGTAAAAGCTTAATACTAATTCCGATACTCCGCATTGAACAAATGAAGATACCAGAAAACAATTTACCCGCATCTTGGCAAGGGAAATTACAACTTCGATATCAATTGAATCCTAACTGGCGCCTTACATCACAAATTTCATTCGACCCCAAACAGAAAGAAATCAATCAAACAGCTTGGTGCGCAGGTATACAATTTCATCCAAATTCAATTTTTGAAGTTGAATTTAACATCCGTAAAAACACCCTGCAAGACAACTTTAATACTGTCATCCTTCTCAAATGGATGGCCCATAAAAAAATGAATATGTGCTTAGGGCGAACAACGAAGGGAGAGTTGTTGTGGAGCACACATTGCTTTTTCAAAAAACTAAGCATAGCTAGCATGTTAAACGTTCATCCCCTTCTAGGAACGACTTTTACCATTGGTATTGCAGGCCCTCTATCTTTTCCCGCCAGGCAATAATCTTTTTTTAGCCCTTTCCGCTGAATACCTTGAATAATATTCTTGCCATGGCATTGACTTATAACTATTCGAAGCATAAAAACTGAAAATAGCACCTACCATTTCAGGTTCATGATATTGTGGAATAACATCAACCGGATTGAGCTCCTCATCCAATATTACCATGCTCGGAATCATCAACTGCTGATTACGTGCAAAAGACATCGCCAATTCATTCACTCGGCTACCGCCTATCAACAACGTATCATATATCTTTCCTTTATACATCACCGGACGTGTATCAAACAAGTCCATATACACAAAATTGAATTCAGTATTAATCAACTTATACAATAGTGAATCTTTACTTAAATCATTTAATAATACTTTCCCTGAAACAGCCCAATCTGCGCCTATCAACGCAATTGACTTTTTCTTGTTTAATGGGTTTGAGGAAATAGCTTCGAAGCTAGTTGCTTTTATTTGGGCCGTTTGCTTCGTCCAAGTGGAGTCATAAAACGCATGCTTAAAGGATGCTGAAAAATCATTGTAATTGGAGGCTTTAAACACTCCCTCCACCATAAAGATCAACATAGGCTCGATGCTTTGAACCTCCAAATAACCCGCAGTATTGAATTGAAATTTAAAATCGGACGACATAAATACAGTGGAAGGATAAGACATTTGACCATTCAACATTTTGATCGCAAAATCATTGGGATGGCGTTTTTCTTTATTGGTGTTAACGAATACCGTATCCATAAAATGGATCGTATCATGTGTCTCCGCATCAAACTTCACCGGATAAAAGTAGGTATTGATATAATCGGCAAGACCTTGTGTAGAATAGGTAGTGCGCATCATATGTTTACACCAGCCACACCAATCAGTATAAAAATCAATCAAAAAAGGCTTCGGCTGCGCCTTATTCAATTTAACAGCCTCCTCCAAGGTCAACCATTTTACGAGAGACGTAGGCTCATCGTTCGGAGGAGCTGGTATACTGTGCGGTATTATACTTTGTGCTTCTACTTTCGTGAATACGATAGAGGCAAGTAAAAAAAGGACGGCAAAAAAAGTAAGCTTTCTCATAGTAAATTCATGTGCAAGATAATGTAAATTGCATTGCCATGCATAAATTCAAATTGATTCTTATTTCAGATGAAAACTTTTCCGTTGAAGACATCCCGTTTATCAAATGGGCGCTCGCTAATGGATTGGATCGTTTTCATTTACGCAAGAAAGAAGCGAATCAAGAATTAGTGAATACTTTGTTAGCTGAATTTTCAGAAGCTGAGCGCACGAAAATATCGGTTCATTATCATCACGCTAATGAAACTGTATTGTCCTTAAAAGTAGGGCTTCATTTCTCACTCGATCATCTGAATAAATTCACCACTGCGAATGAAATCAAGGCAACTCCCAAAATCGCAAGGATAAACTCCTATTCCATTCATCGTTGGCAGGAGCTACAGGAAATACCCGATTATGTAGATTATGTGTTTATCAGTCCTGTTTTTCCTAGTATTAGCAAACCAGGCTACAGCAATGAGAATCTATTATTAAGCAGTCGACTTGTACTGCAAGAAACCCAAATTGAAGTTATTGCTCTTGGCGGTATTCAGTCAACGCAATTAACAGAACTGCAAGCATTAGGATTTGCCGGTGCGGCTATTCTTGGTGCCGTATGGAAAGCCAAAGATCCTTATGAGTCAATGCTTCACTTTTTTCAATCCCGACGGATCTAGTCCCCCTTAAAATAAAAAACCCCTCCTTATTGCTAAGGAAGGGTTTTTCTAAATTCACTATTTCTTATTGAATTGAAATATCTACACGACGATTCAACTCATCTGAATTTTGGAAACGAATAGAACGCTTACCATTTGATTTGATGTTGATACGATCAGCAGAGATACCAAAACGCTTGATTAAAATATCAGCAACCGCTTTAGCACGACGCATACCTAACTTATCGTTATAATCATCACTGTGATGCTTATCCGTGTTACCAGAGATTGTAACAATCATCTTTGGATTAGCTAACAAAGTCATTGCAATATGCTGAATAGTTGGCATATATTCTTTGTCAACCACATTGTTATTTGTTTTGAAATAAATAGATTCAAAAGAAATTGGAGCAATAGTAGCAGGAGCTGGAGGAGGAGGACAAACACCATGTTGATCCACTTTACAACCTACTGGAGAATGAACTTCCCAATCAAGGTTATCAGCGATACCATCGCCATCTGAATCTGGAATTTGAGCTACACCATATTGATCAACTGGGTATCCCGCAGGAGATAAACGTTCACGATCGCGACAATCAACAACACCATCACCATCAGTATCCATTGCACGACCGGTACCATCTACACGACAACCAGCAGGTGTATTAGATTCTTTGTCTAACAAGTCAGAAACACCATCACCATCCGTATCTGCAGCTAAGTCAGATTGAGTAACCAATTTCTCATTGATAATTTTATTATCGAAAGGATTAGTCCATTCAATATTTTGTGCGTTAGCATTTGTTCCTAGAATGTTATAGTTCATGGTAAAAGCGAACAAACCATATTTATCATAAGAACCATTACGTAACCATAGTCCTGTACCGTTTGTGCTACCGTTTACAGGAGCAGCATTAACATAAGCATCTAATTTATCTGACATTACATTATTCAATGTATACTCAGCACCAACACTTATTTTATTATTCAATTTATATTTAAAACCAGTAGACATTGGGATATTAGTCTCATATGTTTTTCCGTTTTTGTTCGTGATACCTGACATGTATTTATTAGATGACAAAGCTTCACCAGTTTTTGAACTATAAATAGTGCTATTGAAAGCCACCATTCCAAAACCTAATGTAGAATAGAAAGTATATTTACGATCATAAACTGACTTATTCGCTGACAACAAAGAATAACCTAAGTTAGACCAGTTGAAGTACAAATTAGCATTCACAGCTAACATATTAGTACGAAAGTAAATGCCAGTTTTAGCAGCTGCTGAACCAACATTACCTAAGCTTTGAAAGTACAATTTTTGCTCTGTGCTTGACGTTGCACTTAAAGGACGTAATGTGCCCTGTAATGTGCCATAGCTTAATAAACCTTGGAAACCGATTACATTAGAAACCATTTTTTGAGCACCAACCGTTAACATAGGTTGATTTTCATTTTTATGACGCCAAACTTTGTAGTACTGATACATATTTATATCAGTATACGGCTGCGTAATTCCTAATTTAACAATCGCAGACCATCCTGTATAAGCTTCATTGCTTTTAAACGGATTGCGAACATTCATTCGATCAGAACAAGTTAATGCAGCAGGAGCTGTTTGTGCTTGCGTTGTAGTAGCTAAAAGAACTACTGACAAAACGGATAAAATATATTTTTTCATATTATTTAATGTACTTGCTTTAATTATTGATTAACTGTAAAATCAACGCGACGGTTATGCTCTTTACGTGTTGACAATGGCTTATTCGCACCATTGCTTTCAATTGTAATGATTCTATCTGAAGCGATATGGAAGTTTGTTGTCAAATATTTTGCAACAGCATCAGCACGACGTTTTCCTAAAGCATTATTATAGTTATCAGAACCATCTGAATCAGTATTTCCTGCAATTGTAATTTTGATAGAAGGGTTTGTCACCATCAAACGAGCTAAATCTGCTAATTGCTTGTTATAGCTTGATTTGATAACTGTTGAATTAACATCAAAATAAATTGAAGGTACCGCTAGAATGCAATTACGAACCTTTGCACTATCATTACGAGCACCGATTGTTACACCACGGAAATTAACCAATGCACCCGCTTTTGATTGTGGTTCCATATCACGGATGTCTGAAACACCATCACCATCTGCATCAGCTGCAATACCATTTTCATTTACACTTGCACCTTTAGGGGTAAACAATTCTTCATCTTTATAATCTGATACACCATCACCATCCACGTCTAATGCCTGACCAGCACCATCAACTTTAGCTGTTGAAGGAGTATTCAATTCTTTATCAAAAGCATCACTTACACCATCCTTGTCTGCATCGTTTAATAATGCTTTCAATTTACTCATTTCATTATCCATTGCTTTGATAAGAGCGAATTCAGGATCATTCCATTCGATATTCTTATTTGCTTTATTTTCAGAACCAATTTTGTAATGAAGATTAAAACCAACTAAAGCATATTTATCATTAGCATACCCCGCAAAAGGAGTAGGGTTGATATACGCTGTTTTATAATATTTATTGCCTTGTGCACCTAAATCATTTACTCCATCCAATTTGTCAGAAGCAACAAAACGAAGAGAAGCTTCGATACCCAAATCTAAACGATCGTTCAATTGGTATTTAATACCTGAACCTACAGGTAAAATTGCATCACGAACACCTTTCAAGAATCCACTTTCAGAAGGATTATAAGAATAACCATGTAGATAAGTAACTTCTTTAGCGATAGTAGCATTGTCTACAGCATAAAGCGCTTCCACTTTAGGATTATAAATAGCCATGCCCAAGCCTACAAACGAATACATACCCCATTTGCGAGCCTTAGCATGTTTGTTGTTTGCAACATTTGCAAACCATGAAAGATTCGTCCAGTTTACATATAAATTAACCGTACCGTCCTTAATAGGCGTATGAAAATAGATTGGGCGAGTAAAACCAAGACGTTGGTAACCCATTGCCTCTGTTGTAAATCGATTAGTAGTATAAGTAGGAGAAATGCCTTGAATTGATCCAATATTTGCATCTACCTTAATCCCAATTGCATGAGAAAACATATAAAGAAAATCAATTCCTCCGAAAGCTTGATATTCACTATGACTGTTTTTAGGAGTCTTGAAGAATTGATGACTACGAACATCCGTGTAAGCCAAGGTTGTTCCCACACGCAATCCTAAAGACATAGGGGTATACTTCGACTGCGCGAAAACTGAAAAGCTAACCACACTAAGTATTGCAGAAGCTAAAATTGATTGACGAAGAAACTTCATGGTTCTTGGTTTGAGATTATTGGTTTTGTGCAAAAATAACTTAAAATTTCAAAAATCCTACTGATTACAGTCAATTAACTAGATTTTTATGGTAAAACCTAACAATAAATGACGCGGTTCGTTAATTCTTGAAGGATTTTGACCTTGAGACAACAAAGAACTTCTTGTATCTCTTGGATCCAGATACATAGGATCCTTCCATTCCGTAGGAACAGGATCTCCTAATTTATAATAGGTTCCAGTTACCGGATTTACTATTTGACAGTTTTTATTATTCAATAAATTAGTTACTTCAAAGGTAATGGCAACAGAATGTCCTTTAACTGTCCACCACTTTTTTAAGTTGGCACTCATTAAAAAACTGCCTGTACTTAATTTGGAAAACTTATGGGAAGGGTCAGAATCCAATTCATAGATTGGACGCCCAGAATTAGGCTCATTACCTGTATAAAGATATGGCGTATAACGTCGTCCACTACGATAAACAGCATCAACATATAGCGCAATATGATTCAACCAAGATTTACCAAACAGGCCACCAGCTTTCACATCTTCTTTGAACAAACCATATGCCTTTATATCCCAAGGGGAATCCCAAGCCAAATAGGTTTCTTTCGGCGAAATACGCGTACCATTTGTTAGGATATCTTTGATGGCATCTGAAGAACTTGAAGATTGACCCGTCGCAACACTATATGCAGCACTTAGCTGGCCTTCAAACCATTTCCCAATACGTTTTTGATAAGCCGCTTCAATACCACGAATACGTGCATAGTCGGCATTAACATAAATGGTTCTATTTACCTCACGCCCAGTAACATCCTTTACTGGAATGGTCATCGATGTAATAAAATCATATTTATCCTTCCAATAGGCCGAAACAGTAAGCGCATCCTTACTCGTTATTTGAGATTTTAGGCCTAACTCATAACTAATATCAACTTCGGGATTCAAATCAGGGTTACCAATTTTTGAAAGCGTGCTCCGATCAGCATAGTAAGGATCCAAGCCTGGATATACATAGGATGGATGCGGTGCTACGGTAGAATGCCCATAGTTAAAGTACATTACCTGGTTTTCTTTAATTGGAAAAGAGGCAGATACCTTCGGTAATAAGCGCAACTTAATACGACGACCCGCAATACCAATAGAATTATCAAAATACGATTGGCGAATTTCATCACGAATCGGACTATTGGGATCCAATACAGCACGATCTGTAAATTTACCCGGCATCCAGCCTTCTAAACGCAAACCAAAATCAGCAACAAGTCCTCTAAACTTAAAATGATCATTCGCAAATAGGGCCATTCTTGTAGGATAAACATGCCAAACGTCACTAATATCCCCCAAACGAAAACTTTGCGTTTGTTCACCATTTGACATGGTAATCGGAGCACCAATCCATGGGCGATAAATATCGATCCACTGCATATCTTGTTGCTTCACCTCCTCGCCTATATCAAAGCGATTCATCGAATTTAACGAATAACAAGTTGCAATCGTTTTTAACGTTAACTCTTCCACATAGTGATCATGCCACAAAGTTGCGATACCGCCATTATTATAAAAACCGCTCGCCGCCTGTACAAACACAATAGAATCACTAGGGTTAAATTGCGTCGTAGGGAACGTAACTATACTTCTTGGATCGAACTCCGAATTAACTACATCCGGACGCCATTGTCTACCATTCGCATCCGCTCTTAAATGCACATATAAACGTGAAGCAGTAACCTTATACGACCAACGTTTATTGATTAATTGAAACCAATTCAATGATTCCAAATTAGTATCGTGTGAATAGGTATTCGCATTATCCGGACTTAGAGCAAACGCATATTGGTAGCCAGGTGTGAAGGAAACATCATTCCCTGTAATGCGTAACATATTCACATCCTGATTAATGTTTAATGACCGCACATAAGTGAATGATAATTTCATTTTAGGAGAGAAATTATAATTCAACTTAACATTCGCGGCCCAACGATTATCTTGGCGTGGTGAGAAAGCTGCATTCGGATATAAACTCGACACCAATTGATTCGCAGGTGTATTGAAATAGTTGTCAGAAACCATATTTTTCACACTCATGAAGACACGGAGCTTATTCTTTTTCGAAGTTGGAATACTCCCTCCAATACTTGCATCCTGAATCGTTTGATTAAAATAAGAATTCCATTTTTTATTAAACCCTAAATTGTCCTGCTTGCGAGTATAGCTCACTTCCCATTTATCGCCACCTGTTCGAGTAGAAGTGCTTACCACACCTGCTGTAGCATTACCATACTCAACACCTGCACCACCTGTAGTCACTTCTACATTATCAATAGCATTCGTTCCTAGATCAATACCAAACCCCGTACCGGCCAATGGGTCACTCGCTGAAACACCATCAATATAAAATCCTGTTTCATAGGTTCGACCGCCACGAATATGTATCCCTTCCACATTTTGAACAACCCCTGTCTGCGCATTAATAAGGCTTTGTACATCCTTAACAGGCGCTGCATCAATAACATCCTTACCTACTGTCTTTTGTGTTTTACTATTATCGACGTCAATTAAAGGCTTATCACCATATACTGTAAGCTCCTTTCCTGAAACCATTACAGAGGTCATATCAAAATTCAACTCTTTATTCTCCCCTGCCTTTAGTTTAATGCCCGTAAAAATTTGCTTTTCATAACCAACATAAGTACACTCTACGGAATACTCTCCCGGAGGAATATTTGCAATTTCATATTTACCGTCCAACTCGGTAGTTGCACCGAGGGAAGTACCCTTTAAATAGACATTCACGGACATCAACGGTTCATTATTCTTAGTGTCACGTGCAATACCATGTAAAGAAGCCTTGTTTTCAGCCAATGCAGGAAGTGTGCACAGGGTTAAAAGCAATAAAAGCAATCGATTTTTCATATTAGGCGAATATACAGCCTTTTTACCGTGCTTACAATACTAAAAAACAGGGAACAATATTAACTTTGCGCAATCAAAATGCGCCTCCATTACCTACATACTATTTTATTACTTCTTATGTTTTCCTCTTGGGCACTTGCACAAGAAAGACAAACTGTAGAAATAGTAAATGCCGATCTTATGGAGTTTATGGAGACATCCGATGGCAAGATGAAAATCTTGACCGGCAATGTAGCCTTACGTCAAGGCAATAACATGCTTTATTGCGACAAGGCTGACTTCAATGACGAATCAAATATAGTGCATGCCACAGGACATGTACATCTGACGCAAGGAGACAGCGTACATTTGTATTGTAATATTTTAGATTATAATGGAAATGAGAAATACGCAAACGCCCATCAGCAAGTACGTTTGAGACAAGGTAAGTCGACACTCTATACCGAAGAATTAAAGTACGACCTCAATAAATCTATTGGTCTATTTAATACCGCTGCTCGATTAGTCAGCGACTCCACCACCTTAACAAGTCAACGCGGAATTTATAACGGAGGAACAGGAATAGCCACTTTCTATCAGGACGTTCGACTAACAGATCCACATTTTAAAATGCAAGCTGATTCTTTCGGCGTTGATATTAATAAGCGTATTAATTATTTTATTGGATTGAGTAAAATTGATCTCGACTCTCAAAAAATAATCTGCTCCGGAGGGTTTATTGACAATATCAACAAACGAACTCTTTTCACCAAAAACGCCTCAGTTCGGAGTAAGGGGCAATTCATTTCTGGCGATTCCATCTATTTCGATCAAAAAAAGCAAAGTGGATTGGTTACTTCGAATGGTCTTGTTTACGATAGCATTCAAAAACTGTTTGTTAAAGGCAATGAAATTCATATGTGGCAAAATCCAAACCGCATGATGGCCACTAAATCTTCACGCATCTACGTGCTTTTAGACAAGGACACCTTACAGCTAAGAGGTGACACTTTGTGGGCAGGAAATATTCCAAACAGTAAAGACAGGTACATCTCAGCCTATTCGCATGTACAGGTTTGGCATCCAGAATTACAGGTCGCTTGTCGGAGGATGGACTATTTCAGTAGCGACTCAACCTTTTACTTCATTGGCAATCCGATTATGTGGGCAGATAGCACACAATTAAGCGCGGATAGCATCCTACTTACCACGGCAAACAAAAAACTAGACCGCTTATTTCTGAATCAAAATGCATTCATGGCTTCCCATGTGAAGTCGAAGTTTTATCAACAGCTTTCAGGTCGCAAGATGGATGGCACTTTCGCCGACAATCACCTAAGTTTGATAAATATCCATGGCAATGCACAAAGTATTTATCATTCGCAAGACGACAAAGGTGCATTCATAGGAACCAACAAAGCCGCCTGCAGCTCAATGCGTATTAATTTAGAAAACAATAAAGTAAAGCAAATACGATTCTTTGGTCAACCAGAATCCGTGTTTTATCCTAGCAAGCGATTAATTAAAGAAGATCTTTTCCTAAAAGGCTTTACTTGGCGAAGTGAATTACGCCCCACCAAGTAAAAATATTATACACCTAGATTTTGCTCTAGTACCTTCATTTTAGCAAGCGCATCTGCCTGTTTCTTACGTTCTACCTCAACCAGCTCAGGCTTTGCATTTGCAACAAACTTTTCATTTGCTAGTTTAGCTTTCACCGATTTTAAAAACCCTTGTAAATACGCTAATTCCTTTTTCCATTCTTCTGCTTGGGCTTCAGTATCCACCACCTGACCTGTATGTAAAAACAAACGATGTGTATCGACTACAAAGGCCGCTCCCCCATCCACTGGCGCATCCACAAGCTTTATTTCAGACAAATTAGCTGCCTTCATTAGCGGATCACTTATGCGATTCAGTAATTCCTTTTCAGCACTAAGAATATCCAAAGCTAGTTTATCCTTCGGCTTGATTTGTTGTTTATTTCGAACATCACGTATTGCGCTAATAAGTTCTTGCGCCAATTTACCTTCTGCTAAAATTTGCTCGTTCGGAGCTTTATTGATTGTAAATTGTTTTACTGCCAAATCATCCTGCTGTTCATTTACAAGATGATATAATTCTTCAGAAATAAACGGCATAAATGGATGCAACAAATGCATTAATTCTTCGAAGAAACGTTTAGTCGCTTCGATCGTTGCAGCGTCCATTGCTTGGGCTTGTCCATCCACAAATTCAGGCTTCACCCACTCCAAATACCATGAGCAAAAATCATCCCAAATTAATTGATAAACACCTACTAGTGCTTCACTCAAACGAAAGCCTGTGATTAATGAATGATACTGATTTTTAACAGCATTTAACCGATTTTCAAACCATTCAACAGCCCACGCATTCTTCACACTTGTAGTACAATTAGCATCCGAATGCCAGCCTTTAATGAGCTTGAGCGCATTCCAAATTTTGTTATTGAAATTACGTCCTTGTTCACAGCTACTTTCATCAAATAACAAATCATTACCAGCGGGAGACGCGATCATAATTCCGAAGCGTACAGCATCGGCTCCAAATTGATCAATCAAGGCTAATAAGTCGGGAGAATTGCCTAATGACTTACTCATTTTTCTACCTTGCTTATCACGTACCATTCCGGTGAAATAAACACGCTCGAATGGACGTTTATCCGTAAAGGTATAACCAGCCATCATCATGCGTGCAACCCAGAAAAACAAAATATCTTGTCCGGTTACTAATGTTGTTGTCGGATAATAGTAATTAAACTCCGCATTATTTGGTTTTGTGATACCGTTAAATACTTCCATTGGCCACAACCACGAAGAAAACCAAGTATCCAATACATCTACATCCTGCACGATTTCTTCTGCTTGCAATCCAGGTATCTTTGCTTGCAATTCAGCGATAGCAGCCTCTTTCGTTGTGGCAACAGCGAAGGTTCCATCAGGAGCATAATAAGCAGGAATTTGTTGTCCCCACCATAGTTGACGACTAATACACCAATCTTTGAGATTATCCATCCAGTATTTGAAGGTATTGTCAAATTTATCCGGATAGAATTGAACTTCACCCGTAGCATGTGCTTGCAGTGCTTTAGGACCGAGCTCACCCATTTTCATAAACCACTGCGTAGAAATACGCGGCTCAACCACAGCATTGCTACGCTGTGAAAAACCATTCTTATTCGTAATTTCTTCTTCCTTCTCCAGCAAACCTGCTTCCAATAAAGCTTTTGCCATTTTCTTTCTCGCCACAAATCGATCATCTCCGACAAACATGCCTGCTTCGGGACTTAAAGTTCCATCCGCATTCAAGGTATCTATGATCGGGAGATTATATTTCAGACCGAGATTATAATCCGCTAAATCGTGTGCAGGTGTAATCTTTAAACATCCTGTACCAAAGGCCATATCCACATAATCATCAAAAATAATTGGAATCACACGACCCACTAATGGAACTTTCGCAAAAGCTCCCTTCAAATGTTTATAGCGTTCATCCGCTGGATGCACACAGATAGCCACATCCCCTAGAATCGTTTCAGGACGGGTTGTTGCAACAGTCAACTTACCACCTACTTCATTTCCATCCTTATCACACAGCACATAGTTGATTGAATACAACTTACTTTTCACTTCACGGTATTCTACTTCCTCATCGCTAAGGGCTGTCAATGCGGAAGGATCCCAATTAATCATTCGAGCTCCGCGATAAATAAGTCCTTTTTTATATAGATCAACAAAGGTTTCAATAACGGCTTCGTAATAATGATCATCCATCGTGAATTGAACTCGATTATAATCACAAGAACAACCTAGTTTGTGTAATTGTGAAATAATAATTCCTCCATATTTATCCTTCCATTCAAAGGCATATTTCAGGAACTCTTCACGTGTAAGTGAACTCTTGGCGATCCCACGTTCCTTCAACATAGCGACAACCTTAGCTTCTGTCGCGATAGATGCGTGGTCAGTACCTGGCACCCAGCATGCATTTTTACCCGTCATTCTTGCATGACGAACCAAAATATCTTGAATCGTTTCATTCAAGGTATGCCCCATATGTAAAACCCCTGTTACGTTCGGTGGCGGGATGACAACTGTATATGCTTCGCGGCTATCAGGTGTAGATTTAAAATACCCTTTACCCATCCAATGTTGGAACCAACGATCTTCAACAGAACCCGGTGTATAGGTTTTGGCTAATTCAACTGACATATTATTCTTGTAATTAAAAACACCACTAGCTTACGCGAGTGGTGTTTCAGGTTTTTAAAATTTATTTAAAGACGTTCCTTGATCTCGTGTTGTAATGAAGGTATCAATTCGGAAACTGCCATAGCACCTAAATCACCTTTACCTTTACGACGAACCGAAACTTTATCTTCATTCATTTCCTTTTCGCCAACAATAAGCATGTAAGGAATACGTTTTAATTCTGCATCGCGTATTTTTTTGCCAATTTTTTCATGACTAGCATCTAAATGCGCACGAACACCTGCAGCTTTTAACTGCGCGCGAACGGATTCAGCATAGTCATTAAACTTATCACTAATCGGCAATACAATCGCTTGTTGCGGAGATACCCATAATGGGAAATTCCCTGCATAATGTTCAATCAAGAATCCAATAAAACGTTCGTGTGTACCTAACGGCGCACGATGTATAATCAATGGCGTATCGGTTCCATTATCTGAAGTTGTAAAATGCAAATCAAAACGATTTCCTTGCGCAAAATCAACTTGGTTGGTTGCTAAGGTAAATTCACGTCCGATTGCACTATAGATTTGCACGTCGATTTTAGGACCATAAAAGGCAGCTTCATCTGGAACCTCTACAAAAGGAATTCCTGATTCAACCAATGCTTCACGCACCATATTTTCCGTCATTTCCCACAGCGCTGGTTCGTTGATATATTTCTGACCTAATTTACTTGGATCGTGTTTAGAGAAGCGCATTACAAATTTTTCGACACCGAAAATTTTGAAATACTTCATGTACATTTCATTCACAGCACGGAACTCTTGAGCGAACTGTTCTTTCGTGCAATAAATATGTGCATCATTCATATGTAAGCAGCGTACACGCATCAAGCCAAACAACTCACCACTTTGCTCATAACGATAACAAGTCCCATATTCAGCCAAACGAATTGGCAGATCACGATACGATTTAGGTTCTGCACCAAAAATCTTATGATGGTGCGGACAGTTCATCGCCTTTAAATAATATTTCTCCCCATCCAATTCCATTGGAGGATACATCGATTCTGCGTAATACGGTAAATGACCGCTTCGCAAATAAAGACTTTCTTTGGCGATATGCGGCGTAACGACACGCTGGTAGCCAGCCGCATCTTCTGTTTCTTTAGCTAACTTCTCCAGCTCTTCAATCATAATTGCGCCATTCGGCATCCATAATGGCAAACCTCCACCCACTTCATCTTCAAATGTGAAGATGCTTAATTCTTTTCCTATTTTACGGTGATCGCGCTTTTTAGCTTCTTCCACCATGAACAAGTACTCTTGTAACTCTTTTTCATTCGGGAAGGTAATACCATAAATACGAGTTAATTGCGGATTCTTCTCATTCCCTCTCCAATACGCCCCTGCAATTGATGTTAATTTGAGTGCTTTTACAAAGCCCGTATTCGGCAAGTGAACCCCACGACACAAATCAGTGAAATTACCTTGTGAGTAGAAGGTAATATCTCCATCTTTTAAATCTTGTAAAAGTTCTAATTTATATGGATCATTTTTCTCTGTGAAATAGGCAATCGCATCTGCTTTAGCCACTTCTTTTCGAAGATACGGATTTGACTGTTTAGCCAATTCAGCCATTTTAAGCTCAATACGTGCTAAATCTTCTTCCGTCAGTTTGTGACCGCCTAAGTCGATATCATAATAAAAACCATGATCAATAGACGGACCAATACCAAACTTTGGGTTCTCGAAAAGAGATTCAATCGCTTCCGCCATTAAGTGGGCAGAAGAGTGCCAAAAAACAGAATTAGCTTCTTTATCAAGACGGTCGTCATTATTTTTCCATTTCAACAATTGAATACTAGCATCTGTTGGAATAGGCGTATCCATATCTGTTAGTACACCATTCACTTTTGCCACCAAACATTGTTCAGCGAGTTTAGGACTAATCGACTTGGCGATATCCATTGCGGAGGCGCCATTTTCAAACTCCTTAATGTTTCCGTCAGGGAATGTAATTTTCATCTTCGTTAGGGTCAAATTTCAAACCTCAAAAATAACGATTTGTTTTGACTTTACGCAGTGAAAAAGACCTTAGTGTTGTTTGTCGAAAAAGGGAACAGGAACGGGTGCTGTTTGATAGGGATCAGCGGGTATATCAGACAAATATTCCCAATGATCTTTATCCCATTTAAAGCCTTCATAAGTTCCGTCAGGATATTGATCATATCCTCGCTGACGACCCGGCATATTAGGTTTACCATCCAAAACTGCTCTAGTTACAAGATGATCGAACATGACACGATTATTTTCCGCATCGTAGTTTAGGCTAACGGCTGCCGAACAATTATAGGGTAATACAAAGCGCTTGCGCCACACCATTGTACTATCAAAATTTCTACAATGTATCATTGCTTTCTCTCCAAATAAAGGCTGCTGATTTTCATCGAAGCGCATCATATCTATCATTTTTCGACATTCCAATGGATTTACTGCTTTCCATCCAAACATCGTGTAATAGGTAATTTTGCCTACTTTAAGCGGAACAATCTTATAAATAATATTACCATACCATGTCTTAGCAGAACAGGTTGTATCCTCGTATTTACGAATGGCTGGGGTATAGTCTATAAGTGGAATAAGATTCAAACTTTTTTCATCGTGCATTTGAATGGCACCATAATAACGAGAAGCGCCATTTTCAAATTGAATTGCCATTGTAAAGGTGCGAAATTTATCATCTGGCGACTCTGTGATTGATACCGTGCGTAATGAGTCAAAAGGATATAAATAGGATTGCGGGATACGAAGCGCCATCACTAATTTTTTAATATATAGAAAGGCGGCCTTTTGGCGACGAGCATCTGTTTCGGCAGATAAAAGTGAATCGCCCATACGTTTTAGCGTATCCTCGTAGCTTTGAAGTCGAACCAAATTATTAGGTTTTATTTTCGCTAAGGCACTTTCTTTTGACGGTGGAGTTCCTTGAGCGAAGAGTCCATTAGCAGAAGCCAATAAAAGCAAAGAAAGTAGAATAACATTCACATTTTTCATGTCCACAAAATAAGGGCATTTTATTAAATGTTAATTTAAATATTTAGTGAAACAAAAGGTTAGGTGCTGCGTAAAAATGCTGTATAACCTTTAAAATTAGCAGCATATGAGACAGTTAAAAATTGCCACATTAATTACGCAGCGAGATAGTGAGAGCATTGACAAATATTTGCATGAAATCGGCAAAATATCTATGCTCACGGCAGATGAAGAAGTCACACTCGCGCGCGCCATTCGCAGCGGCGACCAAAAAGCCTTAAGACGCCTCGTAGAGGCTAATTTAAGGTTCGTCGTTTCCGTTTCAAAACAATATCAACATCAAGGAATGAATCTTTCGGATTTAATTAATGAAGGTAACATTGGATTGATTAAAGCCGCCTCACGTTTTGATGAAACGAAAGGATTCAAATTCATCTCCTATGCAGTGTGGTGGATACGTCAGTCTATTTTAAGTGCCATTCAGGAACAAGGCCGATTGATACGTATGCCCCAGCACAAAGGTGGCCACTATAGTAAGGTTCAAAAAGCCATTATTTCGCTTTCGCAAAGTGAAGAACGTGAGCCCACGGCCGATGAAATTGCCTCTGTCACGCATTTAAGTCTGAAAGAAGTAGATCTTTTTATTAATGAAGGATTGAAACGTCCAATAAGTATGGACAGCCCTTTACAGGAAGGCGATGATTTATGCGTTGGAGATTCTATTTCTGAAACAACCTTTGGAAGACCGGATAAGGAGCTAATAGAATCATCCGCAAAGACTGATCTTTTGCAATGGTTGCAAATCTTACCAGAGCGCGATGCTATTATTGTAAAGCAATTTTTCGGTATCGAAGGACCTGCAAAATCGTTGGAAGAAATAGCAATGAGTATGTCACTTACAAGAGAACGCGTAAGACAATTAAAAGAGAAAGCATTGAAAAAAATGCGCAGATGCAGTTTTGCTAAGCAATACCAGTATCACTTAGCTAGTTAATTGCTTGCGTAACAGCATTCATTAAAATTGCAGCGGCTACAGCGACGTTTAAGGACTCCACTTTGGAGTCCTTTGCTTTTTCAATAGTTATTCCATTACTAACTAAGCGAAGTATTTCCGGACGGATTCCATTCCCCTCATTCCCCAATACTAGAATTCCTTCTTTTGAAAACGTGGTTTTTCGAAGCGGCTTACCATCTAGTACGGCAGCATAGATTTCTAACTTTTGCAGGGATAAGTAGTTCGCTAGGTCTGTATAGTGTATAGGCATTGTAGCAAAGGCACCCATCGACCCTTGAATCACCTTAGGATTGTATAACTCAACAGTATCTAAAGAACAAACTATTTGAGAAAAGCCAAACCAGGCTGCACTTCGAATAAGCGTCCCCATATTACCAGGATCCTGCACACCATCCAAGACCAAAGTCCATCCTTTTGGCGATGTACTTTTATTGGTTTTCATTCTTACAACTGCCAAAGCATCTTGTGGTGTTTGCAATCCACTAAGGCGCTCCATTTCCATATCAGAAACGATTTGAATACAATGCTGATATTTTGCAATTAAAGATTTATGAGCAGGAGCAAATGATTCCTTCACATATAAAGCTTCAAATTCCCAATCAGAATCTCCCAATTCAGCAACTAATTTATTACCTTCGGCAACGAAGCATTGGTATTTCTGCCTTGCTTTTTTTTGTTGCAAAGACTGAACATAGGTGATCACATTTTTACTAATCATAGCGTGAAGTTAAGAGATATTCTTGGGATGCTACTTTTTCTACTACTTTTCAGTTGTAGTGGTACGATTCATTTACAGCCCGGACAATGGTTGATGAATAAAAATACGATTGAAATAAAATCGCAATTAACCTTAAAATCAAAGAACATCAATGCTGACGAACTGTTGGCGATAGCACAACCCGCTGAAAACAAAGAACTATTTTCGTTCTTACATCATGGCTTGAAAAAAGGTATCGCAATTCGTCCAACACTTGTAATCTACGACCTTCTTTCGGGAGGAAGAGCAACGCCTTTAAAATGGTGGATTCAACAGAAAATTGGAGAGCCCTATCATTTATTCGACAGCACGCAAGTAAGGAAATCTGCCAATAAAATGCATGGTTACCTTTTTAATAAAGGTTATTTTGACGCCAATGTCAACTATAAAATAGAACGCAAAAAACATCACAAAATTGAGGTCACTTATATCGTAAACCCAAAAACACTTTATTATATCAATGAGTTGACTTGGATTGCCGAAAACGACACCATTCAACAACTGCTAAATGCCAAACAGAAGGAAAGCTTATTGAAATTAAAAGACCCCTACGATGACAATTTCATTAAGGCGGAAAGAGAGCGTATTGAACTCGTGCTACGCGATCAAGGCTACTATGATTTTAGTCAAGAGTATGTTTATTTTATAGTAGATACAGGCTTAACGAATAATAAGAAGAATTTTGAGCTTATTAATAACGTACTTACGGAGGATAAACATCCGCTCGCGATACAAATCATTGTCAAAAATCCAAGCAAATCCTTTCACATACCCTACATTATAGGATCGGTTCATATTTACCCAAAGCATTCAGTTTTTGATAGTTTAAACAATTATCTCGCAACAGATACCTTACACTATCAAGGTTATGTTTTTAATCCAAAGCATTTTAACTGGAAACCAAAAACGATAACAGACAAAATCTATATCGACCCAGGTAAATTATATTCACTGACGAATCATCAGTTGACGGTTAGTCAGCTTTCTGCTTTAGGACAGTTCAAACGGACTGATTTACTTTTCGCGAGGCGAGATTCTAATATTGGGATTTTAGATGCTGCAATATTTCTAGTGCCTAGAGAACGAAGAGATATTGGATATGAATTGGAGATAAGTACGAATACCGACTTTGTTGGGAGTGGCGTAAATATTATTTATCACAATTATAATTTATTCCAAAGAGCAGACATTTTGAGTATAACGCTGAAAGGAGCTTTAGAATCGCCGTTTGAGAACGCAAACAATCAATTAAGAACATTAGACGGAGGTTTGCAAATAAGCGAAGTGTTTCCACAGTTTTTAGTCCCTTTCAAGTTAAAACATATTCATAAGAACCAAACACCGAAATCGCGCATAACAGGAAATTACAACTATCTAAAGCGATTAAATTATTATACGCAACATCAAACGAGTTTTAGTTTTGGATATGAATGGAACGAAACAAAACAGAAGCGTCATTTTTTGAACCCGTTAACGTTGAATTATACACAATATTTCGAACCTAGCAATGAATTCGAGTCGTTGCTAGCGCAGAATCCATTACTAAAATCAAGTTTCCAAAGCAGATTGATTCCTGGGATGAATTATGTATACCAATATAATAATCAAAAGAGTGGCCGTCCGTACACCAACTTCTACTCCCTCAAAACATTGGTTGAAGCCGCTGGTAATAGTATTTTTGGAGTGAACCAACTTTTAAACACTTGGAAAGGAACACCAGATCAGCCGTTAAAATTTGCAGGAATTAATTATTCACAATATTTGAAAGCAGATTTCGACAATAAATACACCTTTTATTTTTCGAAGCATCATTATTTAGTCGCGAGAATGGAAGCAGGCGCTGCATATGCATACGGATATACGAACGTACTACCCTTCATCAAGCAATTCTATAGTGGTGGTCCTAACGGACTACGTGGTTGGAGAGTGCGTTCTATCGGACCAGGAGGATGGTTTGATAGCACAGCCAATACACTTACTTTAAATCAAACCGGAGATGTTAAATTGGAAGGTAATTTAGAGTATCGTTTTGATATTTGGGGTTATATTAAAGGGGCGCTTTTTGTGGATGCGGGTAATATTTGGTTGATTCGAAAGGATTCCCTACGACCAAATGCAAACTTCGAATTCAATACATTCTACAACCAATTAGCCGTTGCAGGAGGCTTTGGTTTGCGTTCGGATTTTGATTATTTCGTAATTCGATTTGATATCGGCGTACCAATTGTTTCTCCTTATGCTCCTATAGGAAATAAATATCTAGGCGGGCATATACAACCAATGAATGCAGATTGGCGAAAAAGTGCTTTGAAATACAATTTGGCTATTGGTTATCCATTTTAGAATTGTTCTTTATTTAACTTGTTTAGGCTGCTTTTTTTTTGCAATTTTGAGGAATATGCGTTGGTTAATAATATTCTTTAGCTTGTTAACATGGCAAGCGAATGCACAAATACTTCCTAAATACGGAGATAGCCGTACTGGGTCTACGGGTTTCCAATTCCTGAAAATCAATCCAGATGCACGTTCGACAGGAATGGCAGAAAGTAATTCTGCTACGGTAGACGACCTTTCTTCGATGTTATTTAATCCTGCAGGACTAAGTCAAATAGACACTTCTTCCATTCACATTGCAGGGGGTATGACGCAATACATGGCTGGCAGTTCCTTAAAGCATTGCTTAATTGGAAAGAAAATCAATTATGGAACAAGTGTAGGCGTTCAAGTAATACAGTTTGGAAGTGGAGAAATGCCTGTTACAACTGAATTCATGCCAAGTGGAACTGGTCAGACATTCCGTTTCAATGATCTTTGCGTGGGAGTGAGCTTAGCCAAAATATTAACTGATAACTTTTCATTTGGGGTCAGTTTGAAATACTTGAACGAACGAACTGCAGGTATTATAAACCAAAACATGGTTGCAGATTTCGGCTTTCAATACAATGTTGGAAAAGGGCATACACGCTTTGCGGTAGCTATAAGTAATTTCGGGGCAGGCAGCAAACCCGATGGCAACTTTAGCCAACTTACGCTCTTAGGTCAATCAGCGCAAAGTTCTTTCGAAGCTGTGGCAGTTCCTGCAATTTTTAGATTAAGTATTTCGAAAGATATACTATTTGGTAAGGAGCACGCTTTAACCGTGAATGGCCAATTGAATCATCCTACCGACAACAATGAGACATTAGCATTTGGGGCAGAGTATTCATGGCGTAAAACCTTGTATGCACGAACTGGTTACACTTTTGGCATGGATGAAAAGGGCTTTCCATGCGCAGGTTTAGGCTATACCTTACCAAAACGTTGGGGAGGCTTTCAAGTAAATTATTCATTCATCACTAAACCATTGGCGGGGCCGATACACCGTTTAGGATTCAGTTTCAATATTCGTTAATTTTTGTATGAAAAATAATCGTATTTTAATATTTATCGTTTGCTTACTACCTATCGTGAGTTCGTGTAATTTCCTCTTTGGTAGTAAGAAGGATAAGCAAGTAGATGATATTTTTAAACAAGGTAAAATCGATCCACATTTAGTAAATAATCAAGTTGGATATGTCCCGATTCAACCTATATGGAATGGATTTTCATCTCCAACAGATGTATATGTTGGATTTGACGAAATGGTATATGTCACGGATGCGAATGGTTTACACATCTTGGATCAGAAAGGACAGGAGCATCGTTTAATTCCTATTTCAGAACCTAGTGATGTCGTGCAAGACCGCAGTTTACGCACTTATGTTTGTGGACGTATTCGCAAAGACATTACAGGAGATGGTATTCCTGAAAACTTAGCGGCTGTATATATTATTCAAAACAGTTCAAGTGCTAGTGGTCCAATCTTCCTAGACACCTTGATTCATCCATTTTGTGATGCAACACGTAATACATCAACCTTCAGAGGGGCAAGCGACGAACAAGTCTATTTCACGGGCGTAGCGCCTCTTGCAGATAATCGTTATTATGTTGCCAGAAAAGGACCTACCAATAGTTTAACTTCTATTGCATTACCTGATAATGCTGTTATGATTTTTAATCATTCTAATAATAATGTAGGATATGCAAACGGTCTGAATCCATTATACAGCAGTTTAAAATCGCTTTTGAGTGTAAGTGGCATTTGTACCGCTGTAGCCCCGCCACAGTCTTATGAGAACAGCAATAATAATTTCTTTGTTACACAACAAGATAACAAGGCAGAATACAAAGTGCTTTCGATTAAAGAAACGAATGATGTGGACGCGGGAATCACTTATACCGAAGACGCGTTTTTTCTAAATCAAGACAAGAGCAAAGCCAATCATTTTTTATATGAAAGCTACCGATTCAAACAGCCTAGTGATGTTTATAAATCACCGGACGCCTTAGGATATATTTTTGTCGTAGACGAAGGCAATGACTCCTTATATCAATTTTCTAGTAAAGGATATGAAGGGGTGAATCCTCCAGCTAACAGCACAGAGACTAAGCAAATCATCGCATCTTTCGGAGGTAGCGGAAATGGTCCATTCCAATTCAACTCCCCGAGTGGTGTATGTTATTTCAGAAATGTAGTTTACGTTGCAGATAAAGGCAACAATAGAATTTGCAGATTTAAGTTGAGCACTGATTTAGAGCGTTAACCCCCCACCCCATGTATTCATTTGAAAAGTATAGTTTAGAGAATGGTCTTAAAGTAATCTTGCATCATGATGAGGCCACACCTATGGTATGTGTGAACGTACTATATAATGTCGGTGCGCGAGATGAAGATGAGAACAGAACTGGATTTGCGCATTTATTTGAACACTTAATGTTCGGAGGTTCTATAAATGTTCCTATTTTCGATGAACCAATAGAAATGGCCGGCGGAAAGAATAATGCCTTTACCTCAAATGATATGACCAATTATTATGAGGTCGTACCTGCTGAAAATATTGAAACGGCATTTTGGTTAGAATCAGATCGTATGATCAGTCTAGCATTTAGTCCTGAATCTTTGGAAGTACAACGTAAGGTTGTTTGTGAGGAATTCAAAGAGCACTATATTAATCAGCCTTACGGTGACATTTCGCATATCATACGAGAGTTATCGTACAAAGTACATCCATATAAATGGCCTACTATCGGAAAGAATTTAGCCCATATCGAAGAAGCGAGTTTGGAGGATGTGAAAGCGTTTTTCAAAAAGCATTATGCCCCTAACAACGCGATTTTAGTAGTTGCGGGAGGTTTCAATCCAATAACCATAAAGGATCAAATTAATAAATGGTTTGCTTCAATTCCATCGCAATCGATTGCAGAACGTGTAATAGAAAATGAGCCTCGTCAGACTGAAAGAAGACAAATCAATATAGAAAGGGACGTTCCAGCCAATGCGCTCTATCTAAGTTTTCACGGTAGTAATCGTAGATCTAGCGACTATTATGTGATGGATTTGCTTACAGATTTATTATCAAGCGGCAAGAGCAGTCGTTTATATTTAAACCTAGTAAAGGAAAAACAAATTTTCAGCAGTATAGAGTGTTATCATTATGGTAGTATGGATAATGGATTAATACAGGTAGAGGGCAAATTACAACCTGGTATTAGTTTCGAAGAAGCAGAAGCTGAGGTAATGCAAGAGTTACAAAAACTAGGAACGACTTTAATAGAACCTCGCGAGATTGAGAAGCTATTGAACAAGTTAGAATCTCAGTTAGAAATGACGCACTTAGATTTAGGAGAACGTGCGTTTAGTTTTGCCTATTATGAATTAGTTTTTAACGATCCTAATGCAATCAATACAGATGCAGAAAACTATAAGAAAGTAGATGCGGAACGCTTAAGAGCCTATGCAGCAGAGGTTTTTAGGGCAGACAATTGCAATTGTGTGTATTATAGTTCAAACAAGAACACAGTCTAAACGACGTCTAGCAAGTCGATTGGAAATATTTTTCTTCCTAAAAACAAAGAATTTATCCACATTAAAATAAGAGGTTTTTTACAATTAAAACATTATCATTCTTTATTTTTAATTCATTTACAACTACTTACACTATAACTTATTTTAAAAATCGTTACAAGGCCCATTTATGCACATTTTGAAGCAAAAAAGGACTTGCAAAGGCCTATATAATAACTACTTTAGCACAGTAATTCATTCTTTAACCAAAAAACACTTAAACAAATGAACAAAGGTGACTTGATTACCAAGATGGCTGGTGATGCCAAAATCTCTAAAGCACAAGCTGAAGGAGCATTGAATTCTTTCATGAAATCTATCGAAGACACTTTGAAAAAAGGTGGCAAAATCACTTTGGTTGGTTTCGGTACTTTCTCAACTTCTAAGCGTAAAGCTCGTGTTGGTGTTAATCCATCTGAGCCTACTAAGAAGATCAAAATTGCAGCTCGTACAGTTGCTCGCTTCAAAGCTGGTAAAACTTTGGCTACTAAAGTTAACAAGGGTAAATAATTTAATTTGCCTTTACAAAAAAGAGCACCTTTTAGGTGCTCTTTTTTTATGCCCAAACGACTAAAAATGCGTAATTTCACAAGCTAATTTAAGTGAATACTATGTCGATTCCATTTGATCAATACGAAGCAGTAATAGGATTGGAGGTACACGCCCAATTACAAACAAATAGTAAGGCTTATTGTGCGGATGGCACCTTATTTGGCTTGTCCCCTAACGAACAGGTAAGTCCTATCTCATTAGGTCATCCTGGCACCCTACCTGTCTTAAATCGTAGTGCGATTGACTATGCAATAAAAATGGGCTTAGCAACGAATTGTGAGATTAATCATTTCAATGCGTATGCGCGTAAGAACTATTTTTATGCGGATTTACCGAAAGGATATCAAATTACACAACATACTACTCCGATCTGTACGAATGGTAAGGTAACGATAGAGGTAAACGGTCAGAAGAAAAACATCGGTATTACACGTATTCACATGGAAGAAGATGCCGGTAAAAGCATTCACGATATCGATCCATTTCACACCTTAGTTGATTTGAATCGTGCGGGGGTTCCATTGATTGAAATTGTAACGGAGCCAGATTTTAGAAACGCGGATGAAGCTTATGAATATCTTACATTGATTCGTAAACTAGTACGTTATTTAGAAATTTGCGATGGAAATATGGAAGAAGGTTCATTGCGTTGTGATTGTAACGTATCTGTAAGAAAAAAAGGCGCAAGTGAATTTGGAACGAAGATAGAAGTGAAAAACATGAATTCAATTCGCAACGTAAAACGTGCCATTGAATATGAAATCGAACGTCAAATTACAGCTATTGAAGCAGGTGAAAAGCTCTACCAACAAACGCGTTCTTTTAACGCAGCAAATGGAACAACTTTTGACATGCGTAGTAAAGAGGCTGCAAACGATTATCGTTATTTCCCAGAACCAGATATTCCTCCATTTATAGTAACAGAAGCAGATATCGAAACGGTTCGCCAATCGATGCCAGCGCTACCGGAAGAATTATTCGCTCGTTTCAAAACAGAATACGGTTTAAGTGCTTATGATGCGGGGGTATTGAGTGATGATCGTTTTATTGCGGAGTACTTCGAAAATCTCGTTGGAGAAAGCAAAAACTATAAACAAGCAGCGAATTGGGTGATGGGACCTGTAAAATCCTATCTTAACGAAAGAGCAATCGACATAAAGGAATTTCCACTTACGGTAGCACATATCAATAGCATTATGCAATTGGTTGAAACAGGTAAAGTATCGCATACGGTTGCGGTACAAAAAATCTATCCCGTTTTGTTAGAAAATCCTGGTAAAGATCCTTTACAAATTGCGCAAGAGCTAAACCTAATTCAAGAAAGTAATGCAGGGGCTATTGAAGAGTTAGTTAAACAAGCATTAGCAAAATTCCCTGAAAAAGTAGAAGAATATAAGTCTGGCAAAACAAGCTTAGTTGGGCTTTTCATGGGCGAAGTCATGAAACTTTCTAAAGGAAAAGCAGATCCTAAAATGGCGAATGAACTTGTAATAAAATACCTGAATGCATAATATGAAAGGCACTATCCTACTTCTACTAAATACATGCATGAGTATTTTATTTTGGAGCAGTTGTAATGACTACTTTAAAAGTAATACCTATAAAATTGAAGGTACTTTAAAGGGCTATAATCAATCTAAACTTCTATTAGAAGAGGTAGTTTTAGGAGAAGCCACTTTAATTGATACCGTTAAAACAAATTCGGCTGGAGAGTTTGAATTAAAAGGCACCGTTAAAGAGCCCGGTATTTATAGAATATCCACCGAACAAGGACTTTCATTTATTATCATTTTAAAAGCTGGCAGTAATATCGTATTTGAAGGGGATGTAGCAAAGCCGCTGCCATACAAAATGAGTGGTGAAGTAGAATGTGAAGCTTTAAAAAATTATATTGATTCACAAATCATACGTAACCTTCGTCTTCGTCAGATGCAGGAGGATTATTATTCCTTACGTAATAATGGCGGCAATGACTCCATCTTAAAAGTTCGTAAAGCAAATATTTCAATCGCGGAGAATTCATTAATTGAAAAAGTTCGTCAGTATGTAGACACTTCGCATTATTACCTAGTTAGTTTGTTTGCGGCGAGCAATCTTCGTGTCGAAGCGGATTTTGCAAGAAAGAAAAATTTATTAGCAAAAATGGAAAAGGCCATGCCTAATTCGGCTTATACCAAAAGCTTTAAATCCATTTTAGGAACTGTTGTGGAAGATCCTGTTGGAGAGAAGTTCAAAGACTTCCAATTGCCTAATTTAGAACGCAGAATGGTAAAGCTCTCCGATGTAAAGGCGAAACTAATTTTATTAGATTTCTGGGCTTCCTGGTGTAAGCCGTGTCGTACGGAGCATCCAGCAATGATTCAATTGTATCAAAAGTACAAATCAAGTGGAATGACCATTTTCAGTGTTTCTATTGATGAAGAAGCAGGCCGTTGGTTTGATGCAGTACAAGAAGATAAGTTAATGTGGCCTAACCATGTGAATGAAATTGACGGCTTAAAGGGACTAAGTTGTACTTCTTACTATATCAATGAAATTCCAAACAATTATTTAATCGATAGCAATGGAATTGTAGTAGCGCGTAATTTACACGGGCAAGCATTACAAGATTTCGTAGCTAGTTACTTTAATAAATAGGTATGTTAGATTTGGCTATTAGTTTCTTTACGCTGACAATCATGGAATTGGTGCTTGGCATCGACAATATCATTTTCATTTCTTTAGTTACAGAGAACATGAAACAAGAGGACCGCAAGCGTGGTCGCAATGTGGGATTGATATTAGCATTAGGCTTACGCATTATACTTTTGATGAGTATAAATTGGTTGATCCATTTCGATGATGCGCTCTTTACATTATTCGATCACACCTTCAGTGGAAGAGATTTAATTTTATTAGGAGGCGGTATTTTCTTAATCTATAAAACAACGATTGAGATTCACGAGAAAGTGGAGAAAGATGAACATGCGCAAAAGGGCAAAGCAAAAGCACTCAGTTTTTCCGGAGCGGTATTTCAAATTGCCATGCTGGATTTGGTATTCTCTTTCGATTCAATCTTAACTGCAGTTGGCTTAGTTAAAAATGTTGAAGTAATGATTGCTGCTGTTATTGCGAGTATGCTTTTAATGATGGTATTCAGCGGACAAATCGCCAATTTCGTCAATAAGCATCCAACGATTAAAGTTCTAGCCCTATCTTTTTTGATGTTGATCGGCGTTTTGTTACTCGCAGAATCATTCCACGTACATGTTGAAAAAACGTATGTCTATTTCGCAATGGCTTTCTCTTTCGGTGTGGAGCTCTTAAATATGCGTATGCGCAAGAAGAAAAGCTAGTGATGTTTTCGTTTGTATTCTGAAGCGGCTACGATTTGTCCGAGATGGGATAAAAACGGAAAGCCTATTGCATCATAGGCGTATTTACCGTCATTAAGCACGCCATCTCGATCCACAAATATACTCGCGCTTAACACAAACTTTGTTTTCTTATCGATCGACTCAAAATAACCTACATCATTTAAGAAGCCATAAGCCTGCCCAACTTTGTTATAAATATTCATTATTGATTTTGGCTCCGGCAAATCGATTCCCACCTTACAATAATTACGCGTTAACAAATCACTTCCCCAAAATAGATACTTAAACGTGGTAGGATAAATTTCACTACTAGTATCAGGCATAGGGAATGCATTCATGTAATACAATAATGAATCCCGAAAAGGGAAGGAAAGAAAGCTGGCGTCATCACTGTATGCTAATAGACGTACTAACAATTGATGCGCACTTTCAATACTTATATAATTCGATCTTACAAATGAACGTGGTGCATGAATCAAAGAATCTTTAATATCTAAATAGGAAGTTCCAGCTTTTGCGAAATCATTCGCTAGCAAAACAGAAGGCGACTTTACAAGCGCTTCCTCCTTAAATAAAATCTCTCCGCGACCATTTTCAATATGATACGCACAATGTCGTTTATTATCATTTGAATCGCATTTCATTGAAAAGCGCGATTGAATAATGATATCTTCAAAATCAGTCGCGAAATTTACATGGTAATCACGCACCACTTCATACAATGGATTGAAAGCGGTATTATTACTTTTTTGAAGCAACTCTTGTAACAGGCTTCCAATGCGCATTCCATTCACTATACCATTTGAACCCAGCTGACCGCAATAGGCAGTATCGTCAATAAAAATGCGGTCGTTTAGTGTAATTTGATTAATTGGTTGAAAGCGATTAATGGCATCTATTTTCTGCAAGAAGTATACGGCCATCGGCAATTTGATAATACTTGCAGGATAGGTATATTGAGACGGCTTGGAAGGATACTGATAATAGGTATATTTTACGACGCCTTTTTTTGTGGTGTCAATTTGAGTGAGATAAATTTGTAATCGATAGGTATTAACGGAGTCGAGGACATTTTTCCAAAACGGCATTTGCTTACGGAGGAAATGCTCAAATTGTTTATCACGACTTCTAAAAAAGGAAGGATGAATGGTAGTCAACCTTTGAATCTGTGCTTCTGACACGAAACAACAAAAAAGCAGACTAAATAGCAATTTTAGAAAGGTGATATTAATCTTACATTTCATCCTTAAAACTAATTAATTTAAAGCTATGAATAAACCCCTTTTTGATGATGATGCACAATGGCAGGAAGAATCTCAATTCTACGGCAATTTAATTGCTGACAAAAGTATTGACGAAACAAGTCCGAATTTTAAGGAAGCATTATCACTAGGAATTGCAGAAGCGCTATTAAAGCGTCCAGAGTCCTTGTGGCAATTACTTTATCGCATGGATATCTCAGAAAAGGAAGTAGGTAAAATTTTAGAAAGCCGAAAAGAGGTAGCAGAGCAAATCGCAGATTTACTCATTGCACGCGTTCAAAAAATACGTGCCTTACGCGCAAATTTTTAATGCTCGATTGCTAATGTAAAAAAGTCGTTGAAAGGCTTTGCCAATTTTGCTAATTTTCCAAACTGCTTAGAGAAATCAATTTCAAGTAAATCCGTCTGATCGAACTTATGGCTCACAGTCCAGCTTTTATAGCGGAGTAAACCGATAGCAGGATGAGAAGGATCATAGCCCTTCGGTGCCTTTTTCAATTGTTCGCCTTCTATTTTTGTGAATGCAGTTTTAAAGGCCTTATTTGAAATTATCTTTTCAAGATCAGCAGCGTTATAGTCTATTTCTTGTCGAATCTTCGCGATGGTTTCTCCTTGCGGCATCCATACGCCTGCTGCCATAAAACAATTCCCCGGTTCGATATGCAAATAATAACCTCCATGATAGGCATTCTTCCCATTTGGCGACATATAAGAGCCGAAAGCTGTTTTGTAAGGGGACTTATCCGCGCTAAAGCGTACATCTCTATTTAAACGAAACAAACAGGATTTTGGTGTCGTAGCTGCGAATCTTGGTTCAAAAGGAATAAGTTCTTTTAGCATCTCTGCAGTAAGGGCCTCCATTTCTTTTTTGGAAGCTTCATATAAAGGACGATTCGCTTCGAGCCAATCACGATTATTATTTTGCTTAATTCCTTTCAGAAACTGAAAGGTTCCTTTCGTCAACCCTGCCATTATTTTACATTTTTAAGTTCGTTAGCAGCTGCAACTGGATCAGAGGCAGCAAATACAGCGTTCCCTGCAACAAGCACATCCGCTCCGGCATCTATCAACGATTTTATGTTAGCCATGCCGACTCCGCCATCTACTTCTATTAAAGCTGCTGAGCCTGAAGAAACAATCATTGCTTTAGCCTCACGCACTTTATTTACAGCATTCGGAATAAACTTCTGTCCGCCAAATCCAGGGTTGACACTCATAATCAAAACCAAATCAACATCCGCTATAATATCTTTTAAAACATTGACAGGTGTATGAGGATTTAAAGCAACACCTGCTTTCATACCTGCTTGCTTAATCGCTTGAATGGTGCGATGCAAATGCGTACAAGCTTCGTAATGGACCGTTAAAATATCTGCGCCTGCGTCCTTAAAGGGCTGAATGAAGGCATCATTTTGCGTAATCATCAAATGCACATCAATAGGCTTATTCGTAGCCTTACGTATCGCTTGTAATACAGGCAAACCAAAAGAAATATTTGGAACAAAATTACCGTCCATCACATCATAATGAAGCCAATCTGCCTGACTTGCATTCAGTTGATCCATGGATTTTTGCAGATTTAAAAAATCAGCCGATAATAAAGATGGTGCAATTAAGTGTGCCATAGGTTGAATTATGTTTTACAAAGTTAGTATTTTCGAGACATGCGCAAGGCCTTGTTTTATTCAATAATCGCAATTGTGGGTATTTTGTTAGTAAGCACGCAAAGCGCCTATATGCAACTCTCCCATATTTCAGGTTATGCAACAACCATGATCCATTTAAAAGCATGGATGCAACAAGGAATGAGTAGTTTGCACTTTTCTCCTTCTTATACGCAAGGGAATGTCGGAGACAAGTTCATAGGCTATTATCAAGGACCTGTTGATGCGAAAGGCAATTGCTACTATACCTCATTTCCTCCAGGAGCCTTATGGATAAGCTATTTATGGGTGAAGCTGTGGTCATTAGAATTGAGCCTTTCTCTCGGCTTACTGAATAGCCTCTTGTTTGTCATTAGTTTGATTGGCTTTGGTAAATGGGCCTATGAACTTTTAGCAATTAAAGAAAACCCAACACGAAGCTGGATCATACCGAGTTCTTTATTGCTTATCGGATTCACACCATTAGTTTTATTCTTCTTCGCCAATTATTATTTTATCGAAAATATAAGCTTTACTCTAAGTGTTTGGTGTAGCTTTTTATTATGGCAATTCCAAAAAAATGAACGCAACTCAAAAACGAAATACTTCATCTTATTAGTTGCTATTTTCCTATTAATTTTTTGCGAAACCATAGGCATTTTTTACGGAATCGTATTTATCTATTTATTATACAAAAGAAAGGAGCCCTTCAAACCTGCTATATTCACAGTACTTGCCAGCATTGTGCTTACCGTAGCTTTATATTCGAGCATAGACGGTCCTTGGTCGTTTGTATATCAAAGCATTTTACGTTTACTTGGTAGAAGCGGATGGACGAATGCGCACTTTGCAGAAAACGGTGCTACCTTATGGAATGGCCGTTTGATCCAGGCGGGATTTAGCATTTTAAAAAGTGAAGCTTCACCCCTTCTATTTATGACATTTTGCAGTTTATTATTCTGGTTTATTTCCAAGAGAAGAATGGAAGAATCAGCTTCGATGAGAGGATTAAAATTCGCGATTTTACCCATCCTGATGCATTTAACTTTATTTCTAAATGCGAATTTGCAACATCATCAATTGATCATCAAACTATTGATAATTGCATGGCCTATTTTAATTATTGGATTTAGCACAAAGCGGATAACCTGGAGTATCTTATTTGTCGGAGCAGCGTATTTAAGCTATGTTCAGCTCGGCTACCGATTCAATTATCAACAGCTGGAAGAGGAGCGATATGTAGAACAATGTGCAAACGAACTAAAAAATATTCCTCGATCACAAGCCATTTTTATCAAGTGTAGTCATGCACAAGAAGCACAAATCCCGGTATTAATTTATTATAGCGGACGAAATATTGGATTGCAAAAAACGCAAAGCAAACAAACACGCGTAACAACATTCGCTGTGGATAGTTTTTGGCATTTACAAGCCCTCTTATTGAACCAATAGATTACAACCTCTTAATTCGGCTTCATCCAAGCGACCCACTATTTTAAATTTGTCGTCTATTACGATAGTACCTAAATCATCCGTTGCAATAAAGGCACATGAATCTTGATTGGCGAGATCAATTATATTCACCGCCCCTGTACCTTCGGCCGATATTGATAATGGATCGCTAGGGTCTCTTAGAAGCACTTTCATCCAATTAGGGCAATTAAAAATACCGTCCGCAGGCGCATAGGCTTGCGAAAGTAATTCCGTCATACCATATTCAGAATGTATGCCATTAACTTTAAATGCAGATTTCAACAATGCATGTACTTCTTCGCGTAACATTTCTTTGCGACGTCCTTTCATACCACCCGTTTCCATGATAATTGTATTCTCTAACGAAGCCGGGAATTGCTCGGCGAAGTCGAGTAATGCATAAGTAACGCCGATGAGTAATACCTTCTGTTTTTTTAGTTGCAATCGTTGAATAGTTCTTGCTAATTCACTTAAGTTGTTCAAATAAAAACCCGCATCGGGGTGTTGTGAAACGTTCATAAAATACTGCACCATGAATACTAAGGAGGATTGTCCTCGTTCTAAATACGATGGTAAAAGCGCTAATATGCAATACTCATTAAGGGAACCGTACATCAACTCAAAATTATGAACACTAAGCGAATGGTAAATAGTTGTATCGGCTAAAAAATGCTTACTAACATCCATTCCTGTTGTACCACTACTTTCAAAATACAATACCGCTTGCATATTCTGTTTTAAAACCGAATGTGATTTAAAAAATCGGATGGGTAAAAACGGAATTTGATTGGATGCAACCACATTTTCAGGCTTAACCCCTAACAAGTCAACATAGGCACGATAGATATCAACTGTCTCATATTGCATCTGAAAAGTCGCTAGTGCGGCCTTTTCAAACTCGCCTTCGTTAGAAATATTTCGTAAATCATGCGCTGATAAAGACATAGTGCGAAGATACAGTGAAATGAGGAAAAGCACACTAAATTTAAATCCGAATGACTTACAACATATTACCATACGAATTGTTCTATTATATTAGCGTAGCAATAGATTTATGAATTACACAAGCGATATTTTAGTAATTGGCTCTGGAATAGCCGGTTTAAGCTTTGCTTATAAATGTGCAGAAGCGTTTCCAGACAAGAAAATAATTTTAATCACCAAAAGTGATGAAGAGGAAAGCAATACAAAATATGCGCAAGGAGGTATTGCTGGCGTTATAAATTTCGATAACGATTCTTATGAACAACATATTCAAGATACATTAATTGCTGGCGATGGTTTATGTCGAAAAAAAACGGTCGAAATTGTTGTACGAGAGAGCACAGAAAGAATTCAAGAATTAATTGCCTTAGGCACCAACTTCGACAGAAAAGCAGATGGAAACTATGATTTAGGTAAAGAAGGCGGACATTCTTCTAATAGAATTTTACATTATAAAGACGCTACGGGTAAAGAAATGGAGCGTGCACTATTAGAAAAGGTTCACACTTTAAAAAACATAGAAATTCTGAATCATTGTTTTGTGGTTGATTTGATCACACAACATCACCTTGGATATATGGTTACGAAAGCGACGCCAGATGTAACTTGTTATGGAGCTTATGTATTGGATACTAGAACCAATAAAATTCAGAAAGTCGAATCGAAGGTTATTATGTTAGCGACGGGTGGTGTTGGGCAGGCCTATCGTACAACAACCAATCCGAGTATTGCTACCGGAGATGGGATTGCGATGTTTTATCGAGCAAAGGGACGTGTGGAGAATATGGAGTTTATTCAATTTCATCCGACCGCCTTATTTCAACAAGGTGTCACACCAGCATTTTTAATTACGGAAGCAATACGTGGCAAAGGCGCTATTCTACGGAATCGTAAGGGGGAAGCTTTTATGGAGAAATACGACGCACGCAAAGAACTCGCACCACGAGATATTGTTGCCCGAGCGATTGACAGTGAGATGAAAGTTGGTGGCGACGAACATGTATGGCTAGATTGCACGAATATCGAAGCCGAAATATTACAAGCGCACTTCCCTACTATCTTTGAAAAATGCCTAGGTATCGGCATCGATATGCGTGTCGATTTTATTCCGGTGGCTCCTGCAGCCCACTATTCTTGTGGCGGAATTAAAGTCGATGATTTTGCCAGAACGAGTATTCAACGCGTGTATGCTGTGGGAGAATGTAGTAGTACCGGCTTACATGGTGCCAATCGACTAGCCTCCAATTCACTGTTGGAAGCATTAGTGTATGCCCATCGCGCATTTGAGGATATTAAACGTTCTCTCGATACAATCCCTGCACATCCCGCAATTCCTGAATGGAATGCGAGTGGCACTTCTACGCCGAAAGAACTGATTCTATTGACACAATCTTTAAAAGAAGTTAAGTCAACGATGAGTGATTATGTCGGAATTGTACGAAGTAATGAGCGTCTTGTGCGAGCGAACAGGCGTATCGATTTATTGTGGGAAGAGACGGAAGATTTGTATAACAACACTACCTTGTCTCCACAATTATGCGAACTCCGAAATTTAATTACGGTTGCCTACCTTATCATTAAAGGAGCAAGCTTCCGAAAGGAAAGTCGGGGTTTACATTATACAACTGACTATCCAAGCAAGAGCGAGGTCTGCCAGGATTTAGTTTGGTAAACTATCCTTGATATTCTCCATAAACACCACGTAAAACATCTGCAATTTCACCAAGTGTTGCATAAGCTTCTACGCAGGCAATCACAGTCTGCATGATGTTTTCATCTGTCTGTGCAACTTGTTTTAATTGCTCCAACAAAGAAAGAACGAGCGCATTATCACGTTTAGCTTTGAGCGAATTCAGTTTTTCTACTTGATAGGCCTGAATCGATTCATCGATTTTCATAATATTAGTAAACGCCTCTTCTTTTACCTGAAACTTATTTACACCAACAATTATCTTCTCCTCTTTCTCAATTGCTTGTTGATATTTATAGGCACTGCGTGCAATTTCATTTTGCATAAAGCCTTGTTCAATTGCTGCAACCGAACCGCCCATTTCATCAATACGATTGATTAATTCCCAGGCTTGTGCTTCTAAAGTATCTGTTAAGTTTTCAACGAAATAGCTTCCTGCTAATGGATCCACGGTATCGGCAGCACCACTTTCATATGCGATAATCTGCTGAGTACGTAAGGCTGTCCGTGCCGCTTCGGCAGTTGGCAAAGAAAGTGCTTCATCAAATCCGTTGGTATGCAAAGATTGCGTACCACCTAAAACAGCTGCAAGGGCTTGAATTGTTACGCGGACGATATTATTTTCAGGTTGTTGTGCCGTCAATGTTGACCCTCCTGTTTGCGTATGAAAACGAAGCATTTGCGCCTTCGAATCCGTGGCTCCAAGGTCTTGGGTCATCTTCGCCCAAATACGACGAGCAGCACGAAACTTTGCAACTTCTTCAAATAAATTATTGTGTGAATTAAAGAAAAACGAAAGTCGTTTTGCGAAGACATTTATGTCAAGCCCTTTGTCCATCGCTGCTTGCAAATACGCTTTACCATTACTTAAGGTGAAAGCTAATTCTTGAACAGCATCAGAGCCTGCTTCACGAATATGGTAACCACTAATCGAAATGGTATTCCACTTAGGAAGTTCACGACTGCAATAATCGAAGATATCGGTGATGATACGCATGCTCGGTTTTGGCGGATAGATATAGGTACCGCGAGCCGCGTATTCTTTTAAAATATCATTTTGAATGGTGCCACTTATTTGCTTTAGGTCAGCTCCTTGCTTTTTCGCGAGCGCTACATAAAACGCTAACAAAATAAATCCTGTTGCGTTGATTGTCATTGACGTTGAAATCTCTTGCAAAGTGATTCCATCAAATAAAACTTCTATATCTGCAAGGGAGTCGATTGCCACCCCTACTTTACCTACCTCTCCATCAGCAAGTGCATGATCACTATCATAACCAATTTGAGTTGGCAGATCAAAGGCAACAGACAATCCTGTTGTTCCTTGTGACAATAGATAGTGATATCGCTTATTACTTTCTTCTGCAGTGCTGAAGCCTGCATACTGACGCATCGTCCATTTCTTATCGCGGTACATCGTAGGATGTACGCCACGCGTATAAGGGAAAGCGCCAGGGGCCTCTAAAGGCTGTTGCTTAACATCCTTTTCATTATAAACCGCTTTGATTTCTATGCCAGCATCTGTTAAAATAACAGGAGTTTTTTGATCAGCCATAATTGAAGATTAGGCTGCAAATTTACCTTATTTAAGTGAGAATCAAAAGGAAGCAAGGCCTCCTTCTTGCGACTGCAAACGTTCGAAAACAAACGCTTTTGCTTGTCGAATAGATTCTTCCAAACTGTCGCCTAATGCGAGATGTGAAGCAATTGCAGCAGAGAACATACAACCTGTCCCATGTTTAGCTGCATTTTGTAGGCGCGGCAAAGAAAAATTTTGAATCGTTTCCTCCACAATAAGATAATCATTCGCTCTTTCTTCTAGGGAATGACCTCCTTTCAAAATCACCTTACAAAATTGTGAAAGCATGATTGCTTGGGACATTGCATCAATATTACCCTTTCCCAACTCTTTCCAATTGGGCGTAATCAAGTAAATTTCTTTTAGTAATTCTTTAAATGCATCCATCCCATCTTGATGAAAATCGAATCCAGCACTGGCACGTAGGATTGGATCCCAAATAATAGGCGCATTGGGTAATTCCTTTTTTAAAAAGGAAAGTATTATCCGAAGTGTTTCAGGGCCTTCGATTAAGCCAATTTTAATGACGGCGATTGGATAAAAATCAATGAGTGGCTTTATTTGAGCGATGATTCGTTCCGGGCTAATCCAATTCAAGCCAACAAAGGAATCCTCATTTTGATAGGTCAAACAGCTTGCAACACCAAACCCTTGCACCTTACAAGCCTCCATCGTTTTAATGTCAGCCAAAATGCCTGCGCCTCCAGAAGGGTCTAAACCTGCAATTGAAAGTACATAAGGGCGATGCATAGGAATCAGCTTTATTTATAATTGGTAGCCATTTGTTTTAATTTGACATATTTATTCATAAAATACATCAACAACAAACACACAATCATAGTAAATATAACGACATACCCCACTTCATCAAAATGGTATAAAGGTCCTTTTTGATTAGGTTGCATCACCATCCAACCAGATAATACAGCCCCTAAGCCTCCTGCCATTTGCTGTACCGCAGAATTTAAACTCATATAAGCACCACGATCAGCCGGATCAGGGACACCACTCATCAAAGATTGAGCTGTTACTAAACGAGCAGTAATACCTGCAAAAAGCGTTGCGTTAATCAGCATCATCATCCATATTGGAGCTATACCCATATGCGTATAAATATAGACCATCACGCAAGAGATGATTGTTCCGATAATAAAAATACTGTATTTGCCAAAACGATCGCTCAAACGACCTACCAAGGGACCTGCGATCATTGCTGCAGCGCCGCCCATCATAAACACATAGGGAATATGATCTTTATCGATCCCAACATTATTTAAGAGAAAGGCTGATGTGAAAGGCATTAACATGAATCCTCCCAATGCAAGCAATGAGGTAGTTAAGAATCCTCGACGATACATATTTTGTTTCAGTACACTCCACAAGTGATGCATCGCATTATGATCATGGTCTCGCTTCAAGTGTGCATCTACTGGTTGCAAGCGAATCATCATGATGGCACCGACCATGAAAGCAACTACCACTATAACAAAGAATGGCATCTGCCAACTATACTTATTTGCTAACCACAATCCAATTGGAATACCGAGTACCTGACTAGCAGAGAAGGCCATTTGTACAAAACCCATTACCGTACCTCTACGATTCATTGGAAATAAATCTGTAATGATAGCCATACTGATAGATGCAATTACGCCCCCAAAAATACCAGTGAATATACGTGCCCCAAGTAAACTCCAATAGCTATTCGATAAGGCGCAAAACAATGTCCCTAATACAAATCCAATGTAGAAAAACATTAATAGTTTTTTGCGATCAAATTTATCGGCGAAGGAAGCAGTTAAAATAGAGGATATCGCAGCACTGAATGCATAGGCGGAGACTATATGTCCGAACTCTGAGGGACCAATTTTCATACGTGGCATCAAAATCGCTCCTAAGGGCGAAAGCACCATGAAATCGAGCACGACAGTGAATTGAATAAACCCAAGAATTGCTATTACAAACCACTGGTATCCCGTAAATTTTTTCTCTTTTTCGCTCACGTTATTTTATTTATTTTTAAATTAAACTATCCAAACACGCATTCAATAATTTGATTCTTCAATTGTCGTATAAACAATTTAAAAAAATCTAATTATTTCCATTGCTGCATTTCAATCAATTCATTGCAAATTTCTAAATCTTGTTTATCGTTGGAAGCGATTACTACGATTCTTCCAGCTGTATTATTTGCCAATAGATCTTTCCAAAAAACAAAACCAGCATTGTCCAAGTTTGATCCAGGTTCATCTAAAAGCAAAATTTCACTTTGAGATAAAATGGCTAGCACCAACTTCACTCTTTGTTTCATGCCAGTACTCAATTCACGGAGCAATTTATTTTTATGCTTTTCAAATCCCAACATTGCAATGACATCTCTAACGGTGTATGAATTTCGAAAAGGCTTATAATGCGCATGAAACTCGATAGCTTCAGCTACTGTCATTTCTTCTAAAAGGCTAATGGCTGGGGAGGCGACGCTGATTGACTTTCGCAAGTCGATGTTCGTTCCTAAGTCATATTTAACTTCACCTTCAGTCGGAGCGACGAAATGACTTATTATACTTAACAAAGTGGTTTTACCACTTCCATTAGCGCCAGTAAGTCCATATATTTTATCGGACTCTAAAGAGACATTAACCCCTTTAAAAATCCAATCTTTATTGAATCGCTTAGCGACATCAATCAATTGAACCTTCATTGCGACGGCTATAACCTTTAATAATACCGCGTACGGAGTTACGACAAAAATCTACGATTTCATCGCGTTCTGGCGTCGCTACCAAATCACGTTCGATAGCAGCAAGTGCTTTGGATGTATTGGTACTTCTAACGAACAAGTAGCGATAAACATCTTGAATATTATTAATTTGTTCGGTAGTAAATCCACGGCGGCGTAAACCCACTGAATTAATACCTACATAGGAAAGTGGCTCACGAGCGGCCTTCACAAATGGCGGCACATCTTTACGTATCAAAGAACCGCCAGAAATAAATGCATGTTTACCTAATTTAACGAACTGATGTACCGCAGTCATTCCACCGACCACTACCCAATCTTCAATTTCAATATGACCTGCTAGGTTTACGTTATTCGCCAATATCACATTATCTCCAACTATACAATCGTGTGCAACGTGCACATAGGCCATCAATAAACAATTACTACCTACCACAGTTTTACCAAGCGCATTGGTACCTCTATTGATGGTAACACATTCACGAATAGTCGTATTATCGCCGATAATGGTAAGCGTTTCTTCCCCTTCATATTTCAAATCTTGGGGGATAGCAGAAATTACAGCTCCGGGAAAAATGCGACAATTTTTACCGATGCGTGCACCTTCCATGATTGTTACGTTTGATTCGATGATGGTGCCTTCTCCAATTTCAACATTGGCAGCAATCGTAACGAAAGGCTCTATCACGACATTCTTCGCAATTTTTGCCTGAGGGTGTATATATGAAAAAGGTTGATTCATAAATTTGGATTAAACTGTTTGAGAACTAGCTACCGGTTCTTTTTGAACCAATTTAGCTACCAATTCAGCTTCGGTAACAATTTTATTCCCAACATAAGCTGTACCTTTCATTTCGCAGATACCGCGACGTATCGGACTTAATAATTCCAATTTCAATATTAAAGTATCACCAGGCACTACACGATTCTTGAAACGAACTTTATCTATCTTAACGAAGTACGTATCATAGTTGGATGGATCGGCTACAGAACGTAGCGCCAAAATCCCTCCTGTCTGAGCCATCGCTTCAATTTGCAGTACACCCGGCATCACAGGATTCCCAGGGAAATGACCCGGGAAAAAGTTTTCATTAAACGTTACATTCTTGATACCCACTACATGATTCTCGCTAATTTCAATAATCTTGTCAACCAACAAGAATGGGTATTTATGTGGCAACATCGTTTCAATTTCACGAATATCCGCCACAGGCTTTGCATTCGGATCATAGTGAGGTACGATATTTTGGCTCTTTGCAGATTTGATATGGGCCTTGATTTTCTTTGCAAACTCGACATTGCTAGCATGTCCTGGGCGAGTAGCAAAAATCTTACCTTTTATAGGAGTTCCGATCAAAGCTAAATCACCGAGTACATCTAACAATTTATGACGCGCAGGTTCGTTTTGAAAGCGTAGATCTACGTTATTTAAAATACCTTCCTTCTGTACTTGAATACTTGGGCGATTAAACAAAACCGAAAGGCGTTGTAATTCTTCATCACTCACCACTTTATCCACCACCACAATGGCATTCGACAAATCACCGCCTTTAATTAAATTATGTTCTAACAAAACTTCCAATTCATGTAAAAAGCAGAAGGTACGGGAAGCTGCGAATCCATCTTTGAACTCATTCACATGATGCATCGTCGCATGCTGCGTTCCCAATACTGGTGAATTATAATCTACCATCACCGAGATTTGATAATCTTCAGATGGAACGATAGTCATCTCCACCTTCTTAACAGGATCAGTATAATGAATAGTGGAGGTAATATGAAAATACTCACGAGCTACACTTAATGTTTCGATACCTACGGCTTCAAAAGCCTCAATAAAAGGCATTGAAGAGCCATCCATTATAGGCACTTCTGGTCCGTTCAATTCAATTAATACATTATCTATTTGACATCCGACCAAAGCGGCAAGACTGTGCTCTACTGTAGCAACTCGTACTCCATTTAATTCTAGGGTTGTACCACGTGATACATCAACAACTAAATCTGCATCAGCAGGGATGATGGGTTGTTCGGGAAGGTCGACACGCTTGAATTTATAACCATGGTTGGCAGCTGCCGGAGTAAAAGTAATTGTAACTTCAGATCCAGTATGTAAACCCACTCCAGATAAAGTTACCGCTTGTTTCAGCGTAGTTTGTAATTCGCTCATTTTGTTCTTTCGATAAAAATTGCGTGAATTTACAAAAAAAGTATGACTCTATTGCCTAATTATTGGGAATTATGCCCCTTTTATCCATGAAAATCAGGTCTGTAAAACACCGACATTATAACGCTTGTATTCAGGATTGTTGAAGGCAGCTTCAATGCCCATACTTAACCATTGTCTCGTTTCGCGCGGATCGATGATTGCGTCCACCCATAACCTTGAAGCTGCATAAGTAGCTTTAGTCTGCGCGGTGTACTTCGCGGTGATTTTATCCAATAGTTCTTTTTCTTCTGCCGGACTAATTTCTTGTCCTTTAGCCTTCATAGAACCAACCTGAATTTGCAATAAGGTCTTAGCCGCCTGTTCTCCTCCCATTACGGCAATTTTGGCCGTAGGCCAAGCGACGATCAAACGAGGATCATAAGCTTTACCACACATGGCGTAATTGCCCGCACCATACGAATTCCCGACAATAACTGTAAACTTCGGTACCACACTATTTGCCATCGCATTTACCAATTTTGCGCCATCTTTTATAATTCCACCATGTTCACTTCTGCTACCAACCATAAATCCAGTAACATCTTGTAGGAAGACGAGTGGTATATTTTTTTGATTACAGTTCATGATAAAACGAGCCGCCTTATCTGCTGAATCAGAATAAATAACCCCGCCCATTTGCACCTCTCCTTTTCCATTCTTCGTTATCAAACGATTGTTCGCCACAATACCTACAGCCCAACCGTCGATGCGCGCATAACCGGTCATGATCGTTTTGCCATAATGTTCTTTGTATTCATCAAAGCTATCCGCATCTACCATACACTCGATAATATCTTTCATATTGTATGGCTTTCCATCTGCAGGAAACAGCTGTAAAATCTCTTCCGCTGCGCGTCCTGGCGCCTTTGCATCTTTTCTGTCGAAGCCGGCATTGCCTTGCTTACCCATCTTATCAACCAAACGACGAATCTGAGCAAGACACTCCTCGTCGTTTTTCATTTTATAATCTGTCACACCGGAAACAACATTATGCGTTGTCGCTCCGCCTAAAGTTTCAGCGTCGATATTTTCCCCGATAGCAGCCTTCACGAGGAATGGCCCAGCCAAGAAAATACTTCCTGTCTCTTCTACAATCAAGGCTTCATCACTCATGATCGGCAAATAAGCTCCACCCGCTACACAAGCTCCCATCACTGCCGAAATTTGAGGGATACCTTTGCTGCTCATCACAGCGTTATTTCTAAAAATACGCCCGAAATGTTCTTTGTCAGCGAAGATTTCATCTTGCATCGGCAGATATACCCCTGCACTATCAACTAAATAGATTATCGGCAAATGGTTTTCCATGGCAATTTCTTGCGCACGCAAATTCTTCTTACCACTTATCGGAAACCAAGCACCACTTTTTACGGTAGCATCGTTAGCTACGATAATACATAAACGCTTTGCAACATATCCCATCACCACTACTACACCCCCGGCAGGACAGCCGCCATGTTCTGGATACATCTCATAGCCGGCAAAAGCTCCAATTTCAATGATTGGCGCATCTTTATCGACTAATGCTTCTACTCTTTCGCGAGCAGATAATTTGCCTTTCGCATGAAGCTTGTCAATATTTTTTTGACCACCTCCCAAACGAATGATGTCTAATTTCTTGCGTATATCTGCTACCAATAACTTTAAGGTATCTTCATTTTGATTTTGCAAAATCGTTTCTTTGTTCGCCATGTCCTTATTTTTTGTTCTGTGACAAATTTTGAATCTTTTCTTGAATTGCTTTGGTAAGTGTTTTTACATCAACATCTAGAACATTCGTTTGTTCAAAAATGATGTCTGCCTTATTATAATGCACTTCACGTTTCGCAAGTGTATCCTTAATATATTTCTTTAACTCCGCTGCCTTCAACTCAGCTATTAAAGGGCGATGTAACTTCTGAGCAGGATCAGCTAGGCGACGAAACAACTCGTCTTCACTCGCTTTTAAATAAACCGTCAAACCCTTCTCTTTCATCCATTCCATATTCTTATCATGGCAAGGAGTGCCACCACCAGTAGCTAAGAGCAAGTTTCTCCAGTTAGCCGTTTCTTGTAAAAAATCAGTTTCTGTCTGACGGAAATAATATTCACCGTAATGGGAAAAGATTTTATGCACCGGAATATGCAAACGTTCTTCGATATATTTATCTAAATCTATAAACGGAAAAAGCATCGTATCGGCAACTAAGGCACCCATCGCACTTTTACCTGAACCCATAAATCCTGTGAAATAAATAATCACTGTCTTTTATTTTTACAAAGTAAAGAATTAGCGCGCTGTTTTTGAAGATTATTTAACCGGTTCGGCATAGAGATCAAATTCTTCCGCCTCCGTGATACGCACCTTTACAAAATCCCCCACCCGGCAATAGTTTTTATCAGCCGCAATTAATACCTCGTTATCTACTTCTGGCGAATCCCCTTCTGTGCGTCCTACAAAATACTTCCCTTCTTTACGATCAATCATCACCTTCATTTCTTTACCCACTTTTTCTTTATTCAACGCCGCTGAGATCCCTTGTTGTATATCCATCAAGGCATTGGCACGTTTTTGCTTCAAGTCTTCACTAATATCATCTTCCATTTCAAAAGCACGTGTATTATCTTCATGACTATACGTAAACACGCCTAGGCGATTGAATTTCATCCGGCGAACGAAATCACACAACTCTTCAAATTCGGCGTCTGTTTCACCAGGGAATCCAACTAACATCGTAGTGCGTAAAGTAATTCCTGGCACTTTCTCCCGAATAGTCTGAATCAAAGCTTCTGTTTCTTCACGCGTGATACCACGACGCATACGTTTTAAAACGCCGTTTGCTGCATGTTGAAATGGAATATCGATATAGGCACATACTTTATCATTTTCACGAATCTCATCCAAAATATCCAACGGAAATCCTGTTGGATAGGCATAGTGTAAGCGTATCCATTCAATCCCGTCCACTTGCGCAAGTGCTTGCAGCAATGCATTTAAGCGACGTTCCTTATAAATATCCAAACCATAATAGGTTAATTCCTGTGCAATCAACATCAACTCCTTTACACCATTCTTCGCCAGATGCTTCGCTTCCTCCACTAATGATTCTATCGGTCGAGAGACGTGTTGCCCGCGCATTAATGGAATGGCACAGAAAGCACACGTACGATTACAACCTTCAGAAATCTTTAAATAGGCGTAATGTGGCGAAGTCGTTAAATAACGTTCCCCAATTAATTCATGCTTATAATCAGCTCCTAATTTTTTTAGGATATTCGGCAATTCCATGGTTCCAAAAAAGGCGTCCACCTCTGGAAATTCATTTATCAAATCGTCCTTATAGCGCTCCGACAAACAGCCAGTTACAATCAGCTGATCAATTTTCCCATCTGCTTTTAAGTCGCTATACTCAATAATCGTATTAATACTTTCTTGCTTTGCTTGTTCGATAAAGCCACAGGTATTGATAATTACAATTTCAGAATCTTTCATTTTGTTAGATTCATGCTGTACCTCAAAATCATTGGCCTTTAATTGCCCCATCAATACCTCACTGTCCACTAGGTTTTTAGAACAACCCAAGGTGATTACATTCACTTTATTTTTAGCGCGCGATTTAGTCTTCACTTTTTTCTATTTTATCTGTTATTATCAATAGTACCATTCGAACTTGATCCGTTAGGATTTATTTGACGACCATACATATCCTGCAAACGGCTTCCAGAGTTTTGTTGATAGGCTGGGCTATCCATGTTCGTAAAATCAGCGTTCATACGAGAGCCTTGAATAATAGCCGCCCATTTGGGATCGCTACGCTCTCCTCTTGCAGTGGAGTGAATTAGCTCGTAGATATTAGTTGACCTATCACGTGAATAAAACACAAACACTACATTCTTCTGCTTAGGCAAATCATAATAGTTCCATACTTGATAAGGAAGTGCGTCCGCATCATTCGCAACATCTTGAATGGTATTTGGCGGGCCATATTGTAAATAAACGCGACCACGGTCTGTTTCGAAGCCGTAACGCGTGGAAGTCCCGAATATATCATTCGCCTTTTTCAACTCTTCCTCATATTGCATGAATGCGATATTGATATTCGGATTTCTATTCAACCAGAAATTATAATAGAACCCTTTCATGAACACTTCTTTCTGCTCTTTTACTAAGTTGACAATATAATTACGTTCACTTTGCTCTGCTAATGGATAAATACTATTCAGTCGATAGGAAATTTCTTCCAATGACATCTTATCGATGAAAGTACCCTTGTAGGGCATGGTTCCAAAATCTATACTATCTAAACTTTTAATTTGTGCAAAAGTCTTTTGTGGAAAGTGAACTCGACGAATTGGCATCGACTGCTCTGCAATAACAGACATATCACGTCGTTCAATTTTAAGATGCAAAGTATAATCCCCCGTATAAACCTTATCTATGGGCATTTCAATATAAACAGGTACTACTTCATCCTTGTTCAATAAAACACGCGTGCTCTGCGAAAATGGATTTTTTACATCTTCACTATACAGGTCTAGCACCGCCACAAACTTTTCTGGTAGCGACTTCTGAAGATCTTTAGTCAATACTAATTCTGTATATACTCGAAGGATATTGCGATTATCCGGTAAAAAATTAACTACATAAGGTTTTAGTATAAATGAATTTTTTACGAAGGGCAAATCAGGCAGTAAATTCGGAGAATTACTATTTTGCAAATAGGCTGTATCAATTAGTTCAATTTCGCTCAGATAAGCCTTATCACTCGACAATCGGCTCGCGTGAACGGGAATATCTTTTTGCTCCTTTGTAAATAAGCTATCACTAACTTCGATATCCAACATATAGTCCCCTTCCTTGAGCGCATAGCGTTTTTGGCAGAGCATAGCGCCAGTTTCTAAGGCAATTTGCTCAACCGAAGTATACGCTTTTGTTTGTAAACCGAATTTATCAAACGATTTAATTTCTCCATTTTGTTTGAACAAAACTGTGACTTCCAATTTCGCCTTTAATGATTTATCTAACTGCGTTTTATAGTTGAAAGTAGTTGGATTGAACGAAAGATGAATTTCAGCATAAGGCTTTTGCTTTTCATAGAAAACATTCACCTGAGAATGAAACTCTATCTGTGCTTGCGCGAAATGGCTACAGACAAAAAACAGCGATAAAAGAAGTAATTTTCGCATAAGGGTATTGATTCCGGTCTAAATTTAGCAATTTTGCACGGATGGATACGCATAAGACGATTAGAATTGAATTACATTATTTTCCGAGCATTCAATGGATGAAGCATGTTATGCAGGCAAATACCCTAGAAATTGAAGCTTTTGAAAATTATCAGAAAGGCAGTTACCGTAATAGAGCCTATTTCCCGGGCCCTAACGGACGATTACTACTTTCCCTACCACTGATCCATGGCAAAAACCAACACACTACAATTCAGGATGTAAAATTGGCAAATAATCTACCTTGGAAAAGAGAACAGTGGAAATCACTGACTTTTATGTACCGGAGTTCGCCGTATTTCGAATATTACGAAGACGAATTGAAAGCACTATTCGAAGCTCCGAATGAAAGCCTATTTGAATGGTCTTGGTCGCTCAGTTTATGGATGTTAAAAAAAATAGGATTCAAAGGTGAAGTGGTAAAAAGTAGCTCCTTTGCAATAGAGGATTCAGATACCATCAACCTACGAAACAAAATAAAACCAAGCACCCTTTTCACAGATAACCCCATTTACTTTCAATTATTTGAAGACAGAAATGGCTTTTTAGAAAACGTTAGTGCGCTCGACTTGCTATTTATGGAAGGACCTGCAGCAAGAGAATTACTTTTACATTAAAGTTTAGCCTTCTTAATATTTGAGTAATACTATTTATAGAAATTGCGGTTTTAAACAATGCGAACCTTATGTCGAATATTAAACTAAAAAACAAGTACATAAACCGCGATTTATCTTGGCTCTCCTTTAATGAAAGGGTCTTACAAGAGGCAATGGATGACAGTGTTCCGCTCGTAGAGCGACTTAAATTCCTTGGAATCTATTCCAGCAACATGGATGAATTCTTTAGAGTGCGTATTGCAACGGTCAAACGACTAGGTAAAAATTATAAAGGCAATAGCTATGAAACACTTGCAGGATATAGCCAGAAAGAATTATTAGAGGCGCTACATAATAAAATTCAAGGCTTACAATTCGAATTTGAAAAAACATTCAATTCCATTATTGAAAAGTTAGAACAAAAAGGAATTAGGTTAATTAATGAAAAACAACTCAACAGGGAACAGAAGAAATTTGTACATACCTATTTTAACGACTTCGTTCGCCCTGCCTTATTCCCCATTATTTTAAACAAGACCAAAGCACTACCTCAATTAAGGGACAAATCGGTTTATTTAATAATTCGATTTATAGAACAAATTTTTGGCAAAACGAACGACTATGCTCTAATTGAAATACCCAATTCCATACCGCGTTTTGTTGAATTACCAAGTAAAACACACCAAAAAACAATCATCTTTCTAGATGACGTTATTCGCGAAAACCTAGCTTCGATATTCAAACAATTTCATTCAGAGGATATTGAAGCCTACACTATTAAAATAACGCGTGATGCTGAATTGGATTTGGATACGACAGACCTGGCTCAATCGGTCATGGATCGTATAGCCAGGAGCGTAAAAGCACGCAAGCAAGGCCAACCTGTTCGTTTAGTTTATGACAAGGAAGTTCCCGCTGATGTATTGGACTTTTTAAGTACTCGATTAAAAATCTCCAAAAAAGATGAATTAATCAGCGGAGGAAGATATCATAATATGCGCGACTTAATGAAGTTTCCCAATTTTGGAATTCAAGAACTAGTCTATCAATTACCTAAACCAGCCTTACATCCAGCTTTGGTAAGCGAGAAACATGATATGATAAAAGAAATGAATAAGGCGGATATTCTTGTTCATTACCCATATCAAACGTTCAACTATTTTATCGATACATTAAGAGATGCTGCCCTTGATCCATTAGTTACTTCAATCCGAATTACGCTTTATCGAATTGCAGAAAACTCTTTTGTTACCAATGCGCTGATTAACGCAGCAAAGAATGGTAAGAATGTAGTTGCTATTGTAGAACTTCAAGCAAGATTTGACGAAGAAAACAATATTTTTTGGGCAAAGAAAATGCAAGAAGAAGGAGTCAAGGTTATTTTTGGGGTTCCCGGTTATAAAGTCCACTCTAAAATTTGCTTGATAACTCGCAAAGCAAACGGTAAAACGTTCTACTACGCCAATATAGGTACAGGTAATTACAATGAAAAAACCGCTAAACTATACGGAGATCTTTCATTGTTTACGTCCAATCCGAAAATAACGAGCGAGATCAAACAACTTTTTAATTATTTCGAGAATAACCTTACTAAAGTCAAATTCAAAAACTTATTAGTTTCTCCAATCAATACGCGAACAGTCTTTTTGGAGCTCATCGAAAAGGAAATCCAAAATGCTAAAAAAGGAAAAACAGCATACATAAAATTAAAAATGAATAATTTGGTCGACCCCGTTTTAATCGACAAATTATACAGGGCAAGTGCTGCAGGTGTTAAGATTGAATTAATTATTCGAAGCGTATGCTGTCTGATTCCTGGCAAAAAAAATCTTTCTGAAAACATAGAAGCGAAATCAATCATAGATGCCTATTTAGAACATTCACGCGTATACATTTTCGCAAATGGAGGCAGAACCAAATGTTATATCTCTTCGGCAGACTGGATGATTCGAAATCTTGATTTACGTTACGAAGTGAGCACGCCTATTTTAGATAAATCACTGGTGAATGAAATTGAAATGATATTCGACACGCAATGGAAAGACAATACAAAATCACGAATCATTGATAAAAACCTGCAAAATAATTACTTTAGCAATACTGAAGAACCTTGTAGTGCACAAACATATTTATCCAACTACTACCACCATAAAATCATTAAAAATTGAATCAATTATCGCGTTTCGCAGGCATAGATATCGGATCCAATGCTGTTAGACTTTTAATAGGCAACATCATTCAAAAAGACGACGAAACTTTTTTTAAGAAAGGAGCTCTAATTCGTATTCCTGTACGTTTAGGTAGTGATGTATTTTCCACTGGAGAGATTTCAAAAGGAAACTTAGATCTACTATGTGAAACCATGTTAGGATTCAAACATCTAATGAACGCGCATCAAGTTATTCACTACAAAGCACTTGCTACGGCTGCAATGCGCGAAGCGAAAAACGCAAAACAAGTCACTAAATACATTAAAGAAAACACAAACATAAATATTGAAATAATAGATGGTAAGACTGAAGCTAATATCTTGTATCAATTAGAAAAGGAAAACAATTATGCGCACCAAGATTATTTGTTTGTTGATGTTGGAGGCGGGAGCACTGAAATCACCTTGTTTCAAGGCGGACACGTCGTGTTTTCTAAATCATTTAAAGTAGGCACCTTACGACTACTTCATAGTCCACTTGACAAAACAGAATGGGACAAAATGAAGCAATTCTTAAAAAGTGGGGTTGCTCCCGGTGATGTAGTAATTGTTGGTTCTGGCGGAAATATTAACAAAGTTTTTAAAATGACAAATGCTGAGAAGGACGATTCTCTATCCTATCGCTACCTCAAGACTTTATTAGAAGAATTACAATCCATGGAATATGTTGAAAGGATCTTGCAATTCGATTTAAATCCGGATCGAGCAGATGTAATCCTTCCTGCATTAGAGATTTTTACCAAAATCATGAAATGGACAGGAATCAACGAAGTCTTCGTTCCTAAGATGGGACTAAGTGATGGTATTGTTCGTTTAGCTTATGATGAATACATGCAACAATCCTAAGCCTCGTACTCTAAAAACTCAATTCCACATTCCTTCAACTCCGCAAGTACTGGCGTGTATACCTTTGCCATAATCGGTAGTAACAAGCCCTTCCCAGTGATACGCCCTTGCAAAATCAACTTTGCTCCTATAGCCAAGGGAAGCCCAACCGTGCGCGCCATGGCGGTCTCAACCTGATTATCTCCTTGCAAAACAAAACTAGATTGAAGTACACGTTTGCGTCCTTTCAATGTATACTCAAACTCATGTTGCATCACAACTAAATCACGATCATCCGCTTCCATTTTCCATGCCACTTCTAACGCAGACTGAAGAATTTGAGCCGGTGTAGCGTTTTCTACCGCTATTAAGTTATCACTAAAAAGCCCTGCTGAAGCATACATTTCAATAATTGGATGCTTTACTTTTTCTCCTTGTAAATAATCATAGATTGCTTGCAACGCCTTGCTCTCTGAAGAAGGAGCCGCATACATCTTTAAAAATGATTTATAACTCAGCTTAGAAGAGTTGGCGATGTGATAGGTATCATCTGTAAGTCCTAATTGCACAAGCGTATGCCACGCGTCCATAAACCCTTTCCTACGCAAAGTACCACGCACGAAAGTTTTAACTCCTTCCATGCCATAAAGTGCTATATAACTTAACGAATCACGATTTGGATATGCCTCATAAACACCACTACCATTTACAGCGACTTTCCAATTGCTAGCAAACAAGCGATTATATGGTAAATAACGTAATTGCCCATCTTCCAGAAACTGAGCGGTTCCTTGTCCTGCAACAATTACATTGCGCGGATTCCAACTAAATTTATAATGCCACGGATTAGTATCTGATTGACGAGCTACTAAGCCGCCACAAAACGACTTAAAGCCGGTAATAACAGCTCCTTTTTCTCGCAACTCATGTATTGTTTTCATGGCACTCATGTGATCAATCCCCGGATCTAAGCCCATTTCACACAAAATAATCATGCCAGCCTTCTTTGCCTCCGATTCCAAGGCTTTAATCTCCGGACTCACATAAGATGCATTCACCACATGCTTTCCAAAAGCAATACAATCCTTTATGATAAGTAAGTGCAGTGCAGCCGGCATCATGCTAACAACTAAATCCGACTCCGAAATTAATTTACGGCGCGCCACATCATTCGTTACATCCAATTGAACCGCTTCTGCATATTTCGATTTACCCAATTTCTTTTGCGCCGTCTTAATATCTGCATCTGCCAGCACTAAAAACCATTGCTCTTGAGCTGCATGTTCCAAGAAATATTCGATTGCAAAAGTAGCTGACTTGCCAGCACCTATCATTAATATCTTTTTCATAACATCGTTTTACGCGACAAAATTATTATATTTAATAAGGAATATAATAAAATGAAGATAGAAAACTTAACGATACCTGTTCGAGTGTACCAATTTGAAGAGTTGGAAGCAAGTATCAAAACCTTGTTCGAAAAAGCGATAGCGAACCTTCCTAACGCCCACGCCCCCTATTCACAATTTCATGTCTCGAGCGCTAGCCTGCTTGAAAATGGAGAAATTGTCTGTGGTACCAATCAAGAAAATGCATCTTTCCCACTCGGATTATGCGCAGAAAGAATCAATCTTGCCGCTATCGCAGCCCTTTACCCCAAAACCAAGGTCCTAAAAATGGCTATCGTAATCGAGAATAAAAGAAGTCCTGTTTTACACCCCGTAGCACCATGCGGCATGTGCCGACAAGCCATTCTAGAACAAGAAAACATCGCGAATAGCCCCATTGAAATTTGGCTCAAAGGACAAGGAGATGTCGTGTATGCCATAAATTCAGTAAAAGATCTTTTGCCGATAAATTTTGACGGCTCTTGCCTTGTATAAGCAATGAAAGCTTTTTTGTAAATTCGCCCCCGTAAAAAATAACTCATGAAAAAACTAACCTTGATCTGCCTAGCAGTACTATCATTTGGAACAGTATTCGCACAAAAGGCTAAAGTGAACAGCGCAAAAAATTATTTGAACTACGACGAGTTCGACAAAGCCATCCAAAACATCAACGAAGCTATTCAAGATCCAACGACAGCTACAATGCCAAAAGCTTGGTACTATCGCGGATTGATTTACTTGACGATCAACCAAAAGAAACAAGATTCCGTGATGCATATCACTGGGGCTTTGGATACCGCACTAAACTCTTTCCGTCGCTCACTTGCACTTAATGCAGAAGAATTTGGCGCCGACATGATGCCTTATCTTGGCCAGTTATCCGTGCAATATAAAAACGACGGTATCTTTGCCTATAACGCGAAAGAATACAAAAATGCTTATCATGCATTGAATAATTCGACCCTTACTGATGGATTGATCCGCTCTATCAACAAGGAAGCTGCGCTTGACACCACTATGTTATTTTATGCAGCGCAAGCAGCATACATGGCTGAAATGAATAAAGAAGCAGCCGCAGCATTCGAAGCGTGCACTAAAGTAAAATACAAAGACGCCTACAAACTTCTTTCCTATACTTACCTATCAATGGGTGATACTGTGAAAGCAATCAATGTGATGAACGAAGCAGTAAGCACCTTCCCTGAAGATCACAATATGCTCATCGCTAAAAAAGACATGCTATTGCGTGCAAAACGTTATGCAGATGCAGTAAGCACTATCCAAACCTTGATCGATAAAGATCCTAAAAACGGAGAACTCATGATGATTCTTGGCTCTATCTATGAATTCCAAGGAGAAAGCGAAAAAGCACGCGAGACATTCGTTAAAGCACTTGCTATCAACCCCGACGACTACGACGTGAATGAAATGATGGGAACTTCCCTTTATAACAAAGCCGTTATCTTCAATAACAAAATGTTAGAAAACCGTGATCCATCTAAAGTTAAAATCTATGATGAATTTGAAGCAAAACGTAACCAAGCTTTCAAAGAAGCGCTACCTTACTTGGTAAAGGCAGATTCAAGCAAGCCTGGACAAGCGGACCTTCAAAAAATGATCAAGAAAATTAAAGCAATGACCGGACAATAATTAATGAAGTCCGTCAAACCAATAAGTCCACTTTAATACTACGTATTGGGTGGGCTTATTTTTTTGCTCAGCTGTAGCATGATTCGACGTAAACACTAAGAAAATATCACTCACAGGAGAATAACGCCATTGAATACGGCTATTCACATTGACATTCGCCATTTGTGAGTTGTATTGCACATAAGTAGTCCAAAACAGGTTGCGTGTCATTGTCAATTCAATCTTGGTACCCAACAAATCATAGTATCCAGAATTATACGCTTGCGGCAGACGAATCTCGTTACGCTCATAATTCACAGACAACACCAAATAAGGTGGGAATCGATAACTCAAATCGAAACCTCCCGTGAATTTTGTCCCACTAAAATACCCACCATAATCCCCTGTAACCGTATAACGCAATAACTTGCGTCCATCGCTGACATATTGCGCATATAGATTTTTAAAATAAAAACGTTCCCCTTTCTTATACTTCAATTCACTGAACTTTCCCGAAGCATCAAAATCCTGCTTCAACACTAACTCGTTTTGATTCGCTTGTACCACAAAATTTCCTGTATTACGCCAGTTTACCTTATACTGTAAACGATACGTCAAATCCATCGTCTGCCCCTGTTTATCGACATACCAGTCCATATATACCCCAGGACCATGCGAAAATATCTTCTTCGACTTCGGATAGAATGCGTAATAAGCCCAATTTTCAAAACGTAGATAATTCTTACGATACAAATACCCGGCATCTACCTTATAATTCTCGCCCACATATTCATGATTATACGCTATGGTCCAATTGCGTCCGGTATAGTTAATCCAAGCGGCTGTCGCCCACGCATCTTTCGGTTGTTTAGGCTGTAAAGTCTGATGTATAAACACTTTCCCTTGCCAACGATTATCCAATGAACTTAAATTATAATCCAAGCCAAGCAAGCGATTATAATCATTCAAGTTATATGGCTTATCATACGACTGACGATTTACTGTTAAAAAGGCGATATTAGAACGCCCTGTAACACGACGTTGTGCGGCAGCAACAAAGTAATTTTGCGCCAACAATTTTCTCTCCTCCACAGGCATCGTCTGCGCACTCAATACCCCGATACGCCAATCCTCATTCGGCTTACCACTCAAACGCGCACCATATAAAATCGGAATTGCATTACCCTTATCATCTAAGCCTATACGTCGAGAGAAGAAAGGACGAATTCTAGAAAAACCAAATCGCGCAAACAAATCACCATTCTCAATAAAGAAATTACGCTGTTCTGGATAGAAGATATTAAAACGCGTTAAATTCGTCACCTGTCGATCTACCTCTACTTGTGAAAAATCAGGATTATAGGTTAGGTCTAAGGTCAAACCGTTTTTCATTCCATACTTCAACCCAACACCCGCATTCGGTTTGTTCTTGATTCCATCCTTATCCTGACTATAATTCCACGTAACAAAGGGCAGTAAAACAATGTTATTACGCGGCTTCGGCATATGATCATCGAAATACAATTTACCCGTATTCGAAAGAGAAGAGATATTAATCTGTCGCGGCACTGGCACCCATGCACTTGCTTCTGGGATCTTCAAGTCGTTGCGTGCAAAATTCACACGCCAGAAAGAAGTGCTGTCAAAACGCATAGAACGTACGGGAATGCGCATCTCTGCACTCCAAAAGCCATCCCCATGAAAGGTCTCCGAATGCCACTTCGTGTCCCAAGCGGTCGTAACGCCTTGTAAACCGCCTTCTTCAATCGTCCCTTCCCGCTGCACATTCATCGGACTTACACTAAAATTATAGCCATTCAAACGATCAGCACTCGGGTTGATAGCCACCGCAATCATATCGTTTACTTTGTTTTCAAAATCACGTTTGAACGACTGCACCACAAACTTTCCAGGATGTGCATCTTCACACCAAACACCAATATATACATTATCATCATCATATAATATTTTGATGCGCGTTTTGCTTTTGGCAGCCACCGTATCAATCGGAAAATTTTGCGTAAACCCTTCTGCAGGCTTCGCCATCGACCATTCGACTTCATCTAATTTTCCATCGAGGTGAATCGGCTTTTGCACATGATGTGCATACATAACGTAAGACGTGGTATCCAATCCTTTTGCTTGTATCCCAAAAATCAACAGAAAACAAATCAATAAACAGCTATATATCTTACCCATTAGTATAATTTAGAACGCAGTATTCCGCGATTATGTAAAAAATGACGCATTGCTACCCGCATACAGCCCATCCCATAAATCACACTACGACGGAAATTAATTGAAGAGGCTTCTGCAAAATATTTCGTTGGACAAGAGATTTCTCCAATCTTATAGTCGCGCATGATAATCTGCGAAAGCATTTCGTTGTCAAACACGAAATCATCTGAATTGTTCATGAATGAGATCGAAGTAAGCACCTCTTTAGAAAAGGCGCGATAGCCCGTATGATATTCCGATAACTTTTGCCCTTGCAAAATATTCTGAACAAAGGTCATCGCTCGATTAAAGAAATATTTATAAAGTGGCATTCCTCCCTTCAAGGCTCCATTGCCCAAAATACGAGACCCTAAAACACAAGGATATAATCCGGTTGCCACCAGATGCGCCATGGCAGGAATCAATTGAGGATCGTATTGATAATCGGGGTGCAACATTATCACGATGTCAGCATCTAGTGAAAGTGCCTTTTGATAACAGGTTTTTTGATTCCCACCGTAGCCTTTGTTTTTCTCATGGCGAATAACATGCGGGACACCTAATTGCTTAGCGACAGCCGAGGTATCATCAGAGCTTGAATCATCTACCAAAACGAGTTCGTCTACCAAGCCTTGGGGAATAGCAGCGAGCGTCGCTTCGAGTGTTTTTGCAGCATTGTAAGCTGGCATTACTACCACCAACTTTTTATTAAAAATCATAGGTGCGAAAATACAAGAATTTTACCCTTCCACTAACATTTCATTTTTTACCTTTATAGGATGAAGGTTTTGCAATTGAGCTATCGACTACCGGTGCCTCCAAAGGATGGAGGTGCCATTGGAATTTGGCATCTACTAAAAGCCTATGCAGCCCTTGGTCATGAGCTACACTTCATTGGCTTCAATACCGATAAACACCATATCGACGAAACGCTCGCACAATCCTTACTCGCTCCTTACGTTAAAAAGGCGGATTTCATTCCACTCAAAACAACGCCGACAGTCATAGGTGCGCTACAAGCCCTTTTAAACCGACAATCCTATCATATTAGTCGCTTCGAAAGTCAGGCGATGGAAAAACAAATAGTCGAAAAATTACAAGCCGAAACCTTCGACCTTATACATCTCGACGGCGTATTCATGGCACCTTATATCGACACTATCCGAAAACACAGCAAGGCAAAAATTATCTTGCGTGCACATAATATAGAATTCAAAATTTGGGAAGGCCTTGCGGAAGCAGCTAGCGGATTAAAGCGAATTTATCTCAAGCACCTAGCTAAGCAGCTAAAAGCGTATGAACTTAAAGCTTGGGCGAAAGCGGATGTGATTGCAGCAATCAATTTGGATGAATTAAAATTCATTCAAAACCATCAAAAGACTTATTTACTAGAAGCGGGATGGTTTGCTGAAAATGAGATGATTAAACCTGCCAATCAAGATTTCTTTCATATTGGATCGATGGAATGGATGCCTAATAAAGTTGGGATGGAATGGTTTCTAAAAGAAGTGTGGCCGCAGTTTTTTGCAGCACATCCAAAGGCTACCTTGCATCTAGCCGGTAGAGGACTAGAGAAGGAAATAGCATTGCCTGAGGGAGTGGTAAATCATGGCGAAGTTGAATCTGCCAAAGCATTTATGCAAGCTCATGGCACGATGCTAGTCCCTTTATTTCACGGAGCCGGGGTTCGTATCAAATTAATTGAAGCTTTTTCACTTGGAATTCCATGTATTTGCAGTGATAAAGGAATGGAAGGATTAAACGCAAAAATTAACTTAGACTACCTTTCCGCCAATTCTTCGGAAGAATGGCTTAAAAGTATGTCGTCCATTTGTACGAATGGGGAACAGCGTCTTTCAATTCAACAGAATTGCCTGTCCTTTGCGGCTCACAATCTGAGTCAAATTGATTTTTTGAAGCGCTTTTTAGTGTCAATTTCAGACTAATTCTCAACGATAGTCGATTTTTATTGGCAATTTGTTAAAAAAAAATTAATTTCCACTTTCAGATTAATCAAGAATAAACTACCACCCTTCCTAAAAACGAAATAGATGAAGAAAATCTCTACTTTATTTTTATCGGCGCTAAGCGTACTTACTATTGGTACAAGTGCTTTTGCACAAAAAGCTAACCCTACTTCGCCACGCCCAGTTCGTTGCTATTCCGACGAACACAAGGCACAAGAAATTGCCGCTAATCCTGCTGCTGCCATCAATTATCAAATGGCTGAAAGTCAGATCCAAAATTGGATGGCCACGCACCCACACAACTATACCGTAAAAACAAGTAATGGTCAACCACCGATTGTAAGCATTCCTGTAGTTGTACATATAGTATACAGAACAACCGCAGAAAATATTTCTAATACACAAGTCTATACACAATTAGCACGTTTGAATGCTGACTACCGTAAAAACAATACAGACACCAACTCGGTGCGTACCACGTTCAAAACAAATGCAGGAGATGCACAAATCGAATTCTGCCTAGCAGTCCGCGATCCAAATAATCAACCTACAACTGGTATCTTGCGCAAGCAAACTACCAAAACATCCTTCAGCACGAATGATGCCGTAAAATATACTGCACAAGGTGGAGAAGACGCTTGGAACACTTCTAAATACTTGAACCTATGGGTTTGTAACCTATCTGGTGGCGTATTAGGTTATGCCCAATTCCCTGGTGGTACTGCCGCAACAGATGGTGTGGTAATCACCTACACCGCGATGGGTGATGGAGGTACTGCGCAGTCTCCTTATGATAAAGGACGTACTGCAACCCATGAAGTCGGTCACTGGCTCAACCTATACCATACTTTCCAAGGCGGTTGCACCGGCATGAGCGCAGCAAACTGTGCTTCGCAAGGAGATATGTGTTGTGATACACCTCCCGTTTCTTCCGCTAACTTCGGATGTCCTTCAGCGACTACCAATACCTGCGCAGAAACCTATTCTGGTAACCGTGTAGACAATTGGGAAAACTATATGGACTATACCGACGATGCCTGTATGTACATGTTCTCCAATGATCAAATTGCACGTATGCAAGCTTGTATCAACACTTCCCGCTCAGGTCTACTCACTTCGCAAGGCTGCTTGCCACTTGGCCCAGCTCCTGTAGCTGGCTTGACAGCTAGTTCTCATACCATTTGCCAAGGTCAATCTGTAACCTTTACAGACGCAACCACCAACGCAACGCCTACCACCTATTCTTGGAACTTCGGTACAGGCGCTAGTCCTGCCACTGCAAGCACAGTTGGTCCGCATACCGTAACCTTCAACAGCGCAGGTTCTATCATTGTAACCTATACCGTGACTAACACAAATGGTTCTTCCATTAAAAAAGATACCATCGTAGTTAACGCAGGTCCAATAGCAGCCATCACCGGTTCTGCAACTCCATGCGCTAATTCAACGGCTACCTATAGCATCGCAAATACAGCAAATGCTACTTTCACTTGGACTGCTAACGGTGGTAATATCGTGAGCGGTCAAGGTACTAATACGGTAAATGTCGCTTGGGGTGCAAATGGTTCTATGGGCAACCTAATCGCTACAGCAAGTGGTAGCGGCTGTTCAAGTACCGATACCATCAATATCACCGCTTCTACCCCTAAGCCAGTGATCACAGGAAATGGAACAGCTTGTACGAGCGGAAATAAAAACTTTTCGGTTACCCCTGTAACAGGATCTAGCTATGCATGGACTGCCGCAAATGGCACGATCAACTCTGGATCTACGGCTGCTACATGTAACGCATCCTTCACAACGGCTGGTACCGCCTATGTTTACGTAGCGCAAACCTATTATGCTGGTTGTGTTGGAAAAGATACCCTTGCAGTAACAGTGAACACTGCTCCGACCCCTTCTATTAGCGGTGCCGGCGATGTATGTGTTGGCAACATGACGCCATACAATGTAAGCGCTGTTACCGGAAGTACTTATAACTGGGTAAGCGGTGGTGCAAATTCTACCATCAATAATGGTCAAGGTGCAAATACGATTAATGTCACCTTCAATGCAGCTGGTTTAAGCACCTTACAAGTGGCACAAACCGTTGCAGGCTGTTCGGGTAATTCGCCAATGTTGACAGTTAACGTTCACGCCTTGCCTACTCCTAGCTTCACCTTTACCAATACAGGGAATGCATACGCTTTCACCAATACAACAAGCGGAACAGGTACTTATGCTTGGAACTTCGGTGACGGCGGTAGCGATCAGGTAGCAAATCCAAAACATACCTATGCAGCGCCAGGAACCTATACGGTGACCTTGAACTTCACCGACCAATATGGCTGTTCGGGTTCTTATAGCCAAGATGTAATTATTACTGAATTCTTAGGTCTGACAAGCTTAAATGTATCAGCCATTAGCATCATGCCTAACCCGACGAACGACCTAACCTACTTAACGATTGGCAATGTGAATATCAACCAAGTGCAAATTACTTTGAATGATATCCTCGGACGTAAAGTATTAGATGTTTACAGTGGTCCGTTAAAAAATAACGCCAGCATTCCTGTTCACATGAACAACCTTGCAGATGGTGTTTATTTGATTAAACTAGAAACGAAAAACGAATCGATCGTAAAACGTATTATTAAGAATTAATCGATTTTTTAGCAATATAAAAAGCCCCAATAGAATACTATTGGGGCTTTTTTATGCAGATACTATTTCCAAATTCCTAAAACACGAAAAAAAGCCTAGTAATAGGGTGAAAAAGGGCCTTTTTAATAAAAGTTCCTAAAAGTAGGGTGCTTGAAAACGCACTAATTCGACTTACATTTGAACCGAACAGTTGTACACTTGCAACTTACTGACTCCATTGATAGGTAATGTGGTTGCGTTGGCATTCGAGGATTATGATAGGGAAATGTCATCATCCTTCGCCAAACAGCCACATGCCTATTTTATGCCAATAAAAGCTAGATGTGATGACAGTGATTGTCGTTGAGTAAGAAGAGTTCGTCATTCCGAACGCTTGAGGAATCTGTTCGACGTATCTACCCCGCCCTGTTTCGTGTCGCACGAAACAAAAATTTAAATGTCACCCTGCTATTCAGCAGGGTTTGTATTCATGTCCCGCAAAATTATTTCTATTAGCATGTCGCCCTGCTATTCAGCAGGGCTATGTTACAAAATGCCCATCGAGCCTTCTACCCTTTTCGTCTTCGAACACCTTTGAAAATTGCTGTGGAAAGACTCAAAGCAAAAAAGAAATCCTTTGCTAAATAAAAACTTAGCGTCTTTCCGCCTTTGCGTCTTCGAACACCTCTTCAAATAATAATCGGAGCCGCTAATTGCAATTGACAATTCTTTCTTCTTTCCACTTTTTCCCAAAATCCCGATATCGAGGTTGGATATATAAATCCGAAATCGGGAGGAGCAAAATCCCGATATCGAGTTTAGTTATGGTATTCTGAAATCGGGACGCCCCTCAGAGAATCTGATCCTAAAAAGTTCGTGCGGTTACGCAAGCGAACAATGGCCTTTGGCAATGAATAGTGAATGGTGAATAGTGAATAATTGTATTTCACTTTTAACTTTTAACCTTTCACCAATAGAAGTCTTCTAAAGGGGCATTGTTAGAAAAGTTGCTCCGTTTCGTGTCTCACGAAACGCACTAAATAATGATCGGAGTTCGATTATTCATTCCTACATTATTCATTATTCTAAATTCTTTCCCGACAAGTCGAGATCATAATTCACAATTCTTAATTCATAATTTTTAATTCATAATTAAGAATTAAGAATCTATTCCACCCAACTCCGCATATAATTCGGATCTTCGACCTGCAAAGCAGCCTCCGTTACGTACAAACGACGGAACGTATCAACCATCACCGCCAACTCGCGCGTCTCCTTCGCACCAATGCTCTTCTCCACCGTACCAGGATGCGGTCCGTGTGGGATACCCGCTGGGTGCACCGAAATCATACCACGCGTTACATGCTTCCGACTCATAAAGTCGCCATCTACATAATATAAAATTTCATCACTATCGATATTACTATGGTGATACGGCGCCGGAATAGACAATGGATGATAATCATACAAACGCGGCACAAAACTACATACCACAAAACTCTTCGTCTCGAAGGTCTGATGCACCGGTGGTGGCTGATGCACACGACCAGTAATCGGCTCAAAATCATGAATGCTAAATGCAAACGGATACTCATAGCCATCCCAGCCAATCACATCGAATGGATGATGCTTATAAGTTATCGGATGTAATAAGCCATCCTTCTTCACTTGTATCAAAAACTCCCCTTCTATATTATGCGTCTTCAAATCTTGCGGTCCGCGGATATCACGCTCACAGAATGGCGCATGCTCCATCAACTGACCGTAATGACTCAAATAACGACGCGGATAACGTATCGGAGAATAACTTTCTAGGAAAAGCATTCTATTTTCCTTCGTCTCAAACGTAATCTGGTAAATCGTTCCACGCGGAATCACCAAATAATCTCCATAGCTAAATGGGATACTGCCATAGGCCGTCTCCAAAACACCTTTCCCCTCATGAATGAATAGCATCTCGTCGGCGTCGGCATTTTTATAGAAATACGTCTGCATCGATTCTTGAGGCGCCGCAACTCCCAACAACAAATCGTCATTAATCAATAAATAGGTACGACTATCCATGAAGTCGGCTTGTGGCTTCACATGAAACGACTCTAGGCTACGCGGCTTCAAGGACTGATCCGCTGCACGCTTAGGACGTACATCTTTGGCCTCCCCTACGCGTAAAATCTCAGTCGGCGGATGACAGTGATAGAGCAAGGAATAATTGGAAGAAAATCCTTCGGTACTGAAAAGCTGTTCGGCATACAATGAGCCATCGGACTGACGGAATTGAGTATGACGTTTATGAGGCACTTCGCCTAGACGCATGTAATGAGGCATAGTTATCGTTGTATCGTTAAAAACCCAAAGTTAATAAGACGAATCCAAACCTCCATCAATTTCAGTTTTATAGATACAATTGTATATTTGCAATTCTAACCCGAACACATATGCCATTATCTACCGAACTAGTAACCTTGAATGGTTTCATCAATCAACAAGAACGTAAATTTCCTGGTGCCCACGGAACCCTTTCTGGATTACTTCGTAGCGTCGGTCTCGCAGCTAAAATTGTTAATAGAGAGTTGAACAAAGCGGGTCTAGTGGATATCCTTGGCGATCATGGTGCTACCAACGTACAAGGCGAAACTGTGAAAAAGATGGATGTGTTCGCGAACGAACATTTTATTGCCGCCTTTAAACGCGGCCGCCGTTGCTGCGGTATCGTCAGTGAAGAAGATGAAGATATGATCCTTACCGACGAACATGGCGCACAATACTTGATCTGTATGGATCCGCTCGATGGTTCTTCAAATATCGATGTAAACGTAGGGGTAGGCACGATCTTCAGTATATTCAAACGTTTACACAACGACCATCCGGTGAGCAAAGAAGATTTCTTGCAAAAAGGCTCTTGTCAAGTAGCGGCCGGCTATGTTATCTACGGCACCTCTACCATGCTTATCTATACTGCTGGCAATGGCGTGAACGGCTTCACCCTCGACCCTACCATCGGCGAATTCTGCCTTTCACACCCCGACATGCAAATGCCTAAAAATGGGAATATCGTGAGTGTGAATATGGGCTATATTCAGACATTCCCTGATGCTGTTAAGAATTATGTGAACGCTTGTACTGTTTTGGATAAATCGCAAAAGAAGCCTTATAGTATACGCTACATCGGAAGTATGGTGGCCGACTTACATCGCACCATGTTGAAAGGAGGAATCTTTATGTACCCCTCTTCTACCGATGCCCCCAATGGTAAACTGCGTTTGCTCTACGAATGCAATCCATTATCATTCATCGTCGAACAAGCGGGCGGCAAAGCTACAAATGGTAAAATCCGAATCATGGAAATGCAGCCGGAATCCTTGCACCAACGTACGCCTATCTATATCGGTTCTGCCGATATGGTCGACGAATTAATGGAACATTTCAACGCTAGCATCTAAAGTCTAATTTTTGTATATTTAGCCATCAACAACATATTTCGATGGTTAAACGTATTACCCTTCTGTTTATAGCCGCAGTCCTCTGCGCTTACTTGCCTTTTGTCCGTTTTCAAAATTTTGAAAATGAAGCGGAAGAAGAGCAAGGTCATTTCGCCAAATTCTTCAGCTTCTGGCAGAAACTCCGCGTAGACCCTACTACTGGGCAACTCGATCAAAATGAATATTATCGCGTCGCTAAGGCCGTTGAACAAAGTTCGCAACAAAAGTCATTAAAGTCGATGGGCCTCAGCTGGACAGATCTCGGTCCGCATAATGTAGGAGGCCGTACGCGTGCCATATTAATCGACCAACAAAACATCCAACATATGTTTGCCGGTGGTGTTAGTGGTGGTTTATTCGAAAGCTTCAACGCCGGGAAGAGCTGGACGGCCTGGAACATCGACAGCTTAAGCAATCTCAGTATTTCCTGTCTGGCGCAAGGGGCCAATGGGGATATCTACTTTGGTACCGGAGAAGCAGTGGCCGCCTACCCTGGATACGAATTCCCTGGCGCAGGACTGTTTAAGTCGAGTGATCATGGAAAAACCTTCCAGCAAGTTATCTGCACCAAGCCAAGCGCAAATTCACAGTCTGCCGTCTTCGCCTATATCAACGCGATTGCCTGCGATCCGACAGACGCCAACAAAGTATATCTCGCCACAAATAACGGGCTTTATGTAAGCGATAACGCAACGCAAAACCCTGCAGTGGCGGGAACAGGCTTCGGCGCTAGCAATGGCATTTACTTCGGGAAACGAGCTACCATGAATGGTTCGGGCACGTGCTGGGATGTACAATGCGGAAAGGATGGCTCTGTCGTAGCAGCACAAGTGGGTGCACTTACGTCCATCATGCTTTCAACAGATGGAGGAAACAGCTTCGTAGCACACAGTATCGCCAACGGAAAATCCTTTCAGCAAATTCGTATCGCTATCTCCCCTGCTGATCCAAATTATATTTACGTAGCAACACTGGCAGCAGGCGTAAGCGGTGGGGTGTATCGTTCTACCGACCAAGGCTCAACATTCTCGGCGATAGCTGCCCCTGCTAACGGCAGCAACGGTTTCAACCCCTATGGCAACCAAGGCTACTACGATATGTGTATCGCAGCAGCTTTAAACAACAAAAACAAAATTTATATCGGAGGTATGGGCGATATCTATACCTGGGAATCAGGAAACCTCGGATGGATGCGCATCGGCTCTGGATACACCGTAGGCTATACCTCTAAGTATTATTTACACCCCGACCATCATGTGATCGTTCCGCATCCAACTAATCCGGATGTAATGTACATCGGCAATGACGGTGGCATCTATCAAGCCTCCAACTTACAGAAAAATGATGTTACGTTTCAAGATCGTAATAAAGGCTATAGCCCGACGCAGTTCTACGGCATCGGCGCTAGCCCTTACGGACAAGTTATCGGCGGCGCACAAGACAATGGCACCAATGTAAACGATTTCAAAGGCATTTATAATACTTACTGGAAGGGCGTTATAGGCGGAGACGGCTTCCAATGTGCCTGGTCGAAAATCAACCCTAAAATGGTATTCGGCTCATTATATGGCGACGCAAGTGGTGGCATGACAGAAGTGTATCGTTCCTTAAATGGCGCACAAACCTTTACCAATAGCCTTTCCGATGCGCATATTTCAGGAGAGAGTGGCTATTTCTTAACGCGTATCTCCTTGCAGGAACGCTTCCTCCCAACGCCGAAGTCATACTTATTCTATGCCTCTACAACGAATGTCTGGCTCTGCAAAGATCCTGCAGCTACCATCCCTACCTGGTACAAAATCAATAGCATCGGGATTGCGAACGCTTATCGCATGATTGCTACGCCTGATCTTAATACGGTCTTTGTTGGTACCGAAGACGGACGATTATATAGAATTAGTGGCATAGATACCGCACAGTATCCAAACTTCAACTATACCACCTTTAATGCAAATAATGTAGGTATCAAAACAACCCTAATTTATTCGGCCTCTTCACGTTTCATAACTGGTATTAGTATCAACCCACGCAATGCCGACAGTATCGTTATTTCATTGTCGAACTACGGCCAAGCAAATCATATCATTCGTATCAATAACGCCCTCAGCACAACAAGCGCCGCTACAACTAATACCACTAGCCTACAAGGCAACCTCCCTGCCTTCCCAATCTATGATATCCTTCTCAACCCTTATAATCCTGCAAACTGTATCGTCGGTACAGAGTATGGCATTTGGGCCTCCAACGATATCGATAATCCTACGCCACAATGGCAAGAGGAAAATAAAAACTTCCCACGTGTTCCTACCATGCAGCTTTTAGCAGTGCCCGACACAAACGGTCAGTATTATCTCTATGCAGGCACACATGGTCGAGGTGCCTTTTATAGCAACTCGCTTTGTGGATCCTGCCCTAAGATTGACATGGGATCTAATACAGGTACTACAACAACAATTATTCCTGAATCCATTCAACTTTTTCCAAATCCAACTTATGATAATATCACTATCAAAACAGCTAGCGTAGGCACTTTGCGAGTATATAACCTAAAAGGAGAATTGCTTTTCGAAAACCTCAACAAAGAAACGCATCAAGTGATCAATTGCCAAGAATGGCCTGCAGGACTCTATTTAGTACAGTTTACTGATAAAACAAATCATACCTTTACATCGAAATTCATCAAGCAATAATATGTTTAGCAATAGTCAATTAAGAGGAACAGGCGTTGCGTTGATCACGCCATTTAAGCAAGATAAAAGCATCGACTTCGATGCAATGAAACGCGTTATTGATTTTAATATCGAAAACGGCGTCAATTATTTCATCATCCTCGGCACTACAGGTGAAAGTCCGGTATTGACGAAAGAAGAGAAGCACGAAGTATTTGGCAAGGCTGCTGCATTTGTAAATGGCCGTATCCCCTTAGTAGCCGGCGTTGGAGGGAATAGCACCGCTCAAGTAATCGAAGACATGCGCGCCTTCGCCTTCCGTGAACAATATTGTGCCTTTCTATCGGTAACTCCTTACTATAACAAGCCCTCACAACAAGGCATGATCGAACATTATGGCGCAATCGCAGCGATGAGTCCACTGCCGATCATATTATATAATGTTCCAGGACGTACTGGCGTAACATTACAACCTGCCACTGTCATTCATTTGGCGAATACACACAAAAATATCATCGGCGTGAAAGAGGCTGCAGGAAGCATGTCTGCAACTTTTGAATTATTGCGCGACCGCCCTGAAGGATTTTTATTATTAAGTGGCGATGATGATCTTACCTTCCCGCAAATAGCTTGCGGCTTCGATGGTGTAATTTCAGTAGCTGCGCAAGCTTTCCCAAAGCCTTTCTGTAAAATGGTACAAGACGCGCTCGCGGGAAATACGCAACAAGCGGCACCTATCCAACTTCGTTTGATAAAAGGTATCAACCTGCTCTTCAAAGAAGGGAACCCGGTAGGAGTGAAACTCGCGTTAGCACAAATGGGCCTCTGTGAAAACGTCCTACGACTCCCGCTCATAAGCGCTTCTCCTACACTATCCACAGAAATGCAGGAATTTATCCACGCTTCCAAAGACCTACTCTAATATTGCGAGGGAATCGCGTAACTTTGCAGCGCAATCCCTCACAAATTATGGACCTCAAAAAAATTAACTCCATCCTTATATCAGTATTTGATAAGGAAGGCTTGGCTGAGCTATTACCAGCATTTCAGCAGCACAATGTAAAAATCTATTCAACGGGCGGCACTTATACCTTTATCAAGGAAAAAGGATTCGACGCTATTGAAGTAGAAGAAATTACGAGCTTTCCTTCCATCCTCGGTGGTCGTGTAAAAACCTTACACCCAGGCGTTTTTGGCGGGATACTTGCCCGTCGTGCCAACGAAAAAGACCAACAAGAACTAGCACAATATCATATCCCAGAAATTGATGCAGTGATGGTAGATCTTTATCCCTTCGAAGCAACGGTAGCCTCTACCGACGACGAGTCGACGATCATCGAAAAAATCGACATCGGCGGAGTTTCGTTGATTCGCGCCGCAGCAAAAAATCATAAAGACGTTTTAATCATCCCTTCTAAACGACAATATAGCTTTTTAAATAAAGTTATGTTCGAACAAGCGGCCAGCACAAGCCTGGAAGATCGCCAGGCAATGGCACGCGCAGCTTTCGCAGAGACGACGCATTATGACGGGGCAATCCGCAATTGGATGATGCGTGATGAATCACTTCGCTATGGCGAAAACCCGCATCAAAAGGCTATCTTCAACGGTAAGCTCGATCAACTTTTTGATCAGCTGAATGGAAAGGCGATTTCTTATAATAACCTTTTGGATATCGACGCCGCGATGAACTTGATCATCGAGTTTGCAATGCCTACAGTGGCTATCCTCAAACACAATAATGCATGCGGTATCGCGAGCGCTGAAAACGGCTTAGTTGCCTGGGAGAAAGCCCTAGCTGGCGACCCTGTAGCGGCTTTCGGAGGCGTGGTGATCAGCAATGTTACCATTGATGAAGCCATGGCACAAGCGATCCACCCGATCTTTTTAGAAGTGCTTATCGCCCCTGCATATAGCGAGGCTGCGCTAACTCTTTTAAAAGAGAAAAAGAATAGAATAATCCTTTTGCAAAAAGAAATCTACGTGCCGCAAAACCGCCAACGCCGCACAATTCTAAATGGCAACTTAGAACAAGACTATGACAATGCCATGGTGGATATACGTTCCCTTTCAAGCGTAAGCAACTTCGAAGCAACAGAAGCGCAGTTGACAGACTTACAATTTGCAAATAAAGTCGTAAAGCATTTGAAGTCGAATGCTATCGCCTTGGTTAAAAACCAACAATTGATTGGTAGCGGCTGCGGACAAACCTCGCGTGTCGACGCACTTTATGCTGCAATCAACAAAGCAAAACAATTCAACTTCGACCTAGATGGTGCGGTAATGGCGAGTGACGCCTTCTTCCCGTTCCCTGACTGCGTAGAGATAGCAGACAAAGTAGGTATTACTGCCGTTATACAACCGGGAGGATCTCTAAAAGACCAAGCCTCTATCGATTATTGCCGCGAACATAAAATGGCAATGTATATGAGTGGCTATCGCCATTTCAGACATTAATTAATCCATCGCTTGAAATACAAAAAGCCTGTACACAACATGTACGGGCTTTTTTATTGAAACAACCAAAAGTCAAATCCTAGCCAAACTAAAAACGCCCCAACTGATAACAGAAGGGGCGTTTACTATAGCGAGAAATTTCTATTTATTTTTTAGCTTTTGCTTCAGCTTCAGCTTGTTTCAACTGACGAGTTACCAATGCAGAAACGATTGGGTTTGCAGCAGCTGTCACGATATTGATACCGTCGAAATTAATATCACGAACACGGATATGTTTACCCAAGTCCAAATCTTCAACGTTTACTTCCAAATAAGGACGCATTGCACTTGGCAAAGCACTTACTTTCAATTTACGTAAGCGAGGAATCAATTTACCACCCGCACGAACACCTTTAGAAGTTCCTACGAATTTAACTGGAATATCTACTACAACAGATTTACCTTCAGTCAATTGTAAAAAGTCGATATGAATACATTCATCATCAATTACTGAGAATTGAGAATCTTGGATGATACATTCGTAAGAAGTGCCATTGATATCGATAAGGGCTTTCTTGAATTCTGGAGTGTAAATAAGAGGGCGCATTTCGCGAGCAGAAACTGCAATGTGCAAAGTTTCAGTTCCTCCATAAACTACCGCAGGAATCATTCCGTTAGAACGAAGTGCGTTGTTAGCTTGTTTTGATAAATCGGTACGAAGCTGACCGTTGATTTTAATTGCGTCCATGAGTCCAATAATTTGGGATTGCAAAAGTATAACAAATTTTACAAAATAGAAAGAAAATTTATCGCGAAATTTGCAATCGGTGGAAATCTTTTACTTCTAACGCGATATTTCCCTTCAATAAGGACACAAAAATACTCAAAATCATACAATTCCACTAAAAAAACTATTCTATATCAAAATGTTCGACTTATCATCCTTAAAATCTACATATATCAAAGCTATCTTCGTTATGAGCCTTTTGATATGGGGCCTCCCTAGTCTTGCACAACCTAAGCTCGTATTTCCGCCACGTCCAGATTATTCCAACGCCGCTACTTGGGCAGCCTCCCCATTCAAGTCTGACCCCAGCGATCTTTGTCCGAAACAAGTCAAATACCCATTTAACGACACCGCGATTGCAGATATCTTCTTCATTCACCCAACCTCCTTCACAGAAAAACCAGACTCCATCCATTGGAATGCCGCCTGGGACGACGCTAAACAGCAAGCAAAAACATTAAACAACGCGATAAAATTTCAAGCTTCGGTATTCAATCACGTCGGACGCATCTATGCCCCTTTCTACAGACAAGCAAATATTGAGATTTATTATACCAACGAATTGTCTAAAGCTTACCTAGCGGCCGATACCGCCTATGCCGACGTACGTAGAGCCTTTCTCTATTATTTACAAAACTACAACCACGGCCGCCCCATAATCATCGCATCGCATAGTCAAGGCAGTACCCACGCAATCTGGCTCCTTAAAGAATTCTTCGACACTACGGAGCTAAAAAAACAACTAGTAACAGCCTATATCCCCGGGATGACCGTACGCTATTCAGATTTTAAGACCCTGCAACCAGCACCTGATAGCAATTTCGTAGGCGGTTACTGCGTATGGCGTAGCGCAGAAAAAGGATACTACCCGCCCACTTTACCCAGAGGCAAAGAAGTGATTTGTACCAACCCTATTAGCTGGACATTGGATTCCATTGCTATCGATAAAAAATTCAATAAAGGTGCCGTGCTTCTTCCTTTTAATAAACTGATTCCACAAGCCACAGGCGCACAAATTAGCAACAGTATCCTTTGGGTTCAAAAACCGCATTTCAAAGGAAGCAGATGGATAAAAAACAAAAATTACCATATCGCCGACTATAATCTATTTTATTTAAACATCCGCGATAATGCCCATCTCCGATTACACAATTATCTCCTGAATTACGAGAAGAAACTGTAAATTTGCACATGCAATTGGCCAAAAAGCACGCATTTTTCAGCATTTTACTCCTCGGAAGCTTACTGTTTTTGTTCGCTTGTTCTAACAAGCAAACCTATAAAATGGTGTATAATGTTCCTATTTACAGTAACAAACCAGGGAAAACCTATTTTGGCTATAACAAGAAAAAAATAAAGCCGAAACCTGTCATTATCGAGGAGCCAACACTCGAACCCTACGACTACCTTTCGCATGAAGATTCATTCCATTTCCAAAAGACCTACAAGATAGGCGTAATCCTTCCCTTTGCCTTCGACTCTTTATATCGTGACAGCGCTGCCATCGCCTACTCTCCAATCCCGCGAGGTATCTACCCTGCCCTTGATTTCTATGAAGGATTACGTATTGCCCTTGATTCCTTACATAATACAGGAATGCACTTGGATATTCATATAGTTGACTATACCAAAGGAAGGAAATCATTTAAGTCAATTGCCAACAAAGCCCATTTAGAAGAAATGGACTTGCTGATGGGTACTTTAAATAGTAACGATGCGACAGAAGTTGCTGCCTATGCCTTAGAAAAGAGAATCCCATTCCTTTCTCCTTTAGCGAATAGCTTTCTACCTACTCATAACCCTTACTATATTACTATCAATCCAAGTATAGTCGAAATCCAACAAAAAACAATTCATTTCTTCAAAACCGACGGCTCCGAAAAAGCAACACGCTTCATCATTATCAACTCAAACAAAACAGAAAAGAGAATTTTTGACAAATATTTTAGCGCAATCAATAAAACCACTAAGCTATCTGCCGCTTATGAAGAATTGAATTGGTCGAATTCAACGAAGCCCGATACCTTTTTTCAATTGCTAGATAGCAATTTTAGATACATCATTATTTTACCAAGCACCGATGCAAACTACGCTAGTCAATTTCTGCAGGCGATGAAACCCATCAACGACAGTATAAAACTATGTTATCTCGGCTTACCCTCTTGGAAAGATATTGAATCAATTAACACACTAGCTGGCCGAAAAGCGGAGATCTATATCCCTAACACCTATAGCGTCGATAAAAACGGTACAAGCTATAAAAAATTTAGTCGTCGCTTTTATGAGAAATTCAGAATAGCCCCAAGCGAACTAGCCATTCGAGGTTATGCTAATACATTACTAGCAGCTCATGCATTAAATAGCAAAGGCACAGGTTTTTACCTTTTTAAAGATGAAATCTATAAAACAATGTATTTGCAACCAATACGTATTGTACCAAGCAAAAACAAAACACGCTACCCGCATAATACAGTTGTAGATTACTATTATAACCCTCATTTGTCCTTGATAAAGTACAATTGCACAGGCAAGCTGCGCATTAATGTTGAGTAAGATTTAAAACAAGCCCAAAACAAGATTGTAATTTTATTGCAAAATCAAATACAATGGGCAACAATCAGAATTCAAATAGATGGGTCGTTTATACCATTATCGCCGTTTTATTGATCGGCTTAAATGTATTCATGTACTTTAAGACGAGCAATGAGAAAAAAGCAATTTTGGCCGACAAGTCAAAAGTAGATTCTGCCTATTCACAATTAGAGCGCGACTACAAACGTTCTATAGCTGAAATCGAACAATACAAAGGTGCAAACGCCGCATTAGATTCACTTGTTCAAATTAAAGAAGCTGCACTTAAAAGCAAGAAAGAAGAAATTAAGCTAATGCTCGCGAAACAAAATCTAGATCAACAAGACCTTAACCTTGCCATCAGAAAAATCGCGGATTTGAAACGCGAAAATAATCGTATGCTCGGCACCATCGACTCTTTCCGTCGTGCAAACGAAATAATCATCGAAAAGCTAAATACAACACAAGCTAATTTGGATGAAAGTAAAAAGACCAATGAACATCTTAACGAAGAAAATACACGCTTAACTAAAGTAGGTTCTGTCTTGCGTATCATCAATGTAAAAGCGAGCACCGGAAATGATAAAGGCAAAAAAGACAAAGAAACCGATAAAGCACGTAAAGCAGATTTTATCAAAATCAATTTCGACGTAGCTGAAAATAAAATTGCAAATAAAGGCGATAAAACGATGTACTATCGTATCATCGGACCAACCAAGAATCTAATCAAAGACAAAAAAGGAAGTGATAATTTCTCGCTCGCGGAAGGTAGTGATGAATTACAATCTAGTGGAAAAGTTAACTTCGACTTCGATGGTAGTCAAGCTTCCTTAAGTGTTAAATGTCATCCAAAGGATAAATTGAACAAAGGCGATTATCGCGTTGAATTCTATTCAGAAGGCGTATTAGTGGGCGTTTCTACGTTCAAATTAGAAGGCGGTTTGTTTTAGTTGTTAATTATACCCAATAGAAAAGCCCTACCATCACTGGAAGGGCCTTTTTTATTCGTTGAATAAACGTTCGTTATACTTAAACTAGATTTTCATATAAAATCGCTGCACCTTGCCCTACTCCCACACACATCGTCGCGATACCATATTTAGATCCACGACGTTTCATCTCATACAATAAAGTCGTAGAGATGCGTGCACCGCTACATCCTAGTGGATGCCCTAGTGCAATAGCGCCACCATTAACGTTCACTTTAGCCGCATCTAATCCAAGCTCACGCATACAAGCAATGCTTTGTGAAGCAAATGCCTCGTTCAACTCGAATAAATCGATATCCTCTACCTTTAAGCCTGCACGTTGTAAAACCTTACGTACAGCAGGCACCGGACCAACACCCATTACAGCAGGGTCGACACCCGCAGCGGCTACCGCAATAATGCGCGCCATAGGCTTAAGGTTATATTTATTTTTGATCGTCTCTGTACCAACAATCAAAGCAGCAGCTCCATCATTCACACCACTTGCATTGCCCGCAGTCACCGTACCTTCTTTTTTAAAGGCAGGCTTTAACCCGGCTAAGGTTGCCAAATCAGTCATACGAGGATGCTCGTCGGTATCAAACACAAAGGACTTTTTACCGGCCTTTACTTCAATAGGAACTATTTCATCCTTGAATGCGCCTTTTTGTTGTGCAGCTGCAAAACGCTCTTGCGATTGCATGGCGAAAGCATCTTGCTCTTCACGACTTATCTTCCAACGTTCTGCAACGTTTTCAGCTGTTTCTCCCATGGTATATGCTGGATACATCGCAGCCAGTGCTTTATTGGTAAAGCGCCAACCAATAGTAGTATCATAAATTTCAGGCGTACGTCCATAGGCCGTTTCCGACTTCGCCATAACAAACGGAGCACGTGTCATGCTTTCCGTACCGCCTACAATATACATTTCACCATCGCCATTACGCAATGCGCGGAAACCATCCATGATAGCCTGTAAGCCGCTTGCACATAAGCGATTGACTGTAACACCCGATACTTCCTGAGGAAGACCCGCCAACAAAGCTGCCATACGCGCCACATTACGATTATCTTCCCCTGCTTGATTGGCTGCACCTAAAATCACTTCTTCACAATCTTTCCAATCCATTTCAGGATGACGAGCCATTAATGATTTAATGACATGCGCTGCCAAATCATCTGGACGGACAGTACTCAGACTTCCTGCATACTTTCCGATTGCAGTACGAACTGCATCAAAAACATAGATTTCTTTCATCTTATTTTTCTTTATCGTAAGCCTTATTCATTCCTTCTAAAACCTCCTTGGTGATGTCTAGTTTAGGATCTGCCAGCAAAATACCTCCTGTACGCGTAAACCCAAGTATATAAGCAAATTTGTGTTCTTTGTTATATTCCCCTAGATAGGATTGAATTTTCTTGTACAATTCATCATCCATCTTTTTCATCTCATCATTCATCTGCTCACCTAAGGCATCACGACGTTGCATTAATGACTCTTGCTTACTTTGCAAGGCAGCTTCTGCTTGTTTGGCCTCTGCGGCACTCATCGAATTTAAACGACGTTGAATTCCTTCATATTCAGCTTGCAAGGCATTTCCCGCATTGGTCAATTCTTGCTCCATTTGCTTCTGCTTTGCATCCAAGCGATCACGATTCGCTTTAAAATAATTATAATGTTCCAACAACGAATCGGTATTAACATAGGCGATAGAAGCACCTTTACCATCTCCCGAAAGGACGTTTCCATTCGAAGTTGATTTTTTATTACCACTTACAAAAACAATCAATCCTATTAAGGCGATTGTTAATGCAGCATTCCAAATATAAATGATAGTTCTTGACATATTAAAAGGTTTATAAACAAGAAAAGTCCCTGAATAGGGACTTTTCAAAGATTATTAAAAATTATTTTTTTCCAGCTGCAGGTGCGGGAGCAGGTGCAGGAGTTGGTTTATTTGGAGTTGCAGGAGTTGTTGCTGCAGGTGTAACAATGTTCAATTTCTTTTTTACTAAGTCGATGATATCATTGCTTTCAGGGAAATAAATCACAGCACCGATACTAGTATCAAAAATATACGTGTATCCATTTTCTTTAGCTACAGTTTTAATAGCATCTTCGGCTTGCTTTGAAATTGGTGCTAACAACTCTTCTTTTTTAGCTTGGATTTTATCTTGAGCTGTTTGCTGAAAATCTTGGATATTAGCCTGCATTTGGCCTAATTCCTTTTCTTTTTGCTCACGAATAATATCATTCATTAAATTTTTCTTTGCCTCATAATCAGCTGCTTTTGTTTGATATTCTTGATACATGGTTTTCAATGCATCTTCCAAATCAGCTTGATATTTTTCTAATGATTCATTGGCTTCTTTAACGCCAGGCATCATTTGCATTAATTCCAAAGAATTGATGTGGCCTAACTTTTGCGTTTGTGCTTTAATCATTCCGAAACTTGTTGTCAATAACAAAGCAGCAATTACTAATACTTTTTTCATAAGTGAATTTATAGTGTTGATTATAAGTTTTTAAAGGTACTAAAAAAAATCGGCTTAGCGCTTTTGTCCGGATGCTGGAGTTGCACCAGAGCCAGCATTATTTTTCTTGGATCCAGGCGTAATGCCCAAATCACGCAGTATATCATTACTTTTATCTAAAGCAGGATTAGAATATAAAATTGGGCTTCCGCTTACAGATTTGTCGAATACAAAATCATAGCCTTTTGCTTGCGCCATTTTTTGAATGGCTTCATAAACGCGATCTTGAATTGGCTTCACTAATTCTTCGCGCTTTTTAAACAACTCTCCTTCATAACCGAATTTAGACTTTTGATATTCTTTTACCGCCTTCTCCCGATTGGTGATTTCCTCTTCACGTTTCTTTTTCATGTCATCAGTAAGTAAAACCTGCTCATTTTGGTACGACTTATACATTTCGTCAATATCCTTGTACATACGTTCTACTTCTTTCTGCCATGACGCAGATAAATCATCCAATTGCTTTTGGGCCTTGGCATATTCAGGCATATTTTCCAAAATATATTTGGTATCGACATAAGCGTATTTCTGTGCAAATGCACTATTAGCTCCTAGCGCAAAAAAGGCAATTGACAAAAAAAGAATAAGCTTTTTCATAAAATGGAGTTTTAAGGGTATGGTTTTATTCAGGCTCGAAACCAAGAATAATATTGAATTTACCCAAGTTAGAAAGTTTGGTTGATGTTAGATTAGCCTTGTCAAAACCTATGCCATAATCAACGCCGAGTAATCCGAACATTGGTAAAAATACACGAATACCAATACCAGCTGAACGTTTCAAACGGAATGGATCATAATTTTTGATCCCAATATTGGCATTACCACCTTCAATAAAGGCTAGACCATAGATTGTTGAAGAAGGGTTAAGCGTGAATGGATAACGAAGTTCCATTGTAAACTTATTGAAGATCGTAGAGGTAGAACTTCCTGAAGTGCTATTTTGAAATACATCAGCCACTTCATAACCACGCAATGAAATAATTTCTATCCCCAAGCCACGCATACTATAATTCGACAAACCGTCACCACCAACTTGGAAGCGCTCATAAGGTGAATCTCCTGTCTTACCAGAGTAGTTTCCTAGCAAACCGATTTTCGCAGAGGTCTTCAGAATCAAATTGCCATAGACCTTCGTATAATTTTCTGCCGTAAAACGCCAACGATTATATTCAAGCCATTTATATTTCTCAGCCAATGTTGCTGCACCATAATCCATATTGTTTAACATAGAATAAGGTGGAGTCATTTTGACACTTAAAGAATACTTGGAACCGCCACGTGGATATAGTGGATCACCAATAGTGCTGCGTACCAATACTTCCTCCAAATTAAAGTTATTCGATTTCCCGTTTTGCAGAATAGAGTAATAAGGACTAGAATTTATAGCATCATATTGCTCAAAAGTAAGGTTTGATGATAGTGTAAAGAACTCATCCGGAAACTTCAAACGTTTTCCTAAACCAACTGTAGCGCCTGTTGTACTAAATTTACTGGCTGCACTATTGTAAGTATTATTCATGGCAGTCTTGTAAAGCGCTATGGATAGCGAAACAGGCTTTTTTCCACCTAACCAGGGTTCTGTAAAGGAAAAAGTCGCAGCCTGATAATATTTACCATTACTTTGAAGACGCAAACCTAATTTCTGACCGTCACCTGAAGGTAGTGGCCCCCAAGCGTTAGGCTTTAACATATTCTTTACCGAGAAATTATTAAAATTAACACCTACTGTACCTATCAACCCGGTAACTTTACCCCCCCAACCCGCTTGCAATTCAATTTGATCGCTTGATTTTTCTTCAACAGAATACTCAATGTCTACTGTTCCATTTTCAGGATGTGGAATTGGTGTAATTCCAATTTTCTCTGCGTTAAAATAACCTAGTGCTGAAATCTCACGTTGTGAACGCATGATATCGTTACGACTAAACTTCTGTCCTGGAATAGTTCGTAGCTCTCGACGGATCACATGCTCATTAGTCTTATCATTTCCTTTAATTACAATTTTGTTGATCGTCGCCTGCGGTCCTTCATAAATACGAATTTCCATATCAATCGAATCTCTATCAACATATACTTCACTTGGTGTTACTTGGAAAAACAAATAACCATCATCCATATAAAGTGAACTCACGTCAGTTGAATTCGGATTCATATTTAAACGCGCATCCAAAACAGCCTTGTTATATACATCGCCATTATGAATATTCAATACAGCAGCTAAGAATTTATCGCTATATTTTGTATTTCCTTTCCAATAAATATTGCGGAAATAATACTTATGCCCTTCGTCTACACGTAAGCGAACCACATAGTTGCCATTGGGTCCTTTATAAACAGAATCCCAAACGATCGCTGCATCACGATAGCCTTTTTCGTTATAAAACTCAACCACCTTCTCTTTATCCAAATCAAACATATCGCGGTTGTATTTAGAGCCACTTAGTTTGATACGAAAACGATCACTTATGTCTTCTAAAAGCATTGGAAACGTCAGTTCATATGCACTATGAACCATCTGCCGAACACTATGCGTTTTAATATATTCGAAGTCCTTATGCGTTAAAGGACGAATTCTAAAATGTTCTTTGGTTTCTTTTAACAAGTGTTCAATTCTAGCTCCTGTAAACGCAACATTACCTTCTACGATTACTTCTTCAATCTTTATTTTCCGTCCTTTATCAACGACGAAAAGAATATTCACTGCATTCTTTAAGGAGGTATCTTTCGTTTCTTTGATACTAACCTTAACATCAGTATTCCCTTTTTCAATGTAATAATCAACGATCTGTTGTACGGCGTTCGTTTTTAGATTATCAGTTAAGACTTTCATCTTAACTAGGTTTACTTTTTTATTTAGATCCTCCGCGTCGGTCTTACCTACCCCAACGAAGCTATAATTCGCAAGACGAGGGCGTTCAGTCAAATGAAAATCTAAAAAAATGGTGTTTCCTACAATTTGCTCTGCATTTACAGAAATATTCGCAAATAGGCCTTGACGCCATAAGGCAGAAATTGCTTTACCGATATCTTCGCCTGGGACACTGATCTTTTGGCCAATGCTCAAACCCGTATAAGTGCGCAAGATATCTTTGTCAAGATATTGTACACCGCTAATGCGTATACCTCCTATTTCATACTCTTTGGGAGCATCTGGCAATTCAAAACGTGACTGAGCTTGTAATTCCAGTTGTGAGAAAAGAAGACAGATAAGTGTTAACGCTAGCAAAGAAAAAACCCTAGAAACGTTTTTAAGATTATTTATCATAATTAGGGTGCATCTATTTGCTCACTCGTTTTACCGAAGCGACGTTCACGATTTTGATAATTTACAATAGCCTGATAAAAATCTTCTTTTGAAAAATCGGGCCACATGGTTTCTGTGAAATACAACTCCGCATAAGCTAATTGCCAAAGAAGGAAATTACTAATTCTTACTTCTCCCGAGGTGCGTATCATCAGTTCAGGATGCGGAAACTCGGCAGTGTTTAGATTGGAATCAACTACCTGATCATCGATATCTTCAACTTCTAGTACGCCTTGCTTTACTTTCAACGCTATTTGTTGAATGGCATTTTTTATTTCCCAAGTGCTTGAATAACTTAAAGCAAGTATTAAGGTTAAACCATTCAAATGACTAGTGGCCGCCATGGTTTCATCCAATTCCTCTTTACATTCGACAGGTAAAGAAGATAAATTACCGATAGCCTTAAGACGAATATTATTATTTAAAAAAGTAGGCAATTCCGCTTTCAGGGAACTTACCATTAAGGACATTAACGCATCTACTTCATCCTTCGGACGATTCCAGTTTTCTGTGCTAAATGCATACAGTGTTAGGTATTTAACGCCGATTTCAGAACAGGCTTCCGTAACACGTCGCACCGTTTCTACTCCCTGAAAATGTCCATTGATTCGAGGCAGACCTTGTGCTTTTGCCCAACGACCATTGCCATCCATAATCACGGCTACATGAGAAGGTACTCGATTCTTATCAATTTGTGTTTTCCAATCATTCATAACGAATGCACAAAGTAATAAAAATTCAGCTAAAATTCGGGCTTAAAAGTTAATTTTTTGACAAGTTCTACCCCCTTGCGTCTCCTTCACCAAATAATAGCAGCCATGTAGGCGAGAATTAATTGTCTCAACACGATTTCCTAAACTATTTACATAATATGTTTGCTCAATATACTCTTTGGCTACTATTGATAGCGAGGGCGAATTAGTAGTCGGAGTATAGCGCTCAAATGCACTACAAAAAATAAATATTAGAAGCGCTCCTACTATTTTGAATATATTTTTCATTCTTCTATCAATTCAAAACCGTTATCAAAAACAATTTCACCCCGAGTCCAACGTACTTTTTTACTAAGCATTTTAGTGTGCTTTATACTGTGAATACATTGCGGATCAATTCCTAACTCAGAGGTTCCTATTTTTTGATCGAAATATAAACAGGCATTATCTAAAGACCAATTAGAATTATGTTTGATGCTCGTAGAATCGTACCAAATGCATGTCCCGTCTTCCAAGAATTGAATATGCAAGGAAGGCGTGCTGGCACCTTCACGGTACCAGCTGCCTATAATTGCAGTTTTAAATCTAGAACTATCTTTCTTTTGACAAGTGCTGCATATTGCTCCAGCAAAAAGACACAGCACTAGAATTGATAACTTACTCATAAGCTTTGTTTTATGATTTTTGAAGTTGAACAAGGATTCTCTATCAAACTAATAAAATAGATTCCATCAGGATAGCCTTCTAAACTCAATACGTCCCCGCTCTGAAAATCTATTTGCTTTACCAATACTTTTCCAAAAATATCCACCACTTGAATTCCCGAAAAAGCTGCATTGAAACTAAGTACATAATGCCCACTACTTGGATTTGGATAAACTTGAATCAGTGATTTGCGAGCAACAGTTGAACTAAACAGATTCGCATCCTTCTTCTCCACAGATTTCACCTGTCGGTACGCTTGCGTACTAGCAATCTGAATACAGTTCACATCGTACAAAGTGGCTAAACTCGTCAAATGACATCTAAGTGGATGATTTAATTTAGAACCATCTTGCAAATGAATTTGATCAACAGCCTTGATTTCTACATCCGCATTCAACTTACATTCGAAGTCGCCTTTCAAAAATCGACTTGAAACATTTCTACCAATATTAATACTCATTGCCTCTATTTCATGCGTAGAATTCCAAACTAGGTTTTGGATAAAACATGTTCTACTCATCATCTCAAGATTAAGTAATTGCATCATATCTAAATCAAAGCCTCCAAGAATATGAGGCGCATTGTTAATCGTAGCATTACGGCTAGCAGAATAATAATTCTTCATACAATACGTTACGTCAAAAGGGCTTATAGCGGCCGAATGACTCATTCCTAAATAACTTAAATTAGGCATTAATGCACTTATGGGCGTTTGATAATTGACTGCATTTTGTATTGCTAAAGAACTTGAAACCGGAACAAAATTATCCTCTTGCATTAAACAATATCCTAAAGCATTTTGACTTGCATTAATTCCTAAAGACTGGGCAACATCAACATGAAAAGTATTAGAACCCCCAGATGCATTATCAATCCCATTTCCTACACTAATCATGTAATTAGCTTTAGCGATATTCACCGGAATACCTTTAACAAACACTTTGATTGTGCCATCAAAAACCTGTTGCGCTTGCGAACCCAATGCTACAGCATTTGCCTGCATATTTATAATTACTGGATACAGCGGCAATTGGAAATGCACCAAATTCTGCCCCGCTTTGAAACCTTGATCACCACCTGTATAATTCCCATCAGAAAGGGCTACTTTACGGCAGTTTGGAAAGCCCCATGCATTCAAAGTATCATACAATGCATGAAACTCGGGACAGGGTCCGTTCACGCCCTTTTTTAATTCCGTATAATGTGTCAGTAACATTTCCCTCGCAGCTGGACAATTCAAAACTTTATCACGCAAGGGCGGAATTTGCTTTTGAATAGCATACGGCATTTGTGAAAGGTTATCATAAATAAAATCAATCATCATTTGTATGCCAATTGGAACATTAGCGCCTTTGTGTGGACTATCAAAGCTTATCCACAATTTACATTGAGGGTTCATTTTATGTCTTTCCATATACAATAAAGCATAGCGGCTAATAAGTCCTCCCATAGAAGCACCGACGATCGTCAACTCATCATTGCCTTCTTTGTGCGCATTGATATAGTTTAATGCATCAACTAATGCAAGTGCATTACGCTCCACATAAGTACCCCCATCCAAAAAATCAACTATAATAACATCATGACCATAGGCTCGAAGACTATCCAACATATTCGTATGGTTGGCCACGGAGGCATTGGATATACAGTACAAGTTGTTTGTAGCACTCATATTGCTTAAAAGTGTCCGACTATTTTGCGGATCAAAGCCTTCTACAATAACAACAGGCTGATTAAACCTAGAAGTATTTAAGCAACTTTTCCATATTCCTAACACTAAACTAGCTTTTTGCCCTTTAAAAGGTGTGCTTGCGCTTAAACTAATAATTTGATCAGGATTGGGAAAAACAATCGATGATTTGGCATATTGAAATGCAAAAGAACTATAAAATTGTTGACTACCGTTTTGAACTTTAACATAAAAGATATGCTTCGCAAAATTAGAATCTAAGAGAAGTGTGATAGGGGTTCCAATAAATAAGGGAACATACTGTGTTGTATCGTCCATTGCTATATTGTATTGCAAATTTGATTTCCATTCGCTTTGAACACTAGCGCTATCGAGCAATATTGTAAAACTCGCTTGCGTGATGGTATCTATCATACTTCCAAAAAAGACGAGAGTGTCTGTTCTAATCGGCATTACAAGGCCATTAGGATAAACAAAATTATGACTTATGGAATCCCAATATTTAGGCGTTAAATAAGCTGAATCTTGATACCGATTAATGGTGGAAGCAAAATACTGTAACAGCAAGGTATTTGAGTTTAACCAACAAGAATCACTTTTCTTTTGTAAGAAATCGATACTTTTTTTCTTGGAATGTAACTGAGCTTGTTGAGCTTCGAACATCACCTGCCGAATTAAAGGAGCGTCGGCAATGGAGTCCCGAACATCTCCTTTAAATTTCGACAAGTTTGTGTACTGCGCAGCACGATTCCAAAGGAAACCTCCGGTGGAGATCATGAGTGAATCACTATTACCTCGCAATTGTGCTTTGGCATAGGGAACACAAGCAATACACAATAAATTAAACACCAACCCAATTATTCGAATTTTCATAGAACATTTCATGGCCTTACTTACTTAAATCGTTCAACACATTTTTCAAGGCAGCCACTTCTTTTTCTTGCTGTAAAATATAGAGTGCTAAAACCTCCACCTGTTCTACCAATTGTTTATTAAATTGATAAATGGAAAGGCCTTGCGTTTCATAAGACACAGCAGGACTCAATAAAGGTAAATGATGTTGTTTCTCAATAGATTTACGAAACTCCTCCATACTAGGCAACACAAAATCAGGACTAAATACATAATCCGGGAAATTAGCCGCTTGCACTATGATGTCATGTGCAAATAATGTGCCATTTGTTGAATTAGCCTTTAGAATTTGATTTCCGGTATAATCATACATAACAAAATCGCCATACATCTCTGTATTTCCAGTTATTGTTAATGCTCCGTTTAGTCTTTCTGCGCCATTGACCACCAATGGTCCATTTTGAAAAGTCCTGCCATTAATATTTGTGGAACCGACCCAAGCACAAGTTGGAGATACAAATTGGGTGTTTATAGAAACTCCTTTTTGATCTAGTGTCAATACATCGAAAGCTTTAAAAGGGCAATTATCATTTGCTTGACAAGCATCTAACCAAAAATGAATATCATGTGCATGTTCGATTAATGCTGGGCCTTCACAATCAAGCAATCCACTACTCGTGATAGGTAAAGTATCTTCACCTTTACTTTCACCTATCAAAATATCACCAGACCGAGCACCATACACGAAATCAGCACCTTTCGTTTCAATCGCGTTCATCTTATTGACAACTCCGGCAGTGCCGAAGAATACCACCCCCGAATCGACACTGCTCACGGTAGTTATCAAATTTTGGGCATATAAACCCGTTCCTAACAAAAACAGTCCATTAACCAGACTTATTATTTTAAAAAATTGATTGTTCTTCATTTTCACTTTATTTATCTGCATACTCTACTTGGCATCTGCACTCCATTCATTCAATTCGTTTGAATGATAGTACAAAAGTATTGTCAAGTTTTAGCTCCGCAACAGTGATTGTATGAACGTAAGCAACTAATGTATAAGCGTCCCCTAAGAGCGTATCAAGGGTCGAAACTTAAAAGAATAGCATAAAAAAAGCGCCCGAAGGCGCTATTCTGTATAAGGAGTAAGATGTGTTTATTTCTCGCGATTAAAACGCAATGTTTTTAGCATCCAATTAGGTAAGGCTTTGGTTGCGTCGCGTTTACGTAAATCAAGATACCAACCAATAGACTTTAGCATTGGAATTTTAAAGGTTTCAACATATTCCAATAAGGTGCCATCAGGATCTTCGTTATAGGTAAATTGACCAGCGGCCTCACCCATATCAAAAGCACCAGCACTATTTACAGTTAATGGATATCCAAGCGCTTCACAATTATTCTCATGTGCTTTCATACCAATGGTATCAAAGCATAAATGTATGTATCCCAAATCGCCCCAATAGCGATTTACAAAACTATGTGGCTGGTTTTTGCAGTCTTCTGTGCAAATCAATTCAATTTGAGAAGGCCCTAACATTTTAGAGAAAGCTCCTGTTACTCCCCTACTTTGAGTCAGCAATACACGACGTAAGCGAATATTACCACCTGGAACGTTTTTCAAATCAGCAAAGACCCCTGTTTCATCATAAACTATCTTATCAAGATTAAGTACCTTCTGGTAAAAATCTAGCGCTTTATCCATATCCTTTATGGCAATAACAGCACCAACAACACCGCCAGTACTTGCGCCAGAAAGAGGCTCAGAGAACCAATTTTCATCTTCCACACATTGAAACAAATTCCCGTAAGGATCAGTCAGCCAAAGACTTTTGCGCGTTGCTTCCAAATTTTTCTGTAAAATATTAACGTGTTGATTTTCAAAAAAGCTAGCTGCTTGATTAAGTGAACGAGTTTTCATTTTAACTGCCACAATCCCAGCTGTCGACAAGGTAATTGGGAAGCTTGCAGGTTGAGGCTTTCTGCTTGTATATTGCCAGATTTCAAAGCCAGCACCGCCAGCAACATTAAGTGCTAAATATGCAGTTCTTCTATGTGCTTCACCTCCTGTATAACGTACCATTAGTTTAGCTTCGGCACTATCTCTGAACATTGGAATGTCCATCCCAAAATGTTTTTTATACCACTGATAAGCTTGTTCTACATCACTAACTCCAATCCCTACTTGTTGAATTCCTGCGAATACTGATTGCATTATTTATCTTTTACTTGTTGTGCTAATTTAAAAAATAGTTGATGAGAAAAGGCTTTCAGACGAAGTAACAAAGTTTCGTTTTGCGCGATAATTACTTCAAAACGTCCTTTATTGGAAGCTTTAAGAATTTGACTTACGCATTTATCTACTGGAATTCCATTTTGTTGTCCGGCATCCATTTGATTATGCGAAGTTCCATCACCTTTCATTGCGTTCATAGAAATTGGAGTTTGCACTCTACCAGGACAAGCCATCGTGATTCTCAATCCATGCTTATAGTTCTCTACTTGCAATGATTCAAAAAAACCATGTAATGCGTGTTTGGAAGCGGCATATGCAGAACGTTGGAAAAAGCCAAATTTACCAGAAAGGCTACTCAAAACAATTATTCGCGGGACCTTGCATTTGAACAACATTGGTAGTAGTCCTTTCGTGAGTTGTATAGCAGAGAAATAATTGACCTCCATTAAATAGCGATCTACCTCTATACTTGTTTCAGCGGCAAACCCTCTCTGACTTAATCCAGCGTTATTTATTAATAAATCGACGTGTGCCTCGGCACGAGATAATGTTTGAACCAATTTTTCTACTTGCTTTGATTTAGACATATCACAGGTTAGGCAAATAGATGATGCGCCTTTCAAAGCAGCCTCGTGTGCTACTTTTTCAAGACGCGGCATATCTCTTCCAACAAGATATAATCGTGTTCCGCTTTTGGCTAGCTGCAAAGCAAACTCTGCTCCTATACCGGAACTTGCGCCTGTTATTACAACAACTCTATCGGCTCTTAATTTTTGACGATGCATAAGGTATAAAGATACTAAATTATCGACGTTGCTGTAATTGCAGTTTTGCCCACCGATCATAATCAATGAGATCGGCATCTTCAGGTAAGCTACTATCACGATTACTTATAAATTCTTGCAGCTTCTTCTTCCAATCTTTCACAAGTTTTGGTTTGGAAAGCATTCCTATAAGGCTTAACATTTCTCTTTGACGTAGACCTTCTATACTATCAAATTCAGATTTAAACTGACGAAGTATTTGTTTGTTTCGATAAAGGATAATATCAAATTCTTTTCTCTCCAATCGAATCATCAACTCAAGGACTGCTAATTTCAGCTGCAACAATGGCGCGGCTTTTTTAAAACTACTTCTAGTGCTTAAATCAATAATGTGATCAATTGCTTTTTCATAATTTTTATCGCGATAGTGAAGAATAGCGAGATTAATGAGCACAAAATGAAAGTAAAAAGATTCTGACTGAATTTTCTTTTCAAATTTCAGCTTTTCCAGTAAGCTAATGGCTTGTATAGGATCGATAACAGAGTAATTAATAATAAGTGCGTTGTAGTAAAAAATCAAATACTTATCCTCCAGCATTCGATCAAATTTTTCCATCTCATTTTTAAGTGCTCCTGCGGCCTTCAATGACTGCGTATATCTTCCATTTTTAAAAAGCGCATTCACCCAATAGGTATGCATTTTAAGCGCTATTTCATGATGCGTCTTATCAAACCATTTCTTCTTCTTAAAAAGTACAATGGCCTCTTGTGCGAAGGTTTCTAATTTAACATAGTCATGTTGCTGCAACAATATCTGACTAATCGCATCAAAAAACTTCACTTGAAATACACGTGAATTTTTCCATTCGTTTTCGAAGGATGTCTTTTTTAGTAATTGCTCTAAATATTCATAGAGCGTTGTATTTTGTTGGCCATAATTCTGACTAACCTTCAAATCGAAATGAATTTGCGCAAGAACTTGATCAAGTGCGGCAATAGGCTCGTTCTTTTGCGCATTTAAAAAACGCTTAGCAATTATTTCCTTCGGATTTGCCGTAGTATAATCTGCAGCTAGTTTGATTTGTTCATTTAATATTAAGTCGATTAGGCTGAAATGTTCTTCTTTCTCTGCACTACGCTCTAGTTTGTTAAGGTAATAGGCGGCAACTTTATAATTTTTACGGCTATAGTGATGTTCATAAATCAAGAGACCATATAATAATTTCATGGATTCATCTTCCTCCATATGTTGTACGACTAGACTTTTATTCACGATTGCTAACAACCTATTTTTCAATCGATAAAAGCTATTCATTCCTGCACTTTTACCGTACCACTTTTCGGCAATTAAACGTTCGTTAATCGACTCACCTTGATCACGATAGAGATCAAACAGTTCTTTATCTTTTCGTGTAAAAGAATAATCTTGACGGTCTACAAACAAGCGAAAAAAGCGAACTTCTTCTTTCGTCATTTGCGCAATTATTTTGGCTAATAAATCCATAGCAAAGTCCTTAAATTAAAGATCCAAGTTAAAATTAAGGATAAAATTTGATATTTTGGACGCGTAAGATTTTCTTAATTTTGTACTTCCTTTTCATTAAAAGGGTATTAAATTTGAAACATCAAACAGCACGAAACATGTTAAAACGCATTTACTTATTAGCAATTTTGTTGTTACCAACCTTAGCGTGGTCACAACCTAATTTGCGTGTTATTGCGTCGACCCCACCATATATTTCATTCCCTTCTATTGTAAGTGTTTCTCAACCTGGTACTAATTATAGTTTTGATGTAGTTACCATTAACACAGGCAATTCAGTTTTTACCGGAAGTGTTGACTTTTTAATCAAAGCGGGAAACGGTCCGATTGACACACTTGCTTTAAATGTGCCAATCACAAACCTTAACCCATTAACAGATACCTTTCCCTATGTAGTTTTAAATTATGTTCCGGACCCGCAACATTTTCTAGTCCCTGACGATATTGTTGTTATTTGGCCGCGTGTTCAAAGTGTAGACAGTTTCCAAAACAACCAAATTCTCATTGACAGTTTCACGCAAAGTGTGCATGTCAATTTCTTTACCGGTATTGAAAGCATTCAACCAAACAACCACATTGTTTTTGATGCCGGTATTAACAAAATATTTCTAGGAAGTTCTCTCCTTAATAATGGAGTCTTTCAATTACATAATTCATTAGGACAAATAGTATTCACTTGTGAGACTACTAAAGAAATTCAACTGCCTTTTTCACTCAGCACAGGGGTATACGTAGCTGAAGTGATCCAAAATCCTAACAGGGTGGTCCAAAAAATCAGCATACACTGATTTTAGAAAAGGGGCGGAAACTACACCGCCCTTTTTTTTTATTTCGTACGTTCTATCGTATAGGTTATTAGTTGGGTAAGCGCATCGCTATACTGGTTTTGAGGACATTTTGCGACGGCCATTAATGCGTTTTGATAGTATTGATTCATTTTATTTTTAGCATATTCCATCCCTCCGAGTGCAACAACTTTTGCAATCAACCAATCAACTTTTTGCTTATCTGTATTATGACGTTTAACAACCTGAATCATTTCGCGTCTCAACGAGCTGTCTGCCTGTTGTAGTGCGTAAATAAGTGGCAGGGTCATCTTTTTCTCTTTGATGTCAATATGAGTAGGCTTACCAACATCCGCATCTGCGTAATCAAAAAGATCATCCTTGATTTGAAAGGCCATACCAACATCTTCGCCTATTTGATAGAATAGTTTTACTGTCTGTTCGTCGGCACCCACTGAGGCAGCGCCAATAGCGCAAGACGTTGCAATTAAAGAAGCTGTTTTGCCTTTGATGATATCATAATAGACTTCTTCATCAATATCTAAACGTCGCGCCTTTTCAATTTGTAATAATTCTCCTTCACTCATTCTTTTCACGGCATTACTTACGATTTGCAGCATATCAAAATCGCCATTATCTACCGCAAGCAATAAACCTTTAGACAATAAGTAATCTCCTACTAAAACCGCAATTTTATTTTTCCAAAGTGCATTGATACTCCAAAAACCACGTCTTTGATAGGAATCATCGACTACATCATCATGCACTAAGGTGGCAGTATGTAGCAATTCAATCATAGAGGCTGCACGATAGGTACGATCAGCTATTTTTCCAGTTGTCCCTGCACTCAAAAGAACAAACATCGGACGCATTTGCTTGCCTTTACGACGAACAACATACTTCATTACAATATCCAAAAGAGAAACCTTACTCTTAAGGGCATCATCGAAATAATGCTCAAACTCTTTCAGTTCAGGAGCAATAACAGATTGAATCTTCGAAACAGACACGAGCGTTAATTAAAATGCAAATCTACTAGAAAATAGGCAGTATTTTCGCTTTATTACTTGATTATCCGTTGGTGATAAACCTGATTAGTGGGACTACTAGCTATCACAATAAATACCCCTTTAGGATTAAAAGCTAAGGGATCTCCTTCCGTAATATTATTTAGCTCAAGAACTAACTGCGCAGATTCGTTATAGATTTGACAATTCATAAGATTTTGGCTAAAAACCCATTGCCCTTCTGGACCCAGTTTCATGATTTCTGCCTCCTTATTCAACTCTACGTTATTACCTACATTTGGAACCACAAAATCACCCCAGTTCTCATCGGCTCCGACATCTATAGACGTCCCATTTATTCTGCCTTGACCGTCATAATCAAAATTTCCTAAGTCAGCATTCCACAACATAGTCCCCTTATTAATAGCAGGAGAAGTATTAAATAAATGGAGGTTAAAGGAGGTAATCGATTCATCAACTAACAGTGGTAAGACAAAATCACTGTTAAGATCCTGACCGCTAACACTTTTATAATATCCTAGGCCATTGCAATATTGATTATCCCAAACAAAATTCATGGCTACAGGAATGGCAAGGGGCGAGGCAAATAAATTATAATCAAATACAAGATAGGAGCTTGTAGAGCCTTTCCAATCTGTATAAATGAAATTAGCGGCATTACCCGCATAGATCAAGTTATTGACTAGGACAAGCGAGTCGACCGGAAAGCACGCAATCTCATAGGAGTTCCCCAAAGAAGCGTTTTGAAATAAGGAATTATTAAGGACTTTAACCTTATTCACTAAACCGCCAATGGGCGTATTATAAACTCCAATATTCAATCCTGATTGATGATTATGTACGATGTAATTATTACGAACAATATGACTTGCGGAGACGGTATTCAGTTTATTAGCAGTTATGCTTATAGCCATATCATTTTCAGCAATAAAATTCCTATCGACCACTACATTTCTACACGAATTAATTGTAACAGCACTTTGATAAGTGCCGGGTACAAGATTATAATTCGAGTCGATTTTATTATTGCTAATTACCACGTCACGAACGTAGTCGTACATTGGCTTTTTTGAAACGCTATCAGCACCACTACAAATGATGGCAGCACTTTTACAATTATGTATGCGTGAATGACTAATCATTATGTCGTGTATGTTTCCATTCAACACAATCCCATTCGACATATTAAACGATACGTCTCCGAAATCACAACTATCAATTAAGACATGATGAACACCTGCCGAAGTTGTATCATCGCCCCAAAAGACAATCCCATTCGAACTTGGGTTGCGCATATTATTAAACTGACATTTTTTGATAGTAATATGATGCGAGTTTTTGCCGAAACCAATTGCAGATTGGTAGGCAGCAGCAGTATTATCATTAAATTGAAATATTAAATTTTCTAAGCGTATATATGCTTGTCCATAAAACGTAAAAATATTCCAACCAGTAGTGCCCGCCGCATCAATAATCACTTTTTCATTTTGATAAGGACGCATTACAATCTCATTGGCTGGAGTTCCCGTAGTATAAGGAATAATTCGTTCGTGATAAGTACCTGCTTTTATATAAATAGTAGTCCCAGAAATAGCGGTATTAGCGGCTTTTTGTATCGTCTTAAAAGGCGTACTCAGTGAGGTCCCGGAATTTGCATCATTTCCTGAAGGAGCTACATAAAGGGAATTTTGCGCCAATGCATTTTCTAAAAAAAGAAAATGAAAGAGAAAAAGGATAACGTAAGCGGGATTTCGCATAACACAATTTAAACATAAAGCTTGATTTTTTCAACATTGGTTACATACTATTCGTTGAGATACGCGTACCTTTAAAAGATAATTAGAATTATGGAAAACAATACTTGCGAATGGTCGATTGATGGTATGACTTGTCAAACCTGTTCCTTAAATGTGAAAAAGGTTTTGGAAGAGGCAGGCTATACAGAAGTGAAAGTAAGTTTGGCGACCAAATCTGCACGATTCAACCTGAACAGCAAGGTGAATGAAAAGCAGGTTAAGAATCTTTTAAAGAAAAGTGGTTATACTGTTTTAACAGCAAATAAAGGATTGACAAGTAATAAAAATTTAGCCCTTAAATTTTGGATAACTGCAATACTTACAGCTCCCCTATTAATACATATGTGGGTAAATTGGCATTGGCTTCATCAGGCATTTGTTCAGTTTATATTAGCTACCCCTGTCTTTATTATTGGATGGCAGACCTTTGGTCGCGGCGCTTTTTACTCGATGAAAAAAGGTTCGACCAATATGGATGTATTGATCCTGATGGGTGCTACCGCAGCGTATAGCTACAGTATCGTAAATTGGATAAGCGGGGACATGCATAGTATGTTATATTTCGAGACGACGGCATCCATTATATGTTTTGTTTTATTAGGTGAATTCATTGAGGACAGAAGTATTCATAAAACCAATGAAGCCTTACGTGCATTAATGCAATTGCAGGAGCCAAGAGCGAAGTTATGGTCGAAAAACCTACAAAATGGACAAATAGAAATTCATGAAATAGAAGCGGCGCAGATTGCACCTGGTGATCGACTACAAATTAATACCGGTGATCGTATCGCAACAGACGGGAGCGTCTGGGAGGGAGAAATAGTTGTAGATGAATCGATGTTGACGGGCGAAAGCAATCCCATTTTAAAAAAAATGGGAGATCCTGTAACTGGAGGAACAATGGTTATGGATGGAAGTGCTGTAATGAAGGCGCAAAATGACATTAAAAATAATCGCCTTGCACATATAATAGAATTAATGAAACAGGCACAAAGTGATTTACCGCCTATTCAAAAATTGGCAGATAAAATTTCAGCTTGGTTTGTGCCAACAGTCTTAATTATAGCGACGATCGTACTTTTAAGTTGTCTTCTTTTTTTACATTATTCCTTTGCAGATAGTATTCTAAGAGCGATTGCAGTTATGGTAATTTCTTGTCCTTGCGCAATGGGTTTAGCAACTCCTTTAGCTGTGATGGCAGGAGTTGGCAAAGCCTCTCGTTATGGTATTCTCTTTAAAGGAAACCAGCATATGCAAGCCTTAGCTGACTCCAAAACGTGGTTAATGGATAAAACAGGGACACTTACGCAAAACTCATTTAATCCTAAAGATTTTAATTGGAATGAAGAGCAGTTTTCACTTGTCAAAAGTATGGAAACGCATTCTTCGCATCCCATTGCGAAGGCTATTGTTAATGCGTTGAAGGAATACCCTACGCTAGTGTTAAAAAACATTCAAGAAGTAAAAGGAGAAGGTCTAAAGGCGAAGGATTCTGAAGGACGTAAAATCTGCTTAGGGACAACGGCATTAGTTGAAAACGCGACAGCTTCAGCGTTTCCTATCAATTTATACATTGATGGCGTTTGGCAATTAGGATTCTCAATGGAGGAGCAATTGAAGAATGGCGCGGTAGAATTGATTCGTTATGCTAAAAGCAAGAACATTAAAGTAGTTATGTTAAGCGGCGACAAAAAAGAACGTTGCATGCGTATAGCGAATCTATTGGGAATCGAAAATGTTTTGGCGGAACAAAAGCCCGAAGACAAATTAGTAAGTATTAGAAAATATAGAGATGCGGGCCCTGTTGCGATGTTAGGAGACGGAGTAAATGATGCGCCGGCTCTAGCTGCCGCTCATGTCGGCATTTCAATACATGCTTCAACTGCCACAGCTATGGAAAGTGCACATATCATTTTGATGCACGACGACATTGCCTTACTTGCAGATGCACATGCCATTGCGAAGTCGACTATGCGAACTATTTATACAAACTTTGGTTGGGCCTTGCTTTATAATATAGTTGCAATCCCTGCGGCAGCTTTTGGTTTTATTGCGCCGCTTTGGAGCGCATTAAGTATGACAGGCAGTGATGTAGTTTTGGTAATTAATTCACTAGCTTTGAATCTTATTCCAATTAAGAAAAGAAAGAAGTAAAGTTTATGCTAGTCTATAATGTAACAGTTAAAATTGATCAACGTGTGGAACAAGAGTGGTTAGAATGGATGAAGGGCAAGCACGTCCCCGATGTTATGCAAACGGGAAAATTTATCAATTATCGTATTAGCAAAATCGACCAAGTAGAAGAACCTGACGGATCTAGCACCTATTCTTTTCAATACTTATGTGCTGAACGCAGTCTTTTGGACGACTACCTAAACAATCATGCAAACGAGCTTCGAGAGGACGTGCTTGCAAAATATGGCAATCTATTCATCGCATTTAGAACAATCATGGAGATTGTACATGAAGGAGATTATTAATCTTCTTCCATCATCAAAAAATGCATTGCCCGATGTAAAAGCGGTGCAAGTATAACACCTATCGTAGCCACAAAAACGACTCCACTAAATATTGCATAAAAAGAGGCAAACAACTTTCCTGCGTCATCAGATATCGGGTTCATTGGCCCCATGCCTGATAAGATCATGGATGCGTTCAACAAAGAATCAATCCACGAATAATGACAAAATTGATGATAGCCTAGCACTCCAATGCCCAATCCTACAAACAAGAGAATAATTCCAAACAATACATTCCAAATCATTCTATTTGTAAAGGTTCGTGCGCTTGCAAGCGGCTGGTGCTTTTTTTCGTATGCCATGGCCCAAAAATAAGATTAATCGATAAAATTCGTACTTTTGATTTATGAGTTTCTTACGGCCTATACAAACCTTAAAAATCGGCGACCTTGATCGTATTCAGTGGGAGTTGAAAGAATTGGAATTGTGGGTAGAAATAAATGAGAGCTCTGTTGTTTATATATTGGCTACTGCTAATAAATCTACGGTTCATTTTTTAGGTGAATATCAAGCAACCGAGCCGTCAACATTTAACCATCCAGCACTTTTACAACCGATATTTGAACAAGATCCTGTCTTTATTAAGATGAAAGGACGCACAGTACATATTAGTCATTCTTTAAGTCCTTTTAGTATCCTGCCGAATGATATCAGTTTGATTCAAGATCCTGAAAAGGAATGGCAGACTTGCAATATTTTAGCTGACACCAACTTACAAGTTGCTTTTTACACGCCTAATCAGGTGATGTCAGCTGTTCAAAGTTATTTACATCCTAAAACAATCTCGCACCGTGTGGAAGGGTTGTTTAAATGGATGTTTAAACACATTGAAAGTTCAGAACAACGTGTTTTTTTAGATATTAGTGGAAGGACCTTTTTTATATTATTGTTTAGAAACAAACAATTGCTTTTTGCAAATCAATTTCAATTCAAGGCTCCGGAAGATATTGTTTACTTTTTACAATTAGCGTATCAACAACATGCAGGCTTTGATGCAGAGAAAGACACACTGTATGTTAGTTCTAATATCAGACAAGACTCCTTAGTGTTTATGACCTTACTAAAATTCTTCCGCTATGTTGAACTAAGCGGGACGGGGTGGGCAAATAAGGGAGTTCAACAATGTAGCGCTCAAAGTTATCTTGCTTTACAAGGAACATTTTCATGAGAATTGTAGGCGGTCAATTTAAGGGTTTTACTTTTCAACCACCAAAGGTTATGCCTGCAAGGCCAACGACTGACTATGCGAAGGAAGGTATATTCAATATTTTACAAAACATGTACGATTGGGAATCAATCAAAGTACTTGATTTATTTGGCGGCACAGGAAGTATCAGTTATGAATTAGCTTCTAGAGGCTGTACAGATATAACTTGTGTTGAAATGGATGCCAAGTTAATAAGCTTCATTCAAAAGAATAGAGCGAGTTTGAAAATTGAGGACACCTGTAAGGTGATTAAAATGGATGTCTTTAGATTTATCAATAGTCAACCAGGACAATATGATTTAATTTTCGCAGACCCACCCTATCAATTGGCACATTTAGAGAGTTTACCTGATTTGATCTTTGCAAACTCATTACTTAAGGAGGATGGCTTATTTGTTATGGAACACGATTCTAAAAACAGGTTTGAAGAACATCCGCATTTCAAACGGAGCCGCAACTACGGAAACACTATTTTTTCATTATTTTCCTAAGGCATGATTATGCTCTTTCCTATACGTTATCCTTTTTTACGTCAAGCCTATAAACATGTTATTGGATTTGTTTATCTATTTGTATGGCAACAACTTTTTTTTCTTTTATATTTTTGGAATCGAACCTTCAATTTAGAGTCTTGGTCGACCTTTAACAGTTTATGGCATGCATTGCCATTACATTTAAGTACGGCATGTTATTTAACAGCACTTTATCTTCCTTTCTTTTTCACGTTTTCCAAATGGAAGGATAATGAGGTATGGCAAGGATTATGGAAAGGGTTAAGTGCTATAGTGATTACATTAACAACGATTATTTTTTGCGTAGACATCGTAGTTTACGAGGAAATGGGAATCAAATTACATTACAAAATTCTCTTTCACTTACAAAATCCGGTGGAGGTTATCACATCTGTCTCCACTAAAACATGGCTGATTGGAATTATGTGTATCAGCGTTTTCTCGCACTGGTTTTATCGCCGGTTTCAAAAAAGGACCTTTGAAAGCTTATATAAAAATGAAACACGAAGTCTCGCTCCTTTTAATTGGCTAAGGAACAGTCTAGAAATCATTTTACTGATCGGACTTTTATTTTTGGGTATTCGTGGTGGATGGCGACCAATCCCCATTAATGAGAGTAACGTATACTACTCAAGCAAACAGGTATTGAATGACGCGGCTGTAAATCCAAGTTGGACTTTGATGCATTCCTACTTAAACAATAAACAAGCGGGCGATAAAAATCCTTATCAATTTATGGATGATAAGACTGCTTCGCAAATTATTGATACGTTTTATACCCCTAACCAGTATGATTCATGTAGTACATTATTTAGTGTCCATAAACCTAATATTGCTATTTTAATTTTGGAGGGATGGAGTGCCAATGTAGTAGCCTCTTGTGGCGGGGATGCGGGCCTAACAAGTAATTTTGATGCTTTGAGTAAAGAGGGAATGCTTTTCACGCAAGCCTATTGCAGTGGACATACCAGTGATCAAGGCATACCTGCTATATTAAGTGGATTTCCTGCACAACCCATAACAACAATTTTATCAAACAACAGTAAGTATCCTCATTTACCTTGTTTAAACAGAGACTTAAAACCTTTAGGCTATCATTCTTCTTTTCTATTTGGTGGACAGTTAACATATGGCAATATAAAAAGCTATTTATACTATGAGGGCTTTGATGAGGTCAAAGAACAGGACAATTTTGATGCGCCAAGTGAATTAGTAGGCAAACTCGGCATTCATGATAAATATATGTTCAAGGCATGGGGAAATCAGCTTGCGAAAGAACAACAGCCATTTTTATCGGTTTTATTTACCGCGAGCACACATTCCCCTTTTGATGGGAAATATATTAGGCGAGTAAATGGCGGCGGTGATGAACACGAATACATCAATAGTATTTATTATGCAGACAGTTGCTTGGGCGCATTTTTTAACTGGGCGAAATTACAACCCTGGTATTCAAATACTATATTTATTATCGTAGCTGATCATGGACATCATAGTCCGAGGGAACATGATTATGCATGTGTATCCCATTATCAAATACCGCTACTTATTTGCGGAGGTGGCTTAAATAAAAAATATGCGGGCTCCATTCATGGACAAGTAGTTTCGCAGACAGATATTGCACACACAATACTTCATGCGGCCAATATCAGTAGTGCTACTTATCGTTGGAGTAAGAGCTTATTAAATCCGAAAGAAGCATTCGCTTTTTTTGATTTTTATGAAGGATATGGTTGGGTTGATGGAAACGGAGCATTGGTTTGGAACAAACTAGCTGGAGAGAAATATACGACGGACACATACAATGCAGGGGCTATTAAAGAAAAAGCCCAGCTTAAAAGCCGGGCTCATTTACAAGATGTATTTGCTAAGTATTTGAGCTATTAAGCTTTCAATACTCCGAGTTCTTTACCTACTTTAGTGAAGGCCGCAATAGCCTTATCCAAGTGATGACGATCATGGGCTGCAGAAATTTGAACACGGATACGTGCCTTTCCTTTGGCCACAACAGGATAGAAGAAACCTATCACATAAACACCTTCATCTAATAATGCAGCGGCGAAATTCTGGGCTAAAACTGCATCGTAAAGCATAATTGGAACAATAGGATGCTCCCCTTCTTTAATATCAAAACCAGCTGTTGTCATTTCCTTACGGAAATACTGGGTATTATCCCATAACTTATCACGAAGGCTGGTGGTACTGCTCAGCAAGTCGATAACAGCAATAGAGGCCCCTACAATAGAAGGTGCTAAGGTATTACTAAACAAATAAGGACGACTTCTTTGACGTAACATTTCAATAATTTCTTTACGTCCGGAAGTAAATCCACCCAATGCTCCACCGAGTGCTTTACCCAATGTACCTGTTATGATATCTATACGTCCCATCACGTTACGATATTCATGTGTACCACGACCTGTTTTGCCCATGAAACCTGAAGCATGACATTCGTCCATCATGATTAAAGCATCGTATTTATCGGCTAATTCACAAATTTTATCCATTTGTGCGATGGTTCCATCCATTGAAAAGACGCCGTCAGTGACGATGATTCTACTACGCAAATGAGCGGTTGCTTGCAATTGCTTTTCCAAATCCGCCATATCATTATGCAAATAGCGATATCGTTGTGCTTTACACAAGCGGACGCCATCAATAATAGAGGCATGATTTAATTCATCAGAAATTATTGCATCCTCTTCATTGAATAAAGGTTCGAACACTCCTCCGTTTGCATCGAAGGCTGCTGCATAAAGAATGGTATCTTCAGTACCTAGGAATTGAGCTATTTTTTGTTCAAGCGTTTTATGAATGTCTTGTGTACCGCAAATAAATCGAACGCTGCTCATGCCGAAGCCACGACTGTGCAATGCATCTTCAGCCCCTTTAATAGTGGCAGGATGAGAAGATAAACCGAGATAATTATTCGCGCAAAAATTAACAACGTTTAACGTTCCTTTACCAGGCACATCAACGGTGATATCAGCACCTTGCGGAGACGTTATAATTCGTTCCTTTTTAAACAAGCCACTCTCTTCAATCTGCTGCAGCTCTGCTGCCAATCTTTTCTGTACGTTTGAATACATGAATATTATTTTTATTAATTAGAAGAACCCGTCTTTGCCATTTTTGCATAAACTTTCAAAATCTCACGAGTAATACGAAGACGGCGCGTATCCTTAGCATCATACGGCAATGAATACATACCGCAAATCGTTCCATCCTCTGCACTGATTAGATAGTGTACCATATCATTAAGATTACCTGGTGCAATCATCGGGACCAATGCATCTCCCGAAGCGCGGATCAAATATTGTTGAATGCTATCACGTTCATCAATTACATATTCATAAGGGTAGGCTTTATGAATCACCTGCTCGTTCAATTCATTATCATCTATTTCTGTACGATCCATATATAACGTTTTATTCTTAATTAATTTGCCTGAATTCTTTACAGTTAGTTTAATTTGGCTTTCAGACAACCCTTCCGACTTATTAGCCAAATTGAACTGCATCACATGAATTGCAAAAACCATATCACCAATTGAAGGAGCTTGATAAGGCAATTTAACGACATCCAAAGCAGGCTTACTTGGTAACATATTTTCAGGTGTACGTAACTCAAAGCATCCCCATTCTTCAGGAGTTGATAAACGTTTGTAAGGCAAAACGGCATTAATTACTTGGGAAGGTGGCGCAGGATTATCCCGTTGTTGTTGATAAATCAGCACAACATAATTTTTAGCTGCCTTACCCTTTACCATTTTCATCATTTCTGCATACGAATGAAACTCATACTTCTCAGTAAAACGCCACCATTTTTCAACTGCAGCTTTTAGGTTCTCATTGAAATATTCGATATCCTGCTTATAGGCTTCATAATCTTCCGGTGTCTTTTTCAATTTAGTTGTTTTTTTCGGGTCTTCACTCTGTAAAACAACAATAGTCGTTCTTTTAGCTGCATCAACAAACGCTTCCTTTTTTAAAGGAGCATTAGCCATTTGTGCTTTAGCTGTAATCCCAAGGAATAGGCTTAGAATAATCAAAAAATAATTTTTCATGGATAGGATGAATTTAGAGTAAAGTTAATAATTCTTACAAATACCTACGTAGTTGAAAGGATGGATACCAGTTTTTTTGAAGGTTTCGTGTTAATGCTAAATAATTCATTCGTGCCGACCAACTCCATTTCGATTGTATCGATTTATACTCATAACCAAATGAAGGATTCCAAATGGAAAACAAATGATTTTTAGCCATGAAATTACTAGCATATTTTGATTCAAGTGAAGCATTATTCACTTGAATAAATCGGTAGCTAAAAGGATCGAAAACAATTGAATTAAACCAAACACTTTCCAACATAGAAATCTTGGCAAGGCCAAGCGGGGCTGTAATGTTCGTAGGAGAAAACCATCCATAAGACACACTAAAAGCTAGCCATAAATTAGATTCTTTGTGTTTCATGCGAGAGTCGTGGCCAAACCAAAAGTTTTTACCAAAACCAACATGAAAATCAACATCAGGAAACAAATTGGAAGCAAATAACTTTGGCATTGCGACATTTGTTCCTACAAATATACCGTTGCGCGAACTGGTAAACTCCACCTGCCCTAATTCAACTGGAAGAGGAATGACTCGCATTGCGGTATATTGACGCATAAAAATTGCAATAATTTGTTTTTCGGACTTATCATGTAGCTCTTCTAGTATTGTTTGCGAAGTGGGATACTTTGTATGTTGCATAAAACGAGACCAAACATCATTGATAGAGTTGATACTTGCTTGTAAGACTTTTTGATAATTAATTTGATTGGTATCAAGATACCCATCGCCATAGGCTATCCAAGGAGAGACTTCTACATTATCAACTTGAATACCTTCTTTATTATAGTAATCATGAGCTCCTTTCCCATTGTAATTCTTCAAATCTTTTTGTTTAACAACCAAATGACCGCTAGTAAAGGAATCTTGTAAAAAATGATCAGCGTATGCGTTAAAGAGAAAGGCTAATTGCATTAAAAGAAGCCCCTTTTTATTCGCTTCGTAATTTAAGTTCTGCTTCGAAAACTCTATTCCTGCCCAGTCAGCAAACTGCAATGAAACGGTATGAAGCACACAATATTTAGTTGCAATATTCTCTTTTTGGATACTACTTATAAAACTATCGATTTGCGCAATATTTAATTTCCATTCAGTTGTGTTAATAGCTGCTCCACGATAAAAAAACTGTCGGCCAATATTATACTCTAACACTGAATTCTGTCTTCCTTCTGGAATAGCCACCAATCGAAGAACTCCATTACTTAATTCATCACTCATGGAATGAGTAACACCGAATTCTGCAAAATGCGACGTATTTTCAATTGAAAAATGGGAACCATCCGCAAAAATCGTATGTATATCATTATAGGCATCCTCTTTATTAAGGGAAATATTTTCAACCTTATAATGATGTTTGATTTTAGAAATAATAGAAGAATCTTTCATTGCATTTGCAACTGAACGATTATCCCAACTTGACCAATATTGCGGATACAAACGTACCAACATATAAAACATTTGATCAAATTCTTTTTCGTAGGTGCCTGATACGGCCGTCAAATCTCCGTACGTTATTGTCTGTAAAGATTGTGTCGAAATATTTAAAATAGAAGCTCGTTGCTGACTCGCTTGTAATGCAAGCATTTTTTGCCAGATGACGGCTCTATTAGCATCCACAGATAAGGATTTGTTGAATGCTTGATCACCTATAAACTTGTGCTCCCCATACCAAAAAGCAAAATTCTCTTTTGGGGTTAAAAATAATACAAGAAATAAAAAATAAAATACAAATCGTTGAACGCTTATCATTGGGTGTGGTGTTTATCCTAAATAATTTTGTTGTAATTGATCGATTCGTGAAAGGCAATCATTCCAAATTTCATTCACGACACTTTCGGCTGAAACAATTGAATCAATATGTGCAGAGACTTGACCAATCTCCAATTCACCCGCTACTAAATCTCCCTCAAACATCCCTCTCTTTGCTCTAGCACGACCAAGGACATCCATCAATATTTCTTTACTTGCTCCTTGACTTTCCAATAACTGAATTTGTTCTGCAAATTCATTTTTCAGTAAGCGTACTGGGGTTAACGATTTAAGACTCAATTTTGTATCCCCTTCCGTTGCGGAGAGTATACGTTCTTTAAATTTCAAATGCGCACTAGATTCTAAACATGCCACGAAGCGACTACCAATTTGCACTCCATCAGCGCCAAGCGCTAGACAGGCAGCCATCGCAGCACCTGACCCAACGCCACCCGCTGCTAATAGTGGAATTTTAATTGCAGAAGCTACTGCAGGAATCAAACAGAGTGTAGTGGTTTCTTCTCTTCCATTGTGCCCTCCGGCCTCAAAGCCTTCCGCAACTACAGCATCTACACCTGCCTCTTCACATTTTACAGCAAATTTAGAACTACTTACCACATGGGCAACTTTTATTCCAGCAGCCTGCAATTTACTAGTCCAAGTTTTGGGATTTCCCGCTGATGTAAATACAATAGGGACTTTTTCCTCTATTATTATTTTCATCAGTTGCTCGATGTCAGGATAGAGCAAAGGTACATTTACGCCGAATGGTTTGACGGTCGCTTGTTTACATCGTTGAATATGCATACGTAAAACATCAGGATACATAGATCCTGCACCAATTAAACCGAGACCACCGGCATTACTCACTGCAGCTGCCAATTCCCATCCGGAGCACCAAATCATACCGCCTTGTATAATTGGTATTTCTATTTGAAACAGTTCACAAATCCGATTTTTCTGCATGGCCGAAATTACAAAATCTTTAAGTAAAAACTAACGAATTTAGCACCTCAAATTCGACGAAAAAAGTCGAAAAAGATTAACTTTGAGGTAATATGAAAAAGAGCATTATCAATACAAATCATGCGCCAGCGCCTATTGGCCCTTATAGCCAAGCAGTAATGGTTGACAATACGCTTTATGTGAGTGGCCAAATTGCCATTGACCCTGCAACAGGTGAATTAAATATTGCTGATTTAGAAACAGAAACAAAACAAGTCTTAGCCAATTTAAAGGCTGTACTTTCAGCTGCCGAGATGGACTTCAGTCATATTGTAAAAACGGGGATCTTTCTTAGTGATATGGCACATTTTGGCAAAGTGAATGAACTTTACGGCGGATGTTTTGAAAAAGATTTTCCTGCACGCGAAACCGTTGCAGTAAAGACTTTACCCAAAAATGTGAATGTAGAAATTTCGGCTATCGCTGTTAAATAATGTACGGCAAAAACTCAATTGTTTTATTAATTGACGAGGGCAATACCTACGTAAAATGGGCCGTTTTTGACCAGAAGCAACAACTTGCGAGTGGAATAAAAAAAACGATCTCCGCTACTTTTATTATTTCACTTCAAAGGCAATTTCCAGGCCTTAAGAATATATTTTTAAGTAGTGTTCGCCAAAAAGGAATTACCAAGTTGGCAAGTTTAAAAAGTTGGAATATTCAACAGCTGAATCCCAAATCAAGCCTTCCCTTTAAGAGCCTTTATAAAACACCTAAAAGCTTAGGGGCTGACAGAAAAGCCTTAGTTAGTGCAGCATGTACTTTTTATCCCGCTCATGATGTATTGATCATAGGAGCAGGAACATGCATCACCTATGATTTTAAAGACCGTAATAATGTCTATCATGGCGGAGCAATCAGTCCTGGTTTACAAATGCGCTTGGATGCAATGGCACAATTCACAGCCAAGCTACCGAAGCTTAATGCACAAAAGCTAATCTCTACGGAAGGCAACGACACTAATTCAGCCATGTTTAAAGGCGCTTTGGAAGGCCTCACCCACGAGATCAATGGCTTTATCGATACTTATAAAAAAACGTATGGCGCTTCCTTAAAAATAATGCTTTCAGGAGGCGATGCTTTACGTTTGGAAAGCAGTTTAAAAAGAAGGATATTTGTAGAACCTCATCTTGTACTTTATGGGCTATTAAGCCTTTATGAATTGAACCAAAAATGAAAAAAACGCTCTATACTTTGTTGATTCTCTCTTTACACAGCATGGTGTATAGTCAAATTAACGCTCCTTTATCCGCTTATGGTCCGGGTATGTTATATTCAGGCAGCAGCGTCGCAGCGATGGGACGAGGTTATACGGGTGTAACCTTCAATGAATCGAACACCACCCTGCTTAACTTTCAGAATCCCGCTTCTTATAGCAAATTGCATTATACCTGTTTTGACGCTTCTGTTGTTAGTCTTTCAGGAGGCCCTAATAATGGCACCCTTAAGCAATCTGGATTCACTATGCAGCCAGCACACCTTGCACTTGGCTTATCCTTGATTAACAAACATAATTACCAAGCACAAAATGACAAGTTTCGTATGGGTGCTTCGGTAGGACTTTTGCCTTACAGCAAAGTAGCTTACTATTTACAAGGCACACAAACTAATAGTGCGGGAACACAAAATGTATTTTACAAAGGCGATGGTAATTGGTATCAAGCTTATGTAGGTACGGGTATTTCATGGAAAGGCTTTTCCTTCGGAGCGCAGTTGGCACACTATTTTGGTAACATAAACTATCGCACTTCCATTTACTGGCCTGATTCAGTGTATGCTTTAGGTTCGCGGTTATATGAAAATTACCATCCAAATGGTTCGCAACTTACCTTAGGGAGCCAATATTCATTCAAAATAAACACGATGAATAGTTTAGAAATTGCAGGCACTTATACTGGCATGAAAGATATTTCATTGCGGTATCAAAGCATTTATGAACGTTTCAATCATATTGGTACTGCCGTTGATTCTATCGGCAATACCAATGATCAAAAAACAAGTATAACTCTTCCTACTGCTTATGCTGCAGGTTTTTCTTGGAGCCATGGAACGCGTTGGATGGTGGCTGCCAACTATCGTTTTACGCAATGGAGCGTTTTCTCATTAGCAAATAGAAGTCAAGATTTAAAAAACACCGTACTATATTCTTTAGGCGGAAGTTTTATTCCTGATGAAACATCGTTGCAGTTCTTATCCCGCTGTACTTACCGTGTAGGAGCATACTATGGGGATGATTTTATTAAGAACAACCCTGCTTTAAAAGGACTTACCTTAGGGATGGGCATGAAATTCTTTAGCAATAATTTAAGCACCTACAAATTGCCATTCTACCTTAATTTAGGCTTAGACTTAGGCTCGAGAGGTAACCTAGTAAATGGAGGAACCCAAGAAAATTTTACCCGCTTCCAATTCGGCATTTCATTGACGGAGGAATGGTTCCAACGCAGAAAGTTTGATTAAACGTTAATTAGGTATGAGCTTGCTAGAATCAAACCAACTACACTATTCATTAAAGTAGCGTTTTTGAACTTGTTAATTTCTACTAAAGGCAGCAAAGAAACGCGGATCTTTTACAATTTTTGACTGAAATTTCTCTTCCGGCATTGTTAGGTACATGATCCCTTCCACTAAAGTGTAAAGTCCATGTGCTCCACTGATACAATAAGCTAAAGTATAGGATGCATACCCAACCGCGCTGAGGACGCCTGCCGAAGCAGAACTCGAACTAGATCCAGGGCCAGTTGCGATTAGCGTATAAATTGCAGCCACCCCAAGAATACCAACTAAAAAAGTTGTACCAAGATGCTTTAAACCAGCATCGGTATGTCCCATATAGAAACGATGTAGCCCAAAAGAACCGCAACATATCGCGGCAATACCTGCCATATTTTGGTTAATTTCTCTTCCTGCAAATTCTTGGCTTGTATTATCCAATAACTTTGAATCATACAATGAAACTTCGACAGCTTGATTGAATTTTAGTTCAAGCCCTTCTTGATTTACTTTAAATTCAGAAGCGTGCGCAACAACAAAGAAACTAACAAGGGTGATTACTAAAAAACAAAAACGTACCATTTTTTATTAATTAAAATTTCGAGATTGCTAAAATATTAAACAATTATCAAACTTCAAATTTCATTATCCTTTTCGGAGCACCAATTGCGTTATCTCGGGCCAAATACCTACCCTGCCAGGAAATGCTAAATAGCCAAACCCACGATTAACATATAAATACTTATCAGAACCTTCAGGATATAACCCTGCCCATTTAGGATATTTAAATTTAACCGGACTCCATTTCAACCAAGGAATTTCAACTCCGAACTGCATCCCATGTGTGTGCCCTGCCAGGCTTAAAGAGATGTTGGACGCGTGATTTTTAGCCTCCAAATCCCAATGTGTTGGATCGTGAGATAAAAGTATTTTAAAAATATCCGGCTCTAAAAAAGCAGTGGCCTTATTCAAATTGCCATACTGTGGAAATGGAGGTGCACCCCAATTTTCGATACCAACCAATGCGATTCGTTCACCACCACGTTCGATACAAATATGTTCATTCAACAATAATCTAAACCCTGAAGCTGCATGATGTTTTTTCAATTCTTCAAGGTTTGCTGCCTTAGCCTCACGCGATTCCCATTGTACATAATCACCATAATCATGATTACCAAGAATAGAAAAGACTCCTTGCGGAGCTTTAAGTAATTGAAAAGAAGAAATCCATGGTTCTGCTTCTGAGGACACATTATTAACTAAATCCCCAGTGAAGACAATTAAATCACTATTCAGGTTTGTGGCCATTTTAAGACCGCGTTCAACTTCCTCCTTATTATCAAAGCTTCCAATATGTATGTCACTCAATTGGGTAATAGTAAAACCATCGAAAGCTTCAGGAAGATTTTTAAATTTTAGCTCTTGACGATGTATGGTAAATTTAAATCGGCCTTTCCAAATACCATGCAATACAGCACCCATTGGTATGGCAGCAATTAAAACACTCACTTGAGTTATAAATTTACGACGATCAGGCATAAGTAAAGACTCGCCTTTCAACAAAGGCAAAGCAGAGGCAAATAAACGTCCTGTGTCCTGAATCAATAGAAAAACAGCCAATAATAACTTTGGGATGTATAAGAAAATAAAAAATCCCATCACACCGCGTGCCATCCAATTATTAATGCCAGCTTTTCGTGAAACGAAGAATAATAAACCCAAAAGGGTTAGCCAAAAGGCGACGTGCAGCCCCCAATAAATCCATTTAAAAATGCGCAAAGATTGTTGATTATCGAATAACGCATAAAGAGCTCGCGCCACATAGACATCAATTAAAACGAAAAGGGCTACGAAGATAAAAATCCGAATAAGAGTATGCATAACTATTACAAAGGTAAAAAGCCTTTGCTTGTAAAAAGTTTAAAGTCGTTAAAGAATTTGTAATGCTGGATTAATGCTGAATAATAATCTCTTCGAGATCCGCATCACTCGGGTCAAGAATTTGCAAAATACGAGCATTTGCATTCGCAGGAGAAGTACGTTTTCTACTTGGAATTATATAACGAAGGGAGGTTTCGAAATACAATCCTCCACTTGCATATATGTGTAAAGGTGCATCTAGAGTGGGCGAAGGTGCTTTCGCACTTATACGTGGGAATTCATCGCGGTTATAGAAATACAAATCCCTGTTGAACAAGGTGCCACATTCAAAGGTTAAAAGAAAAATTTTAGAGACATTATGCTTAAACCCAATACCTGTTGGATAGTCTGATTTGGTTAGAAACACCGAGGCCGATTCATTTGGAAGGTCTTCATTGTAAGCTGATATCCTAAATGTTTCATTCCGACGATGACAGGAAGCATACCATTGCCATTGTTTATTGTAGCGATAACTAATTCGAATGGTGTAAGGATAGGCTGCAAATAAATTTATTCGATTAGTGCATTTCCATTGTAGACCGACAATTGGCACAAAAAGTTGTTCTCGATTAATACTTGCAAATACCCCACCACCGCGTATTTTGAGGCGGTCTGAGATAGAGCGTTCATAAACAGAACTGAATAGTAAGCGTACATTCGGGTTATCGATAGTATAATTATCATCTGCTAAGCCTGTTCCAAGGGTATTCATCCAGATAAATTTACCTGGCTTAAATAGTGTATAATTGATAGAAGAATTAAAGCTATACACTTCATGAAATTGCCAGAGGAAAGATGCTTCAGGTAAAGAATAGCGAAATCCTAATCCAAATCCAACAGAATGGCATAAGTCATTATTACTTTGAAAGTAAAACAACGGAAGGTTTGCATCTATTCTTAATTGCGCGAACTTAAAAGCGGTATTAGTATCTCCGAAAAAAGCGGAAGGCTCATAACGGAGCATGCTTTGAATTACTGGCACCGGGCGATTTTCAGCAAATAAACTCGTTTGATCATTGATACTACTCACATTAGAACTTTGCGCATTCCCTCTCAAAAGAGGTAATGTCCAGAGCAACAGTAATGATAGCAGTTTACGCATTCGGAGATTCTGTAATTTCTGAGGATTGTATATTCTTTGACAATTCGTTTTCAGAAAGGTTTAATTCTTCCTCCTTTTTATTATCAAAAATAGAACGATAAAAAAGTAACATTAAGGCTACCCCAACGCTAATTGAAGCATCTGCAATATTAAAAACAGGATCAAAAAAAGTAAAGTAAGAACCCCCTAACCATTTAGGCAAATAACCTTCAAATAATGGAAAGTAAAGCATGTCTACCACTTTGCCATGTAGTATATGAGCATACCCTCCCCCTTTAGGAAAAACCGTTGCAATGTCGAAAGGAGTTGATGCAGAGAAAATACTACCGAAATAAAGGCTATCTAAAATATTACCTACTGCACCTGCAAAAATCAAACTTAGGCAAAATACTAAACCAGGGGTAGCATTCGACTTGATCAAACTAACAATAAAGCGACCGATAAAAAACACAGCTATTATTCGAAACAAAGAAAGCACTAATTTGCCCCATGTCCCTGAGGGACCAAGTTTCCACCCAAAGGCCATACCTTCATTTTCGACGAAATGAATTTTAAACCAACTAGTAACATCATATTGGTCGCCTATTGCAAAATGAGTCTTAACATAGAATTTAACACACTGATCTACTAATAATACCAATGCAACCGTTAAAGCCGCAATCCACCACATTTTATTTTTACTTTCTATCATATTACAAAGTTAAAACACTTAATCGCTCCAATGCTTTTATCTTGTCAATTTTTATACAATCCTACTCTATCGAGATTTCCCCCTAGCAATTGGCACCCTAAAGGTGATGGAATTATTTGCCATTCCCGGATTGAAATAACTTCTGCTATACGCAATCCACGCATATTTTGTCTTCACTTCAAACCCCATTGAGAAACCTGTCATACCTGCACGATCGATATTTTTCAACTCCTTACGACGCAGATGATTATATCCTAATTGCAAGTCGAATGATTTCCCAAAATGCATCACACCCCCTACTGCTAAATGTCTAGCAATATTATCCAAAATATATTTATTTGTGTACGCACCTATCGTGTCAGTTCCATCAATTGATGTGCTCACAATAGGATCAGGATAACGAATATAAAACTGTTCTAAGTGTTGTGCCGAAGCGTAGAAAGTAAACGGTATATGTTCTAAACGCTTTGAAACCGAAAAACGTATATCCAAGGGTAAACTTTCATTTGCATCAATAGCCTTGCCGCCTAGATGATGTGTTATAATTCCAAAATTAGAAACGGTAAGTCCTGCTTTAAACCGTTTCGCCGTATCACTGTATAAAAGTCCAATGGTATTAGTCCAGGCATATGCATTATCAGACTCAAAATAACTTGCTGCAAAGCCCGTACGATAGCCAAAATGATAGCGAGGTGCTATTTCCTTTGCCCAACTTAAATGTGCATTATATTCTGAACAGGTAAAAAATCCCGTTCCATTACCGTATGAATCATTTGTTTCAAATTTGCCATAATTCACATATTGTAAGCCTGCTGCAAACACCGATTTATGAAATGTCTTAGCGGCAGCGACATAACCACTCTGAATCCCTGCAAACCAAAAAGTATGATTGACTTCCAAATCCTGACGCATAGTTGTATGCAATAAAGCAGGATTTTTATAGGCATTGGATATACTTGCTCTTTCAGCAGCATCTGCAGCAGGACCTAGTACATTTACGAACGAGGAGCTAGGCAGTTGCAAATAGTTAAAGGTGTGCAAACCGCCTACTTGAGCAAAAGAGTTCAAGCTAACAAGCAGAACAAATAAGGACAAACTTATCTTCATTTGTTCCAAATTAAGCAAAAATCAATTATCCTACAGTATAAAATGGAATTTTAACAACTTCGGCTTTCAATACTTTATCACGGATCGCGATTCCTATTACGGCGCCAGGTTTTGCTAAATCACTACTCACGTATGCCATACCGATAGCAGAACCTAATGATGGAGATTGTGTGCCAGAGGTTACAACGCCAATTGTTTCATTCGCGTCATTTTTTACTTCATACCCATGACGTGGAATACCACGATCAATCATTTTGATACCCACTAATTTGCGTGCCGTACCATTTTCTTTATGAGCCTTGAGATTTGCACTATTGGTGAATTCTTTGGTGAATTTAGTAATCCAACCAAGACCTGCTTCGATAGGAGATGTGGTATCATCGATATCGTTACCATAGAGGCAGAATCCCATTTCTAAACGTAAGGTATCACGTGCACCTAAACCAATTGGTTTGATATCAAAATCTGCACCTGCTTCAAAAACGGCTTTCCAAATCGTTGCTGCATCTTTAATATCAAAATAAATTTCAACTCCACCAGCTCCTGTATAACCGGTAGCAGAAACTACTACATTTTCACAACCTGCGAATACCCCTTTATCGAAGGTATAATATTTCATATTGATCAGATCCATATTAGTCAACTTCTGCATTGCAGCGGTTGCCTTAGGGCCTTGCACAGCCAGTAATGCCGTTCTGTCAGAAATGTTTTGCATTTCTACATTAGCTGTATTATGTTGTTGAATCCAATTCCAATCTTTATCAATATTACCGGCATTCACTACCAACATATACACGTTTTCCTCTACACGATAAACTAATAAATCATCTACAATACCACCTGTTGCATTTGGCAAGCAGGAGTATTGTGCTTGATGAATAGCAAGTTTAGTAGCGTCATTCGAAGTGACACGATTGATCAATTCCAATGCACCTTCTCCTTTAACAATAAATTCGCCCATATGACTAACGTCAAAAACACCTACACTGTTACGCACTTGATGATGTTCTTCATTAATTCCAGTATAGCTGATAGGCATATTAAACCCAGCAAATTCAGCCATTTTAGCACCAAGGGCAATATGATTTTCTGTAAAAGGAGTATTTTTCATTTTTTGATCTTTTAAAATTAACAAGGGATAACCCAATTGAATTTGTCGGCTTCGTTACCACATTTTATATTATCCAAACGAGCTTTGATTGCATGTGAAATCGTTCTTTCAGCCACAGGCTTTACCATTAAATCGCGCCCTTCATAACCAAACAACTCGATATGGGAAAGAGAAGCAGCGGTGCCCGTACCGAAGGCGTCATTTAAAATTCCTTTGTCAGCAGCATCAACGATTTCATCTATAGTGATGGGACGCTCTTCTACCGAATATCCACCATCTTTTAATAGCGCAATAACACTACTTCTTGTAATGCCTTCAAGGATACATCCATCGATATTCGGCGTGATAAACTTATCTCCAATTTGAACAAAGAAGTTCATGGTACCAATTTCGTGAGCGTATTTAAACTCAGCTCCATCCATCCATAACACTTGATCATATCCTTTCTGACGAGCTTCAATCATTGGCAACATTGTTGCGCCATAATTACCGATCGCTTTCACATCACCAGTACCGCCTTTGAAAGCGCGTACATACTTGTCAGCAACTAATATTTTAACTGGCTTGTCATAGTATTTTGACACAGGTGTCGCAATAATCATGAAGCGAAACTTTTCGGTTGGTTTGATTCCGATTAAAGAATCAGTTGCGAAAAGGAACGGACGAATATAAAGCGCAGAACCTGCTTCGGTAGGAACCCATGCTTTGTCTAACTGCAATAATTGCGTAAGTCCATTCATGAAAATTTCTTCTGGCACTTCTGGCAAAGCCATACGACGAGCACCATAGTTCAAACGATGTAAATTATCAAGCGGACGGAACATCATTGGTGTTCCTTCTGCATTCAAAACAGCCTTCATTCCTTCGAATATACCTTGTCCGTAGTGCATGGTATATAATGAAGGAGATGTAGCAATCGGACCATAAGGAGCGATATGACAGTTACCCCACTTGCCGTCAGCATAATCAGCAATGAATAAGTGATCAGTGAATAATTTACCAAACACTAAGTTGGTCAAAGGTTGTTGAGAAACGCGGCTTTGAGCTACTTTCTCAATACGTATAGGATATTGCATTATCGCCAAAATTAGGGACGTAAAGAAACGATATTTTTTAGAATTAAAGCTATCTGACAACGACGAATTGTCCACGTTTTACGAAACCTGTGGAAAGATCTTTCACTAAAAAATAGTAAAGTCCGGAAGAAATGGTTTGACGCGTCGCGGAAAGCAGGTCATAAGCATGCTCGCCACCTGCCAATACTCTTGTATCGGCATTTCCACCATTCAGCCTGTACCAATCAATCGTTGAATTAGCACTTGCGTCTGATTCATGATTAAAACTGGTAACCACATCACCGCTTTGGGTATAGATTGTGATTAAACAATTAGCTGGCAAATGATTGAAATAAATCTTGTGCGAAGTAGCTGTTCCTCCATCCCAAGCAGCTTCTACCACAAAAGGATTCGGATAAACACCGATAGCGGTGGTGTCGTCATTAGCCGCGGAAGTACCTGGAAAAACATTAAACGTATTTGTAATAAAAGAAGACTCCAAAGGATCCAAACCTTGGTTTTTATCTCCCTCATCAAATGCAGTAAGTACCACTTCGTAGCGCCAACCGCTCAATAATCCATTCATTTCATAATGATAGGTATAGCTTATCGTATCGCCCTCAAATTTCAAAGGAGCTATTTTAATCGCGCCAAAACCGTTGTTGTACCCAACACTATCCCCTATTTTATCCCATTGTCCAATCTGATTATAGGCAATGGTTGCATCGTTTCCATCATTTCCCTTATTCACATTAGAACGATACAATTTATAGCCTTCAAAATCTTTCTTTTTAGAAATAGGATCTATGGATGCTTCAGCTATATTGTCCCAATAAATATCCATTTTACCTTCTCCTGGTACAATTTTCACATGGGGATCATGTGGCGGAGAAGGCAGAATATAACGATCTAAAACATTGTCTGCGTCGAGATCTTCTCCTGGGTCTAAAAGACCATTATTATTTACATCTTCACCACGATAGGTACGTTTTGCCCATTCTATATTTGACATTAAATTAGCTCGGTTATTGTAATCATCATTGGTATGCGGTAATGAAGGACCTGTTTGTTTAGCACAAAGGAAGGCTACGGTAAAGTATACCGTTTCATTCGGCGCAATTTGCACGAAGGGGCCAACGCTCATTAATTGCGTACGGTTATCAGCTGTGTTTAAAAATATATTACTTCCCGGAGAGTTGACACCATTCTTCATACGGGTATATCTTTTTACGTCGTCGTCAGGGAACCCGCTAATATAAGGCGGGGCAGGCCCTAAATCTTTATAGCGCCAGAAATTGGCATTTACCAGTGGATTAGGATATCCTGCCGCAGTTATTGCACTTGCATTATCAGGATGAAAAAACAAATTACGATATTCTGCTCCTAAGAACAACATTGCACCGTACGAATTGGTGTAACCAGGATCACCATTATAATCGTAGGCATAAATAGCTTTGGCAGTATCCAACCAACCACATGCCCCCTTGTTAAAGAAAGAGGTTCCTGAAGCGGATGTAACATTCACATTACGTACAATCAAATCGGTCCAAAGCCCTACAAAAACAGAGTCCCAAGCGGTTGAGGAATTATTGGTTATTTTATAATTACAAATCACGAAATAGTCGGCATAACCATAATTCCATGCATACGTTTCTAGATGAACATTAGCCCCTAGAGGCACATTGTGAGAAGAAATAGGAGTGGTAGTACCTGGAACAACCGTGTATTGGTCTGTAAAATCGATCAGAAGATCTTGATGAGAGATCGCGGAGCTTGAATAATAGTTGTTGCTAGTGAGTGAGGAACGTTGATTGATGGCATTTCCTAACGGAGCCGTGAATTCAAATCCTGCAGCACCCGTAGTATAGCCACTTGCAGCATCTATGGAAGCTGTTGATACCGCTGTTTGACCAGCAACTTTAGCTCCAATCCATAATCCCCCTTCGAACAAATGTTCAATACCCGAACCTTTCGGATATTGCATGGAAGGCTTGTTAGAACTAGTGGCCATCGATGGATCACCAATCGTGCCGGCATTGGTGAACGACAAGGTTAAATTACCTGCGTCCGTCACCTGACGACTGAACGAGGACTGGGCATTTGCTTGTGAAAAACACAAGGCGGGTATTAATAGAAATAATAACTTCTTCATTCCAATGGTTAATCTATGCAAATAAACGGAAAGTATCGCGTAAATTAGAGTAAAAGAAAAGCTTTCTCCTGTTATCATTTTATGTCCGGAATTGTACCTTTGTTTAATGCAATCTGTTACCCGTCTTTCTGTAAATGTGAATAAAATTGCGACTCTCCGTAATTCACGGGGCGGCAACCTACCTAATTTATTAAAAATGGTTCAGGATATTGAAAGATTTGGTGCTGAAGGGATTACTGTTCATCCACGTCCTGATGAACGTCATATCCGTTATAACGACGTCCGCGAATTAAAGCCTATACTAAATACCGAATTCAATATCGAAGGTTATCCAGATGAACGCTTTTTAGCCTTAGTAGAAGAGGTAATGCCTGAGCAATGTACTTTAGTGCCAGACCCCCCTGGTGTACTTACATCAAATACTGGTTGGGATGTACAAAAAAATGCGGAGCAATTGACTGCTGTGAATGCACGTTTGAGAGCAAAAGGCATAAGGAGCAGCTTATTTATCAATCCTGAACCAGAACAAGCAATTGCTGCGGCAGCTGTAGGAGCTGATAGAGTGGAAATTTATACCGGAGTATATGCCGAACATTTTGACAATTCACCTTTTGATCAATTGATCCTTCCTTATCAAGAAACAGCAAGAGTAGCTGTTGCAGCCGGGCTAGGTATAAATGCCGGCCATGATTTGAATTTAGCCAACCTTAAGCCTTTCAAGAAGGCCTTGTGTCAGCTAGACGAAGTGTCTATAGGCCATGCATTGATTTGCGATGCGCTTTACTACGGTATTGAAAATACGATTCAACTTTACTTACGTTGCTTAAACAAGGAATAATTAACTAAATTGCGAGATAAAATTCCAACATTGCTTTCAGGTTACAAATACATATCATTTATAATTCTTCTCTTCTTAGGGATTAACCTACAAGCTTATCAAAGCTATGCCCTTCCAAGTAGCGGAGGACATCCGCATACATTTACTTACAATAGCTCAATCCTTTGTATTGGTGACACCTTGAAGGTACAAGATACCTGTATGCACGATCCATTTCAACCTGTTTCTCGACTTTGGAGCTTTTCCCCGGGTGCAAATAATTCAATCGTTCTAAATCAGTTACAAGCAGCAGTTATTTTCACTACTCCAGGGATTAAAACAATCGCCTTAAGTGTCTATGACATTTTTAACGTCGCTTATACCGACACTTTACAAATTTTAGTACGCGGTACAATTGCAGATGCTGGCGTGGCAAAAAAATATTGCAACAATACGTCTGGGGTGCAAATTGGAACTGCAGATACAACAAATGCTACCCTGTTATGGACCGATGCTTTCGGAAACACATATGGATCTACTAGAATAATTACTGTTGCACCAAGCGTAAGCACTTATTATTATTTAACAGCGACTAAGGACGCATGTCTAACGAAGGATAGTGTATGGGTAATGAATGTTAATCCGCCTGCGGTAAACCCTGGCAACAACGCAACAGTATGTAACGGAGCGGCTGTAACAATTGGCACTAGTGCTCAAAGCAGTTTAAGTTATTTGTGGTTCCCGAGCCTAGGTTTATCGGATAGTAGCATTGCGCAGCCAATCGCAAACCCATCATCCAATACTATTTATACCTTATTTGTAACTGACACCAACCATTGCACGGCTAATGGCCAAGTCACTGTCAATGTAGTTTCGAATTTAATTGCCAGTCCGGGTAGCAATGTAAGTATATGTCAAGGTGATTCCATAAAAATTGGAGCGACAAAAAAATCAGGTTGGACCTATTCCTGGACACCAACTATCGGACTAAATAACGCATCACTTGCTCAACCACTAGCCTTTCCCAAAAACAGCACCTCCTATCAATTAAAAGTTAGCGCTTTTGGATGTTCAGATTCAAATTCCATTCAGTTAACAGTAAAAGCATTGCCTATTGTCGACTTCCAAGGTAAATATCTATACCGCAGTTGTACTGCTGATAGTATCACTGTGGGGGGAAATCCAATAACAGGGTATCACTATTCTTGGTCACCGACTATCAATTTAATCAATCGTTTTAATGCTTCTGCAATAGCATTCCCCAATACTGACACCTGGTATACTTTAGAAGTTTTAGGCACAAACGGTTGTACCAATAAAGATAGTTTATTGATTGATGTTTTCGATTCAATTAAAGCCTATGCCGGCTTAGATCAAAGTATTTGTTTTGGCAATAGCATTATACTCGGGGCCCAATTGCAAGTAGCCTCGGGCGGTAGCGGTAATTACCTCTACCAGTGGCAACCCAGTCAAACATTAACAAATCCAAGCTTTGCGCATCCGATAGCGCAGCCGAGTGTAAGTACGCAATATATTTTAACGGTAAAGGATGCGAGCAATGCAAAATGCGGCTCCGCAAGAGACACTGTCGATATTACTATTTATCCATTACCTAACTTTCAACTTCCTTTCAGAAAAATATTTTGCAAAGGGGAAGCGCCTATTACACTTTCGGCAATCCCTAACGGAGGACAATTTTCTATTATTATTAACAATACTTTAATCCCGCTAAATACAAACCAATTCGACCCAAATGACACTGCCATTCACGTCGGAGTTCCTTACTTAATTCGTTATCAATATACCTCCCCTCAGGGTTGTAGCTATGATACTGCGATTGCTGTAATAGTGAAAAACAAGCCATTAGCTAATGCAGGGCCCGACATCTTCTATTGCCCGGCAAGAGGCTATTATTCAAATCAACTCCTGGGTTTCGGTACAGGTGACCCAAGTTGGACAAACGCCTTAAACCTAAGTAATGACACCGTTTTCAATCCATTAGTCACAAATTTCATTTCGCAAGCTTTTATTCTATTAGTGGATAACGGAGCTTGTTCGGCACAAGACACCATGCAATTTGTGGTTTGTCAGGACTCCGTATCACTGATTGCAAATTACGACCGTTTGGAAACTAAAATTAACACCGCAGCAAGCATTCGAATCGAACGCAATGATAGTAGTTCAATAAACAAATACGATCATAGTAATTTCGCCATACAAAGGCCTTGTAAGAACGGACTAGCCTACATAAATTCAACACAACAAAATAGCATGTTTTCCTATACTCCTTCTTACAATTTTGTTGGTTATGATACTGCTATCTACATCATGCAGGACACTTTTGGTTTAAGAGTTTATAGTGACACGGCACTTTTATTAATTCGTGTTGGTCCTAATGCGATTAACGATACATTTAATACAACACTTGGTACTATCAATTGCTTTGATAGTATTTTAAATATTGTTATTAACGACCAATATTCCAACAACGCAACACCAACTATTTCAATCATAAAAAGTAGTAATTATGGCACCTTTAGTATTCAAAGTTTTGCCATTCATTTTCACGCTTCAGTAAAGACCTTTATTGACTCATTTGAATATTCCATTACTCAAAATGGGGTGAGCGATACTGCTACGGTTTATTTAAATTATAACTGTCCTAGTTGTCATTGTCAAATACCTGAAGGTTTTTCACCCAATAATGACGGCAAAAACGACTACTTAGAATTGATAAACACTGAAAACTGCATCCCTGATTGTGCGTTAATCATTTACAATCGTTGGGGAAATGTAGTTTATAGGACAGATCATTATGATACCAAATGGGATGGAAAATACAATGGCGTAGACCTTCCTGATGGAACCTATTTTTATTTGATAAATAGTTCAGAAAACACGAACGGAGGAAAAAGCACAGGCTATTTGATTTTACAACGATAATAAGATGAGTGTATGAAAGGAATTAAATTAGAAGATATTGACCAGCAAGAGGAAATAATAGCCTATTTAAAACAGATAGATTGGAGCAGTCCATATGGCATCTGTTTAGCCTTAGTTATTGCTGCAATATTTGTTATGTTTTTTGCGAGTCTTTACAGACTTTTTAGGCTTAAAGGCGTTCCTGGTTGGACAGCACTTATCCCCTTTCTCAATTATTCAGTGATGGCTAAAATAGGCGGTTTGCCTCCAATTAGTATTTTACTTCTATTTGTTCCGTACATCAACTTTTTGTTTGCTATGGTTTTAATTTTTAGATTTTTTAAGGCCTACAATAAGAGCATCTTATTTTGTGCAATTGGCTCGCTGTTTTTCATTGTTTTCCTTCCAATATTAGCCTTTCACAGTAATTTAGAAATTAACTCAAACAAACCAGATGATTATGCTGCCTAGTTTTAAATATATTGAATACAACTTCGAAGGGCGCGTTGCGAGAATCACCTTAAATCGTCCGGAAAAGCGCAATGCGCTACACCCAGATGTTGTTACGGAGCTGCAAGAAGCATTTGATGCTGCTGAAAAGGATGATACAGTTAAAGTAATTTTATTGGATGCCAATGGGGATGCTTTTTGTGCCGGAGCAGATTTAGCATATTTGCAACAGTTACAAAACAATAGCTACGCTGAGAATTTGGCGGATTCCACCCATTTAAAAAATCTATTCGATAAAATATACAGACATCCAAAAGTAGTCGTTGCACAAATTGAAGGCCCTGCTCTTGCTGGAGGTTGTGGACTAGCGAGTGTATGCGATTTTGCGTTTTCTGTCCCTGAGACTAAGTTTGGATTTACGGAGGTTAAGATCGGCTTCATCCCAGCTATTGTAATGATTTTCTTGGTGAAGAAAATAGGTGAAGGCGCCGCACGTGAATTACTTTTAACGGGTAATATCATTTCGGCAGAAAGAGCTTTACACCTACATCTAATTAATAATATCTTTCCAGCAGAGACAATCGCATTTGAAACAAAGGCTTTTATTGACCAACTGCTAAATACCTGTTCTGCAGAATCATTAAAAACAACGAAGCAAATGTTGGCAAGTATTGGTGATATGAATTTAGAAGAAGCCTTTGCTTACGCTGCAGAATTCAATGCAAAGGCTCGTGCTGGTAACGACTGCAAGCGAGGCATTGCAGCTTTTTTGAACAAAGAAAAAATAACTTGGTAAAATATAAACACATGAAAAAACTGTTTTTTTTACTCACCATTCTAGTGGTTGGATTTACATCGCTCAAAGCGCAAAACATTCCATTTTCGATAAGTGAACCTAGTACTTTTAAGGCTCTTATACTTAACGGCAATACCACATGCTCCATCCCTTTTACCTGTGAATATGTTGCTGATGAGAAAAATTCAGATTGGACAGGTTTATCTGCAAAGGAAAAACAACAAATCCTTAGCAATACTAATTTTGAGATAATACATTCGTCAGAACTCACAATGTGTAAATTGGTTTGCGTAAATCAACGATTAACCACATATACAGAAAACAATTCCGGAGAATCTTTACTCACTTATTTTGGAGATACTGTAGCGTTTAAATCAATTTTTACATTACAACGCGCAAATCCCTCTGGACAAGACATTACAGCAGAAATATGCAATTCAGGCAAATATGACTATGAAGGATTTAATTGCTATTGTAACCGCTTCATGGGTAAAGGAGCTACACATCCCGAGGCTTGCATGGCTACCGCAAATTTCCCAGCGGTTAATACAATTTTCAATCTGTATTATGGATTTGAAAAGCCACGTTATTTCCCTGTAACATTCAATTTGCTTCTTAAAGGACATAGAATTGCTTTTACATTAAAGCAATTTACCTTTGAAAAACCTGCAACAACTCAAATGCCCCACATGGAAGATTTTGAAATTTGCAAAGAGCTTAATTTTGAAGAATTCTTCCTAAAGACTCCGGAATTAAGATAAGGTTTCACGAGATGCCCAATCTTCCCATAAACCATTTTTCTCCGCTTGAAAAAGTGTAGAATAATCTATTTCGGAGCGTTGACGAAACGCCTCATAGATTGTAACAGCACATGCCACAGAGATATTCAAACTAGAAATCATTCCAATCTGCGGAATGATAAAATTACCATCACAGAAGGCTCTCAACTCATCTGTCACTCCTGCATGTTCGTTCCCGAAGACAAGCGCTATGCTACCTTTAAAATTCATATCATAAATAGATACTGCTTCACTATTTAGGTGGGTACAAACCATACGATCGTACTTCGATCGTATTTTTTCTACCGCCTCCTTCATATCATCAAAATGATGCACCTTCACCCACTTGGAAGCGCTAGAGGAAGATTTCTTACCTAATCGACCACTTAATCGCTTAACACTATCAATGGTATAAACCTCAGAAATACCGACAGCATCGCAGGTACGAAGCACCGCAGCTATATTATGCGGATCATGTACATTCTCTAATACGACTGTTATATCGAAGCGTCTATTGTTTACAACGCGCTGTATTTTTTCAAATCTTTGAGGTGTCATACTGCAAATGTACTATTTGGTGTAAAATTTGTACCAATTTTAATAAACGCAAATTTTTAACTATTTTAGAAATATGAATACAATTAACGTTACTCGCTTATTTGAAATACTTCCCTATCAGCTGGAACATTTTCCCAAAAGTGATTGTGTTGTACATAAAAAAAACGGTCAATGGGTTAAAATTTCCACTGCGGAAATGATCGAACAAATTGATCAGCTTGCAAACGGATTGTATGAACTAGGCTGTCGTCCAGCTACAACAGATGAAGGGAAGCAAAAAATTGCACTACTTGCCAACAACCGTCCCGAATGGAATATTCTGGATAACGCACTCTTAAAATTAGGTCTTGTCATTGTCCCTGTATATCCAACGATTACAGACACAGAAATGGCCTATATTTTCAACGACGCAAGTATTGAATACGCCTTCGTGAGTGATGAAACACTTTTACAAAAAGTTCAAAATATCGCAGCGCAAGTTCCTTCTTTAAAAGGCATTTATACCTTCAATCAAATCCAAGGAGCAACGCATTGGTCGACGCTTCTCCTTCCAAACAAACCGCATCAAAAAGAAATAGATGCCATTGCAGCAGCAATAGACGAGGAAGAACTAGCAACAATAATTTACACATCTGGTACAACTGGTTTTCCAAAAGGTGTGATGCTGACACATAAAAACATCATGAGCAATGTGCGTGATTGCGTTCCGATTGTACTTGTCCCGCTTTCTGTCAACGATCGTTTTTTAAGTTTTCTCCCAATGTGCCATATTTTAGAACGTATGGTCTGCTATCTCATAATGAGTGCGGGGGTTGGCGTTTACTATGCAGAAAGCATGGAAACAATAGGCGAAAACATCAGAGAAGTACGTCCACATGTCTTCACGACAGTACCACGACTTTTAGAAAAGGTTTTTGACAAAATCATGACGACGGGAAATTCCCTAAAAGGAATTAAACGAATCTTTTTCTTTTGGGCACTTTCACTAGGATTACGTTACGAGCATTTAAATAAAAATGGCTGGTGGTACCATTTCCAATTACGAATCGTTGATAAGCTAGTCTTTTCAAAATGGCGTCAAGCACTTGGTGAGGAAGTCCGACTGATCGTGTCTGGTGGTGCCGCTTTACAACCAAGATTAGCACGTGTTTTCAGTGCTGCCAACATTATGATTTTAGAAGGTTATGGATTAACAGAGACCTCTCCAGTTATTAGTGTAGGCAGACCCTACCCTGGTCAAGCAGCTTTTGGTTGTGTAGGCTTTCCATTAGAAACGATTCAATTAAAATTCGCACCTGACGGTGAAATTTGTGTAAAAGGAACCAATATCATGAAAGGCTATTATAAAAAGCCTGAACTAACAGCAGAAGTAATCGATGCTGAAGGCTTCTTTCATACAGGGGATATCGGGCATTATACCTCAGAAGGGCAGCTTCAAATAACAGACAGAAAAAAAGAGCTTTTTAAAACGAGTGGTGGAAAATATGTTGCACCGCAAATGATTGAAAACAAGCTAAAGGAGTCTAAATTCATCGAACAGGTAATGGTTTTAGGCGACGGCCAAAAATTTGTTGCAGCGCTTATAGTTCCGCATCAAGGTGAGATGAAAGATTGGGCTAAGACGCAAAATCTTCATGAATTAAGTTTGGAAGAATTATATCAAAATCGACAAACGATTGATTTAATTCGTAAGGAATTAGATATTCTCAACAAGGAGATAAATCATGTGGAGCAGGTAAAGAATTTTCATTTATTACCGAAGGAATGGACCATTGATTCAGGAGAGCTAACACCTTCTCTAAAATTAAAACGAAAAGTATTGTTGGAACGTTATTCGAATGAAATTTCGAAGCTGTATATTTAATGCATGCATTCATTTAACAAAATAGACTTAAAGGCCCTATCCTATTTCTGTGAAATACTAGGTGATGATCGTGTGAGCACGGATGCAAGCATCCTGCAAAAGCACGCTTCGGATGAAACAGAAGACTTAGTTTATCCTCCAGAAGTTGTATTATTTGTAGCCACAACGGAAGAAATTTCGAAGGTATTAGCCTATTGCAATGAGCATCATTTCCCGGTGACAGTTCGAGGAGGCGGCACCGGATTAAGTGGAGGAGCATTGGCTATTTATGGCGGAGTGGTTTTAAACATGCAAGGTTTCAACAAAATTCTTTCCATCGATGAACAAAACTTACAAGCAATTGTGGAGCCTGGGGTTATTACAGAAGTTTTACAAAACGCTGTGAAGGAGAAAGGGCTTTACTACCCGCCAGATCCTTCTAGCAAAGGAACTTGTTTTATTGGAGGTAATGTAAGTGAAAACAGTGGCGGTCCGAGAGCCGTTAAATACGGAGTCGTAAAAGACTATGTTTTGAATTTAGAGGTCGTACTAGCGAACGGTGAAATTATATGGACTGGAGCGAATGTATTAAAGAATGCCACTGGCTTCAATTTAACCCAGCTTATGGTGGGCAGTGAGGGCCTATTAGGCGTGATTACCAAAATTGTTTTGAAGCTAATCCCCTACCCTGACAAGAATCTATTAATGTTGGTGCCTTTCCCTTCGGCAGAGCGTGCATGTGAGGCGGTAGCTAAAATTTTCCAAGCCGGCTATACGCCTAGTGCATTGGAGTTTATGGAGCGAGATGCTATAGAATGGTCATTAAAATTCAGCACCGAACCCAGTGTGCTTCCGATAGGCGATTCGGTACAAGCGCATTTACTGATAGAGGTGGATGGTAAAGAAGATGCGGTATTGATGCAAGAAATAGAAGGAATTGCAAGTGTCTTAGAACAATTAGGTTGCGACGAAATATTATTTGCAGATAATGAAGCAGAGAAAAACAGATTGTGGAAGCTTCGTCGTTCGGTTGCGGAGGCTGTAAAGGCTCATTCCATCTACAAAGAAGAGGACACCGTTGTTCCTAGAGCTTCCTTACCATTGCTCTTAAAAAAGGTTAAAAATTTAGGGAAAGAATATGGGTTTAAGAGCGTTTGTTATGGTCATGCAGGTGATGGGAATTTACATGTAAACATCGTCAAAGGAGACTTGAGTGATTCGCAATGGGAAAATGATTTACCCAAGGCAATTCATAGGCTTTTTGAATATGTGCATGAATTAGGTGGGACCATCAGTGGTGAGCATGGCATTGGATTAGTGCAGAAGGAATATATGCCAATCGTTTTTAACAAAACACAATTAGAATTAATGAGCGGGATTAAAAACCTATTTGATCCCAACGGAATATTGAACCCAGGAAAAGTTTTTCCAACATGCTAGACGATGAATATTATATGGGACTTGCGCTACGTGAAGCGCAAAAGGCCTACGACAATGACGAGGTTCCTGTCGGAGCTATCATCGTATGTGAAAATAAAATTATTGGAAAGGGATATAATCAGGTGGAGCAATTAAAAGACGCTACAGCCCATGCTGAAATGATTGCTATTACGGCAGCATCGAATTACCTTGGGAATAAATATCTACAGAACTGCACGCTTTATGTTACGCTTGAACCTTGTGTGATGTGTGGAGGTGCCATGCATTGGACGCAAGTAAATAGAATCGTTTATGGCGCCTCTGATCCGCGTGGCGGATTTTCTAAGCTGACGCCGTCCGTACTACATCCCAAAACACAAGTGATTTGCGGAATCATGGAGGATGATTGCGCTGCGATGCTAAAACGTTTCTTTCAATCGAAGCGATAAAAATAACAAAGATGTCGAAGCAAAAATCAATCACAATAAAAGGAAACAAAGAAGTTGATTTCGTTGTCTATGGTCTGTTAACGGATGAACTAGCAGATTATCAAATCGCCATGGCTTTAAACGAAAAAATGAGATGGAATTTGCGTAGCTATTTACCCATGGAAGACTTAGAGGCCGATCCTCCATATAAATTCCATTTTTTTGGAGAAAATAACCAATCAGGCCATTTTCAAATCGCATTATGGCGAAACTGGCAAAATGATCAGGTTTTCAATCCAGAACTAAAAACCATCCAGTACTTCCTACGTGTAACGGGTGAATGGGGCGAGGCTCAGGATGCGCAATTAATGAAATCTCTCAAAGAAATTTTGGGCAGCACCAATGCCATTAACATTAAAGCTGAGCTATTAAAAAATCCAGAATATTTTATGTTTCAAATAATGTCCAGAGAACAGAAAGAAGAACGAAATCTACGCGCAAAACTCAGAGAAAGTAATATAAACTAAAGATTATTTGCTGAATTATTGGGAAGCTTGACCGCGTTTAACTACCTTTGTTTTCCAATAAGACCTAAATAAAAGTGGAAAACAAATTCTCTACCCCCGCCGTTCTCTTATTGGAAGATGGAACCGTTTTTAACGGATTTGCTGCTGGAAAAATCGGCACAACTACAGGCGAAATTTGTTTTAATACCGGAATGACCGGCTATCAAGAAATTTTTACAGACCCGAGTTATTATAAGCAGATCATCGTCATGACCAATATTTTCATTGGGAATTATGGTGTAAAAGAAGTGGATACCGAGAGTAATAGTATGAAAATCGCTGGCTTGGTCTGCAAAAATTGGGTTCCTCAATTTAGTCGCCCTTTGGCTGACGGCAACATACAAACATACTTTGAAGATAATGCAATGGTGGGTATTCAAGGTGTTGATACACGCGCCATAGTAAGACATATCCGTAATGCAGGAGCGATGAATGCTATTATCTCTTCAGAAACAACGGATATCGCTGTTTTAAGGAAAAAACTAGCGCAAGAACCATCCATGAATGGCTTAGAACTTTCTAGTTTAGTTTCCACGAAAGAAGCCTATACATTTGGTGACGAAAATGCAATGTTCAAAGTTGCGGTAATGGATTTTGGTGTAAAGCGAAATATCTTAAAAAGCCTGGCTGAACGAGGATGTTATTTAAAGGTTTTTCCAGCGAAAACGGCTTACAACGAATTAACGGCCTTTAACCCAGATGGTTTTTTTGTAAGTAATGGCCCTGGAGATCCTTCAGCAATGCCTTATGCAGTAGAAACGGTAAAGCATATGTTAGAGAGCAATAAGCCCTTGTTTGGCATATGTCTCGGGCATCAGTTATTGGCACAAGCAAATGGGATTCCAACCTATAAAATGCACAATGGACATCGCGGGATAAATCATCCAGTTAAGAATGTGCTAACGGGCCTTTGTGAAATCACTTCACAAAATCATGGTTTTTCGGTAGATGCAGATGCGGTACGACAAAACAAGAATATTGAAATCACGCATGTCAATTTAAATGACGAAACAATTGAAGGTATACGCGTAAAGGATAGACCAGCATTTAGTGTGCAATATCATCCTGAAAGCAATCCTGGTCCTCACGATAGCCGATATTTGTTCGACCAATTCATCGACTTGTTAAAAAGCAGTAAAGCTTAACTATTTCCCCAAAAGGATTTCTTAACTTAGTTGTCGATGAGACTCGACACTACCTTTTATTGGAAGAACCTATGCACGTTAGTATTTATACTTGCGCTTAGTATTGGTGTAGCGCTTGGACAAAGCCAAGAAGACTTAGATTTGGCAAAGGCCTATTATCAGAATGGCGAATTAGAGAAAGCATTAGTCCTGTATGAAAAAATTTTCAATAAGGCGCCTGAAAACACAGCAATTTACGGCCCCTACCTCAGCTGTCTAAAAAACGCAAAGCTGAATGACAAAGCAGAAAAGCTGATAAAGAAAGAAATCAAACAATTCCCCTTAGAGCCTGGTTTTAAATTCGATTTGTTACAGTTGTATCAACAAATTGGCGAAGCAAAAAAAGCAGAGGCTATATTGAAGGATATCAAAAAATCAGTCAACAAGCCGGATCATTTACTGGTTGAAAAAACAGCCAAAGCCTTCATTGAAAATAGAATGTGGGAAGATGCTATTGCTGTCTATTTAAAAGGGAATGAGTTATTTAACGATCCTGAAAGATATAACTATCAAATTGCATCTATCTATGGAAAACAAGAGAAATGGGAAGAGCTCTATACCTTATTAATACAAATTCTTGGCAGAGATGAAAGTAGAATTCAAGAAGTAAAAAACACACTTCAAACGTATTTAATAACATCAAAGACCTCTAATTTACTGAAAGAAAAGCTCTATTCAGAAATTCAAAAGCGCCCATCCTATATTCCTTATATGGATTTATTGCTATGGGTTTATGTGCAGGATGAAGATTTTAAAAATGCGGTAAAGTATAGTATTCAATTCGACAAACGTCTTCGTCAAAATGGATTAATCGTATTGAATATTGGAGATCAGGCGATGCAAGAAAAATTCTACAATGAAGCCATTACTGCATATAACTATGTGGTTGGACTAGGAAAAGATCAGGATTATTTTTACCAAGCACAAATGAGTTTATTCGATGCACAAAAGCAAAAACTACTATCTGGCAAATATAGTATTGCAGATTTGAATGCACTTAGAAGCCTTTATCTAGCGACCATTAAAGACTATGAAAGAGAAAGAAGAACGTATGAACTTATTGATATTAATATCGACTTAGCAGAACTTTATGGTGAGTACTTGATGAAAACAGATTCCGCAATTGAAGTCTTGAATGCTGTCATCAATACAATGCCAGTGGATGCAAATCAACTTTTAAATTGTAAGGTAAAGCTTGGCGATTATTACCTAATAGGTGATTCTCCTTGGGAAGCAACCTTATTATATAGCCAGGTTGACAAAGCTGCACCGGGGTCCGAAATCGGGGAATTAGCACGTTTTAAAAATGCAAAATGGAGTTATTATCAGGGAGATTTTGCTTGGGCTCAATCACAGATGGACATATTAAAAAGCAGTACCAGTGAGCTCATCGCGAATGACGCTTTGAATTTAACGATTTTCATAAGTGAAAATCTTGGCAGTGGCGCTGACAGTTTAGGTAATATCAACAGCATGAAAATGTATGCAAAAGCAGATTTATTAAGCTTTCAACATCAGACGAGCATAGCACTTGCATTGTATGATAGCATTCTTATTTACTACCCTACTGCCCCACTAGCCGATGATATTTTATATGCGAAAGCAAATATCTGGATTAAAGAACAAGCCTTAGATAAAGCGTTAGACGCGTTGACTGAAATTCAACTAAAATATGGGGAGGATATTTATGGTGACGACGCTTTATATAGTAAGGCTTCTCTTTACGATTATACATTAAATGATCCAAAGAAAGCAATGGAATTATATAGTGATCTTTTCATGAAATATCCAGGCAGCACCTATGTGGTGCAAGCAAAAAAAAGGTATAGGCAATTACGTGGTGACAAACTAACAGACACGACAACCGAATAATTCTTACAGTTAATTCATAAAAAAGCCTCCGTCAAACAACGGAGGCTTTTTGATTATTGCTTAATGACAGGATACTTCCATTCTAATTCTTTATACTCAACTTTCAACAAATAAGTTCCTTTCGATAATTCAGGAGTCCCTATAACTTCTCTATTACCTTCCGCAATTCCTTGTTGAACAACTTGACCATTTATATTAATCAATTGCCATTTTAAAGATGAACGATCTCTTATTTCAAGAGGCCATTCAATCATCAAAATATCCTCAAATGGATTAGGATAAATACGAGGCGCTGTTATGGATACCTGGTTTAAACCGACTCCAATTATTTTGCTCATGTGGAAGGAATCTGAGATGCTTGAACATCCTGCTGCATTACTTACCAAAACTTGATAATATCCTACTTGCATTGCAGTATATGTATTGTTCGTAGCACCATTGATTGGAGCTGCAGCAAAATACCATTGATTACCAGAAGGCGAAGAAGAACTTAATACATTGCCATTTTGAGTTATAAATGGCTTTGCAGGGTTAGTGTTAACTTGCATTATGCTACTAAATGGAATACTAGTACAAGCATTAGCCGTTGCTGTTACTGTGTAAATACCTGCATTCGCACTACTCACGTTTGCGAGTATAGGTGAAGGCAAATTAGATGTAAACCCATTTGGTCCTGTCCAACTGAATGTGGCTGCTGCATCTGAAGCTGTGGCATTCAACAATAAATTAGCGCCTTCACACACTGGTCCGTTACTTGTTAAGCTAAGAACTGACGGAGCTGCATTAATCGTCATAATTACGGGACTTGCATTCGCTTGTGAATTCGTTACGCAAGACAAATTGGAGGTCATCATTACGCTAACGCTATCTCCATTTTGGATAGTACTAGTTATGAAGCTCGGGATAGTACTATTCGACACTAAGGTGCCATTAATATACCAGGCAAACAATGGAGCACTACCTCCATTCAACGGTGTAGCATTAAAGCTTAGTGGAACGTTTGAACATACGATATTAGAAGGGTTTGCAGCTAATGCTACGTTCGCAACAAGCGAAGGATTCACTGTTATTGCAATAGGGCTAGACGTAATACTTGCAGGAACAGTACACGCAACAGAACTAGTGACAGTTACAGCAACCTGATCTCCGTTATTTAAACTAGTTGAAACATAACTTGCGCCTGTTGCTGATGCAATCGGATTATTATTTACATACCATTGATAACTTGGATTCGTTCCGACATTTGAAGCAGTTGCATTGAAGTTCACTGCTGTCCCTGAACAGATTGTCGTTGAACTTGCATTAACCGACAAAACCGGATTAACAGGCAAACCAATTTGCATGACAATTGCAGACGAGTTAACCGGATTACTGCTTACACAGGCAAGACTGCTATTAAGCGAACAAGTCACCACATCATTATTTTGAAGTGCCGCGCTAGTAAAGGTTGCGCCTGTTGCTGAATTAATACCATTCACATACCAAGTGTATGTAGGACTTACCCCTCCATTGATGGCAGTCGGAGTGAACACAACACTTGTACCCGCGCAAACAGACGTGTCGTTTGCAACAATGCTAACACTTGGCGTTACTAAAGCATTAACAGAAATTATTATTGGTGCTGAAAGGGCCGTATTAACTGCAGCACAACTTGGATTAGCAGTTATTAAGCATGTTACCGTATCATTATTTGACAATGAAGCTGTTGACCATTGAAAGCTTGTTGCACTAGAAACAGGAATACTATTCACACTCCACTGATAAGTAGGAGAAGTACCCATGTTCGAAGCAGTAGCAGTAAAACTTGCACTAGTTCCAGCACAGATTGAACTACTACTAGCTGTAATTGCAATACTTGGTGTAAGCGAAGCTGTTACAGTTATTGTCTGTGGATTGGAAATAACGACTGTATTTGCACCACATACGCCAACAGCATTGAGTGTACACGTAACAATATCACCATTGTTTAATGTGTTTGAACTGAAGACGGCTGCTGTAGCTCCGCTTACAGGCAAGGCATTGATATTCCATTGATAAGTTGGCGTGGCGCCACCATTCGCAATATTTGCGGTAAAGCTAATATTACTTCCACTACAAATGGTTGTCGAAGACGCTGTAACAGTAATACTCGGTGCAGCACCATTTATCACAGCCATTGTAATGGCATTTGAACTTACGCTCGCGTTAAGTACGCATGCTTTGGATGAGATCACTGAACAGGATACGACATCATTATTATTCAAACTGCTAGTTACAAAATTAACCGCGTTAACGCCACTACTAATTCCATTCACCAACCAGTCATACACAGGATTAACACCTCCATTAAGAGCTGAGACTGTAAATGTTACAGGCATACCTGCACAGATTGAATTATTATTAGCAGTAATGTTTATTGAAACCGTATCAATCGAATTTACTGTAACACTAATAACGTTTGAGTTAGCACTTACATTACTAACGCAAGCAGCGTTGCTAGTTAGAACAAATGAAACCAAATCATTATTGTTCAATGTATCAATATATGTTAAGGAGTTTGCCCCAGGAATAGCATTATTATTTAAAAACCATTGATAACTTGGTAAGGCACCTTCATTCACAGTTGTTGCAACAAAACTTGACAAACCACTTCCACAAACAACAGTATTAGTCCCTGTAATTATAACTGACGAAGTAACTGCAGCGTTTACAGTCATGCTTAGTGAATTAGAACTAATAACGCTAGGAGTTGCACAAGCTCCGTTAGCAGTCAATTGACAACTAATAACGTCGCCATTTTGTAATGCGCTGGAGCTATAACTCGTTCCAAAAGCGGCAGGAATAGCAATACCATTTAGCAACCATTGATAGGAAGGATTAACACCTGCATTCGTTGTAGTTGCCGTAAACGTAACCATTGCACCCGAACAAATTGTAGAAGCGCTACCGCTAATTACTATGCTAGGGCTAGCACTTGCATTCACACTGATCGTAATTGCATTAGAGCTGATTGTATAGCTTTGTCCGCAACTATTCGTTCCTGAAACTGCACAAGTGATAATATCTCCGTTAATTAAAGCATTCGTTGAATAAGAAGAGGTACTAACACCAGTACTAATTCCATTAAGCAACCAATCATAGACAGGACTTGCTCCACCATTTTGAACTAATGCGTTGAAATTAACTGTTGCACCACTACAAATGGCCGTATTATTGGCAGTAACCGTAGCGGTAGGAGTTCCTCCACCTGCAACTACTGCAATCACTTGTTGATTAGAATTTACAACTGTAGGCGATAAGCATGTTCCACTAGCCGTTACGCTTGCATAAACAGTATCATTATTTGTTAAAGATGAGGAGCTATATAAATTATTACCACTAGCCATTAGCACACCATTTACGTACCAGTCAATCACCGGTGAGGTGCCTGCATTAGCGGAAGTCGCAACAAAAGAAACCGTGGCACCAGGACAAATCGTATTACCACTAGTATTAATACTAATAGAAGGCGAACTAACTGCAGTGACTTGCAAATTGATAGCATTAGAACTTACAGTGCTTGCTGTAAGACAAGCGCCGTTTGATACTAATTGACAGGTAACCACATCTCCGTTAGTAAGGGCATTTGAACTAAATCCAGCAGCATTTCCTAATTGACTTACTCCATTCACAAACCAAGTGTACACAGGACTAGTACCTCCGTTTTGCACACTTGCGATAAACGAAGCAGAGGACCCCGCACAAATCGGATTGGTATTAACCGCGATTGCGACGCTTGGAGTGACACTTGCGCTCACTAAAACATTCAACGCATTTGAAGTAACGCTTGCAGGAGAAGAACATCCCGAGTTGTTTGTCACGGTACACGTCACAACATCACCGTTTGCTAAGCTTGCCGTTGAAAAACTTGCGCCAGTAATTCCGCTTGCACTTCCATTTACATTCCAGCTATAACTAGGATTACTCCCTGCATTTGTAACTGTTGAAGTAAAATTAGCAATACTACCTGCACACACTGTAGAAGTTCCCGTAATCGCAATATTTGGCGAAGTGGCAGGATTAACATTTATAACAAATGCTAATGGAACACTTACGCCACAAGCATTCAATGCACGAACCCATACCGTATCTGATGTGTTGCCTACCGTTAATTGAATGGAGTCGCTTACCGATGCTCCAGACCATGACCCTGGCAATGTCCAACTGTATGAAGTCGCACCTACAACAGGTAAGACATGCAAGTTTACAACCGCGCCGCCACAAACATTATTTTGTCCAATCACACCACTAGGTGTAGGCACTGAGGACGAAACAGTTACACCAAGCAATGTTGGAGAAGAAGCACCACAACCATTTACACTATTTACACTAACGGTACCACCATTATTATTCGCAGTGATATTTATTGTATTACTTGTAGAAGTCCCAGTCCATCCACTTGGTAATGACCAAGTATAAGAACTTGCACCACTAACAGCAGCAAAGGAATAGATAACATTTGCATTCGGACAAATTATCGAATTGCCTGTAATGGTCCCAGGTGAGGCTGGCAAAGGATTCACTGTAACCGTTAAGGTTTGCGGACTTGTTGCCCCACATTGATTCGAAGCAACAACTGAAACAATTCCTCCCGAAGCTCCAGGAACTACAGCTATTGAATTTGTTGTAGAAGACCCTGTCCATCCATTTGGTAAAGACCATAAGTAAGACGACGCATAAGGAGTAGCGGAAACAGAATAAGATTGTGTATTCCCTTGACATACTGTTAGATTACCTGAAATGGCACTAACGACACTAGGTGCAGGGTTTACAAGAACATTTTTAGAAGACAGCGCGCTGTTGCCACAAGCATTCACCGCTTTAACACTAATAGTACCACCATTCGTTCCTACAGCCACTGAAATAGAATTTGAATTCGAAGTTCCTGTCCATCCACTTGGTAATGTCCAAGTATAAGAGGTGGCGCCACTAACAGGCGCTACCGAATAAATTATGTTTGCGCCAGCACAAGATGTATCGGCGCCGAGGATTGTATTCGGTGTTGCGGGTACATTACCTACCACAATAGCCAAAGTACTCACCGTTCCTGATCCACAAGCATTGCCTGCTGAAATTAGTAAATTACCACTACTTGTTCCAACTGTGGTAGAAAGAGTGCTTGTAGTGGATGTGCCCACCCAACCTGAAGGTGATGTCCAAGTATAGTACGTAGCATTAGGTACAGATGCAACAGAATAAGTTTGAAGTGTGCTTTGACATGGACTCGTTAAACCACTTATTGTTCCTGGCGTAGAAGGTGCAGTAATAATACTTACTGGTAATACAGACGCTGCGCTACTTCCGCAAGAATTATTCGCGATAACACTCACATTGCCACTTGTGCTACCTGAAATGGCAGAAATACTTGTCGTAGAAGAAGTACCTGTCCAACCACTCGGTAATGTCCAAGTATAGGATGTCGCACCGGAAGATACAGAAGCAGCATATGTTTGTGTACTATTTGCACAAATAGCAGATGTTCCTGTTACTGCGCCAGGTATCGATGGTAATTGATTTACCGTAATCGCTAATAACTGTGCTAATGAAGTGTCACAGGCATTCATGGCCATTACAGCAATAGAACCACTTGCAGCACCTACACTCACTGTAATGGAATTGTTCGTTGAATAACCAACCCAACCTGAAGGTAAAGTCCAAATATATTTCGTAGCACCACTCACAAGCGGACAGTAATAGGTTTGCGAAGTTCCTTGACATACGGTAGTTGCACCAGTGATTGTTCCAGGTTGTGCTAAAGCAGCAATACTAAATACTGCATTACTTGCATCCACAATAGAACCATTTGAATGATCCTTCACTCTAATCAAACAAGTTGAACTTGGAAGGTTTGGTATCGTCCATTTGTAATAACCATTGGTAGAACTGTAATTATTTACTATTGTCGACCAGGTACTACCAGAATTAGTACTTAATTCAATATCGAATGTACCTGAAGTTGAACCATTGCTTGTCCATGTTATTGCTTTCGTCGTATCACAAACAGTCCATTGCTCGGCACCATTCGGAGAAGACACTGTGATAGGAGCAGCACTAGTTGAAATGCTAAACGCAACATCACTTATGTCTTGCTTACAATTGCTAACATAGTCCATCACGCGAATTAAAACGTTACTTAAATTTAAATTCGGTGTTGTCCAACTATACGTGCCACTTAGAATTAATTGGTTAGTAATGATATTAGTCCATGTACTTCCACCATTTGTCGAATAATCTATATTATAATATCCTGAAGCACCTTGTGCATTCCATGTAATGTTCATTGCATTATTCGCTTGAAATGCACCACCAAAATTAGGATTGGTTATTGTAATAGTAGGTTGAATTGTAAATACTGCATTACTTACGTCCATTTTACTAGTAGCATTATGGTCTAGCACACGCACCAAACATAGCGTTGAAGGCGTATTCGGCATTGTCCAATTGTAAGAACAGTTGATGGAGCTTTGATAGAAATTCGATGTTATCAAATTCCAAGACACCCCGTTATTCAATGAATAATACAAGTCATAGTACAAGGATGTCCCTCCTGCCGTCCAAGTTACAGTCGTTACTGTACAACCTCCCAAATTCTCGCCTCCGTTAGGTGCTGTGACGGTTATCGGTGGTGCTATCGTAAAAACAGCATCTGAAATATCGTAATTACCTGCATTGCCTAAATCCGTAATTCGCACCAAACATTGATTACTATACGTAGCCGGAACTAAAGGCCAATTATAATAACCGGTATTATTAATTGAATTCACAACGGTGTTCCAAGTTGTACCATTGTCGTATGAATATTCAATCTTAACGAAAGAAGAAGTTAAATAACCGCTATTCCAATTTATCGTTGCACTTGAATTCCCATAAAGCGTATTACCTCCATTCGGACTTGTAACTGTAATAAATGGCACCGGAGGACTAATAGTGAATACTGCGTCACTCACATCCATTTTACAAGAATTCGAAGTATTGATAACACGTACCAAACATGTACTTGAAGGTGTGTTTGGAACAGTCCAATAATAATTCGCAGGACTAGAATAAACATAATAACTATTTAATATACTAATCCACGTAGCACCATTGTCAATTGAATATTCAACATTCCAATAATAATTACTCATGTTAGCAAATGACCAGCTTATAAGTTGTGTTGGTCCTCCTACGGCCCATACCTCTCCGCCATTCGGCGAACTTAACATAACATCCGTATTTTGATTAATAGTAAACACTGCATTTGAAGTGTCTGAAACCGCACCACTTGAAGAAATCATTAATTTACATTGACCACTTTGCACATTATTGATCGGATTCCACGAATAGGATGTAGTATACGCTGCAGGATAAGCAATTGGTGTAAACGTAGCACCATTATTTGTACTTAAGAAAATCGTGTACGCATTTGTAATGCCATAGCCTGTCCAATTGATTGTGGTCGCATTACAACCGACATAACTCTGTCCGCCATTTTGACTTCCAAGTACAATGTAAGGCTGACGAATTATAAAAAAGCTAGAAGTATCTTTTACATTGGTTCCTCCAATTTCGCTCACACGGATCCATGCTTGATTCGTACTAATATTCGGTATCGAAGCCGCAGGCCATGTATACGAACCTGTTGAAATATTGGTACTATTTACAATGGTATTCCAGGTAGAACCCAAATTAGTACTGTATTCAATTTTAACAAAACTACTCGTGGTATATCCGTTACTCCAGTTGATAGTAGCAGCGTTATTCCAATACACAGTAGTACCTCCTGGTGTGCCCACATTGATATAAGGTGTCGGTGGGGCTATCGTAAACACTGCGTCGCTCACATCACTCTTACACGTATTTGAAGTATTCGTTACACGTACCAAACAAGTCGTCGAAGGATTATTTGGAATACTCCAACTATAACTAGCAGGACTCGAATACGCATAATAACTACTCGTAATACTATTCCAGGAAACGCCATTATCGGTCGAGTATTCCAAGTTCCAATAGTAATTACTCATGTTGGCAAAGGACCAAGTAATCGTTTGATTAGGGCCGCCTACTGTCCATACCTCGCCTCCGTTAGGGGAATTCAATACAACATCTGTATTTTGATTAATCGTGAACACCGCATTAGAAGTATCAGAAAGTGCGCCACTGGAGGAAATCATCAATTTACACTGACCACTTTGCACATTATTAATTGGATTCCATGAATATGAACTTGAATATGCAGCAGGATAAGCAATCGGACTAAATGTAGTGCCATTATTAGTACTTAGATAAATTGCATAGGAATTTGTAATTCCATAGCCTGTCCAGTTAATAGTCGTAGCATTACACCCTACATAACTCTGCCCTCCATTCTGACTTCCGAGCACAATGTATGGTTGGCGAATTGTAAAGAAACTAGAAGTATCTTTTGCATTCGTACCGCCTATTTCACTTACACGAATCCAGGCTTGATTTGTAGTAATATTTGGTATCGAAGCGGCAGGCCATGAATAAGCGCCCGTAGAAATATTCGTGCTATTCACGATAGTATTCCAAGTACTACCTTGATTTACACTATACTCAATTTTAACAAAGTTAGACGTCGTATAGCCATAGCTCCAATTGATGGTTGCTGCATTATTCCAATAGACAGTAGAACCGCCCGGCGTTCCTACATTAATATAAGGCGTTGGTGGGGCTATCGTAAACACTGCATCGCTCACATCACTCTTACACGTATTAGAAGTATTTATTACACGTACCAAACAAGTAGTTGAAGGATTATTCGGAATGCTCCATGAATAACTAGCCGGACTAGTATACGCATAATAACTACTCGTAATACTATTCCAAGTAACACCATTATCGGTCGAATATTCCAAATTCCAATAATAATTACTCATATTGGCAAAAACCCATTGAATGGTTTGCGCCGCACCGCCAACAACCCAAGTCTCTCCGCCATTCGGAGAATTAACAATCACATCCGTATTTTGATTAATAGTAAAAACAGCATTTGAAGTGTCAGAAATTGCACCACTTGATGAAACCATTAACTTACATTGACTGCTTTGAACGTTATTAATCGGATTCCATGAATATGAACTTGAATACGCAGCAGGATAAGCTATCGGAGTATACGTAGCGCCATTATTCGTACTTAAATAGATAGTGTACGCATTTGTAATGCCATAGCCTGTCCAATTGATTGTGGTCGCATTACAACCGACATAACTCTGTCCGCCATTTTGACTTCCAAGAACAATGTACGGCTGACGAATTATAAAAAAGCTAGAAGTATCTTTTACATTGGTTCCTCCAATTTCGCTCACACGGATCCATGCTTGATTCGTACTAATATTCGGTATCGAAGCCGCAGGCCATGTATACGAACCTGTTGAAATATTGGTACTGTTTACAATGGTATTCCATGTAGAACCTAAATTGGTACTATATTCAATCTTTACAAAATTGCCGCTTGTATAGCCGTTACTCCAATTGATGGTAGCACTATTTCCCCAATACACAGTAGTACCTCCTGGTGTGCCCACATTGATGTAAGGTGTCGGAGGCGCAATAGTAAAGACGGCATCACTTTCGTCAAACTTACAGGTATTTGAAGTATTCGTTACACGTACCAAACACGTTGTGGATGGATTATTCGGCAAACTCCAAGAATAACTAGCAGGACTCGTATACGCATAATAACTACTTGTAATACTATTCCAAGTAACGCCATTATCTGTAGAATACTCCAAATTCCAATAGTAATTACTCATGTTCACGAATGACCAATTGATTGTTCGAATAGGCCCTCCTACTTGCCAAACTTCTCCACCATTCGGTGAATTAAGAATTACATCCGTATTCTGATTGATGGTAAAATTCGCATTTGAAGTGTCAGGAACTGCACCCGAGCTTATGATACGAATACGCGCTTGCGAAGTTTGAACATTGTTGATTGGATTCCAAGAATAAGAAGTCGTATAGGCTGCAGGATAAGCGATAGGCGTAAATGTAGCTCCTCCATTCGTGCTTAGCTCTATTGCATACAAGGACGTAATTCCATAAGCAGACCAAGTTATATTGGTAGAACTACATCCAACAAATGAATTACCACCATTCGGAGAGTTCAAGACAATATACGGCTGACGAATGGTAAAATAGGAAGATGTATCTATGGCATTTGTCCCACCCACTTCACTAATACGTACCCATGCCTGATTCGTCAACACATTCGGTATCGAAGCTGCTGGCCACGTATAGGAGCCTGTAGAGATATTAGTACTATTTACTATGGTAGTCCATGTACTCCCCTGATTAACACTATATTCAATCTTCACAAAATTAGAAGTCGTATACCCATAGAACCATGAAATGGTCGTGGCATTATTCCAATAGACCGTACTACCAGCATTAGGCGAACTGACACTTATAAAAGGTGTAGCCGGCTGTATCGTAAACACTGCATCGCTCACATCACTCTTACACGTATTAGATGTATTCGTTACGCGTACTAATGTATTCATAGATGGATTATTTGGTACCGACCATCCATAAGATGCAGGACTGCTATACGCATAATAACTACTTGTAACCGTATTCCATGTAACACCATTATCTGTAGAATATTCAATATTCCAATAATAGTTACTCATATTCGCAAACGACCATTGGATATTTTGTGCTGTACCTACCGTCCATACCTCTCCACCATTAGGGGAATTAACTATTACATCTGTGTTTTTATTTATCGTAAAATTAGTGGCTGAAGTATCGCTTACGGCATTGCTCGCACTTACGCGAATACGTGCTTGAGATGTCTGCACATTATTGATTGGATTCCAAGAATAACTCGAAGAATAAGAGCCTGCTGTTGCTACTGGTGAATAAGTAAGACCTCCATCTGTACTTAATTCGATAGTATAAGGGCCGTATGTACCAAATGGAGTCCAACTAATGGTTGTATTACCACAACCTGTAAATATGTTTCCTCCGTTTGGAGCGCTCAAAACGATATACGGTTGGCGAATGGTAAAGTTGCCAGAAGTACCCACTGCGGAAGTCCCTCCTATTTCACTTATTCGAACCAATGCCTGGGTAGTATAAGATGAAGGTGGTGTCCATGAGTAAGAACCTGCAGCCATACTTGTACTATTTACAACTGTTGTCCAGCTATTTCCATTGTTTAAACTATATTCAATCTTTACAAAAGAAGCAGATGTATAACTGGAATACCAAGTAATACTCGTAGGACTCGACCAATAAACTGTTGCGCCTGTTGTAGGTGCAGTAACTGTAATGCTAGGTGTTGGCGGAGCAATGGTAAAAATCGCATCACTGACATCACTCATACAAGAAGTCGTATGATCCTTCACTCGCACCAATGCTGTAGTAGACGGATTATTAGGCAAAGTCCATGTATAGGCTGCATTAGTAGAACTTTGATAATAATTACTTGTAATAGCATTCCACGTTACGCCATTATCAATGGAATAATCCAAATCATAATAATTGCTCGTACCAGAAGCTGTCCACGTGATAGTGCGTGTCGAACCACCAACCTGCCAACTTTCCCCTCCATTAGGGGAAGTAACTATCAAGGGGGCGTTAATTGAAAAGGTATTATCACTTTCATCTATTACTGCTGGCGTCCCTTGGTCGTACACGCGCACCTTGGCTTGCGTAGTGCTAAGGTTTGGCAATGTCCATGCGAATGAACCTGTGCTTCCTGGTTGATTATAGCCTGTCGCTAGGAATATCCAAGTTAAACCTCCATTTATCGAATAATCAATATTAAAATAATGACTTGTACCACTGATTGTCCAAGTAATGTTATGTGTGCTGCAACCAGCCCAGCTTTCTCCACCATTAGGAGCGGTTACAGTAACGCTTTGAGAAAAGCTTCGGGTGCTAATAAACAAAAGCACCGCAAAAAGCGTGTACAACAGTTTTTTCATAGTAAAAATTTATAAGATCGGCAATCAAAGGATTTTTATCGCCGAAGGCCCTAAATTAGCCAAAATTGATGAAACATTTACGCTTTTCTAACGTAAAAAGCTACTCATTTTTTGAATGGCCTCTGCCGGACGAAACCCCTTATACAATATATTGTAAACAGCCTCTGTAATAGGCAAATCAACACCGTATTTGCTATTATTTTCAAAGATATTACGAACACTATAATAACCCTCCGCAACCATGTTCATCTCGAGTTGTGCCGCTTTTACGGAGTACCCCTTTCCTATCATCATACCAAAGGTGCGGTTGCGACTAAAATTGGAATAAGCAGTCACCAACAAATCACCAAGGTAAGCACTCCCCTTGATATCTCTTTCAATAGGATGTACCGCATCCACAAAGCGCTTTATCTCTTGAATGGCGTTAGAAACTAAAACAGCCTGAAAATTATCCCCATAACCTAAGCCATGACAGATCCCGCTCGCGACAGCTATGATATTCTTCATAACCGCAGCGATCTCCGTACCAAAAATATCATCCGTAACGCTTACTCTTATAAAACGACATGCAAACAAGCTTGATACAGTTTCCGCAAGCGCCATATTCGGACTAGAAAAGGTAAGATAAGATAACTTCTCCTGAGCTACCTCCTCTGCATGACAAGGACCGCTAATCACAACAAATCGATCATTCGAAACCTTCCAAAACTGCTCAAAATATTCTGCGATGATATAATTCTCTTTGTCACCAGGAATCATGCCTTTTATCGCAGAGACAATGGTCTTATCATTCAATTCCGCCTCAGAAACCCCTTCTAGAGCTTGTTTCAAAAAAGCAGATGGAGTAGCAAAAACAATCGTTTCTGCAGATACTAAAACAGAGCGTACATCCGCATGCAGTTTTATCTTAGCACAATCTAATCGTGCAGCACTGATATAATCAGGATGATGTCCGAATTGAAGGATATGTTCTCTTGCACTATCACGACGAACCCACCAATGTATTTCAATATCTTGTTCACACAAGATTTTAACGATAGCCGTTGCCCAGCTTCCGCTACCGACAATACCTATTTTAGGCCGAACAGACATGCTCGTTTAACCTTTTAAAAGTTCACGTGCAATGACCAACTTCTGTATCTCACTCGTCCCTTCACCAATGGTACAAAGCTTAGAATCACGCCAGAACTTTTCTACACAGAAATCTTTGGTATAACCATAGCCTCCATGAATTTGAATGGCATCTTCAGCAACCTGAACACAAATTTCAGAAGCATAATATTTAGCGTAAGCCGACTCCTTCGTAACCTTTTCTCCACGATTTTTCATGTCAGCAGCTTGCAATGTCAATAATTCAGCAGCTTCAATTTTCATTTTCATATCCGCCAATTTGAAGGAAATTCCTTGGAAGTTTGCAATCGGCTGATTGAACTGATGACGCTCCTTTGCATATTTAATACTTGCTTCATAGGCCCCAATCGCTATCCCACAGGATAATGCCGCAATTGATATACGACCGCCATCTAATACTTTCATTGATTGAACAAAACCGTCTCCAACTTGACCTAAAACATTCGTTTCAGGAATGCGGCAATTATCGAAAATCATTTCTGCCGTTTCACTTGCACGCATCCCTAATTTATTTTCTTTTTTACCGGCACTAAATCCAGGGGTACCGCGCTCAACCACAAAAGATGTCATGCCATGACTATCACCTACAGCCCCTGTACGTGCTATTACTACTGCCACATCGCCCGACTTACCATGTGTTATCCAACATTTCGTGCCATTCAATACCCACTCATTTCCTTCTTTGTGCGCCACACACTTCATGTTACCGGCATCAGAACCAGTGTTTGGCTCTGTCAATCCCCACGCACCTAACCATTCTCCAGTAGCCAATTTTGGCAACCAACGCTTCTTTTGCTCTTCTGTACCAAATTGCAAAATATGACCAGTGCATAATGAATTATGCGCCGCAATTGATAAACCAATAGAGCTGCAAACTTTGGTTACCTCTGTAATAACCGTGTAATATTCCAAATAGCCAAAACCACTTCCTCCATATTCTGTCGGCACCAAAACCCCCATCAAACCAAGTTCTCCCATCTTCGTAAATAACTCACGTGGAAAATGTTGCGTTTCGTCCCAATCCATCATGTAAGGGCGTATATTTTTGTTAGCGAAATCACGCACGGTTTCAGCAATCATTTTCTGATTTTCAGTAGAAGCAAAATTCATCATACAAATGCAAATTTAGGAACGCAAAAATACGATAAATGCGCTACATTTTACGGATAAACAAGGTAAATAGTCCACATTTTGCTTTTTTCAAACAGCGTTCCCTTAATTTGAATAAGTTCTGCCACACTCTGTATTCCTCCGTGCTCCTGCCTATAGCGGCAAATTATTTTTGCATTCTTAAAACCAATATAAGGATGATGACCTAGCTCTTCCAAACTTGCATTATTGACAGATAAATTCCTTATTTTCAAACTATCCACCCATACCCTATTCTTGACCACCCCGAAGCAAGAATCTCGTAATCCATATACCTCTTTCAATTGATCCACCGAATAAAAGCCTCCTAATCGATCACGATAACGGATGATTCGCTGGGCGAGCTTTGCACCAATCATCGGCAAGGCCTCTAATTGTACAGAATCGGCACTGTTTAATTCCAATTTTTGAATCAACTTCCTTTCGCCGATCCGTTTATTAACCGAACCAGCACGATATTCCTGCTTCAACGCTAGCCGATTACCAGATATTTTAACGGCAACTGTCGTATCGCCAAGCAACCTATAAACCTTACCAGAATTGTAATTAGAAAGATTTACCCATCCGAAACTTAAGCATAAGCTTGCGAAAATAATTACTAATAGCAACATTTCTTTTTTATCAAAAAACCAAAACTCAGACTGTTTCATTTTTATACTTGATTTCTATTTATTAACGCAAAATCAGATTTTTTATTATATTTAAGACACAATAAAATGTATAACAATTGAATTAACGATTCATTCTTTATAAAAAAAGGGCGAATGTTCCCGAATAAAAAAAGCCTCAGTCAATCGACTGAGGCTTTTTTATTTTAAAGCATCTTATAATTTACTTCAACGCATTTTCTAAATCAGCAATCAAATCTTCTGCATCTTCAATGCCAACACTCAAGCGAATCAAACCATCACTCAAGCCATTTTTCAAACGCTCTTCCCTTGGAATTGACGCATGCGTCATGGTAGCAGGATGATTGATCAAAGACTCAACACCGCCTAGAGATTCTGCCAACGCAAAAAGATGGGTCGATTTCAATACTTTCTTTGCTGCTTCAACGCTCTCATCTTTCAACTCAAAACTCATCATCCCACCAAATCCACGCATTTGTTTCTTTGCAATTTCAAAATTCGGATGATCACTGAAACCACACCAGTAAACACGCTTCACTTTTGGATGATTACGTAAATAATGGGCAATCAACTCACCATTCTCACAATGCGCACGCATACGTACATGTAAAGTTTTGATTCCACGCAAAACCAAGAAACAGTCGAATGGTCCTGGAACAGCACCACACGACTTCTGAATGAAATATAATTTCTCATGTAACTCAGGAGAATTCATCACCAAAGCCCCTTGAATAACATCACTATGACCACCCAAATATTTGGTAACAGAATGCATCACAATATCTGCGCCAAGATCTAACGGATTTTGCAGATATGGAGTAGCAAAGGTATTATCAACGCAAAGCAAAATATTATGCTTCTTTGTTATGTGCGCTAAAGCAGCAATATCACATATATTCATCAATGGATTAGTAGGCGTTTCAGTCCATACCAATTTAGTATTCTCATTAATAAAAGGTTCAATTGCGCTCGCATCCTGCATATTCACCGAATGAAACTTAATACCGAACTTTTCAAAAATCTTCGTAAACAAACGATATGTCCCTCCATACATGTCATTCGCACAAATCACTTCATCACCAGGTGACAACAGTTTAATTACCGCGTCAGTTGCAGCTACACCCGAACTAAAACTTAATCCGTATTTTCCATTTTCAATAGCCGCCAATGCTCCTTCTAGAGCCTTTCTTGTAGGATTCTGACTGCGTGCATATTCATAGCCTTTGTGTTCGCCCGGACCCGCTTGAACAAAGGTACTGGTTTGAAAAATCGGAGTCATAATAGCTCCAGTACTTGGATCCGGTTCAACGCCGGCATGTATCAACTTCGTTGCCTGTTTCATGTATTATAATTTAGTTTACAAAAATAGCGCATTTAGTCGTGATTAATCGTATTATTTCCCGTTTTGAAATCGTATTTTTACAGACTGATAAAGAATGAAAATCTCGGCTTCGATATATAGTGCAAAAGCAGAATCATTACCCACGCTTCTTAAAGAACTGGATAATCATGGCGTCAATTTACTGCATGTAGATTGCAATGACGATTTACGCGTATTTGAAGACATCACGCAAATTAAAGAACTAAGTCAAACACCCGTCGATTTACATATCATATCCTCAAACCCTGAACAATATTTCGAAGCTATTGCCAAAGCCAATCCGGCACAAGTTTCTTTTCAATACGAAAACTTTAGATCGCCTGTACATTTTCCAGTCGAAAGGTCTTATAAAATAGGCCTTGCCATTACTTCTGCCACTTCAATAGAAATCTTTGAAACGTATCAGACCCAGTGCGACTATATCCTACTTATGACCACCACCCCTGGTCAATCAGGCGGCGTCTTCGATAAAACGACCTTTCAACGGATCCGTCAATTCCAAAAACGTTTCCCCAATACCCCCATTCAAGTGGATGGTGGCGTGAATGCAGAGGTAAGTTTTATTCTACGTCATCTCGGCATACAAACTGCAGTTGTCGGCTCTTATCTTTTCAAACAAGAGACGCTAGGTGCTGCCTTACTTCAGCTACATCGCCCGATGGTAGGTTCGCATTATCAAGTCAGCGACTTTATGCTTTCTTTAGAAGATATGCCCGTACTTGCCGCGAAGGAACTATCATTGAAAAAAGCCTTGCAATCAATCGACGATTATAAAATGGCCTTCACCTGTATCTGCGATGCAGAAGGTGTTTTAACAGGTTTAATTTCGAATGCAGATATCCGTAAAGGATTATTAAAGCAATGGGAAGCATGGCCGAACATTGATGTGCATCAATTAATAAACAGAACGCCATTAAAAATTCAAGAAACTGCAACAATTCACACACTTTTGGAGTTAATTCATCAGATTGACTTCCCCATACAATACCTACCCGTAGTCGATTCACAAAACAGACTCAAAGGAGCGGTATTATTTACTCAACTGATTAAAGGAGAACTATAATATGATTGTACATTTAAACAACAACATCACAGAATTAGAGGCGAGAGAATTAGCGCATGCTACGTCATCTACTATTGCTTTCAATGGATCATTTTTTATTCTTGTAACACCGTCTGCCGTTAAGGAACTTCCAAGTATTCTTACAGGAAAAAGTAGCGGATACTGGGCTATGGAAAGTGATATCCAACTCGCTTCCAAAAAGTATCTCCCAGAAACACGTTTGGTACAATGGGGCAAATCAAGCGTTGGCGGACAAACAAAAAACACCGTTGTTATTGCAGGTCCTTGTAGCGTAGAAAGTGAAGAGCAAATCATGCAAAGTGCTGAAATGCTAGTAAGCCTTGGTATTAATACCTTGCGCGCAGGTTGCTATAAGCCGCGCACCTCTCCTTATTCTTTCCAAGGATTAGGATTAGAAGGTCTCTTATTACTTTCTAAGATGAGAGAGAAATATGGCTTAAAAGTAATTACCGAAGTTAAAGACTCTTCTCATATTGAAGAAGTAATAGAGCACACAGACATTATTCAGATTGGTGCGAAGGCAATGTATGATCATAGCATCTTACGTCGTTGTGGGCAAATCAACAAACCAATTTTACTCAAAAGAGGCTTTGGTTCTACACTTCAAGAATTTGTACAAGCAGCAGAATTTATTCTTAGTGCCGGAAATGAACAAGTCATGTTGTGTGAACGAGGTATACGTACCTTCGAAACAAAAACCCGTTTCACCTTCGATCTTTGTGGTGCAGCTTATTTGAAGGAATATACTAATTTGCCTGTAATCCTCGATCCATCCCACGCCATGGGTTATGCATATGGAGTACCTGATTTAGCAAAAGCATCGGTGGCCTTTGGTTGCGATGGATTACTAATCGAAGTACATCCAAATCCTAAAGTGGCTAAATCGGATGCTTCACAACAATTAGATCATGCTCAATTCACGCAGTTACATGGTGAAATGAAAGTGATAGCAAGTGCAGTGGGCAGACAGTTGATTTAATACTTATATCTGAAGCATAGAAGCTACTACGGGTGCGATTTTTTTCGCCCATGCAGTGTATTGAGCGGCTCCGGGATGCAAGGCATCTGATGCTAGCCAATTTTCGTGTTCCTCACGAGATATCCCTGTAATATCAACATATCGAATTCCTCTTTTTTCTGCCTGCTGTGCCTTGGCCAGATTATAGGCATCTATTTCCTTTGCAACAAGCACTGCGTCGCGACTATTTTCCTTCGCAAAAGGAGTATGTCCCCAATCAGGAATAGAAACCATAAAAACGCGAGAAGCATCTCCGTCTGCAAATGCTACGGCGCGATCAATTAACGCATTCAACTCCGCAACATAATTCTCTACGCTTCTTCCACGATATTGATTATTAACACCAATCAACAAACTTACCAAATCAAAGGTTTGTCCTTCGATATTCGCCTCGTCAATACCCTTAGATAGCTCGTCTGTCGTCCATCCTGTGGTGGCTATCGTAAGAGGCTCTGCCAGATGAATATCTTTCGCAAGCAAAAGCGCACGCATCTGATAAGGCCACCGTTCCTGTTTCTCTACTAATTCCCCTATTGTATAAGAATCACCTAAAGCTAAATATTGAATCATTATGCAAAATAAAGCTTTCATTTCAAATCCGCTATCACTAACTTTATACAATGCATACTTATCTTATTAAAAACGCGCTAATCGTTAATGATGGAACTAAATTCCACGGCGATGTCTTAATCAAAGACGGTAGAATTGAAAAAATTTCGTCACAGATTCAATCTGCAACAAATTGCATTGAAATTGATGCCAATGGCAAAATGCTAATGCCTGGGATAATCGACGATCAAGTTCATTTTCGAGAGCCCGGACTTACACATAAAGCGACTATTTATTCTGAAGCAAAAGCGGGTATTGCAGGCGGTGTAACAAGCTTTATGGAAATGCCAAACACCAACCCTCCCGCAACGACGCAAGCGCTCTTACAACAGAAATATGACATCGCATCCACAACTTCCTTAGCGAATTACTCCTTCTATATGGGCGTGAGCAATGATAATTACGACGAAGTAATGCGAACGAATGGAGAAGAAGTATGCGGACTAAAAATATTTATGGGCTCGTCAACAGGCAATATGCTAGTGGACGATGAAAACACGCTAAACAAAGTATTTTCAAATACCCCACTTGTTATCTCGACTCATTGTGAATCGGAACAAATTATTAAAGCAAATACCGAAAAAGCAAAAGCGCTATACGGAGAGAATATTCCAATTCAGCAACACCCTATCATTAGAAACGAAGAAGCGTGTTTGGCCTCTTCCTCAATTGCTGTTTCACTAGCAAAAAAATATGGCACTCGATTAAATGTATTTCATATTTCTACAGCGGATGAAATACAACTATTCGAAAGTGTGGTCGACCGAAACGCTTCTACAGAAGAAGTTTTAAAAGCACTCGCGCAAAAACATATCACTTCAGAAATTTGTGTCCATCATTTGCATTTTGATTCAACACAATACGATACTTTAGGTGCGTTAATTAAATGTAATCCTGCCATTAAAGCCCCGCATCACAAAAAGGCTTTATTCGAAGCCATGCTTGATAATAAGCTCGATCTCATTGCTACTGATCATGCACCACACACCTGGGAAGAAAAACAATTACCAGGCTTAGCTGCCCCTAGTGGATTGCCTTTATTACAACATAGCCTGAATATGATGTTGGGCTTTTACAAGGAAGGTAAAATCAGCTTAGAAAAGATAGTGGAGAAAATGTGTCATGCTCCGGCTACAATTTTCAGAGTGAAAGACAGAGGCTTTATCCGAGAAGGCTATGCTGCAGATTTAGTACTAGTAGATACCGAATCAACCTATAAAGTCACTAAAGAAAACATCCTATACAAATGTGGTTGGAGCCCGTTGGAAGGAAACACCTTGCAAGGAGTCGTAACACATACTTTTGTTAACGGACATTTAGTATTTGAAAATGGAAAATTCGACGAGTGTATGAATGGTATGCGCTTAGCATTTAACCAGGCCTAACGCAACTATTTTAAATAAAAAAAGCGCACCCAAACGGATGCGCTTTTTTTATTGAGAAACTAATTAAGATTAGTTCTTAGTCAATTTCAAAGTAGTTTGTTCTGCACCATTGCTTACACGAACCATATACTGACCAGCAGTTAAATTCGAAGTATTCAACAATACATTACCAGTTGCGGTAGTTGATGTTTCAGTTAAGATAACTTGACCTAACATGTTCACTACATCTACACGGAAATTTGACCCTTTATTGCTTTGAACGTATACAGAAACACGATCAGAAGCAGGATTAGGATACATATAAACGTTGTTTTGCAAATCAGTATTACTACTTACACTTGCAGGGTAAGTAACTTTTTGTTGCGCTGCATTTAATACGATTCCTTGAGCTGCATCAATCAACAACACTTTGGCAGTTAATTTCAACGGATCAGTTCCTGCAGGAATAGTATAAGTGAAAGAATAGTTTTGAGTTGATCCTGCAGTTACTGGCGTGGTGATAGAACCCGCTTTACCAGTGAAGCTATTGTCGATAGAACGAGCAACGAAATCATAATACATACGAGATGCAGGAATAGTTGCAGGTTCGTTTTGGAAATTAAATCCAGCACCGCTTAATGCAATATTTTGAGACGCAGAACTGTAGTAGTTATGTTGATCCCAAGTACTTCCGTCAGGACCACCATGTACATCATCTTCAGTAATTACGTAGGCCAATTGATAGTTAGAACCAGTTAAATCTACTGCAAAGTGAGAAGAAACTTGAGTCGTTAATTTTAAACCTGACAATGTATTCGTCAAGTTCAAGTCCGCAAAACCAAAATCAGGCTTATGTGCAGTGTATTGCGCAAACATAGCAGAAGGATCATCCGATTCTTTACGATCAATTAATACCGTAGGATAACCGCTGATAAGCGTACCTACACCAGCATCATACGTAGTAACAGTCATAGGATCATTGTTGTGCACAGCTACTAGAACAGCATCAGGATGAACTTTAGCCATTGAATCCATATATACCATACCACGCACACACCATCCACACCAAGTACCCGTACCTTCTTCGAAAGTTACATTATGTACCGGAGCAAAAGCAGCCCCCGTAACACCTGTAACGAAGTAGTTATTCATCATATCAGCATCACCAGTCATTGAAACAACACAGTTGATGCCTTTGTGGGCGGTAGCTGTTACAGGAACAGATGGAGATACAGTAAACGTATAGGTTTGGAAAGGAGCGATACTCAAACCTGTTTTCACATCGCTAACCGGACCACTACCATCATCATAAGTGAAGGTAAATCCAGTGATAGTATTTGTACCATAGTTAACTACCTTAGCAGACAATGGTAAGTTGCCAGGGGTAACTACGTAAGATGCAGGTGCTCCATCATGTGGCGTAACATCCACCAACATAATTTCATCTGCTGGTTGTGTACCTGGAACATAAGTCCAATAGCTATTATCAGACGCATCATCCAAAGAAGGATTAGATGCAGAGTTTAATGCTGGAGAACCAGGAACAGACATTGCTGAAGTGCTATTAAATTGAAGACCCGCTGTCAAATTTAATGTTACTGCAGCACCAGTAGAGTTGCCGGTACGTTGATCGATGATATGAATTTTGTTAGACGTCTCTTCCAATACTATAGACCAATATGTATAAATGGTTGCAGAGCTTGCATGGCTATAAGAATTAAAAGAAACCCACAATTGACGATTAGGAGCGGTTCCTAAAACGGTTGTGATAATTTTATCATTCGCTCCTGAACCTTGTAAACCCCAAACACAAATAGACTTGTCAGGGATATTTGCATCAGGTAATACAGCATTTGTACTTGCCGGAGCAGCTAATGCAGTTGCAACATCAAACGTTAAAACACCAGAAGTAGAAACTTTAAAGCTTGTTTCTGTTGTTCCATTGAATTGAAACGTGAATGGAATTGTTTGAACTGGAGACCATGCTGCAGTAGCACTTGTAGCTTGAATAGTCGTCCATGGAGCAGCAGCAGTGCTTGGTTGTTCAACGTAGGTATTCAATCCTCCAGGATTGTTACCTGCATTTGGATTAGGAATCATCCAATATTGCGCTTTAGCACTGAATATTGCAGAAAACCCAACCAAAAAAAGAAGGCTAATTTTCTTCATTTGTAAAAGTTTTTAAAGTGGTTTAATAATTGAATTTAAACAAATTTTCTAATATCCCAAAATTCGCATCATCGAATCCGCCGTTTGTTCTTTACGGAATAATCTAGTCGTGATTTTACCGTCTTCATCTCGATCAATTAAGACATGTTTTGGAGCAGGTACTAAACAATGTTTAATACCACCATAACCACTCAATGATTCTTGATATGCACCTGTATGAAAGAACCCAATAAACAATGGCTCATTCTTAGAAATTTTAGGTAAATAAATCTGCGCAATATTTGCTTCGGAATTATAATAATCATGACTATCACAGGTCAATCCACCTAAGTTTACACGGTGATACTCTTCTTCCCACTTATTAATCGGCAACATGATAAACTTCTGTCCAATGCCCCAAGTATCAGGCAAGGTCGTAATAAAAGACGAATCAATCATATACCACAATTCATTATCGTTCTGCAATTTTTGATCCAATACGCTATAAACTGCAGCCCCACTCTCCCCTACCGTAAAGCTTCCAAACTCCGTGTAGATATGCGGTACAGGAACTCTTGCTCTTTTACAAGCATTCTTAATTTGTAATACTATCTCATTGATCATGTAATCATAATCATACGTAAAATTCAATGAATTTCGAATTGGAAAACCGCCTCCGATATTAATTGAATCCAAGGTCTCACACTCCTTTCTCAAATTGCAATACACATCCAAAGCTTTATTCAACTCACTCCAATAATACGCATCATCTTTAATGCCCGTGTTGATAAAGAAATGCAACATCTTCAAATCGAAACGATCATTATCCTTAATCTTCGCTAAATAAAAATTCACTATATCTTTAGAACGAATACCGAGTCGAGATGTATAAAACTGAAACTGTGGTTCCTCTTCCGCCGCAATTCGAATGCCAATATTACACTTGGTCTTCACCATTTTATCGTAATCCTTAAACTCCTCCTTGTTGTCCAAAATTGGCGTAACATTAAACCCTTCATTGATCATCTGACTCAAACGACGCGTGTACGCCTTAGTCTTGTATCCATTCGACACAATCTTCGTTTGCTTCGTAATTTTTTTACGCTTATACAAACGCTTAATGATCTCTAAGTCGAACGCAAAAGATGTTTCTAAATGAATATCATTCTTTAGCGCTTCCTCCAATACAAAGTTAAAATGACTGCTCTTCGTACAATAACAATAATTGTACTCCGCTTCATATTTATGCTGCTTAAAAGCCTTCGCAAACATCTTCTTAGCCGACTGAATCTGGTCGCTTATTTTAGGCAAATACGTAAGCTTTAGTGGCGTTCCATATTTCTTTGTAATTTCCAAAATGTCAATATCATGAAAAAATAATCTATTATCACGTACTTTGAATCCATCTTGAGGAAAATCAAAAGTCTGATGAACTAGGTCGCTGTAACGGTTTGACATTTTTTGCTTAATTCGATTTTAGAATTTCAGAATCGGAGGATAAAAGTAATTAATAAGCTGTTTATTTCTCACAAATTGCTTTAATTTTATCTTATAACAAGCATTAACAAGATGATAGTAGTGGCCGACGCCGGTTCAAGTAAAATTGACTGGGCATTTATTCAAGGAACACAGATCCAACAATTTCAATGTGCGGGCACAAACCCGAGTGTTTTACCCGATGTTCAAAGTATCTTAAAAGTTTGGAAAGAAGTCTCCATTCACTTCCCAAAACAAATTCAAGAAATTCATTTCTTCGGCGCTGGTTGTAGAAATAAAGCGACTAATAATAAAATTAAAGAAGCACTTTTACAGACGTTTGAAATCCGCGACAAACTAGAAATTGATTCAGACATTATAGGTGCGGCAAAAGGCCTATATGGCAATGATAAAGGCAACATACTTATCCTCGGAACCGGATTAAACACAGGCTATTACGATGGCAAAAAAATAAGCTTTAAAACTCCATCGCTTGGTTATCTTTTGGGAGATGAAGGAAGTGGAACCGATCTAGGAAAAATCTTACTTGCTAAATACTTGCACAATCAATTGACGCCAGATTTAAGCGAGCTATTGAGCCAATACTTCGTCACTCAAAACATCCAAGATCCAATTTCATACATCTATAGCCACGCTGCGCCAAACAAGGCAATAGCGGGTATTTTAACTGCATTTAAAGACCATTTGAACAACATAAGCTTAAAGCAAATTGTGCAAGAGCGATTTGAGCAGATGATTCAAAACAATTGTTTGGATTACCGAAATTTCACAACTGAATTTAGAGCGGTAGGAAGCATAGCTTACTATTTTCAAAACGAATTGAAAGCGTCCTTAGAAAAATACAATTTTCAATTGACTCTTGTAGCAAAATCGCCAATTGAAGGTCTGATAAAATTCTATAGCTAGAATTCATTCTAAATTATTAATTCTTTCCCGACAAGTCGGAATCTTAATTCTTAATTAAATAAAAAAGCCTCAGTCATTCGACTGAGGCTTTTTTATTTGTTACTTACAAAACTTATTTAGTGACTACCAAACGTTTTGTCGCTTTGTATCCTGGAGCATCTACGCTTACCATATATACGCCGCTTTGTACATCGCTTAGATCGATTTGAACTGCACCACTCGCATTGCTATTATCCAACACCTCTTCTTTCACCACTTTACCTTGGATATTCATCACACGAATTACTACACGACCTGCATTTGCTAAGTTATATTCTACAAATACATTGTCGCTTGTTGGGTTAGGGATTAATTCGAATGCACCGTTTTCTTCGCCGTTTGTAGCTACTTTAACGCCTGATCCGTTCAATACCGCGTTCATATCACTTACTTCATTCAATACCACTTCGTGAACGTTACCGTCTACTGGAGTATTATCTGTGAAGCTTGTTACATCTGTAAATTCTGCATCTACAAAATAACGTCCGTTATGTTCGAATGCACCATGGAAAGTACCATCGATTTTCGCAGGACCATTACATTGTGTATACGTGTTCA
>CANGEV010000002.1 GCA_947452995.1 Chitinophagales bacterium
AATGTGGTTTTTTTTATTTTTGTGAGGTCGTTAGCTCAGTTGGTTAGAGTCCCGCACGTGCGGGATTAATCAGAGGGTCTCAGGTTCATCCCGAAGTATCGGGCCCGAAGCAGGAGCTAAAAGCCTCACTTAATGTGGGGCTTTTTATTTTTGTGTGGTCGTTAGCGCAGTTGGTTAGAGTCCCGCATGTGCGGGATTAATCAGAGGGTCTCAGGTTCATCCCGAAGCATCGGGACCGAAGCAGGACACACGGGAACGATTTTTTTATGATGAAGGATTTTTTTATTTATATAAATTATTCGAAGAACATTGATAAGTATTATGTTGGGTATTCCTCCGATCCGTGGGCTCGGTTGTCTCAACACAATAGCAATGGCAAAGAAAAGTATACAGGTCGAGCAAAGGATTGGGTGCTTAAATCAGTATTTAAGGTTGATAGTGAGTCTTCGGCCATTAAAATTGAACGTTTCATTAAACGACAAAAATCTAGATCGTTAATAGAAAGAATGTGTATAGATGATTTTGTTGGGACACAAGCTTTGGCTCAGTTGGTTAGAGTCCCGCATGTGCGGGATTAATCAAAGGGTCTCAGGTTCATCCCGAAGTATCGGGACCGAAGCAGGAGCTAAAAGCCTCACAGCAATGTGGGGCTTTTTATTTTTGTGTGGTCGTTAGCGCAGTTGGTTAGAGTCCCGCATGTGCGGGATTAATCAGAGGGTCTCAGGTTCATCCCGAAGTATCGGGACCGAAGCAGGAGCTAAAAGCCTCACAGCAATGTGGGGCTTTTTATTTTTATAAGTACGTATTCAACCTTATTGAAATGAAATGTGTTATTTACTTTCAGTTCAGATAACAAAAATGAGCTAGCTAAGCTAATTTTAATCATTCGACTTATGAATATTGTCTTATTTGACGGCGTCTGTAATTTCTGCAATGCAAGTGTGCTGCGACTTATTCGATTGGACAAAGCGAATCAGCTAAGATTTGCGTCTTTGCAAAGTGAGTATGCTATAAAAAGATTGAAGTCTCTTCAATTGAATCCTGAAGATTTGAATTCGATTGTTTTCATCAGGCATTCAAAAGAGGTTTATACGAAATCCACTGCACTGTTGGAGATTGTAAAAACACTAAATGGCTTTCCTCGAGTGCTTTTAATTCTTAGAATCATACCGCGTCCTGTTCGTGATTTGCTATATCAACAATTCGCCAAGAATCGATACAAGATATTTGGGAGAAGAGAAGTCTGTATGGTTCCGAGTGCAGAGTTGAAGGAAAGGTTTCTAGATTGAAGATAATTTAAGTGAGCACTAGAGTGCAACATAGTGCCACCTTGCGTACTTTTGAGTGGTTTTTTTATACCATTAGAGAATGAATAGTTTTTATAAGCAGGCGAAGTTTTTAGTTTGGTTGGAGTCCTTCATTCTGTTGCTGATAGGATTTTCAATCGCGATTACTATTATTGAAAATGGGCAAGAGCAGCCGCTGTTTTATTTGCTGTTCATTGTTTATGTTCCGGTAGCCCAATTCGCATTCACTCCATTTTTTAAATTGGTAGGGGTTTATCAGTATTATTCTCCTATGCTTTTAGGATACATGGCAAATGACAAAAAAATTGATTTGCATAGCGGAACAAGTTTTGATTATTTTTTTCTTTTTCAAAAAGTTAGTAAAGGAACAGAATGGCGGAATCGAGTGCTTGTGTGGCAGATTGAAGGTTTGTTGCAGCTGATAGATCAAATAGAAAATAATTGCATTCCAGCATCTGTAAATATCATTGGGACGTCCTATTTTTTTAGTGAAAGACAATTAAGTAATTTGGGTTTTCAAACAGAGAAAGCCACCTTATTTTATAGATTCAATCTTTTTATCAATTTTATTGATCTATTCTGGATGTATTCTTTAGCAAAAGGCAAACTGGCCATTCCTGCTGTATGGTGTGCCAAAAAAGCTAGGATAAGCGGAGATACTCTTGTTGCTCAGAAAACAAAGTTTGAAGGACTTTATCAAAAACTAAAAGTAAAGCAAGCTATTATGTAGCGTGAATTTAATTTTTCTATTAAAAGTTTGTTTCGTTCTTGAATACACGAACGATAGCGTCTGAAAATTAAGAATTAAAAATTAAGAACGCTCGCAACAAAACGGGGGAGGCTAGCCACTCGAAATTATCATTCAACATTCATTGTTCATTATTAACTTCGCTTTCAGTCTGCGTCTTCAATAGGCCTTGACTTGGCATCGAATTCAAATTTATAAACACCACTAAGGTTACTTAAAATGTACATCTCGCTCACGGCACTTAAGCCTAAAGGAATCATAGGATATATCCGTTTTTGGATACATGCTATTCCTTCTTTTAATCAAGCAAAACAAGCGAAAGGCTTACTTTCAGCTGACGTAAAAAAAATAGATGTCTATCACTGTACACTGTCCTCTTGGAATTCACGCGAGGAAATGCTTGTATATCTACGCGCTGGTGCGCATCTTACGGCTATGAAAACGTTTCATAAAATTGCTACCGGACGAAGCTATGGTTACGAAGCGGAAACCCTACCAACATGGGAAGAAGCTTTTAAGCTTGTTATGGAAAAAGGGAAAATTCACTAATTAATTTTATCGCACTTTGAAATACATTTTAAAGCTCGAATCACTTGCATTATGCGCTTTGTTTACAAGTGCCTATTTCTATTTCTTTCCTGGTAAATGGGGCATATTCTTATCGCTTTTCTTTGTACCCGATGTAGCCTTTGCGCTTTATTTAATTACTAAAAAATTGGGTGCGATGGCCTATAATTTCTTTCATCACCAAGGTATCTTGATTGCTTCAATGGCGATAGGCTATTTTTGCAAACTAGAATGGCTAACGCAAATTGCCCTGATTTTTCTTGCACACTCCACCTTCGACCGCATCTTCGGCTACGGCTTAAAATATCTCGATAATTTTGATCGTACGCATCTCGGCTGGATTGGGAAAAGTAAACATCTGAATCAGTAAAAACGATTTAGATGTTGTTGGAATTACTACAATTCCTTGACAAACCAATAATCTGTCTGTGGGGTAGAACCTAAAGGGAAGTCGTTCTCTATGCCAGTGTTCTTAAAGCCGTTCTTTTCATAAAAGCCGCGTGCACGGAAGTTATATTCCCATACCGACAAGTAGATGATTTCATTATTGCGTTCTCGCGCAAAATTTAACGCGAAATTCATGAGCGCTTGTGCCACACCAGCACCATGGAATTCTTTTAATACGTAGAGTTGAACAAGCTCTATATTTTTTTTGTCTTGATAGGATTCTATCGGACAGCTATGCTTCGCATTGATGCGCATATATCCCTTAACAGTTCCTGCTTCCTCAAAGAAAAAAAAGTAATCATTCTCGTCTTGTAACTCTTGCAAACACTGTTTTGAATTAAAATATTTTTCCAACACACCGCGCATGTCTTCTTTGGTGCATGTATTTCCAAAGGTATCATCGAAGGTCTTGGCTCCAATGTTTTGTAGCAATGCCACATCTCCTATATTTCCACGACGGATCATGTAAATTGTTTTTTTATTTATTCTAATAAATACACTTTAAATTAAACAATCAATCATCCAATATTCATCATTCATCATTCATTTTTATTGTCTTCCCACAGTCGCTTTTTCGGCTTCTTATCTTTTTTAAAGGGGCAATGTTTACAACCTGTATCACAGCAATAGCCACGCTTTAAATGATAGGCTTCGGTGAATACCATATAGCCTTGTTCATTATAATAGAAGTCGATATTTTCTTTTAAATCCTCACGCATATTAGTGCTTCGCTACTATACCGATGTAGTTATAAGGCGTAACATTTTTTAACTCTGCTTTCACCGCATCGCTCACCTCCAAACCATCTACGAATGCATGCAAAATTTCGGCATTCATTTTCTCTGCGCCACGTGTCAAGGCCTTTAAAGCCTCATAAGGATTAGGATATTGTTCTCTTCTCAAAATAGTTTGAATCGCCTCCGCAACTACCATCCAGTTATTCTCCAAATCATTTCTTAAGGCCGTTTCATTTAAAATTAACTTCCCTAAGCCCTTTTGAATAGAATTCAAACTAATGATCATGTGCGAAAATGGCACACCGACATTTCTTAAAACGGTACTGTCCGTTAAGTCTCTTTGCAAACGTGAAATCGGCAATTTATGTGAAAGATGTTCCAATAACGCATTCGCTACTCCGAAATTTCCTTCCGCATTTTCAAAATCAATCGGGTTTACCTTATGTGGCATTGCACTCGAACCAACTTCATTCGCCTTTATCTTCTGACGGAAATATTCCATCGAAATATACTGCCACACATCTTTGCAGAAATCCATCAAAATAATATTGATGCGTTTGCAATTATCCATCACCGCCGCCAATTGATCGTAATGCTCAATTTGCGTGGTAAATTGCTGACGATCCAATCCCATTGACGCTTTGGTAAATCCATTTGCAAAACTTATCCAATCAACTTGCGGGTAAGCCACATGATGTGCATTGAAATTACCCGTTGCGCCTCCGAATTTACAACTGAAAGGAATCGCCTCTAAATTCCTCAACTGCACCTCCAAACGCTCTACAAAAACCATCCATTCTTTACCCAAGCGAGTAGGAGAGGCAGGTTGACCATGTGTATGTGCTAACATCGGAATGTCCATCCATTCTACCGCTTGTGTACGCAACATGCTGGTCAATTCCTTCATCGCAGGAATATAATGACCATGTAAAAAGTCTTTAATCGACCAAGGAATACTGGTATTATTGACATCTTGAGAAGTCAAGCCGAAATGAACAAACTCCTTTACAGATTGTAATTGAAGCTCATCTAATTTCTCTTTGATAAAATATTCTACTGCCTTCACATCATGATTGGTGATGGCTTCTGTACTTTTAATTTTTAATGCATCCGCTTCCGTGAAATTAGCTGCAATGCCTTCAATGGCTTTAACCTGCGTCTCCGTTAGTTGTCCCATCCGTGTTTCAGGCACCGCGCGTAAGGCTAATAAATACGCGATCTCCATTTTTACACGATAATGAATCAAGCCAAACTCTGAAAAATAAGGTGCTAGAGCACTTGTTTGCTTGCGATAGCGGCCGTCTACCGGACTAATAGCGGATAATGCAGTAAGTTCCATTTTGCAAAGGTACAAAAACCTATGCGCTAAAAGAAAAACCCAAATGAACTAACGAATCTATTTTGATAGTTAGGGTTCATTTGAAGTAGGTCGTATTGAAATTTAATATAGAAGCCATTCACTCCTAAGGCGGCACCAACTAAGGCCGAAGGGTACCATTTAATAGGTTCCGTCACATTGTAATTTACCATTGCAACGCTGTATTTGTAGGAATTCATTTCGATGTCGGCCGCAGCAGATAAGAAATTGAAGACTTGATACTGCCCCCAGATTCCACCCCCTAATGTGCGTCCTTTGTCTGTTCTGTTAGTGTTAAAACGCTGATCAAAATAGAAGTCCTTATAATAAATGTAATTAAAGGAAACGCCCGCCATCAAACGCTCATGGAAACGATAACCAACCTTTGGTTGTAGTTGAACAAGTGTTGGGTTAAAGCGCATACCTATTATTGGACTAATTACCAGTTTAGACGGATCAAATCCTTTTACGTCCTCTTGCTGATCTTTGTCATTACGTTGACTGTTCGAGGAGTTTTGATTGTTTTCCGTTGAATTGCCTTTTTGACGTTTATCGAATTGAGCATAGCTTAGGCTAGGCAAGAGCAGAACGAATAAAAAGAGTAAACGCTTCATACATTGAAGTTACATAATTATGAAGTTACGGGAAATTTTATTTTCTTTATAAAAACCTAAAAACCACAACATGGCGAATTTATTCCGCAAAAAGAACGTAGCCGACCTTTTGGCTGAATCTGCAGAATCTGAACACAGTTTGAAACGCTCTTTAGGCTCAATGGCGCTCATTGCTTTAGGCATTGGTGCAATCATCGGAGCCGGATTATTTGTACGTACAGCTGCCGCTGCCGGAATGCACGCGGGGCCTGGTGTAATTTATTCATTTATCATAGCAGGCATAGGATGCGCCTTTGCCGGACTTTGCTATGCGGAGTTCGCCTCGATGATTCCTATCGCTGGTAGTGCTTACACTTATTCTTATGCTACAATGGGTGAATTGGTAGCTTGGATCATCGGTTGGGATCTTGTTTTGGAATATGCGCTTGGTGCTGCCACCGTGGCCATCGCTTGGAGCGAATATTTGAACAAACTTTTACAAAATCTTTTCGGCTTCGAAATACCCTATGCGCTTTGTCACTCTCCGTTTCAAACGGCGGTAGATGGCTCCCATGGTATCATGAATCTTCCTGCTTTGTTCATCCTACTATTGATTTCATTAGTATTGATGCGCGGTACGAAAGAATCTGCTGTTGTAAATAATATCATCGTTGCCGTAAAATTGGCGATTGTTTTAATCTTTATTGCGATTGGTTGGAATTATATTAACCCAGTTAATCATGCAGTAATGGTACCTGAAAATACAGGTGGTTTCGGCGACTTTGGATGGAGTGGTGTTTTGAGTGGAGCAGGTATTGTATTCTTCGCCTTTATCGGCTTTGACGCCGTTTCAACTGCCGCACAAGAAGCGAAAGATCCTCAAAAGGGTATGCCTATCGGTATTTTAGTTTCTTTGGCTGTTTGTACTATTCTTTATATCGTCTTCGCCTATGTGTTGACAGGTGTTGCAAATTATAAAGACTTCGGAAAAGGAGGTGCTGGTCATGAAGCTTCGGTAGCTTATGCTATTACTACCTATATGAAAGGCTATTCATGGCTAAGCACTGCGATCACCATCGCTATCCTCGCGGGCTTCTCTTCTGTAATCTTGGTATTGTTAATGGGACAATCACGTGTATTCTATTCAATGAGTAAAGACGGCTTATTACCGCCTGTATTCAGTCAATTGCATCCTCGTTACAAAACGCCTGCTAAATCTAATTTCTTACTATTCCTGTTCGTAGGTGTTTTTGCAACATTTTTGCCAGGTGATGTAGTGGGTGATATGACGAGTATCGGAACATTATTTGCATTTGTCTTGGTTTGCATAGGTGTGATAGTGATGCGTAAAACTTCTCCTGAAATACCTCGTCCGTTTAAAACCCCATTAGTGCCTTTAGTTCCAATTTTAGGAATTGTAGTTTGCTTGGCGATGATTGCTGGCCTAGGTTGGGAGAATTGGACTCGATTATTTGTTTGGTTGGCTATCGGCTTCGCAATTTACTTCGGCTATAGCGTGAAGAAAAGTAAACTCAACAAATAATTCGCATGAAGAAAAAGCTTAACCTGCTCGACGCTACTCTCATTGTTGCGGGCTCAATGATTGGCTCTGGGATATTTTTAGTGAGCTCAGATATGAGTAGGACGGTGGGTAGTACCGGCTGGCTTTTACTACTATGGATTATTTCTGGCGTGATGACCATGCTTGCCGCACTTAGTTATGGTGAATTAGCCGGTATGATGCCAGATGCAGGTGGGCAATATGTTTACCTTAAGAAATCGTTCAACAACTTTATAGCGTTCTTATATGGTTGGACTCTTTTTGTCGTGATTCAATGCGGAAGTATTGCCGCAGTTGCTGTAGCCTTTGCAAAGTATGCGGGTGTAATCTGGCCTGTACTAGGCGAGAATAATATCATTTTTCAATTGAATGATAGCTTCGCAATCAATGCAGCGCAGCTCACTGGAATCGGGTCTATTTTAATGCTGACTTTGTTGAACAGAGCAGGAATGCAATATGGAAAATTTATTAATCTATTCTTCAACAGTACGAAGCTAATCGCCTTGTTCGGTATCATTGTCTTGGGTGTTTTTGTGTTCGGGAAAAGTGAAATTTGGAACGCCAACTGGCAAGATGCCTGGCATGCCGTTAAATTGAATTTTGACGTAACAACTAATACTTGGTCGGCTACAGAGCTAGGTGGAATGGCCTTATTGAGTGCTCTAGGCGTTGGCTTAGTAGGTTCACTATTTAGTAGCGACGCATGGAATAACGTGACTTTCATCGCTGGAGATATCGAAAATCCAAAACGTAATATTCCACTTAGCTTATTCTTCGGTACAGCAATCGTGAGTGCTTTGTACATCTTAGCCAATATTGCCTATTTGTTTTTATTGCCTATAAAAGGAACGCCTGGTGCCACTGATACGGTGCAAGCCGGTATTCAATTTGCCGCGAACGATCGAGTAGGGGTAGCCGCTGCCATGCAGATTTTTGGTAATCCCGCTGTTTTCATCATGGCAGTATTGATTATGATTTCAACCTTCGGTTGTAATAATGGAATCGTGCTTTCCTCTGTTCGTGTTTATCAAGAAATGGCGAATGATGGATTGTTTTTTGATAAGATGAAATTCAATAATAAGAATGGAGTGCCCGGCTTCGCATTATGGGTGCAGTTTATCTGGGCTTCGGTACTTTGTTTGAGTGGCAAGTACGGCGATCTGTTAGATTATGTAATGTTTGCTGTAATTCTATTCTACATTCTTACCTTAATTGGCTTGTTTATACTCCGTAAGAAAATGCCAGATGTTGAGCGTCCTTACAAAGCATTTGGGTATCCTGTCTTGCCTGCTTTGTATATCGTTCTTGCTGCAGCTTTCTGTTTAAATCTGTTAATTGTTAAACCGAATTTTGCAGTAGGCTCTTTAACGATTGTATTGCTCGGAGCTCCGGTATATTATATCTGGAAACACTTCGCGAAAAAGTAAGCAAGGATTAAAATCCCCTTGCGGCTTCTTTACTCATCCAGCCTTCTTTTCCGTCGGCTAAACGTATCTTTTGCCAGTTGCCTTGCATCCCCTTGATTTCAACGAGGGTTCCTTCATGTAATTGAAATACTTCTACTCCTGTGGCATCTGGAGCGGATAAAATACCAACGCTCGGAAATTGAATAACGGCCATCTCCCTTCCGTAAATATGGTGATGACTGGTAAAGGCTAGCACAAATAAGTTAATTGCAATGAAGATGCTAATTCCTGACAACCAGGCCTTCTTTAAGATCCCTTTGTGTCGAAGGAACAAGCTAAGCGCAAAGATAACTATAAAGACAATTCCTAGCCAATACCAAACAATGGGTGACGTTATTAAGGAACTTCGATTCAGCCATCTGATCGGCGCAATACTTGGTAATTCTTCCACACGATCTAAGGTCTTATAGCGCATTAAATCTTTGTTGTATTTAATTTCTTCATTGCAGGGGTCTAAGCGATAAGCCTTTTCATAACACCAAACTGCTTTGCCCAAATGCTTTGATTTGAAAGCAGCATTCCCCGCATTATTAAAAAGAACAGCCGACGAATAACCTCTATTAATCAGCGAATCATAATCTACTAAAGCCTGTTCGTAGGCTTTGTTGCGATAGGCTTCTGCAGCAGCTTTCCAAAGACTGTCATTGCTCGAACGAGCTATAGATTCGCTACTGAACGCAATTAAAATCATCCCAAAAAAGAAGAACTTTCTCATTGCTTTAAATCATTTTCTAGGTGAACAATTAAATCAGTCGCTGCTTTTATTTTTTGAGCGAAATCTACGGAAACAGCTCCCGGAGCATACAAGGCCATTTCACATTCGTTCAATAAACTATTAATCTGTTCGTGTAAATTTTCGCCGACATGATGTGCATTCAATAAGTTGCTCAGCTCGCTTCTGTTTTGTTGTTGTGTGTTCATCGACCACTTTTGTGCAAAGTACGTCCACATACACCTTTCAAGACTTTGATAAAATGCTTCGGTATTATTCGACTTCATCGAATCTTGTGCTAGTTTCAAGTATTTACGCGCAGTATGAATCGCTTGTTTCTCTTTGTTGTTTCCAAAACGTTGCAGTATTGCAGCTCCATTCTTTCTGAATATAAAGAGTAATAAAGCCAAGATGATCGGGATGCTCATTAAGAGGTAAAACAGAAAACTGCCCCAGAACGGTTTAATAACTCGCTTCCAATCCTCCTGCCAAGCAGCGTTTAAGAGAGGCTTTACATCACTTCTCGACAACTTTAATTCTTCTCTACTTTGACCATTTATCTTCACTGAATTGCTGTGCTTCCCTTCTGCAATATCCAAGGATAGTAGCGCGGTTTTAAGCGTAACATAAGCTTGCTTGTCTAAATCGAAGTAAGAGAAATGTGCGCCGTCAATATCAATCTTACCGCTTTCATTAGGAATAATAACATACTCAAAACTTTTACTTCCACTGATTGGATAGGCTTCCTTTTCCCAAGCATCTAATGTTTTTGGATCATAGGTTTCAAAGTCTTCACCTGGTATGAATGTCGGTGCTTCAAAAGTTGGGAGATTTCCTGTACCACTGATTTGTACTTTGTAGGTGATCGCATCGTCAGTACTCAATTTCGTCTTGTCTGCTTTGGCGGTAATAGTAAAACGCCCAACCGCTCCGTTAAAGTCTGCTGGCTTGTTGGGAGGTAGTGGCTTAACATTAATTTTTAAAGAACCAGAGTTGATTACATAAGGTATATCTTCATAGCCATTGAAGAAAGGATCGTTAAACATCGGATCATTAAAGAACGGATCATTGAACATTGGGTTGTTACCAAACATCTGATCTATGATACTTTGTCTTTTATGTTTGCTCTTAACGCGAGCGAGTATTTTTATTTCTGCAGGATCTAATACTAAAGTCCCTGCATGCTGCGGAAATAGCGCCACACGCTTAAATATTAAAACATTATAGGTGGTTCCATTAATCACTTCTTGTCCGCTCACACCTTCTGGTATTTTATATTCTTGGTTCCAACAACCGTTAAAGGATGGAACCTTCGTTACTTGACTCCCTACAATTGCTACGTTAGTATACACCTTGTAGGTTACTGTCACTTGTTCTCCTTCATAAACACTATTCTTATCTGCCGTAATTCGTATGAAAACGTTTTTCGATAAATCTGCTCCGTTAGTAGCTGCGTTATTATTTGATCCTGCAGAAGGCTGACTAGGGGCTGCTTTATTCACTTGTACAACGAAAGAGTTAGATTCAATATTACCTGCATTCGTCACTGCTGTTGCGGGTGGTATCGTGAATCGCCCTTCTTTCGTAGCCCGGAGTATATAAGACAAGGTAAGTGTTTGTGTTGCACCGTTCATCCCAACGTTGATGCGGGTCCCTTGTATAGGGCCTTGAATCACTTGAAACGGAGCGAAGTTGGGATTGATGAATTGTCTAACGGAGCCGTTTTCTATTGCGAAGTCGACTTGAAAGTTTTCTCCTACCTGTACTGGATTACGGGTACTACTTGCCGTAAATTTTATGCCACCTGCCATGCTGAGGAAGGAGATAAAAAGGCACAATAAAAAACTAAGTAGTCTTTTCATATTAATGCAGTTTACCAATCGTTGCCTTGTCTACTTGCAGGCACGACTTGTTTATTCTGGTCTATTTTTTGTTTCGTCTGACGTTCTTTATTACGCAAAGCAAGTAGTAAACGCTCTGCTTCCTCCTTGCTCATTACAGGCTTAGTGGCACTTGCGCCCACAGCTCCTGGTGCCTGCTTGCCTTCTTCTGATTTCGAAGTAGGATTACCGCCATTTTGACTAGCAGCCGCTTTTTTCTTTTCCTCCTCAGCTTTCTTCCGCGCTTCCTCCGCTGCTTTTTTCTCCTTTTCCTCGCGTTCCTTTTTTTGCTGTTCGCTCTCTTGACCTTCACCGTTCTTCTTCTGCTCTTCCTCCTTTTTCTTTTGTTCTTGCTCCTGTTGTTCTTTATTCTGCGTTCCTTCAGCCCCTTGCCCTCCTTTTTCTTTTTGCTGCTGTTTTTGCTGTTGCTGTTGTTGTTGCTGTTGCTGTTGTTGCTGCTGTTGTTGCTGCTCTTTCTTCTCTTGTTCTTTTTCCTTTTGCTGTCGTTGCTGTTGTTGTTCTTCCTTCTCTTGATTTTCTAATTTCTTTTTCAGCGCTAACAGTTTTTCGTCCTCCGGGTACTGCCACAAACCTTCTCTAACAGCTGCTTTAGCTTTACCAAAATCTTTTGTAACATAGAAACGTGCCGCTTCATTGAAATAGGCTCTTGCACTTTTATTCGCCGCTATCGAAAGAAAGGGGAGTACACAAAAAATGATATATAGGAATAGTTTTCTCATTGTTCTATTTCAATAATATCTTTTAAACGTTGCTTGTATTCTTTTAGCTCCCCGATATCACCTTGTTTTTGTTCAGCAATCTCTAATAATTGTAAAGCCTCTTCGAATTTATCTTCTTTAAGGAGCGCTTCTAACTGCTGCTTCAAACTAGCGATATTCGGGGCTGTTTTTTTCTGCTCTTGTTTTGGTTTATTGCTAGAATTATTCCCTTTTCTCTTTTTCTCTGCCTCCAACATCGCCTTGGCATAACTAAGATTGTATCTGAAGTCTGCGTCTGCAGGATTCAACTTCAATGCTTTTCTAAAATATTGAATCGCACGCTGGTATTCTCTTTCTTCCATTTTGCAATTGCCCGCATTAAAAAAAGCCTTAGCCTTGACCAAACTATCCGTTGAGTAATGTGCGGCACTTTCGTAATGGAATAAAGCATTGTCAAATTGTTGTTGCTCGTATAAAGACCACGCTAAATTATAATGTGCAATTACGTTCGAAGAGTCGCGTTTCAGGATTTTTTTGTAAAGGCTATCCGCTCGCGTGAATTGCTTCGTCTTTACCCATTCATTCGCCTGTCGTAATTGTTTGAGTGCAGGCTTCGTGTCGAGCAATTGTGCTTCACTTTTATTCGTAAAGCAAGCAATCAAAACAATCGACCAACTCAACCAACGCTTCGAATTAGTCCACCACTTACTCGGTGTTTCAAAAAATAATCCTTCTAATAAAAGCAACACAAAAGAAATGATTAAAAAGTGCATGAAATACGACTCATACGCTGTAAACTGCTTCTCATCCAATAATCTGTCTTCCATTTTGCTTAATTGCTCCACAATAGGCTTTAATTCTTCTTTGCTGTTTTCCAAGTGAACATATTTGCCCCCTCCGATACGAGCCACCTCACCTAAGACTTTTTCATTCAATCGCGAAATAACCGTATGTCCTTCTCCATCTTGTTTGAACCCGGCCGCTTGATTGCCCTTTTCATTAGGTATCGGAGCTCCGTTACCAGATCCAATACCGACACTGTGCACAATTACTCCGTTATCATGCGCTTGTTGCGCTGCCTCCAACGCGGTCTCATCTTGCTCTTCACCATCACTAATGATGACAATAGCTCTATTGTTTTTCGGTGCCTTTTCAGGGAAAGCACTCATTGAAACATCAATCGCATTGCCAATAGAAGTTCCTTGCGCACTTAACATGTCTGTACTTAAATTGTCGATATACAATTTCGCTCCGGCAATATCTGTTGTAATCGGCATTTGGATATAAGCCTGCCCAGCGAAAATCACAATGCCATAACGTTCTTCTGGTAGGGCTTCCATCAGATTTTTAACCACCTGCTTCGTTCTTTCCATCCTGCTCGGCGCAATATCCGTAGCATTCATACTTCGACTCACGTCTATCGCTACCACAATATCCGATCCCTTGTGCTTTACCTTTTCAATTCTACTTCCCATCTGTGGATTCGCAATGCCGATAATCAGCGAAGTATAAGCCAAGAGCCATAAAGTTGATTTCCACGTCAATTTACTCTCATCAAAAGAAGGTAAAAGTTTTAATACCAATTCGCGATCGCCAATACGACGAATCTTTTTAGCACGGTTTGCTCTAACCCACCATAGCAATAGTAGGAAGAAAGGTAAAAGCCCTAACGCATATAGATAATATGGATGTTCGAAACGTAGCATTATGGGAAGGTCCTTAAAATAGTATGTCGTAAAACAAATTCTAGCAATAGTAGGAGAGCGGCCATCAAGGCAAAAATCAAATATTCCTCCTTGTATTGTCGGTAGCTACTTACTTCTATTTTTGTTTTTTCTAATTTGTCAATTTGCGCATAAATATCCTTCAAGCGACTGTTTCCGGTCGCTCTGAAATATTGTCCTCCTGTTTGTGTAGCAATTTTTCGCATCATCGCTTCGTCAATCATCACTTCCTGGTTTACATACTTTTTGCCAAAAGGTGTTTGCACAGGCATTGGAGCCATTCCATACGAACCAACACCAATCGTGTAAATACGAATGCCATAAGTCTTGGCAAGCTCAGCCCCTGTTTGTGGATCTATCAAACCGGTATTATTCACACCATCTGTCATCAAAATGATTACCTTACTCTTCGCCTTTGAATCTTTTAAACGATCCACAGCTGTCGCAAGTCCCATACCAATAGCCGTTCCATCCTCCACCATGCCTGAATGAACGCCTTCAAATAAATCGTTCAGGATACTGTGATCAATCGTTATCGGACATTGGGTGAAGCTCTCACTGCTAAATACTACCAAACCTATCCGATCATTGGCTCTACTTTTAATAAATTCTTTTGCGAGATTTTTGGCAGCCTCTAATCGATTCGGACGAAAATCTTCAGCCAACATACTGCTCGATACATCCAGACTTAAAACGATATCAATTCCTTCCGTAGCAATTTCATCATGAGATAAGTGATTTTGCGGACGTGCGAAAGCAAATACTAATGCGGTTAACGCTAGGATACGCATCACAAATAAAACACGTCGACCGTATTGCTTCCAACAACGACCGATATATGTCAGGCCACTAAAGCTAGAGAGCTGCAAGGAAGCTTTCCTGCGACGTTTGAAGCGAAGATTCCACCAAACGAAACCAATGATTGGTAGGATTGCTAAAAACAACCAAGGATATAACCATATGTATTCTCCAATTTGCATTAGCCTCTAATTCTCATTTGGTTTGAATACTTCTATGAATTGAAAGGCTTGTCGAAGACTTTCCCAATGTGTTTCTATTGGCAAAGATTGTTTGGCAAACTTTACTAAATCGGCTTGCGTGAATAAATCTCTTAATAGATGCAATTCCGGCTGACTAACCAATTTTTTACTACCCTCTAAAATCTCTTCGCTAGTAGCTTCCAGGGTCGACATACCAAATTTCTTCGCTAAAAACACACGCACAATATCCGTGAGCGCTGTCTGAAACTCTTTCTCCTTGCCTTTCAATAATAGCTCTGATTTTTCTAATTGCAATAAGGCACGTCTTGCCTGTTCGTAAGCTGTCAGTGTTTCTTCGATAGATGTAATCGCTGATGGAATCGTTGTTTTCGGACGTTTGATTCCCCAACGAATCAATAAAATGATAAATGGTAAAAGGAGTATTGCAATGATCCACCAGAGAAACTCTCTCCAATGATATGGCACCTCCAAAATTGGCTTGTTGATGCGAAATGATTTAAGCGTGTCGATAGGCAAACTGAAAACATGAATACGTAACGAATTCGGGTATATAGTGTCAATACCTTTTGAATTTTGAACTAGGAGCATCGCATTGGGTAATGCAAACCATCCGGTATCAAAAGCCATGAAATGAATCATTTGCTGCTGCACGCCAGAGATGGAAGAGTCAATGCTACCTGCACTGATGAAGTCGATACTCGCAGTGCTGTCTTCTTCGAAATAAGGAAAAAGGACTTGCGCATGTGCAGGAATTCCTTTTACCAAAAGCGTTGCATTTAACGGAGCACCCATTAAGAATTGAGTGGAATCTATTTTCCATTCCGCTTGTTGCGCGACTCCTTTGAAACAAAGGCATAGTAACAATATGCAATATCCAATGCATCTCATCGCTTTTGAAAGAATTGTCTCAACTTCATGACGTAATCATCTTGTGTATTCAAGCTGATTAAATCAGAATGGTTTTTGGTGAATTGACTATTGATTCGAACCATTTGGTTTAGGAAACTCTCTTGATACGCCGCGCGCACTTTAGGATCTGAAAAGTCAATCCACAGCGTTTCGCCAGTCTCCGCATCTTCAACTTTACACAAGCCAATGTCGGGCATCTGTCTTTCCTTTTCGTCAAAAACATGAATGCCGATTAAATCGTGTTTTTTACTCAATACTTTAAGCTCATCTTCAAAATTCGGACTCATAAAGTCGCTGATCAAAAACGCAATACAACGTTTTTTAATAAGCGCATGTACCGTTCTCAAAGCTGTTTGAATAGAAGTGCCTTTATGTTTTGGCTCAAAAACGAGTAGCTCTCTGATGATACGTAGAATATGCGATTTACCTTTTTTAGGAAGGATAAACAATTCAACTTCGCTACTAAACAGGAGCAAGCCAACTTTATCATTGTTCTTCAAAGCCGAAAAGGATAACAGCGCACAGAGCTCTGCTATCAACTCTTGTTTCTGTTTTCCTAAAGTTCCAAATTGACTACTTTTTGAAATATCAACCATGAGTAATAGCGTCAATTCACGCTCCTCCTCATATACCTTGATATGTGCTTGTCCGGTACGGGCGGTTACGTTCCAGTCGATACTCCGAACATCATCACCATATTGATAAGCACGTACTTCCGAAAAGCTCATTCCTCTTCCTTTAAAGGCAGAGTGATATTCTCCGGCAAAAATATGATTGCTCAGTCCACGCGCCTTGATTTCGATGCGGCGTACTTTTTTTATGATGTCAGCAGTAGTACTCATTCGGAGAAACGACTATGGCACTTCAACACTATTGATGATCTCTTGAATGATTTGATCCGTTTGCATATTTTCTGCATTCGCTTCATACGTCAATCCGATACGGTGACGTAATACGTCTGCGCAAACTGCACGCACATCTTCTGGTATCACGAAGCCACGGCGTTTGATGAACGCATAAGCTTTTGCCGCAAGCGCTAAATTGATACTTGCACGTGGCGAAGCCCCATAAGAAATGAATGGCTTCAAACGATGTAAACGATATTCTTCAGGTTCACGCGTAGCAAATACGATATCCAAAATATAACGCTCAATCTTCTCATCCATGTACACGCTTCTTACCAAATTGCGTGCGTTGAGGATTTGTTCCGGACTTACTAGTGCTTGTATCGGCGCTTGTTCCGACATTTGATTACGCATAATCAAGCGTTCTTCCTCTAAGGTTAGATAGCTGATCTGCACCTTCAACATGAAACGATCTAATTGCGCCTCCGGTAGGGGATAGGTACCTTCTTGTTCTAAAGGATTTTGCGTCGCTAAAACAAGGAAAGGTTCTGCGAGAGGAAAGCTCTCTTCTCCGATCGTTACTTGTCGTTCTTGCATCGCTTCTAGCAAAGCAGATTGTACTTTTGCCGGAGCACGATTGATCTCATCCGCAAGAATGAAGTTTGCGAAAATAGGACCTTTCTTAATATTGAAATCTCCCTTCGCTGGGTTATAAATTAAAGTGCCAACGATATCAGAAGGTAATAAGTCGGGGGTAAATTGAATACGGCTGAAACGTGCGTCGATAGCGGAGGCGAGGGTTTTAATTGCCAAAGTTTTTGCCAGACCAGGAACGCCTTCCAAAAGAATATGACCTTGCGTTAAAAGGCCAATCATAAGACGTTCAAACATCGTTTTCTGACCAATGAGTCGTTTGCCAACTTCCATTTGTAAAAGCTCGATAAATGCGCTTTCATTGTGAATGCGTTCATTCAAAGTCTTGATGTCGGTAGATAAGTTATTTGATTCCATTTTATATAAAATATCCTTTTTGCAAATTTAACTTTAAAAGAAGGCTTTTACGACGATAAAAAACCAAAAAAAGTGTTAATGAAAGCCTTTCTAGACTAGGTTGGAAAATGCGAAAAATCTTAATGAAATTAGTAGATTTGCGCTATGTTAATCGAATTACTGAAATCAAAGATTCATCGCGCTACCGTGACGGAGGCTAACTTAAATTATGTTGGTAGTATCACTATCGACGAAGCCCTAATGGAAGCTGCGAACATGCGCGAATTTGAAAAGGTACAAGTTGTCAATAACAATAACGGCGAGCGCCTTGAAACCTATATCATCAAAGGTGAACGCAATTCTGGCGTGATCTGTTTGAATGGTGCCGCTGCTCGTAAAGTGCAAACGGGTGATATCGTTATCATTTGTTGTTATGCTTGGATGGATGATAAAGAAGCAAAATCATTTGTTCCTGCCATCATCTTCCCCGACAAAAACAATAAATTGGAAAAGAAGCGCAAGTCTTCTAAATAACAACTATGAAAAAACGACTGCTCTCCATTTTTCAGCTCTTGCTTTTCTTGGGCTTAGGGATTTTTTTAGTCGTTTGGATCTATCGCGGACTAACACCAGAGCAAGTACAAAAATGTAAAACCGCCTTTGCAAACGCGCATTGGTCGTATGTGAGTCTTTTGATTGTATTTGGCTTTTCTGCCTTATATTTTCGTTCTCTTCGCTGGAAGTTATTAATGAAACCGATGGGCTTTACGCCGCGCACCGGGAATACCTTGGCTGCCGTTACCATCGGTTATCTCGCTAATCTAGCCTTTCCACGTTTGGGTGAAGTGTTGAAGTGCGGCATCCTAAATCGTTATCAAAAACTACCGGTAGATAAGTTGGTCGGAACGATTATCGTAGAGCGACTTTTTGATACGGTATGTTTATTAATATTATTAGCAGGAACTGTACTTACACAACTTGGTCTGTTGCAAGATTTTTTTGTACATAACTTGCAAATGCCTATACAAGAGAAGTTTGGGCATATTGCTTGGTGGATTCCTGTCTCGTTTTTATTGTGTTGCGGAATGGCTGCATTCTTCGCTATCAAATGGTTGATGAAGCATAAGGATTCTAAAATTGGCAAGTTTGTTTTCGGACTAGGAGATGGAATACGAAGTATCGCTCAGATGGAGAATAAGTTCTTGTTTTTGTTATATACAGTCGGTATTTGGGGATCTTATGCCACCGTTCAATACATTGCTTTTTATACGCTCAACGAGACGAGCAACTTACCTATCGGAGCCGCGTTTTCATGCATGACTTTTGGTAGCTTCGGCGTAATAGCCACGCAAGGAGGTTTAGGAGCCTATCATTTCATAATTCAATCTATTCTTTCTTTGTATGGCTTAGCGAAAGAATATGGATTTGCCTATGCATGGATCTCTTGGGGCGTTCAAAACCTCGTCTTCGTTATAGGCGGACTCTTCGCTTTACTCTATTTGCCTTTTGCCAATAAAAACAAGAAGTCTGCTATTTAAGATTGATTAAGGATATTTTCCCGATTTAATAAGTACCGCACTCTTTCATAATGTACTTTTGTTCCTTCATGATACCTGCGGAATTTATTCAAGGACTCAAATCGCAAAGTCAACACTTTGAACATTTATTGCAATTTACTTTGCAACAAGATGCCACTGGTGCTTTGCAAGAAGAGCTCGAACTACCGCATCATATGGGCACTGTACAACGATTTGAATTAAATTTGAGTCGTAAAGGATTGCATGCAACCATATACAAGCTGCAGTTGAATTTTGATATCCGTGTCGCTGAAGAACGTTTGCAATTGGAATTGAAACATATTCCAACAGAGACAAGTCTTCCAAACTTACAATTACGCGTTGTTCATCAATTGGAACGTGAAGGGGATATACTAAAAGCTAAAACACCTATTTACTTCGTGAATTGGATGCTGGGCCATGATTATATCATCGCCTTCACCGAAGATTTAACCTACGAGTTGCCAAGCTGTGTGGAGCGCGTATTGAATGGTAAGCATAGCGATGCATTAGAGACCATCGAAGGGCTGAAATCAAAAACAGAACTCTATTTGACGCAATTAGTCAATACCCGTTTAAAGCCTGGTATTCGTCGTAATATGTTTGCTGAAAGTAAGATTTTGGGCTTCTTACATTACTTGTTTCAGTTTCTCAACGAGCCTGATCAAGTGCCGAAGGAGAAATTCACGCTTCGTGAAGAAGAGGCGCAGAAAGTTCATGTGGCGAAGGCAATCATTCTTCAAGAATTACAAGATCCTCCAACCATCGCAGAATTAGCCAAGAAGGTTGGTCTGAATGAAAACTACCTAAAACGCGGCTTTAAGAGCATTTTTAACTATACCATTCATGATTATATTCAACATGAACGAATGGAAAATGCGAAGTCCTTATTAGGTCAGCCCGGTGCTACAGTATCGCAAGTTGCTTATACATTGGGCTTTTCGTGTGTCAGCCATTTTAGTGCTGCCTTTAAAAAGAATACAGGAATTAATCCTTCTGAATTAATCAGTCATTAATATTCATAGCATCCAATATCTGGATTGCCACTTCTAGTTACATCATCCAAATCATCTACCAAGCCTATCGTCGCGTCACCTGCATTGCGTGCAGCACTCGTGCTTACTAGGTGATAATTATCGGCAGTACGATTATAGAACAAACCGCTCCAATCCAAATTGACAGCGCAATTATTCAATTTAGTAGCATCAATTAAAGTGGGTTCAATTTGTAATAAGCAATTAGTAAAGCTATAGTTGAAAGGTGCTCCGGCATTAAATCCTAGCGCATGATCTAGATACACCTCATAATTATTGTTGTACTTGTCCGCTTTATTGAAAATATTGCCAATCACCATACTATTATCAAACGTGGCATCCACTTGCGCAAGGGCTCCCGTACCGTTAAAGACCATATAATTTCCAATGACCAAACAAGGAGAACTATGGTCAATCGTATTACTAGTATAATTGGCAATCGTACAATGTTTGAAATGGTATTGCCCACCAAAGGCGATATTTACGCACTCCTTAGAACAGTTATAAATGAGGGTGTTGTTGACGTTGGCAATACTATTAAATCCAAAAATGGCGTTTTCCTGACAATTATAAATTTTGCATTTATTGATAGTAACTGACGGAGCGGAATTGAAATAGAAATTACTCAGCTGTAGGCTAACGTTTGCATTCGGGGCATAAGTAGAACCAAGAATAAAGGCACTGGTTGCATTCTTGATGATACAGTGCTCGAAAGTACTACCGCTAGCCGCATTTCTTAAAAAGACAATGCCTCCCCATTGACCAGGTAATTCATCATAAAAACGCTCCAAGCGATCGCCACGGAAAAGAATACTGTCTTGCTTAGTTCCAAGCGCTTGAATCGCTCCACTCACCAATAAATAGGCTCTTGGATGACAATAAATTTTTGCCCCCGCTTCGATTGTTAAAGTCGCGTTTGTATCCACCAAACAACTACGCAAGAGCACGTGTGGCTTATCATTTTTCCAAGTGCTTGTTTGTATCTCTTCATACACATGAAAATACGCGTCTTGTCCCCATGCCTCAACAGTCACTTGGCGCTTATTGTTATTGCAAATAAAAACGATGTTTTCATCAATTACCAAGGGTGTATTCTGATTATTTACATTCGGTTTTACGCCTACAAAAACGTAAATACTGTCATTCGCAGGAATATCAATATCCTTGAAAGTGCTTGCGGATACACCATCTACGTTAATGTAGAATACGCTGCTCGCGCCACTTTGTAAGTAGATATCACTGATGCGTAATGTCTGAGAATACGGATTGTAAATCTTAAAAGAACCCGTTGTTGAGCCTATCGAAGTGAATAAAGTATCGAAGCTAAGCGTATCCGTCGAAAAGCTTGGTGCGGCCTTAGAGTCGCTTAAAATGCTATTCGACTTGCGGCAGCTACTTTGCGTGCCGAGAAGTGCGAGTGTTAAAAACACCACTAATAGAAATCCAATAAAGGAGCTTTGCTTAACGGCAGGTTTCACAGTATTCTCTTTTAATTAATGGGTGTTCTAAAACTTGTATCGAGAGATAGGGGTCGCTGAAAAGCTGACAATATCTTTTCGCATTGAGCTCCTTAGCCTTGGAAAGCGCAAATCTAAAGTCTGGATTAAACCAATTCTCCGAGTAACGTCCAATCACGGATATATAGGTAAAAACAAACTTTTCACTCACGCCTTCGTCACGTAAATACGGTGTCATCAACTGCGCTGCATATCGGTAGTCGTTGTGTCGAATAAATATATCCGCCATCTGTAAGGCATTTTCCCAATTCGATCGGCCTTTGTCCACGGAGAACTGTTTTCTCAATTTCTCCATCGCCATCACCACATTTTTATTACCAAGACCAGTGCCTGATGAGTCGAACTGCGAAATGATCTTGAATAAATATTCCATATAAAGCGCATTCACCATTTCTGGTTTCAACTTGCTTTTTTTCAAAGTCTCAATTCGATTACCATACTCATCAATCATTGCCTGATCTTTGAAATAATCATTGTTCAAAAAGGCTAGTATTCGATTGAATTTTAGTTTATCATTATTAGGGTCTAGCTTCACTAATTCATTCAAACGTCCTTGCATAGCGGCTGTTAAGGTATCGTCTCTGTAAAACCTACTTTCAATAAAAAGCTGATTCATACATAATGGAACCGTTTCAAAACGTACTGGAATCTTAACACGTAGAAGCACCGCTGGATCATACTTGCCAATCATACATTGGCGTATAGCGTATTGTTGAATGCGAAGTGCTTTGTAATACGATTCTTTAGCTATCGCTTTCTCCAGTGAATGAATCACAAAAGGTAATTCATTATCACCATCTGTCATATAACGTACCTTCATATGCACCTCTGTCACACGCTCTTCTTGTAAAATTGGTTCGAACTCTTTGCGAAGCGCTAGTGAACTATTAATCGTATCTAGCAAACGCTTTTTACTCATTTTGGTATAAATGGCTCGTTCCGTATTAAGCACTTGTCGCTGAAATAATTCGTAGCCATCTCTCGTTTCAATGGTATTCACGAAGTCTGATTTATTGAATTTTTTCAAGGCTTCAAGAATACTTTTAGCTCGCTTAATTTGAAGCAAGGTGTTTTTAATGGAATCGCCTTCAATACTCGTGTAGGCAACGATATCAATCGCTTCGATAGTATATTTAGGTTCATTCAACGCATCCAAAATTGGCTGCAAATCTTTTAGTTTGTATTCCGATTTGTTTTTATCAAAAGGGATTTTAAACACCAAACTATTTTTAGTGGAGTCCATCTCAATATCGTCGCGGATATTACATGTTAGGCAAGGATTGATGGTGTCTGGCATTAGACTCATCCCACGATCATTACTCATACGATTGCCTTCCATATAGGCACGCATCACACGTTTGCAGAATTTGCCTTTTTGAATAATGTTCACGTTGATCTCATATTCCCCACCTAGTTTTTTTAAGATAGAGCGCGGCACCGTCGCAATATACCCTTCGAATCGATTTTCACGTTCCGGTGAACTATTACTTTTGAATAATTCTTTTGAATAAATAGGTTTCAGCAAAATTCCACGATGCATTTTTTCCGCATCGTAGATATTGAAGGTATCGCAGGGATATTGCGCTTTTTGAATGATATCAATCGCTATTCCATCATCGGCATTGGCCAATAACTTTTTCAAACGACGCAAGTTTCCATATTCAAAATATATCTTGCCCTGTTGTATACTTAATCCTTGTTGTAAGGCATTATAATCGTCGAAACGCTCGCAATTACGGCACTCTTTCTGGTTGCCACCTGTTACGCCATAATCACGTTTAGAGTAGGGGAGATTCAATACCTTACGCAAGCTCTTTCCTTGGTTTATCGTCTCCAAACCACCTACCACTATAGAAACAAAAATTCGCTTCCCGCTCGCGTCTACGCTTGCTCCAATGCCAATATAAAAGGCTGTTGGGTTATTGATAATGTCTGAATATTTTTTCGCTTTGTTGACTTTCGCTAAAAGATCATCTACGACCTGATTGTAGGTAAAATAAGTTTTTACATCTTTCCCAATATTCGTCCCCTGAACAATTTCTAGTCCTAAACTTGTTCCACCATAAAACGCAATACGGTCGCCGGTGGTACGTTTATTTTTACTGGAGCCTTCTTGATTGATTTTCTTTGTTTTTGCCATCGTAGCAGACTGATCAACTGCTGCTTTTTCTAATACCTCACTCCAAAGCAACTCATCCTTATTTTGAGATAAGCGTTGCTCATTTATTTTACGATGATAAATCTGGTCGAATAGGATATAATCGAATTTGTCTGGGTTGATTTTGTCATCTGCCGTTTGCGCAAATACACTAGCGACAGCTCCGTTTAGCAAGCTGAAAATAATAATCCATAAACACTTCTTCATAAAACCCATACCAAACAAAAATAGTGAAAAGACCGAAGTAAAACCACGAAAAAATTGGGCATTTTCTTCGTATCTTGGCCATGCTATGAAGTTAGGAATTATTCGCGAAGGGAAGAACCCGCCCGACAATCGTGTGGCGCTTAGTCCGCATCAGTGTAAAGTGGTGAAACGCCAATTTCCACAATGGGAATTAGTGGTGCAACCATCACCGAATCGTTGTTATACGAATGAAGAGTATATCGCTGCAGGAATCACTATGCAAGAGGATTTGAGTGATTGTGATATTTTAATCGGTATCAAAGAGGTGCCGATTGACGAGCTTATTGCTGGTAAAACCTATTTCTTCTTTTCTCACACGAAAAAGAAGCAACCGTATAACAAGAAATTGTTGCAAGCAATCATTCAAAAGAAGATCCGATTGATCGATTATGAATGCCTAACCTACACTGATAAACAGCGCATTTTAGGCTTTGGCTTTTTTGCAGGTATTGTAGGGGCGCATAACGGACTTTTAACCTATGGTAAAAAGACGGGCACCTTTAATTTACCGCCCGTTCATCGATTCACCGACTTTAGAGAAGTAATCCGTCAATATTTCGAAGTTAAACTTCCTCCGATAAAAATTGTTTCTACTGGTAATGGTCGAGTAAGTACCGGTATTGTAGAAACTATGAATATGTTTGATATCAAACGTGTGAGCCCTTCTGAATTCTTGAAAAAGAAGTTTGATTATCCTGTTTATGTGGAGTTAACGGCCGAGCAATTGTATAAACACCAAGACACGCAGGTATATCATCGAGAAGATTTTAGAAAGCATCCTGCGAATTACTATTGCGATTTTGAAGCCTATACGCAGCAAGCAGATGTGTTATTGAATGGGGTGTATTGGGAGAAAAATATTCCCGCTTTCTTCGATGCGAAGGATTTAGCAAAGCCCGACTTTAATATTCAAGTAATCGCAGATATTACCTGCGACGCTTATGGTTCCATTCCAATCAATTATGGTTCAACCATTATACAGGATCCTACCTATGGCGTTCATCGTCAGAGTTTGGAGAAAGTTGCTCCGTATTTACAAGGTACCGTGGATGTAATGGCCGTAGATAATTTACCGAATGAATTACCGCGCGATGCGAGTGATTTCTTTGGGGTGCAATTGACAAAAATGGTGTTACCTGAATTATTGAAAACGCAGAGTGATATTCTAGATCGCGCTACGATAACGCAAGACGGGGTATTGACTGCTTACTATGAGTATTTAACTGATTATGTTCAAGATTAAAATTTGTTTCCATTAATATGCATATTATTCAACAAGTGATTTTTGTTTTAGTAGCGGCAGCTGCTATTTATTTCTTCACGAAGCAGGTGATTCGCATTCGTAAAAATATCTTGCTAGGGCGTGATGAAGACCTTTCTGATAATAAAGAACAGCGTTGGAAAAACATGTTCATTTTTGCACTCGGGCAGAAGAAGATGTTCACCAACCCACTCGTAGCCTTCTTGCATTTAATTGTGTACATAGGGTTTATTATCATCAATATTGAGATGTTAGAAATCGTACTAGACGGTATTACAGGTCAACATCGTTTGTTTGTTCCGTTCCTTGGCGACTGCTATACTTGGTTGATTAACTCTTTCGAGATCTTAGCATTTTTAGTATTAGCTGCCTGCGTGGTATTCTTATTCCGTCGCCACGTTGTAAAGGTAAATCGCTTCACGAAGCCTGAGCTAGAAGGTGCTCCGACACGTGACGCCGCTATTATTCTATTTACAGAAATTGTCTTGATGTCCTTGTTCTTATTCATGAATGCTGCTGATCGTTTATTGCAGGATGCCGGGGTAGCGCATTACACGAGTACGGCGCCATTTCTTATCTCTTCGCATATTGCAAGCTGGTTGAATGGGACTTCTCCAAACGCGTTAATGCTAATGGAACGTGCGGCTTGGTGGTTACATATCATCGGAATTTTCGCTTTCTTAAACTACTTACCTTTTTCGAAGCACTTACACATCGTAATGGCTTTCCCAAACAGCTTCTACGCTAGCTTGCGCCCGGTGGGTCAGATGGAGAATATGCCGATTGTTCAAAAGGAGGTGGTGTTAATGTTACAACCAGAACGTGCGAATGAATTCCCTGAAACAGACCCGAATGCGCCGATTAAATTTGGAGCAAAGGATGTACAAGATTTATCTTGGAAGAATCTAATGGATGCTTATTCTTGCAGCGAATGTGGTCGTTGTACAGCTGCTTGTCCGGCCAATCAAACGGGTAAAAAATTGTCGCCACGTAAAGTGATGATGGATACACGCGATCGCTTGGAAGAAGTTGGTTTGTTACTAGAAAAGAATGCAGAAGTGCCTGTAGAAGGTAATTTGCTAGATCGTATTCGTGTAGAAGAATTAAGAGCGTGCACGACTTGTAACGCCTGCGTACAAGCTTGTCCATTGAATATTTCTCCTTTAGACATTATCCTACAATTACGTCGTTCCTTAGTAATGGAAGATTCGAATGTTCCGAACGAATGGGCGATGATGTTTGGTAACTTGGAGAATAACCAAGGTCCTTGGAAATTTAGTAACGAAGATCGCGCTAACTGGCGCAATGCTTAATCATAAAAAGAGATTCTTATGAACGTAAAATTGATGAGTGAAATGATGGCCACTGGTGAAAATCCAGAAGTGCTATTTTGGGTAGGCTGCGCGGGTAGCTTCGACCAACGTGTACAACGTATCACAAAAGCTTTTGCAGAGATTTTGAATAAAGTAGGGGTGTCCTTCGCGATACTCGGACCAGAAGAGGTATGTACCGGAGATCCTGCACGCCGCGCCGGAAATGAAATGGTATTTCAGATGATGGCTAATATGAACATTCAAGTTTTGAATGGATATGGAATTAAGAAAATAGTAACTACCTGCCCACATTGTTTTAATACATTGAAGAATGAATACCCGGAACTAGGCGGTAACTATGAGGTGGTGCATCACGCTACTTATTTGCAAGAATTAATCGATGCCGGCCGAATTCGCATCGAAGAAGGCGGCTCCATGAAAGGTAAAAAAATCACTTTTCATGACTCCTGCTACTTAGGTCGTGCTAATAATATTTATGAAGCACCTCGTCAAGTATTGCAAGCTTTGGATGCTGATTTGGTGGAAATGAAGAGCTGTCGTACAAATGGCTTGTGTTGCGGAGCGGGCGGTGCACAAGTGTTTAAAGAAGATGAACCTGGTCAAACACGTATTAACATTGCTCGTACCGAAGAAGCGATTGCTACTGGCGCCTCCGTAGTAGCTGCTGCTTGTCCTTTTTGTATGATAATGTGGGAAGATGGTGTAAAGCAAAAAGGAGTAGAGAATCAAATTGAATTGAAAGATATCGCCGAATTAATCGCAGAACGTATCAAAGATTAATGGTTATGGAAAATTACTTTGCCAGCTTTCCTGAATCAGCACGTGTATGGATCTATCAAGCAGATAGAGCCTTAACGCCCTATGAAGTTCATAGTCTAACTCCGGTATTGCAACAATTTGCCCAACAATGGACAGCCCATAAATTGGCGCTTCGGGCAGATGCGGCTATCCTGCATTCGTATTTTCTGGTTTTAGTAGTCGATGAAAATGTCCACGATGCAAGTGGCTGTAGCATTGATTCTTCCGTAAAGTTTGTCAAAGAAATAGGAACACAATTAAGTATTGATTTCTTTAACCGCTTAAATGCGGTGGTACAGCGTGAGCAACAATTTGAACTGCTAAGTTCGAATGCACTCAGAGAGGCAATAAATTCAGGATATGTTAATGCTCAAACCATGGTATTTAATAACCTGGTGAATACCTTAACAGAACTACGTAAGGAATGGCTTTTGCCGTTGGAACAAACTTGGATGAAGCGCTATCTAGCAGTGGCTAAGGCTTAACCTAAACCTCCAATATGCTTTTTCAAGGATTTAATTTGAGAATCCCATAACAATTGCTGATCCTTCATTTCTTTCGGATCCGCGAAATCAGTAATTGTTAGAATAGTGTCTTGTGAAATATCACTCTTTTTGATGCTGAATTCAAAATATTCATCCTTCGCTTGATAATCCCAACGATAACGAACAAATTCATCATCATCCGACGAAACTAGTTCTGCATGGTCTGTATACCCCTCCCATGTAAAGGAGTAATTACCGTTGTGGTTGTCGACATGATCAGCAAACCATAAGGCCAATTCACTCGGCTCCGTAAGGAATTCATATAAAATTGCCGGTGAAGAACGTACTACATACTCTAAACTATATTGTTTCTTTTTCGCCATAATTGTTTGCGGAGCTCGATTTGTAATTTCTCCGACTGCAAAATAGAAAACTAATTCAATTCTCCAAATGATTTTAGTCTATTAAATTTGTTTTACGTCTAAAATTCCGTATTTTTGTATCCCTTTAAGGAATACTAATAAATCCAATTTTCGCAATGAGGCAACTTAAGATTACCAAATCCATTACTAATCGCGAAAGTCAATCCCTCGAAAAATACTTACAAGAAATCGGTAAAGTAGATCTTCTTACTCCAGAAGAAGAGGTGCAGTTGGCTGTTCGAATTAAACAAGGTGATCAGGCTGCGTTGGAACGCTTAACAAAAGCTAACCTCCGTTTCGTAGTTTCTGTAGCTAAACAATACCAAAATCAAGGTTTATCCCTCTCTGATTTGATCAATGAAGGAAACCTTGGCTTGATTAAAGCCGCTCAACGTTTCGATGAAACGCGTGGTTTTAAATTTATCTCTTATGCTGTTTGGTGGATTCGTCAATCTATCCTTCAAGCTTTGGCAGAACAAAGTCGTATCGTGCGTCTCCCTTTGAATAAGGTAGGTTCATTGAATAAAATTAACAAAGCCTTCTCTCAACTAGAACAAGAATACGAGCGTGAGCCTTCTCCAGAAGAATTAGCAACCGTATTGGAAATCGCAACGGAAGAAGTAGCAACCACTTTAGGTGTTGCTGCTCGTCACGTATCTGTTGATGCACCTTTCGTAGATGGCGAAGAAAATTCATTATTAGACGTTCTTGAAAATCCAAACGCTACACGTGCTGATAGCCGTATGGAATATCAAGAGTCATTGCGCCAAGAAATTGAGCGCTCTTTGTCGACTTTGACTGATCGTCAAAAAGACGTTATTAAATTATATTTCGGTATCGGTGTTGAACATCCGATGAGTTTGGAAGATATCGGTGAGAAATTCGCCCTTACTCGTGAACGTGTTCGCCAGATTAAAGATAAAGCGATTAACAAATTACGTGGCACTAGCCGTAGTAAGTTGTTGCGCTCTTACTTGGGAGGCTAATCCCAAACCGTTATGAATGTTTAAAAAAGGATGTTATCTTCGATAGCATCCTTTTTTTATGCCCAGAATCTCGACACTTATCCTGCTTTTCAGCCTTTGCTTTAGCATTGCAAGCGCTCGGCCACATTATCGCATTCACGTTTTTAAAACGACTCATAAGGAGAGTATTGGCTATGGATACGATATTCTAAATGCAGGTAAGCCTTTCATTCATCAAGCAAGCGTTCCTGCCATTGCCGGAAACGAACCGTTTAAAACACGCAAGCAGGCAAAACGAGTGGCTCGGTTGGTCCGTAAAAAATTGAAACAAGGAATAATGCCTCCTACCATAAGCCTTACTGAATTACAGGCCTTAGGGGTAATAGGGAAATAAACTTAACTAGTTTACTTTAACCAGGTCGGCAATCGACTTAGCTTTCTTTCTTAATGCATCCATATCTGTATCAACAGGGGCATAAGTTAAAGCTACACCCATTCTACGATACGGACGCGTGCTAGGCTTACCAAATAGTTTGATATCGCTTTGCGGCGTCTGTAAAGCTATTTCTACGCCCGTAAAGCTTGGCGCAGTACTAGAGCTGGCCGTAGCTAGAATTACTGCGCTCACACCCGCTCTCCACAATTCAATTTGTGGGATGGGCAAACCAAGAATCGCACGTGTATGCAATTCGAATTCATTCAAATTTTGTGTGCCTGCTAATGTTACCATACCGGTATCATGTGGGCGAGGAGAGAGTTCTGAGAAATAAACACCATGGTCGGTAAGGAAGAATTCAACTCCCCAAATGCCGGCACCACTCAATGCTTCTGTCACCTTAGCTGCCATCGCTTGCGCTTCTGCAATATCCTTTTCGCTGATAGCACAAGGCTGCCAACTCTCTTGATAGTCACCACGTTCCTGGCGATGCCCGATAGGAGGTGCATATTGAGTAGGGCCATTCTTCTGCGTTACCGTTAATAAGGTGATTTCAGTATGAAATGGTACAAAAGATTCTACAATGACTTCCATCAAATCGCCACGGCTACCACTACAAGCATAGTCCCATGCTTTGCTAATATCGTCCGCTGATTTAACAACGGATTGACCTTTGCCACTGCTACTCATTAAAGGCTTCACCACACAAGGGATGCCAATTTCATGAACAGCTTTTGTAAAGTCTTCTAGGGTAGTGGCGTACTCATAACGTGCCGTGCGCAAGCCGAGAGTCTTGGAGGCAAGATCACGAATCAGTTTGCGATTCATGGTAAAATTAGCTGCCTTTGCACTTGGCACCACCTGAATGCCTTGGGCTTCGTAATCGTAAAAACGTTCGGTACGAATCGCCTCAATCTCAGGAACAATCAAGTCGGGCTGGTGCTTAGCAACAACCGCATCTAATTGATCGCCGTTCAACATATCAATCACTTCAAACGCATCTGCTACTTGCATGGCAGGCGCATTGGCATAGCTATCGACCGCAATTACTGTTTGCCCCAAACGTTGCAAAGCAATAACGACCTCTTTACCCAATTCACCGCTGCCAAGGAGCAAGACGCGTTTGTTGTTCATGATGATTTATTTCTTTTTAGCAGTTTTCTTAGCAGTCTTTTTTACTGCTACTTTTTTAACTACTGCTTTTTTAGCATTTACTTTTTTTGCAGGTTTAGTCGCTTTTTTGGAAGTCGCTGCAGCGTTTGCAATAGCCTTACGTTTATCACGATCAGCACGCGCCTGAGCGTCTACTACTGCGATAGTTACCATGTTCACGATATCGCGAACAGTGCTGCCTAATTGCAATACATGAATCGGCTTGTTCATACCTAAAAGGATAGGTCCGATAGATTCTGTATTCTGACTTAAGGCCGCAGTTAAATTATGCGCGATATTTCCAGCAGCAAGAGAAGGGAAGATAAGTACGTTCGGAGCTCCACCTTCTGCCAAAGCTGTGAAAGGATAATTATCACGAAGGATATCTTTGTTGAAAGCAACGTTAGCCTGCATTTCACCATCCACTACTAGATCAGGATGACGTTCGTGTAGGATTTCTACCGCTTTCGCCATCTTCTCTGCATCATAACCGCCCGCACTACCGAAGTTTGAATAACTCAAGAATGCCACACGAGGATTTACGTTGAAGGCTTTTACAGCACGACAAGTCAATTCAGTGATTTCAACTAAATCTTCTACGCTAGGGTTGAAGTTTACCGTTGTATCTGCGAAGAAGATAGGACCTTGCTTCGTGATCAACATATACATGCCAGCAATCTTGTTCACCTTATGATGGGTGCCTACAATTTGCAAGGCAGGCTTGATAACATCTGCATAACGACGAGAAAGACCACTTACCATTGCATCTGCTTCTCCTGTCTCTACCATCATGGCGCCGAAGTAAGTGCTCTCTCGCATACGCTTACGCGCTTCGTAACAGTTCACTCCTTTGCGATGACGTTTTTCAAAATAGAGATCTCCAAAGCTCACACGCTTCGCTTCGATAGCAGGGGCGTTTGAACGAGAATCTATAATTTGAATATCGTCGCTTAATTCAATATTGTTTTGCTCGATAATGCTGTGAATCTTTTCGCTATTACCCACCAAAATCGGATGTGCAATGCCTTCTTCAGCAAGTATCTGCGCCGCTTTGATGATTTTGATATTATCAGCTTCGGCCATTACCACACGCTTCGGTTGACGTTTAGCTTTGTTCGTCAATAGACGGAAGATTTGATCATCTTCGCCACGACGTTTTGCTAAATCAGCAACATAAGCGTTCATGTCTTTAATCGGGAAACGCGCCACGCCACTGTCCATCGCTGCTTTCGCAACAGCAGGTGCAACAGTTGTCAATAAACGAGGATCTACTGGCTTCGGAATGATATACTGACGACCGAACGTGATGTTCGATTCGTTATAGGCCATGTTCACGATATCAGGCACAGGTGACTTTGTAAGAGAAGCCAAAGCCTTTACTGCAGCGAGTTTCATCGCTTCATTAATTTCTTTTGCTCTTACATCAATCGCTCCACGGAAGATATATGGGAATCCTAATACGTTGTTGACCTGGTTGGCATAATCGCTACGACCTGTTGCCAAAATGATGTCCTCACGCGCTCCGATAGCGTCTTCGTAAGCAATTTCCGGGGTAGGGTTCGCTAGTGCAAAAACGATTGGATTTTTATTCATCGCTTTCAACATTTTAGGGGTCACCATATTCCCTTTACTCAAACCTAAGAATACGTCTACGCCTTTGAAAGCTTCTTCCAAGGAAGCGTATTCTTTATCGCAAGCGAATTGTTGCTTATACTTGTCTAAATCTTTTCTTTTCTTGGTAATAGCGCCTTTAGAGTCGAACATTACAATGTTCTCACGCTTTACACCCAATGCCATATAGAGCTTAGTACAGCTAACAGCCGAAGCTCCAGCACCTAGTACTAATACCTTTACTTTATCGATTTTCTTACCCGCAATTTCTAAAGCATTTAATAAGCCTGCAGAAGAAATAATTGCGGTACCGTGTTGATCGTCGTGCATGACAGGAATGTTCAATTCCTTTTTCAAACGCTCTTCGATTTCAAAACACTCCGGAGCTTTGATATCTTCTAAATTGACACCACCGAATGTTGGTTCTAAAATTTTAACTGTACGAATAAATTCTTCAACATCTTTCGTGTTCAACTCGATGTCGAAAACATCGATGTCAGCGAAGATTTTGAAAAGTAATCCTTTACCTTCCATAACGGGCTTCGAAGCTTCTGGTCCGATATCACCCAAGCCAAGCACCGCCGTGCCATTACTGATAACTGCTACTAGATTTCCTTTTGCGGTGTATTTGAAAACGTCTTCAGGATTCGCTGCAATTTCCAAACATGGTTCTGCTACGCCTGGCGAGTAAGCTAATGCTAAATCTCTTTGTGTCTTAGTTTCTTTGGTAGGAATGACTTCAATCTTCCCGGGACGGCCTTTAGCGTGGTAATCTAAGGCTTCCGATTTTCTCACTGGTTTTTGCATACATTCATTTTTATAACAGGGTATGCTAAGTTGCAGTTTTTAACCCTATTTTTCTAATAAAATCGTCATGCCTGGATATAAGATATCACTCGACATGCTGTTATTGATACGGATATTGGACACTCGATTCTTTGGGAATCGTTTTGCAATTTTATAAAGACTATCTCCTTTACGAACGACGTAGACGAAATATTCCTTTTCGTAGATCTCTTCTTGTTTGTTCGCCGGACTCGTATCTTCGTTAGGAGCGGGCTTTGGAGTGCTTATAGGACCGGCATTAAGGGTGAAGTCAATCGCAGGTTTGTTCGCATTCTCTCCACGTTTTTCAATATGCCAAAATTCATCTTCTGGGAATTCGTCATGAATACTGTTCATTACTTGAACAATGCCCATAAACTGAGCCACGTATTCCTTTGTCTGACGCGGTAATAATGGATAAATTTTCCAGAAGTTACTGCTGCCGGCACGGTTGATATAGTATTGCATGGCGCTAGAACCACAGTTGAAGCCTGCAATCACACATAACCAATCTTGGAAGTCGCGGTAGGTTGTCTTGAACAAACGAGCTGCTGCATGCGTCGCTTTAACAGGATCCGTACGCTCATCGATTTTGTTATTCACTTGCAAGCCACAATAAATAGCTGTTGGGCGAATTAATTGCCACATTCCTTTCGCACCATACGGTGAAACGACGTGATTATTAAAGTTTGATTCAATATAGGCCAAATACATTAGTTCAGTTGGAATGCCTTCTGAACGAAAAATCTGGTCGATAACTGGCATGATTGCACGCCCCTTCTTGAAAATGTGCTTAGCCAGTAGATAATCTTGTTTCGTGTATTGTTCTACATAAGGAGCCACCAATTTATCAAACTGCGGATCTGCCATAGGCAAGCGTAGCTCCGAAGAAGTATTGAGGATAAAGCTGTCAATGTTGCGACTGTTTTCTATCCCGTACAAATCCGTAGACCTAGCTTGTGCAAATAGTAGGCTAAAGAAAGCGACAAATAAAAAAACAATTTTTTGCATGTTGAATGGATTAGTTAATCGAATGAATCGCCTTTGCGAAGGCCATTAATCTTTCTTCACTAAATCGTTCACTGAGCAATTGCACACCATACGGTAAGCCGTTGCTATGTGTACCAGCAGGAACGGAGATTCCTGGCAGGCCAGCGATATTACCTAACACCGTGTAAATATCATTGAGATACATCGCCACAGGATCCTTCTTGTCGCCGAAGCCGAAAGCGGTGGTTGGCGTAGTAGGGGTGAGGATGATATCGTAATTTTTAAAAATTTCGTCCATCTCATTTTTTACAATGCGACGAACACGCATTGCTTGCGTATAGTAGGCATCAAAGAAACCTTCGCTTAAAACGAATGTTCCTAACATGATACGGCGTTTTACTTCCGGACCAAATCCTTCTGAACGGCTCTTCTTATATACGCTCTCTAAATCAACTGCATTCGGACTACGATAGCCAAAATGGACCCCATCATAACGCGCCAAATTGCTCGAAGCTTCTGCCGTTGTGAGCACGTAATAGGTCGGGATGAGATAGTCGAGCTTATCAAATTCTACCGCATCAATGCTTGCTCCTTTCGCCTTACAGGCATCCAGGATAGCATACATGCGCTGGCGAATTTCTGGATCCAGACCTTCTGAATCAAGCATGCTTGGGAAGTAAGCGATTTTCGCTTTGCTCCAATCTATATTTTCGAAACTACCGTTAAAGGCAGGCTTTACTTTTGAAGATGTGGTAGAATCATGTGCATCTTGTCCGCTCATGATATCCATCATTAAGGCAGCGTCTTCTACATTTTTTGTAAAAACACCAACCTGATCGAAAGAAGAAGCGTAGGCAATGACCCCATAGCGCGAAATGCGTCCATATGTAGGTTTTACGCCCACAACACCGCAAAAGGCAGCTGGTTGGCGAACAGAACCTCCTGTATCTGTTCCTAAGGAAGCGATACAAAGATCTGCTTGTACTGCAACAGCAGCGCCACCGCTACTACCGCCAGGAACTTTTGAGTTGTCGGCAGCGTTGAGCACATTCCCGTAAGCAGAGTTCTCATTGCTACTGCCCATAGCGAACTCATCGCAGTTGGTACGACCAATAATGATGGCGTCTTCATCAATCAGACGCTGTACGCAAGTAGCAGTATATAAGGATTCAAAGCCTTGCAAAATTTTAGAAGATGCAGAAACTTTGTGTCCGGTATAACATAAAACGTCTTTGATAGCAATCACGGCACCAGCCAAACGACCTACAGGCACGCCCGCAGCAATTTTGGCGTCGACAGCTTTCGCTTGCTCCAATGCACTTTGGTCGAATGTTTCCAAGAAGGCATTCAAATGCGCTTGCTCACGAATTCGTGCCAAATAGCCCTGAAGAAGCACTTCACAGGTAGTTTCTCTACGAGTGACGGCGTCCCTGACAGCTTGTATGTTAGAATAAGCAGTCAATTTATTTTGATTTAATTAAGTAGTAAAGGGGAAAGGAAAAATTATTTCTTTTCCTCGCTTTTGTCATTCATGCCTTCTTCAATCTCTTTCTTAACACTGTTTTTGGCATCATTGAACTCGCGAATACCTTTACCAATACCACGCATTAATTCAGGAATCTTTTTGCCTCCGAATAACAATACAACAGCCAAAAAGATTAGAATCCATTCGCTACCACCCGGCAATCCTAATAAAAGAAAATTCAAAGTCATACAAAATAATTGATGAGCCTGATTGAATTCAGGCTCGTTTAAGAGTTCCAAAGATAATAAAAAATGGGGATAACTCCGCCTAAAATGTTAGTAAAGTGCAAATACAAGCAAAATCTTGTATTTTCGTTCCATGATTAGACTTTTAACCTATATTCTTCCTGCTGTGGTGGTAGCCTTGGCTGCAATTCTAACTACTTGGATTGTTTTGAAGCAGCTTTTAAAAGCTAAGACAACGGATTTGGAGATGGAAATCAAGAAAAATACGCGCCAGACAACTTTGCCACTTCGTTTGCAAGCCTACGAGCGCCTTACCTTGTTCATGGAACGTATCGATTTGTTTTTCTTGGTAAGTGAGTTACGTGCCGCAAATATGAGTGTTGCCGAATTGCAATTGACTATGACCAATCAAATACGTCGTGAATTTGAACATAATCTTTCGCAGCAACTGTATGTCAGTGATGAACTTTGGGTACGCGTTCGTACTACCAAAGAGGAGATGATTTTGTTGGTTAATAGTATCGCCGTAAAACTTCCTCCTCAAGCTCCTGCAAAAGCGTATGCCCAAGCAATTATGGAGTTTTTGAACGAAGCAGATGGCGTAATGCCTACCGCTAAGACGCTCATAGCCATCAAAGTGGAGGCTCGTCAAATATTTTAATTAAGCGCTGACCGTCTTTTCCAATTGGCTTAAAGCCTCTTGCAGCCCGTCCGGATTAGAACCTCCTGCTGTTGCATAGAAGTCTTGTCCACCGCCACCGCCCTTGATCAATCCAGAAACGGATTTAATCATGTCTTTTGCTTTCCATCCTTTTTGCGCAACGACCTCATCGGTCATCATCACGCTTAAGTTAGCCTTCCCTCCAACAACAGCTCCGATCGCTAGGTACATTGGCGCCATTTCATTGCGCAAGTCGTAAGCGATTTGCTTGATCGCGTCGGCATGGTCGAGCTCTAGCATCGTACACAATACATTTACACCATTGATTTGATTGAACTGCGCTTTTAGTCCTTGTTTGATCGTTTGCGCCTTTTCCAAAATGGCTTTTTCCATTTCTTTCTTCAAGGCAGTATTTTCATCTAATAAGCTTTGCAGTGCATGCGCCGGATGTTTGGCATTCTTTAAAAGACTCGCAACAGCATCTAATTGCAAAAGCTGTGTTTCGACATAGTTTTCAGCATAAGCGCCTGTTACTACTTCGATCCGACGAACCCCTGCAGCGACCGCAGATTCAGCGATGATGCGGCAATAGCCGATATTACCGGTGGCAGCCACGTGTGTGCCCCCACATAATTCAACAGAATATTGTTCATCCATGGTAACGACACGAACGACATCACCGTATTTCTCTCCGAACAATGCCATAGCGCCTTTCTTAATCGCGTCATCTTTCGACATAGATGCGATTTCAACAGCTACGTTCTCGCGAATTTTTGCATTCACGATTTGTTCTACCTCACGGAGTTCTGCATCCGTTACCTTGCTGAAATGTGCAAAGTCGAAGCGCATATAATGTGGCGTAACCAATGATCCTTTTTGTTGTACGTGCGTACCTAATACACGACGCAAAGCCGCGTGGATAAGGTGTGTAACGCTGTGATGTGCAGTCGTATCGCGGCGACGATCCGCATCTACCATAGCAGTTACTTCGGCACCAATTTGTTCTGGAAGCTCTTCTAAGAAATGAATGATCAAATCATTTTCCTTCTTAGTATCCAATACTTTCATCATCTCTCCGCCAAAGCTTAACAATCCGGTATCTCCTACCTGACCGCCACTTTCAGCATAAAACGGCGTATGGTCTAGGACCACCTGATAAAGGGTTTTATCTTTTTGTTTTACCTGACGGTACTTTACCAATTTCGCGCTGCTTTGTAATTCATTGTAACCGATGAAACGCACTTGATCTACTTCTTGCATCACTTGCCAATCGCCGGTTTCGGTAGAAGCGGCTTTACGGCTACGGGATTTCTGTGCAGCCATTTCTTCGTTGAAAGCAGCTTCATCTACGACAAAGCCATTTTCACTTGCTATCAAACGGGTAAGATCAAATGGGAAGCCGTAGGTATCGTATAATTCAAAGGCATCTTTACCTGCGATCGATTTGTTAGTATCAGCTTTAATTAATGCTTCGATACGCTTCAAACCACTTTCCATCGTGCGCAAGAAAGAGATTTCTTCTTCTTTAACCACGTTCGCTACGAAAGCTTGTTGTTGCGCTAATTCAGGGAATACATTTTTAAATTGATACGCCAAAACAGGCACCAGTTGATGTAATAAAGGCTGTTTGTAGCCTAGGAAAGTATGATAGTAACGTACGGCGCGACGAAGGATACGACGAATCACATAACCTGCTCCGGTACTACTTGGCAATTGACCATCTGCGATGGTAAAGCTGATTGCACGTAGGTGATCTGCCACCACACGGAATGCGATGGATTCTTTCGTATCGTCTGCTTTATACGTCTGTCCGACTAATTGTTCAGTGCTTTGAATAGTTGGCAAGAACAAGTCTGTATCGTAGTTGCTGGATTTGCCTTGCATCACACGAACCAAACGCTCAAAGCCCATCCCTGTATCAACATGTTGAGCAGGGAGTTTTTCTAAGGAACCATCTGCTTTGCGATTGAATTCCATGAATACATTATTCCAAATTTCGATTACCTGTGCATTATCGGCATTCACTAGACTTGCGCCAGGAACTTGTGCACGTTCTTCATCCGGACGGCCGTCGAAATGAATTTCGCTACACGGACCACAAGGACCTGTATCGCCCATTTCCCAGAAATTATCTTTCTTATTGCCATTCAAAATGCGTTCAGCAGGCACTCCTGCGTTCAACCAGCATTGATAGGCTTCTGTATCACGTTCTAAATTTTCTTTCGCATCCCCTTCGAAGATCGTTACGTAGAGGCGGTCTGCAGGGATTTTATAAACTTTAGTCAAAAGTTCCCAGCTCCATTCGATGGCGTCTTTTTTGAAATAGTCACCAAAGCTCCAGTTACCCAACATCTCAAACATGGTGTGGTGATAGGTGTCGACACCTACTTCTTCCAAGTCGTTATGTTTACCACTTACACGAAGACATTTTTGTGTGTCAGCGACGCGTTTGTCGATCGGCTTTTTATTGCCAAGGAACATGTCTTTAAATTGATTCATCCCCGCATTCGTAAACAAGAGGGTAGGATCGTTTTTAACGACGATAGGGGCAGAAGGCACGATTGCGTGACCTTTGCTTTTGAAAAAATCTAAAAAGTGCTGACGTATTTCCGCGGCTGTCATGGTAAATTGCATTAAGTCGCGAAAATAAGCAATTTCAAGACAAATAAAAAGGAGTATTGGAAGGTTTCTAAGCGGTATTAGGGCTTATTTTTTTGCCATTTGTTTTCGCACACGACTCAAGGTTTCTGGGGTGAGTCCTAAATAGGAAGCGATCATGTGTTGTGGCACCTGCTGTACGATATCTGGGTAACGATGCGTGAACTCGCGGTAGCGCTCTTCGGCGGTGAGCGTGATGGTGCTATTGAGGCGTTGTTGCGTAGCCGCCATATTATTCTGACTCAACAAACGGAAGTAGGTCTCCATTTTTGGAGCTTCCTTCAGCATTTGATCATTGTGCTTAACATCGATTTGTAGTACATCTGCATCTTGCAAAACTTCGATGAATACTTTACTTGGCGTATTTGAAATCAGACTTTGAATGTCGGTAATCAGCCAATTGCGAATGGCGAATTGCAGGGTATGTTCATGTCCTTTTTCATCGGAGTTATACGAGCGTAGGACGCCGTTGCCAACGAAGGTGATGTGTTTACAGATCTGACCTTCTTGCAACAAGAAGCTGTGTTTTTTAAAGGACACAAAACTGTAAAAGGATTTCACCGTCGTCCATTCCGACTCCGTTAGTTCTACACGTTCGCAAATGTGTGCGCGTAGTAAATCATAAATGGTTGCCTCGTTCATCATAAGCCGACAACAAAAATAATCCTTTCGCGCACAATTGCAATCAGCAGACAAAAAATCCCTAATTTAGACGGGTTACTATGTCGGTTTCAAATGCTCAAGATTGGTTTTCGCAGATGGAAGAACTTTGTAGTTCTTCCCCTGAACAGGCTGTGGATCGTCTGCGAGCGGCACTGGTTGATATGAAAGAAGCAGATCAAGCAAAAGCACATTATTTATTAGCACAATGCTATCGCAAATTACATCAGCAACAAAATGAGGAAAGTGCTTTAATGGCTTGCATAGGCTATTTCAAGGAATCAGGAGAAAGGGAATCGTATTATTTTTGCAATATTGGTTTGGCAAAAGTGAATGCAAATTTCGGACGTTATGAAGCTTCAATGAATTATCTAAAAGAGGCGCAAGAATTGGCAACGGAAGCGAATAATCGAGAATGGATGATTCGTGTCTATGACAATCTTGGGTTATTGCATAGCAGAATGTCGCGTAACGATGAGAGCGTGCAGTATTATACAGAAGCCTTGCGATTATTACGAAATACTCCTGGCAGCAAGCAGTTGCAGTCGATGAAGACGAATGTATATTTGGGGAATGTGTATATCAAGATGAAGTTGTATGATAGAGCCTATGATCATTTTACCATGGCCCTTACGGAGTCGAAGCCCGATTTTAATTCTTATGATTCGCAGATGCCTTTGCGTGGACTGGCTTATTTATTTTTAGATCAACAAAAGCCAGATGTTGCTAAGCGTTTTCTAGAAAAGGCGCATCAACAGTTGAGCATAAAAAGTGATATAATTTCTGAGATGCGTTTGTATTTGTTGGATGCCGAATACGAACAACAGAAGGGTGATAATCATGCTTCTTTACAGATTCTTCAGAAAGGACTCGCCTTATTTAAGCAGCAGGAGGTTGCAGTGCTAAAAGTTCAATATCTTCGTGCAATAGCAGCAGTAGAGAAAAAAATAAACGAAGCCAAAGGATGTTGAAATTAAATTTTAGCAAGCAGTTTATTGTGGAAGCAGGCTTAGATGAGGCTGGCAGAGGGCCTTTGGCCGGACCGGTATATGCTGCGGCCGTTATTTTACCGAAGGGGTATAAGAATAAGCGCTTGAATGATAGCAAGCAACTGTCGGAAGCGGCGCGTAATGAACTGCGAATAGAGATAGAGCGAGATGCTGTAAGTTTTGGGGTGGCTTTTTGTACGCCACAGGAGATTGATCAATACAATATTTTAGCCTGTTCGATATTAGCGATGCATCGAGCGGTAGAGCGATTGAAGCCACAGCCGGAGCTCTTGGTGGTAGATGGGAACAGGTTTAAGCCTTTTTTAGGCATACCGCATCAATGCGTGGTGAAGGGGGATGCGAAGTATATGCATATTGCGGCAGCATCGATTTTAGCGAAGGTGTATCGGGATGAGTATATGGAGAAAATTGCGGAGGAGTATCCTATGTATGACTGGAAGAAAAATAAAGGCTATCCTACTTTGCAGCATCGTCGTATGATTGCGGAGCACGGGTTTAGTCCATATCATCGTTTAACCTTTAGAAGTGAAATAAAAGAACATGAGCAATGAGTTTTTGTTAGTGGATACGCATACGCATTTATATGAAGAGTCGTTTGATGTCGACAGGGAGCAGGTTTTGAAGCGTTGCGTAGATGCGCGTGTGCGGAAGTTGATCATTCAAAATGTCGACAGTACGACGATAGAAGGCGTATTGAAATTGGAGCGTGAGCATCCGGGATTATGTTATGCGACGATGGGCTTGCATCCTTGTTATGTGAAAGAGAATTGGAAAGAGGAGTGGGCGATTGTCGAAAAGTGGTGGTCGGAGCGGGATTTTGTGGCGGTAGGGGAGGCCGGTCTCGACTATTACTGGGACAAGACATTTATTGCGGAGCAGAAAGAGGTGTTTGGCTTGCAGTTGCGATTAGCCAAGCAAAAGGGTGTTCCGATTATTATTCATAGCCGGGATTCTTTTTATGATTGCCTGGAAATGGTAAAGGCAGAACAGGATGGTAGCTTGAAAGGGATATTTCATTGTTTTAGTGGCTCCTTGGAAGAGGCGCAGGCTGCTATCAAGGCGGGGATGAAGTTGGGCATTGGCGGCACCTGTACGTATAAAAATAGCCGGCATAAGGAGGTATTGCCGAAGCTAGGGTTGGAGCATGTCGTGTTGGAGACGGATTCGCCGTATTTACCACCGGTACCACATAGGGGCAAGCGCAATGAGAGTGCTTATGTGCCATTGGTTGCGGAGGCGGTGGCCGATATTTTTGAGACGAGTGTATTGGAGGTAGCACGTATCACGACGGCGAATGCGCGAGAACTTTTTGGTGGCTTAGTTTAAATTTATATCTTTGCCGTCCTTTCAAAGGAGACGTGTCCGAGTGGTTGAAGGAGCACGCCTGGAAAGTGTGTATACGGGAAACCGTATCGCGAGTTCGAATCTCGCCGTCTCCGCCAAAGAAATTAAATGCCCAGTGTTTACGCTGGGCTTTTTTTTGCACTAAAGCGTCAAGCTTGCTTGGGGCGCTGTTAAGTGCAAAGGAAATCAGCGCCAAAGGTGCTGCTTTTAATTTCTTTGAAGCCACCCCAAAACGAGTTCTGCGAAGCTAATCTCGTAAGTTATAGCGTCAAGCTTGCTTGGGGCGCAACATATTATTGAACTTCGAAACTATTCACTATTTATTCCCGATCCGGCGAAAGACGCGTCGGATCCATTAATTATAAAAAAACATTCATTCCCTTCACGGCAATAACAAGGAACTATCGCCATAACTCAAAAAGCGAAAATCATTCGCTAGGGCATAGTCGTAAATACGCTTCCAATCGCTGCCAACAAAGGCCGCTACTAATAAAAGCAAGGTACTATTGGGCTGATGGAAATTCGTCAAATAATTATTCATGGATGTTTAATTGTTAAAAATGTAGAATGCAAATGTTTTAATCTATAATTTTAAATTGTTGAAAATTGACGTATATTTGTAATGTATTGATAAATAAGGGATACGCAATTAATAGTGTTAATTCATTCAAGTGTCATCTGTTAATTCATCAAAAAAGATATTTCAAATGTCTGAAGCAGTATTTAAACATTATGATTTGAAATTGGTAGAGCCGACTTTCGATTCTACACTAACGGATTTAATCATTGAATTGGATTACTTGCGTAAAAAGCAGTTAAGTGGTTCCACTCATCCAAAAGTGTTTTTTCAACTGAAACATATTTTTCATACTTTAGAAAGTATCGGATCAGCAAGAATTGAAGGAAATAACACAACAATTGCTGAATATATAGAGACAAAATTATCGGATATCAAAGTCGTTACTCCAAGTATTCGTGAAATTCAGAATATTGAAAAAGCGATGGCTTTTATAGAAGAGAACGTTAGCGACTATCCAATAAACAGGACTTTTCTTAGTGAGATGCATAAAATGATAGTTGATGGTTTACTTCCTCCACCAGATGGAGAAGGTGATTCAACTCCTGGGGAATACAGAAAAGTAAATCTAAAAATAAATAAATCTTCACATAAGCCGCCTGAATGGTTAGCAGTTGAAGAATACATGAATGAATTACTTGAATTTGTAAATAAAGGCGATAGCCCCAAATATGATTTACTTAAAACAGCAATCGCACATCATCGTTTTGTTTGGATTCACCCATTTGGAAACGGAAATGGTAGAACCGTAAGGTTGTTTACTTACGCCATGCTTGTTAAAGCTGGTTTCAACGTAAATGTTGGTAGGATTATTAATCCTACAGCGGTGTTTTGCAGTAATAGGAATGACTATTACAACTTTTTGTCTGAAGCCGACAAAGGCACATTGGAAGGTCTTACTTCATGGATTGAGTATGTTTTAAAAGGCCTAAAAGATGAGATTGAAAAGATTGATAAGTTGTCTGATTATGATTTCCTCCGTAAGGAGATTTTGCTTCCGTCAATCCATTATTCTCTAGAACGAAGGTTTATCACAGATGTTGAGGCTAAAATTCTTAAAAGAGTCATAGATAAGCAGGTAATATCTGCATCAGATATAAAAGATATTTTCCCTGGAAAAGCGGATGCAGAAGTATCTCGACAAATCAGAAAATTAATTGATCGTAAAATGCTAATCCCAGAGAAAGAGGGTACACGTAAGTATGTTTTAAGATTTGATAATAGTTATTTATTTAGAAGCATAATAAAATTGTTAGGCGACAAAGGTTTTTTACCTGTTCGTGATGAGGTGTGAGTTAATGCGGGCAATTTAGGTACCATACGCATCCCTGCTTTACCTACAATTTTAAGCTGATTGCGTTTTAATGTAATTGCACCAGTTTATTGTGATAAGGAGGATGAATTAAGCTATAGGTTTTTGGGTCACGGCAATAACAAGGAACTATCGCCATAACTCAAAAAGCGAAAATCATTCGCTAGGGCATAGTCGTAAATACGCTTCCAATCGCTGCCAACAAAGGCCGATACTAATAAAAGCAAGGTACTATTTGGCTGATGGAAATTGGTAATCAGTCCTTTCACCGAACGAATCTGATAGCCTGGCGCAATGAGCAATTGCGTCTTTGTTTGTAGGCAGTCATTATGATTGCTTTCAAGATAATTTAAGATACTTTTCAAAGCTGCTTCATAGGTGAAATCGTCTGGAATACTTATATCATAGGCATCCCATTGTTTTATTTCTATATTACTTGCTCCATTTTGAATCTTCCATCCAATCCAGAAAAGGGATTCTAAGGTTCGCAAAGAGGTTGTTCCGACGGCAATAAGTTGATCGCTATTGGAAACTAAATTTTCTAAACACGCCTTGCTAACGATTATTTCTTCACTATGCATGGTGTGATCCGCCATGGCGTCTGCTTTCACTGGCTTAAAGGTTCCTGCACCCACATGCAGCACCACATATTCTTTTTTAATCTGCTTTTGTTCTAGCTCCGTTAAAATTTCAGGAGTGAAATGTAAGCCTGCAGTTGGCGCTGCTACCGAGCCTTCTTGTTTGGCATATACTGTTTGATATCTCAGTCTATCGCTTTCTTCGGCCATGCGTTTTAAATAGGGCGGGAGCGGAATCATTCCTGATAGGTTCAAAATCTCAGCGAAGCTAAGTGGAGCATTCCATTCAAAATCTATTACAAAAATATCGTCGACCTGCTTTGGCTTTAGCGCTTTTAAGGTGAATACTTGATCCTGATAAATAAAATCCTTACTAACACTTTCACTAGTGAAATCACGGTTGTTTCCAACGAAACATCTCCATCTAGAATGGCCTGTATGTAACATCGTACGTTCAATGGTGCTCTCTTCTGCCGGCTCTAATATAAATACTTCAATGGGTTTACTTTTCGCCATAGGGTTGGGAAAGTAAAGACGTGCATAGATGACTTTCGTATTATTGAAAATTAAAGTAGCGTTGGCTGGTAAATAGCTTGGGATAGCGGAAAATCCATCTTGCGAAATTTCCCCCTTTTGATAGCATAGCAATTTGGAATCAGCCCGGTTAGACAAGGGTTGTTTCGCTATCCTGTCCTCCGGCAGCTGATAGGTGTAATCCTTTATTTTTATACTTCGCGCCATGTCCGTTTCGTTTGACTTTAATCTTCAAAAATAAATAGGGGAAGTCTAATCCAAAAGAAAAACAGCAGATCTCTTTTATAAGATTCACACATATTCTCCTTCTTTTCAAGTTGCCGTAGCTTTTCTTATCCTATATCAATGCGAGTGCCTTCCTTCGCATCGTATCTTTGTGCCATCATTTTAAAACAATAAAAATTCAATAACATGTCAAACGTAAAATGGGCTATCGACCCTGCACACTCTGAAGTGCAATTCAAAGTAAAACACTTGATGATTTCTACCGTTACGGGTAACTTCACCCAATTTGAAGGTGGAATCGAACAAGAAGGTGCTGATTTCAGCAACGCAAAGATCAACTTCTCTGCTAACGTAGCTTCTATCAACACAGGTAACGAACAACGTGACGGTCACTTGAAAGCTGCTGATTTCTTCGATGCAGAAAATCATCCTAACATGGTATTCGCGTCTACTTCAATCGAGAAGAAAGATGATTCAAACTATTTGGTGCATGGTGATCTTACGATTCGTGGTATCAGCAAGCCGGTTGTTTTGACTGTTGAACATACAGGTATCGCTAAAGATCCTTGGGGTAACGAAAAAGCTGGTTTTAACTTGAGCGGTAAATTGAACCGTAACGATTGGAATCTTAGCTGGAATGCGCCTTTAGAAGCGGGTGGGGTATTGGTAAGTGAAGAAGTACGCTTGTTGGCAGAAATTCAATTAGCTAAAGCGAACTAATTGTTCTAAACGCTTACAGTGATGTGTTGGACCACCACTGTATAAACTAAAACCTCCTTTCTTGCCAATGCAATGAAAGGAGGTTTTTTTTATTTACTATTGCGCTTAAGCGCTGTGATTAGTTTTTGCCGAACAAACGGGTACTAACTTCAGGGAAGCGGATAGCAGCATTCACCCAAATGATAATTTGGAATACAATGAGCATACCTACAGGCTGACCAGTCACAAGATGTGCAGCCAGTGCACCGCCCATATAGGCAATTAACAATAGGCTACCCACAAGGCCTGTGCGAGGGATCAACATTAAAATAACAGATAAAGCTTCAATCGCGCCAAGCATACGAATAGCTTCGTGTGATAAGTTTAAGGCTTTTGATTTTTCCAAGAATTCTGGATCAAGCATCAATTTCATGCTTGCGCTCATTAAAAATAGGGCCGCTAGTAATCCACTAAGTACCCATCCGATAATGTTTAAGGTTTTTTTATTCATTTGATTAGTTCTTTTTACAAAAATACACTATTTGCCTGTTTTACGTGCTTTTAAAATCAATTTGTATTTTTAATGTAGAATCCGTATTTTCAGGAACCTTAAAATTAAATCTATACATTGAAAAGGCTTGTACTTTTTATTGGACTTTGGCTTTTGATTGTAACGAGCCTTCCTGTCGTTGCACAAACCTATTCGCCTATAACCTTGAGTGGTTTTAATGAGGACGTAATTGCGGAGGCCATTGCTGCCACTGCGACTACCACCGCTTCAATGGATTTAACTAATCATATTCAATATTCACAAGCTTTTGCAACTGCCGCAGGAATTGCAGGCGGTCTGCCGAATACTGGGACTGTAGTAAGCGGTACACGCACCTATCAGTTTGCACCATATACGGCTAATAACACCTTTCATATTACGACTACCGCTCCGCAAACAATGACACTAGCGACGCCAGCACGTTTTACAAAACTAAGTATCATGGGCTTGTCGACGGAAGGTTCTACTACTATTTCTGCTACCGTTAATTTTACAAATGGTACAAGCACTACGTTTAATTCCATCAACGTACAAGACTGGTTTAACGGTACTAGCGCTGTATTATGTTGCTATGGACGGACTACAAGGGTCGCTTCTGGCAATACTGCGGATGGCTTACCGAATAATCCTAATCTGTATCCAATGGATATTAATTTGTCTTGTACGGATATGCGTAAATTTGTGCAGTCGGTGACAATTAACATTACCTCTACTTCCGGATCAAATGCCAGCGCTTATTTGTATGCATTGTCAGGGGTGGCCTATAACTTTAGTTTGAATGCAGTCGTTAACAACACAAATTGTAGCTCAACAACTGGTAGTATTGCACTCACGCCTTCTGGAACGGGTTCTCCGTTTACTTACGCTTGGAATACAACGCCGGCACAAACTACCGCAACTATAAGTAATCTAGGCGCTGGCAGTTATACTTGTACGATTACAGATCTTAATCTTTGTGTGGATACGATCTTCACCGCAAGTATTAATGCGGCAGGCTCTCCATTGCCTGTTACTGTAAATCCTACTGCTTTCACTATTTGCAAAAGTGATTCAGTTCAACTCACAGCCTCTGGTGCTTCAGGGTATAATTGGTCGCCAAGTACGGGGCTCTCTAATACAAGCGGAGCAGTGGTGCGAGCAAAGCCCTTGGTAACAACCACCTATACGGTTACGGAGTCGAGCTCAGGTTGTAGTGGTTCTACTACGGTTGTAGTGACTGTTGTAAGTCGTCCACAACTCGTTTTTAACAAAGATACTTTCCGCATTTGTTTGGGTGATATGGTGAACGTGACCGTTCATGGTGCGAATACCTATACCTGGTCGCCAACTACTAACTGGGCTCCATATACTATGGATAGCGTTTTAGTGTACCCAACTACCAACACTAATTATGTCGTAACAGGGGTGATCGCGACGGGTTGTTGGACAAAAGACACCATTACAGTTTTAGTTAGTCCGAAGCCGGTCCTTACCTTGACAAAACACTTCGATACCATTTGCGGTTCAGGCTCACGTACCTTTACTGTGGGCGGTGCAACAAGCTATGTGTGGTCGCCAATAACGGGATTGAATAATAGCACTGCGGCTACCGTTACCGCCACACCAACTATCACAACCAACTATATTGTAACCGGTAGCACCAATGGCTGTGCGGTAAAAGACTCTGTATTGCTTTCTGTTTTTGCTAATCCAACAGTGACAGTGAGTCCGGCTAATACATCTGTATGCGCCAATCAAGGCGTTACCCTCACGGCATCAGGTGCGCTTACCTATACATGGACCCCTACATCTACTTTGTCAGCAAGTACAGGTGCGACCGTAATCGCCAAAACGGCTACTACAACGACTTATACTGTTACTGGTAAAGATATTCATGGTTGTAAAAGTGGAGCAAACGCATTTATAAACATTACACCGACGCCAACTGCGAATTATACCTTAGCTAAAAACACACTATGCCTTGGTGAGTCCGTATTGTTTAATTTCATTGGTTCTGCTCCTGCCGGCTCTACCTATACTTGGTCTCCGCCAATGTATTTGAGTAGCACAAGTATCGCATCGCCAACCTGCACGCCAAACTTCGCTACGAACTATACGGTAATTATTGCTTCGCCAATTGGATGTGCCGATACAGCGCAAGTTCAAGTGAATGTGAGTATGCCGCCTTATTTAACCTTTACGCCTGTTGATACAAATGTTTGCATAGGCTCTCCTGTGGCGATCAACTCAAATAACGTATACAGCTATGTTTGGGGAAGTTCTTCGGCCTACAACTTGAGCTGTTATAATTGTTATAATCCAGTTGTAACGCCGAATGTGACGGGTTTGATTGCAATACCTGTGGTCGCTAGTAACGCGTATAATTGCACTACGATTGATACCTTCTTCTTCCATGTCAACGATGCGTGTTTGAACTTGGAAATGCCGAGTGCATTCACGCCTGGAAATGGTGATGGGATCGATGATTATTTGAAGCCATTGGGGGACGCTAAATTGAAGGAATTAAAAATTTTCAATCGTTGGGGTAATTTGATTTTCTCTACTGACGATCCGCATACCGCAGGATGGGATGGAAGCTATAATGGCATGCAACAAGAAATCGGTGTTTATGTGTGGTATATGATTTTTGAAACGCCATTCAAAACGGTTACTAAAAAAGGTAATGTCACCTTATTGCGTTAGATTTTTTATGTGCAAGCGATTAGGTATCTTGCGCGACTAATTTTTATTTATGAAAAGAATTTTAACTATTCTGTTAGTGGGCGCTGCCTTGCAATTGCATGCCCAGGAGGCCGTTGTAGAGGCGCCGAGAACAATTACGGCAACTCCTTCGATTAAAATGAATCAAGCGCTTAGTGAAGATTCTGTAATTAGAATTCTTAGTGCCGATGATCCTCTTGGCATTGATGTCGAGTCGCTAGAAAATTATAAAGGGCCGCGTAGAATGAGCGACAGGAATTATAAATATACCACGGTCTCTCAAGAATTACGTCTGTCTAATTTTCAAGAGGCCATTACCAAAGTAAGCGCATTTATCGCTGCGGAGAATTTTGATGTAACTTCTCAAAATCAGAATAACAGCTCGTTTACTGCTAATTTGGTCCTAACAAAGGAGCAGCTAGCAAAGTGGAATAGTTTCATTCTGACATTTGGATATCTTTCCATGAATAATATCAATGTGATTGATAATACCGCTAATGTAGAAGCTGCGATAGATAATCTTAACAATGCACAACGCCAGTTGAAAAATGCGAAGGAACGTTTAGCACAAACAAAAGTTGGTGATGAAAATTATAATACGTATTTCGGCGATCGCAATAGTTGGGAATCGAATGTTCAAACCTATCGTCGCAATTTGAGAAATATTTTGACTACTAATAATTTAGCAACGGTTAGCCTGACAATTATTGATGAGATGTATACGCCACAAGATACGCGTATAGCTTATGTAAACATGCCTGGGGTAGAATATTCCTATTTGAAAATAGATGAGCCCTTGGATACGGTCTCAAATAGCGCTTATCAAGGTGTGTTGTTGAAATATGTTTTTACGCGTGGTAAAAGTTTTGCTAACCTAGGTGCGTATAAAACAACAGCTCCTGCTAGTCCGGATAGAAAACACTTTTCAGAAATGTTCATCTTCGGCTTCGGACAGGATTTTTATACGCGTCACTTTGGTCATGGTAATAATCGATTCTTGAACATGTACACTACTTATACTATTGGCGGATTACTGGCATCCAATGAAAGTAGAAAGCTGTTTTCGCCGTATATAGCCCCTGGCGTAGGCGTTGAGCTATTTAAAAATAAGTATGTGTTGATTGATACGAAAGCTTCTTACTTTGTACCCTTTAAAGACGTACGTCATATGCGTGGCTTGAGCTTAAGCGCGTCCTTTAACTTTGTATTCTAATGCAGGAAGATTTTATTTTATCCGTTCAACAGGCTGAGAAAAAATATGCGGAGCATATTGCCTTGGATAAGGTAAACTTGCAGGTGCCCAAAGGCGCTATTTATGGGTTGTTAGGACGAAATGGGGCAGGAAAAACTACCTTGATTCGTTGTGTAATGCAGCTGTTGATGCCTGATGCGGGTCACCTGTTTTTTGATGGAAAGCCTTTAACTAAAGCACATCAACATTTGATTGGCTATCTGCCAGAGGAGAAAGGTCTTTATACTGATATGTATGTGACGGAGCACTTGCTTTATTTGGCCCGTTTGCGTGGGATGCCTAGAAAACAGGCTTTGCAAATTATTGAAGAGAAGTTGAATGCTTTTGGATTATCAGAATGGGCACAACGTAAAATTAGTAAAATGTCGAAGGGGATGCAGCAGAAAGTGCAGTTTATAGCGGCCACCATGCATGCTCCACAGTTTTTAATACTAGATGAGCCCTTTACAGGCTTAGACCCAGTGAATGCTGCCATGATGGAGCAAGAGATGAAGGCCTTTAAAGCACGAGGTTGTAGCATTCTTTTTAGCACGCATCGAATGGAACAGGTGGAAGACTTATGTGATGGAATTGCTTTGATTGACAAAGGAAAAAATGTGTTGCAGGGCGAAACGAATGAAGTACGCAGTCGCTATGGTACGAATCAATGGAATCTAGCTTTCGACCAAGCTTTAGAGAAGGAGCACCCATTGTATGAACGCGTACAATGGGTGAACCAAGAGCAGCATAAAGGCTTTATTTCACTTGCACCTGGAGAATCTCCCAAAGATGTATTGAAAGGCTTAATTGTTGCGCAGGCGTCTTTAAAATATTGGGAAGAGCGATTGCCGAGTATTGGGGAAATTTTTGTTGATTTAGTAGGTAAAGGAAATGATGAAAATTAATTGGAACCGCATACGGCTAATCATTGCACGCGAATACATCACTCGTGTTCGCACACGAAGCTTTTTGCTGGGCACCTTTCTTGGTCCGCTGGGTATGCTTCTGTTTATGTTTGCCTTTGTGTGGGTGAGCATCGAAACCAAGTCGGTAACGAAGGTATTGGTGCTAGATGAAAGTGGTAAAATTCAAGAGCGCTTGCATGATAAAGATTATTTGTATTTCACGCCTGCAAAAGGCAGTTTGTCGGACGCTAAAGAGCGTTGTGAAAAAGAATCCTATGATGCTTTATTATATGTTCCGCAATGTGATATTGTTCAGCCACGCGGGATAAAGTTAATGGGTATACATACGCTGGGTAAGCAAGAAAAGGATCGCGTAAGTTATGCCTTGGATGCTGCCTTCGAGCAGGCACGACTGACGGAATTAAAAATTGATCAAGTGGTTTTTGAATCTATTAGTAAGAGTGTTCCAATTGAAGTACTAAGTAAAGAAGACGGTCAGGAGCATATCGGACGAACGGAAGTAGCGTACGGAGTAGGGTATATCAGTGCCATGTTGATGTATATATTATTATTGACCTATGGTATGCGGATCATGAATAGTGTGAATTCGGAAAAGAGTGGTCGAATAGTAGAGGTGATGTTGAGTGTTGTGGAGCCTTTTGAGTTATTGTTAGGAAAGATTGTTGCGATAGGAGCGTTAAGTATGACACAGTTTGCTGCCTGGGTATTTATGGGTAGTTGGGCTGAAATTGGGATCAGTATTTGGGCGCAAAGTAGATTGAAAGGTATGCCAATGGTCACGCCGCAAGCCGGTATGATGAATAGTGCGATGAATACAGGCGCGATACGTGTAACGGAGTTGAGTGGTGCCTTACAGGATATACATATTGGTCAAATTATTTTAGTGGTCGGAGTTTATCTGGTGTTGGGTTATTTGTTTTATTCAGCCTTATTTGCTGCGTTAGGCGCATTGAATAATGATGGAGAGGGTGGTGGAATACCGAGCTTTGTGGTGACGATGCCGCTTTTGGTATCCTTTTATATCAGCTTTCAAGCGGGAGGCAGTCCGAATGGTAGTTTGTCATTATGGGGCAGTTTAATTCCATTTAGCAGTCCGATAATCATGCCTACGCGATTAGCGTTTGATCCGCCTTGGTGGCAACTGTTGGTTTCTTTAGTGGCGTTAGTACTCAGTATTTTTGCTGCGATTTGGTTTGCTGCTAAGATTTACAAGGCGGGTATTTTGATGAGCGGTAAGCGCATTACGATCAAGGAATTATGGCGTACTTTTAAGCAAAGCTGATAAATATCATTTTAAAAATGTCGCGGGTATTTTGAAATGCGTGGGAATAGCTTATTTTTGTCTTTCAAATTTCATTAACGATTATGTCATCACACGAAACACATCATCACGATTCTGCGCCGAAGCCTAACGAATACAAGCGTAACATGCTTTTGGCGGTTGTTTATGGTTTAGCCATTTTGTTAGTAATCCGTTTGTTGGTAGGAAACCAAGACAAGAATATGGATTATAAAAACGAAAAGCATTTAGAAAGTTATAATTTTTCTCCTGCAGGTTCTTGGGGTGAAATGGCTGAAAACGCTATGAAGCAAGACGAGAACGGCGACTGGAAGAAGGCGGAATTCAATAATGGAACGCAGATGGAAGAAGGTGGCTGTTGTGGCAAGTGCGGTATGGAGAAGGAGTGCGACGAGAAAGAAGGTAAATGTGATAATCCAGAAGCTTGCGAAAAGAAAGGCGAAGAAAAAACAGAGGCAGCTGCTGAAGAATCTCACAAAGCTGAGACTAAAGAACACAAAAATCATCACTAACACAAAGATTTGAGTTGAACATGCTGGTTCTCCACATTTATTTGTTAGAATTTAATAACAAATAAAATTTGGAAGAAGAGCAATACTCGACTTATATTTGTGTCATCATAGCGGTTATATACCCATAACTCGCATGTGTGTTTGTCATAGCTGCCTGGAGTAGTTGCCGGGCAGCTTTTTTTTATCCAATTCCAACCCTTTTAACATGCAGAATCAAGAACAAGCGCCACAGGAAGGTCAATTGAATATTGAATTGACAGATGAGATTGCTGAAGGAACCTACAGTAATTTGGCTATAATCACGCACAGTCCATCAGAATTTATAGTTGATTTCGTTAAAATGATGCCAGGAGTTCCGAAGGCAAAAGTGAAGAGTCGTATTATTTTAACGCCACAACATGCAAAAAGATTAATGAAAGCCTTGGCGGACAACATACATAAGTATGAAAGTCAACACGGTACGATCAAAGATCCGGACGATGGAATGGGGGGGATCCCGATGAATTTTGGCGGTCCGGCAGCGATGGCCTAAAGAAAAAAAGAAAAAATAAACAAATATTTCCACGAAGTATTGTGAATGTGAAAGGAATATTCTACATTTGCAGTCCCAAAAAAAATTTGGAATGCCTACTATCAGTCAATTAGTAAGAAAAGGTCGTACGATTATTCGTACGAAATCTAAGTCAAGAGCCTTAGACAATTGTCCGCAACGTCGCGGTGTATGTACCCGTGTGTACACAACTACTCCTAAAAAGCCGAACTCTGCCTTGCGTAAGGTAGCTAAGGTTCGTTTGACCAACAAGAATGAGGTTATCGCCTACATTCCGGGTGAAGGTCACAACTTACAGGAGCACAGTATCGTGTTAATCCGTGGTGGTCGTGTTAAAGATTTACCGGGTGTACGTTATCATATCGTGCGTGGAGCTTTGGATACTGCGGGTGTAAACAACCGTAAACAAAGCCGTTCTAAATATGGTACTAAGCGTCCTAAAGCAGGAGCAGCAGCTGCACCAGCCGGTAAGAAAAAATAATTCTAACAAATAACATAGCTAGATAATGCGTAAGAAAAAAGCTCCCAAAAGATATTTGGCTCCGGATCCAAAGTTTAACGATCCGATGGTAACCCGTTTCATCAATGTTTTGATGTTGGACGGTGCAAAGAGCGTAGCTACACGTCTTTTTTATGATGCCATGGAGGTAATCGAGAAAAATAATAGTGAAGCTAACGGATACGAAGTTTGGAAAGAGGCGTTGAGTAACGTTTCTCCAAGCGTAGAAGTTCGCTCTCGTCGTGTAGGTGGTGCTACTTTCCAAATCCCTACTGAAGTTCGTCCAGAACGTAAAATCAGTTTGGCTATGAAGTGGATTGTTCGTTACACTCGTGAACGTAATGGTCGCAGCATGGCGGAGAAATTGGCAAATGAATTAACAGCAGCAGCAAAGAAGGAAGGTTCTTCTTACAAAAAGAAAGAAGATACACACCGTATGGCTGAGGCTAACAAAGCATTCGCTCACTTCAGATAAAATTCATAGATTCTTAACTTTCTCGTTCTTTATTTTTACGGTCGGTCAGCTATCTTGCCAGACGAATTGTGGATGTAGAAAGGAAAGTTAAGAATCAAAATAAAATAACAATGGCTGACTTACGTTATCAGAGAAATTTCGGGATCGCTGCCCACATTGATGCGGGTAAAACAACGACTACAGAGCGTATCCTTTACTACACCGGTGTTTCTCACAAAATTGGAGAAGTACACGACGGTGCTGCTACCATGGACTGGATGGAGCAAGAGAAAGAGCGTGGTATTACCATCACCTCTGCTGCTACTACCTGTTTCTGGCATTTCCCTACTATTCAGGGCCAGAAAGTAGCTAATACTAAGCAATACAAATTTAATATCATTGATACTCCGGGTCACGTAGACTTCACCGTTGAGGTAGAACGTTCTTTACGTGTATTGGACGGTTTAGTGGCTTTGTTCTGCGCCGTTTCTGGTGTTGAACCTCAGTCTGAGACGGTTTGGCGTCAAGCTAACCGTTACCGTGTACCGCGTATCGGTTTCGTAAACAAGATGGACCGTGCTGGTGCCGACTTCCTAAACGTGGTAAAACAAGTGAAGGAAATGTTGGGTGCTAAGCCTGTACCTTTACAATTGCCTATCGGAGCTGAAGATAGCTTCCGTGGTGTGGTTGACTTGATCACGATGAAAGGAATTATCTGGGATGAGTCTTCTCAAGGTATGAAATACCAAGAAGTGGCTATTCCTGAAGATATGCAAGAAGATGTAAACTACTGGCGTCAACACTTGGTTGAAGCTGTAGCTGAATACGATGATAACTTGTTGGATAAATTCTTCACGGATCCTAACAGCATCACAGAAGATGAAATGCACGAAGCTATTCGTCGCGCTACAATCGATATCAGCATCATCCCAATGATGTGTGGTTCTTCTTTCAAAAACAAAGGTGTTCAAACATGTTTGGATGCAGTAGTTCGCTACTTGCCTTCTCCATTAGATATTGATGCGATCAATGGTACTCACCCTGATACTGGTGAAGAAATCGTTCGTAAGCCAGATGCAAAAGAACCATTCTCTGCATTGGCATTCAAAATCATGACGGATCCTTTCGTGGGTCGTCTTGCATTCTTCCGCGCATATTCTGGTCATTTGGACTCTGGTTCTTATGTATTGAATACACGTACTGGTAAGAACGAGCGTATCAGCCGTATCATGCAGATGCATGCGAACAAGCAAAATCCGGTTGATTTTATCGAAGCTGGTGATATCGGAGCAGCGGTAGGTTTCAAAGACATCAAAACGGGTGATACCCTTTGCGATGAAAAGAATCCTATCATCTTGGAATCTATGCAATTCCCTAATCCGGTTATCTCTATCGCGATCGAACCTAAAACGCAAGCAGATACAGATAAAATGGGTATGGCTTTGGCTAAATTAGCTGAAGAAGATCCTACCTTCCGTGTAAAAACGGACGAAGATACTGGTCAAACGATCATCTCGGGTATGGGTGAATTACACTTGGAAATCATCGTTGATCGTATGCGTCGCGAATTCAAAGTAGAATGTAACCAAGGTGCGCCGCAGGTTGCTTATAAAGAAACAATCCTTAACACGATCTCTCACCGTGAGAACTTCAAAAAGCAATCAGGTGGTCGTGGTAAGTTCGCGGTTATCGAAGTTGAAATCGGGCCAGTTGATCATGAAAAAGGTGAAAAGGGCTTAGTATTCGTAAACGATATCTTCGGAGGATCTATTCCAAAAGAATTCGTGCCTGCAGTTCAGAAAGGTTTCGAACAAGCGATGAAAAATGGTGTGTTGGCAGGTTTCCCTGTTGATGACTTGAAAGTACGTTTGTTTGATGGTGCCTTCCACGCAGTTGACTCTGACTCAATGTCGTTTGAAATTTGTGCTCGTTATGCTTACCGCGAGGCTGCTCGTAAAGCAAAACCACAAATTTTGGAGCCTATCATGAAAGTAGAAGTTACTACGCCAGAACAATATATGGGTGAAATCACAGGTGACTTAAACCGTCGTCGTGGTATGATTGAATCTATGGACAGCCGTAATAACTTGCAAGTAGTAAAAGCTAAAGTTCCATTAAGTGAAATGTTCGGCTACGTTACGCAATTGCGTTCTATGTCGTCTGGACGTGCTACTTCTGTAATGGAATTCAGTCACTACTCTCCAGTAAGCAATAATATCCAAGAGGAAATCATTGCTAAAAACAAGGGTCGTATTAAAGAAATCGAAGATTAATCACAATAAAAACGTTCTTATGTCTCAAAGAATCCGTATCAAATTGAAATCTTACGATCATAACTTGGTTGACAAATCAGCTGAGAAGATCGTTAAGACTGTTCGCTTAACTGGCGCCGTTGTAAGTGGTCCTATTCCATTACCAACTGACAAGCGTATCTTCACTGTTAACCGCTCTCCGCACGTTGACAAAAAATCACGCGATCAGTTCCAATTGTGCACACACAAGCGTTTGATGGACATTTATTCTTCAACGTCTAAAACAATTGACGCGTTGATGAAACTTGAATTACCTTCTGGTGTTGAAGTTGAAATCAAAGCGTGATAGTTCACGATACTCAATAAAAAAGCCTTCTGAATTTTCAGAAGGCTTTTTTTATTTTATGAAACTCTTATTCTAATTCACAATTCATATTTCACAATTCACAATTCATTCTCGATTCCAATTTAATAGAGATAAGCGTTCTTCCAAGATGCTATCGTTCTTGACTCACGAACGACCTGTTCATACTATTTAAAATGGATTGATCCGTTTCGTGGGACACGAAACTTTGCGTGGGGATCACCATTCACTCCCGATTGCTTCGCATCGGGATCACTATTCACCATTAACCATTAATGATTCTCGCAATATGAATACACGCGTTCAACCCTAAAAGTTTCGTATTACCATTACGTTCAACATAGCCATGTAGCTTCGTTAAAAGACTCACGATACGTTCGAATTGCTTAAGCTGTAAACGTTGCGCTAAGGCAGTACAAACGGCCTGCTCTTGCTCGTTCCAAAGCGCACTCGGCTGTCGCATTTGTTGTAGCATCAATGCCTGACGGAGCAATGAAATGGCTCCAATGATTAAATACTTTTGTTTTTCCCTGCCTAGCTTTGAAAATTGATCAGCGAAGGCCACAAAATCGCCCTTTCTGTTTTGTAAGATGATTCCCCACCAGTCGATGAGCAATTGTTCGAAGCCAAAATCGTTGGTATGTAAAAGATCCTGTGCCAAGCGATAATTACCTTCCGATAGTCGAGCTACCTGGTTGGCTTGATTTGCTGGGACACCCTGTTTAAGTAGTGCTTCAGCGATATCGCCTTCCGCTAAAGGAGGAATGCGTGTCAATTGTGTACGTGATAAGATGGTTGCAAGGATGCTTTTTTCATCTTCTGCTACCAGCAAGAAAATGGTATCAGCTGGTGGCTCTTCTAATAATTTAAGAAGCTTGTTTCCTTCCTTATCTAAATATTCCGGCATCCAAATGATGAATACCTTGTATTTCGATTCAAACGACTTTAAATTCGAGTGTTTGATGATTTCGGCACATTCGGCAGATGTGATATTAAGTTGTTTATTTTCAACAGCCATGGCGTCCATCCAATCGTATACATCCGGGTAGGCATGTGATTCAAGGAATTTACGCCAATGTCCCATCCAGTCGGCAGATACAGGTTTTTCATCCGATTTTTTCTTTACATCCGGGTTAGGAATGAAAGGGAAGGTGAAATGGGTGTCGGGGTGAATGAGCTGCCGCGATTTGTTACACGCCGCACATTGTCCGCAAGCGTCTTTGTCAGTGGGGTTTTCACAATGCAAGTACTGCGCATAGGCCAAGGCTAGTGGTAAAGCGCCACTGCCACTCAGTCCTAAAAAGAGCTGTGCATGGGGAATCGCACCGCTTTTTGCGTTGCGTATCATATTCGCCTTAAGGTTGGCGTGACCTATTACTTCACTAAATAACATCGTTTGCAAAAATAATCATTTGAATGATGTGATGAATTAAAGGTTTTTGATTATCTTTGCACACTAATCGATTAGCAAAAATAAATTTTCAAAAGACAATGGCTAACCACAAAGCAACTGAAAAAGATACACGTCAAGCAAAGAAACGTAATCTTCGTAACCGCTACCAAGGAAAAACAACACGTAACGCAATGCGTAAAGTAGTTGCTTCAACTACAGCGGAAGAGGCAGCTAAGGACCTTCCAGGCGTTATCGCCATGATTGATAAATTGGCAAAGAACAATGTTATTCATAAAAATAAAGCGTCTAACTTAAAGTCAAAATTGGCTAAGCGCGTTAATGCTATGAAAAATCCTGCTGTTGAAGTAGCTGCTGCTCCTAAAAAAGCTGCTAAAAAAGCTGCTCCTAAAAAAGCTGCTAAAAAGAAATCGTAATCTTTTTTAAAATAGTGGAAAAGCACTTGAACCATTCTGGTTTGAGTGCTTTTTTATTTTTATCCGCTTCGTTTTCGTAAATTAGTAGTAATGAAAGTAAGTAATATCATCTTGATTTGTTCGGATGCCCAATTAAAGGCATTTCAGGTGCGTTTCACCGACGTGAATTTACATGCATTCCCTTCCTTTGAAGCGGTGCCCCAGGATTTATGGAAGAAGGCCCAAGCCTTGATCGATTGTTCGCTACATATTTCAAAAGAAAACATGGCTTTTTACGCAGGAGAAATGGATGGTGTTGTGTTATTGAATGGCGTTGCTAACAATGTTTTACAAGCTTATAATGCGATTAAAGACGGCAAAGCGTACTTCGCAACCATGAATCTATGGCCTAGCTTTCTAGAATTGGCAAAAGCCGAAATTTCGATTCCATTAGAAAAGCATCAACACAGCATTCAGCAGTTCTTCGAAAGCTTTAACTGGCCCTTTGAAAAAGTGGCTTGTCGCGTAGGTCTTGTAACCCCTCGCGTTATTGCAATGATCATCAACGAAGCTTGTTATACTGTTCAAGAAGGCACTGCAGGTATGAAAGATATTGATCTTGCCATGAAGCTCGGCACTAATTACCCATTTGGCCCCTTTGAATGGGCGAATCGTATTGGTATCGAAAATGTCTATGGGACGCTTGAAGCCATGTATGCTGATACGCAAGAAGAACGATACAAAATCTGCCCATTACTTAAAACGTATTTCCTCCGTAATGAGGTTTTCCCCATTTAAATAATGCTACTCGTTTACGCCCCACAAATAAGCTCTCGTTTGCAATATACTTTTAAGGTTGTCTTGCAAAATTGGTGTGGATGGCGTATTCGCTTTACCTTAAGTCGTGAAGAATATAATGCATGTGAAGAAGCTAAAATAGCGTATGTGCCTGCAAAAGAGGCTTTAGACGGCGATTGGAAGGCGCATAGTTTATTGTTTGAAGAAGGGCTCGATAAAGAGTACTACGAAACCAATCAAAGCTTTAAAAGTCTTTTCCCAGGTGGCGTAGAAGCTAGTCAATCCATAGATTGGTTTGCGGCCATCTTTTTCAATATCTCTCGTTACGAAGAATGGGTGAACCCACATCGTGATGAATACGGGCGATACGAACCACAGGAAAGTGTTTTGCATAAACAAGGTTTACTTAGTCGCCCCATTGTGGATGAATGGGTAAACGCACTACAAGCCTACCTTATAAATCTTTATCCTTCACTTGCTGCTACGGTTTTTAAACGTAAGTATCAATCCGCTTTTAGTATCGACGTGGATCGACCTTTTCTGTACCGTGGAAGATCCTTGGGGAATCGTCTGGCAGTGTTTGGTAAAGCCGCTTTGGAAGGTAGATGGACTGATCTTACACAACATCTTTATGTGTGGTTGAAACGGGAAAAGGATCCATATGATCAGTTCGATGCGATGGTATATCATGCGCAGTTAGAAGGTTATTCGCCGATCTATTTTTTTCATGTAGGAAGCTATGAAGAGCCAGATAAAAACGTTCGAAAGGATTACAGTGCTTATGGAAGGATGATTCGAATGGTTCCAGAAGCCGCCTGGCACGCATCTGTTCGTTCTATGCAGGCTTTGGAATATGGGCAGAAAGAGTTGAGTCAAATACGTAAATGCCGTAGGGAAGGGATTAGTAGGGTACGTCAGCATTATTTGGTAGACGATTTAGTGCATCGCCCCAAACAACTGGAATCCTTAGGTATAACGGCCGATTATAGCATGGGCTATGCCCAGCAAAATGGCTTCCGAGCCGGGACGGGCTATGCCTTTCCGCATTATGATTTTATGACGGAGACGGCATTGTCAATCGTGCATGTGCCCTTTGCTATTATGGAAAGTGCTTATCAATCGTATTTGCCGTATCAGGCGATGGAGATGTGGACCCAGTGGGAACAGATCATCCATAACGCTAAGCAAGCCAACAGTCGTTTAGAAGTAGTATTTCATTGGCATAGCTTGTCGGACCATGGCCCTTACGAAGGTTGGCGCAGTATTTATAATAAATTAATAGAAAAAGTAATATAAAATGATAAAACATTTAGCGCTCGAAAATTCAGTGGTTTCGAATTATCTCATGGAGATGCGTAACGTGAGCATCCAAGGAGATAGAATGCGTTTCAGACGTAATTTGGAACGTATTGGTGAAATTATGGCTTATGAAATTTCAAAGACATTAGCCTTTTCACAAGAAGAGATTCAAACGCCATTGGCGAAAGTGGCTGTCCCGGTAATGGCACAACAACCCATAATTACGTCAATTTTCAGAGCCGCCTTGCCGATGTATCAAGGTTTTTTGAATTATTTCGACCAGGCAGATAATGCCTTTGTTTCGGCCTATCGTAAGCACGAAGCGGATGGAGGTTTTTCGATTGCCTTGCAATATGCGGCATTCCCTTCTTTGGAAAATCGTGTCTTGATTGTAATTGATCCGATGCTTGCGACAGGGGCTTCTATGGCTGCGACGGTACATGAACTTTTGAAATTCGGTACGCCCTCACGTATCATTCTTGCCTCAGCAATTGCCTCTCAAGATGGCGTGGATTACGTGCAGAAACACCTACCGCAAGCGGATTTATATGTCGCTGTAATCGATCCTATTTTAAATGCAGATAAATATATCGTTCCAGGCTTAGGCGACGCAGGCGATCTTGCCTTCGGCGAAAAAATGCAACATTGATTATGGCAAAGCAGAAAAAATATAGCGTAATAAGTTATAATGTGAATGGGATTCGTGCCGCCCTTGGTAAAGGATTTGCGCAGTGGCTTGAAGAGACCTCTCCCGATGTGATCTGTTTACAAGAAACGAAGGCAAGTCCGGATCAAGTAGATACAAGTTTGTTTGAGCATCTGGGATACCATCATCATTGGCATTCCGCAGAGAAGAAAGGCTATAGCGGCGTTGCCATTCTCAGTAAGGAAAAACCAAAACACGTTGAAATAGGTTGTGGCATGCCGGAATACGATCGCGAAGGACGTATTATCCGTGCCGATTTTGACAGCTTTAGTATCGTCAATACCTACTTCCCAAGTGGTAGCAGCGGTGACGAACGTCAGGACTTTAAAATGCGATTTTTGAACGACTATATCCATTTCATTAACGAGGTAAAAAAGTCGATTCCGAATTTGTTAGTTGCTGGTGATTATAATATCTGTCATAAAGCCATTGATATTCATGACCCCGTAAGTAATAAGGATAGCAGTGGATTTCTGCCTGAAGAGCGGGAATGGATGAGTCATTTCTTTGAACAAGGATTCATGGATAGCTTCCGTCACTTCAATCCCAATCCGCACCATTATTCGTGGTGGTCGTACCGCGCTAATGCGCGCAACAATAACAAAGGCTGGCGTATCGATTATATTAACGCGAGCTCCGTTATGCAAGCTCGTCTGACAGGAGCTTCCATTCTCCCAGATGTGAAACACAGCGACCATTGCCCGGTATTAATCCAATTCAAGGACTAAAGGAAAACTAACATACTCATTAGTGCAGTCTGAATAATTCGGGCGGCATTTTGTTTTTCTGCAAACCGCATCAAGAAATATACAGTGAGAAATAATCCTACTGCATTTAATCCGTTGAAGTTGGGCAAATGACTCACGGCTCCGGGCACACACGCAATTTTATGAATGATAAGATTGAGATAGTGGATGCTAAAGACACAAACGAGCTTCCAGACGCCTGCAAGCCAGGTGATGGGATGCACCACTAATAAAAGAAGCAAAGCATATAAGACCATCGTACTAACTGGAATCGCCCATAAATTGGCCAAGAGAAAATAATTTGGAAACTGCTTAAAGTAAAACAGGCACAACGGCGCCGTAAGCATTTGCGCTGCAATTGATAGTGCGACAAGATTCCAGCTTGCTTGGAGTATTTTGTTTTCGAAAAATAGTAGTTGATACAGTCTGGGATAAATCCAAAAAATGCTGATAATGGCCGCATAAGAAAGTTGGAAGCCAACATCGAACGCATTCGCTGGATCTAAGAGTAGAAGAATAAATAACGAAGCCACGATGCCATTTTCTGCCTTCGCCTTGCGGTAGAAAAGCGGTCCTGCCAAGGTAATACTATACATCACGGCGGCCCGTAATACCGCCGCAGAGGCCCCAGCGAGGAATGCGAAACCCCAGATAAAAACGATCATGAGCAGTGCTTGCCAACGCACTTTTTTTCGTAAAAAGAACAGCATCTTCTGTAACGCAATCACCACCAAACCCAGGTGCATGCCGCTTACGGCAAGAATATGTGAAAGCCCACAAGCCGTATAGTCGGATTGTAAAAATTTACTTAGTCCTTCCTTCTCGCCAATACATAAGGCAGTAGCAAAACAGGCGAGGCTATCGGGAAGGTTTTTATGAAATACTTCGCTGATATATTCCTGACTCCGATATAAAAAACGTTTCTGTGAAACTACGTTTTGCGTGATTTCGATGGCGGAGCTCTGCTTTCTTACATACACAATTCCGTCAATGCCCCTATTATAGGCGTTTTGTTGCCATTCTTGTAGCGTATCTTTTTTTGCGAAGTTGAGAATACTCCCGCTTGCTCTAATGCACATCCCTTTTCCTAAGTCTGCTTGTTCTGCATATAACCATAGCTTTCCAGTAACAATTCGTTGCTGCACACTGTGCAGTGCAAGGGTAAAACGGGTGCTCTTGCCCGGACGTTTTTTACAGTCTATGATTTGGGCTTCTAGTTCCACCGCACCACTAATTGCATAATGTGATAGATGCTTTTTTTGCGCGCGTGGGTTGCGGAGATGGGCATAGAGCCAGGCGCATCCTAAAAGAAAGGTGATAAACCCTATATGTTTAAGATACTCCTTTCGATAGGCTATTTTCCCGAAGCGGCCATAGAGAAACATTCCTAGCTGACACGTACCTCCAATAAATAGTAGAAGCAAAGGTGTTCGCAACCCAGCGTTCGGAAAGACCTTCTCCGCAATAATTCCACCAAGTAGAATCACGAGTGCTCGCAACAAAGGCAAGCGCTGCCACCAACGACGCGGTTCATTCATACTATATTAACGAACAAAAGCCCAAAAAACGTATCGCAAGGCCCGCCTTTTCTTTCATTATCCGATGAATCGGCTGTATATTTGCCGTATGTCGAATGTTAGTATTCCTAAGGGCACCCGCGACTTCGGTCCGGATGTGATGCGTAAACGTAATTATCTCTTTGCTGTAATCCGCAACGCCTTTATTCAGTATGGTTTTGAGCCGTTGGAGACACCAGCGATGGAGAATATTGAAACGCTCACAGGCAAGTACGGTGACGAAGGCGATAAGCTCATGTTTCGCATTTTGAATAATGGAGAGATTTTGGAAAAGGCAAAGTCGTCTGAAACCAACAATTCGCTCATCAAAAACGTCTCCGAAAAAGCTTTACGTTACGACCTTACCATTCCTTTCGCTCGCTATGTGGCGATGAACAGAGTAACCTTAGCATTCCCATTCCGTCGCTACCAAATGCAGGCCGTTTGGCGAGCCGACCGCCCGCAGAAAGGACGTTTTAGAGAGTTTTATCAATGTGACGCGGATGTCGTTGGTAGCAATTCTTTGTTGAATGAAGCAGAATTAATAGCCGTTTATTTGGATGTGTTCAAGTCCTTGAACCTGAATGTAGAAATACGTTTGAACAATCGTAAGATTCTTGCAGGATTAGCTAATTTGATCGGAGCCGCAGAGCGATTGACCGACATGACTATCGCCATCGACAAGCTCGATAAAATTGAATGGAGCGGGGTGAAACAAGAGTTGGAGAAAGCAAATTTTACAAGCGAACAAATTGCAAAAATAGAAGCTTATCTCTCTATCAAAGGAACTTGGAAAGAACAGATTGCTCAGTTACACACGATCGGACTTGCGTCAGATGAGCAAGTAGCGAAAGGCATTGCGGAGTTTGAAGAGGTGATGCGTTTATATCAAAGTATGTGCGGCACGAATGATAGCATCGTGATGGATCTTACCTTAGCGCGCGGATTGAATTATTATACTGGTACAATCATAGAAGTGAAGGCTAAGGACGTGGCGATGGGCAGTATCGGAGGCGGTGGTCGCTATGATGACTTGACAGGAATTTTTGGCTTTCCGAATATGAGTGGCGTAGGGATTTCTTTCGGACTAGATCGTATCTATGCGGTGATGGACGAATTGAATTTATTCCCGCAAGAAGTGGTGAGTGCTACAAAGGCCTTGCTGATTCAGTTTGGTGGGGTAGCAGAGCCAGTTTGTTTGAATACCGTTCGTCAGTTACGAATGAATGGCATTGCAGCAGAAATTTATCCGAGTGCGGAGAAAATTAAAAAGCAAATGGAGTATGCCAACAAAAAGCAGATACCATTCGTTATTTTGATTGGAGATACAGAAGTTGCGCAAGAAAAAGTAATCTTAAAAAATATGCAGAGCGGCGATCAACAATTGTTGTCGTTAGCGGAATTAATACAAGCCCTAAAAAACTAAACTATGTTTAAGAATAAAAAAGTGAAATGGACGCTAATAATTATCGGAGCATTGGTAGTGCTTGGTATTGTTGGGAAGGCCTGTGGATTTATTGGGGCGAAGAAAGAAATGCTCGTAGCCGTAGAAGCGCCATCTATGCGCGATATCACCCAAACGGTAAATGCCAGTGGTACCATCTATCCTGAAGTTGAAATCAAGGTTTCTTCTGACGTTAGTGGTGAAATAACCGAATTGTTCATTCAAGAAGGCGATAGTGTTAAGACTGGTCAGTTATTGGCGAAAATCAAACCTGAAATTTATCAGAGTTATGTGGAGCGTTCGGATGCGGCTTTTCAATCTGCATTGGCTGCCATAGAAAGTGCGAAAGCAGGTTTGGATCAAGCTAATGCAGCTTTCGATAAGGCAAAGGCCGATTATGAACGTCAACAGAAGCTGTATAACGAACATATTATCTCTGTTCAAGATTGGAATGCGGCGCAGGCAAGTTATAAAAACGCAAAGGCACAGGTTTCGCAAGCGAACGAAAATGTAAAAAGCGCAAAATTTAATGCTAATAGTGCAAAGGCGAATGTGAAGGAGTCGCAGGGTAATTTATCGAAGACGATTATTGTTGCGCCGATGAGTGGTATTGTGTCGAAGTTGAATGTAGAGAAAGGTGAACGTGTGGTGGGAACATCGCAGATGGCCGGCACAGAAATGCTTCGCGTAGCGGATTTTCGCACCTTTGAAGTACGCGTAAACGTGAATGAAAACGACGTGATTAAGATTCACGAAGGTGATAGCACCAATATTTCATTGGACGCTTATCCGGATCGTAAGTTCAAAGGGATTGTGACTAAAATTGCCAACTCCTCTTCTAACGCGAGCACGGATCAAGCAACGACTTTCGTCGTGCGTATTAAAATTTTACCGGCTTCTTATGCTGATTTATTAGCGGAACATCCAAAGGCTCGTCCTTTCCGCCCTGGTATGAATGCCGCCGTAGAAATTCTCGTAAAAACAGTGAAGAATGTTCTGAGTGTGCCAATTCAATGTCTAACCCTCCGTGAAGACTCTATGCGCGCCAACTATCAAAAGAAAGCGGATGCACAGTTGACAGTAGTATTCGTTGTTAAAAACGGTAAGATTCAACAGAAGGTGGTGAAGGCAGGTATTCAGAACGAGCTTTTCTATGAAATCCAATCTGGCCTGACAAAAGAAGACCAAGTAGTCGTAGCACCTTATACTGCCGTGAGCCGTTTGTTGAAGGACGGTATGGTTGTAAAAGTAGTTCCGAAAGAACAACTTAGCGACAAAGGCGAATAAGCCGTAAGAAATCCTTATTTTCGCGGACATTTTTAATTTATGATCGCGGTAAACTCAGTTTCTGTGCTCTTTGGAGCCACAGTTTTATTTGAAGACATTAGTTTTGTAGTAAATCCTAAAGAGCGTGTAGGCTTGGTAGGAAAGAATGGGGCAGGGAAATCTACCCTCATGAAAATCATGGCTGGTTGGGATAAAGCCACCTCAGGCTCTATCGATACGGCCAAAGCCACTACAGTAGCCTATTTGCCGCAGGACCTTTTGGTGGATCTCGATAAGACCGTTATCGATGAGACTCGCACCGCGTTCAAAGAATTGATTGAATTACAAGATCGCCTAGAGAAAATCTCCGCCGAACTAGAAACCATGGATCCGGCCGACGATAAATTCATGCCGATGTTAGAAGAGCAATCGGATATCATCGAGCGTATGACCAATCTAGGTGGTGATGATATTGACTCCCAAATTGTAAAGATTTTGGAAGGTTTGGGCTTCGAACAAAAAGACCTCAACCGTCCAACTCGTGAGCTTTCTGGAGGTTGGCGTATGCGTATCGAGCTCGCTAAAATCCTTTTGCGTTGTCCAGATGTAATCTTGCTGGATGAGCCTACCAACCACTTGGATATCGAGAGTATTCAATGGTTAGAGGGTTTCTTGCGTAACTATCCGGGCTGCGTAGTCCTTGTTTCGCATGATAAGACCTTCTTGGATATGGTTACGAACCGTACCATCGAAATCGCGAATCGTACCATCTATGATTTCAAATGTGCCTATACACAATATGTGGGCGAACGCAAGATCCAACGTGATTTGCAGATGGCGACAAAGAAGAATCAAGAGAAAGAAATTGAGCAGACACAAGCCTTGATTGATAAGTTTCGTGCGAAGGCGAATAAAGCATCTTTCGCACAGTCCTTGATCAAGCGTTTGGATAAAATGGAAGTGATTGACGTGGATGAAGATCAAATCGCAGCAATGAAGTTTCGTTTCCCGGATGCACCACGTAGCGGACTGAATGTAGTAGAGGCTTTGGGTATGACGAAGCGTTTCGGGGATCGTGTGATCTTGGATAATATTAAGCTTTTGGTAGAACGCGGACAGAAGGTAGCTTTCGTAGGGAAGAATGGTATGGGTAAAACCACCATGGGTAAGATGATTGTAGGGGAAGAGAATTTTGAAGGCGTATTAAATGTCGGAGCGAATGTATCTATCGGATACTATGCACAGCACCAGGCAGAGAAATTAAATCTTGATTATACTGTTCTTGAAACGATTGAACGTGCGATGCGCCCAGGAACTGGTCAAAACGCGCGTACCTTACTAGGCGCCTTCTTGTTCAGCGGCGACAATGTTTATAAAAAGGTGAAAGTGCTTTCCGGAGGTGAAAAGAGCCGTCTTTCGCTTGCGAAGTTGTTGTTAGAAGAACATAATCTATTGATTCTGGATGAGCCTACCAACCACTTGGATATGATTAGTATCGACGTATTGAAAGAGGCGGTAACGCACTTCAACGGTACTTTGATTGTTATCTCACACGATCGTGACTTCCTTGCGGGGCTTACAGAAAAAGTGTTTGAGTTTAAAGACGGTGGTGTGAAAGAATATCTTGGGGACATCAATTATTTCTTGGAACAAAGACGTTTGAACTCTATTCGTGAATTTGAAATGTCGAATACTAAAGGTTCTAAGAAAGAAAAGAACGAAGATACACGCAACAACGAAAAGCGCGATACTGATAAAGATGTGCAAAAGCGTAAAAAGCAAATCGATCAGTTGGAGCAGAAGATTCATGATAAAGAGAAGGAGAAGAGTGCTTTGGAGGTGAAAATGGCTACCGTTACTGACTTTAAAGGGGCGGAATGGCAGCAATTGCAATTCGACTACAATAAAATAAAAACGGATTTGTCGCGTATGATGGAGGAGTGGGAACAATTCCTAGCTGAAGAATGAGTCGTAAAAAAATCGTCATATTAACCGGAGCCGGGATTTCTGCCGAGAGCGGAATCAAAACCTTTCGGGATTCGGATGGTTTGTGGGAGAACTATAATGTGATGGATGTGGCTACAATCGAGGCTTACGAACGAAATCCTGAATTGGTGGTGAAGTTTTATAACGAACGTCGCCGGCAGGCCAATGCGGCGCAGCCCAATGCCGCGCATCTCGCCTTAAAAGAACTAGAACAACAGCACGACGTACATATCATCACGCAAAATGTGGATGATTTACACGAACGCGCTGGCTCTAGCAATATTTTACATTTACACGGTCGTTTGAATAGTATTCGTACGCTGCATCCGACTAAGCCACACTATGCCGAAATAACAGCCGACTTAGTGCATGGGACCAAAGGTCCTGATGGATACGATTTTCGTCCCGATATCGTATGGTTTGGCGAAGATGTCCCGAATAAGTTCAGGGCCGAACAGTTGGTTTCCTCGGCAGATATCCTCGCTGTAATCGGCACATCCCTACAAGTATATCCGGCAGCGGGCTTGTTATATGCAAAACCTTATGATGCTGAATTAGTCGTGATCGACAAGCGCATTCCAGGTGTTGGCAGCTTTTCGAATACTCGAATCATAGAAGCTGCTGCTACCGAAGGCGTAAGTGCCTGGGTGAAGGAATTATTGGACCGATAATCTAGCCTCCATTTATACTTGCTTCAAATTAGCTCTAGATTTTATTTTTTTTAGCAATATCGCAACGAGAAATAGAATGGTACTTGCAAGAAAAATTATTTCGTTATCTCTGTATGAAATGCCTAGAATTATTATCCCTATCACTTCTTGCATGAATTTATTGTGAATTGTTGTTTCAAAGTGTAGCTCTGGTAGGATGTGTAGCATAAATAAATAGCTCACATAAATAGCAGAAATAATACCGAGTATTACCATCAAAAGGAGGTGAAGAGATTTTTTGATAGTCATATAAAACCTTTTTAAGTTCAGTTTTTTTATTTTTATTAGAATTAGTTATTTGTTGTAGCAAATCTATTATTATAAATATTAATTCCGCGTTTTATTGATTCTGTGTCCTTTTCTTCATCAAAACCTGTTTTGGAGTGTTTTTTTTGTTTTAATCATTTATATTAAGATAGATTTGAAAAACTTAGGGGATGCATCAATTTGACAATTTATGATTATGATGTATGAAACTATTTTTTACCTCTGTTTTGAATTTTGGTCAGACATAAAATAGTTGATTTTTATTTTTCGTGTTAATTTATTGCATTTAAACCTGGTTTATGTAAATCTCTACCTCGTATTTATTAAGTCAATAATAAATATTGCAAAAAAGTAACTAGCAAGTTGTTTTTATACTACCTTGTGCCTTATCATTTAATTTTTTTAATTTTTAATCATGAATTTATTCATTGGAAACCTCGACTACAGAGCCGGGGAAGATCAATTGAGAGCACTTTTCGAACAAGTTGGAAATGTGACTTCAGTTAAAATTGTGACCGATCGTGAGACTGGTCGCGCTAGAGGCTTCGCCTTCGTAGAAATGGCAGATGATGCTGCTGGCCAAAAAGCTGTTGACGGCTTGAACGGCGCTATGATCAACGATCGCCCTATTTCAGTTAAAGAAGCTCGTCCTCGTGAAGAACGTCCGCGTAACAACTTCAACCGTGGTTTCGGTGGAGGTGGTCGTCGTGACTACTAATATTAGGTTACTTCTTTTAAAAGGGCTCAGCTTGCTGAGCCCTTTTTCTTTTGTAAAAACGCAGCGATCGTCTTGGGATATCCATAACTAGCGGCCTGCTCCTTCGCTATACCATATTGTCCGACGAATGTATCCGGCATAGCGGCTCGATAAAAACGCATTTTTAATTTCTGATGCGATAATAATTGTGATTCTTCACCTATCAAAGCTAATTCGCCTCTGAAGCCTGTCCATCCCTGTGTTTTGAAAAAGCCTTTCCAGTCGTTATCTAACGCGAGACGGTCATCCGACAACTCCAACATCGGTAAGGTATAGAGCCCTTGCCAGATATCTTTGCCCCTCCGTTCCTGCACAATGATATGTGAATCACTTTCGAGCAGAATAAAATGCAAAAAACGTTGTTTCAACTTTATCTTTTTCTCCTTATAAGGCAAGGTTTGCACACGCTCCGTAAGGTAGGCGCTACATTCTTTGTTAAAAGGACAAGTTTCACATTTGGGCTGTTGTGGCGTGCAATGGGTCGCACCGAAGTTCATGATTGCCTGGTTGAAATCTCCTGGTAGCTTAGGATCTAAAAGCGTATCTGCCAAAGCCTGAAATTCTTTCTTGCCTTTCGTGCTATCAATCGCCGTTTCGATGCCATAGATTCTTCCCAATACCCGATAAACATTGCCATCTACAACGGCATGTGGTAGTCCAAAGGCAAACGAGGCAATGGCAGCCGCAGAGTAGGGGCCGATGCCTGTTAGACTTAAAATAGCTTCATATGTATTTGGGAAAACGCCTCCGAATTCATCTCGAATGGTTTGAGCAGCCTTGTGTAAATTTCGTGCCCGCGAATAGTAGCCGAGGCCTTGCCACAGCTGCATCACCCTTTCCGAAGGGGCATTGGCGAGATCGTTTACCGAAGGAAAGCTCTCTATGAATTTTAAATAATAAGGTAGCCCTTGTTCAAAACGCGTCTGTTGCAAGATGATCTCGCTCAGCCAAACCGCATAAGCGCCTTGACCATGCCAAGGCATCGGTCGAGATGTGTTTTTAAACCAATCAAATAATTTCTTGCGAAACTTGACTGCTTCCATCCTTAGGCTTCATCAAATAAATGACGTTCAGAATGATAGGAAGAACGAACCAATGGACCGCTCTCCACACATTTACAGCCAATAGACTGCGCAAATAATTTGTGCTCCGCAAACTCTGCTGGTGGCACGAAACGCTCTACTGCAAGGTGTTTTGGCGTTGGTTGCAAGTATTGTCCAATGGTGATCACATCACAGCCATTCGCATGTAAATCACGGATCGTCTGTTGTACTTCTTCTTTGGTTTCACCCAAGCCAAGCATAATGCCCGACTTTGTCCGCATTCCTTTTTCTTTCAAATATTTGATAACCTCCAAGCTACGTTGGTATTTCGCTTGAATACGCACTTGCTTTGTCAGGCGCTCTACCGTTTCTATATTATGTGAAACAACATTCGGATGTGCTTCGATCACTAAGTCGAGGGACTCTGTCTTTCCCATAAAGTCGGGAATCAAGGTCTCCATCGTCGTTGTAGGGTTTTGCTCGCGCACGGCTTTGATAGTTGCAGCCCAGATAGAAGCGCCTCCATCTTTCAATTCATCACGATTTACCGAAGTGATAACGGCATGTTTTACTTTCATCAAGAAGATCGCCTCCGCAACACGACGAGGTTCGTCCCAATCGAGCTCTGTCGGCTTTCCTGTAAATACGTTACAGAATCCGCAGCTACGGGTACAAATATTTCCAAGAATCATGAAAGTGGCAGTGCCTGCTCCCCAACATTCGCCCATATTCGGGCAATGACCGCTCTGACAAATCGTATGTAAGTTGTATTTGTCGACTAAGCTTCTTACATGCTGATAGTTCGTTCCCACAGGCAGTTTCACGCGCAACCATTCAGGTTTTGGGGTGCGTGGTTTGCTTTCTGTATTTTCTGTTATTGTTTCATTTACATCCGCCATCGTTCAAAAATTTACGCAAAGGTAGGAGGCCTAAAGAAATTCCCCTAATTATTTTTTACCCCCAAACTGAAAGGACAGATAGATGCTCGTCCAGCTTTGATGATTAGGTCCACTAGCCATGAGTGGGGTCGGTAAGAAATAAGTATGGTTCTCTACGCCAAATTCAATAAGGTTGATACCGTCGGGTGCTCCGGAGTAGTCGACTTGAAAGCCGAAGCGTGCGCTGATACCCGGTACAGGCTTGATGGCCCAGCCTTTCCAGAAGCCTGCGGCTCCGTAAATAAAGTTAGGATCAAGGAAATGGTCGGCCACTTTTTCGTTATAAGAAGTGGTTACCAAATTCGCACTCGTAATACCGGTATTGCTGTTGGAATCAGGATAAAATAAAATGAGTTGGTAGGGCTTCAAAAGTGCTAGAGAAGGGCCGGCTGCGTAGTTGAGCCAAAGGGATACGCCGTTTCTATTGGCCTTATAACCGAGGAGATGAGCATTGCCCCAACGTACATCGCACGTGTACATGGAGTATTGTTTGCCAAAGACATAGGATTTCGGGTTGCTAGTAATGCCGCCTGTGAATAAAGAGCTTGATTTGGTTTCTTTTTCGTGTTTTAGGCGACCGAATTCATATTCGATGAAACGACGCTTGCGTTCGGCGATTATGGTGCCGTATTGTCTGAAATACGACCAGCCATTGTTTTTGAAGCGGAAGCCTGCAGAGCGGTCGCTGGTATAATAAAAGCCTACGTTTTCGCCATAGACAGGTTTTTTGGGGGGATCCGCTTTTTTTGCTTGGCCCCAAAGTGTCATGCTCCACGAAAGTGCTATCATTAAAAACAATATGCGACGCATAGCTCTAAGGTAAGGAAATTCTTAATAAATTAGAGGCGTAAAACCACGATTATGACAGCACGCGTTGAATATAAAGGCGATCTTCGCACAGAGTGTATTCACTTACTTTCCAAAAATGGAATCATTACGGATGCTCCACCAGATAATCAAGGCAAGGGAGAGTTTTTCTCGCCGACAGATTTGACAGCGACCTCCTTAGGCGCTTGTATTTTGACCACCTTGGCGATTTTTGGCAAAAAGGAAAATCGTAAGTGGGACTTCACAGGCACTACTGTTAAAGTAGCGAAGGTGATGTACAACAATCCTCGTCGTATCGGAGAAATTTATTTGGATATTCAGTTTCCTGAAAACACCTGGACGGCTGCCGATCAAACGGTAATTGAACGCGTAGGACGTACCTGCCCGGTACGTTATTCCTTGCACCCGGATATTAAAATTATCGAGACTTATTTGTTTGATCAGCCGGAGTTCAAACCGATGACACCAAATAATGAATAATGATCCCTCCCGACTCGTCGGGATCGTAGTTATTGGGAGTGAATAGTGAAAAGTGAATAGTTAAAGCCTTTCACTCTTCACCATTCACTTTTAACTTTTTATAAACTTCTTCGTAAAGCTTCCTTCACTCGGGTTTTGTGCGCGGATGATATAGGTGCCAGAAGGCCAATTGCTACAATTTACCTCTACTTGTGAAACTTTGTTATCTGAGAACATTAGTTCGCCGAGCATATTATAAATCTGCAAAGCAGAGGCTTGATTTAATTTAATAGTGAATTTGTCTTGGCTTGGGTTAGGGAAGATATTCGCGTCATTTGTGTTGCTGCTATTAATTCCTGTTGCCCAATTAAATTCAATGAAATCATCATACACAGATTTTGTTGAATTAATATAAGCCATTGATGAAAATGAGTCATAGAATTGCATGATCTTCTCAGTCATTGCTCCTTGAATGCTGTATTGGTATTTTGTTCCATTGTATATAATCCAACTAGCAGATCCATCCCAACTATACGTTTCTGCTATGGTTTGATTATCATAAGAATCAAATTGCGTTATTGTCTTTGTGTCATTCGTCCATGAAGTTCCAGTATACAATTCAGAAATTGCTACATTGCTATTGTTTGTGCTGTATGTAATGTTGCAACGCGTGTCCCACAACCAATTGTTCATGGAGAGGTCATATGAGTCCATATAATAGCTTTGAATTAAGGAATTGTCAATGTTCCCATTCCATTGGTACCAAACTAAATTATAAACTCTGTAGCTAGGATCCCAACCACCACTGCTTGGTTCTGATATTATTAAACTGGCTAAAATATTTTGATTGGTATAGGTATAGTTGTCGAGTTCATAGGGAATCCACGTATTCGTGCTACCATCAAAATAATCCATTTGTTCCATAAGTTTTGATCCTTGCGCATTATAAGTAATATTTATAGAACGATCTGAAATCATAAAAGTAAGACTGGTAGCATCCCACATTGAATTGGTGATACTGCTTGGCCATCCTTGTGAATTATAGGTATAGGCATGTTGGTAAGCAGAGACAATAACCCAAGTGTTTGTTGTATTATCCCAATATTCAGACTGATCAAGCGTGGTATTTAAATGAATATCGTAGTTGATAGTTCTGTTGTAGTAGTTAATCCAAGTATTCGTTGTGTTATCCCAATATTGTGTTAAACTGGATGTCATTAATCCATTGCTACCGAATGTATTTGTTTGTAAGGCTATATTTACTCCGTTTTGATCCTTTTGTAGTTTAGACAATATATGCGCCTTATTGTCGTAAGTATAGAGTGCAGTATCGGAGAAAGTCCAATTGCTTGCTGTATCATTCCAATAGTAATTCATCTCACGTTTAGGCGTGAAAAGACTAGTTGCTTTACTTGCTTGTGCGCTGTTTTGTTTTGGAAGAAATTTTTCTTGTAATGATTTTTTGATATCGACTTTTGCAAAGGCGATATTGCAAAGGGTTGTTACTAAAAATAAGAAAGTAGTAGCAGTTGATTTATTCATGATCTATTATTTTTTATTTTTATACAATTATTATGCCGAAAATGAGGTTGTAATTACCAATTCGCTACGGATCGATTGAAAATCTCATCTGCTATAAGCTTGCTGATCTGTGTACATAAGTCGTTCTCTACAGATGCAAGTGATTGTGAAGCGTCGTAGGTGCTTGTCTTTGTGATAGTTGTATTCCACGACTCTTTCGTGTTCACTCTATTCACATAATCTACCTTCACGCTAATGGAAAGTTGATTCGAAGCTGCTTGATTGCCATTTCTACCGATAGCTATTATGCTGTAATCTGTAATGTTACCGCTGAATTCTAAATCTCCTCCTTTGTCAATAATCTGTAAACGGGTTTCACGCGTGAATTTATCTTTGAGTGTTTCAGTTAACAATTGGCTTAAAGCAGGATTCACCTTCATCGCGTTGTTAGGGATATACTTAATCGTAACCGTACGAATGTTCGGTGCAATCGATGCTCCGGTAAAGGAGTAGAAACCGCAAGAACTAATATGTGGAAGTGCCACTATAAAAAGTAAAACAAGTAATCTAGTCTTCATTGATATTATATTCTTTTACTTTTCTATATAAAGTCCGTTCTGAAATACCCAATTCTTGGGCGGCATTGCGTCGTCTGTTTTTATGCTTCTTTAAAGCTTTTTCAATGAGTTCTTTTTCGCGCTCTGCCAAATTTAACGACTCATCGACAACTGGCGAAGTATGTACTACCAAAGTGTTCGGGTTATTCGTATTGATTGGGGCCGGTAAATTTGTGTTCAAATTGCTTGGATGAATATTAACCGCATTATTCGAAGGGTCGAAATAGTGGACTTCATTCAAGCTTGTATTGTTAATCATCGGCTGACCTTGCAATATGTTCGCAAATGCTTGTTTAAGGTCGTTCACGTCTTTTTTCATGTCGAACAATACCTTGTACATCAGTTCACGTTCGTTTGCAAAATTTGCAGTACTGTTTTGATTTGTTTCTCCGAATGCAGCTGGTAAGGTGGTGTTACCTGTTTCTGGCAAAAATGCTTTAAGATCCAAGACGTTCAATTCTCGCTTTTCCGATAAGACTGAAATCTGTTCGGCCATGTTTTTTAGCTCGCGTATATTGCCGGGAAAAGGGTAGGCAAGTAATAAATTCTTCGCCCCTTCATCCAAGCTGATAGGATTGCTTCTATATTTCTCGGCGAAGCTGATACAGAACTTTCTAAATAATAATAGGATATCATCCTTCCGTTCACGCAAGGCTGGAACTTTTATCGGAACGGTACTTAAACGATAGTACAGATCCTCTCTAAACTTCCCAAGGCTGATCATATCCTTCAAATTTACGTTCGTCGCTGCAATCACGCGCACTTCTGTCTTCTGAACTTTTGAAGAACCTACTTTGATAAATTCACCTGTCTCTAATACGCGCAGTAGACGTGCTTGCGTTCCTAAGGGCATTTCTGCAATTTCATCCAAGAAAATAGTTCCACCGTTCACCGTTTCGAAATAACCCTTTCTTGCTTCTGTTGCTCCGGTGAAGGATCCTTTCTCGTGTCCAAATAGTTCTGAATCAATAGTCCCTTCTGGAATCGCGCCACAATTGACAGCGATAAAGGGATTATGTTTTCGAGTAGAGAGTTGATGAATCACTTGTGAAAACACTTCCTTGCCGACACCACTTTCCCCTGTAATCAATACAGATAAATCCGTAGGAGCTACTTGCATAGCTACTTGTAAGGCATAATTTAATGCAGGTGTATTACCTAAAATCCCAAATCGTTGTTTTAATGACTGCAATTCCACTTTTCTTGATTTTATGTAAAATTAAGCTCTATCGCTGACATTTTGTCAGTTTAACATTTTCTTTTATTTTGTTATATTCGTAGGATATAACCACTATAAAATGAAAAAAATAACCTCTCTCTTTTTACTATGCTTCATTACGGTGAGTGCATGGGCGCAATGGACTTCGCAAGATAATGCCTTGCCTGGTACCAAGTCGATTATTGATATGCACGCAACGAGTGCAATGAACGTATGGGCTGCTGCCAATCCTCAACCTGGAGGAACAGGTGCGGCATCCTTCGATTTTACGCATACAAATGATGGTGGATTAACATGGACTGCTGGAACGATCAACGGTACAGGTGCTTCTGCCTATAGCAATTCCAGTATCTTTGGTATTGATACGAATACTGCCTGGGTATGTATGTACAACCCGAATGGCGGTGGCGGCGGAGTTTATCAGACAGCCGATGGTGGTGCGAATTGGACCCGTCGTTGTACTAACGGATTCACCAATGCAAACAGCTTTCCTGATTTCATCTATTTCAAAGATGCCAATAATGGGATGGTAGTAGGCGATCCGGTAGGCACTGATTTCGAAATTTATACTACGTCAGATGCCGGTGCAACATGGACTTTAGTTCCTGGTTCTACTATGCCGAACGCTGGTGGCACAGAATATGGTTTGACCGCTAACTACTGCGCAATGGGCAATACGATTTGGTTTGGTACTACAACAGGTCGTGTATATCGTACTACTGATTTTGGTGCTACATGGACTGCTGCGAATACAGGTGCAAACTATATCACTTCCGTTGCTTTCAAGAATGCGTCTGAAGGATTGGCATTAGATTCGATGAGCAATCTCTACAAAACATTGGATGGAGGTGCTACGTGGACAAGCCTTGGTCAAACAGGCGATTATTATTCTTTTTTAATCCGTTATGTTCCAGGAACGACGAACACGTACATCGCTGCGGGTCGTGATTTGGCAACTTCAAGCATTGAAGGTTCTGCCTATTCAACCGATGGTGGTGTTACCTGGACGATGTTAGATAATGCGGTTTACCATAATGCATTTGCAATTTGGGATGCGACGAATATTTGGAGTGGCGGCTACCGTGATGCAACACAGCCTGCGACTTTCCCGGGTATGTATTTCTACAGTGGAACACCTTTCGTTACGGGTCCGCAGTTGAGTCTTTCCAATCCAAATGGCGGTGAGAACCTACAAGGCGGTTCAAACTACGCTATTAATTGGTCGAGCTATCAAGTTTCGAATGTAAAGATTGAGTATACGACTAATGGTGGTAATAATTGGAATGTGATTGCAAACAGCGTTCCTAACGTAAATATGTATACTTGGACTGTTCCGCAGATTAATTCTACGAATTGCAAAGTGCGTATTTCTGATGCAGCGAACAACACCTTAACAGCGATGAGTGCAGCTACGTTTAGCATCACTTCAAATGTTGGATTGAATGAATTATCACTTGCTACTTTGAAGGTATTCCCGAGCATTTGTTCGACTACCTTAACAATTCAAAATGCGAAGTCAAAAGTTTGGACAATCCTTGCTGCTGATGGTCGTGAAGTATTGAAAGGGGAGTTGACAAGCGCAAACACTATTGATGTGAGTGCTTTGGAATCGGCTGTTTATGTATTGCGTGTAGGAAATGAAAATATCCGTTTTGTGAAGGAATAAGTTATTTCTTCTGCCAGAAAGTAAGCCCGCTTTCCAGTTCGTTCAGCATGCTGATATAACTGCCGAAGCGGGTTTCTGCTATACGGCCGTCATTCACAGCTTCTTTTACAGCGCAGTCTGGCTCATTGACGTGTTTGCAATTATTGAATTTGCATTGCGACATTAAGGCACGCATTTCAGGGAAGTACTGAGCGATCTCATGACTTTCGATATCGTAGATGCCGAGTTCTTTTACGCCGGGCGTATCGATGACATAGCTATTTTCATCGTAGCTGAGGGCATGACGTTCTGCGAAAGTAGTTGTATGTTGCCCTTTCTCATTATGATCGGAGACGGATTGAGTCTTTAATCTGAGTGAAGGAATCAAATGATTGATCAAGGCCGATTTCCCGACGCCACTATGTCCGCTTAATAGGGTTGTTTTTCCTTTTAAAATCGGCTCTAATACGTCGAGTCCTATTTGCTCTCTAACAGAGATAATATGTACTTGGTAGCCGATTTGTTGATAGATATCTTCGGCTTCGGCGAGTTTATCGATGGCTTCTTCGTCGTATAGGTCGACTTTATTAAACACCAAAATCACGGGCACGTGAAAGGCCTCTGCCATGGTCGTAAAACGATCGATGAAACCGAGTGGTACGCGTGGTTGTACGAGGCTTGTTACAAGTAAAGTTTGATCGATATTTGCTGCGATGATTTGTCGATGGGCCTTTTTATGTGGGTCGGAGCGCGTGATTAAATTTTTACGCGGAAGAGGCTTGCTAATGGAGGCAAATTCACCGTTTGGTTCCATCTCAAATTCAACCACATCACCCACCGCAATGGGGTTGGATGACTTACTATCCGATAGACGGAGTTTTCCTTTCAGACGGGCTTTTACGGTGTTTTTATTTTCAGTGTGTAGTAAATACCAACTACCTGTCGACTTTATAACGATCCCTGTTTCCATTAGGCATTCACTTGATGTATCGCTGCGGCAATTTCGTTTAGTAGGCTCGGGTCTTTTTCAATCGCGTTGCCTACCACGATGATATCTGCACCTGCTTTGCAAGTTTCGATTGCTTGTGAAGTACTTCTTATTCCACCACCAACGATGATGGGCGATTGTATGCTCGCTTTCACTTTTTGAATGAGTGCGCTGTTAACAGGTTCTTTAGCACCACTACCTGCATCTAAATAAAAAAGAGATAATCCGAGCATTTCCCCGGCCATTGCTGTGCAAGCGGCTATATCAGGCTTGTTTGCAGGGATAGGCAAGGTATTGCTTATATAAGAAACCGTAGTTGCAGCACCACCGTCGATGAGCATATAGCCGGTGGGCAAAACTTCTAAACCACTTTGCTTAACTATCGGAGCGGATTGTACGTGTTGGCCGATTAATAGGTCAGGGTTTCTTCCACTTATCAATGAAAGAAAGAGTATTGCATCCGCTTCCTTGGTTACTTGCATGCCGTTGCCGGGGAATAGAATAACAGGGATAGAACAAGCACTTTTTATTTGCTTTGCCACAGCCTCCAAAACGTCCTTTGTGAGCAAACTTCCTCCTAAGAAAAATAAATCTACTTTGGCATCTACCGCGCGTTGAATCAACGCTGGTAAGGTATGTGAATCGATTTTGTCAGGATCGATTAACACGGCGAAAAGTTTTTGGCTGTTCGACTGTGCCTTCAGTATGTTTTGTTTGATAGTCATTCTTTGCAATGCGTAATTATTTCAATGGCTTTTCAATCACTTGAACTACATCGGCTTTATCCCCACTGCCGTGAACAAATGCTACTAAGTTTATATGATCAGCATTCCAAAGTGTTGGGATATTATCCATTTGGAAAACGTATACAGGAACGGAGCCTTTTTTTGTCTCATGCGTGATTAATGTACCTGTTGAATTGGTTAACATTTTACGTAGGATATTATGATGTTTAGCGTAAAATGTATCAATTTTATTGCTAACATATTGTGGATTGATGATGTCGTTCTCCACAATCATAAAACTGATATATTGTGCGTCTGTAATATCAGCAGTGAAATGTAGTTCTATACGGCTTTTGATAGAGCGTGTGGAAGGGTTCCATGAATTACTCATTGTAATATTTACCGGAGTCGCGTTGTTAAGCACATTGTTTACTAGTCCTTCCCAAACAGCAGGAGGCGATTGGAAAGCCTTGGTTGCAGGCGGGAAAGTATGACGGTCGATTAAAGCTGTTGGCATTCCGCTATATGTGCCGAATAGTTTGTCGATATCTGTTGATTCTACAGTTTGAAAATTTTGTGCGTTCGCAAAATTATACGGATGCGTAAGCGGTTCTATGTTTTCATCCGCTACATGTAAGGTAACCCCAACCGTTCTGTTAGGATGATTTTGCAGAATTATTTCAGTAGCCTCGTGGCCCGTCCAGCAATTGGTACAACGAACACCTGAAAATTCTTCAATCAGAACTCGTTTAGGTTCGGCCGATTGCGGGATAGCGTCTACATAGTAAGAATCAAGTGCAATACCAGACTGTTTCACCAAATCAATTTTTGGTCCTTTCTCAGGTGTACACTGACTAAAAATACTGGCTACCGTAAGTAAGCCTAAACTGAATAAATATATTTTTTTCATACTATGTTAGAAGGTAGTGTTTAAAGTAAATTTCAATCCGCTAAACGCTGGTTCGTAACGGCAGACGCCTCCGGTACAAACGACGCCATCCACTTGCTTAACAAAAGCTAAGGTCAAGCGTGTAGAGTGTTCTGTGAAGGACGTGAAGCAATTATAGTAGTGTGCTTGCGGATGTAAATTGTCTGGATTTTGCTTCACATTATACATGTCCGACAAGGCAAATGACCAACGCGGGGCGATGTTGAATTCAATCAAGCCAAAGGCCCAAGAACCATAGTCTTGTTTGGTGTCTTGATATTGACCTTCGATGCGAATAGACCGTTTTTCTGAAAAGCGGTGTGTCCATTCTGCAAAAGGCGTATAAGCTACCATGAGCGGATCGAGCGGGTGTCCGCGATAAATTGCTAAGCTATAATTCATGTATTGAAAACCTACATCAAAATGATCGTTTTTTAGTTTTTTGATTTCTACTTCACCAGAAATTTCTTGATAGATTTTTTCTCCGTTAGGTAATTCAATGTGCGTGAAATTCGCACTCGTTTTAATTCCTTTTGTTGGGGTGTAGAAAACATCTCCTTCATAGGCCATTTCACCTAACTCCTGTGTGGCAGGCATATAGCGGGCCGGAAGACGCAATGAATTTTGTTTTGCTAAAGGCGGTTGGAAGGAAATCATCCCCTTTAATAATTGCTCATTCGGGGACGTACGGAACACGAAATGATCTGTTTTCTTCCATTGGGCCGTAACGCCAAATCCTTTTACCGAGTAGTTTAGAGAGGTGAACATCACTGATCCAGGTACATTAATAAGCTTACCAAGACTATTATAAATTGCTTCACTTGTTTTACCTGCGTATTCACCATACCAACTGAAATTACCCCAGTTCAAGGTATTGTAGAAGGAATATGCATAGGTGTTGTATTTTGGAATAAAGCGATCGATATAGTTTCCAGAGGAGTCGAGGGTTGTATATGAGTTGATAGTTGTAACGATAGCCGCCATACTATTGGCATCTAAGGTACGGTTGACGATAGATGCGCCAGGTGTCATTTGAACAGCACCGAAATCAAGAAAATACTCTGCATTCGCACCTTTGATTACAGGATTATAGGTCGTAAATAAATTCTTTTGACGGCCGGTAAATGCTTTAATATAAAGGTTGTCGTGCAAGAACTTTCCTTTCACTTGAAAGCCAAAAGTGGAGTTGTCGATACCTAATCCGCGATCTTCATAAGAACGATAAACTATACCACTTCCAAATTGGTCATAAAAATAACCGCCGGTAATTGTAATGCCGTTGTTGAGCTCTTTTGAAGCGTTCCAAAAGCCAATTCCTTGCGCAGAGTAGTTTTGAGAGGGGTTATGTAGATTTGAGTTGTTAAACAAATCAAAGCGCACATTTGCGGTAAAGCCATTATTGGATGCATAGTTTAGGTTTAACCAACCTTCGCCGCCACTGCGTACGTTATCATACAGCGGATTACCAGCCGCTCCGATAGTAGAGTCGCGTTGATAAAAGTTTTGGTTGAGCTGAAAGCTGCCGCCGATATGTCCGCCACTCGGTAAAAGTTGGTTTTGTGCCTGCGAAGCTAAGGCGCAAAAGCCTAAAAATAGGGTTGATAGTATTCTAAAACGCATTTTTATAAGGTATAAACATTCAAAAATACGAAAAATCAGGCGATTTTTGTAGGCTTTTATGTATTATCAAGCCGCTTTTGAGAAAATCATAAAAGCCTTGCTTTTCAAGGTATTTTGTCCTTGTTTTTTAGTTTTTTTTAAGGAACTTTTTAACTTTGTCCTCCTTGCCTAATTTTGGCAAAAAGCTAAAATCATTCTCTCCGTGAAACTGACATCTCTTGAAGTAAAAGGATTCAAAAGCTTCGCCGACAAAACCGTCGTTCATTTCAATGAAAATATGACAGGTATTGTTGGTCCGAACGGTTGTGGTAAATCCAATGTCGTAGATGCAATCCGTTGGGTTATCGGCGAACAAAAAGCGCGAATGTTGCGATCCAACAAAATGGAGGATCTCATCTTCAACGGTTCCAAATCCCGTCACGCTAGTCAATTAGCCGAAGTGTCGCTTACCTTCGAGAACGACCAACAGCGCCTCGGAACAGAATTTAGCACTGTTCGAATTACCCGTATGTATTTCCGCGATGGCGAATCCGAATATCGTATCAACGATGTGCCTTGTCGATTAAAGGATATTCATAATCTCTTCTTAGATACAGGTGTAAGCTCCGATTCATACGCGATTATCGAGTTGAAGATGATTGAAGAAATTATCACCGATAAGGAAAATTCACGTCGTCATTTATTCGAACAAGCTGCCGGTATTTCAAAGTTCAAAGAGCGTAAGAAAGAAACGATTTCAAAATTAGAATCAACGCAAGGGGATCTAAATCGTGTGGAAGATTTATTGTTTGAAATTGAAGGGAATCTTAAAAACTTAGAGAACCAGGCGAAGAAAACGAAGAAATATTACGAGTTGAAGGAAGTCTATAAGCAAGATAGCATCGAGCTTGCAGCCTTTAACGTCGTTCAGTACAAAGAGCAATTTGAAGCGATTAATGGGCAGCAGGAGCAGGAGACAGAACGCCGCGCACAAATGGAAGTGGAATTGCAACAAATGGAAACCGCTTTACTGGCGGAGAAAAATGTATTAACCGAACAAGAGCGCGAAGTAGCCCAAAAGCAAAAAGACTTCAACGAACTTTTAACATTAATTGCAGGAAAGGAAGGGGAGAAAAAAGTAGCCGAAGAGAAAAGTAAATTCTTGCAAGAAAAACAAAGTACGCTCAGCGATCAGATAAAAACGAATCAAAGCACGCTCGCGGTATTAGAAGAGGAGGTGCAAAGAGCCAATACCCGTCGGGAGGAAATTCACGTTGTGCTTTCCACTGCGCAGGAATCTTTAGAAGAAGCTAAAGCAAAGCTAGATGGCGTTCGTGCCGAACACGATCAAAAGCGTAAAGCCCTTGCAGACGAAAATCAACGCAAGCAAATCGTCGATAAACAATATTTTGAGGTAGAGAAAGAAGTGGCCGTTAAAGATGCGCAGAAGAATAGCTTGACCAATGAAATCAATCAAGGTACGCAATGGATGAGCACCACTGCCGAACAGAAGCTAGAGTTGGAGAAACAACTTTCACAGTTAACGGAAGAAGTTGCGGTATTAGATGCAGCTTTTAAAGAAGCAGAGGCACAAGAACAAGGCTTACAGCAACAGGTTCGCCAAACACGCGATGAACTCGACAAACTACGTCAAGAACTTGCTTTGGTGGCACGTACACTCGATCAAAAGCAAAACGAATACAACCTTACGAAGAGTATGGTTGATAAATTGGAAGGCTTTCCAGACTCTATCAAATTCTTAAAACAACAAGCAGATTTTCCTAAAGATGCGCCGCTTTTGAGTGATATCATTGCTGTAAAAGAAGAATATAAGGCAGCTGTAGAAAATCTATTGGAACCGTATCTGAACTATTATGTAGTGAATGCCCTTGGCGACGCTATTCGTGCGGTGAACAGCTTGAGCGATGCTAAAAAAGGAAAGGCAAATTTCTTTATTTTAGAAGAGCTGAAAGATTTTAGAACCGATGGAAAGCTAATCAATAACGCATTCTCAGCCTTAAGTATCACTGAAGCAGATGCGCGCTATCAAAATCTGATTCATTATTTATTAGGAAAAGTTTACTTCGTCGATGCCATTGAGGAAGCGCCAGTAAAGGAAAATCCTGACTGCTTATTTTTGACGACCAACGCGCAATATCAACGGAGTCGCTTTTCATTAAGCGGAGGTAGCGTAGGATTGTTTGAAGGAAAGCGTTTGGGACGATTGAAGAACTTGGAAAAGTTAGCAGAGGAAATTGAGATTTTACAAAAGGATGTTGCTGCGAAGGATACTGGCATTAAAGAGGCACAGGAGAAATTGGGTACGCTCAATCAAGCATTGCAAGGCTTCAATTTGAATGCACAACGTAATGCGGTGAATCAAAAAAATAATGCGCTCATTACCGTAAAAACGAAATTGGAGAATGTCTCTTTACAGACAAAGACTAATGAAGAGCGTCAAGCTGTTTTGAAGGAGAAAATTGAAGCAGTAGAAGCCGATCAAAAGGTTCAATCAGAGAAGTTAGAAGCCTTACGCACAGAGCGTGATGCGTTTCAATTGCGTGTCGATGAGTTGACAATAGCCTATAATGATGCGAACGCTAAGTTGCAATCGGAGTCGGAAGCGTTTAACCAAACGAATATTAGTTTTATCCAACAGCAAAATCAATTGCAGACGATAGAGCAGGAGTTACAGTTTAAACAAAATCAAATCAAGAGTTTGCAGACACAGTCTGAAAACTATATGCAGCAGTTGGCTGGTGCTGATGTGGAGATTGCGCAATTGCTGAGCAATATTGAACTAGTTACGAAAGAATTGAATGCGATGTTTGAAGGTCGCGACGCGCAGCAAATCGCGTTAAGTGCCATTGAGCAGGCGTTTGCCGGTAATCGTGCGGTGATGGAGGAGAAGGAAAATCAATTCCGTTCTTTGCAGAAGAGTAAGGAGCTATTGGATCAGGTATTGAATGATATCAAGGATAAGAATAATAATTTACGTCTGCAGATGAGTTCATTGCGCGAGCGTTTGAATCTCGAGTTCCAAATTGAAATCGAGACTTTAATTGAGCGCGGACCGAATCCTGAATTGAATTTTGAGGAATTGCAAAAAGAGGTTGCTAAGAATAAGGAGCGTATTGATAAGTTTGGAGAAATCAATCCGATGGCGGTAGAAGCCTTTGAAGAGATGAATACGCGTTATCAATTTATTATTGGCCAGAAGAATGATTTGGTGTCGGCTAAAACGGCGCTTGAACAAACCATGGCGGAAATTGAGTCTTCAGCGAGTGAGAAGTTTATGGCAGCTTTCACGCAGATTAAAGCCAACTTTATCGATGTATTCCAAAAATTGTTCAACGAGGGCGATCAATGTGATTTGTATTTAGAGAATCCAAACGATGTTTTAGATAGTCGTATTGAGGTGGTTGCGAAGCCGAAGGGTAAGCGTCCGAGCACGATTACACAGTTGTCGGGAGGGGAGAAGGCGCTTACAGCGATTGCTTTGTTGTTCTCTTTATATTTATTGAAACCCGCACCATTCTGCGTACTAGATGAGGTGGATGCACCGTTGGATGATAATAACGTGGGCAAGTTCAATAATATGATCCGCGAGTTTAGTAATAAATCGCAGTTTATTATTGTAACGCACAATAAGAGCACGATGGCTAGCGTAGACGTAATCTATGGGGTTACGATGACGGAGCCGGGGGTTTCTCGTTTGGTGCCAGTAGATTTCCGGAGTTTGAATTAATTTTTTTAGGATGTTATAAGCACAGAAAGCCCTCGAATCAATGATTCGAGGGCTTTCTGTTTGTTTTTATCGATTTAGGGTCAAAAGATGAAAAAATAAGCCCCTTTTTCTATTTTTCTGTGTACCTTTGCACGTCATTTTACAGGTGAGTTAGGTGAAAATGAACTACTTTCTCATTTGTTTGTTGTTAGAAAAATAGAAAACCAATTGAAATGTCAGCCACTATTGAAAAATTAAGTGAAGTGGTCATCAAGTTTGCCGGTGACTCGGGAGACGGTATGCAATTGACCGGTGGTCAATTTACGAACGCTGCCGCATTGTATGGTAACGATTTAGCGACTTTCCCGGACTATCCGGCGGAAATCCGTGCTCCACAAGGTACTATTCCTGGGGTGTCTGGCTTCCAGTTGCATTTTAGCTCGAACGAGGTATATACACCGGGCGACTATTGTGACGTGTTAGTAGCTATGAACGCTGCTGCATTGAAAGCTAACTTGAAGAATCTTAAAAAGGGTGGTATCATCATCGCGAACACTGATGGATATGATACTAAAAACCTTCGTCTTGCGAACTATCCTGATGGTGTTAATCCATTAGAAGATGGCTCTCTTGATGGATATAAAGTCTATAAAATCGACGTTACCCGTCTGACACGTGAGTCTTTGGCTGAAGTGGCAGGATTGGGTATGAAAGAGAAGGATCGTTCTAAGAACATGTTCGTGTTGGGCTTCCTATATTGGATGTACAACCGTAATATGGACTTTACTATCAACTTCTTGAATGAGAAGTTTGGCAAGAAGCCAGATATTTTAGAGGCGAACTTGCGCGTATTGAAAGCTGGTTATAACTACGGCGATACTACTGAAACCTTCATGAATCGTTATGATGTACCGAAGGCGAAAGTAGAAGCAGGTACTTATCGTAGTATTATGGGTAACCAAGCGGTTGCAATCGGTTTTGTAGCTGCTGCACAACAAGCGAACTTACCTTTGTTCTTAGCTTCTTATCCTATCACTCCTGCAACAGATATTTTGCACGACTTGTCGAAGTATAAAAACTTCGGCGTTGAGACGATGCAATGTGAAGATGAAATCGCTTCTATTTGTGCCGCAATTGGTGCCTCATATGGTGGTCATCTTGCAATTACTACATCTTCTGGTCCTGGTATCGCTTTGAAAGGTGAAGCAATGGGCTTGGCTGTGATGATGGAATTACCTTTGGTAGTGGTGAACATCCAACGTGGTGGACCGTCTACCGGTTTGCCAACAAAAACAGAACAAGCAGATTTGTTACAAGCTATTTACGGTCGTAATGGGGAGTGCCCGATGATCGTTATTTCTTGTAGCACGCCTTCTGACTGTTTCGATGTTGCAATTGAAGCTTCTCGTTTGAGCTTGGAACATATGACACCAGTTATGTTGTTGAGTGATGGTTATATCGCGAATGGTGCAGAACCATGGAAGTTCCCTAAGGCAGCTGATTTACCGACGATCAACGTGAAGTTCAAGACTGGTTTGGAAGAAGGTGAAGAGAAATATTTGCCTTACAAGCGTAATGAAAAATTAGCACGTGCTTGGGTATTGCCTGGTACGCCTGATATGCAACACCGTTTGGGTGGTTTGGAGAAAGATTTCTTGACAGGTGCCGTTTCTTACGATGCGGAGAACCACGAAAGAATGGTGAAGGTTCGTCAAGCAAAAGTTGATAATGTAGCTGACTATATCCCTGCTCAAAAAATTGAGGTGGGTGCAGAAAAAGGTAAAGTACTTGTGCTTGGATGGGGATCTACTTATGGTTCTATCAAGTCGACTGTTTTGGAGTTAATCGCAGAAGGACATTCAGTGTCACATGCGCACGTACGTTATATGAACCCACTTCCGAAGAATTTAGGTGATTTGATTAAGCAATTCGATCATGTATTGATTCCGGAAATTAACAACGGACAGTTTATCAAAATCGTTCGTGATAAGTTCTTGGTAGATGCTAAAGGCTATAACAAAATTCAAGGAACGCCAATTTCTAAGACAGAATTGAAATCGTTCATTATTGAAAATTACTTCTCTAAATAATTGTCGAAACAGCGCAAAATAAATTAACATGAGTACAGCAGCAGTTTTAACAGCTAAAGATTTCGCTAACGAATTAGATATCCGTTGGTGTCCAGGATGTGGTGATTATTCCATCCTAAAACAAGTACAAACCGTTCTTCCACAAATTGGTGCTTCGATAGAAAACACTGTTTTTGTGAGTGGTATCGGTTGTTCTAGTCGTTTCCCATATTACATGAATACGTATGGATTGCATACCATTCACGGTCGTGCAACCGCAGTAGCTTCAGGTTTGAAGGCTTCTCGCCCTGATTTAGATGTTTGGATAATCTCTGGTGACGGAGACTCTATGTCGATCGGTGCTGGCCATACTATCCACCTTTTGCGTCGTAACCTAAACGTAAATATGTTGGTATTCAACAACCAAATTTATGGTTTGACGAAAGGACAGTATTCTCCAACTTCGGAAGAAAATAAAGTTACAAAGTCGTCTCCAATGGGCTCTATTGATCACCCATTCAACCCAGCCGCTTTGGCTTTGGGTGCCGACGCTAGCTTTGTTGCTCGTTCGATGGATCGTGATCCTAAACATCTTCAAGAAATGTTGAAGCGTGCCTATAATCACAAAGGAACTTCTTTCTTGGAGATCTATCAAAACTGTAACATCTTTAACGATGGTGCTTTTGAAATCTTTACAGAGAAGAGCTCTAAGAAAATGCAAACATTGTTCGTAGAACAAGGCAAACCATTAATCTTCGGCGAAAACAATGAATTAGGTATTAAGTTAGATGGCTTCAAACCCGTTGTCGTTAACTTGAACGAAGGTCATTCAATCGACGAATTATGGATCCACGATGAGAAAGACTTAAGCAAGGCTTCTATCTTGGTTCGTATGTTCGACAACCCAATGTTAGAAGGTGATCATTTACCACGTCCTTTTGGCGTGTTCTATGTAAACGAACGTCCTACCTACGAATCTGCGTTCCACAACCAAATCGCAAGCGCTAAAGGCAAAAAAGCTGAATTAGATGCTTTGATCGCTGGTAAAGAAACGTGGACTGTGGCTTAATGAATGGTTAATGATGAATAGTGAATAGTGAATAGTGAATAGTGAATAACTGACTTCACTATAAAATATTCAATCAAATAATAAAAATCCTCTTGCGGCTTCGTGAGAGGATTTTTTATTAATTAAGAATTAAGAATTAAGAATTACGAATTCGGTTTCGATTTCGATAAGTTTCATAAACTTTAGAAGTTGATTCTTTAATTCTTCTTAAATAGCTTGCCATAAAGCCATACAAGGCCGAATAAGACAATTCCATACACGATGCTAATTACAGTAGACATGATAAACATCGTAATTTTAAAGCCTTTTTCCATCGTAGCCTGATATAACAAATCCGGGCGATGTTGCAGGTAACTCGACCAGAACACATTGTGGATGATTAGCAAAGTAAAACCTTGACAAATACCCATCCAAAGGCTGTATAAGAAGATGCGGTCGTTCTTTAATTTGATTTGTGCATAAGCACTTAAAATAAGCGCTGGAAGCCATAACAAACCTTCAGTTTGCGTGGTGAAGTGATTGGTCGTAGCCAAACCAATAAAGGCGCCAATTAATAAACTTAGAATACTGAGTGAACGGAAATGTGTTTGATTGTTTACCATTTTGAAAGTCTGTTTTGAAGATATGCGTCTAATAAGGTTAAAGCTAAATGAGCCTCTACAATAGGAACTGCACGTGGTACCGGACAAGCATCATGACGGCCTTCAATTTTTAATTCTTCTAGGCTGCCGTTTTCATTCAGCAACGCTTGAGCGGTGCGAATGCTCGCGATTGGCTTAAATGCGACCTTTCCGTAGATAGGCATGCCATTACTAACGCCACCTTGTATACCTCCAGAAAAATTACTTTTGGTTTGTACGCCCTTCTCCGTAAGGCTTTCGAAGCTGTCATTGTGTTCGCTGCCGTGCATTTCGCTGCCTGCAAAGCCACTGCCAAATTCAAAACCATGAACAGCGTTGATGCTGGTCATGGCATGCGCTAACTGTGCTGAAAGTTTGTTAGCCAAGGGTTCTCCGAGTCCGGCAGGCATTCCTGCAGCGTAAAAGTTAATCGTGCCTCCGATGGTATCTCCCTTAGCTGCGGCCGTTTCAATCGCGGCAAGCATAGCTTCTTGTGCGGTGGTATCAGGGCAAGGGATTTTTGCATGTAGCCAGTCTGTTTTCTTCAGCATGGCTAAAGCACTAGCTTCGTCTTGTGCCCACTGCATTGGCATTTCAAAGTTGGAATGTCCGATAGTAGATACATAAGCGAAGCAATGAATATTTTTTTCTGCCAATAATTGTTTGGCAATCGCACCAGCTGCGACGAGGGGCGCCGTAAGGCGTGCCGAGGAGCGTCCGCCACCTGCTACCTCCCGCAAGCCGTATTTCGCGGTATAGGTATAATCGGCATGACTCGGTCGAAATGCATGTTGTAAGGATGAATAATCTTTCTCTCTCGTGTCATTGTTTCGAATGATAAAAGCTATAGGAGAGCCCAGTGTGCACTTATCTTTTAGTCCGGAAAGAAATTCAATTTGATCGTTTTCGTTTCTTGCTGTACCAATAGCACTCCCTCCAGGACGGCGTCTGGATAACATTTCTTGGATTTCATCGATTTTGATGTGGAAGCCCGCAGGACAGCCATCAATCACAGCGCCGATTGCCGGGCCGTGTGATTCTCCGAAAAGGGTGACACGAAATTGTTGTCCAAAACTATTCATTGCAACAAAGGTAAGACGAAGCGCTCATTTTTTGCTTTTTTAATCCGTTTTACCACGTTTTTTGCCGTATTTTTGTAGCTTACAGTTGAAAGTGAAAAATCCATTCAAAAATAAACGTATTTGGGCGCAACTCAAGCATAAGTATCGCTTGATGATTGTCGATGATCAGACCTATGAAGAAGCTGCTTCATTGCGTCTGTCCTTGCTTAATTTGTTTATTGTTATGAGCTCCTTGACGGTATTGCTCGTTACCTTAACAGTCTTATTGGTGGTTTTTACCCCGCTTAAAGAGTATATCCCAGGATATGGAGAAGGCGGTGGTCGACAACAAGTGGTTGAATTGGTCGAACGTGCGGATTCTTTACAGGAGATGGTAGATGCGCACAATCACTATATTGAAAATTTGAATAAGATTTTGAATGATAAAGTGAGTACCGAAGTGCCAGATGCCCCTTCAAAAGCGGATGTCAAGAATTTTGATACCATTCGTTTAGGGACTAAATCTGATGCCGAACTCGAACTCCGCAAGCAAGTCGAAACACAAGATAAATTCGCCGTGGCCAAAGGTGCGCGCGACGTAAAGCATGTCGGTAGTATCAATGATTTCTATTTCTTCTGCCCCGTGAAAGGTACGATTACAAGCCTTTTCAACCCCGTTGCGAATCATTTTGGCATCGACGTGGTAACGGCCAAAGACGAAGCGATTAAGGCTGTTCTTGCCGGAAAGGTGATCTTCGCTGATTGGACGTTAGAAACAGGCTATACCATTAGCATTCAGCATGGCAGCAATCTCATTTCTACTTATAAACATTGCTCTATATTATTTAAAAAAGTTGGTAATTTTGTAACCGCTGGCGAAGTGATTGGCGTCGTTGGCAATACAGGTGAACTCACCAATGGGCCGCATCTGCATTTGGAACTGTGGTATAATGGAATAGCTGTCAATCCGAAAGCATTTATTAATTTTAATTAAACTTATTTATCATGTCAGTATTCGAATCAAAATCAAAAGTAACAACGGTAATGCCTACGGCAATCAACCAAGGTACGCGTATTGAAGGTGATATGACAAGTGATGGCGATATCCGTTTGGATGGCTTTATGTCAGGTAATATGCAGTCGAAAGCCAAAGTGGTAATCGGTGCAGCTGGTTCTATAGATGGAAACATCGCTTGTTACAGCGCCGATATTTCTGGTCAGGTTACCGGCAATATCGAAGCGAAAGATATTTTGTTTTTAAAGTCATCTGCTGTCGTTAACGGCAATATCAGTGTAGGGAAATTAGTAATTGAAAGCGGTGCAAAATTTAATGGTAATTGTACCATGACTGCACATACTGTTTCATTAAATGCCACTAGTACAAATAGTGCTGCCGAATTAAGTGCAAAACAAAAGAAAGGCGTAGTTTAATTTAATTGGTGATGACGGAACAGCCGCAGCGCATAGTGATTTTTGCAAGTGGGAGAGGCTCGAATGCTGCTGCCATCTGTGCCTATTTTCACGCCTACGATCATATTAATGTTGCTGGGATTTTTACGAATAAAGCTGATGCAGGTGTTATTGAAGTAGCGAATAAATTTCGTGTTCCGCATTATGTGTTTAATCGCGAGGAATGGCGTTCACCGTTATTTAATATTCAGAATTATATTGCTGAAAAAGTAGATTTGATTGTGCTAGCCGGTTTTTTGTGGCAGGTGCCTGATTCATTCTTGCAAAATCATGACGCACCCGTTATTAATATTCATCCGAGCTTATTGCCGAAGTACGGTGGTAAAGGGATGTATGGCATGCATGTGCACGAGGCGGTGAAGGCGGCAGGTGAAACAGAAACAGGGATCACCATTCATAAAGTAACCACGCAATACGACGAAGGTCCTGTCTTATTTCAGGCTAAATGTGCGATTGCCCCTACAGACGACGTCGATACTATTCGAAAGAAAGTACAAGGCCTAGAGTATATTCATTTCCCGAAGGTGATTGAGTTTTTGCTTACTGCGTTAAGGATTGGTTAAAAGGGAAAAGGGAAAGGGAAAAGGGGATCCCGATGCGAAGCTATCGGGAGGGAAAAGGGGAAAAGGGGAAAAGGGAAAAGGGAAAGGGAAAGGGGAAAAGGGAAAAGGGAAAAGGGAAAAGGGAAAAGGGAAAGGGAAAAGGGAAAAGGGAAAAGGGAAAAGGGAAAAGGGAAAAGGGAAAAGGGAATCACCATTCACTATTAACCATTCACTATTCACTCCCGATTGCATCGGGATCACCATTATCACATTTCCTCCATCGATGGGCCACCTTCCATACGGCCTCTGCCAGGACGTTTGCCGGCCATCTCATTCGACATAGTACCAAAACGATAAATGGCAGTTAACATGACTATGCCTCGGTCGCGACGACGAATAGCGTGTTGGTAGAAGTTTGGTCCAGACGTTGTCATCTCCATACGCATCTGGCTCAACGCATCCATTACACTTAAGGTGAGGTTCAAACGATTTTTAAATAAGTCATTTTTCCATCCTCCTGAAATTACAAGTGTAGAGGCAAATTGCCCTTGCGCAATCACAGTAGGTGCTTGGTAGAAAACAGAAGCTTGTAATGCACTGAACTTCGCCAGACGATAGTTGGTATTGAAACGACCCGACCAAGAAACAAAATTATTTTGCAAGTCGGCTTCGATGTTATTTGCGTTGATCTTCGATTCATACACATTCACGTTCAACATCGCGTCCCACTTCTTGCTGAATGTCACATTGCCCGTCGCCTCTAAGCCGTAGTTATCGCTAGAATAGGCGTTTAGAAAAGAGATAAGCGAAGTTCCGTCAGCTAATACACTTCTATAACGAATTTGTAAATTATTGCTATGACGGTAATACAGACTTGCATTGATACTATATTTTTCAAGTGTCCTTTGATAGCCTAATTCAATGGAATGCACCAATTCCGGCTTCAAGCCAGGATTACCTTGACGTTTGTTTTGTGGATCACTAATATCAAGAAACGGATTTTGACTTTGTGGATTTGCACGGTTGATACGTCGACTATAGCTCAATTGTATTTGATCTTTTTTACTAAGTGGCTGACGAATAATCGCTGTAGGGAAGAGGTTGAGATAACGGTTCTTTTGGAAGAAGCCAGTATTCGTTAGGTAGATATCTTGAAGCGTATATTCACCGCGTAAGCCCAACTGATAGGCGAAGGTTTTGTAGAGCCCCGACTTCGTTAGATAAGCCGCTGAGATTTGCTCCGTAAACACGAAATGGTTGCTGATAGCTGTGTTCATATATGCACCATCCATATTTATATCAGGATAAAGAAGGCCTAAATAATCTGCATCGCTATGACGACGTACCACACGTCCCCCTAATTCATATTTTCCGAATTCACCATTGGGAACAGTATAGTCGATTTGCGCATTGATCATCTGTACATGGCCCATGCTGCGAATGCCACTGTGTGCAAACTGCTGGCTCATGGAATCTTGCTGCATATAATCCTGGCGGCCATCGCGCGACATATCCGAAAAGGTTATATCGGCGTTGAGTTCTTCTTTCGGCGTTGGGAATTTTTTACGTAAGTTGAAGTTGATGTCCGCATTTTGGTTGTCGTTGACCTGATCATTCGCCCTAAAAATGCTGTTGGTATATTGTTTGTCGGCACTCAAATAACGATAAATAATGCGTTCTGGTTGTAATTCCTTCTCCAGGTTTAGATTTATACGTGTGCCAATCGTAGTGTATTTATCAAGGGTGTATTCTGCGCCTGCACCAAGCAAATGATTTTTGTTTTCAGATGGACTTTTTGATGTCTGGAGCATATAGTACATGCTATCTCTCAAATACGTCTCGCGGTAGCTAGAACCGCTTCCACGACGGTGTTCGTCTTTTCCAGTATAACTACCATAGAAGTTCCATTTTTTGTTGCGGTAGCTCATATTTACTCCGCCTGTATATTTGTCGATTGTACCAGCAGAGGCCGTTGCTTGTCCATTAAACCCTTGCAACTTGTTTTTCTTCATCACGATATTGATAATCCCCGACATCCCTTCAGCAGAGTATTTGGCGCTTGGATTCGTGATCACTTCGATGCTTTCAATGGAGGCTGCAGGAATGCTGGAAAGCACACTTTTTTTGTCGCTTCCCAAGATGCTGCTCGGACGGCCATCGATGAGAATCGTGACATTGTCGTTACCGCGTAAGGAGATTTTTCCATCAATGTCGACATTGACGCCAGGCACCTGACGGAGCACATCGTTACCTGTACCGCCTGCTGAAACGAGGTTACGTTCGTTGTTGTAAACACGTTTGTCGAGGTTTTGAACGAGCATTTGTTTCTCCGCCGTGATCTGCGCTTGGCGTAAGCTGTTTTGATTTTTACTGATTAAAATACTGTCAAAGCTTTTATTGGGTGCGTTGGGTACTAATAAGAAGGCTTCCGAGATAAAAGGGTTATAACCTACATAACTCACTTTCAAGGTCATTTTGCCCACAGGAATTTGTGCAATAGAAAAATTGCCTTTTTCATCACTTACACCACCCGCCACGACTTTGTTTTCGCGAGCCGAGATTACTTCAATAACAGCATAGGCTAAAAGCTCTTTACTTTCTTTATCGTAAATTTTGCCGTTTACGGAGCCGATGCTAGGGCGAACGCCTCCTGGAGGCATATTGCCTTGCATCTGTTGGGCAAAAGCAGTATTAAAAACGAGACTTAGAAAAATAATAACAGGGGCTAGGTTTTTCATAAAAAAAGAGTGGTCCCAAAGTTCGGAAAAATTAGCGTTCGATTGCCTTTTTAACTAAATAATTGATAAATAATGGAGGGGAGGGGTAATAATTTGTGCTAGACGCGCGTTGTTTTAAAGATGCACGAATTAATTCGTGCATCTTTAGGGGCGGGACGCGGTATTTTACAATGCTAATTTCAAGCAATATCAAACGATTCGCATGCGTAAATAGAATTATCTGACATCTTGTCTGCGTTTTTTTTGATTTATTATAGGTTTTTGGCCAAAAAGTGTTGTTCAGAAATTCAATTGAGTGATAAAGCCAAATGGAATAATTGTTGTTGACGTAAATTAAAATATATCAATATAAAAAAAATAAATTAAAAACTTTTGCTGTTGGAGCCTTAACTTATGCTGGTTTAAAATCTGTTTCGAGAAGTGTAGATCCTTACACCAGAACCTTTGCTGGGTTTATAGTTTCTGGTGCTTTAGCTCTTTCTGTAAATCCAAACCACCGATTATTAGGATGCGTAGTAGGTGTCGCTGCTTCACTGCAAATTTTCGATACCTTTAAAGGTGGGCGCTTGGTAGTAAATAATTTCAATCGTAAAATTTATATTCTTGATGAAAAATTGGGTGTTTCTGAACTCTTGCCAGGTCAATTGCCGAGTAACTTTATTCATGGATTAACCTTTGAAGGTATGAAAGGTGTTTTTAAGGTCTCTGATGGAGTTTATATAAGGATGAATGAAAATGGCATGGTTGACTATCCTTTTGGGTTAAGTAAAATGGTCAATTTGTGTGTACGTGATGCTGGTTACAAGAATTATAATTGGATTAGAATGCAGCAGGATTCACGTTGGAGGGAGCTGTATTCAAAATCTATATAGATTAAGAAATCAAGCGAATTTGTCCTCCTTTCAGTGAATCCTTTTGTGTATCTTAGCAAGGTAAAACAATCAATATGGATATCGCAAATTTCTTGACCGAATTAGGTATTAAAAGTGAAAATAGCGGCGTTAGTACTGGCCGCGAATGGATGACAGGAAAAGGAGGGCTTTTGAGCTCTTATTCTCCAACGGATGGTAAGCTTATTGCTACCTGCACTGCTGCATCTACCGACGAGTATGAAGCTGCCATCGCAAAAGCAGAAGAAGCGTTTAAAATTTGGCGTAATGTACCAGCACCAAAGCGTGGTGAAATCGTTCGTCAAATGGGCGACGCGTTCCGCAAACATAAAGCGGCTCTAGGTGCACTCGTTTCTTATGAAATGGGGAAGTCGTATCAAGAGGGTTTGGGAGAAGTTCAAGAAATTATTGATATCTGTGATTTCGCAGTTGGTTTAAGCCGTCAGCTTTATGGCTTAACGATGCATTCAGAACGTCCGAATCATCGTATGTACGAGCAATGGCATGCAATCGGGATTGTAGGTATTATCTCTGCTTTCAATTTCCCTGTTGCCGTATGGTCGTGGAACAGTATGTTGGCGTGGGTATGTGGTGATGTGTGTATTTGGAAGCCAAGTGAAAAAACGCCTTTATGTTCGATTGCCTGTCAAAATATTATTCAAGAAGTTTTAGCAAATAATAATTTACCAGAGGGATTGAGTGTGATTGTCAATGGTGGTCGTGAAATCGGAGAACGTCTTGCGGCAGATACGCGCATTCCTTTAGTCTCTGCAACAGGTTCTACGCGTATGGGTAAAGCAGTTGCGTCGAAAGTAGCAGAACGCCTTGGTCGTAGCTTGCTTGAACTAGGTGGTAATAACGCCATCATCGTGAGCGAACATGCCGATTTAAAAATGGTATTGACGGGTGCTGTATTCGGAGCCGTAGGTACTGCTGGTCAGCGTTGCACCACAACACGTCGTATCATCGTGCATGAAAGTATCTTTGAAAAAACAAAACAAGTATTAGCCTCTGCTTATGCGCAGATCGTTATCGGTAACCCATTGGATGAAAAGAATCATATGGGACCATTAATCGATAAAGATGCGGTAGCGATGTATAACAGTGCAATTGAAAAGGCCAAAGCAGAAGGTGCGAAAGTGATAGTAGAAGGTGGCGTATTGAGCGGTGCCGGCTACGAAAGCGGTTGCTACGTGAAGCCTTGTATCATGGAAGTAGAAAACCATTATGCCATCGTGCAACACGAAACCTTCGCTCCGATATTGTATGTCATGAAGTATAATACGATAGAAGAAGCCATCGGGATGCAGAATAATGTACCGCAAGGATTGTCATCTGCCATCTTCACTGGCAACTTACGCGAGGCGGAATTGTTCTTGAGCGTGAATGGTAGCGACTGTGGTATTGCGAATGTGAATATCGGAACAAGTGGTGCGGAAATTGGCGGTGCTTTCGGCGGTGAGAAAGAAACGGGAGGTGGGCGTGAAAGTGGCTCTGACGCGTGGAAAGCATATATGCGTCGTCAAACCAATACGATCAACTACGGTACACAATTACCGTTGGCACAAGGTATTAAATTCGACTTCTAATTGGACGCGAAAAGAGCATATAACGAAGCACTGGCGCAGCAATGGATCGCAGCCTTTAATGAACACCATATCGAGCATTTGCTCGCATTGTATCATGAAGATGCCGTACATTTCTCGCCGCGCCTATTAGCTACACAGCCGGAGACGAATGGCCAAATCAGCGGCCATAGCGCCTTCCGCGCCTGGTGGCAAGGGGCCTTCGACCGTATGCCCGATTTGAGCTATTCTTTAAAAACGCTTATCGCAAATGAGGATAAAGTTTTTTTAGAATATATTCGTCGAACACAGGGAGAACCAGATCTTTTGGTAGGAGAACTCTTGGAGATAGCCGGAGATAAAATAATTCGTTCACGCGTTTTGAAATACTAAAGTCATGTCGTTGAAAGGAAAGAAAATCATTGTCGGAATTACAGGAAGCATCGCCGCATATAAAATGGCTATTACTGTCCGTTTGATGGTGAAGGCCGGTGCGGAGGTAAAAGTGATTATGACCGACGCTGCAACGCGTTTCATTACGCCACTTACCTTGTCGACTTTGAGTAAGAGTCCGGTATTGAGTGCTTTGAGTGAAGATGCGCAATGGTCGAATCATGTGGAGCTTGGTCTTTGGGCCGACGCTTTTCTTATCGCTCCTGCTAGCGCGAATAGCCTTTCAAAGCTCGCCAACGGCGCTTGCGATAACTTATTGACGGCGGTTTATTTGTCGGCGCGTTGCCCCGTATTCGTCGCTCCTGCGATGGATGTCGATATGTGGCATCACCCTTCAACGCAACGCAATATCCAGACCTTACAAAACGATAAAGTGCGTATCATTCCTGTAGGCAAGGGCGAGTTGGCGAGTGGATTAAGTGGGGAAGGTCGAATGGCCGAACCAGAGGAGCTTTTGCAGTACTTAGCTAATTACTTTACAAAGGGACCATTACATGGTAAACGTGTATTGATCAATGCAGGGCCTACGCAAGAGGCGATTGATCCGGTACGCTATATCAGTAATCATAGCACAGGCAAAATGGGCATCGCCTTGGCGGAAGCAGCAGCTAGTATGGGGGCGAAGGTAAGCTTAGTATTAGGACCTACTTCGCAGCAAGTGAAAACGAATGCAATCGAGTTGGTACGTGTACAAAGTGCTTCCGAAATGTATGCGGTGATGATGAAGCAATATACCAAGGCTGATTTGATCATCTGCTCGGCAGCCGTAGCCGACTATACCCTTAAACAGGTTGCGTCCCAAAAAATCAAGAAGACGGATAGCTTGGGCATCGCTTTGGTGAAGACGAAAGATATCTTGGCGGAGTTGGGAAAGAAAATTTCGCGTAAGCAATACTTGGTTGGCTTTGCCTTAGAAACGAATGATGAAGAACATTATGCCAAGGATAAATTGAAACGTAAGAATGCAAATCTGATAATTTTAAATTCTTTACAAGACCCACAAGCGGGCTTCGGCCATGATACTAACGCTGTTACGCTGTTTGAAAAAAGTGGCGAAACGAAAAAGCTAGCCTTGAAAACGAAAGTGGAAATCGCCGAGGAAATTCTTCAATATATCTCCACCAAAATGAAGAAGTAATGAAAGTACGTATCGTATTATTGTTAATGTTTGTGTTTTCTTGCTGCAGCATTTTGGCCGATGCGCAAGAGCTGAAATGTATGGTAAAAGTCAATACACCGAAGCTGCAATCGACCGACCCGAGGGTGTTTCAGACCTTGCAGAAGTCGGTTTTTGAATTTATGAACAACCGTAAATGGACGGACGACGCTTTTGATCTAGCAGAGAAAATTGAGTGTAGCATGTTGATTACGGTCACAGAGGAATTGGGGAGTGATAATTATAAATTTCAAGTGACCATTCAGTCGTCTCGTCCGGTACATAATTCCTCTTATACGACTACGCTATTTAACTTTAGTGATAAGGATTGGAAGGTGAATTATGTAGAATATCAACCACTCGAATACGAGGATAGCAAGTATACGTCTAACCTGACCTCAATGTTGGCCTTCTATGCCTACATGATCATCGGTTTGGACTATGATTCTTTCTCAGCGAAGGGTGGGCAGGCGTATTTCGACAAGGCTAAGAATATTGTCAATATCATGCAGAATGTGGATGAGGATGGATGGAAGCCTTTTGAGAAAAATTTGAAGAATCGTTATTGGGTGAACGAGAATATCATCAATCAACGTTTCGAGTCGTTTCGCATGTTGATGTACAATTATCATCGCTTAGGGCTTGATATGATGTACACGAACGAAGCCTTAGGAAGAGCGACGATTTTAAATTGTTTAAAGCAAATAGAAAAAATGTACGAAGACAGTCCGAATGCTGTATGGCTGAGTATTTTCTTCGCCTCGAAGTCGGATGAGCTGGCCAATATTTTTGCAGGCGGCACACCGCAAGAAAAACAACAATCTTATCAAATATTAACCCGCTGCGATCCGATGAACTCGAATCGATATAAGCGAATTACCGGAGCACACTAATGATGCAAGATACAGTACGCGTAACGAAGAAATTTACTATCGACATGGCGCATGCCTTATATGGCTATGATGGCCCTTGTAAGAATATTCATGGACATACCTATCATTTATCTGTGACGGTGATCGGCAAGGTGGATCAGTCGAATGATAGTCCGAAGCAGGGGATGGTAGTAGATTTTACGGATTTGAAGCGCATCGTGAATGAGCGTGTGGTAGATGTTTTCGACCATGCCTTGGTGCTGAATGAGCACGCGCCTTATACAAAGAATGATTTGATTCGCAACGAATTCGAGAAGGTGATTTTAACGGACTATCAGCCCTCTTGTGAGAATTTGTTATTAGAGTTCAAAAACCGTATTCAAGGGGTTTTGCCAGCGAATATAGCGCTGTTTTGCATCCGTTTGGATGAAACACCTAGCTCTTATGCGGAGTGGGTGAGGACGGATAATTTATAATTAAGAATTAAGAATTAGGAATTATGCGGGAATGATCCCGATGTAATCGGGAGTGAAAAGGGAATGGAGCATGAGCTTGTCGAAGGCGAAGGCTTGAAGGTCATTTTGTAATAAAGCCCTGCTTATAAGCAGGGCGACATGCTAATAGAAATAAATTTGCGGGACATGAATACAAACCCTGCTGTAAGGCAGGGTGACATTTTAATTTTTTCAACGCTGGCAACAACAATTTTGAAGCGGTGTTCTAAGACGCAAAGTGGAGAAGACCCAAAAGACTTGAATTTTACCCTCTTTCGAGGCTTAAAATAAAAAAGCGCGTGCTCCGGTAGAAACACACGCTTCAATCGTATTGTTATCCGCTTATTTTTTACCGATCACGAGGTCGTGTGCAGCAGCCGTTTCGGAAGCTAGTTCATAGCCCGCATCATGATGACGGATAACGCCCATCGCTGGGTCGTTATGTAATACACGACGTAAGCGACGATCAGCAGCTTCAGTTCCATCCGCTACGATAACCATTCCAGCATGCAAGCTATAGCCCATTCCTACGCCACCACCGTGGTGGAAAGAAACCCAGCTAGCACCGCCTGCTGTATTGATTAAAGCATTCAAAATCGGCCAGTCACCAACGGCATCCGAACCATCCTTCATCGCCTCTGTTTCACGGTTAGGTGAAGCAACAGAACCGGTATCTAAATGGTCGCGACCAATAACAATCGGAGCTTTCACTTTTCCAGTGCGCACTAATTCATTGAACAATAAACCAGCCTTCTCACGATCGCCCATTCCCAACCAGCAAATACGTGCTGGCAAGCCTTGGAAGGCAATTTTTTCTCTTGCCATCGTCAGCCAACGATGTAAGCCTTTGTTTTCAGGGAATAACTCCATCAAGGCTTTGTCGGTGGTATAAATATCTTCCGGATCTCCGCTCAGCGCTACCCAACGGAACGGCCCTTTTCCTTCGCAGAACAAAGGACGGATATAAGCTGGAACGAAGCCTGGGAAGTCGAACGCATTTTTGATGCCGCGTTTGTCTTTTGCCTGTCCACGTAAGTTATTGCCGTAGTCGAAAGTGATAGCTCCACGTTTTTGTAATTCTAACATCAAATTAACGTGATGTGCCATGGTGTCCCAGCTCTTCTCCCGATAAGCTTCTGGATTGTTTTCACGGAATTTATTGGCTTCTTCCACCGACATATGTTCTGGGAAATAACCAATCAACTCATCATGTGCAGATGTTTGATCTGTAAGAGTATCTACTTTGATATTATTGTCTACAAGGTATTGCAATAAATCAACCGCATTTGCAACCACACCAATAGAAATCGCTTCTCCTTTTTCTTTCGCTTCCAACGCCCATTTCACGCCTTCTTCGATACTGTGTGTCATCTTGTCGATATAACGCGTATCAATACGCTTTTGAATGCGCCAAGCCTCCACATCAGCAGCCAAACACACACCTTCGTTCATCGTAATCGCTAAAGGCTGAGCGCCACCCATTCCACCTAATCCTGCTGTTACGTTCAATGTTCCTTTCAAAGTGCCATTGAAGTGTTTATTCGCTAAGCTTAAATAGGTTTCGTAGGTTCCTTGCACAATACCTTGCGAGCCGATATAAATCCAAGAGCCTGCCGTCATTTGTCCGTACATCATCAAGCCCTTCTTTTCCAATTCGGTAAAATGATCCCAATTCGCCCAATTGCCAACAAGATTGGAGTTCGCAATCAAAACGCGTGGCGCATCGGGATGTGAACGTAAGATGCCCACTGGCTTTCCGCTCTGTACCAATAAGGTTTGGTCTTCTTCCAAATTGCGTAAAGAAGCTAATATATTATCAAAAGATTCCCAGTCGCGGGCTGCCTTCCCACGGCCACCGTAGACGATGAGGTCTTCCGGACGTTCTGCCACTTCCGGATCCAAATTATTTTGAATCATACGGTAGGCTGCCTCTGCCACCCAATTCTTACAGGTTAAGGTATTGCCTGTTGGCGCTTTAATCGTTCTTTTGCCCGTAGGGAAACTCATAATCGAAATTTTAGATTGCAAAAATACATAAACAAGTGGGTAGCTGAAAAGTTTTTCCAAGCCTTTTTGTATCTTGTAGATTATGAAGCGTCGCTTGTTTTTCTTTTTCTTTCTCCTCCTAATCACGCTACACGCTGAGGCGCAAGACGGCTACCGGGAGCAGTCTTTGGGCAGTGGCGCCCCGAAAGTCGCTTGGTCATTCGCAGCCCTCGACGGAGCACACGCTCAGCAGGCCACCGTGCCGGGCAATGTCTATACCGACCTCCTGCAGGCACAACAGATTGACGATCCTTTCTTAGCCGACAATGCCGCCAAACTTCATTGGGTCGACACCACTACCTGGCTTTATACCTGCCGCTTCACCGTGGATAGCCTCCTGCTTCAAAAGCAACATCAAGCCATCGTGTTTGAAGGCCTCGACACCTACTGTGAAGTCTATCTCAACGATCATCTCGTGCATATTTGTGATAATATGTTTCGTACCTATTCCTTCGATTTAAGCGCTGCTTTGTTGCCGGGAGAGAACGTCCTAAGGATTAAATTTTATCCGGCTGAAACCATCGCGCGAAAGCGGCAGCAATATTTCGAAAAGGCGAATCAGTATGCCTTGCCAGAAGGGGAGCGTGTCTACCTACGGAAGGCGCAATATCAGTTTGGCTGGGACTTCGCACCACGGCTATTAGGTGTCGGGGTATGGCGGCCGGTCTATCTCCAAGCGTGGGATGATTTTAGGCTCGAAAATCTCTATGTCGAAACGAAGCAAATCGACTCGGTTGCGCATATGACCTTACATTTCACCGCTAATATTTCTGTAGATAGCTTTGAACGTAATACGCTTTTGTTCGTGCGTCGGCAGGGGGATGCGAGCAGTATCGTTCCGGTACGCAGCTTTTTGCTTCGCCTACAGAAAGGTCGCTCCGATCATACGCTCGACTTCAATATCCAAAACCCCGCGCTGTGGTGGCCCAACGAGCAAGGCGAACAGGCGATGTATGAGCTGTTGTGGCTAGATGCCAAAAACAAGAAACAAGCCTATCTCGGCAACCTAGGGCATTGTAACTTCGGAGTGCGTAATGTAGCACTCGTGCAGCAGGCCGATTCATTGCAAAAGGGTAGCAGTTTTTACTTTGTGGTGAATGGTAAGCCGATTTATATGAAAGGCGCCAACTATGTGCCGATGGATGTCTTCCCTTCGCGGGTAAGGTCGGAAGATCGGCGGAAACTATTGCTGGCCGCGAAAGAGGCTCATATGAGTATGATCCGCATTTGGGGTGGTGGAATCTATGAATCCGATGATTTTTATTCGCTCTGTGATAGCCTAGGGATAATGGTTTGGCAAGATTTTATGTATGCTTGTGCTATGTATCCTAAAATGATGAAACGTCCGAATTTAAGTTATGTAGATGTCTTTCATAGTGAAGAGGAATACGAGTGGTATGATAACTTCGTCCGCATCGAAAAGCATCCTTGTCTGGCGCTCTGGTGCGGCAACAATGAGGTGGAAGAGGGTTGGTGGAATTGGGGATGGCAACGTAGTTTGAAGTATTCTGCTCATGACAGTGCCGCTGTCTGGCAGGCCTATCAAGAACGCTTTCATGAGGCCATTCCGAGTTTTTTAGCGGCGCAACAGTCGATGGTTCCTTATGTTTCTTCCTCGCCGCAGATAGGCTGGGGGCATGCGGAATCTCTAACGCAAGGCGATAGTCATTATTGGGGTGTTTGGTGGGGGATGGAATCGTACGAAACCTATGCGCAGAAAGTACCGCGCTTTGCCAGCGAATTTGGGATGCAGAGCTGGCCTTGCTATAGCTCTATGCAAAAGTGCTTGCCAGATACAGCCCGTTCGCTTTTGAATAAAGCATTTGTCTTTCATCAAAAGCATCCAACCGGACAAGCCAATTTAGACGGCTATTTGAAAAGGTATCAGCTGTCGTATACTTCGTTTAAAGACTATCTGCTCGCAACACAAATCTTGCAGGCCGATGCCATGAAGACGGCACTGGAAGCACAACGCAAGGCTTCACCACAATGTATGGGCAGTTTGATGTGGCAACTGAATGATTGTTGGCCTGGTGCAAGCTGGAGCCTCATCGATTATTACGGCGAAAAGAAAAAAGCCTATTATCGTGCGCAAGAATGCTTTGTGAAAAAATATCAAACTCCGCCACGATAAGCGATTATTTACTTATACTTGCTTTAGCGTTTGAACTATGTTAGAAAATTTCGGATTTAATTTAAGAAGTATGATCAGCCGTTTGATAGCTGTGAATATTGCTGTCTTTTTGCTGTATCGTATCGTTTTGGCCATTGTGGGTATGTCGGCTATCGCTAGTGCAGTAGCCTTTTGGGAGAATTTCTCTCTTCAATATATCCTGCTCAGCTCTAGCTGGCAGCATGTTTTAAGCCATCCATGGACACTCTTCACGCATGCCTTTTTTCATCGCGATCTATGGCATCTGTTGATGAATGTGCTCTGCCTCTATGGCTTTGGGCGTATTACGGAGGACCTAGTAGGCTATAAGAAAATTTTACCGATCTATCTTTTCGGTGCATTAGGTGGGGCTTTGTTGTTTTTAATCGCCTTCAGTATCGTGCCTAGCTTCCGTCAGATGCCCGGTGTCGCTTTCGGCGCCTCCGGCGCTGTGATGGCAATCATGGCTGCCGCAGTTACCTTCGCACCACATTATGAGGTGAGTCTGCTCTTCCTCGGTAGAATACGTTTATTATGGGTGGTCTTCGGTATGGGAATCGTCGACTTTATCAATATCCCCATGCAGAACGCAGGTGGGCATATCGCCCATATCGGCGGCGCTTTGATGGGGTGGCTGTATGCCTATCAATTGCAAAAGGGACGCGACCTTGCACAGCCTTTGTATGTGGTATTTGATTTTGTTGCAACACTTTTTAAGCCGAAGCCCACCAAGCAAACGCCTGTCTACAGACGCATGCAGGCTGACAAAGAAGTGAAAGAGAAAGTGCATGAGGAGAAAGTGAATGTGATCCTGGAGAAAATTTCAAAGTCGGGCTACGAGAGTTTAAGCAAAGAAGAAAAAGATTTTCTGTTTAGTATCAGCAATAAAAAGTAAAGCGCCAAATGGGAAATATACCTACCAAAACGAGTTGGATACGGCGTTTGAGCGTATTGTTCAATCTTTTTCTGTTTATACTTTTAGTATTGACTTATCTGAACGCGTTCTTGAGTCCGAAGATTTTTTGGGTCATCGGCTTTCTGTCTTTGGCATTTCCTTATCTCTACTTGCTTAATTTCTTGGCCTTTATTTATTGGTTGGTACGTTGGAAGTCTTGGGTCTTTCTTTCCGGAATCGCCTTACTGGTCGGTATTCCTTTTGTGCTGCGTACCTTCTCCTTCGGCTTCAGCGTCGGCGACGGCAAAGCATCCTATCAGATGATCAAAGTGATGTCGTACAATGTGCGCATCTTTGATTTGTATGAATGGGATAAGAAAGGCGATAATGAACGTAATATCATGAAACTCATTCAAAAGGAAAATCCAGATATTATTTGCTTTCAAGAATATTATAATACGTCGTCCGACATTCAGCCGAGTTATCATACCATGCTAGAACTCACGAAGGTCTTAGGCTATCCCTATCATTATTTTCAGATTACCACCAAACTCCGCAAGACAGACGAATGGGGCATTGCTATCTTCTCCAAATTCCCTATTGTCGATTCTGGTCAGATCGACCTCGGTAAGACGCATAACTCCGCATCCTTTGCGGATGTGTTGATTCATAACAAACGCTATCGGGTGTTTAATATGCATCTGCAAAGTATCAAGTTGGCCGAACGTGAATATGCGTTTTTGGATAATGTAAAAATGGAGAATGAACGCGACTTCTCTGCCTCTAAAAATATTTTGCGCAAGATCAAACGCGCCTTCCTACGGAGAAGTGGACAGGCCGATAAAGTGGCTGCCGCTATTGCCGCATCACCTTATGCAGTGATCGTTTGTGGAGATATGAATGATACACCGGCATCCTATACTTATACCGCAATTGGTAATAATTTAACCGATGTGTTTCTACAGTCTGGCTTTGGCTTCGGAAAGAGTTATACCGGCTTGGTACCTACTTTAAGGATCGATTATATGTTCGTTTCTCCTAAAATAAAAAGCTGCTCTACCTATTTGGTAAAGCAGCCTTTCTCGGATCATTATCCTTTGATTTCAATTCTTGATCTGAATTAGTAACTCATCCCTAGATTATAGAAAACGAAGCTCCACACGTCAGTATCTTCGTCGATCTGTTTGCTCAAAGGCTTACCAGCACCATGTCCGGCGCTTTTGTCGATACGTATCAAGGTTGGATTTTTTCCTGTATTGTTCTTTTGTAAGGTAGCCGCGAATTTGAAGCTATGTGCCGGAACAACGCGGTCGTCGTGATCTCCGGTAGTCACTAAGGTCGCTGGATAGGCTACCTTGCGTACATTGTGCAATGGTGAATACTTGATTAAATAGTTGAATGCGTCTTTAGAATCGCTATTTCCATATTCTACGCTCCAGCCCCAGCCAACTGTAAATTTATGATAACGCAACATATCCAACACCCCAACACCTGGTAAAGCAACTTTGAACAAATCAGGTCGCTGCGTCATACAAGCGCCGATTAATAGGCCTCCATTACTTCTACCGCTGATCGCCAATTTGTTTTTAGAAGTATACTTGTTATTGATTAACCACTCTGCGGCAGTGATGAAATCATTAAAAACTTGTTGCTTGTTTTCCAACATACCTCCGCGGTGCCAAGTCTCGCCGTATTCATTCCCTCCACGGATATTCGGCATCGCATAAATTCCTCCATTTTCCAAAAAGAGCATACGCGAAGCTGAATAACTAGGGGTTAAGTTGATACTAAAACCACCATAAGAGTAGAGTAGACATGGGTTATTGCCATTGAGTTTTATTCCTTTCTTATGAACGATGAACATCGGTACTTTGGCCCCATCTGTTGAGGTATAAAATATCTGCTCCGTTACATAATCTTCAGGGTTATAGCATAGTTGCGGTGCTTTATACAAGGTGCTTTTACCGTCTTCACACATAAAATGAAAAATACTGGCTGGTGAAGTAAAGGTGTTAAAAGTATAATAGAATTCATTGTCCGTACGTTCTCCTCCGAAGGAGCCTATTGTTCCTATTCCTGGCAGGTCGATGCTACGCGTTAGTTTACCATCGTAGTCGTACTCATTTACCAAGGCCTTTGCATCCTGTAAGTAATGCGTGTAAAAATGATTCGCAGAAAGTCCAATACCATCCAAAACCATTTTTTGCTCAGGGACTATAATGGTCCAAGCTTCCGGATTTACATTATTGATATTCATGCGAACAAAATGTTTGTTCGGCGCATGATCATTCGTTAACACATATATTTCATCGCCTTTCGTATCTATCACGCTGTACTCATTTTTAAAACCTTCGAATAATAATTTCCACTCATTACCATCCATCTCTTTATACCACAACTCCGTACCATAGGTTCCTTCACTGATATCTAAGAAAAGAAATCGCTCTTCGTCGGTCGTATAAACGGAGTAGTAACGATGCGCATGTGTATTATCTTCATACACCACCTGATCTTCACTTTGCGGCGTACCCATGGTGTGGTAATATACTTTTTGGAATACGCTTTCGTTGCTATACATTTTCTTCTCATCAGGCTTCGGATAGCCGCTGTAGAAGAAGCCATTGCCATGCCAGGTGGTGCCTCCAAATTTTACCCAACGGATGGTATCTGCCAAAACGCGACCACTGGCAAGGTCCTTTACATAAATCGTTTGCCAGTCGCTACCTGCAGCCGCAAGCGTATAGGTCATTAAGGTGTTTTCTTTATTGAATTGCATGCCACCTAATGAAACCGTGCCATCCTTCGCATATTGATTTGGATCGATGAAAATCTCATCTGCAATTTTTTTCGTCTCTGCGTTTTCTGGGTTTAAATTTTGACGGTAGATAACAGCTTGATTTTGCAGGCCGTCGTTTTTAGAATAGTAGAAGTAGTTTCCTTTCTTGAAGGGCGAGCCTATTTTGGTATAGTTTTGTAATTCCGTAAGACGGGATTTAATCTTGGCTTTATATGGAATCTGGCTGAGATAGGCTTGTGTAACGGAGTTCTCTTCATCTACCCATTGCGTCACTGCCTTTGCTGTATCATTTTCTAACCAACGATATGGATCGCTTACCTGGCGACCAAAATAATTATCTATCTGCTTTACTGTATCCGTTTTCGGATAGTGAATGGATTGTGCTTTGCTAAGTGAAATACTGCTTAACAACAAGCTTGCTAGTATATATAAATTTGTTCTCATGCTTAAAATTTGAATTGTAAAACTTGCCAAGCGTCTTCTACGCGCTTGTTCTCCAATAACTCATGTGCTAGTTTGTGAAGGTGTTCTTCCAAATGTTCTTTAGCATACTGTTTTGTTAGGCTTACCACGAGTGCTTCAATAGTCGTACTATCTGCTTCTGGCATACTCGTCACATTGGCCAATTGACCGAGGTCGTTTCCTGTAAGGTAACGACTGTTTCGAATAGCCGCCGGTAACTGGTCGAAGCCGATACCGCATTTTTCATTTGGCTTGGGAATCGTGAAAAGCGCATCACCACTGGCTCTGCAATACCAATCGCCGCCCATACGTGCGACGAGGTCGATTTTGTTTGCGTCAATTCTTCCATCTTCACCCAACACCGCGTCATTTACATGCATTAATACGATTTCGCATATGATTAAATTCCCGGCACCGCCTTCCATACCCGTTTCAATGATATCTTTTACGATACATTCAAATTGAACAGGCGACTCCGCAACACGAAACGGTTTTACCTTCTCACTCGCAAGAGGAGTAAAGCCAGCCTTAACAAACTCACTGGTACCTGCAGGATATTCGCAACTGGCTAAGCTCATTTGCTGGACCATTTTATAATCTACCACATTGATGACCACTTCACTGTTCAAACGTACATTTTCTAAGGTATGTTTAATCGTGTTGTCGCGAACACGTCGTGCCGGACTGAATACCAAGGTGGCAGGATTGCTACCGAAGGCGTTGAAGAAGGAGTAGGGGGCAAGGTTCATATTGCCTTCGCCGTCGATAGTACTTGCAAAAGCAATCGGACGAGGAGCAATGGCACTCAACATATAGCCATGTAATTTAGCCGTGGCTACTTCTTTAGGATCTATGATCATATCAGTCGTTTTATTAATTGTTCTCCGATTAATACCAATAATAAGATGGCGGCCAAGGCCACGAATTCCCATTCGAAGGTATCGCCATATTTGACAAAAATGGTTTCATCTTTAAAAAGTGGTATTTCACTCTCGAGCGCACCTTCTTTCCACCAGCCCAGTTGATCGGTTATTTCACCTGTTGGTAAGATAAAGGCACTAATGCCGGTGTTCGCACTTCTCGCGATGCTACGATGACATTCAATTGCTCGAAGGGAAGCATAATGCAAATGTTGCCGATGTCCTTCTGTATTATCCCACCAACCGTCATTCGTCATAATTGCGATCATATTAGCTCCGTTACGTATGAAGGGGGTTAGATAAGATCCGAACACAGATTCATAACATATGGCGGGTGCAATACCGATTTGGTCTTTCCAAATTACCGTGCGCTCTTCTTGTGTACCAAGATTCTGCACGCTACCGCCCATATCAATCATTGTTTTACCCAATAGCGGCACGACGATGCCAGGGTAGGGAATACGTTCGACACCCGGCACTAATTTCGACTTATCATAACGTTGTAATGGCGTAAATGATTTGATATAAACAGCGCTATTAAAAAAGTCATAATAACTATCTCCATTACCATAATGTGTGCTGGTGACAGTTTTCGGATAATGATATACTTCCATTATCGTGGCGCCTGTCAAAAGGCCCATATTCGGACGCTGGGCAGCAAAATCATAGAGCAAATTAATTTGTTGTGTTCCAGTAGTATGGCCCCATTCTAATGAGTTGGGTAGTGCAGTCTCCGGCCAAATACATAAGGAGCTCCGTTCATCCGTATGATGCGTGCTTAAGTCGATAAACTTCTTCAAAATCTTGTCGCCATTGCCTGCGTCAAATTTTTCATTGTAAGGATCTATATTCGGTTGTATGACCGTCACGCGAATCTTCTCTGCTGTAGCATCGTTTTTTATTTTTTTCTCGAGTAAATGCCAGGAGATTGTCAATGGAAAGGCTAGTACCGCCAGGAAGGAGAAAAACCAAATGCGTTGCGTTGAGCCTTTGCTAAAGAAAATTTGTAACAGAATAAGATTCGAAAGTAAAATCCATAGTGAGCCTCCTATATGCCCAGTAATAGAGTACCACTGTACCATCTGCGGATACATGGCCATGCCGTTACCAAGCGTTAGCCAAGGCCAGGTAAGCTCCCACGTAAGATGAATCTTTTCAAACGCTAGCCAAAAGATAATCCAGGAAACCCATCCGGCTACTTGCCCCCAGAAGCGCCTTATCAAGCGTGCCATGCTGAATGGAATACTCATCAATAAGCTGTTCAGCATGATTGCTGCAACGCCGCCGGCCACACTAGCCTTACAAACCCACCACGTACAAGCAGCATTCCAAAGTAATAATCCCCAATAACGCCAAATAAATCTGCCCAAGCCGTTTAATGATAATTCCTCAATCAAAAGAAAAGGGATCCAACCTACGAACAAAAAGCAAACAGCCGGTGAAGTAGGCCAGCCTATAAATAGAAGTCCTGCACCTAAAGTAGCTAATAGAAATGCCGTTAAGGAAGTCGATTTAATCACGCTATCTGGAAATTTCTCTAAAATTAAAAATTTATCTCTGCTTCTACTTCAAAAGAAGCACAATCTTCAGTATTTTGTATCCAATTATTTGTACTATGAAAACCACCTCTAAAAATTTACTGGCAATATTTTTTATAACGTTATTGTCGGTTGTTTCACTTCAAGCGCAAACATTAAAAGAAGCTTGGACCCTTTACAACAAAAACAAGAATCAAGAAGCGAAAGCGGCATTCGAAGCATGTGCGAAAGATGCGGCTACAAAGGCGGAAGCAGAACTAGCACTTGCCTTCTTAGAAGATGATGATGATCACGAAGATTTGGCCTTTCAGCACTTCACCCGTTTCTATGACGCTTCTGAAAATCCATTTCCATACTTATACGCTTTGTGGTGGACAGGCCTTGTAATGGATGGTGCAAAGAAACTCGATGCGCCGCATATGGCCTTCTTGCAAAAAATCATGAAAGACTCTCGTGCAAACGGTACCATCAAAGCCCTTTGCCAAAGTCAATTGGGGTATCATTATGCAAAACTCGGCAACTTCAAACAGTCGTATGCGGAGTTCGGTAAAATAGGTGCATTGGAAAATTGGCAAGTACTTGGTACGTTTGATAATACCTCTGGAAACGGCTTTAACAAAGACTTTGGCGTGCTTAACGCAGGCAATCAAAGTGAAACGAAATTCAAAAATAAAGTAGGCGCTACCATTAAATGGTTCGACGCAAAAAATATTCGTAAAGATAAATGGTTTGATTTTTCATTCTATTTGGGCGTAAGCAATTCCATAATGTATGCCCAAACCTTCGTTGAAAGCCCTTCGGTACAAGAGGTATGGCTACGTGCAGGTTGTGGCGGTACTTTCCGTGTTTGGGTGAATGATAAATTGGTAATCTCAGAAGCGGAAGAACGCGACTGCGACGTCGATGTATTCAACTATAAAATCAAGTTGAATGAAGGTGCTAACCGTATCCTAGTGCAAATTGGCGAAAGTGAAAACGATAATGCCAATTTTATGATTCGTTTGACTGATGAAAATGGTAACCCTGCTAATCTGAAAAGTTCTACAACTTATCAAACTTATGCGAAAGGGACGTCTAAAGGAAAACAAGAAGCGTTCTTCGCAGAAGCATACTTCGATAAGTTAGTTGAAAAGGATCCGAATAATATCATGAACGTATTGATGCAAGCTCGCATCTATCTTCGCGACGAACGTATGTTCGAAGTGCGTAAAGCATTGAAACACGCTATGGAATTGGCTCCTAATAATGCGCACGTCATTATGCGTATGATGAACGCCTATAACCGCGATGGTAATCAAACAGATTACTCTAAGTTGGAAGAGAAGTTAAAAACGAAGACGCCAGATAATATGCAAAGTCTAAAACTTCGTTATAGTGATGCTAACAATAAAGAAGATTATGTAGAAGTAGAAAAGTTGATTGATCGCATGGAAGAACTGTATGGCGTTTCTGAAGCGACCATTTTGAAACGTATAAATTTATTGTTGTCTCAAAAGAAAGTAGACGACGCAATCAAGTTAATCAATAGCGCCTATTCTAAATATCCTGAAAATAGTGATCTAGTAGCCTATAAATACAAAGTGGTTCAAAATGTAAGTAAGAGCAACAAAAAGGCAAATGCGGTCTTGGTGAAGTATTTCAAAACGAATTATGACGATGATGTTTTAACAACTATCGCAGGGAATTATTTTGATATGGGTAATATTGCGGATGGTATGAAATTATACCAACTCCGGGTGCAAAATGAGCCGTATAAAGTAGATTTCTACGATGATCTAGCATCGATTTATTACAATCGACAGGATTATAAAACTGCCTTAGAATGGCAGCAAAAGACTATTGAACAAGCCCCTTACGCAAGCGGTTTGTGGAATTCAATGGGACGTATTTACGAAGCTCAAAATGAAAAGGAAGAAGCTATTAAAGCCTACAAAAAGGCAATCTACTTCGATCCTACCGATTACGATGCTCGTAAAAAATTACGCGAACTACAAGAGAAAAAAGAAATGTTCGCCAACTTCGATTCTACTAACATCGATGATTTGATTAAAACAGCTCCGAAAGCGGAAGACTATCCAGAAGATAATTCGGTGGTGCTCCTAAACGAAACTCAATTCATTTTCTATCCAGAAGGTGCTTCTGAAGAGCGTAACGAAATTCTTATCAAAATCCTTAAGCCAGCTGGCGTTGAAGATTGGAAGGAATACTCCGTAAGCTATAACTCCTATGGCCAAAATATGAACTTCGATAAAGCAGAAGTAATCAAAGCCAATGGCGATAAGACAGAAGCTGAACGAAACGATAGCTATTGCGTGTTCACCGGATTAGAAGTAGGCGACGTTATTCACCTTTCTTATAAAGTTCAGAATTTTCAAACGACTAAACTGTCGCAGCAATTCTTTGATAAGTTTGGCTTTAACTACCGCTTCCCTTGTAAATTATCGCGTTATTCTATGCTTGTGCCGAATAAGAAAGACTTTAACTGGCGTGTTAATAATTCAGAAATGAAACCTGTAGTATCGGATGTAGATAATTACAAACGCTATGTATGGGAAATGCGAGATATGCCAGCTATGAAAGTGGAACCGTACATGCCGCCTGCCGCAGATTGTGGAATCACATTGGAATACTCTTCAATGCCTGATTGGAAGTACGTTGCCAATTGGTATTCTGATCTTTCTTCTTCGAAAGCTAAAAGCGATTTCGAAATCAAAGAAGCTGTTGCAGAAATATTTAATGACAAAGGAACAAACCTAACTGATTTGCAAAAAGTAAAAGTGATTTATGATTATATCGAAAAGAATATGAATTATAGCAACGTTTCATTCTTGCACTCAGCTCAAATTCCTCAACGCGCTAGCCGTACGCTAAATACTAAATTAGGCGACTGTAAAGACCTTGCAACACTATTTGTAGCAATGTGTAACGAGGTAAAAGTAAAAGCTAGTTTGATGTTGGTAGATACGCGTGATAACGGAGATCATGATATGATTCTCCCATCTACAGCATTCAATCATTGTATTGCAACTGTAATGTGTGAAGGAAAAGAATATATCGTCGAATTAACGGATAATAAATTATCCTTCTCAACAATACCTGATAACGAACGTAACTCATTAGTATTGCGTATCCCGCGCGAAGTAATCACCAATGATTCTATTCAAGTTAATCTTGAAAAAATGAGCTCTCCTAATCGTGCATTGAATACTATCACGCGCGTTTCTAACATTTCTTTCAAAGAAAATGATCTAATTGTAAATCGTACCACCTATCGCTCTGGCGACTTTGCCTCTGCTGCTCGCTCTGCTTATGGCGCTAGTGGTAAAGAACAACAGGATAAAGACATGACGCAAACACTAAGCAGTGACTTTAAAAATGTCTTGAAGTTGAACAAGCTTGAGTTTAGTGATTTGAAAGAATTACTCGATACTGTTACGTATACTTACAACTTCACGGTTAAAAATGAAGTGAATGAAGTAGCAGGATTACATATCTTGAAAATGCCTTGGAGCGATTGTATCACTTCTTTAGATTTCGTTTCATTGGAAAAAAGAAACTATGATTTGTTGCTATGGAAATATGCGGGCAGTGAACAATACTATGAAAAAATGTTAGTAGAAGTGCCTGCAGGATTGAAGTTCGCAGAAGTTCCTAAAAACACGAGTGTAGAAAACGACTTCGTTAGCTATTCTATTACGTATAAAATGGTAGGAGCTAAAATGGAAGTGGTTCGTAAGCTCCGTTATAAAAAGGATATCATTACACCTGCCGAATATCAAGCGTTTAAAGATACAATGAACAAAATTTCTTCAAGTGATAACAAACAATTAGGGTTCAAATAACCGAATAGTCAATCACATAAAAAAAGCCCTCGTTGATTACTCAGCGAGGGCTTTTTTATGTTGCTTAAAAGGATTAACCATTCATCGTCGTCAAGAACTCTTCGTTGCTCTTCGTACCTTTCATATGGCGCAATAACATCTCCATACTTTCTTCTGGACGCATTTCAGCAAGGTGATTTCTTAAGATCCACATTTTTTGTAAAGTCTCTCTGTCTAATAACAAATCCTCTCTACGTGTACTACTCGCCACCGCATCCATCGCAGGGAACAATCGACGATTTGCCAACTTACGATCCAACTGCAATTCCATATTACCTGTACCTTTGAATTCTTCAAAGATTACTTCATCCATTTTAGAACCCGTTTCAATCAAAGCTGTTGCAATAATCGTAAGAGATCCACCATTTTCAATTTTACGGGCTGCACCAAAGAATTGTTTCGGCTTTAACAAAGCCGTTGCTTCCACACCACCACTCAATACCTTACCTGAAGCTGGTGCTACGGTATTATGTGCACGTGCCAAACGTGTGATACTGTCTAATAGGATTACCACATCATGACCGCATTCTACCATTCGTTTTGCTTTATTCAAAACCATCGTAGATACTTTCACGTGCTTATCAGCAGGCTCATCAAACGTAGACGCAATTACTTCTGCTTTTACGCTACGTTCCATATCAGTTACCTCTTCCGGACGTTCATCAATCAATAATACAATTAAATAAACTTCAGGATGATTCGCTGCAATTGCATTCGCAACTTCTTTCAATAACATCGTTTTACCAACCTTCGGCTGCGCAACGATCAAACCACGTTGTCCTTTACCTATTGGTGTAAACAAATCCATCAAACGAGTAGAATAGGAATCTGATTTATAAACCAAGTTCAATTTCTCATTAGGAAATAATGGTGTTAAAAAATCGAATGGTACGCGGTCACGTACAGCATCTGTCGTACGGCCGTTCACCGATTCTACTTTCGTTAAGGCATAATATTTTTCACCTTCTTTGGGAGGTCGAATAGATCCTATAACGGTATCCCCAGTCTTCAAACCATACATTTTGATTTGTCCTGGAGAAACATAAATATCGTCCGGAGAATTTAAATAGTTATAGTCAGCACTTCTCAAGAAGCCAAAACCTTCTTGTACAATTTCTAAAACCCCTTCTCCGTTAATGATTCCTTCCAACTCAATCATCATATTATATTTTGACGGAGCCGGTGGAGGAGGAGGTGTTCTGCGGAATTCAGGACGTGGACCTGCAGGATGTTCAGCAGGTGCTTGTGCGCCCTCTTGTTGACTACCTTCTGTTGCTGCTGTAGCTTGGGGCATAGCATTTTCAGGATTTGCATTCGGGTGCTGATGCTGATGCGCAGGACGATTATCTCTATCTCTTGGATGTTGTGGTCGACGACCGTCTTGTGGGCGATGTCTGTTGTCGTGCTGACGAGGGCCGCGCTCTGTAGTCGGCATTGGTGCAGTCTTGAATTCAGCAACGATCGAAGGAGGGGTATTGCCCTCTGGTTTTACTTCAGGCGTCGACGCTATCTCAAGGGGTAATTCGCCTTCTTTTGGCGCTACTTTGCGAGAACGAGGTTGCTTAGGCTTTTCTTCTTTATTGTCTGTGGTTGGACGGCCTTTCGGACGAACAACTGGAGCTGGCTCTTCACCTTTAGCTATTGCTTCCTTGCTACCTATAATCGCTTGCTGATCTAAAATTTGATATATCAATTGCTCTTTGCTAAGACGATTGAAATTCTTCATGCCCATTTTCGTGGCAACGTCTTTTAACTCCGGCAATAGGAGTTCGTTTAATTGTAAAATGTCGTACATAAAAAGTTAAATAACAATTTCAGGAATTGTCAGTCGAGTAAAAATGATTTGGAAAAAATGTGAGCTAGAATAAGCCCTTTATACTTAACAAAGATAAGCCTTTTCTCCTATTTTCCAACCGTAAACTATTTTTTTACGGAATAGTGGGAACCCGCCTGTGTAGTAGGCGTTATTACTAAGTCGTTTATGCAATAATGACCAGGTAAATTAGCACAATAAAAAATAGTTTCGGCTACGTCTGCACCTGTTAGGGGTTGAAAGCCCTCATAGACCTTCTTTGCACGTGCTTCGTCCCCTTTAAAGCGTACCAAGGAAAACTCTGTTTCAGCCGCACCCGGATGTATCGCTGTAACCTTAATACCATGTTGCAACATGTCGATGCGCATTGATTCACTCAACGCATTCACTGCATGCTTCGTGCCACAGTAAACGTTTCCATTTGCATAAACATACTTGCCGGCAATAGAACCTATATTAAAAATATGACCACTATTCTTTGCAATCATTAAAGGCGCTATAGCCCTTGTCATGTAAAGCAACCCCTTGATGTTTGTGTCAATCATCGCCTCCCAATCATCGATATCACCATCTTGAATCGCGCTTAATCCTGCAGCTAGTCCTGCATTATTCACGAGAATATCTATCGATCTCCAAGCTGCTGGTAAGCCATCTACAAATGCTTTTACCTCATTACGACTTCGAATATCAAAAGCAGCCCAATGAATTTCTATACCATGTGTTTGACGTAGTTGTTCAGCGAGTTGAATGAGTCGCTCTTCACGACGGCCTGTGATTATCAAACGATAGCCGTTGGCTGCAAATTTTTTTGCAGTCGCTTCACCAATACCTGCCGTAGCACCTGTAATTAATATAGTTTTATTCATTAATATGCTCTTTCGTTTTTGCCTTCCATAAAATTAATGAAAGCTTTATTTACTACCTTATTACCTCCCGGTGTAGGGTAGTCGCCTGTGAAATACCAATCTCCTAAATGATTTGGACATGCACGGTGTAAATCTTCAATAGTTTGATAAATGATTTTTACGCTTGCCTTACAATCGGCAGGCGTTAGGATGCGCGATATTTCTTCACTTATTTCCTCTGCACTGAATAGCTTGTATAAACGCTTCACTTCATTTTTAACGTCCTCCTTCGCTAAATTCTCTTGTGCCTTACAGTCTTTATATACCTCATCCAATAAACCCGTATTTCCACTTTTATCCAATAAACTTAACATCGCTCTGAATGCTACAAAATCGCCAAGTTTGCTCATGTCAATACCATAACAATCCGGATAGCGAATCTGTGGTGCCGACGAAACAATCACAATTTTTCTTGGTCCTAAACGATCCAACATTTTAATGATACTCTCTTTTAAGGTAGTACCTCTAACAATCGAATCATCAATTACAACCATCGTGTCCTCACCAGAACGAATACTTCCATAAGTGATATCGTAAACGTGCTGCACCATTTCATTACGCGCATTGTCTTGCGTGATGAAAGTGCGAAGTTTAGCATCCTTAATTGCAATCTTCTCCACTCTCGGACGCATACTCAATAAATGATCTAACTTCGATTCATCTAAATGGTATTGATGCTTTTTAATGTGCTCCCTCTTCCAAGTATTGATATAATCTTCAATACCTTTAATGAGCCCGTAAAAGGAAACCTCTGCTGTATTTGGGATATAACTAAAAACAGTATTCTTAAAATCAAATTCTACTTCTCTTAATACTGATTCAGCCAAATGAGTCCCTAGTTTCTTGCGCTCATCATAAATTTCAATATCACTGCCGCGCGAAAAATAAATACGCTCGAAAGAACATGCCTTTTTCTCCTTCGCTTCACAATAGGCCGCTTCTACTACAGTGCCATCCTTACTCACCATCAAAGCATGCCCAGGCTTCAACTCCTTGATCTGCCCTTCTTTTAAATTGAAAACGGTTTGTATTGCCGGACGTTCACTTGCGGCAACAACAATTTCTTCGTCTTCGTAATAAAACGCTGGTCGGATACCCGCTGCATCACGCATCACAAATGCGTCGCCATGACCTAAAATTCCCATGATGGCGTATCCTCCGTCAAACCATTGCGCACTTTGCTTTAAAATATTCATCATCTGAATATGATCTCCAACTTCTTTGGCTGCCTGTTGCGGTGCCATACCTTTCAATACCAATTGCTCGTATGATTTGTCAACCTCCTCCTCTAAAAAATTACCTAATGTTTCTAGAACAGCAGTCGTATCAAAACGATCTTTAAAATAAGTTGAACTCTGTTCTAAATTACTAAAAACTTCATCTGTATTTGTAAGGTTGAAATTACCTGCTGTGATTAAGTTTTTACTTAACCAACCATTCGTTTTTACAAATGGATGACAACGATCAAGCCCATTGCCACCGTGCGTACCATAACGTAAATGCCCCATCAAAACTTCCCCTAAAAAAGGTACATGGTTTTTCATCCACTCGGCATCCTGTGCAAGCGCTGGATTTGATTGTTCTACCTTCGCTACATCTTGATGGACGCGCTCAAATAACTCCGCAATCGCTTGCTTGCTGTTGCTCTTGTTTATGTTGTAAAATGGCTGACCACTGCGTAAATTTAATTTTACTGTTGCCATTCCCGCACCGTCTTGTCCGCGGTTATGTTGCTTCTCCATTAAGAGATACAACTTGTTGAGGCCATATAAGGCCGTACCGTATTTTTCTTGATAATAAGAAAGTGGCTTTAACAAACGAATGAAAGCTATACCGCATTCATGCTTAATCGGATCTGACAAGGTCTGAAAATTGAAATGTTTTCAAAAAAATCGCATCACAAAGATACCATATCCCAATGATTTCAAAGGGCCTTCTGGTTTTTTCTTCTTAACAATTTAATGCCTGTGTGGAAAACCAAAAAAAAATCCCCCTTTTTCAAGGAGGATTTTTTTTATTTCTTCTGCTGCGCTTCCATTTTGGTCTTTTTATCAAACCAGTCTTCGATTTGATTCACGCCTAATTGCTTGGCAACAATCTTATGGGTAGCAGAATCAATCACAAATAATTTCGGCGTGGCATAGGCATCAAAAACAGTTCTAAAATCATAGTAATTGTTCATGTCACGTAAATTCAACCATGGGTTTGGATGCTCTCTCAAGTATTTTCTCCAACTTTTCATCGTAGGATCATCCTTATTCGTCATACGCTCCTCCGTGATGGTAACTACATCAAAATCGTACTTCTTGTGAATCTTTTCATACACCTCTAACAATTCTGGTGTCTCCTTCTGGCAATGTCCACAAGTGCTATTCCACACCCATACGATCGTGTATTTATGCTTCATCTCCTGATGGAAATAATGGTTGTTTGCACTACTGTCTTGTAAAATCATATTAATCACAGGATGACCAATTATAGTATTTTCAACAATCGTAACACGATCACAAATCTTTTTCAACTTCGCAGAATCAACCCAATAAGCACCGCCATTACAATAGTATTCTCTCCCCATATGCGCAAAGACTGCATCAAAGCCCATGATTTTTGAATTCTCATATTTGTTGGTCAAATACCAAACCATCCATTTATACATTTCCTTATTCGCTTTCGCCTTGCCAACTAAATAATCGCAGCCATTGATTAATGAATCAGGATGTTGAACGGTCAACTGTTCCAAATACTTTTCTGTCTTAGCATGGTAAATCGGTGTATAAAGTAAACGTTCATCACTAAAATCGAATGCATCAAAAAAGTGATTGCGGAAATAATAAAATTCATTCATAGAATCACGTCTGCCGTTAGCTAAACGTGGAAAATCAGGAACCACCGGCTCCGGCATAGCCTTAAAGATAGAAGCTAAAAGAACTTCTGGATGTTCTTTCGTAAACTGAACACGGTAGTTTCTAAGCAGACTATCCACTTCAGTCATACGCTTCACTACTCGAGCACTGTCCGCAGGCATTTTACGTACCCCAGGAAATTGTCTGTTCAACATCTCCATCTCTGTACCCATGCGCGTTGAAAATTTTAAATAATCTAAAAACAAGGAATTGTCAGTCGAGTTCGTCACTTTCATATGACCAACAAAATCACTGGTATCCGTTTCAATACTGAAATCTTGGTTCTTGCCCACCATCATCTCAAAATACTTCATCGTTGGCGTAACCACGATATAAATACCTTCTGGCAGATGCTCCTTTCCGTTGAATACGAAAGTCTCACCACGACGAACTTTACAAGTATCTTTAATGTACTTTTTATCGCCATAGTAATTGCCAAGATATAATACGGTATCTCTAAAATTATTGAGCTTCACACTAATGTGATAGCCTGTTTTCAGGTCTTCCTTCTTGATGGAACCCTTACTCTTTTCGCCTGCATATACGAATGTACTCGCTAACGCAAAAAAGGTCAGTAGTTGCAAAAATTTTGTTTTCATTTCTAAAGCTATAAAAGGTTATTCAGCAAATTTAATAGTATTCTCAAATATCGCAAGTACTTAACACGTGATTAACAGCTAAAAAAGTCCTTGCAAAACTTGTGGCGTTTTCAATGTTCCAAAGCCCGCAATATGCAATTGATAGTAGCGTTCCAATAAAGTTAAAATTTTTCTCCGCTCTTGCATGTTCCATTTTCCAGGACTATCTAGCCATAATTTCTTGAATGCAATCAAATCGCCCCCCACTAAAAATTCAGAATAAGCAGGCAATTCTGTACTATAAACGCCTTGCCGAAGGTCGAAGCACACACAATGGTCTATTTGCTCACCTTGTGGACCAAAACCTAAATACTGACTTAATTCGAACATAAATTGAATAGGGTAGGTACCCGTCTCACAATCTTCTCGATCCAAATGTAATAAAGCCTGCTTGATATATTGATATAAGGTCTGGTCCTCCAAATCCTCTGTTAGCGACTTTTGAAGTAGCTCGCAAATGAAAAATGTGATGGTTTGACGAATAGGCTCGAATGGAATACGTTCATAAAGCTGTAAAGTCTTTAGTTCTTTGATACGTTCGAGGTTTACATTCGCACGCTTATAAACAATCAAATCTAATAGACTAAGTGGCTGTAATAACGTCTTAGTAGTGCTTTTAGCACTTCTTACGCCATTTACAATATAACTCTGCTTGCCAAATTTTTCTGTAAAAATCGTGCATATCACACTGGTCTCCCGATATGGTATATTTCTAATAACTATCCCCTCTGTTTGATGTAACATACCTCCTGTCCTGATTAAACATTCTTTGGTTGAAAAGCTCCGACTCCCTTTCTTTTATTTTTAAGGCTTTGCTCGGAACTTAACACGGTAAATTTAAGTATGAAAAATAGCATTTCTCGAATTAGTTTTTTAGCACTTTGCTTTATTGTAATTTTTAGTCTTTTTCAAGCGAATGCCAAAACGCGTAGAAAGGCTAAACACAAAAAAGTAAAGTCTAAGACTACACAAAGTGTCAATTGGACTCCCAACAGATTGAATACTGTATTCAAAACTTCGGGAGATACTGCCGTTTGGGTAGAAGCTCAATTGGCAGCAATGAGCGATACAGAGCGCGTCGCACAGTTAATCATGATGCCCGTTTATACGAATAAAGACTCCGTACTTTCTCGTCAAATTATCAACTGGGTAAAACAATATAATCTGGGTGGTGTGATTATGATGCAAGGATCACCATATCGGCATGTTATGCTGATTAATCGAATGAATCAAAATGCTAAAACACCACTGTTCGTAAGCGTCGATGGAGAATGGGGTTTAGCCATGCGGCTCGATTCTGTACATGCCTTCCCTCGTCAAATGACCCTAGGTGCAATTGCACCAGATACCGATGGAAACGGAGGTTTACATGAATATGCTATCGAACAAATGGGCGCTGCCGTAGCCTTGCAATGCCGAAGAATTGGGATCAATATCAACTTCGCTCCCGTAGTAGATGTCAATAACAATAAATTCAACCCCGTTATTTATGATCGTTCTTTTGGGGATGATTGGAAGCTCGTTTCCCGCAAGGGAATTACCTATATGAAAGGCTTGCAATCAAATAATGTAATGGCCTGCGCAAAGCACTTTCCTGGTCATGGCGACACCGAAACAGACTCGCACTATGGCTTACCTAAACTAAACTTCACTAAATCAAGGTTGGATTCTTTAGAACTGAAACCTTTCAAAGAAATGTTCGAAGCAGGTGTGCAATCTGTGATGGTTGCGCACCTCGCTGTACCTATACTAGATTCCACAAATACACCCGCGTCCTTATCTGCTAATGTTGTGACCGACTTGCTCAAAAACGAACTTAAATTCAATGGCCTTTCTTTCACGGATGCATTAAATATGAAAGGTGCTGCACAAGGCTTGAACGGTGCGCAAGTGGCACTTAAATCATTATTAGCAGGAAATGATATTCTGTTGTTTGTTTCGGATGTCCCTGCTAGTATAGATACAATTTTGAATGCACGAGATCGTGGTTTAATCACACAAAATGAGATCGATAATCGCGTTCGTAAAATTCTTTATTATAAGTATAAGCTCGGATTAAATCACTGGCAAGAAATCGATCCAAACCATGTTACAGAAGATTTGAACCAATCGGATGATTTGATTCAAAGTCTGTATGATCATGCAGCAACCAGTTTTCAAGCGCATAATTTACAACACTGGAATTATCAAACTTCTGATACCTTGTTTTGGTACGTCGCCGGACAAGATACCATGAGTGCATTTTTAAAATTGGCCGCTACCGAAACAAGCAGGCCTATCCGATTTTTTTGTTACAAAAGTCAGATGCCGGATTCTATTTTTAACTACCTGTTGCCACGCAAAAATCAGTTGATAATAGATGCGCATTTGATCAATCGCTTTGCCGCTAAGAATTTCGGATTTTCAATTTCTTTTATTCAGCAATTGAAAGACCTACAGTCTTCGCAAAATCAAATTCATCTTTTCGTATTCGGCTCCCCATACTTCGTTGGTCCTTTTGAAGAGTTGCAAAACCTCACGATACTTTACCAGGATAATGCGTTTACAGCGAACACCGCCTTCAAAATCTGGCAGTCATCCCTTGAAGTGAATGGTCGAATGCCAATTGCTGCGAACAATCGCTTTTTAGCTGGGCGTGGGAATCATATTTTCCCTGTTGTAACGGAAGATCCTAATGGAAGGAATATTGTTAGAACGCCCAATTATTTTTCACATGAAATTAGTGAAAAGTATCTCGTCACTATCGACTCAGTTATTGCAAGAAGTATTATCGAAAAGGCCTTCCCAGGTTGTCAAATGGTCGTTTATAAAGATGATAAATTAATCTACCGTAAATCATTCGGTACTGCCACTTTCGAATCCGCTCAGAAGGTGCAAAACGACTATTTATACGACCTTGCTTCCATTACAAAAGTTGCGGCTACCACGCTCTGTGCGATGAAATTGTATGAGGAAGGTCGATTAGATTTGGATGCCAGAATCAGCGAGTATTTGCCGCAAGCTAAGCATACCAATAAGAAGAAAATTCAAGTGCACGACTTGCTATTACATCAAGCTGGATTACCTCCCTTTGTGCCCTTCCATTTAAAATGGACGAACCAAGACGGATCTTGGAATCCTGATATGCTTTCAAATACGGCTTCTAAGAAATTCCCAAATAAAGTCGCTGACAATTGCTTCTCGGCATACGACGTGCCTGACAGCATCTGGAAAATCATTTATGAGTGCCCGCTCAAAACAAAAGGTAAATATGTTTATAGCGACTTCGACATGTATTTTATGCGCGCAATCTGTGCTGCAATTCTAGATACCATAAGTCCTGAAGAGTATGTTCGTAAGAGTTTTTATCAGCCCTTGCACCTCAATAGCATTACCTATAATCCTTTGCAGAAAGGGATTGCTAAAATGAATATAATGCCTACCGAAGAGGATCAACGTTTTCGTCATCAGCTGATTCGAGGATATGTACATGATCAAGGTGCTGCCTTATGTGGCGGAGTTCAAGGACATGCCGGACTCTTTGCCAATGCTTCTGATCTCGCCAAATTATTCGCTATGCTAGAACAAAACGGACAGTGGGAGGGCGTACAATACTTTAAACCTTCTACCATTCGTTTGTTTACCTCCAAACAGTCGAAAGTCTCCCGCAGAGGATTAGGATTCGATAAACAATCGCCTCAAAGAATCAGCGATTCTCCTACATGCCCAAGTGCGAGCATCGCCACATTCGGTCATACTGGTTTTACCGGCACCAGTGTTTGGGCAGATCCAGTAAGTGGCCTTACTTTTGTATTCCTAAGTAATCGTGTTTGCCCAAATGCCAACAACAAGAAAATTATCGAATTAGGCGTTCGAACAAGCCTTCAAGAGATTTTTTATCAGGCAATTCATGAAGAAAATCACTAAAAATGGTTAAAAAGCCTTTAATTCTTGCCTGTTTAAGCTTTTTCCGCCCCTAGGTGTTTGTAAAATCGTGCTTTTTTTTTATTATCTTTGCAGACCTTTTATAATAGGCTCTTAGGGCTCGTTAATTATTAATTATGCACAAAAAAAGAATGTTGATCATTTCTCAAGAGATTAATCCTTATTTGGATTATTCGAACATGGGGAAAATTGTCAACGACCTTTGTAAAAATCTTCAAAATCAAGAGGCTGAGTTACGTATTCTTATGCCTCGTTTTGGTAATATTAACGAAAGACGCCATCGCTTACATGAAGTAGTTCGATTAAGTGGTATCAACATCACAATGGGTGATGACGATATGCCTTTATTGATCAAAGTAGCTAGTATTCCCGGTGTACGAATTCAAGTTTATTTTTTAGATAACGAAGAGTTTTTCAAACGTAAAAATGATCTTCGCGACGATAAAGGTAAATTCTATGATGACAATGCAGAACGTATGATATTTTTCTGTAAAGGTGCCATGGAAATCGTTAAAAAATTCGCGTGGCCTCCTGATGTAGTGCACTGCCACGGTTGGATGACTAGTTTGATTCCGTTCTACTTGAAAACAGCCTACAAAAAAGAACCTGTTTTCGCAAAATCGAAAGTTGTTTATTCCTTGTATGACAATGAATTTAAGGAAACACTCAACAAGTCTTTCGCTGAATTAGCGATGTTGGAGAATGTGAAACCAAGCGAGTTCGATTTGTTCAAAAAGGGAACGCATGATTCTTTAATGGAAGGTGCAATCGCCTTTGCTGACGGTATTGTAGCTGGTTCTGCAAATGTAGAAACAAAATTATTGGAGTTTGCAAAGTCTAAGAAAAAGTCAGTGATTCCTTTCAATGGTATGGAAGAAGGATACCTGGACGCCTACAATGAATTCTACAAGAAAATGTTGGGAGCTAAGTAAGCACATTAACCAAAATGAGAAATAATATTCGTCATATTACCTTGCTTGCGCTTGTCATTACAACTGCCTTTTTATCGGCCTGTAAAGACAATCCTTATCTGTCCACCAGTACGATTCATCCGCATTCGATGTTAGGTGCGAATGAAACCGATACGTTTACCGTTCGAACGACTACACTTCGCAGTGATTCGGTACTCGCCTCTGGCTTGTCGGCCTATAGCTTCGGACAAATTTCTTCCACACAGTTCGGAACAACCAAAGCAAGCGTTTATGCGCAATTTGATTTAATTGCAGATCAAATGAGTAGTTTTGGAACAGTCGATTCTGTCTTTTTTGTAGCCCAATACGCTAGCCTAATTGGCGATACAGGTACTCAAATGAATATAACACTGCAAGCGATTAATCCTTCTGGAAAGAAAATTGTCGCAGGAAAAAGCTATTTCTCAAATGAGACGTTCGACTTGCAAGCAAATACACTAGCAAATCAAACCATAAGTTGTCGGCCTAAGGATAGTGTTATAATCAATGGAAAGAAATTAGTACCACACATTCGTGTGCAAATTACGGATCAAAGCTTCCTTGCCTTATTGCAGGCTCAAACAGCCGCAACAGGCTTTTATAATAACACAGCTTTTCATAATGTTTGTAATGGTATTTATGTAGATGTTACTTCCATAAACGGCAACGCCATTATAAAGATGAACAACAGCTCTGGTGCTTATACAGGACTGCTCGTTTATCACCATACAGGAACTGGAAAAGATACCAGCTCCTTGCTTAAAATGGGATACGGTTCTGTTGCGCATTTTAACCATGACTATACGAATGCAACGGTTGCGCAACATATCAATCAATTAAACGATAGCGTTGCTTATCTAGCAGGTTTTGGCGGCTTAATTACAAAAATTGATTTTCCGTATTTGTCCAAATTGAATCACGTCATTGTTAACAGAGCACGATTGGTTGTGGAAGACTTGAACCCTTCTAATACAAAGTTTCCTGCGCCTGCTAACCTATATTTATATCGTAAAGATTCGATAGCGCAAGCCTTAGAAGATGTTTTACTTGGTTCTCCGTTTGGGGACCTATCTAATAGCGCTTACTTTGGCGGAAATAGAGCGACAAGTGGTATCTATACCTTCAATATCGCTCGTTTTATGCAACGTGTGGTGGATGGAACGTACAATAACTCGTTTAACGGATTTTATTTGAATGTCTTAGGACAATCAGTATATGGCAACCAAATTATTATAGGTGGTGGTACACACGCAACACATCGCCTCAAACTTAAAATGATTACAACTACATTAAAATAAAGCATTATGTGTGGAATTGTTGGTTACATCGGAAAAAAGGAAGCTTATCCTATTCTTATTAAAGGCTTACATCGCCTAGAATATCGCGGTTATGATAGTGCAGGTGTTGCCTTATTAAGCGATGACTTACGCACCTATAAATGTGTAGGTAAAGTAAGCGACCTTGAAAAATTTACGGAAGGTAAGAATATTAAAGGCTCCATTGGAATCGGTCATACACGTTGGGCAACTCACGGAGAACCAAATGATACAAACGCACATCCGCATTATAGCGAAAGTAAAAACTTAGCAATCATCCATAATGGGATTATTGAAAACTATGCTCCGTTAAAAGAGGAGATGAAGTCGAGAGGCCATATCTTTTTAAGTGATACCGATACGGAAGTTTTAATTCATCTGATTGAAGATATTATGATGAATGAGAAAATTGATTTGGAAGAAGCGGTCCGCGAAGCATTGCAAGAAGTGCACGGCGCTTATGCTATTGTAATCGTTTCTAAAAATCATCCGGATCGTTTAATCTGTGCCCGTAAGGGAAGTCCTCTTGTAATCGGAATCGGGGAACAAGAATTTTATATAGCAAGTGATGCAACGCCGATTGTTGAATATACTAAAAATGTAATTTACTTAGATGACGAGGAAGTTGCAGTAGTTACAAATACGGGCGAATTAAGTATTAAAACAATTCGCAACCAAGAAAAAACGCCATATATCCAAAAGCTCGAAATGCAGTTGGAAATGCTGGAGAAAGGGGGGTATGATCACTTTATGTTAAAGGAAATCTACGAACAACCTCGTTCTATCAAAGATACCATGCGTGGACGTTTGCACGTAGATAAAGGGATTATCAAGTTGGGTGGTTTAGTGGATTATGAGAAAAAGCTTTCTCAAGCTGAACGTATCATTATCGTTGCTTGTGGAACTTCATGGCACGCTGGATTAGTCGGTGAGTACCTTTTTGAGGAGCTTTCTAGAATTCCTGTTGAAGTAGAATATGCTTCTGAATTCCGCTATCGTAATCCTGTAATTTCTGAAAAAGATGTCGTAATTGCAATTTCACAATCTGGTGAAACTGCAGATACTTTAGCTGCCCTCGAATTGGCAAAATCAAAAGGAGCGACCATTCTTGGTATTTGTAATGTGATTGGTTCGTCTATCGCACGTATCACACATGCCGGTTCATACACACATGCCGGTCCAGAAATCGGTGTAGCCTCAACAAAAGCATTTACCTCGCAAGTAATGGTGCTTACGTTAATGGCTATCATGACAGGTCATAAACGTGGTGTTATCACCGAATCTCGCTATCACCAACTGATTAATGAATTAGAAAATATCCCTGAAAAGGTAAAGCGTGTATTGGAAACAGATGAGAAGATAAAAGCCATTGCCGCTGAATTTAAGGACGCGCATAATTTCTTATACTTAGGACGTGGTTACAACTTCCCAGTAGCGCTAGAAGGCGCATTGAAGCTGAAAGAAATTTCTTATATCCATGCGGAAGGTTATCCTGCAGCAGAAATGAAGCATGGTCCAATTGCCTTGATTGATGAAAAAATGCCGGTTGTTTTCTTGTGTAACAACCAGTCTGCCTACGAGAAAATCGTGAGCAATATTCAAGAGGTAAAGGCACGTAAAGGTCGTGTAATTGGTATAGTAGAGGAGGGTGATCAAATTATTACCGACCTCAGTGAATTCGCCATTGCAATTCCTTCTACCGAAGAACCATTCTCACCATTACTTGCTTCGATTCCACTACAATTACTCGCGTATCATATCGCTGTAATGCGCGGATGTAATGTGGATCAACCGCGTAACCTCGCAAAATCTGTAACTGTAGAATAAAAAAAAGCAGGCTTGCCTGCTTTTTTTCTATATATGATTTCTGTTGTAATACCTGTCTTTAATAATGCTGCCCAGCTCCCTAAATTAATACCGGAGCTACATATGGTATTTTCAGAACTAAACATCCCTTTCGAAGTTATTCTTGTGGACGACGCTTCTAAGGATACTTCGCTCGATGTTTGCAAACAACTCGCTCGCGAACTTAAATTCGTAAAAAGTATTGCACTATCGCATAACGTCGGACAACATAAGGCAATCTTCAAAGGGCTTCAGAAAACTAAAGGTGATAAGGTTTTAATCATGGATGCTGATGGACAAGATTCTCCTGCTGTAATTCATGAATTATATCAGAATGCAATAAATGATATAGACGCTGTTTTGGTTGTGCGTCAAAACAGAAAATCAAAACTCGCTGATCGAATTTCATCCTTTCTTTTTTATTTTGTTTGGAGTCTATTGGGTCAGAAAAAAGCTAAGGCTCACGCATCAAATTTCGGACTTTATAGTAAGAGTCTAATTGATGCAATTCTGTCTACTAACTTGCCACCTTATAGTATGCAGTTGATTGCATTAAAGCTGAATGCCCCACTAAAATATATTAACGCCGAGCACAGAGAGTCTGCTACCAGTGCATATAATTTAAAAAAACGTTGGGAGCTAGCTGTCAAGATCTTTTACCTATATGCCTACAAATCGTTAAGACGTTTACTGCTAATTGGTATCGTGTTTATTTTAGTGGCAAATTCGATACTCGTACGTTTTCTTTTGAAAGGGTACGCTAATCTTAAATGGCCTATGGTAGACGCCTTCCTGATAAGCATTTTTATGCTTTTAGGCGCAATGTTTTTATTTTTATTCTTCTCCTGTTATCGAGTTAAAAAACATAATTTACAAATTGATTAATTAGATGCTTCAAAAATTACTCTTCCTACTTTTATCCGTATTGGCGGCTACCAATCTATTAGTTGCACAACAAAAAAAATCTGCATTATTCATTGGCAACTCTTATGTAGGTGTTAATAACTTGCCGCAAACAACTGCATTCGTTGCTTTAAGTTTAGGCGATACATTACTGTCTAGTGCCTATACCCCTGGAGGGTATACCTTTCAGCAACATAGCAGTGATATAAACTGTATTAACGCCATTAATAGCATGCCTTGGGATTTTGTCGCCCTGCAAGAACAAAGTCAACGACCATCCTTTCCGCAAGCACAAGTTGAACAAGAAGTTTTTCCTTTCGCAAAATCCTTGGATAGCTTAATTCACTTGAATAATCCATGCACGAAGACTTTATTTTACATGACATGGGGACGAAAAAATGGGGATGCATCGAATTGCGCTGCCTGGCCGCCAATATGTTCTTATACAGGGATGGATGATTTATTGCGTCAACGTTACGAGTTTATGGCCGATACGAACCATGCCGCCTGTGCTCCGGTAGGTGCTGTGTGGCGCTACATCCGAACACATTACACAAGTTTAAATTTGTATCAAGCGGATGAAAGTCATCCTACGCTCGAAGGAACCTTTGCCGCTGCTTGTACCTTTAACACCTTGATTTTTCACCGTGATCCAATGCTAATATCCTATAATAATGGGATCGCAACTAATATAGTCGATAGCATTAAAATGGCCGTGAAAGCAGTTGCATTCGATAGCCTTTGGTATTGGGAAAGAAATCCACGTGTTACAAAAGCAGGCTTTATCCCGACTATTAATGGTGCTAATGTGCAATTTCAAAATACTTCTACTTTCGCTTCTTCCTATCAATGGAGTTTTGGTGATAATACTAGTGATACTGTAAATAGCCCTTCACATACGTATGCTACGCCTGGGACCTATTCTGTCACACTAATAGCAACTGGTTGTGGCCTTAATGATACAATCATTTCTGCTATTCAAATTGTGTCAGATTCTGCTACATCAAGCAACCTTTCTGTAATTGCAAAGTCCAAATTAAATACCTTTTGGAAAGACAATCAATTACACCTAAACGCTAGTGATCTTGCGGTAAACTTCATCATTAATCTTTACAATGTAAACGGACAATTACAAGAATCTTCATCTTGGAATCCTTCAAAAGGTGAGTGGGTAAGTCGCACTTATCCGTTACAGCAATTGATATATATCAAGCTAGAATCTCAAAATTGTAACGTAACTTTGAAAACTTTATCTGCTGAATAATGTTCAGTATAAAACAAATTGTATGTCAGCACACGTAGAAGAGTTGTTGCAAAAAGCATTGCGGTTCGAGTTTCTAACTGCAGAAGAAGGTATAGTTTTATTTAATGAAGCAAAAACTGCCGATCTTGCCTTTGTTGCAAATGAATTACGAAAGATCCAAAAGCCCGACGGGAAAGTAACTTGGCAAATTGATCGTAATGTCAATACGACCAATGTCTGTGTAGCAAATTGTAAATTCTGTAATTTCTTTCGCGTACCTGGTCATGCTGAGTCCTATGTAACTGATATCGAAACCTATAAGAGGAAAATTGAAGAAACGATCATGTATGGCGGCGACCAATTGCTTTTGCAAGGTGGCCATAATCCTGAACTAGGTTTGGCCTATTATGTAGATCTGTTCTCTACTTTGAAAAAATTGTACCCAACGATAAAGTTACATGCACTCGGGCCTCCTGAAATTGTACATATTTCCTCTATTTCTGGTACGACCTATCGCCAAACATTACAAGCACTTAAAGACGCAGGTCTGGATAGTTTGCCAGGTGCCGGAGCCGAGATTTTGAATGATCGCGTTCGTCGACTAATCTCCAATGGCAAATGTTCTGCACAAGAGTGGTTAGATGTGATGAAAGAAGCACACCAATTGGATATCACAACTTCGGGCACCATGATGTTCGGCCATATTGAAACTATTGAAGAACGTTTCGAACATCTAGTCAAAATTCGTGAAGTTCAGGCAATGAAGCCTGCTCATGCAAAGGGGTTCCTTGCTTTCATCGCCTGGACCTTCCAAGATGTAGATACTTTGTTACAATCACTAAAAGGTGTACACAATCAAACGACGGATGAAGAGTACTTACGTATGGTTTCGTTGTGTCGTATCATGCTTCCAAATATTATCAATATCCAAGCTTCATGGTTGACGGTAGGTAAAAAAACAGCACAGTTATCCTTGCATGCCGGAGCAAATGATTGGGGTAGTATTATGATTGAAGAGAATGTTGTCTCTGCAGCAGGTGCTCCGCATCGCTTTACTTATAAAACGATTCAAGAAGGAATTAGAGAAGCAGGTTTCGAACCTCAACTTCGCGACCAACAATACAACTATCGCGAGATACCTTCTACCATAAAAGAGCAAGTAATCGATTATTAAAATCGAATCTATCAAAACAAAAGGCCTAGAATATTCTAGGCCTTTTGTTTTTTATGAACTAAAATTTATCTCCCCCAATTAATCGCTGTTTTGCTGATCTGAGCTAAGTCCATGTTAGAGTTATAATTGCTAAGTACAAAGGCATGAGCGCCTGAATTACTTAACTCGCCAGTTGAATTTAACCATACCGTTGAACGGTAAGCGCCACAAATCATAGTTAAATCATTCATGTTGCGTTGTTGAACCGGTATGCGAGAACTAATCAGTTGCCCATCTCCAAATTGACCTAAACCATTGTCTCCCCAAACCGCAACTGCTCCGCTAGCTAATAATGCAATTGAATGAGCGCCGCCTGTTGAAATCTGCTTAACATCCTTCAGGCCGTTAATTATTTTCGGTGAATATGAATTAAGTGTACTCCCGTCAGCCAATTGCCCCAAATCATTATATCCCCAAGTCTGTACCTGTCCATTTGATTGTAATGCTAATCCATGATTAAATGAACTGCTTAAGCTGATTATATTTTCTAGCTTTCCGATTTTTACGGGCTTATTACTCGCACTCATTTTCCCACATCCTAATTGTCCCAAATCGTTCGCGCCCCAAGCCCAAACACTTCCGTCTGCCGCTAAAGCCATTGAATGTTTTTCTCCCGCAACTATCGCAATAATATCTTCTAAGCCTGCGACCACTTTTGGTTGTAATGAATTTCTTGTATTGCCAATGCCTAACTGACCAAACTTGTTCTGTCCCCAACTCCACACCGTACCATCTGCTTGTAAAGCCAAGGTATGATAGGTGCCCGCTGCTATCGCTTTTACATGTTCTAAATTGCTAACTTCAATTGCTTGCTCAACTACTTTGCTGCTGTCAGTGCATTGACCATAGCCGTTCACACCCCAACACATGATATGCCCATTGCCTAATAATGCAACACTATGAAAACTGCCTGCAGCAATTGCTTGAACGTTTTGTAAAATTACTGTACCAGCGTTAAATGGGTTGTTACTTTGGTTATAATCATTATTACCCACAGCAACTACATCTCCCTTTCCATTCAATAATAGCAGATGCTCTGATTTTGTTGAAACAGCAATAATCTCACGGTAGTTTATTTTCGACTGTAGATACATTGCCGATGATTGATGCGGAGTGATTAATCCCAATTGACCTTCTGTATGACTACCCCAAACCAATACTTTTCCATCGTCTCTAACTGCAATAGAATGGTTACTGCTGCTCGATAATGAACGAATCGAATGATTACGATTTATTATAATAGGATAACTAATGTGATTCACGTCTATGGCTAATTGATTTAATGTATTGTCTCCCCAACCATAGAGCTCTCCAGATGTATTAAGGGCCATTGAATGACGAATACCTGCCTGAATGCCAACAATATGTTCCACTTCCATTATCAATTGAGGAATAGCCTGATTGTTTATGTTGTTGATACCTAATTGCCCAAATGAATTATCACCAAAACTATATACTTGCCCCTTTGCACTTAATGCCATTGAATGTTCACCGCCTGCACTTATGCGAATGATGTCATGTAATGATGGAATAATTTGTGGTGTTAATATACGTGAAAAATGACCCAAGCCTAATTGCCCATATGCATTATTCCCCCAAGCATAAACATCTCCTTTTGCACTCAAGGCTAAATTATGCGCGACCCCAGCACTAATTGATTTAATATTGTCACCTAGGCTCATAATTTTAGTCGGTGCATTTCTTGAAATCAAATCGCCAATTCCTAATTCTCCGTTTTCATTGCCCCCCCAAACATAAATTTGACCAGCAGCACTTAAGGCTAAAACATGGTCCCCATTTGCACTGATTTCCTTAATAGCAGGAAGATTCTCGACTCTTGTTGCAGTAAATACGTCCTTATTATCTCCATTACCACATTGCCCAAATTGATTATTGCCCCAACAAAACACCTCTCCATCCTGATTTAAAGCAACAGAAAAATATAATCCAGCACTAACCTGAGTGATATGCTGTAAGTTTGAAACTGCAATGATATCTGAGCTTGACTTTGAACTGCTATTACCTATACCTAATTGACCATGCTCATTTGCACCACAACTTAATACCTTGCCGTTCTGAATAAAAAGAGAATGATTATACCCGGTGGCTGTATTGCCTTGGGCCATACTAATACCATAAGTCATAACTAATACCAGTAGTATTAAAAGTAGGCCCAAAACAAAGAGTTCAAGTACATGCCCTAAGCGTTTGTGCAAGAACTGTAGACGAAAGGATGAAGTGCGTGCCATAGGTTTGTTTTTTGTCAATTCAAACTTACCCCATTTTCAAGCCTAATCTTATCCTATGAATTACGTATTTTTCTGCTGAATTACGCACTTTTTACCGCATCAAGACCTAATTTTACAAGATGGAATTTTCAAATCCCGCCATTGATGCGTATTGCGCAGCACATTCTAATGCTTTGCCCGCGTTTATGGGTGAATTGGAGCGTGAAACTCATTTAAGAGTCATTCTCTCTAATATGATTAGCTCTCCTTTACAAGGTGCGATGCTTCATTTCTTAGCTGCCTGTAATCAACCACATAACGTCCTTGAAATAGGCACATTTACAGGCTATAGCACCGTGGCAATTGCCAGCGGACTTGCGACAGACGCTAATTTCCATACCTTAGAAAAAAATCAAGAACTAGAATATTTTCACAAGAAGTATTTTTTACAGTATCCATCTATTAAAGTGCATTATGGAAAGGCCCTTGAATGGCTAGAACAGGATAATACCAAATGGGATTTTGTCTTCTTAGACGCAGATAAAAAAGTCTACGATACTTATTACGATTGCATCATTCCTAAAATGAATCCTAACGCATTGCTGATCGCCGATAACGTCCTTTGGAAAGGGAAAGTCTTGAATGAGTCTCCAGACTCCGACACGAAAGCCCTCGACGCGTTTAACAAAAAGGTCAATCAGGATAGTCGTGTGGACAATGTACTCCTTCCTATACGCGATGGACTTATGCTCATCCGCAAAAAATAGGGTAACTTTGGTAGTTCCACATCGTATCTATTAGTATAAACAATACTAAATCTCAGAAAATGAAAAAAATCCTATTTCTTGCACTGATTTGCGTAGGCTTGCAATCCGCTGCTGTCCGTGCTGAAGACTCACTACAAATCGTACGTTACGTAAATGCTATGGCGCGTTATGCTGTATCAGAAATGCATCGTAGTGGTGTGCCTGCAAGCGTATCGCTTGCGCAAGGAATTTTGGAAACGGCAGCAGGTACTAGCCCACTTTATTCACGATCATATAATAACTTCGGAATCAAATGTAAGGCTAATTGGAACGGTCCTTATACCTTGCACGATGATGATGCTAAAGGAGAATGTTTCCGAGTATATGATAATGATTCTATGTCCTATGTTGATCATAGCAACTTCCTTCGTACTGCCCCTCGTTACGATTTCTTATTCCAAATGGATAAAACGGACTATCGCGGCTGGGCTATCGGCTTGAAAAAAGCAGGCTATGCAACCAACCCGAAATATTCCATGAAGTTAATCGAGTATATCGAAAAATATAACCTAGATGCTTACGATCATTTAAGTGTTTCTCAATTGAATAATACACCTAGACTAGCTAGAAACGCTAATCAAGCACTAACAGCCTCTCGTCAAGCATCTGTGATTAACATTGCAACATCAAACACAAATACTCCTGTAGAAACACCTAATCCTGCTGTTAACACACCCACAACTGCAAGAACTTCCAATACACCAGTAAATGGTTTTGATCCAAATAACCTTCCTGAAGTGCATTGGAATGTAACCAATATTCCTGATGGAGACGCATCTCATGTAGCTTATAAACCAAAGGCTAAGCCGCATTATAATGCTAAGACGACTAAGCGTACTACCTACAGTAAAAAGACAACTACCGTAAAAAAGTCTTCACACGCCACTTACTCAAAGACTACCGCAAAAACGGTGTCGAAAGCTCCAGCCAAAAGTAACGCGAAAGCTCCTGCAAAGCCAGTAGCAAAAAGTACAGCAAAGAATAAACCTGTTGCTAAAAAGGCTCCAGCTAAGAAAAAATAAACGTATGAAGCAAGTTCAGGTTCTCGACAAAACATTCACAACTTATATCACTAAAGTTGAAATTTCCGAACGTATTAACGCGATTGCGAAAGAATTGAATGAACGATATTCGCATAAGAAACCTATGTTTATCGCTGTTTTAAACGGCGCTTTCTTGTTCGCCTCTGAAATATTCGCTCAATTCGAACACCCTGCTGAAATTAGTTTTGTTAAGGTGGCTTCCTATCATGGCACTGAAAGCTCTGGCGAACTAAAAACCTTGATCGGTCTGAATAGCGCTATTCATGGTCGTGATCTCATTATCATCGAAGATATTATCGATACTGGTAAAACGTTTCATGAATTACTTCCTAATATTCATGCGCAAAACCCCGCTTCGATAGCTATCGTCTCTCTACTTGTAAAACCCGAAGCCCTCAAGTATCCCGTTAAAGCTGATTATGTCGGCTTTGAAATACCAAACAAGTTCGTTGTAGGTTATGGACTTGATTACGATGGATACGGACGAAATCTTCCAGAAATTTATCAAATCGTTTCGGAATAATCGCCTTTTCATTGCTACTTTCGTAGCATGAAAAAACTTTTCCTGCTGGATGCCTTCGCATTGATTTTTCGTGCTTATTATGCACTAAGTAAAAATCCTCGAATGACCTCCACCGGCATTAATACCAATGCTCAATTCGGATTTACTACAACCTTACTCGACTTAATAAAAAAGGAAAAACCAACCCATATAGCCGTTGCTTTTGATACGCAAGTCGCTACCACACGTCATGAAGTATTCGCAGAATATAAGGCTAACCGACAAGAAACGCCTGAAGATATCTTAACGGCAGTTCCGCATATCCAGCAAATTCTTACTGCCCTCAATATCCCCATTCTTGCGGTAGATGGCTATGAAGCAGATGATGTTATCGGTCACGTAGCCAAACAAGCCGAAAAAGATGGATTTGAAGTCTATATGGTAACACCAGATAAAGATTATGGTCAACTCGTCTCCGATCATATTTATATTTGGCGTCCTCCTGCTTTCGGAAATAAAGAAGAAATTTTAGGACCCAAAGAAGTATGCGAACGGTGGGGTATTCAAAACGTAAATCAAGTTATCGATATACTCGGACTAATGGGCGATGCAGTGGATAATATCCCTGGTGTGCCTAGTGTCGGTGAAAAAACTGCCGCAAAACTAATCGCGGAATATCATTCTGTGGAAGGTGCCCTCGAAGCCGCTAGCAAAGGACTTGTAAAAGGTAAGCTCGGAGAAAAATTAGTGGAGTTCAAGGAACAGGCTTTATTGTCAAAACATCTCGCTACCATTATAACCGATATCCCAGTTGAATTTGATTTGTCGCTCACGATTATTGAAGAACCAAATAAAGATGCTGTAAAAGATATCTTCTCCTTGCTGGAGTTTAGAACACTTGCTAAACGTGTACTAGGAGAAGAACTAAATGCGAATACAAATACTAGCGTTGAAACTGTTATACAAACTTCGAATACAAATGGTGCAGATCTGTTCGGAAACCCATTACCTACAACCAAAACATCGGCTCCGTCATTGTTTGACGATGCAGAAGAAACGAAATTTTTGCAAGGTAATGCCAATGCAACTAATACGCCACATCAATACTCCGCTGTTTTAACAGAAGAAGATTTAACCCAACTCTTAAATCAACTACTCACTCAAAAAGTCGTTTGCTTCGATACCGAAACTACTTCCCTAGACGCTAATCAAACATCCTTAGTAGGACTTTCCTTTAGCGATGAAAAAGGGAAAGCCTTTTATGTTCCTTGTAATGCTAGTCTTGCAACAAAACATATACTTGAGATTTTAAAGCCATTCTTTTTATCAAACAATATTATTAAGGTCGGACATAATGTTAAGTTCGATATGCTCGTACTCAAGTGGCATGGAATCAATGTTGAAGGGCCTATTTACGATACAATGCTCGCCCATTATTTAGTCGAGCCTGAAGCAAAACGTTCTATGGATATGCTGAGCGTTCAGTATCTAGACTATTCGCCGATATCGATTACTGAACTAATTGGTAAAAAAGGTAAAACACAAGGTAATATGCGCGATGTAGCCTTGCCAATAATTACAGAGTACGCAGCAGAAGATGCCGATATCACGCTTCAACTAAAAGCTAAAATGGATGCGGAAATGTTGGAAAAAGAAGTCGTTGAATTAGCAAATGAAGTAGAGTTTCCATTGGTAGAAGTACTACGTGATATGGAATTTGAAGGAATTCGAATTGATGAAAAATTCTTGAATGATTATGCAAAGGAATTGTCACGCTTAGCGCACGAACACGAAGAAAAAGTTTTCGCACAAGCAGGCCTACGCTTTAATCTAGCATCCCCAAAACAGTTAGGAGACGTGCTTTTCGAACATCTTAAATTAGACCCTAAAGCAAAAAAAACAAAAACTGGTCAATACGCAACAGGGGAGGAGGTCCTTTTGAAACTCGCGAAAGAACATCAAATTGTCGACGATATTCTCGCTTTTCGCGAATACACCAAGCTGAATAATACCTATGTAGAAAAGCTCCCTTCATTGGTAAACCCCAAGTCCGGAAGAATTCATACATCTTACAGCCAGGCTGTCGCAGTGACAGGCCGTTTAAGTAGCAATGATCCGAACCTACAGAATATTCCGGTTAGAACTGATCGCGGTAGAGAAATTCGTAAAGCATTTATAGCGCGTGATGAAAACCATGTATTGATGAGTGCCGATTATTCACAAATCGAATTGCGTATCGTAGCTGCAATTAGCGGCGATCCTAATATGTGTCAGGCATTCCGTGATGGAATGGACATTCATACCGCCACTGCCGCAAAAGTCTTTAATGTAACACCTGAAGAAGTTACTAAGGAAATGCGCTACAAAGCAAAAAGCGTAAACTTCGGAATCATTTACGGTCAAGGTGCGTTCGGATTGGCAGAAAACTTAAAAATATCAAGAGCAGAAGCAAAAGAGATTATTGATAGCTACAAAAAAGAATTTAGCGGTATTCAAAAGTACATGACTGAAATTGTGCAGTCTGCAGTTGAACATGGCTTTGTAAAAACCTTGAAAGGTCGGAAACGTTGGTTGCGTGATATCCATTCAGCGAACTTTACAGTTCGCGCCTTTGCAGAACGAAATGCAATTAACTCACCTATCCAAGGCACCGCAGCAGACATGATTAAATTGGCAATGATAAAAATTCATCATGCAATTAAAACTGCTGGTTTACGTAGCAAACTACTCTTGCAAGTGCATGACGAATTGATCTTTGATGTGCATGTGGACGAAGTGGAAATCATGAAACAATTAGTTTTAAATAATATGCGAACCGCATTGATACTCCCGAATGATGTCCCGGTGGAATGTGAAGTAGGGGTGGGGCAAAGTTGGTTAGAGGCACATTAACAGCTCCATCTTGGGCGTATGAAGATTATTCTGTTACTTCGCTTACTGATTATGCGTATAAAACTCTTTTATTGCGGTTGCTTATTTGCATTCCTTCTTGCGTCAAAAGTAACGAAGGGGCAAAATGATGCGCAACTAGGGCATTCAACGCTATGGCCCAATTTGAATAATCCAGCAGCGCTGGAATGTTATAAAGCTCCTCTTGCCGGAGCAGATTTAAGAATTCAATGGCTTGGTATTGAAGGGCAGCCATTCACACAAACTGTTTTCGCACAAATGCCTATTCCAAGCACTAAGCTTTTTGGAGGAATTGTCATCGCTAACGAACTAGCCGGTGCGCATCAAGTACTACATACCGATTTTCAATTCGCCCTGCCGATAATGGTAAAAAAGCAACTAGTGCAAATTGGAGCAAGTGTAGGTTTTATTCAATATTCATTGGAAGGCGCCAAACTTCGTGCTGCTGACGGAGTTTATACCGATAATGCCCTTTTGCATAATGACCCCAATTTAGCTAGCAATACGTTAGGGCGCTTTGTTCCGAACCTTAATGTCGGTATCAAATCAACCTGGAACGCGTTTTCGCTTAACGTAGGCATTGAACATCTATACGCTTCAAAAATTAAACTAATCGCGCCCTCAGGGAATGCATTAATACAATATACACCACTTTTTCACCTCGGATTAAATTATAACTGGCCACTACAAATCAATGATTGGCAATTCAAATCCGCAATTTGGTATAAATCAAACGTATCTAAAGCAATGCTTGATTGGCAAACTTTTGCAACCTATCAAGAAAAATGGCGCTTCGGCATGATAATTCGCGGGTTTTCTCCTCGAAATTTGGATGCAGCGGGTGCTCTTTTTGGATATATCCTTAATGAACGAATGCAACTGAATTATTCTTTTGAATGGCCTATAAATAGCTTGTCACAAGTTTCTTACGGTACACAGGAATTAAGCCTCGTCTATAAATTGCAAGAACCACCGCCGCCTACAAGAGGTAAAATAATCTTCTCGCCGCGTTTCTTGTAATTTTTTTTAGCCAAAACGAAACTTTTTATTTATCTTGCGTATAGGAGTTTTAACACATTGTTAAGACTTTAAGCCTAGAAACAGAAAAACGAACCTTAAGCCTTAATTTTCCAAAGTGTTTGGAGAATTGGGGAAAATATATATCTTTGTCTTCCTTGCCTTAAATCTAAATAGGGTAGGGAAATTATTAAATCCAATTAGCGCATGAAAAAGATGCTTAAACATGCTTGGTGGTTAGCGTTGGCTGTAATCGTGATCAGTTGTGGTCATGGTGGTTATGAAGGCCAATTGCTCGGTGTATTCGATCGCCCTGAATACATCCCAGAAATCCCTTATGGAATGGTTTATATCCATTCTGGAACATTGCACATTGGTCAAAATGATGAGGACATGAACGGTACCTTGGTACAACGTCCAAAATCAGTTTCCGTGCAAGGGTTCTATATGGATAATACCGAAGTTACAAACAACGAGTATCGTCAGTTTGTATACTGGGTGCGTGATTCTATCGCTCGTCGTTTGATGGGTGGTGAATTTTTGTACGCTGAAGGTGAAGAAAATGAACGTATCAATTGGGATCTTGAATTGGATTGGAATTCAGAAGATGCAAAAGAAAAATTGGAGGAGTTATTTTATCCTGCTGAAGAACGTTTCTGGGGAAAGAAACAAATCGATCCATCTAAATTGGTTTATAACCCAGTTGAATTGGATTTGCAATTCGCTGCTAAAAAAGCGAATCGTCAAGAGTCTCGTAGCAAAATCATTTTGAACCGCGCTGTGAACATCTATCCTGACACTATGTGCTGGATGCATGATTTCACCTATTCGTTCAACGACCCTATGACGCGTAATTATTTCAATCACCCAGCTTTCGATAACTATCCAGTGGTTGGTGTTAATTGGCATCAAGCTCGCGCTTTCTGTTTGTGGCGCACGCGCTTATTGTATGATTTTAATATGTTGAATGGTAAAACTGAGCCGGAATTCTTCCGCTTACCTTCAGAAGTAGAGTGGGAATACGCTGCACGCGGTGGTCGTGAATTCGCACCTTACCCATGGGGTGGTCCATACTTACGTAATGCGAAAGGTTGTATTCTTGCTAACTTTAAACCTATGCGTGGTAACTATCCAGAAGATGGAGGTTTGTACACTGTAAAAGCGGATGCATACTTCCCGAATGATTTCGGATTATATAATATGTCTGGTAACGTAGCCGAATGGTGCGAAGATGCATTCTTCGAAAATGCATATCAATTTATGCACGATTTGAACTCTTCAGTACGCTACAACTCAACTGGTCCAGACGATGCAAACCAAGACCCAGACGCGATGAAACGTAAAGTTATTCGTGGTGGATCATGGAAAGATATCGGATACTACCTACAATGCGGTACACGTAAGTGGGAGTTCCAAGACACTGCTAAATGTTATATCGGTTTCCGTACGGTTCAATCTTTCTTGGGTCGTTCAATGGCTGATTATCAAAAATAAAAACCAAATCACACTTAATAACTAACCATCCTAACCAATTAAAACACCCTAAATTATGTCAGGCTTAGTTCATTTCTTCGAGACGGATCGCGGTAAGCGTTTGAAAAACATGATCATCGGTTTCGGTGCATCTGTTGTTATCTTAGGGGCCCTATTTAAAATCTTGCACTGGCCTTTGGCAACAGAAATGTTGATGGCCGGTATGATCACTGAGGCTGTTCTATTCGCACTTTTGGGTTTCTTGCCGCCTCACAAAGATTACTATTGGGAACGTTTGTATCCAAATTTGGATATCGCTCCTGAAGTGGATAAAACCTTCGTTCGTAAGGCAAATGCAGACGTTGCTGTAGGTGGCGGTTCTGGTTCTGGCGATGGCGGATTAGGAAGCTTGTTGAGCAAAGTAAATGTTCCTGAAGAAGTATTCGAGAAAATGGGCGAAGGCTTCAAGAAAATTGCCGACAACGCAGACAAAATGAGTCAAATTTCTGATGCTGTAGCTGCAACTAACGAGTACGCTACATCAGCACGTTCAGCCGCTTCTACTTTACAAGGTATGAACTCAGCATTTGCTGAAGCATCTGAAAATATCAAAACAATTGGTAACATCGGTTCTGAGTCAAAAGCATTCCACGAGCAAATCCAAGGAATGACGAAAAACTTATCTGCTTTGAATGCGATGTATGAAATGGAATTGAAAGATACAAGTAATCATATTCAAGCGATGAACCGTTTCAACGCAAACTTAGTTGAAGCAATGAGCAATATGAGTAACTCGATCGAAGATACTGTGAAGTATAAAGAGCAAATGGCTTCTTTAGCACGTAACCTTTCTGCATTGAATAATGTATACGGAAACATGTTGAGCGCTATGAGCACTGCAGCTTCTGGCAATCGTTAATCTCGGACTTAAGTATTGATAGTAATCACTTATTCAAAAATTAAAGAGTAAAGCACTATGGCAATTCCTAAGGAGCCGAGGCAGATGATGATCAACATGATGTATCTCGTGTTGACAGCCCTGTTGGCACTAAACGTGTCTGCAGAGATATTGAACGCATTTAAAATCGTGGATAAAGGTATCACAAAAGCCAAAGACGCGATTAAAACAAAAAATGCAATCACCTATAGTCAGTTAAAAAAGCAAAGCGAATTAAATCCTGGTAAAGCTAAAGAAGCGTATGATAACGCCCAAAAAGCAAAAGCCCTTTCTACTGCTTTAGATGCTGAAATCGAAAAATACAAAAAGAGCCTGATCGAAGTTTCAGGTGGCGTATTCCCTGATGGTCCTCACAAAGGCGAATTGATGAATGATAAGGACTTGGAAGCAGGTCCACGTATCTTCATCGAAGAAGGGGAAGGAAAAAATGGTAAGGATTTGATGAATAAAATCAACATGACACGTAAAAAGTTGTACGCGTTGATTCCTGCATCCCGTCGCCAAAAAGCGAAAGAACTGGAAGCTCGTTCTGCATTACGTGCCGAAGATTTCAAAGATCCTGAACATTCACCAGAAGAAAATAAATGGTATTTCGGTAACTTCCACATGGTACCCGTTGTAGCATGTTTGGCTATCCTAAATGGTATTCAACAAAATATCAAAACTGCTGAAGCAGACGTAATTAACGAATGTTTAATGTCTATCGGCGCTGATGATTTCAAGTTTGATACCTTGGTAGCTCGTGTTGTTCCAGAAAATACTATTATTACAGAAGGTGGTCAATTTAAAGCCCATATCTTCTTGTCAGCATTCGACTCTAAAGCGGATCCAGACATCTTCGTGGGTGGTAATGCGGTGAAGGTCGATGGAGGCGAAGGTCTTTATACAGCTTCTGCTTCAGGTGAAGGTGAAAAGAAATATGCTGGTGATATCCGCGTGAAAGATCCTAATGGTCGTGTAAAGTCTTATAAATTTGATGGCTCTTACCAAGTAATTAAGCCGTTCGCTTCGGTTTCTCCGGAAAAGATGAACGTGTTTTACATGGGGGTGGAGAATCCTATACGTATCACGGCTGCTGGTTTTACCGCAGATAAAATTGCGGTAACAATCTCTCAAGGTACAATCGCAGGTTCGGCTGGTAAATATGTCGTTACACAAAATAAATTAGGTTCCGCAATCGTTTCAGTAAGTGGTACTACCATTAGCGGTAAAGAAAAACGCACTGTTAAAATCGGTGATTTTCCATTCCGTGTTAAAATGATTCCTTCCCCTTATGCAACTATCGCAAACCTACAAGGTGGTGCCATCGCTGCGGATCTTTTGAAGATTCAAAAAGGGATCTCTGCCGTCCTTGATAACTTTGACTTCGATTATAAATATGCGGTAACCAAGTTTACAGTGTATTATCGTCCTCGTCGTGGTGATCCAGCTCCTCCTGTTGTTGTGAATGGTAACATGTTTAACGACCAAGTAAGAGCTTTGTTGAACCAAGCTAAGCCGGGTGATTCGTTCTTCTTTGAAGATATCACGGTGCAAGGTCCTGGTAATCCTCCGCGTAAAATCGGTGCAATTTCTTTCCGTCTGAATTAATAAATCTATAGAGCTATGCAAAAAAGATTTTTAACATTATTGGCATTCTTCACTTTGAGCACAGCTAGCGTTTGGGCTCAAAATGATGGCGATCAAACAGGTGATCCTGCAAATGATGCAACAACTGCTTCAACTGGACCTGCAAGTGATGATCGTTTCCTTGGTGGAATGGGCGTTTACAAACGCGCTTTGCATGGTACTATTGATCAGAATGGTGCTGCTACAACTGGTGTACGTACTTTGGAATATGATTTTGTTCGTCAATCAGATATCTACTGGCAAAAAAGAATTTGGCGCGTTATCGATTTTCGTGAGAAAATGAACTTGCCATTCATCTACCCGAAGCCAGGAGCCAAATTTTTCGAAATCATTCATCGTGCAGCGATGACTAGCGAGGAAGGTTTGAGAATGTATTCTACTGGTGAGAACGATGATCAATTCTTATCTAAAGGGATTTATATGGATACTACGGCTTTCAAAACAGCCTTCAATGGTTCTGATACATCGTATATTCCCGATCCTAATACAGGTGAAATCGATACTGCTGTCATTGTTCGTAAAATTGATGCAGAAAAAGTAACAAAAATGCGTGTCATCGAAGACTGGTTCTTTGATGACGAATCTTCAACAATGCAAGTACGTATCTTAGGTATTTGTCCGTTGTATCCAATGTACACTTCTTCAGGACAATTCGTTGGAGAAATTCCAATGTATTGGTTGTATTATCCTGACTTGCGTAAGGTATTGACTAAATACGAAGTATATAACTCTCGTAACGATGCAAAACCAATGAGTTGGGATGATGTTATGGAGAATCGTTTCTTCAGCAGCTATATCTACAAAGAATCTAACGTATACGATCGTCGTATTTCTGACTATGCAAACGGTTTGGATGCATTGTTAGAAGGTGAACGTATTAAGCAAGATATCATGGATAAGGAACAATTCTTGTGGTCATATTAATTGACGATTTAATTGCCTTTAACTTTAAAACCCTTCTTTCAAAGAAGGGTTTTTTATTGCCATACCGGACATAAATTTTAGAAAGTAATACTCATAAAAAAAGCCCATTCGTAGAATGGGCTTTTTTATGGGAAGTAGCGTTTTAAGCGCCTTTAATACTTATTTCAAGGTGATCTTCACTTGCGTGTTTATCAACCATCAAAGTGTCTCCTTCCTTCGGCTGTAGCGTTAATAAAGCCTCCGCCATAGGATCTTCTAACCATTTTTGAATCGCGCGATAGAGTGGTCGTGCACCAAAGTCAGGATCAAAGCCTTTGTCTGTTAAGAAATCTTTTGCAGCATCCGTAATTTCGAAGTGATATTTTAATTGTTCTACACGTTTTAATAAACCGCGTAAAGCAATATCAATAATCTTGTGCATGTTCTCCTTGTTCAATGAATTGAATACGATGGTTTCATCGATACGATTCAAAAACTCAGGTGAAAAGGCCTTGGATAAAGCTTTTTCAATAACACCTTTGGTATGTTCTTCTTTCTGAGATTCGCGAGCACCAGTAGCAAAACCGACTCCTTGTCCGAAGTCCTTCACCTGACGAGCTCCAATATTGGAAGTCATGATGATAATAGTGTTTTTAAAGTCAATTTTACGACCTAAACCATCTGTTAACATACCTTCGTCAAATACTTGCAGTAATACGTTGAAGATATCCGGATGCGCTTTTTCTACTTCATCCAACAAAATAATTGAATAAGGTTTGCGACGAACTTTTTCAGTTAATTGACCACCTTCTTCGTAACCAACATAACCCGGAGGCGCTCCAACCATGCGGCTTACATTGAATTTCTCCATGTATTCACTCATGTCTACACGAATCAATGCGTCTTCGCTATCGAACATATGACGCGCAAGGGCCTTCGCTAACTCCGTTTTACCAACACCTGTAGGACCTAAGAAAATGAAGGTCCCGATAGGCTTTTTAGGGTCTTTCAATCCTACACGGTTACGTTGTATTGCTTTTACGATCTTCTTTACGGCTTCATCTTGGCCAATAACTTCTTGCTCAAGAGCCGAAGTCATTTGTAATAACTTCTCCGTTTCAGTCTGTGCAATACGCTTAACAGGAATACCGGTACTCATTGCAATTACTTCAGCAATATCGTCTTCCGTAATAGGGTAGCGCATTGATTTGCTATCTTCTTCCCATTTCTGACGCGCACTTTCTAGTTGAGCTTCTAATTGCTTTTCGCTATCACGTAGTTGAGCCGCTTTTTCGTATTGCTGACTCTTTACTACAACATTCTTCTCTTCCTTAATTGCATCGATTTGTTTTTCTAAATCGATTACAGCGGCAGGGACATGTATATTTTTCAAATGCACGCGTGCACCTACTTCATCTAATACGTCGATTGCTTTATCAGGTAGTAAACGATCTGTGATGTAGCGTACGCTCATGTTTACACAAGATTCGATCGCCGCATCATCGTAAGAGACATTATGGAACTCTTCGTAGGTTGCGCGAAGGTTTTTCAAAATTTCGACAGATTCTTCTGCTGATGGTGGGTCTACGATTACCTTTTGGAAACGACGATCTAAGGCACCATCTTTTTCAATATATTGACGATACTCATCTAAAGTGGAAGCGCCGATACATTGGAGTTCTCCGCGGGCTAGAGCTGGCTTAAAGATATTGCTAGCATCTAATGAACCGCTCGCTCCTCCAGCACCAACAATGGTATGTATTTCATCAATGAATAGAATAACATCTTTGTTTTTCTCTAATTCATTCATGATGGCTTTGATACGTTCTTCAAATTGTCCGCGATATTTTGTCCCTGCTACTAAGGCAGCGAGATCAAGCATCACAATACGTTTGTTGAATAACACACGTGAAACTTTGCGTTGAACAATAAGACGAGCTAATCCTTCAATTATAGCTGTTTTACCCACCCCCGGTTCTCCAATTAAAACAGGGTTGTTCTTTTTACGGCGAGATAAAATTTGTGATACACGTTCGATTTCTGCTTCTCGTCCAACGATAGGATCGAGGCGATCCTCTTCAGCCATCTTTGTAATATCGCGACCGAAATTGTCAAGAACAGGTGTTTTCGACTTGCTATTGGCAGCCGATTTCTTAGCGGCGCTACCACTAGGCGTTCTAGGTGCGTCAAAATCATCACTGTCTTCGTCATTACCACCACTTTCAGGTGTTTCATTACGGGGTTCTCCGTTCATCAAAGCAAGTTCTGCTTTGAATAATTCGTAGTCAATGTCGTGATGGTTCAAGATTTGCGTGGCAATATTGTCACGATTTTTTAAAATGCTCATAAGTAAGTGTTCAGTTCCAATCATCTCACTTTTCATAGCTGTTGCCTCTAATTGTGCCCAACGCATGATGCGTTCAGCCTGCTTAGTTAAAGGTAAGTTGCCTCCAGTGCTTATGCTTGATGTTTTATCTTTGATAGAATTTTCGATTTCTTTACGCAAATCGACTAATTCAATTTTCATTGCTTTTAAAATTTTTATTGCAATGCTATCGCCTTCACGAATTAATCCAAGTAGGATATGTTCGGTACCGATATAATCTTGCCCTAATCGTATAGCCTCTTCACGGCTATAGCTAATGACCTCCTTGGCTTTGGGTGATAATTTTGTTTCCATAATTCAATTCGTTACCTCTCTTTAGATGATTCAAAGGTACGTGTAGTATTATACGAAAATAGCATGAATTTGTTATTTGTTTTTGAAATAGGCGGATAAATGTGCATATTTGTGCACAAGTTAAACGTGCATAATACAATCCTATGAAATTTACCATCGACCGTCAAGAGAAATACACTTCAATAAGTTTGCAAGTAGAGAAATTGAACTCCGTTAATGCGGCTGAGCTGAAGTCGGAAATGGTGATTTTGAATGCAGAAGGGGTTCGAAATATTATCTTGGATTTGACGCAAGTTACGTTTGTAGATTCAAGTGGATTAAGTGCTATTTTAGTTGGTTATCGTTTGTGTAATCAAGCCAATGGCTCTTATGTTGTTTGTCAGGTGGGCGACCAAGTAGCAAAACTTTTGAAAATCGCTCAGTTGGAAGAAATTTTAACAATGGTACCTACTTTATCTGAAGCAATTGATATGGTGATGATGGATGAGATTGAACGCGAATTAGGTAGCGAAGACGATTCAGAATAATTTTATGATTCCATTCGAGTTAACAATACTCGGTTGTGGGTCGGCATCTCCTGCAAAAGAACGAAACCCTACTGCTCAATATTTGAAATGGGGAGATCGCTCTTTTTTGTTGGATTGTGGCGAAGGAACTCAAATGCGTATGTTGCATTACGGGTTGAAGTCGTCACGGATTGAACATATCTATATCACACATTTACACGGGGATCATTTCTTTGGGTTGATTGGCTTATTGACTACCTATGGTATGTTGAAGCGGACGTCCCCTTTGAAAATTTTTGGTCCTCCTGGTTTGGCTGCTATCATTGAGTTGCAATTAGAGCTTACAGGAAGTGTTTTGTCGTATATATTGGAATTTATTACATGGGAATCTTCCTTTGCAAAGATTTATGAAGATGAGCAATTAGAGGTGTTTACGATTCCATTATCGCATCGAACGCCTACCTGTGGATATTTGTTTCAAGAAAAACCAGGACTACGCAAAATAGTTCGTCATTTGGTAGAATCATTGAAAATACCAGTTGAGCAGCTTACTGCGATAAAGGAAGGTGCTGATTTTGCAGGCAGTGATGGTGTTGTTCATTTGAATGAAACAATCACTGAAGCGCCTCGTGCTATAAAACGATTTGCATTTATTACAGATACCGTTTATCTTCCATCCATTGCTCCAATGATAGGAGAAGTTGATTTGCTATACCATGAATCAACGTTTAATAATGAAAATGCGGACAAAGCAATCAGTACATTTCATAGTACTGCTGAGCAGGCGGCTATGATTGCGCAGGCTGCAGGAGCAAAGCGCCTTTTAATAGGGCATTTTTCAGCTAAAATAAAGAAAGATGATTTAGGTGCTTTGCTTTCGGAAGCCACCAATGTTTTCAATAATACAATCCTGGCTGAAGAGGGATTGAAAGTTGAATTTTAGAAACGGTTAATCATGATCAGGCTTGAACTGGTTAAGTTCATTTAGAAATTCAATCATTTTTGAAGTAGCGATACTTCTATGACTCAGTTTGATTTTTTCTTCCATGGTTAATTCGGCAAAGGAGCAATTAAAACCTTCTGGCTTAAAAATTGGGTCATACCCAAAACCGTTTGAACCAACAGGGGCTGTCAAAATTTCACCCTTTACTTCTCCTTCAAATAGATAAGTAGTATAGTCAATAACTAGTGCAATAACAGTCATGAATTTAGCTTGGCGATTCGCTTTGCCTTTCATCTCCTGTAAAACTTTCTCTATGTTTTTTTGATCATTTTTATCTGACCCAGCATAACGCGCACTATAAACTCCTGGTGCCCCATTCAGTGCATCGACAATTAAGCCGGAGTCTTCGGCAAAGCAATTTCTGCCGAAGTTTTCGTACACGAACATAGCTTTCTCCTTTGCATTTTCCCAGAGCGTTTCATGCGTTTCCGGTAGCTCTCCTCTAAAAGGTAAGGTAGAAAGATCATTTATTTGATATGCTGCACCAAGTTTGGCACGCACTTCATTTACTTTATTATTATTGCCTGTAGCGAAAAGTAGTTGCATAGCACTGATTAAGGTTGAGTGATTTTTTTCCAAGCTTCCCAAAAAGCTAATTTAAGTTCTTTTTGAGCATCTAACGAAATAGGATGTTGGGTAAAAAGGCAATTGGTGTTTTGATAAAGGATATTATGGTTAAATCGCATATCAATCCACCATTTTAATTGGGCAGGTGTAATGCCAAAACATACTAGTTGTGCAGGGTTAAAACTCTCGAGCAATGCTAAGAGTGTGGTGGATTGACTAGTTTCCAAGCCAAGGTAATAAACATCGTTATCTGTCCATTTTCCTGCTGCGACGATGCGTTTAAGGATTGCCAAACATTGTACTTTTTCTGCTTCATTATCAAAAGTATACATTAGGATAACGCGCTTTAGAAATCCACCTTCAACACTCGGTTTACCCAGGAATAGTGGTTCATTTGGCAATGAAACCATTAAGTTGGATTTCCCCTCCCATAAAGCATAAGCTTCTGCATTCATAACAAGGTAAAGCTAAAAAGAAAAATTGAGATTAAATGAGATGAGGAGAGTGATAATTCTGATTCTTGATTTGTACCTTTGCAGTATGGCAACGTATCAATTTAAACAACAAACAGGTTTTTATAAAGGGAAAGTACGTGATGTATATTCTATTGCCGATGATAAATTGGTAATGGTGGTATCTGATCGGATATCAGCTTTTGATGTAATTTTACCTCGTCCGATACCATTCAAGGGTCAAGTATTGAATCAAACTGCGGCCTACTTCTTGAATGCAACAAAAGATATTGTTTCCAATTGGCTATTGGCAAGTCCTTTACCAAACGTTAGTTTGGGCATAAAATGTACGACCTATCCTATTGAAGTGGTGGTAAGAGGTTATTTAGCTGGTCATGCTTGGCGTACCTATAATAACGGCTTGCGAGAGTTATGTGGTGTTGCGCTGCCTGAAGGTCTGAAAGAAAATGACCCATTACCAACCCCAATCATTACCCCTACCACTAAGGCGCATGAAGGGCATGACGAGGATATATCACGGGAGCAAATCATTACGAGGGGCTTATTGACTGCGGAAGATTACGATAAATTATGCGCGATCGCATTAGCCTTGTTTGCACGTGGTCAGAAAATGGCAAATGAACGAGGCTTGATTTTAGTGGATACAAAATACGAGTTCGGTCATTTGAATGGAGAAGTTATTTTAATTGATGAAATCCACACGCCCGACAGTAGTAGATATTTTTATTTGGAAGGGTATGAGTCACGTCAGAATAATGGAGAGGCCCAATTGCAGCTGTCTAAGGAGTTTGTTCGTCAGTGGCTTATAGAAAATGGTTTTCAAGGAAAGGATGATCAAGTGGTGCCAGAGATGTCTGATGCTTGGGTGAATGAAATTTCAGCTCGTTATATTAAATTGTACGAAGAGGTAACTCGACTTAAATTTGAAGCAAAGGAAATGCCTTCGAAGGAAGAAGTTGAAGCAATTGTGAATGCCTTGTATTAATTACAAAGGAAGATGATGGGCGGCGTGGTAATGATATTACTTTTGTTACCGGCTTTATCTTTTACATAAATAGAATAGCTGACAGTGTCTCGTGTATCACGACCTGGTCTGCAAGAGTTATTGCTATACATATTGATGCTAATATTACCAGTGATTTGTTTATAGCTGCCTTTTGAAGGGATGTTGGGCAAATTGAAGGTATAAGTAAAAGGCTTGTTGATACTATTAGGTCGTATATCTGTCACATAGATGGATGTATCGGCCTCTCCTAAATCACCATCGCCATCTGTAAAAGCAAATTTGAGTACTAGGCTATCTGTGCCTATTTTTACGGGATTAGGCGTCGCGTTCAACCAAGTAAGCGCTGGTGTTGCGGGGTAGCTTGGGGCCTTTTTGCAGCAATACAAAGCTGACATTCCTCCTAAAAGGACAAATAAAGCAATATATTGACGCAAGCGGGGTTTCATAAGGGCTTACTTCAAAAAGTGATGAAAGGTGTCGCTGCGAAGACCTAAACGGAGTGTTTCAACCGCTATAATTTCATTAGGAGCGATGTTGCCTAAATTAACATTAGAACCGATAAGTTTGATGAACCAAGTTTGTTGTGCTTTTTGCGGCGCTTCCCAAATAATCTGGTCTTTTTTAATTTTTGTAAGAATCTCTTGTACTAGGCCTTCACGAACTTCTCCAGATCCACGATAAATGCCTACGTTACCAGCTTCGCGGGCTTCTGCAATTACTTTCCAAGCACCCGCATTCAGCTCCGCATTCATCAGTTCAATCCATTGATAAGGAGGGAATATCTTTTCTGCGTCTTTACTTCCGACTTCACTTAATACCTTGTAACCTTTCTTTGCGAGGGCTTCTACGTATTTTAATTTTTGCTTATGTGGTATTTCAAGAGAGCCGTCTGAAACTTCTACAAATTCCATCTCATACTTCTCTAAAGCAGCGATATAGTCGTTGAATTGGTTTCTAGCTATAAAGGCTTCGAAAAGTGTTCCGCCAAAATAGCAAGGAATATTGTGTGCTTTGTAAAGCGCAATTTTGTCTTTTAAATTCGGAGAAACGTAGGCTGTGCCAAAACCTAATTTTACAATATCTGTATAAGGACCAGCAATTTCTAAGAAAGAATTGACCTCGTAGGTGCTTAGACCTTTATCCATTACCATGGTAAGACCATTATTGCGAGGTTTTACAGTACGTTTTGGTAAACCATTCAAACTAAAGTTCTTCTCTTTGGTACTTTTAGGCATTCTACAGGTATTTGAATTAATAATCAAAGTTACTAAAGGAATTTGACATGGCGAAGTATTAAAAGTTTAATGCACGAGTTAACAAATTGGCTATTTAGGGGGAGGGGCCTAATTTTTTAAATAGATATTGACTTTTCATTAGGTGTTACACACTATTGCGACGATCGATTTTTTTTGTCATCTGCTTATTCGTATCTTTGGAATGAAACAATATTTTATGATTAGTCAGAATAGTCTTACGCAAGCGTTTATTGAAAAAGAGGAAACTTTTAATGCGCATAATTATCATCCATTACCTGTTGTCATTGAGTCGGCAAAAGGAGTTATGATGCATGATGTGGAGGGGAAAGATTATTATGACTTTTTATCAGCCTATTCGGCGGTGAATCAAGGGCATTGTCATCCTCGTTTGGTGAATGTAATGATTGATCAGTTGCAACGTTTGACCTTAACATCAAGAGCGTTTCATAATGATCGCTTAGGTGCTTTTGCGCAATATATCACTGATTTTTTTGGCTACGATAAAGTATTGCCGATGAACACGGGTGTAGAGGCTGTAGAAACAGCCTTGAAGCTTTGTCGTCGTTGGGCTTATCGTGTAAAAGGCTTAGCGGATAATACCGCAAAAATTATTGTTTGTGAAGGGAATTTTCACGGACGTACTACGGGTGTTATTTCCTTTAGCTCAGATCCAGATTCTTTTGGTGGATTTGGTCCTTATATGCCGAATTATATTTTAGTTCCTTATGGCGATATCAACGCTTTGAAAGAAGCGTTAAAGGATCCGAGTGTTGCAGGTTTTATGTTCGAGCCTATTCAAGGTGAAGCGGGGGTGGTAGTTCCTCCGGCGGGTTATATAAACGCTGCATATGATGCTTGTAAGGCCGCGAATGTCTTGTTTATCGCTGATGAAGTGCAAACAGGATTAGCACGTACGGGTAAAATACTTTGTTGTGATCATTTTGATATCCGTCCAGATATTGTGATTTTAGGTAAGGCCTTGAGTGGTGGTATGATGCCAGTGAGTGCTGTACTAGCAGATGATGAAATAATGTTATTGATTAAGCCAGGTGAACATGGTTCTACTTTTGGTGGGAATCCGTTGGCCTGTGCTGTAGCTATGGAGGCTTTAGCAATCTTGAAGGATGAAGAGATGGTTTTGAATGCGAGTATTATGGGAGAATTGTTTAGAGATGAGATAAAATCATGGAGACATCCGCTAATAAAAGAAGTTAGAGGAATGGGATTGTTAAATGCGATTGAACTAAATGCAATTGACGCGAATACCGGTTGGGATATTTGTATGTTGATGATGGAGGAAGGGTTGCTTGCCAAGCCAACGCACGGCGACAAAATACGTTTCGCTCCGCCATTATGCATCAATAGGGCAGAAATGTTGAACGCGTTAAAGCTAATTAGAAAGGGCTTTGATACGTATTGGGATCGTAAACACTAAAATAACTTAGGGACTTCTATTGGAATGTTTTCAGTGTCCTCAATAGGAATATTTAGTGTTAGACCAGCCTTCTGGATTTTACAATTCCCTTTTACATGCATTTTAACACGGCCTGATTTCAAACTGCCAATCATAGATTTTAAAAATGAGAGCGAGAGTTTTGAAGAAGGAACTTGAATGATAAGCGGTATTTTAAATTCACTGTATTTGTTTATTTGCACCATTTTGCTTTGGGCTGAAGAGCCTACAAGTAGGTCGTTCAAATAAATTTGCGTAGTTGATTCTAAAAGAAGAATTCCGATAGGATTGGGGTTGTACATGAACATATCAGCTTGCAACGTTACATTGCTTAACGTGAAAGAAGTGAAACGTACATTATTTGTTCGTTTGTATTCAGGGATTTTGAAGGTGTTTGAAAGGTTGAAATATTGACAAGCGGAAAGGCTGATCGCAAATAGGCTTAACAGTATAATTGAATAATATCGTTTCATATTGGATGAATTACAACGTAAAAGTGCGTATTTTTAAGAAATCATACAAAAGAAAATTGTGGAAGAAATTATTAAGGAAAAGGCGGTCTTAGTTGCTGTGATTGCGCAAGGCCAATCAGAGGAGCAGGTACGTGAATATTTAGATGAACTAGATTTTCTAACGGAGACGGCTGGTGCGCAAGTTGTGAAGCGTTTTACACAGCGTATGCAAAAGTTGGATTCCAATACATTCATTGGCGCAGGTAAGTTGGAGGAGATCAGCCGTTATGTTGAAGACAATCAGATTTCATTGGTAATATTCGATGATGAATTGTCGGGGCGTCAGCAGACAAATATCCAAAAGGAAGTAAAGTGTAAGGTGCTTGATAGAACAGGATTGATTTTAGATATTTTCGCTTCTCGCGCTCGGACAGCTCATGCGAAGACGCAGGTGGAATTAGCTCAAATGCAGTATCTATTGCCTCGATTAAAAGGATTGTGGACGCATCTTGAACGTCAGAAAGGGGGTATTGGTATGCGTGGACCAGGGGAGAAGGAGATTGAAACCGATCGTCGATTGGTAAAACACAAAATCAGTTTGTTAAAGGAAGATCTCGCGACGATTGATCGTCAGTTCAGTACACAACGAAAGAATAGAGGAGAAGTTATACGCGTTGCTTTGGTAGGATATACCAATGTTGGAAAAAGCACCATTATGAATTTACTGAGTAAATCAGAGGTGTTTGCTGAAAATAAATTGTTTGCCACCTTGGATACTACAGTTCGAAAGGTTGTTTTGGATCGAGTTCCATTTTTGTTGAGTGATACCGTAGGGTTTATTCGAAAGCTGCCGCATACCTTGGTAGAGAGTTTTAAATCTACCTTGGATGAAGTGCGTGAGTCGGATGTATTATTGCATGTAGTGGATATTTCACATCCTTCGTTTGAAGATCATATGAAAACAGTCAATGAGACATTACAAGAGATCAAAGCATTCGATAAGCCAATCATTGTTGTATTCAATAAAATGGATTTGTATGCTGAAAAGTATTTTGACGAGTTGTTACCCGACAAAGTAAGAAAGGAGGTCTTGAAGGAGTTGCGAGAAACATGGGAGGAGAAAACGGAAGGTAATTGCGTTTTCATTAGTGCCTTAGAACGCGAAAATATTGATGCTTTCCGAGATAAAATGTTGGAGAAAATAAGACACCTTTATGAGGTAAGATATCCTTTTATAGCTGAAAAATTTTAAGATGAGAACTTTTTTAATTTCATATGGTGTCCTATCTATTTTAGGGCTTATTGGCGCTTTAGTTTTGTTTTTACTAAAAGGGACTTCGATAGCCTTTGTTGACTTTTCTTCGAGTTTAGCTTTTTATTTAATCATTATACCATTGGTGTATTTCTTTGTTTATAGTGGACTAAAAGGTGGGACTAACTATAAGTTTTTTAATTATTTCTATGCAGCTTTTGGAATTAAAATGTTTCTTTCGTTAGCTTTTGCCTTAATATATATTATTGCAAGCGGACATAGAGGCCTCACGTTTGGTTTGTCATTCGGAGGTCTTTATATTGCATATACGGGTATTGAAACATTCTCCTTAGTGGTGGCCTCGCAAAGGGCAACAGAGGTGGAGAAGACTAAACAAATCTAGGATCCGTTTCCATGACGTGACCGCATTGTTTGCAGGTCCTTAATTCTTCAGAGCCATAATACTCTTTGAACTTCGAAAGAAAATCTGTTTCGATATTGTCTGATGGAAAATATGTTTCATGTAATTTGTTATTGCATTTTTCACAAAACCACAAAAGGCCATCTTTCATGTTAGTGCCTTTGCGGACGCGTTCAATAACTAATCCAATGGAGCCTTCAGAACGACCCGGGCTATGCGGAGTTTTAGCAGGTAACAAGAACATTTCACCGGCTTGAATTGGAACCTCTACACATTTTCCGTCTTGCTGTGTTTTTACTGTAATATTTCCTTCAAGTTGATAGAACAATTCTTCTGTTTCATTGTAGTGATAGTCTTTACGTGCATTAGGACCGCCCACTATCATTACAATATAATCTCCACTTTCGTGATAGAGGTTTTTATTGCCAACTGGAGGTTTTAATAAATGACGATTTTCTTCAATCCATTTATTTAAATTAAAAGGTGCGCGCATATAATGATGTTTTTAGATTTAAATTGCAGCGGTTCTTCCGCCATCTACTGGGATGCTGGTTCCATTGATATAAGCTGCTGCAGGGCTTGCTAAAAATGCCGCTAAAGAAGCAATTTCAGAAGGTTCGCCAAAACGGCCTGCAGGAATTTCGTGAAGCATTTCCGCCTCAACGGCATCAATGCTATTGTTAGTTTTTCCTGATTTAATTTCTATAAGTGTCTTTAGGCGGTTGGTAGCTGTTGCGCCAGGAAGTACATTGTTAACGGTAATGCCAAAAGGGGCTACTTCGAAGCTCCATGTTTTTGCCCAGCTGGCTACCGCACCACGAATAGTGTTGGACACGCCGAGATTTTTCAATGGCTGTTTTACAGAAGTTGAAATAACATTAATAATTCTTCCATAAGCATCCGCTTTCATTCCATTTAAAACTGCTTGCGCTAAGATTTGATTACAAATCAAATGCTGGTTAAAAATGGCGATAAATTTATCTGAATTTTCAGTCGTAATAGGAGCAGCACTTGGTCCACCACTATTGTTCACTAGTATATGAATGTTCCGCTGCTGCGTGATTTTTGTAGCGGCGTTGCTTACACTTTGGGTGTCAGCAAAATCGGCCACTTCAACATGATGTATTTGGCCTCTACTTGTATCAAGGTCTTTCAAGCTTTCTAACAATGCAGTTTCATTGCGCGCAAGTAATGTTACATTTGCTCCTAATAATGCCAATTCGATAGCAATTGCTTTTCCAATGCCTTGCGTGCTTCCACTAACTAAGGCGTTTTTACCAATCAAAGAAAGATTCATGCCCTAAATTTAGGAAACAAGTTGCGTATATGTGGAATTTTAGGCCTAAAATCCATCATCTTTTGTTAAATTTGTTAAACAAAATTAACGAAATGAGTAAAGTTAAAGCCGCCATCACTGCTGTTGCAGGTTATTTACCTGATTTTGTATTAAGTAATGCAGAATTAGAAAAGATGGTCGATACAACAGATGAGTGGATTACTTCACGTACAGGGATTAAGGAGCGCCGTATATTAAAGGGCGAAGGTATGGGTACATCGGTTATGGGAGCTGCAGCAGTTGAAAAGTTGTGCCAAAAACGCGGGATAGATCCGAAGGAAATAGAGTTGTTGATATGTGCAACCGTAACGGGTGATATGGTTTTTCCGGCAACAGCGAACGTGATTTGTGATAAAGTAGGGGCTACCAATGCTTGGTCATATGATATCAATGCTGCTTGTAGTGGCTTCTTATATGCTTTGAGTACAGCGTCTAAGTTTATTGAAGCAGGTACGCATAAAAAAGTGGTGGTAGTTGGAGCAGATAAAATGAGTTCTATCATTGACTATACGGATCGTGCAACGTGTGTAATCTTTGGAGATGGCGCCGGAGCTGTTTTACTAGAGCCAAATGAAGAGGGTTTTGGAATTCAAGATTCTTTGTTGAAAAGTGATGGAAGTGGTAGGAAATATTTGTTCCAAAAGTCAGGGGGCTCTAATTATCCTCCTACGATTGAATCTGTAACGAATCGTGAGCATTATGTACATCAGGAAGGGCAAGCTGTTTTTAAATTTGCTGTGGTTGGTATGGCTGACGTTGCGGAGGAAATCATGAAACGTAATAATTTAACGGCAGATGACATTTCATGGTTAGTACCCCATCAAGCTAATAAGCGTATCATTGATGCTACTGCAAAGCGCTGTGGCTTGGATGATGAAAAAGTTATGTTGAATATCCATCGGTATGGAAATACGACAAGTGGTACATTGCCACTCTGTTTGATGGATTATGAGGGACAATTAAAGAAGGGGGATAATATTCTATTAGCAGCCTTTGGCGGAGGATTCACTTGGGGAAGCATTTGGTTGAAATGGGCTTATTAAAATAGCTTATGGACCCAAAACGTTTTTCACCTAAAATTATTAATGATCCGGTTTATGGTTTTGTGACCATACAACATTCATTAATTTATCAATTACTGGAACATCCATCCTTTCAGCGCCTGCGTCATATAAAGCAGTTGGGCTTATCCTATCTAGTTTATCCTGGAGCTAATCATACACGTTTTCATCATGCCTTAGGTGCAATGCACTTGATGCAAGAGAGTATTCGTACTTTGAAAATGAAAGGGGTAGATATTGCTCCCGAAGAAGAGGTCGCTGTTTTGGCAGCAATCTTATTACACGATATTGGTCATGGTCCATTTTCGCACGCACTAGAACATGTTTTAATCGAAGGAGTAAGTCATGAAGAGATTTCATTAACTGTAATGCAAACTATTAACGCGGAGTTGAATGGGGCATTGCAGTTGGCGATTTCTATTTTTACGAATAAATACGAAAAGCCGTTTTTACATCAATTGGTGAGTAGTCAATTAGACATGGACCGCCTCGACTATCTGACGCGAGACAGTTTTTTTACGGGTGTAGCAGAAGGTGTTGTGAGTTATGATAGGATTATTAACATGCTTACCGTGGTAGATGGGCAGTTGATGGTAGAGGAAAAAGGGGTTAATTCAATAGAGAAGTTTTTAATAAGTCGCCGCTTGATGTATTGGCAAGTTTATTTGCATAAAACAGTTTTAGCGGCCGAACAGTTATTAATTAAGGTTTTAGAACGCGCCAAATTTTTATTCAATGCTGGCGAAGAAATTTTCTTGACACATTCCTTAAAAGAAATTTTTGGACAGACATTAAACTTTCACGATAAATCCTTGTCTAAAGAGTTAACAGCTCTTTATTTACGACTTGATGATGCGGAAATGATGACTCATTTTAAGTACTGGCAAGAATCTTCAGACCTAACCTTAAGTAATCTTAGTAAAGGTTTGTTTAATCGCCAATTGCCAAAGACGATCATACAAAATGAACCGTTTGATCCGAGAGAAATAGAAGCGTTGCAAGCTGCTTGTGCAAAGTCATTAGGACTAAGTATGGCAGATGCGGCCTATTTTGTTTACTCGGATAAGATTTCCAACTATGCCTACCGTTTGGACAAAGGACAAATAAAAATAAAAATGAAGAATGGTGAGGTAAAGGATGTGTTGGAACTATTGACGCATTTGGATCGGTCGGTTTTTACAGAGTTGTCGACTAAATATTACATTTGTTATCCTAAACAGTTGGCTTGGCCGACAAAATAAAGCGTATGGTTGTTCGTGCAAAAGAGCTTGCACATTTGTTGCAAGGAACGGTAGATGGCAATCCTGAAGAGCAGGTTAGCCAATTTGCCAAGATAGAAGAAGCACAGAAAGGTTCATTGAGCTTTTTTGCCAATCCGAAATATGAGTCGTTTGTGTATACCACAAAGGCTAGTATTTTATTGGTGGCGAATGATTTTAAATTGGCTCAACCGATCGAGGCGACTTTAATACGTGTTGCGGATCCTTATAGTGCTTTGGCAATGTTATTAGATGAGTTTGGAAAAGCGCAAATGACAAAGAAAAGTGGCGTTTCTAAATGGGCTGCAATACCTGATGATGCGAAGATTGGGAATAATTCATTTATTGGTGATTTTGTAAGTTTAGGTAAGGGGGTTACGATCGGGGAAGATGTTTGTATCGAGTCGAATGTTAGCATAGGTGATAATGTCAATATAGGTGATGGAACCATTTTGATGGCAGGGGTTAAGATAGGTCATGGCTGTTCGCTTGGGCAGCATTGTTTATTACACGCTGGGGTGGTTATTGGTAGTGATGGTTTTGGATTTGCACCACAAGCAGATGGAAGTTACAAAAAGGTAAGTCAGGTAGGTAAAGTACTTATAGAAGATGAAGTGGAGATTGGCGCAAATGCCACAATCGACAGAGGAAGTATCGGTGATACGGTGATTCGTAAAGGTGTTAAGTTGGATAATTTGGTTCATTTGGCACATAATGTAGAAGTGGGCGAGAATACGGTGATAGCGGCGCAAACTGGTGTTGCAGGAAGTACGAAGATTGGGAAGAATTGTATGATAGGCGGACAGGTGGGCATTGTTGGTCATATCCGTATTGCGGATGGAACGAAGATAAATGCGCAGAGTGGCGTTTCTAAATCTATTGAAGAGCCAAATATGGTTGTGACGGGGTCGCCTGCATTTTCTTATGCTAGCGCATTGCGTGCGCAGGCAGTATTCAGAAGATTGCCGGATATTGAAAAGCAAATTGCGGAGTTGAGTTCGATTTTGAAAAAATAATTTTGAATTGAATATTGGACATTCCCGTTTATATCCCCCAGTTTCTGTGTAAGAAATTGGGGGATTTAACTTTTAGGAAAGGTCGGATTTCGTGATTTTATTCTTATTTTAGCAACATCAGTATGGCATTACAATTCGGATTAACTTACAGCACCAAGAAAGCAAGACCAAGTTATATTTATAGTATAATTGGTGTAGCCTTAGTTTTATTTTTACTCGGTCTTTTAGGGATCATTGTGATCAATGCTAAAAAGCTGAGTGACTTCTTTAAGGAAAACGTTGAAGTGAGTGTTATTCTCATGAATAATGTTACTCCGGAAAGTGCTATGGATTTGAAACATAGACTGGATGCTTCCGCTTGGGTGAAGAGCTCTGAATATGTGTCTAAAGAAATTGCCTTGCAGCGCTTCAAACAACAGTCGGGTGAAGATTTTATGGAGCTTTTAGAGTATAATCCTTTATATGCTTCTGTAAATTATCATTTAAATTCGGAGGCAGTGAATATGGAAAGCCTACGATTGATTGAGCAACAAATTTTAAAAGATAAACGTGTAAAGGAAGTTTATTATCAAAAGCCAGTGGTGGAGATGATGAACCAAAACGCAAGAAAGGTATCCTTAGTTTTGTTAGCGGTTATTGTGTTCCTTTTCTTAGTGGCGCTCGCGTTAATAGATAATACCATTCGCTTGGTAATGTATAGTAATCGTTTTCTGATCAAGAGTATGCAAATGGTAGGGGCTACGCGGTGGTTTATTGCCCGTCCATTTATTATCCGATCTGTTATTAATGGATTGGTGAGTGGTTTTGTCGCAGTTGTATTGCTCTCATTTATTGGAGTTTATGCTAATAGCATTATACCTGAGTTAGCTTCCTTAGCTGATACAGGTTCTCTCTTTTTATTGTTATTTTTCGTTTTGATTGTAGGGATAATCATTTCAGGATTATCTACCTATCGTTCCGTACGAAAATATTTGAAATTGAAACTAGACGAATTGTATTAAAAATAATATTATGGCAAAGACCAAACAAACAGACAGTGTTAAAAGTGCAATGATTTCAAATCATTATCCAGGTGTTGCATTTGGTAAAATGAACTATTTATTAATGGGAGCGGGCATCGTGTTAGTGTTATTAGGCTTTCTAATGATGATAGGCGGAAAGTCTGCTAATCCTAATGAATTTCATCCTGAAGAGCTTTACAGTAGTACGCGTATAACGATAGCACCTGCTTTTGTTTTACTAGGCTTCATCGTTGAGATTGTAGCAATTATGTACCGTCCAAAAGGTGAAAACAGCGATAAAGAGTAATGAATATTATTGATACCGTAGTTCTCGCAATTGTTGAAGGATTAACCGAGTTTTTACCCGTTTCTTCTACTGGGCATATGAGTATTGCAGCTGCATTATTGCAGATGAAGCAAGATGACTTTTTAAAGACGTTTACAGTTTCGATTCAATTTGGCGCTATACTTTCTGTTGTTGTACTTTATTTTAAGCGCTTCTTTCAGTCTATTAAGTTTTATACCTACTTGTTAGCGGCATTTATACCGGCAGCAGTGGTTGGTGTTCTCTTTAATGATAAGATTGATGCCTTATTGGAGAATATTCCAGTAATAGGTTGCACGCTTTTAATAGGAGGTGTTGTAATGCTGTTTGTTGATCGTTTATTTGCGTCGAATGAGTTTCGTAGCAATCAGGAGGAGGCAGAGAAAATGAGCTATAAGAAATCGTTTATTATAGGCTTATTTCAATGTATAGCCATGGTGCCCGGCGTAAGTAGAAGTGCTTCAACTATTGTGGGCGGACTTACACAAAAATTGAATCGGAAAACTGCTGCTGAATTCTCTTTCTTCCTAGCTGTACCGACTATGTTTGCAGCTACTGCTAAGAAGTTATGGGACTCCAAAGAGATTTTGCAATCGCATATGTCGGAATATGCTACAAGTTTACTAATAGGTAATATTGTTGCTTTTATAGTTGCACTGTTTGCGATTAAATTTTTTATTGGTTTGGTTTCGAGATCAGGCTTTAAATGGTTTGGTGTTTATAGAATTTTAGTTGGGGCTTTTATATTGTATTGGTACTATACAAATCACGCAATGACCATTTTGTAGTATGCAGATATTGGGCATCTTGTTTGAATTGTATTTAGCAAGCTTTGCTCATTTTTCAGGCTACGACCCTGGGCAGTTTATTCTTCAAGAGAACGCCTCCTATGATGCTCCATTAAAAGGTAGTATTGAATTAATTGGAAATTGTGGTGAGTTGCGTGCTAATCATTTTCACACGGGATGGGATTTGAGTACGCAAGGGAAAGAAGGGGCAGCCGTTAATGCTATCGAAGATGGGTTTATTTCTAGAATTCGTATAAGTTCGTCAGGATATGGCAAGGCAATTTATATCACGCATTCAAATGGCTTAACCTCTGTATATGCGCATTTAAGTCGCTTTGGTCGTGTGTTGGATTCGGTCGTGTTGGAAGAGATGAAATTGCATAAGCAAAACGAATTTGATTGGTATTGGCCGCCTTCGAAATTTAAAATAAAGAAAGGGGCTGTTTTTGCTTTTTCAGGAAACACTGGTTCAAGCACAGGACCTCATTTACATTTTGAGCTCCGAGATGCATTCACGGAGGTGGTTTATAATCCGGCAATGTTATTTGAAGATTTAGTTAAGGATGATTTCGTACCATTCATGACTCAAATTGCATTAAGTTATTTAGATGAAAATGGAGTGAGGGTTTTGCAGGAAATAAGTAAGGTGCGGGATACGCAAGTGGTCATTTCAAGTGCACATAATTCAGTTAGTCTTAGTGTTGCTGCCGAAGATAAGGCGGGTAAAGGAGCCCATCATTTAGGGATTTATTCCATGTATTTGCGTGACGAAAAAGGTTTAATTATTTATTCTTTTAAACAAGATAAATTAAATTTTGCCAAAGGTCGTTTTGCGAATGCTGTCAATGATTACACGTGTGCTCAAAATTCAACTAAACATAATTGGTATACCTTGTTTCAAACTATAAACAATGATTGGCCTAGTCTTAAGCATTTTGATTCGAATATTGATTTAAGTAATGGAGAAAGGAAATTGTTATTGCAATTGTCTGATGAGAAAGGTATAAAAAGGAGTTATACAATTATCATCAAGAAGGACTTGAAATCAACAAGTAAAAAGATAGTTGATAAGAAAAAGGGAAGAGGTATTTGTTTAAATGCAAGCACCCCTCTAGTATTTTCACCAGCCGAAAAAACGATTGTTTCATTGCCTGCTAAGAGCCTATATGAAAATGTTTATTGGCCAATAAATGGCGCTAAGCGTGTATATCCTTCGGCATTACACAAAGCAGGTAAAGTGAAGATTGAAATCAAGAGCGTCCCATTATCACACAAATTAGGGAGTTATATTTTAGTGAAGCAAAATGGGCAAGTGGTAGAAAAATCTAAAATTTTATGGAAGGGGGATACGGCAGTTTTTGAAATAAAGCAATGTGGAGAATTTGAATATCAGTATGCTGAAAAACTTCCTATTGCTAAGGTTCGCAAAGAAATAATAGTGCTTGAAAATATCGAATTCTTGTCTAGTTATAATGTTTTGGATGCGGCTACAGGAGAATGGTTGCCTGTTGCCTTTCAGGCGAAGTCGGCCCGATTACAATTTTTAGAAAAGAGAACTCATCCTAAAAAAGTTAAAATTTACTGTAAGGATATTTTCGGTCGTGAGACCATTCAGGAGCTTGTCCTTAGTCGATAAAAATATTATCGATTAATCTAATTGGACCTAATTGTACCGCTACGCAAACAGCTTTTTCAGACGTATCATTCCAATTTTTAATTGGTAGTAGGGTTTTTCTGTCAACCACCTCCACATATTCCACCTTCATATAGGCGTGTTCTAATTGAGTAATGGCGAAATCACAATAAATTTGAGGGTCCTTAAAGGTGTTTGAATTTGCTGCGGTTAGTGTTTTATAGATTAGTGGCGCGATTGCTCTTTCGTCCTCATTAAGGCGTACATTTCTGGAGCTCATAGCTAGTCCATCTTCTTCACGCACAATAGGTGCACATACAAGTTCAATGTCTAACCCAAACTGCGGAATTAGATGTTTAATTATGGTGAATTGCTGAAGGTCCTTTTGCCCCATATAAAGCCTGTTAGGACACACTAAACACAATAATCGGTAGACTACCTGCGCCATTCCTTTAAAATGGCCAGGGCGCATTTTCCCTTCCATAATAGAATCGAAATGTCCTAAGTTGAAATCAGGCGACTTCCAGCTAACAGGGTATACTTCATCTACACTTGGTAAGTATAGAATGTCACACATAACTTCTTCGAGTTGCTTAATATCTGATTCTTCGGTACGAGGGTATTTAGCAAGATCTGCGGCGTCATTAAATTGAGTGGGGTTAACAAAAATGCTGCAGACGGTCAGTGTGTTTTCATTTTTAGATTGTTCGATAAGCGCTAAGTGACCAGCATGCAGCGCTCCCATTGTAGGAACAAATCCGATTGTAGCCTTATTTTTTTTAGCCTCAACCAATAGGGCTGACAACTGTTCGTTCGTTCGTGCAATTTTCATAGCTTATTGTTGAAACCAATCTTTCCAAACTGCCTCATATCCGGCATTTTTTATAACTCGTGCAAATTGTTGTGGCGTGCGTTGGTCGTCGATCGTGAATTGTTCGAGTGCTTCTGAATGTAAGGCATAACCTCCTGGTTCAGTTTTTGATCCAGCACTCATGCTTGTGGCTCCGAATTTAAAGGCGTTATCTCTAAAAGCCGCGGATTCTCGCGTGCTTATACTAAGTTCAACGTTTTCATTATAGATTCGATAAGCGCAAATTAGTTGTACAAGCTCTTTATCACTCACATGGACATTCGGTTCAAAACAGCTTTCATTCGGACGAATTCGCGGGAAGCTAATGGAGAATTTAGTTTGCCAATATTTTTTTTCTAAATATTCTAAATGCAATGCAGTGAAAAAAGAGTCGGTACGCCAATCTTCTAATCCAAGTAGTACTCCTAGTCCAATTTTGTGAAATCCTGCACGACCAATTCTGTCTGGGGTGTCGAGGCGATAGAAAAAATTGGATTTTTTACCTTTTGGATGATAGTTGGGGTAGTTTTCTTTATGGTAAGTTTCTTGATAAACAAGGATTGCATATGCACCATGTTCGTGCATTGATTTGTAATCCTCTTCCTCTAATGGTTGTACTTCAATAGAGATGTTGGAGAAATACTGATTCGCTATATTGATTGCATTATTGAAATATTCGGTATGAACAGTTGCATTTGCTTCGCCTGTTACCAAGAGTATGTGGTCGAAGCCGAGTGTTTTAATCGCTTCAAATTCACGATGCATTTGTTCCTCATTTAGGGTTAAGCGCGCAATTTTATTGTCGAAGCTAAAGCCACAGTAGGTGCAAATATTATGACATTCATTACTTAAATAAGCTGGCGCATACATCTGAACGGTATTGCCAAATCGGCGAAGTGTAATCTCCTGGCTGATTTGAGCCATTTGTTCTAGGTAGGGAAGTGCTGCAGGCGAAATTAAGGCAGCGAAATCATCGAGGTTACGTTTGCCTTTTTTAAATAGCGCATATTCTACATCTTGTGATGAGAAATCATGAAATCTAGCACTTACTTGATTCCATTCATATTGATCAAAAACACTTTTAAAAGCCATCTCAAAATATTTTTCCGCAGAAGTTCTACAAAAATAGATTTTATTACTACATTTGCATTCCTTTCGAGGCAATTATACAACAAATTGTTTTAGTAAAGGTTGTTTCACAAGCGTAAAAAATGATGGTGCGGTAGCTCAGTTGGTAGAGCAAAGGACTGAAAATCCTTGTGTCGCCGGTTCGATTCCGGCCCACACCACGAAAAGAGCCTTCGTCTTGGACGGAGGCTCTTTTTTTATTTACACAGGCCAGCAGATGAAATTGTGATTATGGTTACCTTTCTTTCCCTACTTTTCTTTTATCTTGCACTTGATGCGTGTTAAAACCTATTGGCTTTTTGGAATTTCAGGAGCAGGCAAGACTACAATTGCGCAAGCTTGGGTTCAACAATGGAAATCATTGGGGGAGCCAGTTGTATTATTAGATGAAGAAGCCTTAAAGATTGGGCTCAATAGTGATTTGAATGCAGCCGCTATTTTAAAGGAAGAACCAACTAGGCGAATTGCTGAATTAGCCAAACTTTTAAATCAAAGAGGTATTACAGTGATTGTTTCTGCTATTACCCCATTGAATGCGCAGCGACAGCTTGCGTCACAAATTGTTGGTCCGAAATTGTATACGCCAATTTGGATTGATTCACCTGTACAGATTTGTCAGCGAAGAGATCCTAAAGGATTATATGTGAAAGCACTTTCGAACAGATTGAAATTTTTTCCTGGTGTAAACGCTCCTTTTGAAAATCCCGATACTTCTTTAATTAAGGTGAGTACGGATCAGTTTTCAGTCAGTCAATGCGTAGAACTTATTTTTAAAAGTATAAAATAAAAAATTAATTTATGTTGCTTGTCTTATCTTATATTTTAGCATTACTGATTGGCCTAAGTATCGGTATAATGGGCAGTGGGGGTGCTATTTTAGCTGTTCCAATTCTGTATTATGTGGCAGGATATACTATGCAGGAAGCAAGTGTTTATTCTTTATTTGTTGTAGGAGCGAGTTCATTAGTTGGTGCCGTTAGAAGTTGGATGAATCACTTAGTCAATTGGCGAGCTGTTTTGTTTTTTGGCATTCCTTCCGTTTTTGCGGTTTATTTAACTCGCTTAATACTTGTTCCTATTCTTCCGGATCCATTAATCGCCAGTTCTGTAATAACTGTACCCTTGGATATGGCGTTATTGCTTTTGTTTGCAACCTTAATGGTTTTGGCTGCTCGTTCTATGTTGTTAAGTAAGGAAGGCTCAACACAAGGTGAATTGAATTTTCAGTCTTCAAATTCCTTTTTACAAGTAATTACATTTGGGTTGCTCGTTGGAACCTTAACAGCAATTCTTGGTGCCGGAGGCGGTTTTCTAATTATTCCTGCACTCGTAATTTTTTTAAGAATGCCTATGAAAGAAGCCGTTGGTACCTCCATGTTTATTGTTGCAATGAATGCGCTTAATGGATTTGTGGGAAGTATTTATAAAGGAGACATACTAATCGATTATTCATTTTTATTATTGTTCACGGCAATGGCATTTATTGGCTTATTTGTAGGGATGTTTTGGGCAAAGCATTTAAAGCCGGAAAAGTTAAAACGGTATTTTGCTTTTTTTGTATTTGGTATGGGCTTGTTTATTATTGTACAACAATTAATAAAACATTTTCAGTAATTGAATGACTCAGATCAGTGGAAAAGGTAACTTATGTTACCTTTTTTCGTTTTATCTCAGTGCATCTTTGTTGAATAAAATTTCATCCTTATGCACGTACAACAACTTTATACAAAATGCCTTGCACATGGGGCTTATTATATCGAAAGTGAAGGAGAGGCGGCCATTGTCGATCCATTAAGGGAGCCTACTTCTTATTTGTCTATATTGAAGGAAAGAGGCGCTGTGCTAAAATATATTTTTGAAACGCACTTTCATGCCGACTTCGTAAGTGGTCATATTGATTTGCAAAAAGCAACAGGTGCAAAAATAGTGTACGGACCTACTGCGCATGCTTGTTTCGAGTGTGAAGTTGCTCAGGATGGAGAGATTTATCCATTAGGTAAATTGAGTATGCAAGTTTTACATACGCCAGGGCATACGATGGAAAGCGCTTGCTTTCTTTTGAAGGATGAAGCAGGAATAGATAAGGCTATTTTTACCGGGGATACTCTGTTTTTGGGAGATGTAGGTCGTCCAGATCTTGCGCAAAAGGCAGCCAACTTAAGCAAAGAGCAATTGGCAGGATTGCTTTATGATAGTATTCACGCTAAGTTGATGCCTTTGTCTAATGATTTAATTATTTATCCCGGACATGGTGCAGGAAGTGCTTGCGGTAAAAACATGATGGATGTTACTACCGATACTTTAGGCCGCCAGAAACAATTGAATTATGCTTTAAATCAACCCACTAAAGAAGCGTTTATTCATGCTGTTTTGGATGGGATTACTCCGCCTCCCGGTTATTTTGGCTTTAATGTTGCGATGAATAAGGGTGGATATGATTCGTTTGAAACTGTTATGGAAAGAGGGTTTAAAGGCTTAAGTGTAGCAGAATTTGAGACTGCAATGAAGGAGGAGGACGTTTTTGTTTTAGATATTCGAAGTGAACACGACTTTGCCAATGGCTTTGTTCCTGGTTCAATTAATATAGGACTTGGGGGAGATTTTGCGCCATGGGTCGGAGCTATTATACAAGATGTTAAAACACCGATTTTATTGGTTGGTGATGAAGATAAAATTGCGGAGACGATTATGCGATTGAGTCGGGTTGGTTTTGATTCAGTGAAGGGTTATTTGAATGATGGATTTAGAGCATGGATGGCATCTGGCAATAAAATTGATTTGATAGATCGTATATCTGCGGAGCAGTTCTTATATGAAGTGGATACGAACCAAGATCCTGTCGTGGATGTTCGTCGCAAAGGGGAGTTTGATGTATTTCACTTGGATGAAGCACTGCATTTTTCATTAGATCAAATTAATAACTGGTATAACATTATTGATAAAAGTCAACATTATTATATTCATTGTGCTGCGGGTTATCGTTCGATTATTGCAACTTCTTTTTTACAATCAAAAGGATTTCGTAACTTTACGGAAATAAAAGGTGGATTTAATGCTATCAAAACATTATTAAATCCATCACATTAAGGTTTAAGGTATTTTTACCAGATAAGCTGATCGATGCGGTTCTTTTGCTGAGGAAGGAGTTTAAAGGTGATTCAAAGAATGACTTCTGAGAAAGGGCCGCACGATCTACTATTTCAATTTTTTTGTAACTTTCAAATAACGAATATACTTCTGATTGGTATCCATTCTGAACAGAATAGGCATTTAATAAAGAATATTCAATCTATGTAAAATGACGTATGAATTACAAGAGGCAGAGGCAATCTTGAAGCCTTTATTTGAGGAACGCTTGCTCCGTGAGATGTTACAATATGGCGAATTAAAGCGGTTTTCTGAAGGTGACTTGATTATGGATTATGGTAAATATGTTCGTTCTATGCCATTGATTTTAAAAGGAACGATTAAAGTCTTTCGTCAAGAACAAGATAAAGAAATTTTATTATATTATTTGAGCGATCAAGAGACGTGTTCTATGGCCTATTCCTGCTGTATGGAAGCTCGGAAAAGTGAAGTGAAAGCCATCGCTGACGAAGACGTTTTTTTAGTCACGATACCGCATCAAAAATTGGATGAGTGGCTTTGTACTTATCCTAGTTGGAAGAATTATATTATGCGTAGTTTTAATGTTCGATTTATCGAATTATTGAAATCCTTAGAGCAAATTGCCTTTCATCGATTGGATGAACGTTTGGAGAATTATCTGCGTGAAAAGTCGACACGCAGTGGTTCAGCCTTAGTACATTTATCTCATCAGCAAATCGCGGATGAATTGGGCTCTTCTCGCGTTGTTATTTCTCGCTTATTGAAACATCTAGAAAATGAAGGCCGTTTATTGATTTACCGCAATGAAATAAAGTTGTTGCCTAGTTTTTAGCAAAGTAGTTTTCTAATGTCGTATAACGGTAATCAAAAATACGATTCAATTTTTTTTCGATAAACATAGGGTGCGCCAATTGTCCTAAAATACCAAATGGAAGCGCATAATGTACGATGTCTGTCATGAGTACGCCTCCGTCACACGCCTCAAAGTGATGTTCGTGGTGCCATAATTTGTAGGGGCCAATACGTTGTTCATCCACAAAGTAATGCGGAGCTTTTACATGTGTTATTTCTGTAAGCCAGTCGAAGGATACGAGTGGAAATGGTTTTACTTTGTAGGCGATCATTAATCCTTCATAAACATTGCCAGGAACTTTAGTGATAATCTTAAAGGAAAGTTCGTCAGGTGTAATTTCATTAAGGTTTTCTGGACGACTGAAGAATTCCCAAGCCTTTTCAAGGGAAATAGGGAGAATTTGCGAGCGCTCTAATTTGTAAATCATAAGAACATAACACGTGTTTTGCTCTTATTGTTTGAAAATAGACAACAAAAAACCCCGCTTCTAAGAAGCGGGGTTTAAGACGGGAGGATGAGGGGGTTCGAACCCCCGACCCTCGGAACCACAATCCGATGCTCTAACCAGCTGAGCTACACCCTCCGTATGAGGGCGCAAATTTAAGTTTTTTAATTCATTTGGCAAAATAAAACTTCCATATTTGCGTACAATTTCGTCAGGAAGCCGAAAAAGACGAAAAAAAATATCTTTTTCTGTTTCTTATTGTGCTGAAAAAAAATCACTTTTGTAGACGAATAATTATTATACCCGAAAATGGCGCTATTTAACTTTCTTACGCACGAAATCGCTATGGATTTGGGCACCGCTAACACCTTGATCATTCACAATGATAAAGTCGTGGTAGACGAGCCTTCAATCGTTGCAATCAATAAATTAACAGGCAAAGTAATTGCTGTTGGCAAACGAGCGATGCAGATGCATGAGCGCACGCACGAAGATTTGAAAACGATTCGTCCTTTGCGTGACGGTGTAATTGCCGATTTTAACGCGGCAGAAAGTATGATTCGCGAGATGATTAAATTGATTCATCCGAATCGTCCGTTCATCACACCGTCTTGGAAAATGGTTATTTGTATTCCAAGTGCTATTACAGAAGTAGAGAAGCGCGCTGTAAAGGATAGTGCAGAGCAAGCAGGTGGTAAAGAAGTTTATTTGATACATGAGCCAATGGCTGCTGCTATCGGTATTGGTATCGATGTTGAAGAGCCAGTTGGAAATATGATTATTGATATCGGCGGAGGAACAACAGACATTGCTGTCATCGCATTAGCGGGTATCGTTTGCGATCAATCCATTCGTGTTGCTGGGGATGAATTTACAGGTGATATCATCGAGTATCTTCGTAAAGCGCATAATATGCTCATTGGTGAACGTACAGCTGAATCCATAAAGATTCATGTTGGTTCTGCCTTGAAAGAATTAGATAATCCACCAGACGACTATCGTGTAAGTGGTCGCGATCTTATGACGGGTATTCCGAAAGAAATCACTGTTTCATACAGCGAAATTGCGAGCGCCTTAGATAAATCGATTTCTAAAATTGAAGAAGCTGTATTGAAGGCCTTAGAAACAACGCCTCCGGAATTAGCTTCTGATATTTATCGTAATGGACTTTACCTAACAGGTGGTGGTGCCTTATTGCGTGGATTGGATAAGCGTATTCAAAACAAAACGAAGTTACCTGTTCACGTTGCTGACGACCCATTACGTGCCGTAGTTCGTGGTACTGGAATCGCATTGAAAAATATTCATAAGTATCCATTCTTAATGAGCTAATAGATTGACTCATTCGCATGCGCAATCTATTTCAATTTATTACTAAATATTTCGCTGTCATTCTCTTTGTTCTCTTAGAGATTTGGTCGGGTTGGTTGATCGTTAATGAAAGTGATTATCATAATTCATCTTTCAACAATACAGCTTTAACCATGCGCGGTTCTGTTGAAGAATGGTATTCCGACATGCGCTTATATTTTCGATTGCGTCGTGTGAATGATAGTTTGGCCTCTGAAAATGCGCGTTTAAGAGCCTTGTTGCCTGACGCCTATATGATTCAGAGTGATTCAGCAAAACTTATTTTGGATAGTCTTCAACATCCTGCCTTTAAGTTTATGATGGCTCGTGTAGTTGGTAATACGTTTACCAATCAAAATAATTATCTAATTATCAATAAGGGTAAAGACTTTGGTATTAAGAGTGGTTGGGGCGTTGTGGTTAATAATGGAATCGTGGGTGTTGTAAAAGATGTGAGTGATCATTACTCGACTGTATTGTCTTTGCTGCATAACAAAACAAAAGTGAGTGTTCGTGTAAACAAAAGTAATTTCGTCAGCCTTACATGGAAGGGTATGAATGCTTCCTATGCTGAGATTGATGATATCGCTAAGCATGTTCCATTGAAAAAAGGAGATACTGTATTTACAAGCAGTGAAACGTGGTTTTATCCACCAGGATATATGGTTGGACGCGTGGAAAAGTTTGAGTTGAATGAAGGGTCTAATTTCTATAGTGTGAAAGTGAAATTGAGTACGGATTTTGCCAATATGAATTATGTGTATGTGGTAAATCCGCTAATGCGTGCGGAAGTGGATTCGTTAAAAGCTAAAACAAAGTCGGATGAATAGTCAGCTTTATATACGCTTGACCCTACGCTTTGCACTCTATGTGTTATTGCAAGTACTGGTATTGAACCATGTGGAGTTGCACGGATTGATGAATCCCTATATTTATCCGCTTTTAATCATTTTATTACCACTTGGCGTACCAAGATGGGGAGGATTGTTGATCGCCTTTGTTATGGGTTATATTGTGGGTTATTTCACCAATGCTTCCGGCTTACATGCTGCCGCGTTGTTGGCTATCACTTTTATACGCCCTACCTTATTAAGATTGTTTTTTCCAGGTTTGAATGAAGAAGAGTTTGGTGAATTAAATCTTACCCGTACAGGTACTTTCAACTTCGTTATATATGTCGTCTCCATGGTATTAATCCATCATTTTATCTTATTTATGCTTCAGGTATGGAGCTTACAGTTATTTGGTTGGGCCTTAATGAAAATTGTTTTCAGTACTATTATCTCATCTATTCTAATTTTATTGGCAGAATATCTGATGCGAAGTAAGAAAGCTTAATTAATTAAGAATTAAGAATTATGAATTGGGTTCATAAAAAAAGCCGCTTCTAGGAAGCGGCTTTTTTTATGTGTTAATCGTAAGATTAGTGAGTGTGTGCTGTTAGGCTTTCGAATTCTTTCAAGCTAACTTGGCGTTTAGTAGGGTTTGCTAAGCCGCGAAGGAATTCCATAACACGCTTATTGATCATATTGTCAACCATGTATTCACGCTCTTTTTCATTAGCGAGGATACGATGACAAAGATCGTGTAAGAAAGTTGGTTCCATTTCACCATATGATTCTTGCAAATAGCCCATTACCTCATCATGCAAGTCTTTTTCTTGTACTTGCATATTGTTATCAGTAACGATTTTGTTTTTGATTAATGTCCAACGAGTATCGTTCATTACCAATGGGAATTCACGTTCCATTTGTTCGTCAGAGATATCCGTTTTAGCAACTGACTTCAACCAACGACGAAGGAAGGTTTCTGGTAGTTCGAATGTGGTATTCTTAACTAAATAGTCTTGTAAATCATGGAATAATTTACGTTCGCCTTCTTTAGCATAAACTTTTTGCAATTCTTCTTTCATGGCAGATTTGAAGCCGTCGATATCTACGACGCCACGGCCAGGGAATACCTTTTCAAACAATTCTGCATTTAATTCTGCCTTTTCTAAACGATAGATTTGTTTCAATGTAACGTTCATGGCAGACATATCTAAAGCATCGCCAGTTGCATGATCGATATTCAATACACGGTGCAAGATAAATTCTTTGTCGCCCTCATATGCTGCAGCAAGATCGAAAGCAATGCTTTCGTCTTTTTTCATCGCAATGATTTGTTTGCGCGCAGCTTCCGACTTAATCGTTGAAACAAGGATGTTGACTGTTTTAGAGAAATTGCTAGCAGCGTTTTCGATTTGAACACTTACCACATCATTTTCTTCGGCAGACTCAGCGGGTTCGCTTTTGCCATGACGTGTTTGTTCGTATCCGATTTCTTTGTCGAGTACTTCAGCATCCACGGTTAATTCCAATTCTTCGATTCCAGAGAAAGTAGGCAATTGAAATTCAGGTTGAATACCGATTTCAAAAGCCATCGTATAATCAGCAGGAGCGTTGATATCCAAGGATTGGCCTGTAACAGGAAGTGCCAAAGGGTTGCCAAGGAAATGAATATTATTTTCACGGATGAATTTGTCTAATTCTTCGTTCGCCATTTTGCCGATTTCGTCAGCCATCACTTCTAAACCATATTTTGATTTAATGAAGCTAGCAGGGGTTTTGCCTGGGCGGAAACCTGGCATCGCTACTTGCTTAGAAAGCTTTTTTAGTCCTGCTTCCACGCGAGGCATGAATTCAGTTGTGGTGATTGTCAATTCAACGCGGTCGTGTAATAGACCAAGATTAGTACGATTTATTGTAGCCATAATAATTGTTTAGCCTTTTTCAGTAGGCTGATTAAGGGCGCAAAGATAACTAACAATTAATAATTAAGAATTAAAAATTAAGAATTAAAAATGGGGAAGGGGGATAACGAAAAAACCCCGCACCAAAAATTGGAACGGGGTTTACAGTGCAGGTGAAGGGACTCGAACCCCCACGCCCGTAAGGCATCAGATCCTAAGTCTGACGCGGCTGCCAATTACGCCACACCTGCAAAGGGAGTGCAAAGGTAGGGATTTACTTGATATTTTATATAAAAAGTTAAAATTATCAGCATTACAACTTATCTATCTGCTTGTCATTTTAAACTTTATCTTTTAAGATTGATTAAAGTGGGTTGTATGTCCATTTATCGGATTTTGGGATTTATATTATGTTTTGCTTCACAGCTTTAGCGACAGCCTCTTGCGCAGAATGCACATGAAGTTTTTCATAGATTTTTTTAGTGTGTGCATTTACGGTATGCCACGAAATACTGAAGCGTTCGGCAATGGCTTTATAATTTAAGCCTTCGACCATTAAGCTTAAAATTTCAATTTCTCTCTCCGTAAGATTAAAGAGGGCTTTACCTCTCTCATTATTTGGTGTAATAGTTTGGAAAATATTTAAAACCTTCATTGCAATAGACGGCGTCATATAAGCCCCGCCTTGCGCCACCTCTCGGATTCCTTCTATTAATTTTTCAGGGGCGGTTTTCTTTAAGTAATAGCCACTGGCACCTGCTTGTAAGGCGGCAAAAATTTTATCGTCATCGTCAAACACTGTTTGCATGATAACGGGTAATGCAGGAACCGTTTTCTTAATTAGTTTTAAAGCTTCGATACCATTTATTTTAGGCATGTCAATATCCATTAAAACTACGGTCGGTTTTAAATTTATTACTTGTTGCGTGATTTTAGTGCAGTCTTCAAATGCACCAATGCAATGCATGTCAGGTGATTGATTGATCAGAAGCTCAATGCCTTCCAGACGCGCTATATTATCGTCATATGCTAGTATAAAAATCATGTCTCAATATACAATAAAGAATTAGAGCGTAGTGTCACTAATGTTAGTGATTTGAACATGGACAAATCAAAGTGATTGAAGTGCCTTCACTTATTTTACTGCGGATATTTACTTTACCATTCAATTGCTCTGCCCGTTTACGCATATTTTTCAGTCCATTGCCTTGTTTTATGGTTGATTCATCAAACCCTATTCCATTATCTCTTATTTCTAAGTAAAGCATCTTCTGTTTATAATTTGCCTGTATTTCAAGTTTCGAGGCATTCGCATATTTCAAGGCATTATTGATTGCTTCCTTGTAGAATAAATAGATGTTTTTACGTTGTATCATTCCCATTTTTTGTCTACTTAAGGCAGGATCAACATGGAAACTAATGTTAACAGGAATATCTTCACTGAGCGAACTTGCATAATCTTTCATTTTAATAGAAAGATTGTCAAATTCATCGTTTTTAACATTGATCATCCACACGATGTCACTCATTGCATCTTGAGATGATTGAGTAAAGTTGCTGATTTTAGATAGTAGCCTTTTTGCCTCCGTATTTTCGCTGTCTAGTTTTTGATTTATTATAGCTAAAAATAATGTGATGTTGCTAAGGTTCGCACCAACTTCATCATGTAAATCTTTTGCAATGCTATTTCTCATTTCCTCCATTTCTTTGTATTGGCCAAGCTTGGATCGAATGATTAATGTTATTATTAACGCAACTAGAATAATTATGATAAGATAAAACCACCACGTTTTGAACCATGGCGTTTTGATATTAATTAGAAGTGGTGTGGCAAGGTAAGTCCAATTACCATAGCAGTCAGCAACTTTTACCCTGAAAACATATTCACCTGGAGGGATTTTTAAAAAGTTAGCCTCGCGTTGCGTTCCGCATGTAATCCATTCAGAACTTAAACCTTCCAATTGGTAGGCATATTGATATTCATTATTTCTTAAATAGCCGAGCGCCGCGAATTCTATTTTTAAATTATTGTCAAAATAATTAAGGTCTAATTTATTTAGATTGCTAGGAATCTCTTTTCCATTATTCCAAATGGAGGTAATATAGATTGGATTGTTGAATGACGGGAATAAAGTCGTGTTTGGGTTGAAATAGTTGATTCCGCTTACTCCTCCAAAAACTAAAAAATTATTACTTGTTTTTAAAGATGCATTTGTATTGAATTCTGCACTTTGTAAACCATCAATACTTGAGTAACGTTGAAATTTATTTGTTACACAATTATAGATATTCAATCCATTGTTAGTTCCCATCCAAATTTCGTTTTTCTTACCATATTGTATGGAATAGATATAATTGTCTCCCAGTCCGTCACTCGCGTTCGTTATTTTCAACGAATCAGTAAGATAATTATAATGAATTAACCCCATTCCATTAGAACCTAACCACAGCCAACCATTACCTTCATTCAGTATGCATCGGATGTTGGTGATTTTAATACTGTTATTTTTAGGTTTAAGCTTCTTGCTTAATTTTTTTTGTAAGTAGTTATATTCTATTAACCCGTTTTCACAGGCGATAAGCAAACGTAAAGGATCTGGCTGACTAAAATTAAATGTAATTCCAAAGTTTGGAATATCCCCATTGTTTGGTTTGAATCCTAAAATGGCTTCTGCCGGGTTTGCAATACCTTTTTTTAATTTATGCCAATCACACTTGTAAATTTTATTATCAGGAGTCCCTAACCATAAATTATTTTGATTATCAAAAAACATCGATCGAATCGTGCCTTCAATGATGCTTGCATCCTTTTGAGCGAAAATCACTTGCCCTTTTTTGGTTGTAGAGGATATACAGATAAGTTTTAACTCATGCCATCCAGAGATCCACAAATCACCTTCTGGATCTTTTAAAATAGCGCTTATGGGTAAATTACTCAGTTCTTTTTTAATCTCAGTTGGGAAGTTTGGTTCTACGAATTTTCTTTTTAAATTATCAAAGGCTAGTAATCCGTCAAGCGAGCCTATTAGCATATTATTAGCTTGCCATTCGCAAATGGTGCGAATATTTAATTTGTAAGGGGATTTATCGCTTATGCTTTTAAAATCTTGATATGGATTGTAGGGCGTAAACATCGAAGCACGATATTCCATTTTAATTAAGCCATTGCCAGGAGATGTTAGCCAAGTTACTTCCCCATCTGTATAAATGCTCTCCAAATTATTCGTGATGGATAGTCCGCTACCTGCCAAAGGTAGGTCGACTGTGATGATTTTGTTTAGGCGGTGATCATATTCTAGCATTTTCTCATCTTCGCAAATCACCCAGAGGTTGCCGTGCATTCCTTTTGCAATCAGCTTAATTCCTTTGTAGTGGGAATTGTCCGTTATCAAATTTATGGGATGCGGCAATCCTCTTTTAAATAGTATAATCGAGTTTTTGTTTCGTAAATAATAAATACTGTCTCCTGAAGCTATTATTTGAGAAGCTGCACGAATTTGTGCTTGAATGTCTTCAGCTTGTTGAGATTCCGAAAATTGATTGTTTTTTAGGTTATAATCATAGATCTCCTCATTGAGAACAATGCATTTTGATAAGTTTTTATATGTGCTTGGGAATATTTTAGGAATTTTATCCAAAGGAGATTCACTTTTAACAGGGTAAATTGTTTTTTTATTCGTGCGATAATTATAAAAAACAACTTGTTTCTTTTGTTGAATTACAAGCTGTTCATTGATGGTTTCTTTTCCGATTTTGGAAGGTGGCCATTGACTTATATCTATCGTGTTTATGAGGGTTCCAAGGCTGTTAAATACAATTATTTTTTTTGCATTTGTATTGTGAATGATAAAGTTGTTTTCATCTTCAATGAAATAGCAACTTGAGCCAACAGGATCTAATTTTTGAGTGATGGCGAATTTGGTTTTACCTGGTAAAATGCTAGCAATATAATCTTGAGTGATAAAAAGAATTGTATTCGTTTCTTTTGATTGGGCATATGCCTTTAATCGAATAGGCGAGGGGGGCGGAGAGGTAATCTCGGAGCTAATATTCTTAAAACTATAGCCATCAAATCTTCCGATCCCGTTTTCACTAAAAAGCCAGATGAATCCTTGCTTGTCCTTCAAGACACCCGAGATCGTGGATGAAACGAGCCGTTGCTCTTGGTTATAATACGAAAAAATATAATTTTTATTTTGTGCAAAAACAGTGTTTAAGTACAAAAATTGACACCAAATGAGTAAATTTAGGACAAGCAGTTTACGGGGCATAGTTGGCTAAATTACAAAAAGATAAATTTTATTAGCTTCTAAAAGATATGAACATTTACAAGACCATTAAATAGTTGTAAATCAATTATATGTGAAAATTCTAGGCAAAGATGTGATAAAATACCTAGAAATAGGTATAGTGAATTCGCATTTGGTTCTATATTTTGCGCATCCTAAATGAGCACAAAGTTCATTTTTAGTTCATGAAAATTTTACAAACACCAATAAACAACATGAAACAAACAAACCACAAATTCTCCTGGAGATTGCGTCGTTTGGGTATTTTGGCGATTGCGCTCATTGCAGCGTTTTCGTTGAGTACGCAAGTGCGAGCGCAGGTCACAGGAACGAAAACGGTTGCTGCTAGTGGTGGGGATTACACCTCAATCGCTGCTGCGATCACTGACTTAAACACCAATGGTGTCGGCATCGGCGGTGCTGTGATTAATGTACCTGCGGGTTGGACGGAAACTGCTCCTTCCGGCGGTTATAAGTTAGGTTCAACTACCTTGAATGCCTCGCTTAGCGCAACCAAGACCTTGACTTTCCAAAAGTCGGGTGCTGGTACCAATCCATTGTTAACTGCTTTCGTTGGGACAATTGCAGGTGCCGGTGTAAGCACAGCCGCAACTGGTTACTCAGGTATCGGTGAAGGAATTTTTTCTTTGTCTGGAACGGACTACGTTACAATAGACGGCATCGATTTGATAGATCCTTCAACCAACGCAACTGCGACGACGCAAATGGAATGGGGCTATGGGTTCTTCAAATTGAACTCTGCTGCTCCTTTTGATGGTTGTCAGTACAATACCATTAAGAATTGTACCATTACCATGATGGGAGGTGTGCAATCTGCGGGTATCGTATTTCAAAACTTTCAGGTTGGGGGTAGTACTGCTTTCACACCAACTGCTGTAACGGATGCGAATAGCTATAATAGATGTTATTCTAATACGATTCAAAAAATTGGTTCCGGTATTTATATTAAAGGCTATTTCAATAGTTCTGTGCTTACATATTGGGACACTAATAATGATTTCGGTGGTAGTTCTGTTGCTACGGGTAACACTATTAAATCATTCGGACCTGCTGCCACAACAAATATTTGTAACGGTATTTACTCATTGAATCAATTGAATCTAAATGCATCTTACAATACGCTAAACAACTATAATGCTGGTGCGACTATCAATGGTAGTGCTACTGTAGCTCCCACAGCAGGATCATGCTATCAAATTTACAATGCAAATCAAACTGCCACCTCAGGTCTTCTTGAAAACGCAACTATCAAGGGTAATACGATTACCATGACTGGTGGTGCTGGTTCAACTGCCATGTACGGTATTTACAATTACTACAAAGGTGGTAATATGGATATCAGTAATAATGCATTTACTTGGGCTACAACTGGTACTACTACGGGTACATGGTATGCTATGTATGCTTACTACGCAACTGTGGGTGCTACAGGGTACTTCAAGAACAATTCACTGACAGGTACATTTGCAAATAGCACAGGTTCTTGTTATGGTTTTTATATGTACGCCCAATGTCAAACAAACACTGAATTTAGTGGTAATACCTTAAACAACATCACACGTAATGCAGTAACCACAGGTACAACGTATTTATTTGCGCCTTATTACTCTACAAACTATAATACAGTAGGAACTACAACCAATATCTTTAACAATGTAATTAACAATATTACCCTCGCTTCTACAGCAACTTCTGCTACCCTATATGCGACCTATTATATGGGGGGGAATTATAATTGTAATATTTACAATAATACCATTTCTAACATCACCAATGCTGGTACTGCTGCGTCGGGTACTTTCTATGGTTTCTATGACTACTACTATGGAACCAATTGGAATGTATATGGTAACAACCTGAACACTGTTAACTGGGGCACTTCTACAGGAACTATCTATGGGACTTATCTATATGCATATTACGGTAATATCGTAAATTACTATAATAATAGCACCACAGGCTTAACTTCTAGTGGATCTATTTATGGCTTCTACGATTACTATCAATACAATGCAGCTACAAGTAACTATTACAACAATACCATCGCTGATTTAACAAGTAATGGAGCTACATCCATAATTTATTCGTGGTATAAATATGTTGAAACAGGAGATATCTTTATTCATCATAATACCATCAAGAATATTAAAAATGGAGCTGCAACCGCGGGAGCCTCTACTATCTATGGATTCTATGACTATGGTTATTGCCCAGTCAATGTGGGCAATATGGTTTTATATGACAATATCATCTCTGTTGGTAACAGTTCTGCAGGTGCAAATGCTTCTTCTAACTCTTCAGGTGGTTGTTATGCTTATTATAGTGCGGGTACTTCAACTGCACACCCTGTTAAATTGTATTATAATACCTTGTCTGTTTTCGGAACTTCTGCGCAAGCAGCTTTCGGGGCGCATGGTATTTTTAATGCAAGTACAACCTATCCTGCCAAATTGGATGTACGTAATAACCTAATTATGAACTATGCAGCTAATACGAATGCTACGCCATCAAGTAAAATGACTTGTATGCGTATTGGTGGTGCTGTGGGTACTTATTTGAATACGGAGTATGATGCCAATTCAAACAACAATAACTATTTCCTAGCGAATGGTAGTGGTTCTTCAACCGTATATTATTATTTCTATGATGGTACAACAGGCTATAATACATTTGCTGGTATGAAGGGTGCAATTGGCGCTCGTGAATCTGCTTCATTTTCTGAAAACACTTCATTCTTAAGCAAGACTTCTTCCAATGCAAACTTCTTTAAGCCAGATCCTGCGGTTGCAACGCAAATTGAAAGTGCTGCACAACAAATCGGTACTGCATTAGTTGCTGGTGGTATCACTACCGATTATGCTGGTACGGTACGTCAAGGTAATGTGGGTTATTTAGGTAGTTCTCCTGCGGGTCCGGATATGGGTGCATATGAGGGTAACTATACAGCTCTTGACTTGGCTGCTCCAATTATTACGCATACGGCAGCTGGCTTCACTTGTAATACAGGTGACAGAACAATTACTGCGACTATCGCAGACTATACTGGGGTGGATACAACCTTAGCACCAACCATCTATTTCAAAAAGAATTCAGGTACTTGGTACAGCGCTGCTGGTACACGTACTGCGGGTTCGTATAAGTCAGGTACTTGGTCGTTTGTAATTGGAGCTGCTGCTATGGGTGGCTTAGTGCCTAATGATGTTGTTTCTTACTATATCGTTGCACAAGACTTAGCGACTCCATCTGCAAATATGGGTTCTTTGCCTGTCGGTGCTGTAATGACAAATGTTAATACAGTTACCACTCCTCCAACAACACCGTATTCTTATTCAATAGGTAATCAATTGTCTGGTACCTATCCAGTAGGTGCTGGTCAGGCTGCCAATGGTGGTTTCAATACCCTTACAGCAGCCGCTGCCGCATACAATGTAAATTGCTTAAGTGGAAATATCGTTTTCTTATTGACAGATACCTTGTACAATGCAACAACAGAAACATTCCCTGTAACTTTTGGTGTGAATCCATTTGCAAGTTCATCGAATACCTTGACTATTAAGCCTGCTTCTTCTAATACGGTATATTTCCGTTCTTCAACGGCAACAGGTTTTATTAAGTTGAATGGTGCAGACTATATCACAATCGATGGTTCAAATAATGGATCTACTTCTCGCGATTTGAATTTTGTTAATACCTCTACTGCTGCGAATGCTGCAATTTGGTTAGCTTCATTAGGTGGTGCGAATAGTGGTGCTACTTATAATACCGTGAAGAATTGTAATATTTGGGCGAATGCTGCACAATCTTCTTCTACGAATATTTATGGTATCGTTTCTTCAACTACAGGTGCACAAACCTCAGCTGGTGAAAACAATGATAACAATACGTTCCAAAATAACAACATTCGTAAAGTATGGATTGGTATTTCATGTCTAAATAGTGCAACAAATAAATCCTCTAACGTTGTAATTAAGAATAACGTGATTGGTGCACAATCAGCTCCATATACACAAAGTACTTCTGTTGCGCCTTATTATGCCGTAACTGATTTTGGTGTGGAAGTTGATAATGCGTTGAACTTTAATATCCAAGGGAATGACATTGATGGAGTATTCTCTACAGGTACGAACTATTATCCAACGGGTATTCGTGTTGGTGTAAATGCTACTGGTAATATCGATGGTAATAAAATACACGGTATGTATATCAATACAGGTGGTTGGGGTGCTTATGGTATCCACATAAATGGCGCTTCAGCTGGTGTTACGATTAAAAATAACATGATTTATGATATCATGACTGAAAACTATTCGTCATCATCTACAACGTATAATGCTTTTGGTATCCGCTTGTCTGTGGCTACAACGAATACTAAAATCTATAATAATTCTATTTATTTAGCAGGTACAGTTTCTTTGAATACTTCTTCAGCAATGTCGGCGTGTTTATTGTCTGTAACAGCTCAAACCGGCTTAGAAGTAAAGAATAACATCTTTGTAAACGAGATGAAGTCTACTGTAGCAGGTTCTCAATTCTACTCAGTATGGTGGGCTGTAGCTCCAACCTTTACTTCATGGGATTATAATGATTATTATGGAACAACATCTGCAAGTACTCCTTATGGTGCATACAATGTTGGTTATGTAAATGGTGTTTCAACATCAACTATGACTGCATTTAAAGCTGCTATGGGTGCTGGTGTAGATGCGAATTCTTTGAATTTGCCTGTACCATTTGTTTCTGCAACCGACTTGCATTTGAATTTTGGTACGACTCCTACATTATTTGAATCAGGTGGACAAACATTAGCTGCTGTAACAACTGACTTTGATGGTCAAAGCCGTCCTGGTCCTGCTGGTTCTGTGAATGGCGGTGCTACTGCAAGTGATATTGGAGCGGATGAGTTTGATGGTTTCCCATTACCACACTGTTCTACTATTACACCTGGAACAACAGTTTCTTCTGCTAATCCAATCTGTTCTGGATGGCCTTTCACGCTTTCATTGAGCGGTGCAAGTAATCCTACGTTGATTGGTGGTTTGAACTTCCAATGGATGAAATCTACCAATGGTGGTACTACATGGAGCGTAATTCCAGGTGCTACTAACCCTACATACAATAACCCTGGTATTACAGTTGCGACCATGTACCATTGCGTAATCGGTTGTAACTATAACCCTGGTGTTTATGATTCTTCAGCTAACGTCAGCGTTACCTTAAATACGTATGTAAACTGTTATTGTCAGTCTACACACTATACGGATTATAACTATCCTGCTTCTAACTATACCGTGTATGGTAAGATTTTACAAGTTCAATTGGGTACGATTAACTATACAAACCCTGCTACACAATTCGTTGCTCCTTACTATACTGCAGTACCGAATACAGTTAACACCAATATCATTGCTGGTCAAACCTATACTTTAAGTGTTCGTTGTGATTATGGTTATTTTGGTATTTTAGCATGGATTGACTGGAATGCAAATGGTGTATTTGACGCTTCTGAATATTATAATTTAGGATCTACGAGTACCGGTACTACAGGTTCATCTCAGACTTTATCAATGCAAATTGTTGCTCCGGTAACGATTCCTACGGCAGCAGCAAAGATTCGTCTTCGTACTAACTATTATAGTTATATTGGTTATGCAGGACCTGGTGATGCATGTACGAATGGTACGAGTAGTTCTACAGCACCATTCTATTATGGTGAAACGATGGATTATTTCTTGAATTTGATTGGTTTGCCGGCAACACCTGCTAACCCAACTTTAAGTGCAGTTCCTGTTAGTTGTATTGCAGGTACTACAATTGTACCTACAGGTACTCCTGCTACTGGTGTTGATTGGTACTGGCAAAATTCTGCTACAGATACTTTCCATACTTCTGCAAATCTTGTTAGCGGTCCTTTAAGTATTTATGCAAATGGAACATATTATATCCGTGCATATAATTCAGCTTTCAATATTTGGTCAACAGGTGCTGGTTCTATCACAGTAAACAGTTTCCCTGCAGGTCCTAATGCACCAACAACTCCAGTTGCTGCAGCTAATCCTGCATGTTCGTCTGGTACTACAGTAACAGTTGCTTCTGCTCCAGCAGGTGAAACCTACTATTGGCAAACAAGTACTGGTACATTCAGTCAAAGTAATAATGCAAGTAATCCATTAACGGTTACAACAAACTCTACTGTTGTAGTTCGTTCATTGGATAATACTTCAGGTTGTTGGTCGAATCCATCAAGTTTAAACGTTACAATTTTACCTACAATTACAGGTGCTTCATTCAATGTGACGAGTTCTGCAACGTGTGCTAACGTTGGTGATGGAACGATTTTGGTTGTTCCTGGTTCAAACCCTCCATTATTACCTTGGTATTATAATGACTTCAATGCTGCATTTACAAACAATGCGTCTGCTCAAGTCTTTGGTACAGGTACAGTAAGTAGTGGTAAGTTGATTATGACACAGAATGCTGCAAGCCAAGCGGGTGGCGGTATTCAAGTGTTTAATCCGTCTGCGCTTAATGCAAATGCATTTGACATTAATTTCGATATCGTTACATTATATGGTAACGGTTATGCTGATGGTATTTCGTATAGCTTCGGTGACGACGTTGTGCAAATTCCTAGCCCAGCTACCAACGGTACTAATCCTGAAAATGGTTCTGGTACGAAGTTGAAATTAGCTTTTGATGAATATGCAAATGGTAGTAATGCCCCTGGTATTTATTTGATGTACAATTGTAATGTGTTGAACCAAACGTCTACAACTCCTGGTGTTTTAGCTTATAATGCATCAACTTCATGGACTAACTCAAGTTCTACTACGTATAAAACAACGCATATTCAGATTACTATTAACACAGCTGGTCAAGTAACAGTTAAGGTAAATGGGACTCCTGTTTTTACGAACATTCAATTACCGAATGGTTATTTAGCAACCAATAAATCTAACTGGTCGCATGTATTTGTTTCTCGTACGGGAGCTGTATATGATGAACACTCGATTGATAATTTCGATGTGAAATATTATGATGTAAACTATTATGCATATAGCGTTAATTCGGGTTCTACTTGGCAAACTGCTAATAACTTCAACTTGAATGCTGGTACATATCCTGTTTGGATCACGTATAATTCAAACCAAGCATGTTCAGTTAATTTGGGTAATGGTACTATAACAGCGCCTATCTTCAATTTAACTTCAACAAGTGATAGTATGTGTACGTATTATTCAATGGTTCCTACTTTGAATTTATCGCCAACTTTCGCTGCTGACTCATTCAAATGGGAGAGTTCTCCTCTAGGTACTAATACCTGGTCAGTAATTACTGGTGCACGTTCTGGCTCATATACTCCTGCAACTTATACAAGTTCGTTGGATTATAGATTGAGTTTGAATTGTGGTACAGGTGTTGCGTCAACAACTAAATATCAAACTGGTGTTAAGTCAACTTATGCAGTTACACCAACTATTACATCGACTTCTCAAACAGTTACGCCTTGTGGTATTGGTACAGCTACCTTGAATGCAACTGCCTCTAGTGGTGCAACACCTCAATGGTTGCAAACTAGTTCAATGTCGGTTCCATTAGCTCTTGGAGGGACGTATACTACTCCAACATTATCAAGTACTACGAATTATTATGTTTCGGCATCACAAGGTGGTACAATGTTTAACTTAGGTTTGGCTAACTATGTGGTTAACTCAACAAACTCCGGTTTCTCTGATATCGGTTTGATGTTTGATGCTACAGTTCCATTCTTATTACAGTCTGTTGCCGTATATCCAATAAACACTACTGCTGGTCCTGCTACCATTACTGTAGCAGTGAAGAATGCAGCTGGTACTGTATTGCAAAGCACTACACTCAACATTACATCTTGTCTTTCTTCAAGCCCTGTTAAAACGGTGCTTCCATTAAACTTTAACGTTCCTGCAGGAACCGGAAATAGATTAGTGGTAACTGCAGTTACAGGTTTGACTGGTTTAATTCGTGAGGTGACCACTGGTTATACTTACCCTTATACTATACCAGGTATTGCAAGTATCACATCAGCTTATACTAGTGGTGCTTCTACAAGCTACTACTACTATTTCTATGATTGGAAATTGTCTACTGGTTGTGCGTCTACGCCGCAAGCTGTTCCTGCTGTTGTTATTACGGCTCCGTCTATTACGGCTTCTGTGACACCTGCTACAGATACGGTATGTGCTGGAGGAAGTTCAAGCTTGAACGTAACTTCATCGAATTCTAATTATACGTATACTTGGACTCCAGGTTCTTTGAGTGGTGCAGCGCAAACTGTAACACCAACTCCGACGACTACAGTTCAAACTAAAAATTACTATCGTGTTAATGCAATTGATGCTGGAACAGGTTGTAAAAACAAGGATTCAGTATTGGTGGTAGTAAACCCTAACCCTTCTGCTGTTACTGTTACACCAGTATCACCGCATATGCTCGTTGGTTCACCTGCACAGTTAACTGCGACAGGAGGTACGAATGGATCTACAGGTTTGGCTATTATTGGAACTGGTACGACTCAAAATTCAAGCTCAGTATATCCTTCTCCTTATGGGTTGTATTATGGTTCTTCTCATGAACAATATATTATCACTGCTGCAGAATTGACGGCTGCTGGTATTCCTGCTGGTCAGATTACTTCTTTGGCCTTTAACTTAGCGTCAGTAGCTAATACTACATACAATTATCAGTATTTCAATATCCAAATGGGTAATACAAGTACTGCTAATTTCTCTACTGCAGCTTTGGTAACCACTGGTCTAACACAAGTATATACAAATACTGCCGGGTTTATGTTAACAGGTTCAGGTTGGAAGACTTACACATTTACTACTCCATTCACTTGGAACGGAACATCGAATGTTGTTGTGGACGTAAGCTTCTCTAACTGTTCTGTATGTAATGGTACTAGTTCTTGTACAACAAGTTTCAGCTCAAATGACATTGTAAATCAATCTGCAACTGCATTTGTTTCTACAATTAACTTCCATGCGGATAACAATTGTACCATCAACAGTATGGCTCCAAGTATTACTGGTACAACCTATTCACAACGTCCTAATATACGTTTTGGATATAACTCGTTCAATTCAAATCCATTCTATTGGACTCCTGCACAATCATTGTATATGAATGCGACAGCTAGTACTCCGTACAATGCTGGTGGTGCTGCAAATACTTTATATGCAAATCCTCGTTTGGATTCTGTGTATACAATCACTGCGCGTAACTTAACCACAGGTTGTACAACAACTACTTCTGATTCAGTATTTGTTGAGCAATATCCTGCAAACTATGATTGTTCTCATTCTACGGCTTTAACAATCACTCCTACATGTAACAGTATCCCTGGCACATCGAAGTATGGTTGGTATAATCCTGCTTCGATTCCAACTACACCAGCTACTCCAACTACTGCTACTTGTGGTAATGCGGATGATGATGTATGGTATTCATTTACTCGTCCTGCAGGTATGAATGCAGTTACATTACGCGTACAAGGTTCTTCAAACTACGATGTAGCTTTTGAAATCGTATCGGGTGCATGTGGTGGAACACAAACGGTTGTTGCTTGTGTAAACAATAGTAATGGTACTAACAATGCAATTGAGACGTATCAATTGAATGTTCCTTCTGGAACACCTACAAATACCTATTATGTTCGTGTATATGACGCACGTTTAGGTTATGGTAGTGGTAATTTTGATATCTGCGTATATGGTATTGTTCCTCCTCCAGTGAATAACAATCCATGTGGTGCAAATAACTTCTCAAACAACACAGCAATGTGGGGTGGAAATGCTAACATCTTGAGTAGTTATGATGGTGGTGCTCCAATGTTTATGGGTATTGCAAACAATGCAACGTCTAACCCTCCAACAGGTATCAACTGCGTATACTATACAGGTTCTACAGCTTATGCTAATAACTTGGGTGCTAACGAACCAACACCTCCATGTGGTAACTTAGGTTCTAACGCACATACAGTATGGTTCAAGTTCAAAGCTCCAACTATCGGTGGTGTTGACGTTACTTTACGTAGCTTGTTCAATGGTAACCCAACGAACTTTAGTAATATCCTTGCAGCGTATGCCGCAAGCGTGGATCCATGTACTGGTACACCAACGTATACCAACTTAGCTTGTGCAACGACGGGTGTATTGAGTATGACCGCTGCAAGTACGATTCTTGCACCGTATGCTGGTCAGGATATCTATGTTCAATTAGCAGGTAACGGCGCAAGCAGTCCTGTAGGTAACTATATGTTGAGCATCCAAGCGATCCCTCAAAATATCGCGTTGAGCAATCCTGCTACCTCTAGTTTGACTGTTACATTGCCGACAGCACCAGGTGCTACGAATGTAACCGTACAATGGCGTGTGGTAGGTTCTACTGGTTATTCATTGGTGAATGTAAGTCCTTCTGTAGGTACTTATACCATATCAGGTTTAAATTCAGGTGTGAACTATCAAGTATGGGCTAAGTATAGCAATGCTACACAAGCCTTCTATACGAACTTTGCTACGTTAGGTACAACGATTGGCTGTTCTGCAGCTCCTGTAGCTCCAACAGTTATTCCTGTAGCGAACCATTGTTCTCGTGATACCATTTCATGGCCTGCACATCCATTGGCTTCGACTAGCTTCCCTTACCGTTTGTATTGGAAACAGTCAACTTCAACTGGTTATTCAGTGTTAGCGGTTCCTGCAAGTGCATACAATGCAACTACAGGTAAGGTAAGTGTATTGATAACTAACTTAGCAGTGAATACAACTTATCAGTTCTACTACCGTGTAATGTGTGCGGGTGGTGCTCAAGTGGTATCAAACGTGAATACGTATACACAATGTAATGGTCCTGCGAAAATCGATGGTACTTTCCATGGTGCATTCGAACATAACGGACGTTATTTTGTAGATGCTGAATTTACAGATGTAACAAGCTTCACAGATAATACACCAGTAGACGGTAACGTCCACGAAGTGGTATTGAATGAAGTAAGTGATATGAACGCGGTATTAAACGGATCAGGCGTTAAAGTAGCTACAAACGGCGAAGAAAACGGTGCATTCGAATTAATCCCTAACCCAACG
>CANGEV010000003.1 GCA_947452995.1 Chitinophagales bacterium
ACTTCAATAGGGGTGCGAAAATTTTAAAACAAAGAGAAGAAATCAAGCAAAAAACCATTTTACAAAGACGAATTAATCACCTATTGCAAATTCAAAATCAATCACTTAGTTTTGTTTAACACTTGTCCTAATGAACTTGACGACGTACAGGTGTGACGAGCCACATGATACGACAAGATTTTTGTGATTCCGCATAGGTCTGCAATTTCCTTAATGTAAGCATTCATCTTTTGATTGCTGAGGATAGGCAGAATTGGATCGTTGTCTAGAAGCATATCAATATTGACATACTTATTGATGATTTTAATCGGTACTTCTAGTAAGGGAATGTTAGCACGGCCTCCAGTCTTTTGGCGCTTGGTTTTGATCCAGTAACCGGCTTCATTGACTTCAATTTCACTACGCTTAAGTTTCTTGACATCGGCATAGGCTAATCCAGTGAAGCATGAGAAAATAAAAAAGTCACGCACCCGATTTAATCGATCAAATGGCGAAGTAAAATCCATGAGCTTTTGAAGTTCTTCCTCGTTTAAATAAGGGCGGTCAACTTCCTTCATCTTTAAGCTGATTCCGGCAAATGGATCTTTTAATATCCAGCCATGATGTAGGCATCGATAAGTGATTCTTTTAAGGTTTTGAAGGAACTTGTTTGCCGTGTTGAAATTGCAACCTCGTTCAGTTTTCAAATACATCGCAAACTCAGTAATCATGTAATGGTCAACTGCCTTTACCGGAACATCAGATGTTTTGTATTTAAGCTTCAGAAAATTGACGAAGTGGTTTCGAGCAGAGGTGTATTTTTGACATGTTGCAACCGTACATTCTTTGCCGATGAGCTTGCGTAATCCGGAGATATGATCATCCCAAATTTCAACGATCATTCGTGCCTTAGCTGTATTTACTCCTAGAATCGAATCTCGAAGCATCTGAGGCGTTATCGTCTCATGAAGGGTAATTAGCTCCGAATACTTTTGTCGTGCCCTGGTAAGCACTGATTCGATGTAACGATTAAACTCAGTAGCCTCATGCGAACGACCGCTAACACGGTTGCGTTTGCTGTCCCATTGATCTGGGTGAATGCTACGATGGAGCTGCATGACTACACGCTCTCCATTGATGTTAATCTTCATCAGAACGGGAACTTCACCGTTCTGTTTTGTTTTGGTTCTGCTGATGTAAACGACCAGCGAGAAGTTTGCTTTTTGAGAAACCATATTGGCGCAATTTTTTAATAATTGTGCCCCCCATTTGTGATTACAAAATTACATTTCTAAGGAAGAAAAAGTGCGCATAACTTGTTGTTTTTCAGTCTTATTATGTCCAAATATGTCTAACTGCTTGGTTTCTTTTTTGAGCGTTCTAAAAAGAAACCCGCTTAGAAACCCAAAGTATAGACAAAACGATACATTTTAAGAACAGAACTAAAACAAAAAAGCGCCTAAATGCTTGATTTAGACGCTTTTGGACTTTTTTAGATAGTCACCTGGCGGAGGAAAAGGGATTCGAACCCCTGGACCTGTTACAGTCAACAGTTTTCAAGACTGCCGCAATCGACCACTCTGCCATTCCTCCGCTACAAAGATAAGACGAGTTTTTTAATTACACAACATTTTTCTTACGAACTTTGTAGCATCGCCCTTTGTTACTTAGCTTTATATCCCTAACCTATTCCTATGAACTACTGGCTTATCAAATCCGAACCCTTTGTCTACTCCTATGATCAACTCGTAAATGACGGTAAAACCGACTGGACAGGCGTTCGTAACTACCAAGCCCGTAACAACCTCAAAGCAATGGAAAAAGGCGATATCTGCTTCTACTACCACTCCAACGAAGGAATGGAAATAGTAGGTAGCGCTAAAGTCAATAAAACCTTCTTCCAAGACCCTACTACCGAAGATAAAAACTGGGTAGCCGTGGAAGTCGTTCCGCACAAAAAATTCAAAAAGACCGTCAAATTACAAGACGTAAAAGAAGATAAACGCCTTGCCAATATGGTGCTCGTAAAGAACAGCCGCTTATCGGTTCAACCCGTTACAGCAGCAGAAGCAAAAATCATCGAGGAGCTATCGAAATAAAAGGAATCGCCTATACCAAGGCCTCCGTTAGCACCCTTCCTGGTAACATCCCCGAAGGTATATCATTATAAAATCCTAATAAATGCGCAATCGTAGGAACGATATCAATCGTCTCCCCTACCGGCGCCGTATTGCTGCCAAAAACTTGGTTCGACTTGATCTTGCCATTCGGACCAACCATTAGCGCAAATAACCTTCTACTGTTCGAATCACTCGTGTGGTCAAACGCACGCATACCATACGGATCGATAATGGCATTCGGAGAAAGATTTCGTCCATGCTCCGGCATACAAATCATCACCGTATCATTAGCTAAACCCGGTGTAGACTGTATCTTATTCCATAACCACCCTATCCCGTAATCCGCTCTATGCGTATATTCTAAATACGAACTGAAATCAGAATGACAAACATCCAAGTTAAATGTATTAATCACCGTCAGCTCCGGCTTGAAGGTTTCCAAGACTTGCCAAGAATAAGCGATATTCGTCAAATCACCTGTCAGACTAGCTCTTGAGCCACCTGGTGTTGGTAATGGCAACGTATTATTAGCCAACTTCGCATAGGTATCGGCCATAAACTGTTTAATATTCACGCTATCTGCCGCATCATTATGTACGCCAGGCATTTCACTGGCCGCCCGATGAAAACTCTTATTCAGAAAGTCTTTCACCGTCTTCATGCGCTGCACATCATCTGGCTGATACGTCTTCGCATCACTTAAATACTGCTGTCCATAGCCTTCAAAAATCGTGGATGGATTGATATAGTTAGCGCCATATTGTGGTCCGTAAAGCGGATGTCGACTGAAATTCAAACTTGGATAAGGTCCTAAGCCTTCTGAAATCCACCACGCATTCACGGCACTCTTATTAGGATTCGTATGCTTGCGGTAGTACTCAAATAAGGTCGGCATGTCTGGATTGATATTTAAATTCAAACCAGTATTGGTATAATTACCCGTCATCGCCACGGTATGCCCATTGTAATGGCCCGTAGGACCTTGAGCATAACGAAGTTCTTGAAACAAGGATCCTTGCGTACTGAGCGGACTAGCTAATATCGGCGACCAAGGCGTAAAAATCGGATTGCTGAGTGGCGCATTACCACTCAACATATTATTCATGATATTACCTGTAATAGAAAAGCCTGTTTGCGTAGCGGTGAATTGTTGTTCGATCGACTCTTGATTTCTTAATCCTCCCGCAAACAATACAAAGACCACATGATTCACGACACGCGACCCTGTAGAAGCAAATAAGCGACCACTCGGCAAGATATACGGAGCAAGCATTGCTCCAGTAGTAGCAAGGGCGGCTTTCTTTACAAAACTTCTTCTTTTCATTGCCTTAGATTTAATAAAACCAATATTCATCGCTCAATGCAAAAGAGCTATAAACCAATTCAGGAGTCATATTCGGGTCGTCCGTGATTAGTTTACGTAAACCATACAATTCATACGAAGTAGGCTTGCGTTGGTAAAAACGGATATACGTATCTGTGATAAATTGATCTAGGTTACTGCGCATATAAGCAGCTGTCGGAAGCACCACCCCAGGATTATTCATGTAATGACTCACCAATATATCATTCACCAATCCTTTGTCGCCAAAACCTAAATTTACTTGACTCAAATTAGTCAATTCATTATTCGGAATGGTGGTCTGCTTTAAATCGGCGTATAAAATAGAAAGATATTGGGTAGCCGTTTTTTGCTTAGCCTTTTGAGAGGCAGAAGTATATACTACTTGATTTCCTAGATCATAAATCACATTATCATAGACCTTATCTTGCACAATCGTCTTCTTACACGAGCTCGTCATGAAGGCGATTGCCAGACCAATGCTGACCCATAAAACAAATTTAGAAGCCTGCATAATTTTTGGATGCTAAGATTGTTTTGAGTAAGAAAAGATAATCATGATTATGCGCTGCGAGCTGATCTTGTAGCGTATGAATTTCTGTATCTGAAGGTTCACGTAACAAGAAGTTTAGATAAGCCCCGCGTATCATCCCTTCATAAAAATCATTAGAGTATACAACGATTTGAATAAAGTCGCCTTTCCCTGTTCCCGATTGACCAAACAAAGTAGCCGCGTTAAAGCCGTCTACCATTGTTTTTCCGGCGGCAAGCTCATTGGCTGTTGCTGCGCGATGGAATAAATTTTCGAAGCAGGCTTTCACAAAATTCTCCGAACCCATATTGATTTGATCGTAGAAGTAGTTGTTCAAAAAACGAGCATAGAATTGATTGATCGAGAGATTGCCTATTCGGTACAAGGAATCACAATAGTACAAATCAGCTACTCGATTATATTCTGAAAGCATATAGTTTGCTCCTACCTGATCATTGTTTGCAAGCGATGATTGATACAAGGATTGGAACTGAGCACCTTGTTGCGTTATCTCCAATTTAGAGGTCCCATTCAAAACATTATTAGAAGTTTTAATAAACAACTGTTCAAAAAAGGTATGCGACAACATCAGCTGATTCACTAAATTCTCTTTCGCCAGAACGGTAGTGCTCGCACTCCGAAAGTCACTCACGGCAGCGCTGAGCTCGGCAGCTAATGGTTCACGTCCTAACAAGTCGACATACAACTTATTGATATACGCTTCAAGATCTACCGTTGAAATACTAGTCGGCAAGGTGCCATGGTCGACAGGCACAACTAAATTCTCATGCACATTTTCATGTAGCGTCTTTCGGCAGGCACTTTGCAGCAAGCAAAGCACACTCAGCATGAAACCGTATAGTAAAAATTTGCGCATACTTAAATATACGCAAAGACAATGAAATTTACAACTAGCCTTTGAAAAGCATTGCAGCAACTGCTTCTACCGCACTTTTAGGCAATATATTACCTAACCAAACCCCCATTTTATTCGAGAATCCCGCGATCACTTCTGGCTTGCGCTTAAACATCGCATGAACCCCAAGACGTGCTACATCACTAGCTTCCATGCCCATCTTTTCAAAAAATTTATCTATCGTAGCATTCATTCCTGCACGTGCCACAAAACCTGTTTTTGTTGGTCCCGGACAAAGCGCTGTAACACTTACCTGCCCTTTCCATTCATGATATAAAGCACGAGATAAGGATAATACAAATGATTTTGTCGCAGCATAAGCAGCCATTTTAGGAACAGCCTGAAAAGCAGCTGTACTAGCCACATTCAAGATATAGCCCTTATTTTGAGTCAATTTCAAATGAAATAGATAACACAAGCTCATCAACGACTCATTGTTCAAACGTAGCATCTCTTGCTGTTCTTGCAGACTACATTTTTCAAAAGCCCCCCAAACACCATATCCTGCGTTATTAACCAAGATTTCAATCGACAATTGATGCGTCGTGCAAAAATCTAATAATGCTTGCGGGCCTTCCGCTTTAGCAAGATCTACTTTACATATTAAGGCTTTCACCCCATACTTGGCTTGTATTGCTTGCGCAATGTTCTGAAGCTTCTCTTCAGAGCGCGCTGCTAAAACGAGGTTGTATCCACGTTCTGCTAATAAGCTTGCTAGTTCTGTCCCGATTCCGGAGCTCGCACCTGTGATAACTGCGTATGTATTTTTCATGTTCTTTAAACGAATTTTTATAGATTTTGTTCATAAAAAAGGCCCCTTTCGGAGCCTTTTCTACGGTATTTAATGTTTTTCTACTGATTCATGCTCAGCTGTGCTCGGAACTGGATTTTTTTTTTCAATCTCCATTAGTACCGAATGATTCGGTGCTTGGTTCTTATTTCGCACATTGATAATTTTGAAGTTGGTACGACGATTTTGTGCATGCTCTTGCTCAGAACATTTAACGCCATCTTGGCAATGATTTACTGGCTGTGATTCACCATAACCGCGAGACACCATACGACGCTTATCAACGCCTTTACGACGTAAATAGAACACAACTGCAGCAGCACGACGCTCACTCAACCACATATTATACTTCGCTTTACCACGGCTATCGGTATGTGCTGAAATTTCAATATCCAATTGCGGGTTATCACGTAATTTCTTCGCTAGTGAATCCAATGTCTTCACCGCATCTTTACGAAGCACCCATTTATTGAATGCATAGTAGATATTACGTAAAGGAATATCCTTGTTCACTTCAACAGGTTCCATACCTAAGTTAACCACAAAGCCTTTGCGTTTTGCTTCCTTAACCGTACGCAATACATCTTTAGAGCCAATGTATTGATTTCCTTTTGAAACGCGGATATCATAATTAGAACGACAAGCAACATCATCGAAAGAGTATTTACCTTCTTGATCTGTTGTAGTAGAAATGATAGAATTGTTTTGGTTATTGATCAATTCAACCTTTGCACCAACAATAGGTTTATTTGATTTTTTATCCATGATTTGTCCTTCTACGAATAAAACAGGATCGTTACGAGTCCAGTCGAAAATACGATCACGGCCTGTTCGGTTAGTGGAGAAGAATCCTGTTTCACCAGAACCTTTCGTAACGAAGCAATAATCATCGTGCGAAGAGTTAACGGGTACGTTCAAGTTTTCTGCAGCATCAAAGCTAGATCCATTCCAAGTAGCAGAGAAAACGTCCAAACCACCTAAGGTATAACGTCCATCCGTAGAGAAGTACAAGGTATTGTTATCATCAACGAATGGGAATACTTCATTACCATTGGAATTCACTGATTCACCTAAGTTTTGTGGTTCGCTCCATGAATTATTTTCCGCGTCGAAGTGAACAACATACAAATCCGTTCCACCCATTCCGCCAGAGCGATCCGACATGAAATACAAATCTTGACCATCGATTGACAAGGCAGGATGACCTGTATTGAAATCATTGCTATTGAAAGGCAATTCTTTGATATTCTGCCAAGTGTTATTGTCTTCTTTGGTAGCAGAATAAATCTTCATGCGGCTGATGTTCAACATAGCACCTGACTTATCTTTCGCTTTGATAACGCTCGTACGTGTGAAGTAACAGATATTACCTTCTGCGTTGAAAGTAGCAGGACCTTCGTGCGCAGGGGTATTGATTTTACCCATCAATTTAACAGGCTTAGTCCATTCTGCATCTGGCACAGTATCTTTTTCCGTATAGAACAAATCAAGGTAGCCAGGAACTGCATAAGAGCCTTTCTTAGCTTTCGGGTCTGCAACTTCTTGCGCATACACGATACCGTTTAAGTAAGGCACTGCAGCAAAACGATCTCCAGAACCACGGAAACCCGCTTCGTTAATAGTGTACAAGGCTGTATCACGTTTGAACATCGCGATAGAGTCGCAACTTTCCATCCATAATGAAACAGAAGCGTCGCTGTTGTTTGTCAGCTCATTGTATTTAGCAAACCATTCACGCGCATCTTCATATTTCTCGTTAGCCATCAACATTTGCGCATAATGCAAAACGTCCTCTGGCGTTGCTTTAGCAGCTGTTTTTTTACCACGCACTAACTTCGAGTAAGTTGATTCCGCTTGACGCGTTTTGTTGGTCAAACGATAAGCATCTGCAAGCTTTCTTAAGGCATCCGCGTTTTCAGGCTTCGACTCCACATATTTCTTCATATAATACGCCGACTTCGGGTAGTTCATCTCGTTATATGCTTGAGATGCTACCTTGTAGTTTTGTCCAGAACAGGCTGCTAAAAAGGCTACGGCCAACAGCACTGCAGAGTAGACAAGGGTTTGTTTTTTCATTCCTTCGATTGATTAGATGGACTTATAATACTAGTGAGCAAATTTAATCTATTTTATCCAAAGAAAAAGGTCATTTTCCTTAGAAAAATGACCTTTTAGGTTGAAAATTTAGGAAATAGGACATTTCCCTTAACTTATCGAATATCGTTCACCTCTACACCAGGGTATTTTTTAGCATCGAAAACAAAGCTAGCGTCTGTAACATCTTTTGGGTTAGCCGTAAACTGAACAATATCGTAGGTAATGAAACCGCCATTATTGTTGAAGATTTTCATCTTCTGAATCGACTTTTCAGCTTTGTTGACAAAAAGTTTAATCTTAAAATAAGCCTTCTTTTTATCAGTTGGCGTTAACTCAACCACTTGCAAGCCTTTTGCTGCATCCACTTCAGCCATTTGGTAGATAAATCCCTTTTCGTACATCGTAAAAATTTCAGAAGGGTTCACCTCGTGGGCATTGTGCTCATAATTATTTACTTGCACCTCATTCGACTCTTTAGAATAAGTCCAAACGGTCTTACCATCGCAATAGATATCTTGATTATCGAGTTGAATGATGTATTTAGTTCCCTTCAAAACCAAGGCACCTCTTTTCTCTTGCTTGGTCTTCATATTCGGGTGTTCCATGCTCAACTTAAAAGTAGCGCGGATAGACTTGATTGCTTTATAGTGTTGGCTGACAGCATCCAATAATGTTTTTGCATTAGGATCCATGGCTGCCGGAGCCGCTTTTTTCTGTTGGATAAGCATTGGTGCCGATGTAAAGGCAAATGCAGCCACAACAGTCAAAAGCAAGAAAATCTTTTTCATAATTAGGTTTTTCAAATCTATGCAAATATACGGCCAAATTTTGAAATCCACACGCTTTCGCTTAGGAAGGCATCACCATCAACTTCGCAAACTTGAGCATGATTTTCTTAGCACCGAGCTGTTGAAACACCACATTCGCAAAAACTTGATCCCCTGCTGTCTCTAAACTTTCCACTACCCCCATACCAAATTTCTGATGGGCAACATTTACCCCAGCTTGAATGGCTTCGAGCGGACTCACCACGAAGTTAGCAGGAACCTCTGCAGGTGGCGGAGTCGGAGTGCTAGCGGCAGGACGAATCGGTGCGCTAGGCTGTGCCGGACGGTTGGCAGGATAATCCGGACGATTTTGAGTACCGAAGCTACCACGTGCTTGCGGTTTGCTCGCTGTATTATTGAAACCACTTCGGAATGAAGACACACGCGTAAATGCATCAGGCTCTTGGGCTTTCGGCTGACGAATACCACTCGTTTCGGTAAAATGTTCTGGAATTTCTGTCAAGAAGCGACTTGGATCGCAGAACATCAACTTTCCAAAACGATATCGGTTCAAGGCATAGGTTAAATATAATTTCTCCCTAGCGCGTGTTACCGCTACATAAAATAAGCGTCTTTCCTCTTCTAAATCAGAACGATCATCGACGCTTCTCGCACTTGGAAAAAGCTCTTCTTCCATCCCAACGACAAAAATACATGGATACTCCAAACCCTTTGCTGAATGGACGGTCATCAATTTTACCTTATCTTCATCTTCCTCCTCTGCTTCACTTGACGTAAGCAAGGAAACGGTTTGTAAATAGCTCCCTAAAGATTTATCTACGATCTCACCAGTTTCTTCATTCACACGAACTTCTTCTGTAAATTCTTTGATGGAATTGAGTAACTCTTGTACGTTTTCATAACGACTTACCCCTTCCACCGTTTTATCATCTGCTAGTTCTTTAATCAAGCCTGTTTGTTTACCAATATATTGAGCGAGGTCGTAGGCATTGGTATTAGCCATCATCCCTGTGAAAGACTTAATCATCCACACAAAATCTTCTAAAGACTTTCCGGCTTTGATAGAATATAAAGAGGCGTTGGCAACCACTTCCCAAAGGGTACGATCGGTTTCGTGCATAGCCACTGTTGCTCTATCCATCGTGGTTTTGCCGATGCCCCGCGCTGGATAATTAATTACACGACGTAAAGCCTCTTCATCTTGCCAGTTAACGGTAAGTCGCAAGTAAGCAATAAAATCTTTAATCTCTTTACGTTGGTAGAAGGATAAGCCTCCATAGATACGATAAGAGATATCTAAACGGCGTAAGGCTTCCTCAAAAGAACGAGATTGTGCGTTGGTACGATAAAGGATCGCGAAATCCTTATTGCGCCAACGGTTGCGCATTTTATTTTCGAAGATTTTATCAGCTACCCAACGACCTTCTTCGTTATCGGAGGCGGTTTGTACAATTTGCACTTTGTCGCCACCTGGATTTTCGGTCCAGATTTCTTTTTTAATCTGTGCGCGGTTGTTCTCGATAATGGAGTTCGCCGACTTTACAATATGTTGGGTGCTACGATAGTTTTGTTCGAGCTTGAAGGTCTTTACATCTGGATAGTCCTTTTCGAAATTGAGGATATTGGCAATCGTCGCACCACGGAAGGCATAGATCGACTGGGCGTCATCCCCTACTACCGCGATATTTTCATTAACGGCAGCGAGTTTTTTGATAATCTCATACTGCGCGAAGTTAGTATCCTGAAACTCATCAATGAGGATATACTTAAACTTGCGTTGGTACTTAGCAAGTGCCTCTGGCGAATTCTCCAAGAGCTCATGCATTTTCACCAAAAGATCGTCAAAGTCCATCGCACCACTCTTTTCACAACGCTTGGTATACCATTCAAAAATCTTTCCCATCATCGGACGGCGAGCCATTCGATCCTCTGTCATCAACTCCGGACTCAACTGATATTGTTGCCAATTGATCAAGGAGTTTTTTGCCGAGGAGATTCTTCCTAAAATGCTATTTGGCTTGTAGATCGCGTCGTCGAGGTTGTTTTCTTTAATGATGTTCTTCAAAACGCTTTTTGCATCATCGGTATCATAAATCGTAAAATTCGTTGGATAGCCAATCTTATCGGCTTCCATGCGTAAGATGCGAGCAAATACGCTATGGAAGGTACCCATCATCACATTTCGCGCTTCGTCACCCACCATGTGCGAGATACGTTCTTTCATCTCTTGAGCCGCCTTATTGGTAAAGGTTAGTGCCAAGATATTAAATCCATCCACCCCCGAATTCAACATATGAATGATCCTGTAGGTAAGCACGCGGGTCTTTCCCGAGCCTGCACCTGCAATGATCATAACCGGTCCGTTGATACATTCAACAGCCTTCCTTTGTTCGGGATTCAATTCTTCTAAATACTGCATAACTCGTTTTTCTATATACGCTTGACTCGCAAAAATAATTTACTTATTAAGGAATTAAGCATAAGCGGGAAAATTAAATTTACTTTGTGTCAGAATTTTTGCTGACATGAAGAAAACTAATAACGAAGATTTGGGTAGAATTAGTGTGGAGGAGTATAAAAATAGTCCGAAACACCCGATTGTCATTGTATTAGACAATATCCGCAGTTTTCATAACGTAGGTTCGGTATTTCGCACGGCAGACGCCTTTCGCATCGAAGCTGTGTATCTATGTGGCTATACGCCTTGTCCGCCCCACCGTGATATCCACAAAACCGCGCTAGGAGCTACCGAAAGCGTTACCTGGGAATATCGCGAGAGCACTTTGGATGCTATTCATGAATTAAAAGGTCAAGGTTATACCGTTTATGGCGTTGAGCAAGCAGAACCGAAAACGTATCTGAATGAGTTGCAAGTAAACGGTCCGATTGCTTTAGTCATGGGCAGCGAAGTGGGCGGCATCGATGAAATAGCGCTCGCAGCATGCGACGCTTGCCTAGAGATTCCACAATGGGGAACCAAACATTCTTTGAATATATCGGTTGCTACCGGAGTCGTGTTGTGGGAAGTAATTCGGCAGATTGCACCAAAACATTAATCCAATTTCGGCAGTTCGAATTTCATATGACGTGCAGCCACTTGTGGCAAAACAGCCACAGTATGGCGCGAAAGGCACATTAAATTACCAGATTCATCAGTAATTTTTATCTCCCAAATTTGGGTCATTCTTCCCAAGTGAATCGGCTTTGCAGTACCTAGCACATAACCTTCATGTTTGGTACGAATATGATTGGCATTGATCTCCAAACCAACCGCATAATTCACATCTTGATCTAAACACAGGTTAGCCGCCAAGCTTCCGATTGTCTCCGCTAAGGCAACATTCGCACCGCCATGTAAAAGTCCTGCACTCTGGCGTGTACGCTGATCCACAGGCATTTTAGCGACAAGATAGTCGTTACCCACTTCGACACATTCAATACCCAAAAGTTGAATCATATTGGTCATGAATAGCTCATTGACACGTTGCGGAGTGAGTTGATATTTCCAAATAATGGTAGACATAACTAAATTTTTAACGGGGCGAAGATAATGCCTTTTATTGCAGGATACTATCCCAAGTAAATTGCGTATTTTCGCGCGAGCAATTCAGAAATTTTATGTCGAAGCAACGTTTTCTTATTACGGCGGCCCTTCCTTATGCGAACGGTCCTATTCATATCGGTCATTTAGCGGGCTGTCATTTGCCTGCGGATATTTTTGCCCGATACAGGCGTATGCAAGGCGACGACGTATTGTTTATTTGCGGTACGGATGAGCATGGTGTACCTATCACTATTGCTGCCAAGAAAGAGAATACAACGCCGCAAGCCGTTGCAGATAAGTATCATGAGCTAATCGATGTTTCATTGTATAAGTTTGGCATTTCTTTCGACAATTTCTCTAGAACGACGAACCAAGTCCATAAGGACACGGCAGCGGAATTCTTCACGCATTTGTACGATAAAGGACTTTTTATAGAAAAAGAAGAAGAGCAATTTTTTGATGAGCAGAACCAACAGTTTCTTGCCGACCGTTATATCATGGGCACTTGTCCGAAATGTGGTAACGACAGAGCTTACGGCGATCAATGTGAAAAATGTGGTAGTACTTTAAATCCGCGCGATTTGATTAACCCGCGCTCCACCCTATCAGATGCAGCCCTTGTATTAAAACCAACGAAACATTGGTATATCCCCTTAGATCAGTATGAGGCTTGGTTGAGAGAATGGATTTTGGAAGGTCATAAAGAATGGAAGACGAATGTATACGGTCAGTGTAAAAGCTGGATTGATGGCGGTTTGCAAGCACGTGCGGTGACGCGTGATTTGGATTGGGGAATTCCAGTTCCTTTGGCAGATGCAAAAGGAAAGGTATTATACGTTTGGTTCGACGCACCGATAGGTTATATCAGCGCTACGAAAGAGATTACGAACGATTGGAAGAAATACTGGTGTAACGAAGACACGCATTTAATTCACTTCTTAGGAAAGGATAATATCGTGTTTCACTGTATCATCTTCCCTACCATGTTGAAAATGCATGGAGGTTTTGTATTGCCTGAAAATGTGCCGGCGAATGAGTTCTTGAATTTGGAAGGTGATAAAATCTCCACTTCTAGAAATTGGGCGGTTTGGTTACACGAATATTTAGAAGAATTCCCAGAACAGCAAGACGTCTTGCGTTATGTATTGGCTGCCAATGCGCCAGAGACGAAGGACAATGATTTCACCTGGAAAGACTTCCAAGATCGCAATAACAGCGAGTTGGTAGCGATTTTAGGTAATTTCTTTAATAGAAGTTTAGTCTTAGCACATAAGTTTTGTGGCGGAAGAATTCCTGCACATCATGTTTTATTCGATGGACCTTTAGAGGAGCAATTATGGGGCGAAGTGGAGGCTGGCAAGCAGAAGATTGAGGCGGCGATGGCGCAGTATAAAATTCGCGAAGCTTTACAAGAGATGATGAACGTGGCACGCGCTGGTAATAAGTATCTAACGGAGTTAGAGCCATGGAAGAAAGCCAAAGGTGAATACTATGTAGGCGAAACGGAGGAAGACCAATTACATAATAAGTACTTGGTAGAAAACTGCCTATTCCACTGTTTACAATTGTCGGCGAACTTATCGATTTTGATGTATCCATTCATGCCATTTACGGCGAAGAAGATGTTGTTACATTTCAATATTGATAAGCGCGCAAATGAGTTGTTGAAATGGGAACATATTGGAAGAAAAGATTTATTGTCGACAAGATATATCATCAACAATCCTGTTTTGCTATTTAAGAAAGTAGAAGACGAACAGATTGCTGCGCAGATGGAAAAGTTGAATCAACAGAAAATGGCTAGCGCAGCTGCAACTGCAGTGGTAAAGGAAGAGAGCGTGGCAACGGAGCCTTTGAAAGCAGAAATCGCTTTTGATGATTTCGCTAAAATGGATTTACGTGTAGGGACGATTATCGAGGCTGAGCGTGTACCGAAGGCGGATAAGTTATTGAAGTTGACGGTCGATCTTGGCTTTGAAAAACGCACGGTGGTGAGTGGCATTGCCGCACATTACGCTCCGGAAGATATCATCGGTCAGCAGGTAACTTTGCTTGCGAATTTAGCTCCGCGAAAAATGCGCGGCGTTGAAAGTCAAGGGATGATTTTGATGGCCGAAGACGCAGACGGGAAATTGCAGTTTATGCAACCTAAAGATACAACAAGCAACGGTTCGAGTGTTGCTTAGTGACTGGCCTCGTAGTTCAATGGATAGAACGGAAGTTTCCTAAACTTTAAATACAGGTTCGATCCCTGTCGAGGCTACATTGCCTATGCCGCGGTATGTGAGACATGTCGCGAAATTTTAAAATAAAGTGAGTTAATTAAAAACAATAATTATTAGAATTATTTATTTGGAACAACTTTACCTTGTCGGTCGTAAGTTATGAATGAGTTCAAATCTTCATTGTAAGCATAAAAATACAACTGATCATCTGAAATTTCTATTGAATAATACTTGAAAGGGATTATCAATCCAACCTTTGAATCAACAACACCGTAACCCTTAGCATCAGTCTTTAATATTATATATTTCCTGTCTAAGGTTATATTAGGAAGTCTAATTAAAAGTTTATTTTCTTGATCAGGAGTTGGTAATTCATCTAATTCAATAGACTCCTTAACCAACTTGTTTAAAGAAAAATTGTATAAGTTCCAACTAGAAGAATTTACCGCTGTATACTCCCCAATACCCTCATCGAAATAATAGCGGATCTCCTTAGCAAAGAAACAATTAACACTATCTAAAAAAACAACATCGGAGATACTATCTAACATAACAACGTTATGTGCATTATCAACAACTTCATAAAATTCTCCATCATAGTAAATAGTAATTTTACTATCTAAAGACCGAACTGCTGATTTTGTTTTTATTTGAGCATTAGCAAAAAGAAAAGAAAAACAGCTAAATAAAACCAGTAAATATTTCATTTTTAAAAAATTAAAAATTAAAAATAAAGGATCAAAATATTAATCGAATATAACTACTAAAACTAAATTTTAAAAACAATTAATTATAATACATTCAAGATGGTTCGTGAGACACGAACCATAACGTGAGACACGAACCATAACGTGAGACACAAACCATAACGTGAGACACAAACCATAACGTGAGACACGAACCATAACGTGAGACACGAACCATAACGTGAGACACGAACCATAACGTGAGACACGAACCATAACGTGAGACACGAACCATAACATATTTCCTTTACAACAATCCTTTACTCTTGTAAAACAAAATACCATGCCACGGTTCGTGTCCACACGAACCGTAAAATCATACTGCACAAAACAATATCTAGACCAATTGTCACGTTATATAGTTAATTAAAATTAATAACGTGAATAGCAAGAAGTCAATAAGACGAAAATCATATACCGAAACAGGTAAACTTTACTTTTTCACAGCAACAATAAATCAGTGGGAGCGTTTATTTGAATTAGAGAGAAATAAAGAAATTGTAATCGAATGTTTGCAACATCTATCAAACACGAATAAAATAAGGGTCTATGGTTTTGTAATAATGCCTACGCATCTGCATATAATATGGCAAATTCTAGGATCAAACAACAAAGAATCACCACAAACAACATTTTTAAAATTCACAGCGCATGCATTTCTAAAAACTATTAAAGACAAAAAGAAACAATTGTTAAGAAATTATAGAGTCAGTGCAAATAATAAACGTTATGAATTCTGGCAAAGAGATTCACTTGCTTTCGAATTAAAAATAAGAAAAACAGCATTAACAAAATTAAATTACATTCACAACAACCCTATTGCTAAACACTGGCGACTAGCAAGCTCACCTGAGGAATACAAATATTCATCTGCACAATTTTACAAGAACGGAGAAAACAATTTTTCGTTTCTGAAGCACATCATGGAAGTTATTTAGATTGAATTTTAACATGGTTCGTGAGTACCGAAATCCCGAATTTTCGGAACGGAACGAAACATAATGTGTTTCCATGCAACGGTTCGTCCCGAACATTCGCCCCCCCTCGAACCGTGATAACGCCCTAAAAAAATAATTAATTATAATGCATTCAAGATGGTTCGTGAGACACGAACCTTTGTAAAAAGTTAAATTGTCAAAACCAATAAACTTCACAATTTTTTAGATTGCTTGTAAAACGTAATTGTACGTTGAATTCCAATTTGGAGATCATAGCTAATCGATGAGCCTTTCGTATTATATTCCACCTTATTCGAAATTGCATTCAACTTTTTTATCCCAGCATGATTCAGCAGATTTACTACAAAAGCAGGAATGCGCAAGTACCGTATTCTAACATGTATGGCGTTGCCCAACAAACGATAAAAATCAATTAAAGGCAGGGCGGAACCAACATTCCAAACGGTTAGTTTAGTTTTAGGATCGACGGCCCGTTTAATTTCCTCCACTAGGTCTTTAACGTAGACGTAGTTCACCATCGCTCCTTTCACATACATAGCAGGAATTCCCTTTTTTAGCTGCATGGAAAGATTCAATAAAGCATTGAAAGGATGATGTTCGCCGATTACATTCGTCGGACGAAGAATGCATAAAGAGATTGTACTATCGACAGTAAAATCTTTCAACAACTGCTCCGAGACTAATTTTGTCTCTTCGTATTTATTTTTCGGGAAACAAGGGAAATGCTCGTCTACTAAAACTGTATTATTCGAATATTGCATACCTACCACCCCGACACTACTTAGATGAACAATATGCTTAACGCCACATACATTTGCCGCACGAATCAAATTTTTGATTCCATCAATATTACTAGCCTCCATTTTAGCAACATCGCGAATTTCTGCCGCGATATTTATAATTACATCTTGTCCTGCAAAAGCGGTTCTTAATGAGGATTCATCCGACAAATCAGCAATGCACTTTTCACACTTAGAAACATCGGCCCAAAGTGCTTTATTAAAACTCCGGCTCACGATACGAACATTCCATTTCGAATAATCAATCGCATCCAATAGGTGCTGCCCTACAAAACCGGTTGCTCCGGTAATTACGACGTTTAATTTTGTCATGTTACAAATTTACACAAAAGGAGGAATTGAACCTACATAGCCGTAAAGGTTACATTTACCTAAGGGTAACAAATGTTACTTATTTTGAGTTAAGAAATGCCCTACCTTTGTACAAACGATAGAACATGCCAACCATTAAATTAACGACAGAAGCTTTCAAAGAGCAAATATTCAATTACGATACACATCAAGATTGGGCGTACAAAGGTAGTCTTCCTGCAATCATCGACTTTTATGCAGATTGGTGCGGGCCATGTAAAATGGTTGCGCCAATATTAGAAGAGCTCGCAGAAGAATATGCTGGCAAGATCAACATTTACAAAATAGATACCGAAGCGGAATTAGAATTAGCCCAAGTATTTGGCATCCAAAGCATCCCTTCACTTTTATTTATCGATGCGAACGGTCGACCAATGATGCAACCAGGAGCCTTTCCCAAAAGCACCTTTAAGAAAGTAATTGAGGAACATTTATTGAATCCTCCAAAAGAAACAAATGAACAATAAATAAGGGAGTCTAATTGGCTCCCTTTTAGTTTAAAAAATAGTTACCACTAATTCCCTACTTAAACTTCTAAGCAAAAAAGAAGTCATATCTTAACGAAGATGCAAGAAAGCAAGTTGGATATCACGAAGCTCCGTAATGGAGAGGCCAGTGCCTATGTCCAACTTTTGCAATTATATCAAGCCAAGGTATATGCTACTTGCTATAAATTCTTCTTAAATGAGGAAGACGCCAAAGATTTAACGCAAGAGGTTTTTATTGAAGTGTTTGAATCCGTAAAACATTTCAAAGAGGAATCTCAGCTATCCACCTGGATTTACAGAATCGCAAGCAACAAATGTTTGGATGAAATTAAGCGCCGTAATCGTAAAAAACGATTAGTGAACATTGCTAATAAAATTGGTCTGGAAAGCTTACAAAACCTATTAGCAAGTGATGCGAATCCTGTAAAGGAACTCCTGATAAAAGAAGAACTAAAAGCTGTTTTAGCAGCCATGAATAAACTTACCGACCAACAACGCACTGCTTATACCCTTAGTAAAGTAGAATCCTATAGCAACAAAGAAATTGCAGCAATATTATCCCTAAGTTTGAGTGCTACAGAGGCCTTAATAAAACGAGCGAAACAAAAATTACTTGAAGAACTCAAAAAAAAGAAAAAGTAGCGCCTGATTTATTTTGAAAGGTCGTCTAAACTTAATTATAACGACCTAAATTCCACAAAATGGATCCAAATGAAACACTATCCTTGTTCGATAGTGAAAATAAAGCTGAATCCCCCATTACACTCCATCAATTAATGGAGCAACTAGGTGAAAAAAGAAAAACGAAGTCGAAATCGAAAACCAACTTCGTAATTATTTCACTTCTTGCTATATCCATAAATATTATCGGCATCGCAATGCTAATGAGTAGCGAAGTAAAAAACGAATCAACTTCCTCCAACCAAGAAAATGAATGGCAGAATGTCTATTCTTCTTTATTAATCAACCAAAAGCCTAATTAATATGGACTATATTTCAAAATATAAAATCCTTTTCCGATTAGTTATCTTACTATTCATATTAAATGCAACTACGATAGGTTTCATCGTGTGGCATAAATTCAATAAACCGAAAAGAGAAGCTCACTTATTTAAGCAAAGAGAGTCCTTTAAGGATGTTTCAAAAATATTAAAGAGTGAATTGCAACTTGATCAAAACCAAATGCTTCACTTCGAAAGCATACGAGAGAAATATTATCAGCAAGAGGTAAAAATTGCAAGTAGAATTAAAGCTGAAAAGGATTCTATAAATGCAATCATGTTTAACAAAAACAGCAATGAAATTTTGTTAAAGCAACTTGCGCATCGAGTAGCAGAAAATGAAGAAGCAATGGAACTTGTGCGTATTGAGCAGGCACATGAATTAAAAACAATTTGCACTCCCGATCAGCAGGTAAAATTCGAACTACTTGTGAAAGAAATTCGAGACTATTTCCGTCCGGACAACCGCCCAAATCAAAAATAATCTGATGAAAAAAGCATTCCAATTTATTACAATTGTTTCATTAATAGGTACATTTTGCAACTATAAAACCTTTGCACAAGGCTATAATATTATTTTAGGTCGTCCGACAGATACAAGTATTACCGCTAGTATTCTCTTCGAAAACAACACAACTTTTTACCTAGAATATGGATTGACAACTGGTGCTTATTCAAAGCAAACGAGCAGCTATAACGCATTAGCAGGAATTCCAATTGAAATAGACATTAAGTCGCTAAGCGCAGATACTAAATACTTCTACCGAATTCAATATAAAGTGAATGGTGTCTATACCCCTTCTCTGCAATATAGTTTTCACACACAACGAATGCCTGGTGCTACATTCACCTTCACTGTCGAAGCAGATGAACATTTATATGATAAGAAAGGTGTAAAGAACATGTACAATGTAACCTTAGCTAACGAAGCTGCAGACAATCCTGATTTCATGTTATCCCTTGGTGATATCTTCGGCGACGACCACTACCCTTTTACGATTACTTCTGGTGGACTTGATTCTCTTCATAAAGATTATCGCCCATTCCTAGGAAGTATTTGTCATTCAATCCCTTTCTATATCTGCCTCGGTAATCATGAAGGAGAAAATGATTATTACCAAAGCTTCAATGCACCCAATAACCTGTGTGATTGGGCAACACAATGGAGACAATACTACTACCCAAATCCATATCCGAACAATTTTTATACCGGCAATGGCACGATAGAACCTTTTGGAATCGGATATCCTGAAAACTATTATGCATGGACTTGGGGAGATGCCTTGTTTGTAGTATTAGATGTTTATCGAACAGAATGTCACGATAGTTTAGTGCCGAAGCCGCAAGGATGGAATTGGACTTTAGGTCAGACACAATACAACTGGCTCAAAACAACGTTGGAAGGTAGCACAGCAAAATATAAATTCGTTTTTGCACATCACTTACGCGGACAAGGACGTGGAGGTGTAGCGTGGGCAACAACCAATGAGTGGGGCGGCTTACAAAACACGAATGGCAACTATACCTTTCCTACGTATCGACCAGGTTGGGCAAAGCCAATACATCAAATATTCAGAGATACCAAGGTGACGATGTTTGTTCAAGGGCATGATCATGTCTTTGCACATGAAGTTTTAGATAGCATCACTTATATCTCTACCCCAATGGCAGCAGATTCCACTTATGAAATTGGCATGTTAGCAAATGCTGATGCTTATGTTTCTGATACAGTAGATGGAACAGGGCATTTGCGTTTTACGGTAAGTCCGGAATGTGTTAAAATGGATTATGTAAAAGCCTATCTTCCACAAGACACAGCAGGGATTCATAAAAACCGTGAAATAGGATTCAGTAAAACAATTGGAGTGTGTAAGACAAATACGTTAATCAACAATCTACCTTCTTATAAATTAGCGGTAAAACCGAATCCGAGCAGCGATTTTATAACAATTGAGAATAATACAAGGCGAGCACTTGGAAAAATAAGTATTCAAAATATCCTTGGAGAAACAGTCTGGAGCAATAGTAGTGAAGACAGTTTTCTTAGAATTGAAACGAATAATTGGGCCAACGGAATTTATGAAATCAGTGTAGAAAATGGAACTGAAATCGCTGCTAAAAAATTGATCATCCAACATTAAAATAAATGAAAAAACAAATAGTTAGTCTTGGCGTTGTTTTATTGACTTCCATTACAAGCTACGCTCAAACTATTTTACGTAGCGAAGTTTTAGGTCGTTGTACCAACAACAGCGTGGTGATTCAAATGTTATTTGCAGATTCTGCAGATGTAAAAGTCGACTACGGTTCGGCACCTGGAACCTTCACTGCACAAACAACCTGGCAAGTATTTGCGGATAGTATAAATGCAGATATTGCCATAAATGGCTTACAAAAAAATACGCAATATTATTACCGGGTTACCACCAGGAAGCATGGTACATTAACAACGAAGGCTCGTTCGGAGCATCAATTCCATACCCAGCGAGATTTAAACGACTCATTCGTTTTTACTGTTCAGGCAGATCCGCATATGGATGCTTCAAGTGATACTGCGTTGTATAAAGTATGTTTACAAAATCAATTAAACGATCATCCTGATTTCATGATCGACCTCGGTGACTTCCTCATGACGGACAAGCTTAGAAACAGCGCGAATCAAGTACCTTTCGACACGATTCCTTATAGATGTAATCTTTTGCGCGCTAAGTATGAAACCGTTTGTCATTCAATTCCTTTATATATCACTCTAGGCAATCATGAAGGTGAGGCGGGCTGGTATAATGATGGAACTCCGAACAATATTGCAGTTTGGGACACGAAAGAACGTAAAATATATTTCCCAAACCCTTTCCCTGACGGATTTTTCAGCGGGGATACCACACATTATCCATACGTTGGCCAAAGAGCCAGTTATTATTCATGGACTTGGGGAGATGCTTTGTTTATCGTTTTAGATCCATATTGGTTTACCAATCCAAAGCCAGATGCACAGACAGGTTGGAGATGGACTCTCGGCAAACAGCAATACGACTGGCTAAAACAGACTTTGGAGGGCAGTCATGCGAAATATAAATTCATCTTCTCACATCAAATAGTTGGCGGAGATCCAGAAGGGCGTGGAGGTATTGAATATGCCTCACGTTATGAATGGGGTGGCAACGATATAGATGACACCACCTACACATGGAACACAAATCGTCCGGGTTGGTATAAACCAATAAAAGACTTGTGTATGGAAAACAGAGTAAATATCTTCTTTCATGGTCATGATCATTTTTTTGCAAAACAAGAGAAAGATTGTATGATCTATCAAGAAACTCCGCAGCCAAGTTTGCCAAATTTTAATTATCCAAATTCAGCTACCCCATATGGATACCTTGGTGGACTCATTTTAGGAAATACAGGTCATTTAAGAGTAACTATAACCGGTCAATACACCAAAGTAGAATATATCAAAGCTTATCGTCCTTCACAAGAAACAGGCACACGACACAATGGAGATATTGTAGCAACCTATTTTATTAACGCAAGCAATAATTGTTATGACTCTATGTTCACCAATTCACCGATGATTTGGAACACGAATTACTTTAATGAAGTAGTTTTCCCAAACCCAAGTGCAGAATCTACAAACATTCAATTAGAGTCAATCAATAACAATCCTATTAGTCTTCAAATTTTTGATTTAAATGGCAAATTTATTCGCACCTTGCTCAATAATGAAACACTAAGTTCGGGTAATTATACCATCAATTGGGATCATAAAAACTACCAACAAGAAGTCGTTCCAGCCGGCACCTATCTCTACACAATTCATAACAGCAACAAACAAATAGCTAGCGGTAAAATTTGCATTCAAAAATAAAAGCCATGTTTAAAAATCTTCTTTCTCGTTTTTTAGTAGTGGTACTCATTACAATCAGTACTAATACAATTTTTGCGCATGATTTAAATTACGCAAGTTCGATTCCACACCATTGGACGATGATTGACCAAAAGAAATCGTTTAATGGTAGTTTTTACTTTCTAAAAAACGGCTATGTAAAAATTGAATTGAGTAATAATCGATTTACAGAAATTAAGCTCGAATCACTTTGCGCTGAAGACAAAAAATACGTATTAAAGAGACAAGCAAAAATTGATGCGCTCAACCAGCAAATCATTGCCAATCTTGTTTCAAAGCAAAAGGCTAATACTATAACGAAGATTCCAGCAACAAAAACAATTATCCTATTGACAATTCTCATGGTGATAAGTTTGTCTGGATTTTTAATTCGTAGAAAGAAAAATGCGAAGTACCTAATACCAATTTTTAGTACAGCACTTATTTTTTCTATTGTGAGCTTTTCATTAAAATCAATGCAAGCAAGTAATCCTGCGACGATAAACAATGCTTTTGCTCCATTCGTTCCAAATATTCATACCTTTTTTGATAGCACTTATTTTTGGGTTGAATCAAAAGGCATTCCGACTACACATCAAATGATGGTTGGTATTTCTTCTAGCGGTTGGCAGCGTCAGGTGCCGATTCCCCAATGTTATATGGGGACGAATGCATGGCCAATACCATTAAATCCTGTTATGGCAAGTAATCCTATTCCTGTTGACAGTATTCACTTCACACGTGGGGCAATTGCCATTGCTGTAAATGGCGTACCAATTTTTAACGAGCATACCAATACCGGAGCTGATGCCTTAACCGCTGGCCAGTTAGATACTTACGGAGGACATTGTGGGCGAGGCGATGACTATCATTATCATGTTGCCCCATTGCATCTATATAACCATACAGATGCGACATTACCTATTGCCTACGCATTAGATGGCTTTGCTGTTTATGGAGTGAAAGAAGCTGACGGCAGCAATATGCAAAGCTTGGATGCTAATCACGGACACGCATATGGAGGAACCTACCACTACCATGGTACGAGTACATATCCCTATATGATTGCAAAAATGGCCGGACAAGTAACGGAGGATGGTACACACCAATTGATACCGCAAGCCGTAGCACATCCTGTTCGTGCAGGGCAATTACCACTAAACGGTGCTTTAATCACTGCTTGTATTCCGAATGCTACTAATAACGGCTATAATTTAACGTATACGTACAAAAACAATACAGATTCTGTGGTCTACAGTTGGGATGCAAACGGCAATTACACGTTTAATTATTATACTGGCGCAACCATGGATTCCACAGAAACAAAACACGGCTTCGTACAATGTGTCGTTCCCGCCACACCAACAGGCCTGCAAAATTTAGTTGCTAAAGAACAGATTTCATTGTTCCCTAATCCAACAACAGATAATTTATTTATCCAATCAAAAAACTTGATTCAATCTGTTCAAGTTTTTAACATCAATGGTACTTTAGTATTAACAGAAAACAAATCAGCTAAACAAGCTGGCCTTTATTCTCTTTCCGTTAAACAGCTCATTCCTGGCATGTACCTTTTACGAATTACAGACCTTGACAATACTGTAAGTATTAAAAAATTTGTAAAAGAGTAATGTCGCACTTCGTTAGATATTTACAACTCGGGATAGAACATGTTCTACCGCTTGGCTATGATCACGTATTATTTATAGTTGCGTTGTTTCTTTTGAACTCAAAACTGAAAACAGCTTTCATTCAATGCACCCTATTCACCATAGCTCATTCACTTACGCTAGCGTTAGCAATATTCGACTTTATAAACATTCCAACCCAAGTAATTGAAACCGCCATTGCATTCTCCATAGCGTTGGTAGCTATTGAAAACCTATTTATTCCAACACTAAATATTTTACGACTAAGTCTTGTATTCTTGTTTGGATTGCTGCACGGATTGGGCTTTGCAAATGCATTAAAAGAAATAGGAATACCTAAATCACAATTAATAGGCAGCTTATTTGGTTTTAATTTAGGCGTTGAAATCGCACAGCTATTAATAATTTTAATTTGCTATATATCTATCGCTTACTTTTGGAAGAAGAAAGATTGGTATCAAGAAAAACTGATCAACCCATTGAATATGATCATCGCCTGCACTGCTTTGGTAATAGGCATTCAACGACTTTTAAATTAATACAATGAAAAAACGGATACTTCTATTTTTTATTATTCTTAGTCAAGTAACTTTTGCCCAGTCTGTAAAAAAAACAATGAAGCGCTTGCCAGATACTGGTCAAAACACAAGTTATACCAATACTTTTGGAGAAGACAATGACTATTCTTTCAATGTCCCATTTTATATCAATAATGGCGACGGAACCATTACAGATACGATTACTGGCTTGATGTGGCAAAGGACTGATGGCGGAGAAATGACAATTGATAGCGCACATAAATACGTTCAAAGCCTTACACTTGCAACATATTCAGATTGGCGGCTTCCAAGTATTGCCGAAAGCTTTTCCTTACTCAACTTGCAAATGATGAATCCTGCTTTAAACATCCTCTACTTTCCAAATACGACTGCAGAATATTGGTGGTGCTTAGATACTGCTTTTAATAATCCCAGTAAAATTTGGGTAACAAATGCCGGTGGTGGTCAAGGTCCACACCCTAAATCGGAAACAATCAGTGCAGGTGGTAATAAACGCTTTCACACTAGAGCTGTTCGTGATATTAATATTCCGAGTATTATTACACAGCGTTTCACTGATAACGGGGATAGCACAATTACTGATAACTTAACAGGCTTGACTTGGCAAAAATTTGGAACGAATGATACGATGAGTTGGGAGAATGCATTGCAACGAGCTGAATCAAGCACAACTGCGAATTATACCGACTGGAGATTACCAAACATAAAAGAATTAGAAAGTATCAACAACGTCAAGGCAAATGCTCCGTCTGTCTACACCACATTCTTTCCGAATTTGAAAGCCGCTAACTATTGGTCGAATACTACACAATTCAATCACAGTACGAATGCATGGTATATTGATTTTAAAAATTTCGGATTGACGACATACATGGACAAAAGCGCTCGCTCAGCCTATATAATCTGTGTTCGAAATATAAACAAATCTACCACTGCAATAACATCCCAAACGACAACAAATAAGGTAGTCGCATTTTACTGCAATGAAAACAAAAGCCTCACAATATTACCTTCACAACAATTTAAAAACAGCTTATTATCGGTCTTTAATTCTTCAGGTCAACAAATTTTTACTACAACAATTACAGGTATAAATTCCGCAGAGAAATTTGAAATCCCATTACCTCCTCTAACAACAGGTATCTATACCTATTCATTAAAGAACGATGGCCAAATAAGCAGTGGCAAATTCAGTGTAAATAATTATTAAAGCACCTTCGCTGACTGAATAATTTCCTCTACCACCGCTGGATCTAGCAAAGTCGTAGTATCTCCTATCGCAGCATACTCCCCTTCCGCAATTTTACGAAGGATACGACGCATTATCTTTCCAGAGCGCGTTTTCGGAAGTCCTTTTACGAATAGTATTTTATCAGGTTTTGCAATCGCTCCTATCGTCTTCGTTACCGCATTCAAAATATGCTGACGAAGCACGTCATCTGTTTTTATATCTGAAGATGCAATAACGTAAGCGAAAATTCCTTGCCCCTTAATATCATGCGGATAGCCAACCACTGCGCTCTCCACCACTTCATGATGTAAGTTAATTGCATTCTCCACTTCAGCTGTGCCAATGCGATGACCACTCACATTCAACACGTCATCTACCCTACCTGTAATTCGATAAAATCCGTTTTCATCACGCAAGCAACCGTCACCCGTAAAATATAAATCTTTATACGCACTAAAATAATTGGTCCGGCAACGTTCATGATCTCCATAAGTCGTTCGTAACATCCCGGGCCACGGCTTTGCAATACACAAATTCCCGCTCACGTTAGGACCTTCTAATCGATTACCCTGTTCATCCACTAATACAGGCTCTATGCCAGGTAAAGGTAAGGTGGCGAAAGACGGTTTCGCTGGCGTAACACCTGCCAAATTAGAAATCAAAATACCACCCGTTTCTGTTTGCCACCAAGTATCTACAACAGGCAATGTTCCCTTGCCCGCCTTATCTTGATACCAATGCCAGGCCTCTTCATTGATAGGTTCACCAACCGAACCTAACACTTCTAAAGAGTTTAAAGACTTTCCTTCAAAAGGTCCATCTCCAAAGCTCATCAGCGAACGAATCGCCGTGGGTGCGGTATATAAAATATTTACGCTATGCTTATCACAAATATCCCAAAAACGACCAGCATCCGGATAGGTAGGAATACCTTCAAACAACAAACTCGTCGCTCCGGCACTTAATGGACCGTATAGAATATACGAATGCCCTGTTATCCAACCGATATCAGCCGTGCAAAAATGAACTTGTCCCGGGCGATATTGAAACACATTGACGAAAGTATAATTCGTCCACACCATATAACCAGCACAGGTATGCACGACGCCTTTTGGCTTTCCAGTTGATCCACTCGTATACAAAATGAAAAGCATATCCTCTGCGTCCATTACCGTCGCAGGCAGAAAATCCGTACTTACTCTTTCCATCGCCTCATGCCACCATAGGTCGCGCGAAGCATCCATTGCGCAAGCCTCTCCTGTTCGCTGGTAGACCAATACTTTTTTAACGGATTCCGTTTTAAGTAAAGCCTCATCTACCACCGCCTTTAAAGGAATAGATTTGTTACCGCGATAAGCGCGGTCACACGTAATCACAAAACTCGCCTGCGCATCCTCTACTCTATCTGCGATACTTTGTGCGGAAAAGCCTCCGAAAATAACAGAATGTATTGCCCCAATACGCGCACAAGCTAAGGTAGCAATGGCCAATTCAGGAACCATCCCCATATAAATACACACACGATCCCCCTTTTGAACGCCCATTGCCAACAATACACGTGCACATTGATTCACCGCTTGTAATAGCTCAGCGTAGGTATATCGACGAACCGCTTCCTGCGGATGATTTGGCTCCCAAACCAAGGCTAATCGATCAGGCGCTGTAGCTGCGTGACGATCTAAACAATTTTCTGTAATATTTAATTGCGCCCCCTCAAACCAACGAATAGCTGGTTCTTTAAAATTCCAATCCAACACTTTATCCCATTTACGGTGCCAAACAAAATTTTCTGCGATGCCCGACCAAAACTGATCCGGGTAATTCAAACTCTCCGCATAGGCAGTTTGATATTCTGCCATTGTACCAATCTGATAAGGATAATGCTTCATAAACTCAATAAATTGCCTTTCAAATTAAGGAATGTTTAAAAATTAGCAGATAAAAGTTTAAAAAGCCTCCGACATTTTAAAATAAATCCTAAAATGAGATCAAATTTGTTTAATTTTAAGTCAATAACATAGCCAGAAACATAAACATCATAAATTTTGTTGAATTTTTTCGCCAAAATTATTGAACAAACTAAACAAATGCGTGTTACACTACTATGTCACGCATTATAATTATCGGAGCAGGATTCTCCTCTTTATCAGCAGCAGCCTACCTAGCAAAAGCAGGACATGAAGTACATGTACTCGAAAAATGGGAACAACCCGGCGGGAGAGCACGTACATTTAGCGCAGAAGGTTTCTTATTTGATATGGGACCGAGTTGGTATTGGATGCCCGATGTTTTCGAACGCTTCTTTGGCAACTTCGGCAAAAAAGTAAGTGACTATTATAACTTAGTTCGTATAGACCCTTCCTATAAAGTAGTTTGGCAAGATGGTTCCCAATGGGATATTCCTGCCGGCATGAAAGCTCTAGCAAAGCTTCTAGAAGAAAAAGAAAAAGGAGCTGGCAAACAATTAGAAAAGTTTCTAGCCCAAGCGAAAAAGAAATATGAATTAGGGATTCAAGAATTAGTGTACAAACCGAACCTTTCTTTCGCGGAATATCTTCATTTAGGCTTATTAAAAGGACTATTAGAGTCGGATGTATTCACCTCGATGCGCAAGCATATCGCAAAATACTTCTCCGATTCAAAAATCATTGAATTACTTGAATTCCCTGTACTTTTCTTAGGTGCCGGCGCACAAGATATTCCAGCTCTTTATAGTTTGATGAACTACGCTGATATCGTTGGCGGTACGTGGTATCCGATGGGAGGAATGCACTTAATTGCCAAAGCAATGGAGGCAGTGGCAAAGGAACAAGGAGCGCATTTTCATTACGGAGAAGAGGTGATTTCTATTTCAACAAACGGTGATAAAATAAATGGGATAAAAACGTCAAAAGGCTTATGGGAAGGCGATTTCTATCTCTCGGGTGCAGATTATCACCACACAGAAAATTTATTACCGAAGACATTACAACAATACGATGAAAATTATTGGCAGAAGCGTACAATGGCGCCTTCCGCATTAATTTATTATGTCGGTTTGAATACTAAAATGCCTGATACGGTGCCGCATCATACCCTTTTCTTCGACGCTGATTTCGAAAGACATTCTGAAGAAATATATGATCGTCCACAAATGCCGACTGATCCATTATTCTATCTCTGTGCACCTAGTAAAACGGATTCGTCTGTTGCCCCAGCAGGTTGTGAAAACTTATTCTTTCTTATACCTACAGCACCTGGCTTAGATAACGATACAGAAGAGGTTCGTCAAAAATATTTTGACATGCTGTGCACGCGACTTGAAAAGCATTATGGAATGAACATCCGTCCGCATATAGTATATCAAAGAAGTTTTTCTGTGAAAGACTTTAAGCAAGACTATAATTCCTTCAAAGGGAATGCCTATGGACTTGCCAATACCTTAAATCAAACAGCGATTTTAAAACCACGATTAGTAAGCAAAAAAGTGAGGAATCTTGCTTACTGTGGGCAGTTGACAGTACCAGGTCCTGGTGTCCCTCCTGCTCTCGTAAGTGGTGAAGTAGCTGCAAATTATATCCATCAAAAATTAAAAAGAACCAATCATTAGGATATGGAAAACAAAGTTAAACTCTACGAACAAGTAGCATTTGAAAATAGCGAATCGCTCACGAAACGTTATTCAACCTCTTTCAGTAGTGCAATTCGACTATTGCATCCGAAATTACACGCACCCATTTATGGCATTTATGGATTTGTACGTGTGGCCGATGAAATTGTCGATAGCTTCCATCATATTGATCAAGCAGCAACCTTAGCCGCCTTCAAAAAAGAAACCTATGAAGCAATAGAAAAGAAATTTTCTACCAACCCCATTTTACATTCTTTTCAGTCAGTTGTTCATGAATATAAAATACAACACGATTTGATAGAATCCTTCTTCAAAAGCATGGAAATGGATTTGGATAAAAAGGCCTATCACACACAAGAAGAATATCAAAGTTATATTTATGGCTCTGCCGAAGTAGTTGGCTTAATGTGTTTAGCTGTTTTTTGTGAAGGCAACAAAGACTACTGCAACTCACTTGTGGCTCCAGCAAGAGCCTTGGGATCAGCATTCCAAAAAATCAATTTCTTAAGAGATTTAAAGGAAGATTATGTTGATTTAAAAAGAACTTATTTTCCAAACGTAGACTTCGACAATTTGAGTGAAGCAGATAAAGATGCAATTATTCTAGACATTGAAAACGATTTTCAAAACGGGCTAGAAGGTATTCGCAGACTACCTTTGAGCAGTCGCTTTGGTGTTTATACCGCATTCAACTATTATTATAAGCTATTTGAAAAAATCAAAAAAGTACCTGCAAAAACTATTCAGCAAGAACGAATTCGCATTCCTGATATTCGCAAATTCTTTATCTTGTTAGAATCCTACTTAACGATACAATTGAATCGCATTTGATGACGTCTGTAATTTTAGTAAATGAATTAGATGAAGCCATAGGAACTATGGAGAAAATGCAGGCACATCGCGAAGCACTTTTACATAGGGCCTTTTCAGTCATTTTACGAAATAACGAAGGAAAGATATTACTGCAACAACGCGCTCTATCAAAATATCATAGCGGAGGATTATGGACCAATACCTGTTGTAGTCATCCTGCTCCAGGAGAAGATATTTTAACAGCCGCGAAACGTCGACTTGAAGAAGAATTAGGCATTACCTGTCACGATTTGAACGTCAAATATAGCTTCATTTATAAGGCAGTTCTAGACAATGAGCTCACTGAACATGAATTGGATCATGTTGTCTTAGGAAACTATGACGGCCCTGTTTCTTTAAATGATGAGGAGGTGGCAGCCATCGAATATGTTACCAGCGAAGAGCTCGCTGAACGCATGCAGATAGCACCCGAACAATTCACCGTATGGTTTAAAGCTATCTACCAAAGCTTACATCCTGAATTTCTTTAAAATAAAAAAGCCCGTGTCATTGACGCGGGCTTTTTTCTTAATCCAAAACTACTAACTATACTTATACTGCATAAGTCTTCAATGATTCTTGCAACTCTTTACGTGCAATAAATATTCTACTCTTAACCGTTCCTAAAGGCAAATCCAACTCCTCTGCAATTTCTTGGTATTTAAATCCTTCAAAATGCATTAAAAATGGAACTTTAACTTCTGCCTTCAAATCACGCATTGCTAGATCGATATCTTTCATAACAAGATTGTTTACGCCTAGATTGTGTTCAGTTTTTGGAGTGCTATTCAAAATAAATTTCGTCTCCGTATTATCAGTAACAGTATTCTGTTTAACCTTACGACGATAATCGTTAATAAAAATATTACGCATAATGGTGTACAACCATGCCTTGATATTTGTTCCTTCAGCAAACTTGTCTTTGTACTTCAAAGCCTTGAAAATCGTTTCCTGTACGAGGTCCTTGGCGTCGTCCATGTCTTTCGTTAAAGAATAAGCAAAGGGACGCATGCTACCGCTAAGGCGAATAATATCGTTTTGAATGGCAAGTTGTGACATAGTCTTTTGTTTAACTTTTTACTCTGCAAAGTTAAACAAGAAATTCAATTGCGCAAGTCATAATTTTTTAATTTTTTGTTATTTTTATACAAGAATTTTAAACCTATTTAAGATTAGAGTGTTGTATAAGCATGTCAAACATGTCAGGAGTTGTTAATTACGCTATAAGTGAGTTGGCCCAACTTAGTGGGATCAAGCCTCACACGATTAGAATGTGGGAGCAACGCTATGGCATTTTAAAGCCAAAGCGTACCGAAACAAAGATCAGAACTTATACAGATAAGGATCTTCGTTTCCTCATGAACATTGCCTTGCTCAACAGACAAGGTTATAAAATTTCAAAAATCGCTGAATTAGAAAACGAAGTAATCAACAACCTCGTTACACAGATTGAACAGTCGGATCCAAGTTTTGAAATATTAGTCGATCAGCTAACGAAAAATATGATTTCCTTCGATGAAATAGGCTTCGAAAGAACAATCAACACCTCTGTCTTGCGCAATGGCTTCAAAGATACCATGTTGCAAGTAATCTATCCCTTCCTCGAAAAAATTGGTCTTCTTTGGATTACCGGTCATATCAACCCTGCCCAAGAACATTTTGTATCTAACTTAATTCGTCAAAAGATAATTGTCGCTATTGATGGCCAAAATTTACAATGGGGTCCAGGATCGAAAAAGATATTATTATTCTTGCCTGCGCACGAATTACACGAGCTCTCTTTATTGTTCTTCACGTACAATTTAAAGACGCAAAACCATCATACGATTTATTTAGGTGCTAATTTACCGAATGCCGATTTACAACCGGTCATTGATGTATACCAACCAGATTACGTTTTCACCGTACTCACAAGTACACTTTACATAAAGAACAGCGTTAATCTCCTACAACAAACAGCGAAAAACAATCCTAAAATTAATTTTAAGATTGCGGGTATGCAAGCGCATCATGCTGCAAAAGGAGCACCGAAAAATCTGACTACTTTTCAAAGCTTGCCGGACGTTCTCAAGTTCGGCCAAAATTTGTAATCCCTCCTCCGAAAGCGTATATTCGTACAATGCGCCGCCGTATTCTATTTTCTATTTTCATTCTTTTATTTGGGTTAACTGCTTTAGCTCAAACGAAAAATGGAATAGGCATGCAAGTTAAAAACGATTATGACCTAAGTTACGAACGGCTTCAGCTCCATCTCAATCCAGATCGCTTTTATATCGAGGGCGCTATCCTTTTTAAATTCACCGTTCGCGACTCCGCCATTGCAGAATTTCGTTTGGATATGAGCGACTCCTTACAGGTCGACTCCATCCTCTATCACGGACAAGCGGCACTTTATCAAGGTCCGCAATCTAATCTCCTCCGCATCAACTTCCTGTCGCCGCTCGCTCCGCTCGCGACCGACTCCTTGCAAATCTTCTACCATGGTCCGCCTCATCATGCAACCGACCAAGCCTCCTTTACCATCGACACCATAGACGGACATCGCGTATTATTTACCCTGTCAGAGCCCTATGGCGCCAAAGATTGGATGCCCTGCAAACAAGGCTTACAAGATAAAATTGATAGCATCGATTTATTCTTAAGCTGCGCTGATACTTTACGTACCGCATCAAATGGACTGTTAAAAGAACGTACATTTTACGCGAACCATACTGTTACCGAACATTGGCAAACACGCTACCCCACTGCCTCCTATTTGATTGCCGTGGCATGTGCCCCCTATATTGAATACAAAGAGTATTCCATCAAAAACCAAGACTCCCTATTAATTCAAAACTTCGTTTATCCAGGCTTCGACACGATAGCACCAAAACAAACAGCTCAATTAATTCCTGTACTACAAAAATTCGAAGATTTATTCGGACCATATCCATTCAAAAAAGAGAAATATGGTCATGCCCAATTTACGTGGCGTGGTGGAATGGAACACCAAACGCAAACCTTCGTTAAAAATTTCGGTCAAGGACTATTATCACACGAACTAGCACATCAATGGTTTGGCGATTTAGTTACTTGTGGCTCTTGGCAGGATATTTGGCTGAATGAAAGTTTTGCCACCTATTGTGCCGTACTTGCCGATGAAATGGTTTGGAAACCGCAAAGAGCGATCGATTGGCGCTTTCTGACCACCGACCGATTACGCAAAATTGAAGACGGTAGCGTGCATTGTGAAGACACTACCTCCATTGCAAGAATTTTTAGTAGCGATTTTAGTTATAATAAAGGAGCCTTTGTACTGCATCAACTTCGTTACCAAATGGGCGATTCTGCCTTTTTTAAAGCCATTAGAAGCTATTTAAGCGATTCTGTCAATACATACAGCTTTAGTAGAACATCTTCACTTAAAAAGCATTTAAAACAATACTGCAACTTAAATATTGACCACTACTTCGCAATATGGCAAGAACAAGCCGCATTACCTGACTATCAAATTTATTTTTGGCAAGACTTCGATAATCGTATTTTTATTAAAGTTTGGCAACAGACACATAACGACAGCATTGATTTCTACCCTTTACCGCTATCCTTTAAAATTAGAACGGATTGGAATCACGAAGCCGATAGTATCATTCATATCTTCCCGCAAACGAATGGAGAAATCAACAGCATTGCTTTTGATAAGAAAGTATTACTATTAGAAGGTGATCCGAATGCGCAATTATTGGCTAGATTTAAAGTAGAGGAATTCAATGCAAGTAATCACGCCTACAATAAAAACGACTTCATTATTCGAAATCCTGCTGATCAGGTGATTTGGATACGAGGCAATTCTCAAACAGCCATTTCTTATCAAATAATCGATGTTTTGGGACGTATTGTACAAAGCGATTCAATGAATGGCTCTAGTGTCTCGAGTGCCGACAATAATTCGCAAATTGACATCAACGCGATCAGCTGTGGTTTTTACTTTTTACAACTAACACAACGCAATGGAGCAATTTGGTCTGAATCTTTCATCAAGCAATAGTCTCCACCATAAAAAAAGGCCTTCTCGAAAGAAGGCCTTTTAATTTTATAAGCATTACTTGATTAAGGGAATATACCCAATTGCAAGTAGCTATCACCAATTTTATTAATCGCATTCGCAAAAGATGCTGTACGCAAATCAGTAATTTTCTTGTTAGACAAACGCATTTCACGAATCTCGTTATAAGAAACGATCATTGAATCTTCCAAACCAGAGTATACTAAATCAACTTCATCCGGACCGTGAGCGATTAACTTACGTTCTGCAGCGCTAACTTTTTTACCTGTTAAAGATTCTACAGTATTCAACATGTTTGCATGTGCTCCTTCTTGGAAACGTTTTTCCATACGACCGAAACGAACATGACTCAAGTTTTTCAACCATTCGAAATAAGAAACAGTTACACCACCTGCATTCAAATACATATCAGGAACAACAACCGCACCTTTCTTCAACAAGATTTCGTCTGCTTCTGGAGTCAAAGGTCCATTCGCAGCTTCACCGATGATTTTAGCTTTTACTTTTGCAGCATTGCTTCCATCGATAACGTTTTCCAATGCAGCTGGGATTAAGATATCGCAATCACATTCCAAAACGTCAGAAGCTTTCTTCGTAGTTTTTGTAGCGTGCTTATAATTCAAGATAGAACCTGTTTCGCGACGGCAAGCCATAACAGCTTCAACATCCAATCCTTTCGGGTTGAAGATAGAACCTTCCATTTCTGACAAACCAACAACGATAGCGCCGTTAGCGTGGAAATAATGCGCAGCATGGTAACCTACGTTACCCAAACCTTGAACAGCTACGCGTTTTCCTTCAACGCCAGTAGTCATGCCCAATTTCTTCATATCTTCTACATTGCTCAACATTTCACGGATACCATAGAAAACACCAAGACCAGTAGCTTCCTTACGTCCGCGTACACCGCCTTGTGCAATTGGCTTACCAGTGATACAACCTGCTGAATCGATTTCACCAGGACGCATTGCTTGGTACGTATCCAAGATCCAACCCATTTCACGTTCGCCGGAACCGTAGTCAGGCGCAGGAACGTCGATACCAGGTCCGATGAAATTCTTTTTCACCAATTCAGCAGCATAACGACGTGTGATACGTTCTAATTCTTCAACTGTATAATCTTTTGGATTGATTTTGATACCGCCTTTACCACCGCCAAATGGAACGTTAACCGTTGCACATTTGTAAGTCATAAGAGCTGCCAATGCCATTACTTCATCTTGGTTAACAGCAGTGCTGTAACGAATACCACCTTTACATGGCAATTTATGATGAGAGTGTTGAACACGGTAAGCTTCAATTACCTGCACTTGTCCACGGATATTCACCGGGAAACGCATTTGGTAAACGCTATTACAAGCCTTGATTTGTTCCAACAAACCTTTGTCAAACTTCGTGAACTTAGCCGCTTTATCAAAAGAGCGTTCTACACTGTTGAAAAAGCTGTACTCATGTGCAGCTGTGGTCTTCTTTGTAGCCATGTTAATGGTTTAGGGTTAAATTATGATTTTAGTTTAAGTTTAATTTTTATCTAATTCTTTATGCAACTTATTTACTTTCTTATCTAGATTGAAAAGAAAGACAAACAAGCCAATAAGGATAATTAAAATTACTGCAATAACAACACGAATCTTTCCGTCAGCGCGAAAAGTATCGGCCATTTCAACGGAATTTGTCCCTGCATGCGCAATCATTGCAACACAGCTAAATAGGACAGCCAAAAACACACTTTTTCTCATACCAGGACTTCTTGATAATAAGGGAACAAACGTAATGCTAAATGTGGAATAATGCAAGAAAAATCATCATTTCACGTCAAAAATCATGCGCGAATTATGCACACTATTTTGTGCTTTACTTGAATTAAATAAAAAAAGCCTCTCCAGAAGGAAAGGCTTTTAATGAATTGAAAGAAATTATTTTGCTTTCTTTTCGTATTTCTTGTTGAACTTATCGATACGACCAGCAGTATCGATGAATTTCATCTTACCAGTGTAATAAGGATGGCTTGTATGCGAAATCTCTAATTTTACTAACGGATATTCGTTGCCATCTTCCCATTTGATGGTTTCTTTTGTGTTCACGCAACTGCGAGTTAAGAAAGAATAGTCGTTTGACATATCTTTAAATACCACAAAACGGAAACTTGAAGGATGGATATTTTGTTTCATTTTTCTTTGATTTACTAGAATTCAGGACTGCAAAAGTAATCATTTTCTTTAAAAAGCAAAAAAATTATTAAAAATATATTGTTTTTGGCCTAGATGCGCGGTCATTCCGATCGTAGTGAGGGAATCGGTTCATCAATCCTACAAGCATTCTTTCAAATTGCTGCTGGAAGACCCGAAGATTCAAAGCAAAAAAGAATTTCCGTACCTAACAAAATCCTTAGCCCCTTATAAACTTTGAGTCTTCGAACATTTCTTAAAATTGCTGTTGGAAGACCCGAAGATTCAAAGCAAAAAAAGAATTTCCGTACCTAACATAACCCTTAGTCACTTATAAACTTTGAGTCTTCGAACATTTCTTGAAATTGCTGTTGGAAGACCCGAAGATTCAAAGCAAAAAAGAATTTCCGTACCTAACTTAACCCTTAGTCACTTATAAACTTTGAGTCTTCGAACATTTCTTAAAATTGCTGTTGGAAGACCCGAAGATTCAAAGCAAAAAAGAATTTCCGTACCTAACTTAACCCTTAGTCACTTATAAACTTTGAGTCTTCGAACATTCCTTAGAATTGCTCTTGGAAGGTTAAAACCCAAAGGCTAGAAAAATAAAATCTAGAAAGCTGCGTTAATAGTAAATGAATGAAACAGAAATAACAGCCAAAGAAATAGTGGACATCGCATTTCAGATTCACAGCCAAATTGGGCCAGGTCTTTTAGAATCAATTTATGAAAAGTGCTTTATACACGAACTTCAAAGTCGAAATATAAAATACAGTACACAACTATATATTGACCTAAATTACAAAGACATGAATTTACCTAATGCATTAAAATTAGACCTAATAATCGATGATACAATTATCGTTGAATTAAAAGCGAGGGAAAATTATCATCCTGTTTGGAAAGCACAATTACTAAGTTATCTTAAGTTCACGCAAACGCAAATTGGCTTCATAATAAATTTTAACGTGCCATTGATAAAGGAAGGCATAACACGAATTAGCTATAGGCCCTAAAAAACAGATGCCGGTAAGAATAAACTTACCGGCACTGTCACCTTTAAAAACAGACAAACAAGAACGTCTCTTTTCTAGTCCAACTTATCGTGGAGGTAGGAGTTTCTGCGAATTTCCGACTGGTTATCAGCATTACGGATTACGCTAAACTCATTATAGGTTTTCTCTGCTGAGCTATGAGCGACGAAATCCTCATTCGGATTTTTCTCGCTAAACGCAGAGTTTGGATAATTATAACTTAATTGCTTCAATTTGTTTTTACGTTCTTCAGCGATAACATTTGCATTGTTTTCAACTGCAGCAACTGTGCTAGCAACAAAATCTTGCATTTGACCACGTGGTGCCGATTGGTGTAACGGATCACTTATTGGCGCAACGCTAAATTGAATTTCATTAGATTCTACTTCAGCAGCAGGAATCTCTGCTTCGTTAATAACGAGGTGTTCGAATGGCATTTCTACTTCTGCAAGGGGTGCTTCTTCGATTTCGTTTTCAACAGCAGGAGCTTGTACCGCTTGAAATAAATCCAACACGATAGGCATTTCCACTTCCATTTCAAACTCCACAACAGGTGATTCTTCAACCTGCGCCGCCACCACAGCCTGTTCTACTTCTGCAGCAGGAACAGATTCAACAATATTTAATGGAGCAGGGTTGATATCCAACTCAAAGGCTGCATTTGAAACTGGACTCACCACTTCCGCAACTTGCGCAGGAGCCGCAGCATTTACTTCCTCCGCACGATTAAAACCCGCAGCAATAATAGTTACGCTGATATTATCTTCTAATGTTTCATCAAAAACGCGACCTTGCTTAATTTGAACATTATCTCCCGCAGCACGACGTACATAGGTAGCGATTTCTGTCAACTCATCCAAGGTAATCTTCTTAGTTCCGTAAGTAACGTTGATCAAGATGAATTTAGCGCCTTGAATTTCTTTATCATTCAATAAGCGTGATTCTAAGGCACGTTCAGTAGCTGCTAAAGCACGACCTACTCCACTTGCCGCTCCGTTACCAATTAAGGCAACACCACTGTTTGTTAATGCTACACGCACATCTTCAAAGTCGACGTTTTGTGTACCAACAGTAGTAATACATTCTGCAATGCTCTTTGCAGCAGTCGCCAAAATATCATCGGCTTTGCCATAAGCATTATCAATATCCATATCGCCATACTCCGCACGTAATGTTTCATTTGAAACAACGATTGTAGCATCTGCATACTTTTTCAATTCTTCAATACCACTATCAGCTTGCTTTTGTGTACGCAATCCTTCATAATCAAAAGGAGTTGTTACAATACCTACTGTCAAAAGGCCAAGTTCACGAGCCACGCGAGCGATAACAGGTGCAGCACCAGTACCAGTACCACCACCCATACCGGCAGTGACAAATAACATTTTTGTACTTCCTTGTAAATATTCACGGATGGCGTCGATTGATTCAAGCGCCGCTTCACGACCACGTTCAGGATTTGTTCCTGCACCTAATCCTTCCGTTAATTTTTCACCTAACTGAATTTTGTTCAATACCGGGCTCATATCCAAAGATTGGCGATCGGTATTCGCTACTACTAAATCAACATCCTTAATACCTAAGCTGAACATATGATTCACCGCATTGGTACCGCCACCGCCTACACCAATAACTTTGATGCGAGCGCTTTTGTTTTTAGGCATGTTGAATTCTAACATTCGATTGAGATTTGGTTGATTTTGGTTCATGTGTCTTGTCTGTTTATGGTTGCTGTATGGTTAAAGGTACGTCTGTTTGATCCGTTTAATTATCGATGCTCGGATCTTCATCGCCTTCGAAAAGGTCTTTGGTCATTTTTAATAGGCCGGCAAGTGAAAATCTATTTTTCTCTTTCACAATCTTGGCAGTATCATCACCTGCTACAATGGATTCTTGCGAAACGGTAGGCTCTTGAGGCTGTACGTTCAATTCACCGTTTTGAGTATCTACCTGAATTGCTTCTGCCTGTACCTCTACTTGTGCTTCAGAAGCTTCTTTGGCTACGTCAGCCACTTTCATCGAATTGTTCAACGGAATAAGACTTCCGTTTTCATAACCCCATTTCACCAATCCAATAACAGTAGAATGCGACGCATTGCTGAATACCTCTTTATCAGTATTTGCTACATATGCAACTGGCAATCCAATACGCGTGGCAATACCCGTATGCACATCAAATAACTTCGTAAGATGCTTCAATTGAGACCCTCCTCCTGTTAATACGATACCGGCGATTAACTTACGTTGATCGAAGCCTGCATTCGTGATATGAGATTTCACAGAATTTACGATATCTTCCATGCGTGCATGAATGATCTTAGATAATTGATATAAAGAAATTTCTTGAGCTGGATTCCAACGCATTCCCTTTATGGTGATTACTTGGTTTTGATCCATCTCGTTTGGCATTGCACAACCATACTCTACTTTCAATTTCTCCGCAATATTCTGCATCACAGAACAGTCCTGCTTGATATCCATGGTAACGATATTTCCACCGTAACCAATTACACCTGTATGATGAATTACATTATCCTTAAAAATAGCGATATCTGTCGTTCCGCCTCCGATATCCACTAAAACAACACCTGCTTCAATCTCCTCAGCTGTTAATACAGATGCAGAAGATGCTAATGGCTCTAGAGTAGATCCTGCTATCTGTAATCCGGCGTTAAGCACGCAACGGTAAATAACTTTAACTGCATTCAAACGTGCCGTGATAATATGGAAATTACCCGTTAAACGAGTGCCGATCATTCCGCGAGGATCTACGATACTACGTGAAGTATCAACGATAAAATCTTGAGGTAATACATTGATGATTTGCTCACCTGGGTCAACTTGCAACTTGAACATATCGTCAACCAAACGTTGGATGTCAGCCGTATTAATAGGCTCTTCAACTTGATCACGAATTATTATTCCAGTATGTTTTGAGCTTTTAATATGCTGACCAGCGATACCTACAAATACGGTACGAATATTAACACCTGCTTGTTCTTCTGCTATTTTTACCGCTTGCCTGATAGCCTCTTCTGTCAAAACAACATTTACAACACCATCGTTTTTATCTACGCCAGAAGAAGGAACTCTACCAATACCTAAGACTTCAATCTTATTATGCTCATTCACCTTCGCGACAATAGCCACAATCTTAGTGGTCCCGATATCTAATCCTGCGATGATATCGCCAGGTAAAACTTTGTGTTTAGGTGAACTCATGTTAGCTGTTTGTGTGTTTATTTCTTGGTAGCGACAATTTGCCGGTCGAATTGAACGGAAATCTTTCTATATGCTTGCGGAAGATGACTCTGGTAGAACGTTTGCAGTTTATTCAATTTCTCTTCAACATTTTCTGGCCCTCCGAATTCTATAAACGCATCGCCCAACAAAGGATAAAGGTGAATCATTTGTGGACTCTTCACATCCATCATCGTAATCTGACTTTGCCAGAACACATCGCTTTGAATTTTTTTGGCAAGGTGAACCAAATTAGCTCCAAAATGTTGTGTAGTATCACGAGGATTGAAAATACTCTCTGTCACTTCTCCGCTAACAATAAGAACGCGTGGTGTAAAAGTAGGGCAATACGGCATGGTTCGTCCGTTTTCATCCACATAAAACCCTACATCGTTTTTGTGAATTATCCTCATTAGTGGACAACGTTGTTTGATCTTGATATCCACCACCCCATTTCTATCGACAAAAACCTCGGCATCTTGCACCCAGAAATTAGCTTCCAAAGCACGTTCTAAGATATTTAAACGTATTGCATCTAAGGGTTTGTTAAACAAAGTATCATAGCCTTCACGTTTGAACATGGCATGCACATCACGCTTCGTTACGAACTGTTTATTCACATCTGTATCAATGGTGATATTGATGGTCGGAACTTTCTTCGTTTGGCGAACAAAAACACCCCATACAATGGCGGTGAGCAATATGGCTCCTAGCAAAATCCAAAGCGACCAATAGCCTATCTTTTTCCAGTCGATATTCTTCATGTGTTATTTCTATTCTTGGCCCACTGCGAAAGCGGCTCTATTAATAAATCAATATCTCCGGCTCCGATCGTACATAAAACCTCTATTTCTAAGGTCTCCAAATAGGCTAATACCTTATCCATCGGCATGACCGATTTTTTAAGCGCCGTGCAATTTTCTAAGATCAACTCCGAAACGATACCCGGTATCGGTAATTCACGCGCTGGATAAATTGGCAATAAAATCAACTCATCACATAAACTCAACGACTCGCTGAAGCCCGGCAAAAAATCTCTTGTCCGACTATATAAATGCGGCTGAAATATCGCTGTGATCTTCTTTTGCGGATATAATTCTCTCACTGAATTTAAAAACGGAGCGATTTCATTGGGATGATGTGCATAATCATCGATATATATAACGCGAGCACCTTTTTCAACATATTCAAACCTCCTTTTCACACCTCGAAAACTACGCACACCCTCTTTCACAAGCTGGCTATCTAAGCCAATCGTATAACAAAGTGCAATGGTGGCGAGTGCATTTTCCACATTATATCTGCCATGAATAGTCAATTCATATTCACCTAAACTATCGCCCTGATGCACTACTTCAAAATGATAAGTGCCGTTCTCAATGCGTAGATTTCGAACGGTCCAGTCTGCTTGCGTGTCATCGATACTATAACTTTGTTGATTAGGATGCGCCAAACGCCCTTCTATTCGTATTCCCTTTTTGTATAACAAAACGCCCTCCTTTTTCACCACCTCACTGAACGCACAAAAGGTATCTTCAAAATCTTGAATACCTCCTTTGTAAATATCCAAATGATCAGGATCTGCTGCCGTAATGATAGCTGCATAAGGTTCTAATCGTAAAAAGGAACGGTCATATTCATCCGCTTCCACAACCATCCAATCGCTATCTCCCAAGAGAGAATTAGAATTGTAATTCGCAGAAATACCACCTAGAAATGCAGTAGGATCGACCCCTGCTGTTTTAAATAGGTGCGCTAGTAAAGTGGAACTAGTAGTTTTACCATGTGTGCCAGCAACTGCCGCCACTTTACTTTGTGCTGTAATCCATTGCAATGCCTCACTACGCTTCATACAAGGCACTTTTCCGTTTATAACAACTTGCAACTCTCGCATATCTTTCGGTATTGCAGGCGTGTAAACGAATAAATCAATATCACTAGGTAACTGTTCAGGACAATCTTCATAATGAATTTGCATCCCCTCCTGTTCAAGCTCCTTTGTTAGCAAGGTTGCGGTCTTATCGTAACCGCTAATTTTTATACCTCGACGATTGAAATAACGCGCAATGGCACTCATTCCAATTCCACCGATACCAATAAAGTAAACATGTTTTAATTGCTGCAATTGCATAAAGGGTCGTTTTCATCCGACTCCTAAAATTACTTTGCAAAGCGTATTACAGGAAAGTATATTGTTCACAAGGCTAATCCATTAGCACTAAATTGTGAACGTTATTTGTTTGAATAATCTCTTGCACCGAACAAAACGCTTCCTATGCGAATCATGGTACTACCTTCTTCAAGCGCAATAGTATAATCGCTACTCATGCCCATTGAAATAATGTTGGCATCATTTTTTACCGCGAGCAATTGTTGAGACGCATGCTTTAAGTGTTGAAATTCGGCACGTACTTGTGCCAGATTGTCCGTGAGTGAAGACATCCCCATCACGCCCATAATTTCGACATTCGGCCATGGAGTTAGATCGGAAATAACTACGGATAATTCAGCTTGATCAAAGCCAAATTTTGTTTCTTCTTGTGCAATAAATACTTGCAACAGGACCCTTATTTTTAAATTTGCTTTGGCCGCTTCTTTTTGAATTTCGTTTAATAGTCGTTCAGAATCTACCCCATGAATAAGATAGACATGCGGTAGAATCTGTTTGACTTTATTTCGTTGAAGATGACCTATAAAATGCCAACGGATATCAGCTGGTAGCGCGGGTACTTTTTCTACAAACTCCTGGACATAGTTTTCGCCGAAATCGCGCTGTCCCATATCGTAATACCCTTGAATATCTTCAATGGGTTTGGTTTTCGAAACGGCAACCAGTTGTACCTGCTTGCCGCCGAAAGACTTTTTTATTTGCTGATAGGCATCAACATTAATCGCCATAATTAGTGTAAACGCTTCGAAATAAGTTTTAAGAATTCAGAACGAGTAGCCTGATTTTTGAAAACGCCCGTGAATGCGGAGGTAGTCGTACTTGAATTTTGTTTCTGTACACCACGCATCATCATACATAAGTGTTGACATTCGATAACCACGGCAACGCCAAAAGGCTTCAACCCTTCTTCCAAAGCGACTAATACTTCGTTCGTCAGACGCTCTTGGACTTGTAAACGACGTGCAAACACTTCTACAACACGAGCAATTTTGCTAAGGCCAATGATTTGACCATTAGGAATATAGGCGATATGTGCTCTTCCGAAGAAAGGCAACATATGATGTTCGCACATGCTATAAATCTCGATATCCTTCACCACTACCATTTCACTCACTTCTTCTTTGAATAAAGCGGATTGAATAATATCAGCGGCAGACATTTTATAACCTCCGGTAAGGTAGGACAATGACTTTGCCACGCGTTCAGGTGTTTTTAACAAACCTTCTCTTTCTGGGTTTTCACCAATTTCAGAAAGGACGAGTTTGTATTGCTTGGCAATAGCTTCCATTGTCGGGGTTAATTCCACTTTCTCTTGCATATATTTAGTTTAATTTTTTAATCTCCGTAGTATTCCACAAAAATATTTTCCGTTTCCTGCAATTTTACGCAATGCAAGATTCCGCCTTCAATATGAGGCACCATTTGGTCCCAGATAGCTTTCGCTACATTTTCTGTCGATGGCATGATACCTTGTAGAAAAGAAACATCCAAATTGAGGTTTTTGTGATCGATATGTTTGATCACCTGTTCATTGATTACCTTGCTGAGATCGCGCATATTCATCACGAAGCCCGTATCCGGATTTACATTTCCTTTAACGGTTACCCATAGGGTATAATTATGCCCATGCCAATTCGGATTGGCGCAGCCACCAAAAACCGTTTTATTCTGTTCTTCGGTCCAATTTGGGTTAGAAAGCTTGTGAGCGGCGTTAAAATGCTCGCGACGGGTTAGGTAAAACATGTTTAATGATTGGATATAAAGGGTAGAACAAAAGTACAACACAATAGTTCAGAAATTTTCTTAAAAAATATTTGGAGAAACAAAAAGTGTTCGTATCTTTACACCCGCTTCAACCGCGTGGTGCGGTAGTTCAGTTGGTTAGAATGCCGCCCTGTCACGGCGGAGGTCGCGGGTTCGAGTCCCGTCCGCACCGCAAGAAGATAAAACCCCGATTCACGATGTGTCTCGGGGTTTTTAGTTTTTAAGAACCCTTGAAATTTCCCACTATATTAATACAACAATAAACTAGAACCCCGATAGGGCTTTGTACTAGTGGAATATCTAAAAATTATTAGTGCGTGCTAGGAAACCATTAAATTACTTATAAATAACAGCGCTAGCCTTCGACAATCAATTTTCTGTGCAATTGTTCAGTTTCAGTTGCAATTTCTATTAAATAAATGCCTGTAGGCAAACTAGTGCAGTCGATTGAAAATTCATTGTTGCCAGCTTCTTAAGCTTGAGCATCTAAACCGAAGCAATAAAAAAAGAGTGATCTGTTGCATGGAAATAGATTAAAACTGATAACTCATTCCTAACGAACATGCAATATGTTTAATTCTTAAAATAGTCTGCCATTCCTTGTATCCAGCCAAGGGAATTTCTAAGAAATCTTTAAAATCTAATATTTGATAATAATAACACAATGATGTATTTAATTTAATCCGATTTCCTAATTCGTAACTTGCTTGTAATCCTGCGCAAGCATGCAAATTAAATCTATAATCAGGTTTTCTAGGATAAAATCTTTCTTGCCACAAGGCACCATCCCAATCTGCATAATAATCGATTTGTTTCTGAATCATACTAGTCTTAAAACCTAGATAGGTATTTAAGAAAAGCTTGCGACTTAGTTTTACTCTGTAAACAAAATCAGATTCCAAATTATACACATTAAAAGTTCGTTCAAACTTAGAACGACTATATGCAGCTGGCCAATCAGGATCATTGTTTAGTACCTTATACCCGAATCTATTATATCCTGAACTTAGCTTTACGCCAATTTTTTTTGAAAAATAATACTGAATTAAAATGTTAACATGTCCAGTTAATGGGTATGAAGTGAGTCTATAGCCATAAGTTAAAAGTATTATTTGACTTTTAAATAGCTGAAAATTTACACCTCCGTTTACCCCCAACTCCCAGCGCTTAAACTTTTGTCCTGTTTGGTTAAGAGTATCACGCAGAACAGCTTTTTGCTTATGTAAATTCGTTGAAAAGGTTTGCAAATTGGCTTCAGGGCTATAGGCTTTCGCAAATGAAAGGCTTAATGTCCAGAATAGTATAATGGCTAAAAAACGTTTCATCGGTTTAATATTTTTATTGTTTTTCTAGCTATTTTAATCGGATTTGCATTACTGCCTTAAAAGTCGATTTTATATTAACAATTAGTTTTACAATATTAATTAATAAGTTAATAAATATACAGATATTTTTTTAACCAAGCGCTTAATCAGATTATTTTAATTAATTATCTAACAAACATGAAATAAAACTATTGATAATACAATACCCTCATTAAATTACGTAAAAATAACAGTTCTACCTTTGCACAATCAATTTTCTGTACAATTTTTCAGTTTCAGTTGCAATTTCTATTAAATAAATGCCAGCATTCAAACTTGTGCAGTCGATCGAAAATTCATAATTGCCAGCTTCTAAAGTTTGAGAATCTAATATCGATTGCACTTTACTTCCAACAATATTATACATAACAATATTGGTTTTAGATATTAATGGAATTGTTATTTTAAAATTTGTATAATTGTTTAATGGATTAGGATAAATTGAAATCAAAGTACTTGGATTCTGATTTTTGTGTAAAACCAATACATTTTCAGTTTGAGTAGCATTATGGGTGGTTCGCAGGATATTAGAGTTGCTGCATAACAAAGATGATTCTATGGAAGCATGAAAATTTGACCCACTTTTTGCATTAAAACCATCATTCAAAACGATTAAACGACCTGCATTAAAATCTACTTTGCTCCCATCACCCGCAACAACAAAATTTTTGGCTGTCAAAACATTATTCGAATGGAAATCAATAATATAATCATTATTTATACTAGAAGAATTATTGTTGATCGTGTAATTATCATCAATGGTTTGATTTGATAAATGTAGGCTTGGGCAAATACCATCCATATTATATATCATAATCTGCCCATCATAGTTTCTAAACATGACTAATGCATCTTTACTATCGTCTAATTTGAAACGTGCTGTGCACATTGCTTTATTTAATTGATCTATTGGAAAATGCTCGCCATAAACGGGTATAATTTGACCATTTTTCAGCTTATAGATTATTACCTGTCCGTCATAATCGCGATGGGCAATCATTTCGCTAATACCATCTCCATCTAAATCACCGGCTGAAATGCCTGTCCAAATATTATAGGTGCCTGCCGCCCCAGTATAATTATAAAGTAGATGTAAACTATTATTGCTAAATTCAAAAATGCTTATAAAACCAGTATTATTATCCGTAACTGCAATTTGTGGATTTGTGTTATTCAAATCAAAAATGCCCGAAGATATATTAACAGGGTGATTATTCATAGAACCAATACTCAAATAATTAATTGATCCATTTGAAAATGTAATTAAATATGCATTACCATAATTATCAGTTGCAATTGCTTCTGAGCCGTTGATGGTTGCAATGCCCGCCCAACCAGTAACAGCAGTATTTATTATCTGTTCACTAAAAATAGAACCAGACAATTCAAAATAATGAATTGAACCGGATGTTTTATTAAGTGCAATTAGCTCTTGCCCTGCATGGTTGCTATTAAAATCACCGGCAGACAAACCACCCCAATTACCTGAATGATTTGATGAAGATGCCACTACCCAACAATTATTAGGTAGATTAGGGTCACTGCAAATATCAGGGGTATAAATATAAAACACACCATTAGCATTATCTACGCTCACAAAATCATTTAAACCATTATTATCAAAGTCACCACTGGCCAAATAATCACATTGCGAATTAATACTATGTCCTCGTCTAACACCTATTGGATTAAATTTGTAATTAGTTCCATAACTAAAATTTGAAGAACTGTAGATACTTTGCAAAAGAGATAATTTCGAGTCTTCAACAATTCCATTGTTGTTTTTATACAGAGCATCTTCGGCGTAATAGTCTAATAATATTTGATAAACATATTGATTATATTCGGACAAGAATGGATATTGCTGTAAGCTTACTCCCCCCTGCGATATATTTGTAGATGTTCCATATGTATTCAATCCAAATTTTAATGGCGCCTGATAAATATGTTTACTAAAAGTGTTGCCCATTTTAATTAAATCACTTTGACTAAAAATGGGATTGGAGGAATATGTGTCAATTAATTGAAACCTAACACACCAGTCAATAAATGACATCACTAAATAAGCATGCTCAATATCTTCAATATTATTACAATCATAATCATGACACCATGTAAAACTTGATGGATCGTTATTATTTAACGTTAGCTGACTTTTTGTCAAATTAGCAAGTATAGATGCATTTTGAAATAAGGTATTATTTATGTTATTATCAAGAATAGAAATCTCATACATAATAGCTAAAACCCTACCCATCGCAGCCTGCATATTTAATTCAGCCTTATTTCCATTGTTTTTTCGTTTATACAAATCAGTAAATAAATCTTTCCCATTTGGTGTTGATACTGAATCCTTTTTCCAATCATTATTGTTATGATAGTCTATAGTTTCATTTATTTTACATTTCAACCAATTACTGTAGTCCCCAATCGTGGAGATATGATTAATGTTACAAGCTGTTGTTGGCTGAACATAGCCTACTTCAGCCGGAGCAGTCAAATTAGACAATGCCATAAAAAAAGGATCGGTCTGCATATAATAAACAAACTGTGCCATTGGATATATAATTTCGGCAGAATGTAGTACATATGCCGAATTAGGATAACATTTACCACCATCTATGCATGACCATCCCTTAGAACTTGATGAAATCAAAGATGCAATATCATTTTTATTTCCAGAACACGAAGGGGCCAAAGGAGCAGGCCCAGTATTACCACCACTATTAAATCCTGAAATCTGATTTAGTGGCAACAATTTAATGACATCATCTCTGCGCTCTTCTACTCTTTTACTATGAATTATAAACTTATAAATATATTGCACATCATGTGTTGCTCTAAACATGTCTATATATGACTGAAGATACGCAAACTCAGTATTAGAAAGAACAGAAACAATATTAGAATGAAAAGATGCCCCTTGGCCATTATTACTAGCGCTAGATTCTTCAATAATGTCATAGGCGGCTCTAAATGTCTGCGCATTGATAATGGTTGACAAAGTTAAGAAAAGCAAAAAAAGAATGATCTGTTTCATTGAAAAATATTAAAATTGATAACTCATTCCTAAAGAACATGAAAGATGATTAATGCTAAATACACTTTGCCAATCCTTGTAGCCACCCAATGGCACATCTAGGTAATCTTCGAAATCAATCATTTGCCTATAATAATTCAAATTTGAACTTAATTTAATTCGATTAAATAACGCGTAACTTAACTGTAAACCGGCAGAAGTATGGAAATTAAATTTATAATCAGGCTTCCTTGTGTTAAAACCTTCTTTATATGACGACGAGCCGATAAAATTATTATAATAGCTGATATCTTTCTGAAACTTACTGGTCTTAAAACCTAGATACGTATTTAAGGACAACTTGGGACTTAGTTTTATTTTGTAAACAAAATCAAATTCCAGGTTATACACAATAAATGTTTGTTCAAACTTATAGCTATATGAAATCGAATTGAGCAGGTATTTATACTCAAGCGAATAGGCAAATTTATCATATCCTAAACCTACATACACTCCAAACTCATTGAAAAACAAATACTGAATCGTGGTATGAAAATGTTCAGTTAATGGTAATGATGCATTTACCAAATCCATATCTGTTACACTGTTGAATTGTTGAAAATTTACTCCCCCATAAATACCAAATTCCCAGCGTTTAAACTTTTGTTCTTTTTGGTTAATAGTATCACGCAGAATAGATTTATCCTTATGTAAATTCGCTGAAAAGCTTTGCACATTGGCACCAAGGCTATAGGCTTTTGCAAATGAAAGACTCAATGCCCATAATAGTATAATGGCTAAAAAACGTTTCATTAGTTTAATGTTTTTCTTGTTTTTCTAACTCCTCAATTCGTTTATTTTGCTCTATTACAATTAAAGTGAGCTCTTCTATCTTCTGCAAAAGTTTATTTTGCATTTCACTAACTTTTACGCCACCTGTTTCTGCTTGTTCGGCAGAAAGTATTTCTGGTAGATGATGGTTAGTATTAATGTAATCTTCTAGTTCATGCAAGCCCATCATGCAATAGTCTTTGCTAAATACAAAATCAGGAAAAGCTGTTGTTTGGACTTTTATTTCACGAGCGTATAAGATTTGGTCTTTCCCGTTTATTTCAACTATTTTATTGCCTGCAAAATCATCCGCTTCAAAAATAGAATAATCAGCTGAAGCGTTGGCACCATCGCCAGCAGCAATTTTCAAACCCATTCCTTGTGAATTATTATTCTTAATTAACAAGGCTGCACCTACAGGACCTGCAACTATTTGTGAAAAGCCATTAGCAAAAATTCCACTTTCTAAATGCAAGGAACCAAAAGGACTTAAATACATACTTGTAACGTATGATCCTGCGGTATTACAATTCGGTGTTTGCCAACCAAATCCAGTTGCATTTTGCACCAAGGCTGGTGAACCTAAACCATAAATACTACAGGGAGAGGCTTGTTGTGCTGTACTGACGCTATTTAAAAATCGCTGTGAGGTAGTAGAATTATTGATGTTTAATTGGTCATAATTCGAGAATGTAGACATAAATACAGTCCCTTGCCGAAATAATCCATCATTAGATTCTTCACTTGTAAAAGAAATTTCAAAATTATCTAGCGGATCGCCATTATTACCTAAAATTCCACTTTGATTTCGATTGGTATTTCCTTTTCCGTTTAAATTAATCCTATTTAATGAATCAGTATGAAAAGTTTGAGTTATTCGAAAGTTGACATTATTATCATCAAATATATGTAATTTCACCGATGGTGTTTGTGTACCCACTCCTACAAGCCCTCTGTAGTTGCTATACTGTCCACCTGCAAATAAGGTGGTATGCCCTATGGTATCTTTAATTATTACATTGGTATTAGTAATAACGGATGTATCGGTAATGGTCAATACGCTATCAGCAGTCGTTTGAGCATTTGCTTTAAAAGTTAAAATCAGTGTGTTGACTAATATCAACAAAATAATTTTAACCCCAAGCTGAATTTGAATTGATTTCTTAAAAGTCATTTTCATTTTTTTATTGGTTTGATGAGATTACTAAAAAACTTCCCAGTGTACGTGTTATTCTTTTATTCACGTAATGAATTAAATTATTTTAATTAATTATTCAACAAACATAAAGTAATATTATTCTTTATACAATACCCTAGAACTAGGTTTATTTTGTAAAAAAAGGTCGAAATCTGACATTTTTTACTAATACAAGTGAAGTTTTACGCCAATGTTAGTAGCCAGCCATTTTAATTGCTCAATAGTCCTTTAACTTTCTTCCCTTTTAAAAGACAGTTTGATGCTAAAAAATATCGCTCCGTTGTACATATTTTATCCTCAAACAAAAACCCCGATTCACGATGTGTCTCGGGGTTTTTAATTTTATATTTGCAGCATGTCTTTCAACCCTTCCATTCTTAGCAGTCCTCTCGCCTACTTAAAAGGCGTCGGGCCACAGCGCGCCGAACTGCTGGCGAGGGAACTTGAATTACATAACGGAGAAGACCTGCTCTTTCACTTCCCCTTCCGCTATGCCGACCGTACACGCTTCACAGCGATCAAAGAGGTCGATAACGAAGAGATGTACTATCAGCTGAAAGGGATCGTCACCTCAAAGGAAGTAATTGGCTCGCCGCGACAAAAACGGCTAGTTGTAAAACTTAAAGATGACACGGGTACTATCGAGCTCGTATGGTTCCAAGGTGTGCAATGGCTCGAAAAATCGATCCTTCATGGCCAAGAATACGTTGTATTCGGCAAACCGCAACTGTTCAATAGCCGCTTCAATTTTAGTCATCCCGAAATCGAACTCGCGGCACAAGATCGCGAGTCGCAAGTTGGTCTGTTTCCTGTCTATTCTAGCACCGAAAAGCTAAAGCAAAGAGGATTAGCCACCAAAGCAATTGCCAAACTAACGAAACAATTAGTTAGTGGTATTAGTAGCAATGAACTCCCTGAAATACTACCCGCTTGGGTCTTGCAAAAATTCAAACTTTGTGGACGTTACGAGGCCTTTAAATGGATACACTATCCGCACGATGAAGAACAACTCAAACAAGCACAACGCAGAATAAAATTCGAAGAGCTCTTCCTCAATCAGATGGGCATTCTTCGGCTTAAGGGTCATCACGACAGAACCGAACAAGGCCCCGTCTTAAAGGCTGTGGGTCCCCTCTTACAACAATACCTCGACCATCATCTTCCTTTCTCGCTCACTAATGCGCAAAGAAGGGTGCTGAAGGAAGTTCGTCAGAATATCATATATGGCAAACAAATGAATCGTCTCGTACAAGGCGATGTAGGAAGTGGTAAAACGATGGTCGCATTTTTATCGATGTTGATGGCTATTGACAACGGCTACCAAGCCTGTCTTATGGCGCCGACAGAAATCCTCGCTAAACAACACTTCCAAACCTTGTCGGGCTATGCAGAGCCCTTAGGTATTAAGATCGGCTTGCTCACCGGCTCTACCAAAGCAGCACAACGCAGGCCCTTATTAGAAGGAATACTAAATGGAGAGATCCCTATCCTCATCGGCACGCACGCCCTTATCGAAGATAAAGTACAATTCGACAAGCTCGGATTGGCGGTGGTCGATGAACAACATAAATTCGGCGTAGCACAAAGAGCCGCTTTACATCAGAAAGGTACTTTGAAGCCACATATCCTAATCATGACGGCAACACCTATCCCAAGGACTTTGGCCATGACGCTCTATGGCGACCTAGAAGTGAGCGTGATCGACGAATTGCCACCCGGACGTCAGCCTGTAAAAACACAGCATTTTAACGATAGTCATCGCTTGCAAATCTTTGGCTTCATGCGGGATGAAATTGCAAAGGGAAGACAAGTGTATGTCGTTTATCCCTTGATTGAAGAGAGCGAAAAGATGGACTATAAGGATTTGATGGATGGCTATGAAAGTATTGTAAGAGCCTTTCCAATGCCCCAGTACAATGTGAGCATTGTGCATGGAAGGCAAAAGGCAGAAGACAAGGAATGGGAGATGCAACGATTTGCAAAAGGGGAAACACAGATTATGGTTGCTACCACAGTGATTGAAGTAGGCGTGAACGTCCCAAATGCTACGGTAATGATCATTGAAAGTGCCGAACGATTTGGACTTTCACAACTGCATCAGCTACGTGGACGTGTGGGTCGTGGTGGTGAACAATCCTTTTGTATCCTCATGACAGGTCATAAGTTGAGTAACGAAGCACGCACTAGGATGCGGACGATGGTAGAGACGAATGACGGCTTTAAGATTGCGGAAGTCGACCTTAAGCTCCGCGGCCCTGGTGATATGAGTGGCACCCAACAAAGTGGAGTATTGAGTTTCAGATTAGCCGACCTTAGTCAGGATCAAGCTATCCTGCAGGCGGCCCGCGAAACCGCTATTGAATTATTATCCGCCGACTCGCTCATGGAACGCCCCGAACATGCGGCATTGCGTTATCATTTATCCTTGCAACGTAAGTCGAGTACGGATTGGAGTAAAATCTCATAAAAGTGAATGGGGAAGAGTGAATGGGGAATGGTGATCCCGATGCGAAGCTATCGGGAGTGAATGGGGAATAATTTAGGGTAGATATGATCCAAAGAGATCAGTATTGCGATTTTGGAATGCTGAAGTTTCGCTGTGATTCCGTACCTTTGAATTTAGTTATGCCAAAGCCAATTATTGTAGCGATAGACGGATTCTCCTCTTGCGGTAAAAGTACCGTGGCGAAGCAATTAGCCAAACAACTCAGCTATATTTTCATCGATTCTGGCGCAATGTATCGTGCAGTAACACTTTATTTCATTCGTCATCAAGTGGATCTTCAAAATAACGAAGCGGTTGAAAACGCCCTAAAGAACATTCATATTCATTTTGAATATACGAGTGAGGGTTTGCCTGCGACTTTTTTAAATAACGAAAACGTCGAAGCTTCCATTCGTCAGATGGAAATTTCTCAAATGGTGAGTCCTGTCAGCGCCTTGAAGCCTGTGCGCATAGCCATGGTGAAGCAACAGCAACGAATGGGTGAAAAGAAAGGGATTGTGATGGATGGTCGTGATATTGGCACCACCGTTTTTCCAGATGCAGAACTAAAGATATTCCTTACAGCGCATCCATTGATTCGCGCACAGCGTCGTCTTTTAGAATATCGTCAGAAAGGCGAAGAAATGGATTTGGACACCGTATTACAGAACTTAGCAGAAAGAGACAGAATAGACAGCACCCGCGCTGAAAGTCCGCTCCGTAAGGCAGAAGACGCTATCGAAATAGACAATTCCAATCTCGACAGAGACCAACAATTACATTTAATCAGCGAATTGGTAGAAATGGCCAAAGAAGGCCAATTTTCACAAGGTCGTAAACAATTAGCGGTCGAACGCTATTTATGTGTACACAGTAAAAAGTTTAATTTATGAAAAGCTTCAATGTCCCAATAATTTATCGTAGCCCGATGATCTCTGCCATCAAAGCAAATCGTAAGGCGGCAGATAAGTTAAAGAAAGACTTTACCCCTACTCTATTGGATTTTGGTCCCTTGAAGATATACCTCGCGCGTCATTTTGGCTTTTGCTATGGTGTTGAGAATGCAATTGAGATTTCATTTCGTGCGGTAGAAGAGAATCCTGGTAAGCGTATTTTCTTATTGAGTGAAATGATTCACAACCCGCAGGTGAATGACGATTTACAGGCTCGTGGCGTGCAATTCTTGATGGATACACATGGCAAACAGTTGGTTGCCTGGGAAGCATTAAGTAGCGAAGATGTGGTGATTATTCCGGCCTTCGGAACAACCTTAGAAATTGCCGACAGATTAAGCAAAATTGGCATTTCGCCGATTCAATACAATACCACCTGTCCGTTTGTAGAACGCGTTTGGAATAAAGCCGAGCAAATTGGAGAGCAGGGTTATACGGTCATCATCCATGGTAAGCCGAAGCACGAAGAAACCCGTGCCACCTTTTCGCACAGTCGTTCTCATACCCCATCGGTGGTCATCAACGATATGCAAGAAGCGATTAATTTGGCGGCTTATATCCGTGGAGAAAAGGACGCGTCACTTTTTCTAGAAGAGTTCAAAGGGCAATACTCAGAAGGTTTTGATGTCAGCAAAGACTTTGAAAAAATCGGAGTGGTGAATCAAACGACTATGCTTGCGAGTGATACACAATCTATTGCCGATTATTTAAAAGAGGTAGTTACACAAAAGTATCCGAATGCTCCGGTACAAGAGCACTTTGCCGACACGCGTGATACGCTTTGTTATGCTACTAATGACAATCAAACTGCCGTGAGAAACTTATTGAAACAAGAGGCTGATTTAGCCATTGTGGTTGGCGGTTATAATAGCAGTAATACTAGCCATTTGGTTGAACTATGTGAGGAAGTATTACCGACCTATTATATCAGCAGTGAAGAGGAGATGCAAGCAGATGGCAGTATTAAACACTGGCATTTTCATGATAAAAAAGAATTAAGAACAGCACAATTTCTTCCACAAAAATCAGAAGTTAAAGTTCTGATTAGCAGTGGTGCTAGCTGCCCCGACGCATTAGTCGAAGGGGTTATTCGTAAGCTCCGCGACGGGGTGCCAGGCTGTAGAAGCATGGAAAGTGTAGAAAATGAACAGAAATAAGTGTAAAAAACTTGTTTCATTCAAAAAATGTATTACTTTTGCGATTCCAAATTTCTGAGGTATGCCAAAAATGAAAACAAACTCCTCTGCCAAAAAACGCTTCAAGCTTACAGGCACAGGTAAAGTAAAACGCAGCAAAGCTTTCAAACGTCACATCTTGACTAAAAAAGCTACTGATCGTAAAAAGCAATTAGGTCGTGCAGGTTTAGTGCACACTACTGATATGGATCGTGTATCTGCAATGCTTTGTATCTAATTATTAACGAACCACTAAAAGAGAAGAAAAATGCCTCGTTCAGTCAACGCCGTTGCCTCTCGCGCTAAGAGAAAGAAAATATTGAAGTTGGCCAAAGGTAGCTTTGGTAAACGTAAAAATGTATGGACGGTAGCTAAAAACTCCGTTGAAAAAGGATTAACCTACTCTTACGTAGGCCGTAAAGTAAAAAAACGCGACTACCGCGCTTTATGGATTGCCCGTATCAATGCAGCCCTTCGTGAAGAAGGTATGAGCTACTCTAAGTTCATCGGTGCTATGAAGACAAAGAATATCGAATTGAATCGTAAAACTTTGGCTTACTTAGCTGCTAGCAACCCTGAAGCTTTCAAAGCGGTTGTTGCTACTGTTAAAGGATAATATCCAATAAAAAGAATATAAAAACCTTTCTTCTGCTTGCAGAGGAAAGGTTTTTTCTTGTATATACCTCAGCAGTAAACTTTAGCTATTAAAAAAGGGAAGAACAGCAACGCTATTCTCCCCTTTTCTATTTTTAACGACTTGAATTATTTCTTCTTTGCAAGAATAGAGAAATCAGTATCTACCTTTTTAATAGTATTCACCAAACGCCCTAAGCCTTCAATTTCCATCACCACCTCATCTCCATCTTGTAACCATTGTTCCGGATAGTTAGGATCATTAAGCTTTCCTGTACCATTTAACTCCAAGAAACAACCAGTTCCTACCGTACCAGAACCGATTACATCACCCGGTAGAATATCCACGCCGTAAGCACAACGCTCTAAGATTTCGGCAAAGGTCCAATCCATTTGAGACACATTACCTTCACTTACTTGAACACCATTCACCCAACACTTCATTGCAAGGTTATAATTATTGCCTACATGCCCTTCTTTTGCAGGCACCAGGCAATCTTCTAACTCATCCGGCGTCACTAACCACGGTCCGATTACGGTGCTAAAATCCTTCCCTTTTGCAGGTCCTAGATTCAATAGCATTTCTTCCATTTGTAGGGTACGCGCAGACATATCATTCATAATCATGAATCCACCAATATAATCATCCGCTTCTTCTGCAGTAATATTACGGCCACGCTTGTTGACTACAATCGCAACTTCCAATTCAAAATCTAATTTTTTAAAATGATCCGGCATACATTCGATTTCACCAGGACCTTGAATCGCGTTATGATTGGTAAAGTAGAAAATTGGATAGCTGTCGAACTCCGCAATCATAGGAACGCCACGATTACGACGCGCCGCAGCCACGTGCTGACGGAAGGCATAGCCATCACGACAAGAGCTAGGGTGAGGCACAGGCGCCAACCATAACACCTCATCAACGCTTTTCGAACGAACAGTACGATTGCCAGCTTTGATCTCATCATGTAATACACGAATCATATCAATGCTATCTTCCCAATCGTACAACAAGAACTGCATATTGTTAGGCAAACGAGCATCGATATCATGCAAATCATAAATGCGATTGTTAATTAAGAGGGCTAAGCGATCCTCCCCTTCTACCAAATGAGATATAAATTTCATACTCAGATTTTGTTATTCGATTAAGCGTTATTTAATGCGTTCCAAGCAAGGATCCCTCCTTCCAAATTACGCACATTAGTAAAACCATTGCTCATTAATACTTGTGTGGCTGCTGCACTACGCGCTCCGCTACGACATTGCATAATCAATTCTTCGTTACGATATTGCTCGAGATCTTCCAATTTTAATGGCACCAAGGCCAATGGAATATTCGTAGCGCCAGGAATATTTCCTTCTTCAAATTCATACGTTTCACGCACGTCGATAATGGTCAATTTTTCGCCTTTATCCATTCTTTCTTTCAATTCTTGAACTGTGATGTTAGCCATGATTTAATTTGATTTAATCCATTTAATAGTTTTAATATATCCTGTTGCAGATTGTGCACGCACAAGATAACATGCATCCGACCATTGATCGGTAGCAAAAGTTACATCTGTATTGGGATTTAAAGTAGTTTGTAGCAATACCTTACCCTGTAAGTCGTAAACAGTTAGCGACTGTACACAGGCCGCTCCATTACGGAGATGCAAGGATGTTGAAGGGTTTGGATAAACGCTAACTCCTTCGTTCTGAACAATTGCAGAAGGAATGGCTGTAGAAATAGCCGGCAGACAATCACTTCCAAAATAAGGACGCATCATAACAGCTCCGTTAATGGTGGAGTTAGTCCAACCTAATCCTGCATCATACCAGAGCTTGCTATGCGAATCATTATTCACATCGAATCCAATATTCATCGGATCTGCTTGTAATTGTTCCCATCCAATATAAAAGGTGCCAGCAGGGACAACAAATGGCGTATCTATTTTATAGGTCGTCATCCCATTAATAGAATCATATAAGGCGTCGACGTAAACAGGTTTCAAGAACCGCATCGTATGCATTTCAACATCATTGACGGCATTAGCGAAATCTAAGGTCTGCCATATCTTCAAATTGAAAAGCAATTTAGAATTGTCCATGGTGATATGCGCCCAATGCATTTGAATAGCCGTCAACGTATCTGCTTGATTGATGGTAAAAGCGTAGGCCAAGCGTGCACTATTCCCTGTCAAGGCATACGCCCATTCGGCGCTTCCATCATCATAAGCGAAATAGGGCGCAAATTTCTGCAAAGCAATTAAGGTATCATTGTTATTATACTCTGGCGCACCTGAATTGAAGAAGAACTTGTTTGCTAAATAGCGCTCACAATTTGCATTTACAGGGTAATTATGTAAGGCATTGGCAGGCCATTTCAAGTTACAAGAATCCACCGGTGTTGGCGAGGCAAGCGAAAGTGGATTGACGGCAATGGAGGGTCCTTGAAAATTATGCAATAAAGTTTGCGTAGGCCACTCATACTGCTTCATCCCATAGCTGGTATTACGCGAGGTATTCCAATTATTAAATATTGGCATAGACATGAGTACATTAGATTCAGCAGTCGGACTAGACATATACTGCTCCCACGGCATTACGGTGTAGCGTTTTAAAAAATTACTAGGTGCTTGCGTAAAAGCTTCATCGCTCACGTATACATCGGTATAACTTCGGTTGGAGGCCACCTTTACATAATCAATATTCCAATGGTCATTATTGCCATAGGTTGCATAATTACGAAAGCGGAATTTAAAATCTGTATGCAAGAAATCCAGTCGATAAATTGGAATTAAAACAGGTGTAAAGACACTTGCATTACTTGGCGCATTAGCATAGCCATCCATTCCCCATACATTCACCCAATCGCCATTCGAAGTATAAAACTCAAGTACCAGTGAATCTCCGACATCTGGATAGTCGCCATTGCCTTGTGGCTCATAAAAAAAAGAAAAGTAAATAGAATCGCTAGGCAACTGAGTAGACAGATCTATGCGCTGCGAATAAACGGTATCTGCCGGACCACCAGCTTTGCTTATCCAAGTATAAGGCTCTCCCCCACTCGTCAGTCCGTCTAAGGTTAGCACTCCGAAGCTTGGAGCCAATACAGGCATTGACGTATTGAGCCAAGCACCACGATTATCCCATAAAGTCGCATCTGGTTCGTTACTATCGAACGGTAAGACATGATTCCAAGAAAAGTCGTCGAAGAAGGGCAAACTCAAATTCTTATGCTGCAAAAAAGTGTGCGTATTATTACGACGCTCTGTAAAACGATACGCGCGCAAACTTTCCTGTGAAAAGCCATACTGGCCAATCAGAAATAGAACCCCTAATAACGCGAGACGGATTTTCATAACAAAATTACTCTTCGTGCAGTTGAACATCCTGCACACGACTAGTTGAATCGCTATGCGCATCCACTTTACTTAGATCGTTCGTGAGCCAAATGTCTAATGGTGAACCTAGATGAATCTTACGTAGTTCGCCGCTGCCTGTATAAATATCCGGACTTTGTTTCCAGATCACTGCAGTGGTGGTATCATTCACGTCCTTATCGAAGATAATAGCGCTCAATGAAATTTTACTTTCATTCAAAAGTAAACGAGCTTCTTCTAAAGACAATCCAACCAACTCCGGTACCATAATTTCGTCGCTTCCTACCCCATTTGCAATTACCAAATCAATATAAGAGCCTTTCCTTATTTCAGAACCCGGACTTAAGGTTCTTCCTTTAAATTGCATTTCAAGCACGACATTATTCGCATAATCCGGCTTATAAATGATGCGTCCCATATTCAAGCCACTGCTCTTAAGCATCATAGCTGCTTGACGCATAGAAGCATCTTTCAAATTAGGCATTTTAATAAATGGCGGACAAGTTACCTGTATTGAAACATAAATTTTTCTTCCGGGCTTAACAGGTGTATTTGGCTTTGGATCCTGCTCTAAAATCATCCCAGGCTTTTTTCCTAATACGAAGGTAGAATCCATCACAACGATATCCAATCCTCGCTCATCAAGTAGATCTTCTGCTTGATCGTAGGTTAATCCTTTAATTTGTGGTACATTAATCGCTTCGCCATGATGCGTGAGCCAACTCAATCCAATTAAAAAAAGCCAGACTAGCACGACCACTGCAACGATAGCAAGGCCAAGCTGTTTTAAGAAAGTCTTAGAGAAAATAAATGAGCGCAAGGTTATTCAATATTATGGTGCAAAATAAAGAAAAAGAAGCGGTGGAAAGGTACGGATTATCCACAAAAAAGGCGGTATAAAACCGCCTCTGTTTAATTTTCAAACCGTAGCTCTTGAATTACACTACCCGAACCACTTTTCTTGAGAAAGAAATAAACTTTAAAGGTCCCTTTTGCTGTAATTAGATTCCCTGTTCCGTACATAGAACCGTCCGGCGATTTCCCTTGATGTGTTAGCGTAAATCCAGAGACGCTATTTTCAGTAAAAAAGCGTTGGACAATAACCTCTGCTTGTTTTTTACTGTAATTCGATTCATTGTTTAGGATAGTAAGATCAACATTACTATCAAAATACGCCGCTAGTTCGGATGCATTATGATGCTGAAGTGCGGCTGTTACAGATTCTAAGATTCCTGCAAAAACAGGTGTTGTAATGACAGTCATGAGTAAAATCATGCTGATTACATGCTTCATTTTGGGATTTGTAGTAAAAATCATAGGTCTAATTTGAAGAGCGCTAAAATTCTAGCTAAATTTATGCCAAGAACACAGCGCATGCTGTAAAGTTGTTTTATTTTTTCGATTCTTCAAAGTTATGCAAAGTAAAAAGGTCATTTTATTGATAATGGATGGTTGGGGAAAAGGTATGGGCGACAAAACTGACGCCATTTCCTGTGCGGAGACGCCATTCGTAGATAGCTTGTATAAACGTTACCCGCATAGCGAACTAATTACCTATGGTGAACAAGTTGGATTACCTGCTGGTCAGATGGGTAATAGCGAAGTGGGGCATTTGAATTTAGGTGCGGGAAGAGTTATTTATCAAGATTTAGTAAAAATTGAAATTGCCTTACGTGAAGGGCAGCTAGCCGCGAACGACACTTTTCAATCGCTTTTGCAGCATGTAAAGAACACTGGTTGTAAGCTTCACATAATGGGACTTGTTTCGGACGGAGGAGTGCATTCTTCGCTGCAACATTTAGCGTATCTTTTAAAAAGTATTCAAGCGGAAAATTTACCAGCTGTCTATCTTCATGCCTTTACAGATGGACGCGATACAGACCCGAAAAGTGGCAAAGCTTTTATGCAATCCACAGAAGAGCTGTGTTCGCAAAACAACATACAGTTAGCTTCCATGATTGGTCGCTATTATGCCATGGATAGAGATAAGCGTTGGGAACGTGTGAAGCTTGCCTATGACCTTCTTACGGAAGGGAAAGGCAAAAAGGTAAGCAATTGGCAAGAAGCAATTGAAGCGAGTTATTCAGAGAATATAACGGACGAATTTATGTTAGGGCATTACCATGAATCGCATTTCGCTCCGATAGAAGCAGGCGACGCGGTTATATGCTTTAATTTCAGAACAGACCGTTGTAGAGAAATTACGCAATGTCTAACGCAAGAAGCGTTTCCAGCATTTGAGATGCAGCCTATCAAAGATTTACATTATGTGACAATGACGCGTTATGACGACAACTTCAAGAATGTAGGCGTTTTATTCGACAAGGATAATTTACGTTTACCATTAGGGGAAGTACTTTCTAATGCAGGGAAAACACAGATACGAATTGCGGAAACGGAGAAATACCCGCATGTCACTTTCTTTTTTAATGGCGGAAGAGAAAATGTATTTGAAGGCGAAAAAAGAATTTTAATCCCTTCACCAAAAGTAGCCACCTATGATTTACAGCCGGAAATGAGTGCTCCGCAAATTACTGAAGCTATCCTTCCAGAAATTGAAAAAGGTGAAGTGGATTTCATTTGTTTAAATTTCGCAAACACCGATATGGTAGGTCATACAGGGGTATTCACCGCTGCGATGAAAGCTGCCTCAACCGTAGACAACTGTGTGCGACAAATTGTTGAATTAGCAGTACGCAAAGGTTATAGCATATTCTTAACTGCAGATCACGGCAATGCTGATTTTATGGTAAACCCAGATGGAAGTCCGAATACAGCCCATTCCATGAATCCTGTTCCACTATTCTTCATCGATCCGCAGGCGAACGATTATGATTTACACAGTGGAAAATTAGCCGACCTTGCTCCAACCATTTTGCAATGGATGGGCTTAACGGTTCCTAAGGAAATGGATGGAAAAAACTTGCTAAAACATTAACGCCAAAAGCGCAAAAGAGCTACTTCAGCTAATACAAAAAGTAAGGCAAGGATAATGAGCCACTGCCAATAGTGTATCCCTTCTTGCATTTGATTGACTACCACGCCTGCGTTAGCTGCGTCAGCTTCGATAATTGATGCGTGTAGCAATTTTGCCCAACTTTCTACATTAGTATATTCTACCGGGGCAGATTCATTTCGACTATAGTTGAACGCCAATTCATATGCCTTCGACTGATCCCCTAAGGTATAACAGCCCGGCTTATTCAATTGGTTATGAAGAGTGATAAATAGACTTTGTCCAACAATTCGTTGTTCAGGTATGACATCAATATTGGCTGATTTTAAATGATATGCTTCTTCCGCATTCTTCGAATTGTAAGGCAACTCTATCGGACGTGATGATCCTAAGTCATACGCCAAAGGCTTTCGATCGGAAGATGCCAACATCATTTTAGCCATCATAGGTGCAAAAAGTGCTTTTCTTGAAAAATTCGTCGATTCGTTAGCTAGTGAAAAGCCAAAAACAAAGACTTCAACACTACCCTTCTGCGCCGCTATTAATAATGGCGTTTCCTCTTTGGAATTTAAAAGTACATCTCCATTCACGCCTGACTGTATGGTGGCAGAAAGTGAATATGCGCTAGTAACGGAAGGCATCTCCATAGACTCATCGATCTTGCGGAACATATCCTTAAAAAAGGGATTTTGCGCATTTATAGGAGATAACACAACAGGACTGTATTTTTTACCCAATCCAATACCATAGGCTTGAAGAAAAGAATTCAGGTCTTCCGCATTCTTATCAGCAGGAAAAAGTACTAGACTTAGGCTTTGACCATTGATTCGCTTTTCAATCGTGGCAAGAATTCCTCCATTGATGTTTGAAACGTCTTGAAGAATCAACACATCCGCCTGTTCCATTTGATTATAATTGATATGATTATAATCGCTAAAAAAGAAATCCGCATTTTTAAAACCTGCTGCCAATGCACTAAAACAAGTACTATTCGTATTACTAGACAAGCAATACACATTGAAGCTAGACTTTACCTCTAATGTAAAATAGTAATCGTTATCGAAGTTGATGGGCTCATCATTGATATGTAATACGCCTGTTGTATAACCTGACTGATGGACAGCAATTGGAATGGTATCGATTTGAATAGCCTTGGGTGCTATATTTACCGAACCAACATATTTCTGTTCTTTGTTAAGTGTTAGGCTTAAACGCACATTTTCAGCCGCATCCTCTCCATAATTATGTAAGCGCACCAATAATTTACTGGCCTGATCTTGCATTTGAATCGGTTGTTCTAGCCAACAGCTATCGATAGCAATATTCGCTTTTGAATTTGCGAAGAAAGGAATGGCAATGGCATGAATCGTAGAATCATTTACAAAAGAAGAAAAATTACGTTCCCCTTCTTGAAAGTCGGACAGATAATAGCAATACGCGTTATCCGACTTATTCAACTCGATAATATCTTTTTGTTTTTCCAATATGCTATTCCACTTCGGTGAAGCGGGCACAATGGCAAGTTCTTCAACATATTGAATCGCTTGCTTTTTTGTCAGTAAACGTTGTTCATGACCATAGCAAGATGCACTTAAAACCTGAATTTGTGCAGCCTCTTTTTGTGCCTTAATGATTTCAATTGCTTTACGCCGGGCTAATTCAAAATTAGCCACCCCATTATTAGTATTGCGCATGCTAAAGGAATTATCCAAATAGATGCTTATGAGTGATGGGCTTTTTGCAGCTTGGTTAGTAAAGGGGATAAAGGGTTGCGCGAAGGCCAGTACCAAAGATGCGATCATCAACATACGGGCAAGTAGAACAAGCCAATGTTTTATTTTATTTCTTTGGTCACTTTCTTGTTGTAGTTCTTGTAGAAATCGGAAGTTAGAAAACTGCAAAACCTTATAGCGACGAAAGTTGAAGAGATGAATCACAACAGGAATCGCCATCAAAGAAAGAAACCACAAATATCCAGGATGCAAAAAATGCATATATGGGACGGTTTAGTATAAAGAGGTGAGAATGCTACTTAAGCTGACACCCTCTGCCTCTGCTTTATAATTCGCAACAACACGATGACGAAGCACGGCTTCCGCAATGGCACGCACATCCTCTTGATCAGGCGCAAATTTACCTTGCATGGCTGCATGACATTTAGCACCTAAGACCAAATATTGTGAGGCACGTGGACCGGCACCCCAAGCGATATATTTTCGCACCAGCTCATTGGCTAACTCTGAATTTGGTCGTGTTGAGGCACTTAATTTAACCGCATATTCAAGTACATTATCCGCGATGGGCATACGACGAATGAGCTGTTGAAAGAATTGAATTTGTTCGGCGGAGACGATTTTCTTCAACTGAACTTGTTGAGCATTGGTGGTATTTTTAACGACCTCCACTTCTTCTTTAAAGCTAGGATAATCGAGGGTCAATTGAAACATAAATCGGTCCAATTGAGCTTCTGGTAAAGGATAGGTTCCTTCTTGTTCAATTGGATTTTGGGTTGCCAAAACAAAGAATGGGGAAGGCAAAGCGTGCATTTGACCGCCAACCGTTACATATCGCTCCTGCATAGCTTCTAACAAAGCAGACTGTGTTTTCGGAGGTGTCCGATTTATCTCGTCGGCTAGTAATATATTGGCGAAGAGTGGTCCTGGAATGAATTTAAACTGTCTTTGTTCGTTCAAAATTTCGGTGCCAGTAATATCTGACGGCATTAAATCAGGCGTAAACTGAATGCGCTTGAAGGATAAATCAAGCACATCACTAATTGATTTTACCAAAAGTGTTTTGGCAAGACCCGGCACCCCAACTAATAAGGAGTGTCCATTACAAAATATCGCCATTAATACTTTATCAACGGCCTCTTGTTGTCCAACAATTGCTTTTCCAATTTCGGAGCGTAATTGTTTAACCGCTTCATTAAAAGCCTTTACAGCTTCAACATCATTTGAATACATAGTATCAATCTTGTTTTTGTAAGAAATCAGCTGCTGCAGGGCAGTTTTGATAAGCAGGATCAATTTGAATATAATTCTTAGCAACTGTCTTGTGAATCCAGTTTTTTAGAATATGGTCTTGTTTATCCTGTTGCGTTAACTCTTGCAATTTAGCATAATCCGTTGCAACAGACAATTGATGGGGGGACGTACGATTGCGTAGGTACAAAATACGCACTGCGTCTTTACCATCTTTAGTTTTACAATAATGCGCTTGACTGAAACGTCCTACCGACATGGTATCAATATAAAAGAAAACGTCTGGAGCGATATTCGCAACATCCAACAGGGTGGTGCCATTAGCAGCATCCATCATCATGCCGCCACTCAATTTTGACGCTTCGTCTGAAGTATAACGGCTCACGGCAATGCTGAATTCTATCGAATCATGAATCAACCAGCGATACACAGAATCCAAACGCGACTTCGCATATTCTAAATCTGCTGCGCGTGATTTCGGAATGATTAATATATGCTTGGCCTTGGCCTTTTCACCTTGACGACTAATCATTTTAATGATGTGATAGCCATATTGCGTTTCTACGATATTACTTACTTGACCATCTTTCAACTTAAACAGGGCTGCTTCAAACTCCGGCACCATATCACCACGTGAAACAACGCCTAGGTCGCCGCCACGGGATCCGGAACCTGGATCTTCTGAATACAATTTAGCTTGATTCTCGAACGAAAGACCGTAATCCACAATACGTTTTTTTATATCCAACAGTTTTTGTTTGGCATCTTCTTTACTTTCATTAGAAACCTTTGGTGTAAGAATAATTTCACCTATTTCCAACTGAGCAGAAATTAAAGGCAAAGAATCTTTAGGTATTTTCTCAAAAAACTGACGTACCTCCATTGGAGACACCTTTACTTCTCCTACTACTTTTTGTTGCATGCGTTGTGATTGCAATTGATCAGTAATAGCCTCTCTGAATTCTTCTTTTAATTTCACAATTGGCTTGTGATAATACTCTTCCAAACGCTCACGAGACCCAATCTGCTGAATAAAATAGCTCATACGGCGATCCAATTCTGACTCTACTTCTTCCGGGGTAACCATTACCGAATCTTTATTAGCTTGTGCTACCAACAATTTCTGCATCAACATTTGACCAAACAACAAGCATTCTGCATTTGCAGGAATGGTTCCGCCTTGTGCCTTTATTTGGGCCATTTGAACTTGCAAGTCAGATTGAAGAATAATTTTATTATCAACCACCGCTATAACTTTATCCAAGGCAAGCGAATCTTTCGCTTGTCCGAAAGCAAGAGAACGAGTAAATAAGAAAATCGATAAAAACAAAATGGTATAACGCATAATAGACAAATGTACAATTTAGAAATTAATACTTCGAGTGATCTCAAAAACATCTAATGATTTCAAATCAAGCGAGAAACTGATTCGATGTAAAAGATTCTTTGGCAAATTGTTTGCTGAGTATTGCTGATTGTAATAATTTTCAAAATCAGGTGAAATCCAAATTGGTAGATAAATTTGAATAAATGTTCCAGCACGCAAAGCCAAGCCAACCTCGTACTGCATATTATGGATCAATTTATACTTCGAGTCGAAATACCCAATGGTACCGTATACTTGTAGCGGCGCTTTAACTGGCAAGTCGTATGCTAAACGCAGGGTTGACATCCATGTATTTGAAATTCCTACTTGATTCATCAAAAGAGGTGTTGCTGCGGTAAAGCCCCCTTCTTGTAAAAATACTTGATGCGACCAGAAGCCTGTCTGGGCAGTTCGCGCAATAAAGTATTGATCATAGCGATAATCTTGTGAACCATTAAAATTGCTAAGCTGTAAAGTAGCTCCTTTAGTCACATAACCAGCGAAGACACGATAACTCAAACTTCGTTTGTGAAAAGCAGTCTGTATACGACTTGAGCCAATTCTATTGGTACTGGTGCTTAATAAGAATTTACCTTCAAGGCTTGCCCAAGATTTGGAGGTATTGCCGATAATTTCTTGACGGAAATAAATATTCCATGGATGAAAAACATGCGGATTTTCTAATTGATAGGTTAATGCAAAAATCGGAGAAGGTTTCCAAACAGCCGACTCTAATTTACTTTCAGAGCCATAGCCAAGCAAAGTGGCAGATAACTCATAACGTTCGCTGATTTTATTACGAGGATTCGGATTTTTAGGAATGACAACTACAGAAGGACGGATCAAGGTGTATTGACGTAGACTTGCACTTTCTGTAAATCTTTTAATGAATAGAATTGGACGGATACCTTCTAGGACATTATTAGGAGCCATAGGTATGCTATATGAAACACGATACAAACCTCCTATTTGTTTACTACGTGTTCCATAAACTGGTGCACATTCAAATTCAAACTTTTTATTCGGGAAGGCATGATTATATACGCCAAGCCCTATCTGCCAACCATCATACGCATTATAAAGAACGACTGGGGTTAAGTAAACAGCTTTAACCAATGGATTTTCGATTCCCAAGAGCGGACGAGCAGCAATGGACGGAGTACGGTGTAACAGCTTGTTAAAATACCAGCAATTGTTTTGGCGATTTATTTCTGGAATGGTATAGTTGGCGTCTATCTGCAAACGATCATAATTACCATATGGGAACAAAACATCCATTCTGCCCAGAAAACCTCCATAAGGAATACTCCGTACGATAGAGTCCTTTTGAATTGCTTCAATGGTATATGGCGTTCTTACTCTTGGATTTTTATTATCCACCCATACTTTATAATATGCTGAAGTGCCAATATGCACCGTATCTTGAAGAACTTTGTGAATGTTCATATCAATCTTTTCTGTGCTCGGAATTAGTTGATCGAAGAACCAGGTTAAATTTGGATTATTTCTAAGAAAAACTTCGCGAATATCCGCTGGTTGCGGGTGTTTGAGGCTCCATTCATCGAAATATTGTTGCATGATATGATCAAAGGAGTCTTGCCCTATAGTAGCGGCTAAGTAATTGAATAAAAGCGGCGTTTTTGCATAAACATCAGAAAAGTAATTTAACGTGCTGAACACTTCAGAACGGGCTCCGGTAGCTTGATCACGATTTAAACGAGCATTATATAAATAAGCAAGATAGTTCATGGTATTACCATTAAAACTAGCACTCGACAAATTGAAGCCATTTTTAAACTGTACCGCTAACATCTTAAAAAAGCCTTTTTTAGCATTTTGTGGCACTTGATGCTTTAACTCCGTATATCGTTTTTCATAATAAGAGTTAATACCTTCATCCATCCAAGGAAACACGCGTTCGTTGGAACCTAACATACCTTGAAACCAGTTGTGCCCCACTTCGTGAACTATTACTGTTTCCAATTCGCTTTCAGAACTTACTCCACCAATAACAGTAATCATAGGATATTCCATGCCACCTCCTGCCTTCAAGGCCCCCTCCACTGCTGTTACTGAATTATACTTATAATCGCCTACCCATGCACTATAATAACGAATGGCGTCATTAATCACATGGGTTTGATCTTTCCATAATTTCGCTTGCTTATTCGTAAAATATAGCCACGTTTCTACTATACGACCAGAATTAGGCAAAAGCACTTCACCACGCAGGACATTATAACGTTTATCAGCAAACCATGCAAAGTCGCTTACATTTTCAGCATGATAATGCAAGGTTTTGAACTCAGGGGAACTAAATGGGAAATGCAGGTCTTTATCATATGCATCGATGGTACGGTTAGAATCCGCAAGATGATGTAAAAATTTTATCTCGCTACTATCTAACAAATCTCCAGTGGCGCCGACAATATAATTTTTGGGGAGGCTTATTTGAACATTATAAGTTGCAAACTCTGCATAGAACTCCCCTTGATCCAAGTAAGGAATTGCATGCCATCCATTACGATCATAAACCGCGGGCTTGGGGTACCATTGCGTCACTTGATATTGCTGTGCATCATGTCCGATACGAGAAAAGCAATATGGCATTTGCACGACGAATGGCGTGCTTAAATGTATCGTTTCACCTGGCAGAATTGGCTTCGGCAGCCCAACATAAGCGATATCAATATTTTCTTGATCTAAGGTATACCCTACTGCAACATTATTAATAATAAAATGCATGGAATCAATCCAGCCACGAAGGGAATCCTTAGCTAAATAATAATCTGTTTTCGCGTCCTCCAGCTGCTGTTTAGCAAAAGCGCTAGAATTATCTTTAAATGCATTCGCCCAAAGATGCATCGGAAACATAAAAAGTGTATCGGACGACTGATTGGTATACTCCAGCTCCATTTTACCATGGAGGCGATGTTTAGTATCATCCAATCGTACATCGATATCGTACTTGAGCGTTTGTTGAAAATATGGTTTAGTTTTTGCTTGTGAAAAACAGGCAAACGAAGTACCTAAAATGATGGCTAGCAGGAAGAAGGTTCTTTTTCTCATAATAAAACGTGAGTGCTAAAATACAATTCTTGCTTGTTAAATTGGTGTAAAACGAACAATTGCTTATCTTTTCGAAATAATATGTCAACAATTCCTGTAAATAACAAAAGAATCATCAATGGCTGGGCCATGTATGACTGGGCGAATTCTGTATATGCATTAGTTATAGCCACTGCAATTTTCCCTCCTTATTACAATTATGTAACCTCTTCAAACGGTCATAAAGTAAGTATTTTCGGACATTGGTTAGACAACTCAGCGATTTACTTTTTCTCCATTTCTTTATCGTTTTTGATCGTAGCTTTCCTCTCCCCTATTTTATCTGCTTTGGCGGATAGTATTGGTAATAAAAAGCCATTTATGCAGTTCTTTTGCTGGCTAGGCTCTTTATCCTGCATGAGTATGTTTTTCTTCGACAAAAGCAATATTAGTTTAGGTATTGCTTTGATAATATTGGCAGGAATAGGCTTTAGTGGCAGTATTGTATTTTATAACGCCTACCTTCCTGAAATTGCAAGTGAGGATCAACAAGACAAAGTAAGTGCAAAAGGGTTTGGTATGGGGTATTTTGGAAGTTCACTTCTTTTAGTTTTTTGCTTATTACTGATTCTGCATCCAACCTGGTTTGGACTGCAGAAAAATCTATTTGGCTATGACTCCTTCCCTGTTCGTTTTTCCTTTTTACTTACAGGCTTATGGTGGCTTGGTTTTGCCCAGATAACATTTAGAAGATTACCTTCAACGCCGATTAATTACGAGCATGTTCACGCCGGGGTTATCAAATCAGGTTATGCAGCATTACATGATGTACTCAAACAACTTCGTAATACACCTATTTTAAAGCGTTTTCTGATAGCCTTCTTCTTTTATTCAATGGGGGTTCAAACAGTAATGTATGTGGCCTCAACTTTCGGTAGCAAAGAGATCAAGCTTGCGCAAGATCAGCTAATCCTCACTATGTTAATCATTCAATACATTGGTGTTGGAGGGGCCTTCCTTTTTGCGTGGTTATCTAAAAAAATCGGCAACTTTAAATCTCTCACGCTAGCAGTGGTCCTATGGATTTTCATCTGTTTCGGTGCATACTTTGTTTATAGTGCAATCCCATTTTTAATACTAGGTGGCTGTGTCGGATTAGTAATGGGAGGTATACAAAGTTTATCACGAAGCACGTACAGTAAATTACTTCCTGAAACGGAAAATCACGCTTCCTTTTTCTCCTTTTTTGACGTGAGCGAAAAATTAGCTATAACCCTAGGCACCTTTTCCTTTGGATTTATAGATGAATGGACAGGCAGTATGCGAAACTCAATTGTAGTACTTATTGCGTATTTTGTCGTTGGAATTATAATTCTTGGAAACATCTTGTGGAAAGTACACAAGTCAAAATAATTATATAGTAGATGAAACACCCATTATATCTGCTTTTACTTTTGTTGGTTCTACATTCCAATACGTTTGCAGGTGGAAATCACCGCAATCCCTACAAGACGAAAAACAAGTTTAGCAATTCGCGAAAGATCAACAAAAGTAATTGGGAACTAGGATTGGCTAGCGGACTGACTCAATATGTCGGAGAATTAAGCACTACAATCCCGCATCCAAAAACATGGAAACCTTATTACGGTCCGAGTGTTCGATTTACCGTTAGCCCATATTGGTCTGCAAGATTTATTGGCACTTATGGTGCAATTGCAGGTGATGATGCCTTAGCAAAAGGCTATGCACATCAACAGAGAAATCTTAGCTTCAAATCAGACATTGCAGAGGCTTCTTTACAATTCGATTGGAACATATTAGGCTTTGAGCCAATCAACAAAAGAAAGCCTTTGACTCCTTTTATCTTTTCAGGAATTTCCTTTTATCACTATAATCCGAGAGCATTGTATAAAGGTCAATGGTACGATTTACAGCCACTAGGGACAGAGGGACAGGGAATTCCGGGTTATGGGCCCAAGTACAAGCTCAATCAAATTTCTATTCCATTTGGAGGAGGCATTAAGTACGCCTTTCGCGCAAGCGATGGAAATTATATCAGCTTAACGGCTGAAATGAGCATGCATAAGACGTTTACCGATTTTTTAGATGATGTGAGTGGTACCTATCTCCCATTAGATTACCTGGCCAAAAACAATGGTGCGATGGCAGCAGAATTATCCATACGAGCTGATGAATATTATGGCTATCACGTAGATTATACCTTCGATAGTACACGCGGTAATCCTAAAACGAAAGACTGGTATGTCTATACCGGACTAACAATTGCCTATATTTTCTACAAAAAGGAGTATTTTTACGAATTCGCAAATTAAACGACCATGTTAAAAAGAGTTTTATCTGTCTGCTTATTAAGTTTTTTACTTCTTTTTGGGATTAAAAATACTGTAAACGCTCAATTTGTTGAAGGTGGCGTTGGTGGTGGATTTAGCTTTTATCTTGGCGATATTGTTGCACCTTATGGAGAAATCACCCAATATCATCCTGCAGCAAACATGTTTGTTAGAGGAACCATTCTAAAAGGTCTTGTTAGTGGACGTTTTGGTGTAAGTAAAGGCAGTGTATCTGCTGACGATAAATACTCAATTGACAAGTTTCATATCGTTCGAAATTTGAACTTTACGAGTCCAATTACAGAAGCATACCTTGTTGGAGAATTGAATTTATTTGCATTTAATCCTTGTCGTAACAGAAAGTTTAGTCCATACTTTGTAGGAGGTATTGCGGCATTTCATTTTGATCCAATGACAAGCTATTATGGCGAATTTTACCACTTACAACCACTTGGAACGGAAGGTCAAGGACTTCCTGGTTACGCTTCAAAATATAGTTTAACGCAATTATCTATTCCGATGGGAGGAGGGATTAAATATGCTATCAATAAGCGATTAATTGTCTCTGGAGAATTTGTAATGCGTAAGACATTTACCGACTATTTAGACGACGTCAGCACTGTATATCCTGATCGTGCGCAATTAGCCAGCGTAAACGGATCTGCAGCGGCCGATTTAACCTATAGAGGCTTTAAACATTATGACGATAGTTCGTTAAAAGGTGTGCAACGCGGAGATAAAGGAGATAAAGATTGGTACAATTTTGTACAAATCAATTTCTCTTATGTATTTTTCTCGCGTTGTCAGGCTTCTGAATATCGCGGACGAATGTATATCGGCCGTATTGGTTGTTATAACTTCTAGTTAATAACGAAGTACTACCCCTACCACACCATTGATTCCATAAACAGGATATCCTAAGGTGTACGAATATTTTTGATTGGCAATATTATTCAATTGAATATACGCGCTCACGTTTGAGTTGTAATGGTAAGACGCATTCAAATTAACATCCGCGCTGCCACTCAACTTTTCTAATGAATTGCCGCGCATATATTGGCGATTACTCCATCCAAAGACTTGCATTCCAAATTCCCAATTTTGCTCGTATTTATAATTAGCTTGCAAGCCTCCAACAAATGCAGGCGCGAAATTAGCGTAGAATTTATTCGGTAAATAATAATTGGTATAATCAGCCCAAAGCCCTGCGCGAATTATTTCAGACTTATTATAATTAAGTTCGGCATGCACATTAAATTGCGAAGCTTTTGTATCAACATAATGCATATGATAATTGCGAAGATTGTTAGAATCTGCCATTGTCAAGAAACCTTGATGTTTTGTTTGAACGTAAGCAAAGCGAGCATTATACGTAAACTCTTTATTGAAAGAGCCACGCAATCCTAAGAAGATGTCTTGACGAATTGTGTTCTTTATCAAGGTAGAATCAAGGACTGGAGAAAGCGCAAACATAGAACGGTAGGTGTTTTTCAATACATTACCTTTCATCCCTAAGTAAACTTGTAAATTTTGCGCAATTAAATCTTTTCCTAATTCCACATCTGGATTAATATAGGAAGCTCCTTGGCTCAATTGAACATTAGCTCCAAGGCGTGCGAACCATTCTTTCTGTTCAATATTATAAAAAGGTGATGCACTCAACAATGAATTCTTATAACTAGTTAAACTCGGATCCCATGTTGCATGGGCACTACTAAAGCTATTAAAATCTTCGCTGATTCTAATCCCTGCGATGGCTCCGTTTTCAAGAGGCTTTTGGACTTTAGCTTCGGCCCAAACACCATTCTCCGAAATAGAATGTGTGGTAGAGTCTAATCGAGAGAGTAAATAAGGCTTCACAGTAAGTTTATAATCAAGTTCCTTATTCTCATCTGCATTCAACTTACGAAAGATGATTGTTGGGGCTACAATATGTGTCATAAACTTATCATTCATCGACACTTTATAACTCTCACTATTTAAGGCATACGGACGAAACACATCATTTGTATAGGTAATATCCCCTTCTAATACGTTAGCAGGCATCAAATATTGATATTGCAATTGTGCCTTACTTTGCGCAAATCGTTGCACAGGATTTGGAGCGCTATTCGATGAATGATGAAATAAGTTTACGCCGTAACGAAAGCTAGCATTATTGACATTATTATAACGTAAGTCGACATATGGCGTTGTATAATTACCAAATCCTAACTTGGCATAAAGTGTTGGCAATACCAGCTGCTGTTTATCTTTAGGAAGCATCACTGCTTTTAATTCTGGCGACTGCGGTAACACGGTCAATAAACGTGTTGGAACGGAATATGTCAATTTAGGCACTTCAATTTTTACCTTTGGCATTTCCGGAGAGAAATTAATTTTAACTGCATCGGCCAAAATTGGCTGATACGGCTTAATAATATCAATCTGTTCCGTCTCCATAGTGGTATCAACCTTTGGTGTAAGCGCTGCAATAGGCGTTTGGGCTGAAGCGGTATATTCAAAAAGAGTACAGCTAATCAGTAGCGTTGCGATATATTTAAACGATTGTTTCATCTTATTATTTGCTTGGAGTTTCGTTTAATAATTTAGAGTCGTTAGATTCCTTAGACTGAATTTGAATCATTTTTTCATCTGCACGTTGTTGCAATGCGGTGTCTTTTACATTTTCAAACAGCGTCTCTAAGGTTGATTTAGCCTGAATATATTCCTTTTCGGCGGTATAGACATCGGCAAGCAGTAAGAGCGTCTCTCCGATCCAACGCTCATACGTTGGGAATTCATTGATAATATCATAACAAGCATCTTCGGCACGTTGGTAGTTCCCTTTCATGTATTTTATCTTCGCGAGGCAGAACCGAGCTTCGGCAGCTTGTTCTCCTTTATTATTTTTCAAACAAGCGGAGAATTCTTTTTCTGCTGTCAAGGTATCATTCACATTGAAAGCCATTTTACCTAAGTAAAAATGTGCTTCATTTTGATCAACGGTCGAATACGCTTCGTCCGTACTTACGGTTTGAGCGTATTTTGCACAAACATCATTTTTATCGAGCTTATAAGCAGAACGCATTGCACCAAGAATCCCTTCCGCCTTATTTTTCTTATACGCACTTCGCTCAGCCATCAATTGATAATAATTCAATGCCTGCGGATAATCTTTCAAATGAACGTAGGCAATAAACGCAGCCTTTTGCACCGCGCGCTCTGTATAGTCGTTCGGACTCATATTAGCAATGGCTGAGAAATCTGTAAAGGCTTTCCCCCACTCGCTTTGTTTTGCATACGACTCGGCACGCACAAACAATGCATTAGGTATAAAATAACCTTTAGGGTACTTATCGACATAAGAACTTACTCCTTCAATTGCAGCGTTATATTTCTGTGTATTGAAATTATTTTCGGCAGCTTCATAAAGTAGGCTATCTTCATTTGATGCGCTCAAAGACAAGCCCGGTTGTGTTTTTAAATAACCTAGGAACCCATTTGCATCGCCTTTATCGATATACAAATTACGGATACCTAAAAGGGCTTCTGTCGCTTCAGGTGTATTTGGAAAATCTTTTACCAATTCTTTATACGCCTCTAGCGCCTTTTCATCTTGGTCAGTGTTCACATACACCAAAGCCATTTGCACACGTGCTTTTTTATAAAAAGGACTTTTTGGATAATTAGCAATCACATCAGCATAGGCACCTTCAGCTTCTTTATACTTTTCATCATTAAAGTACGTGTTTGCAATTTCGATTTTAGAATCATCGACATAAACTGACTTGGCATTTGCTTGTGCCACTTGCGAAAGCACCTCAATTTTACCTGCATTGTCGTTTGTTAATCCTAGAATAATTCCTTTCTGATATAATGCATAATCATTACCTGCAGCTTTAGCGTTGATTACACTATTGTAATAGGTTGTTGCCTTGTCATAAATCTTTTGAATGAAATAGCAGTCGGCTATACGGAGATTAACGTCAGTCCATAATTTCGACTTTTCCTTTGCTAACTCCAAACAGGAATTGAGGTACTGCAATGCCTGATCATGTTTTTGCATTTTTAGGTAACAATACGCTAAATCATAATAAACGTTAGCCAGATTTGCATTGGACACCTTTGCGCCAGCCATTTCAGAGAGACTGAGGTATTTATTAAATTCGAGAATAGCATCTTGATAACTACCGTCATAGTAAGCGATTTCACCTTTCCAAAAAGCAGCGTCGGCCACCATTTGATTATTCACGGGATAGCGTAAAGAACGTTCAAAGAAATTACGCGCACCATGAAAATCACGGTTGTGATATTTCTGAACACCTGAACAGAACGCAGCTTTTTGATAAGCAGCTTTTAAACGAGGTGATTTATTAGAGATAGACTCCAGCAATTCTAATGCTGCCGCATAATTATTAGAACGAACGTAAATATCAGTCAGCATTTCCTTTGCTTCCCCTAGCATTTTAGAATCCGGGTATTCTTTAACAAAGGATTGTAAGGTGGTTAGAGAAACCTCGTCAAGCCCTTCATCAAAAGCTAATTTAGCAGCTAGAAATTCTGACTGCTCAGAGATTTCTTTATCGAAGTTTAGTTTAGCAGCCTGACTGAAAGCAGTGCGGGCACTCGTTTTGTTATTCGTTTGCAAGTAACAATCTCCAAGAATATAAAGAGAAAACTGACCTAAAGTATCTTTCAATACGTTCAAGTCCTTAAGATGTTCAATTGCGTTTTTAAAATCACCCGTTTTATATTGTGCGAAGGCGATTTGATATAAATCGTCCTTACGCATTTTTTTATTTTGAGCTGCAAAAGCAGTGAGGTAGGTTAAAGCGTTCGCATATTCTTTCTTTTGAAAATAGGTTTGACCAATCAAATATTGAATATCACTCTTGTTTTGAACATTCTCCTTTTTCAAAACATCTTCTGCATAGCTCAAAAGCTGTTCATATTTTTTCTGAGAAAAATAAATACGGCATAAATAATATGGAACGATTAGTTCGTAGTCGGGATACAGTTTCACTTTTTCAAAATAAGTAGCTGCGTCATCAATATTTTTGAGGTTATAGCTAATAAATCCAGCGTAGTAGGTTGATTTGGCCGCATACTTCGAACGCCCATTAGCTAGGCTTTTGAAGATTGGCAATGCCTTTTCATTTTTCTTCGCAACAAAATAACTATAGGCCAAACAAAAATTGGCTTCTTGATTCTCTGCATAGCTTAAACCAGAAAGATCTACCTTTTCCAAAAACTGAATTGCTTCTTTGAATTGATTTTTTCTAAAGTTGTAAACGCCAAGATAGAAACGTGTATTATTAGCACGAGTGGTATTCGAAAAATCCTTCAAATACTTTTTCAAAAGATATTCTGCATCGGGCTGATTTAATTGCATGGCGCAAACAGCATTATAATAATTGGCATCAGCCTGCCACAAACGCCATTTATTCTGATCGGCCGAACCTTTTGGACTAGCCAAAAACTCATTGAATAGCTGTTGGGCTTGCCAATATTGCTCCACTTCGAACATAGAGACAGCATCTCTAAAAACGGTTTCCGGAGAGGTATAATGAGCAGTTTGCTGCGCTTGTAAGCTCTTAGGGAAAGCAGTTACAAGTAAAATAGCCAAAATAAAATAGCGGCGGATGATAAACTTCTGAAGCATACGAAAACATTAGAACTCTTTTGTACGGAATTCTTCAGCTTAAAGTTATACTAAGCCATATTGAGATTGGAATTGCAAGCTTTCTAATTGTTCACAAAGCAAGCTTCAATTGTACACCTTTATGGATTTATTCGAAGTGCGAAAAATCAGTTGGGATATTATCGCCCATCCACATCTGATCAACCTTTCCATTATGCACCTTAATGACCGTTGGATTTTTCGGCGAAAGTTGACGCAAGAATTCAGGATCTGAGCACTGGAAAAAGGGCAAAGTCCAGTTCATATCATGTCTAAGTTTATCGGACGCACTTGCATTTAATCCAGAGACTCCGATTACAGCGACTTTGTTTTCATCTGCACTTTTTAGCAATAGATTTAATTTACGTTGAACAAGCTCACTCAAATGATTCGTTTCACGAAAAACAATCCAAAGGCTTATTCCATTATCATTAAGAATTGAATCTTGAACAGGTCTGTTAAAGGCATCTAGGAGTTTAAAGCCAACTTCGTTAGGTAAAGCGCCTTTGCGTACTAATACCGTGGCACTTTTCTCAAAAAGATATTTCTTTTTATTAGCAAGTTCTTTCAAATGCTCACCGATTTTATCTGCGCCAAAGGAATCAAGTTGTTGCTTTTTTAAATTATAGTAATAGAAGAAGGTGGCGAAACTATCTTTCGGAGCGCTAGGTGATAAGGCCCATTTATTACGCATGTCTAACCCCTTTTTAAGGGCAAGTTTACTATATAAAGCTCCATGAGTGAAGGTATAATACGGTAATGCGATTACGAAAATAGTGGCTAATACAAAGAAAAAAACGTTCCATTTAAACCCGCCAATTGCTTCTATATGACTTTTACCCAGCAATAAGAATGCACTCAATACAAGAATAAAAATATCGCGATAAAAGGCTACGAGGGGCGACCAATGCAAGAGCTCCCCGAAGGATGGCATTTCTACAAAAGATCGATTAATACTGATGAATGCAGTAAGACAAGTACCTATCAACGCATAAGCAGCCACCAACCACGCAAAAACATTAATAAAAGCCCCTAGTAACAGGGCAATCCCTAGCAACATTGTCGCCGCGCCCACCATCATTCCCCAATAGATAGCGAATGGAGTTAGCACATTTAGGTGCATTACTCCAAAATAGACTTCAATTTTGTTCGCAAATGCAATTGGATCATTTAGCATTAAGACACCACTCAAAAGCAACCAAATGCCGATAAGATAACGACTAAGCTGAACGAAAAAACGCATATCAAACTAATTTTAAGCGTTGGCAGAAGTATTCAAATGCCACTGGCCCAATTCTTTTAAACGAATCATGGCGAAAATAGCATAATTGATCATATCAAAATAAGAAGCTGAAATCCCTTCACTAATCAATGTTTTACCTTGATTATCCTCAATCTGGCGAATGCGATACAGCTTCATCAAAATCAAGTCTGTGATGCTGCTTACGCGCATTTCACGCCAAGCTTCTCCATAATCATGATTTTTATTACGCATGAGCTGTCGAGCCTCTTCTACTTTTTTATTGAACAAAAATTCTGTCTCTTCCAAACTAAGTTCAAGCTTCTCATCATTAGGCAAATCCATTTGCATCAAGGCTATAACACAGTAGTTTACAATACCAATAAATTCAGCTTCGACGCCTTCATTGACTTTCATTTCACCTTTTTCTTGAATCGTACGAATCCGATTTGCTTTGATAAAAATCTGGTCGGTAATACTACTCAGACGTAGGATACGCCAAGCAGTTCCATAATCCTTTGTTTTAAGAAAGAAGATAGAAGAGCAGATATTAACTGCTTCGTTATACTGAGTTATCGTTTTTTCGAGTGACATAGTGAATGCTTAAAGATACAATTTTTAAAGAAAATAAATGACCTTTGCAGTATGAAAACAGGTAATTGTCAGAGCATCAAATTAATGCGAGGTATACTCAGCTTAGATGAGGCTCAAATAATGGGTATTATTAATTGTACGCCTGACTCTTTTCATGAGGCAAGTAGGCAGATGACGATGGATAGTTTGTCAAAGACGATAGAAAAGATGTTTAAAGACGGCGCGCGGATAATCGATTTTGGCGGTCAATCTACTCGACCAGGAGCCGAACAAGTAGGCATTCAGGAGGAAATGGATAGAGTTTTACCTGCCATTGAACTTACGAGAGCTACGTTTCCCGAATTAATTTGCTCCATAGATACTTTTTACGGAGCGGTTGCAGAAGCTGCTATCGAAGCGGGAGCTGAGATCATAAACGACATCTCTGCCGGCAGTATGGATGAAAGCATATGGTCTGTTGCGGCCCGCACACAAGTGCCTTATGTTTTAATGCATATGCAAGGTACGCCAATGGATATGCAGCTTGCGCCAAGCTATACTAATGTGAGCCAGGAAGTATTTGTTTTTTTACAGGAGAAATTGGCTCAACTTGCGGCTATCGGTATTGAAGAAGTGATTATCGACCTAGGCTTCGGCTTCGGAAAAAACACAGCGCACAATTACGAACTTTTGCGTAATCTCGAATTATTCCACACCTTACAAAAGCCAATTTTAACCGGCATTTCTCGAAAGTCTATGATTTACAAAACCCTTGGAATAGATGCGAGCGAAGCCTTAAATGGCACAAGTATCTTGCATGCATGGGCCCTAGAACGAGGATCGCAAATTTTACGCGTACATGATGTAAAAGAAGCAAAAGAGGCCATCCAATTATGGAGCGCTTTCAGCAGCTATTAACGAGCAACGTACTGCGACTCGTAATAGTTTTGATAAGCCCCTGAAGTAACGCGATTAAGCCATTCTTCGTTTGTTAAATACCAATCTACGGTACGTTCCAAGCCTTCTTCGAATTGCAAGGAAGGCTCCCAACCTAATTCATTTTTTAATTTATTGGCGTCAATTGCATAACGCAAATCATGACCAGCACGATCTTTCACAAAGGTAATCAGCTTAGATGTTTCACCTTCAGTACGATTAAGCTTACGATCCATAATAGAACATAACAAATGGATCAAGTCAATATTCTTCCACTCATTGAAACCGCCAATATTATAGGTTTGCCCCACTCGTCCATTATGAAAAATGGTATCAATAGCGCGTGCATGATCTTCTACAAATAACCAATCGCGAACATTTTCACCTGTACCATAAACAGGAACCGGTTTATTATTGCGCATATTGAAAATAGCCAATGGGATTAGCTTTTCAGGAAAATGATTCGGCCCATAGTTATTACTGCAATTCGACAAAACGACCGGCATTCCATAGGTATCATGATAAGCGCGAACAAAATGATCACTTGCAGCTTTTGAAGCGCTGTAAGGACTATGTGGATCATAAGGAGTATCTTCTGTAAATAGTCCAGTTTCCCCTAGCGAGCCATAAACTTCATCTGTACTAACATGATAGAAACGTTTTCCTTCCCAATTAGCTTTCCATGATTGACGTGCTGCATTTAATAGTACAGCAGTTCCCATAACATTCGTACGCACAAAAGCTAATGGATCCATAATACTTCGATCCACATGAGATTCGGCAGCTAGATGAATTACACCATCAAACTGTTCTTTTGAAAAAAGAGCATTGATAAAGGTTTCATCTGTTATGTCGCCTTTTACAAACGTATAATTGGACGAATTTTCTAAATCTTTCAAATTCTCTAAATTACCTGCGTATGTAAGTGCATCCAAATTATAAATGCTATAATTAGGATAGTTTGTCACGAAGCGACGTACAACATGAGATCCTATAAATCCCGCACCACCAGTTATCAAAATCTTTTTCATAATCAAATTTACAATTTTGAAATTAATTTCCCACTACTAAATACATGTAGAGAGAGCTCACATGAACTATAACAACTTAAAATTAAAGCAAGCCTAGTGGAAGGCTGTGTAATAAAATTATATTTATTTCGAACACACTGCAATCATCGCTCCGAAAGCACCTCCTTTCTGCGGCCACTGAGCCGATGGACAATACGTTCGTGAGATGGCACCATCCAAGTATAACGCATTTTTACATCCTAATTTCTTAAAATAGTTTGCAAATTCATAGAACGTGACTTCGTCCTTCGACATAGCAAACACAAGCTTCCCATTGGGTAATATTCCTACCCCATTTCGAATATTGGTATTTACCGATTTAGGAGCAAAAAGTGGATTTAATTTACCGTCGATGACCAACATTGGGCCCGATTGTGTTGCGTATAATAAAGTATCAGCGATGGCATATTGATCTGTTGGAATCAATACAGGTTTCTGATGAATAGAAATTGCAAAGACACCGTTTGGTTCCATATAAAAATTACCGGAATGACCTTTACTTCGATTTACTTTATGGAGCAGTGATTTATTTTCAATATACAGCCCTACCGGAGCGTGGTTAATATCATACATGCCAGCATTCATAAGTAAATGCACGTTTTTTCCTTCCTGTTCTAAGGCAGTTAATAATTTATCGAAGCTTTGTAAAGGCTGCTTATCGGGCCCTTTCCATCGCATTTCTATCGACTCTTTATTCAAATCAACGATATAGGTTAAGAATCGATCCTCACTTTTCTTGATAAAACTTAAAAAGAAAATAATGCTAATTACTATTGATAAAACAGCGCGCAAAGTATGGTTTATTTATGGTTTGTTTTCAGCCATTCATCATAGGCTTTTTTAACAGAGGATTCCTGCAAGAGCAATGCTTGGGCTTCCTCGTAGGCTAATCCCGTTTTTTCCATTAACATTTTTACGCCACGATCAACTAGTTTTTCGTTGCTCAACTGCATATTAACCATTCGATTACCTTCTACCCTTCCCATTTGAATCATGACAGTGGTGCTAATCATATTTAATACTAACTTCTGTGCTGTACCACTTTTCATACGAGTGCTTCCTGTTACAAATTCAGGTCCTACAGCCACTTCAATTGGATAATCGCAAGCCGCAGCAACGGGAGAATCAATATTACACGTAATACAACCTGTGGTGATTCCATTCTCACGACAGGTATTTAATGCGCCGATGACATAAGGTGTCGTTCCAGAGGCGGCTATACCAACAACAACATCTTTGCTATTAATGGCGTAGGCTTGTAAATCTTTCCAACCTTGGCTTCTGTCATCTTCAGCAAATTCGACTGCTTTGCGAATCGCAGCATCACCACCTGCAATCAAGCCAAGCACCAATCCTTGCGGAACGCCGAAAGTAGGTGGACATTCCGAAGCATCCACAATACCTAATCGTCCACTCGTACCAGCACCTATATAAAATAAGCGCCCTCCTGCTAGCATTCTATCGCTAACAACTTCAAGCAAACGTTGAATCTGCGGAATGGCTTTTTTTACGGCATTGGGAACCGTCTGATCTTCTTCGTTGATATGTTGCAATAAAGACGAGATCGACATTTTGTCGAGGTCTTGGTGATTTGATTCCTGCTCCGTTAGTTTAATCATGATTAAATTTACAATCCTTATCATTTAAATTAAAACTCAATACTCCATACAATCAGCTAATAGTCCTTTTTTCAACACAATTGGCAGGTCATAACTTCTAAGCTTACTATAGCTTTCTACTTTTGTCTTTAATCGAGTATCAATTATCGAATTTATCGCAGGCATTGTCCAATTTCTTGTGGAAACTAATTGTTGATGGCGCCAGCTCCACAGACCTTCAAAATAGGGTTTTGCCGTTAAAAAGTTGATTAGTAGTACTACATTAAAAACAAATCCAACTCCAAGCGAACGCATAAACTTAGTAGCGGTCAGGCTTTGCAATTTATCCTTTAGATAATTCACTAGTAGAAAGGCAAAAGGACTTCCAAATAGTATTGCGAGTTGAATAGGCAGAGGAATGAAGGTTCGCATGCCAATTCCCCAGAAGAAGAATAAGTTGGCAATAAAAAAGAAAATGATCAAAAACACTGGATTCACAACAAGTACACGAGTAGCCCGAAAGAAGCTTCTCCAGGACAATTTACGCGATACGAAAATCGTTATAATTGCTAAGCCACTAATGATTATCCCGGCTGCATTATACAGCGAGCTCCCTTTATAGATATAGAAGGTAAAAACACCTAGGACTATGAATGCAATCAGTCGAATAAGTCCTAAAAAAAATGGTTCGATTGCCTCATTCACTTTTACATCATCGGGATCGACGTAACGTTGAGAGAAGTCGCGAGCAACTTGTTGCGAGCGGTGCATCCATCCATCATAGTTTTCTTTCGGAGGCGCGAATTTATCATACGAACGAGGTTCCAATAACACACGTTGGGCTGCTTGCAAACGAATAAATTGCTCTTGTGCTTCGGCAGAGGGATTCACATCTGGATGCACCGACTTCGCCAAACGACGAAACGCCTTGCGTATTTGCAAAGGCGTTGCTGTCATACTAACACCCAATAACTGAGCTGCTTCTTGACGTGTTAGCGTATTCGTATTCATTGTTTTTTAAAACAATTCACCTGTTTTTGGCAAGGTTTGTGGCGTATCCATGGCCCATTCGGCAGAGAGCACGTCTGTCGCAACCTTAGTACCGACCGTCCGCCATCCTTTTACTTCACAGGTTAGTTTCAAATCAGAAACATATTCTACTGCATCTGACTTTTTCTTACCAACTTTTAAACGCACTTTCGGATGCGGATGCGTTGTGGCCAATAACAATTTATTGCCGTCGCCTTCTTTGATAAATAAGAATTTGGTACCTAAAGTAGTTGTCTCAATTTTGAAACGCTTTACATTATAATTTTTCTGGTCTGCATCAAAGTACAAGCAAGAAACTATATTCTCAGGATTGAATTTCTCTACACTAATTACATCTTTCGACTCATAGCGATTAGTCAATTCGTAATTCGTTATTTCGTAATTACCATCCTTGTATAAAGCTAGAATACGATCTTCGCCAGAAAAGCTTCCAAGGTATTGACCTTTTCCGTCGGTATTCAATCGACCCACCTCTTCATCAAACCAAACTTTAATTCCACTCAAAGTTGATTCACCTTTTTCTTTGAATGTAATTTTATGAACCGGATATTTCGTCAATTGATTTCCTGCCGAAGAACGTCCTTTAATTTCCAGTTCTGCAAAATCATAATCAAACACTTTAATACGCGCATTGGCGGTTGGTTTCAATACCACGTTCACCTTTTCTGCCTCACCATTTGCATTGCTACTAAAATATAAGACTTTAGATTTCGGATCACCTTTCGTAAGGTCATATTCTTTATCACGTGTCACACCGCCAGCTTGAAAGCGCTTGACATACGCGACCCCACTTGCACCATCCACATAGGCCATGTTATAGGTCGTTCGTTCATCATTTTTCTTAAAGATCTCAATGCTGATAATATCTTTTCCGACGAATGTTTTTTCGGCCACCTTTGTAACCATCATTTTACCATCCTTACGGAAGACAATCACATTATCGAGATCAGAACAGTCGAAAGCGAACTCATCTTTCTTTAACGAAGTACCGATAAATCCTTCACTCCAATTAACGTATAACTTTACGTTCGCTTGTGCTACGGCAGAAACTTGAATCGTATCGAAGGTTCTAATTTCTGTACGGCGCTCACGTCCTTTACCGAATTTCTTTAATAAGTTTTCGTAATAGTTGATTGCGAAATCACGCAAATGAACAATATCATGCTCTGTTTGCTCGATGTCTGCTTCAATTCCTTGAATTAAATCATCCGCTTTTTTCTTATCATATTTAGAAATACGTTTGATTTTGATTTCAGTTAACGCAACAATATCATCACGAGTGATTGCGCGTTTGAATTTCTTAATATATGGTTCTAAGCCTTTTTCAATCACACTCAACACTTCTTCCCACGATTCAGCATCTTCGATATCACGATAGATTTTCTTTTCAATGAAAATCTTTTCTAGCGAAGACGACATCCAAGATTCTTCTAACTCTTGCAATTTAATCTCTAGTTCACGACCTAATAAGGTCATGGTCTCATCTGTAGAAATTTTCAAGAGTTCACTCACCCCAATAAACATTGGCTTGTCGCCGACGATAACACAAGCATTGGGAGAGATTGATATTTCACAATCCGTAAATGCATAAAGCGCGTCAATGGTGACATCCGGAGAAATACCTGGCGCTAATTGCACTTCGATTTCAACATCTTTCGCTGTATTATCAATGATCTTTTTAATCTTGATTTTACCGCTATCATTTGCTTTTACAATGCTATCCATTAAAGAAGTTGTCGTAACACCGAATGGCACATCTTTAATCAATAAGGTCTTTTTATCAAACTCTACAATCCTCGCTCTCACACGTACTTTCCCTCCGCGCTTTCCATCATTATAATTGCTCACATCAATCATACCTCCCGTTAAGAAATCTGGGTAGATTTCAAACTTACGTCCTTTAAGGTATTGTACAGAGGCGTGGATTAATTCACAGAAATTATGAGGCAATACTTTAGTAGCCAAACCTACAGCGATACCTTCTACCCCTTGCGCAAGAAGCAAAGGGAATTTCATAGGCAGAGCCACTGGTTCTTTTTTACGACCGTCATAACTCATCTGCCATTGCGTAGTTTTCGCATTGAAAGCGATTTCTAAAGCGAACTTACTTAAACGTGCTTCGATATAACGAGCAGCGGCTGCATCATCTCCGGTACGTACATCGCCCCAGTTTCCTTGCGTTTCAATCAACAAATCTTTCTGCCCTAATCCCACAATTGCCTCGCTAATAGACGCATCTCCATGCGGGTGATATTGCATGGTTTGTCCGATGACGTTTGCCACCTTATTAAAACGGCCATCATCCATTTCCTTCATGGAATGTAAAATACGGCGTTGAACAGGTTTCAAGCCATCTTCAACAGCAGGAACGGCACGTTCAAGAATTACATAAGAAGCGTAATCCAAAAACCATGTCTTGTACAAATCATTCACCATGGCAATATCATTGCCGGAGGCGCTATTATTTTCTTCGATCGGTTGTATATTTTCTTCCATGCCTGATTAAACTAAAGATTCTTCAATATTAGACTCAACTACCAAATTATCAATGATGAATTCTTGACGCGCTGGCGTATTTTTACCCATATAATATTCCAAAATTTTAGGAATTGAAATATCGCCTTGCATGATAATTGGTTGCAAGCGCATTTCTGCTCCAATGAAGTTAGCGAACTCATGCGGAGATATCTCTCCAAGTCCTTTAAATCGAGTTATTTCGGGTTTATGACCTAATTTTTTAATTGCATTTCGACGTTCTTCATCCGTATAACAATAAATCGTTTCCTGTTTATTTCTTACGCGGAACAAAGGCGTTTCCAAAATATAAACGTGACCATTCTTCACAAGATCCGGAAAGAACTGCAAGAAGAAGGTCATTAATAATAAGCGGATATGCATTCCATCGACATCGGCATCGGTGGCTATAATCACTGAATTATAACGTAGGCCATCTAATCCGTCTTCGATATTCAATGCGTGTTGCAATAAATTGAACTCTTCATTCTCGTACACGATTTTCTTGGTAAGTCCATAACAATTCAAAGGCTTACCACGCAAGCTGAAAACGGCCTGCGTTTCTACGCTACGCGACTTCGTAATAGAACCACTTGCCGAATCACCCTCCGTTATAAAAATGGTGGTGTCTAGTTTTCTCGTTTCCAGTTCCTCTTTGTTTTTACCTTCGGCCACATCATTAAAGTGATAGCGACAATCTCTTAATTTACGGTTATGAAGATTTGCTTTTTTTGCGCGTTCATTCGCCAACTTCTTAATCCCTGCGATTTCTTTTCGTTCTCTTTCACTTTGTAAAATCCGCTTCAAGAGCGCATCGGCCACAGAAGGATTCTTATGTAAGAAGTTATCCAACTCTTTCCCTAAGAAGTCGCCGATAAACGTTTTCATCGTAACCCCATTTTCTGGGGCGGTAGTTAATGAGCCTAATTTAGTTTTGGTTTGTGATTCAAATACAGGTTCTTGAATACGTACAGCGACTGCGCCAACTACTGAAGCACGAATATCTGCTGCGTCAAAATCTTTCTTATAAAATTCACGAACCGTTTTAACGATCGCCTCGCGGAAGGCGGCCAAATGGGTACCTCCTTGGGTGGTATACTGGCCGTTTACATAGCTGTAATACTCTTCCCCATACTGATCGCCGTGCGAAATTGCTACCTCGATATCTTCCCCTTTAAGATGAATGATTGGGTAACGAAGTTCGACGTTTTGTGTTTTATGTGTTAGAAGGTCGAGCAATCCATTTTTGGAAACGTATTTCTCGCCATTGAAATTGATAACAAGACCGGCATTTAGATAGCAGTAATTTCGAAGTTGATTTTCGATATATTCATGAATGAAATGATACTTCTTAAAGACAGTATCATCAGCTACGAAAATAATTTCAGTACCATTTCCTTCGGAAGTCTTTTCTTCTTTAAATTCTTTAACGAGCTCGCCACGTTCAAATTCAGCCTTTTTGCTAATTCCTTCACGTACAGCACGAACAGAGAAATAAGAACTCAGTGCGTTTACGGCTTTTGTACCAACCCCATTCAATCCTACAGACTTCTGAAATGCTTTGCTATCATACTTTCCTCCGGTATTGATTTTGCTCACTACCTCAACCACCTTTCCTAAAGGAATACCACGACCATAATCACGTACGCGAACGCGTTTATCTTCCAACTCAATATCAATCTGCTTACCATAGCCCATCATATGTTCATCGATACAGTTATCGATGACCTCCTTCATTAGAATATAAATACCATCATCGGCAGAGGATCCGTCACCTAGTTTACCGATATACATCCCCGGACGCAAACGAATATGCTCTTTCCAATCCAAAGACCGGATGGAGGATTCGTCATAAATTACTTCTTTAGCCATATTCAAAACTAGTTTTAAAACATTAGGGCTCCGCAGAACCCACCTAATAATCGCGAAAATAAATTTACCCTTTCAAAAAAAGGCCATTATTTACGCGCCAATGTTCACAATTGTTTAAAATTTGTCCTAAAAACTGACATTTAAACGAAAATGGGTACCATTTATCAAATTTTAGGAGATTTTAGGTTATTTTAGCTACAAAGTTAAAAGCGTCAAAAAGTGAATAGAATTACAAGTTTAAGTATTGCCCTAATTGCTCTAATTGTCTTGGCATTGAGTTTACAATCGTGTTCCAAGAAAAAGTACACCTTGAAAGGAGCCATAATGAAAAGCTGCGGAACGCCTTGGGCCAATACCACCTTTGAATTAAGGCAGCGTGGTTCTTCTCAGTATACTCGTTCTCTTTCAGGTGGCGTAGTTGCCGAAATCACCACAGACGGTGGAGGAAATTTTAGTTATACGTACAAAGAGTTAGTTGAAAGTGATTCATTGGCAATTTTCTTTGGAAGTAGTGATACCGCATTGTGTGTAATGACAGGAATCCCAGCAAATAGTGATGAGAATTTGGTAGCCTATAAGTCGCTTGAACTTGAACTACACTTCTCTGCTGCGGGTATTGCACCTGCACCTTTATTATATGGAGCTTCAGATACTTTATATATCGGCAGTGATACCGCATTTGTTGGGCCTTTTTATGAAGGCACAGACCTAGGCTTCGTAAAAATTCATCCGAACGTTAAAAACTTCAATTATCTCAAACAAGAATACAAACTTGTATGGGGTATAGGATTCAGAGATTATTATAATCACCTCAAAACCCTTGGCCGATACAATGAAGGCTTCGGGGTTGTGCGCTACACCATTGCAGGATGTGGCAAAGACAACCGGGTTACTATTTCATTGGTCCCTTAAACAATATTTATGAAAAAGACATTTTTGCTTATTGCTTCTTTTTTCTTCTTCTTGCAAAGTATTGCCGCAGAGAGAATTTATAGAGGCCAGGATGCCTATGTACGTATCAAAGGTGCCGACTGTATCCGCTTTACAGACGAGACTACTTTATTAAACTATGTTCACTTTGCAGCTAATGAGATGCCTTCATATGGTAATCTAACTAAAGTAGTTGCAAGTCTTACTAAATGGAATGCCGATTACTCCCTTGTTTTACTCAATAGCAGTAATGACAATTTAGGTTATACCCATTTCCGCTTCCAAGAAACCTACAAAGGAATTCCTGTGAGTGGATCAATGTGGCTAGTACATGTAATTCAAAACAAAATAAGCAGTATGAATGGGACGCTCTACCCTATTCAAGCGAGTAATGCTAACGCAAATGTGAGCGCTAGTAACGCTTTGCAAATTGCTTTGCAAAAAGTAGGTGCACAGCACTATAAATGGGAAATAGCGAGCGAGGAGCAACAACTCAAATTAGAAACAAAAAATACACAGGCTACCTATTATCCAAAAGCTGATTTGGTGTGGCTGAAAACGAAAAATGGAATTGTTTTAGTGTACGCTTTCAATATCTATGCACAAAAGCCTTTCGGTAGAACCATACAATATATCAATGCACAAAATGGAAATTGGGAAGGGAGTGAAAATTTGATTAAAGAAATCGGTGTAAATGGAATTGCACACACTAAATATTCCGGCGTAAGAACCATACAAACGGACAGTACTTCGCCTACCCATTTTGTTTTGCAAGAGAATACCAGGGGCAATGGCATATTCACCTTTAATAGCGCTACAACAACAAATTATCCGAGCACCGACTTTGTAGATACCGACAACAATTGGAATAATGTAAATGCTGCCCAAGATGAAGTGGCTACCGATGCACATTGGGGAGCTGAAATGACCTATGATTTTTACAACACGACGTATGGTAGAAACAGTATTGATAATGCAGGTTTTGCATTATATAGTTATGTCCACTATGATGTTGGAATGGTCAATGCATTCTGGGATGGGCAACGTATGAGCTATGGTGATGGCGGAGGAGGAACGCCTCCATTAACCGCATTAGACGTAACAGGCCATGAAATTACACATGGTTTGAGCACCTTCACCGCCAACTTCGCTGGTGGGAATGAACCAGGCGCTTTGAACGAGGGCTTTAGCGATATTGCAGGTAAAACGATTGAACACTGGGCTCGGCCGACTAATTGGAATTGGATTATTGGAAACGATCTAAACATGCCGATCCGCAATATGTCGAATCCAAATGCATTAGGGGATCCAGATACGTATCAAGGAACAAACTGGGACTTCGCAACGCAAGAGGTACACCGTAATAGTACTGTTTTGAGCTATTGGTTTTACCTATTAACAGTTGGAGGAAGCGGCACGAATGATATCAATAACACATTCAATATTACAGCGCAAGGCTGGACTAAATCCAATGCAATTGCCTTCAGAGCACAAACCGTTTATTTATTTCCGAACTCACAATACAGTGATGCAAGGTTCTACACCATTCAAGCAGCTATCGATTTATATGGCGCTTGTACGCCAGAAGTGATTCAAACAACCAATGCTTGGTATGCTGTTGGCGTTGGACCTGTTTTCACGGCCTCCGTTACAGCATCCTTTAGCTCGCCTACACCGATATCTTGCGGAGTTCCATTCACTACAACGTTCAATAGTCATTCTACTAATGCAGGAACCTTTACATGGAATTTCGGAGACGGAAGTCCTGCTGGAACCGGTGCCAACACAACCCATACTTATAATGCACCTGGAACGTATACTGTAACACTTATTGCAGATGGAAATACCTGTGGTAGAGACACCGCAACACTCGTTAATTTAATTGTAATCGATACAAATTACCAATGTATAAACATGCCAGCATCCGGCACAGGTAATAATGTGAACGCCTGTAATGGTATTATGTATGATTCAGGCGGACCAAATAGCAATTATCCAGACAATCAAACTAGTCAAATTTCCATTGCCCCAAGTGGTGCACAATCGCTCAATTTAAAATTCTATTCCTTTGGTACTGAACAAGGGTATGACTCTCTAGTTATCTATGACGGAATTGGAACAACAGGTACTATCATCGGACATTGGGGAGGCGGTGTGATTCCTAATAGTGGCAATACAATTTCTACTCCTAATGGTGCAATCACACTCTTATTCACTTCCGATGTAGGGGTAAATGATCTTGGTTTTTGTATGCAATGGAACTGTATTCAATCTACTGTTCCTCCTGTAGCAGCTTTCAGTGCTGATAATACCAATTCATGCAACGGCACTATTCATTTCACCGATCAAACGAGTTTTGGTGCTACAAGTTGGCATTGGACATTTGGAGATGGAACAGCCTCTAGTGCGCAAAACCCAACGCATAGTTATCTTAATAATGGAACTTATGCTGTACAATTGATTGCGAGTAATCCTTATGGATCGGATACACTTTTAAAAAACAATTACATAAGCATTAACCGCAGCGGTACCGGCCCTAGCACTACGAATGATACTAGTTGTAGTGGTGCTGGTCAATTAACGGCTACACCAAACGTTAACGGAAGCACTGTGAATTGGTATGATGCAAACGGCAATATTATTGGCACGGGGTATTCAATTAATACACCTTCTAATAGTATTGCAACAACTTATTTTGCAGAGGAACTAACACCTGGAATAATCGATTCTGTTGGACCTGCGAATAATACATTTGGAGGAGGTTCTAATTTTACAGGAAGTACAAATCGATATTTAACCTTTGACTGTTATTCTCCGTGTACCTTGATTTCGGTTAAGGTAATTTCTGGTGCAGCAGGTAACCGTACCATTGAATTACGTGATGCTGCAGGTACTGTTTTGCAGTCGGCAACTGTTAACATAGGTTCCGGCACACAAATCGTACCTTTGAACTTCGCTATTCCTGTCGGATCAAATTTACAATTAGGCCTTACAAGTGGTGGAGCAGGTTTTAATTTGTACAGAAACAATGCAGGTGCTGCATTCCCTTATACCAATGGCCCTATAAGCATTACAGGCACAAATGCCGGTCAGCCAGGCTATTACTATTTCTTCTACAATTGGAAGATTCAAGGTGCTGCTTGCGCAACAAATGTTAGTCCGGCGACTGTTTACATAGGAGGTAACTTCACCGCGTCTGTTAGCAATAGTGGAAGTAACAATCTATGCCCTGGTCAAGGAACCGTTCTGCAAGCCCCTGCCGGAGCAGCTTTCACCTATGTTTGGTTAAACAATGGTGTTATTGTTAATGGTCAATCTACTGCTCAATTGAACGTTGCACAATCAGGGAATTATAGTGTGATCATGAGTGCTGCAGGATGTGGTAGCGATACTAGTACTGCTGTAACTATTAACACATCGAATCTAGCTGCCAACTTCCAATATACCTTAGGCACTAGTGCTAACACTATTCAATTTGCAGATAAATCAAGTGGTACACCATTGACGATTTCATGGGACTTTGGTGACGGACAATCAGCGAATGGATCGAATGTAATGCATACCTATAACAATAGCGGAAGTTATATAGTTACTTTAATTGTGAATGATGGCACTTGCTCGGATACAACTTCGCAACAAATAAACATCGATTTCAATCTTGCGATATCGAATTTACAACAGATAGATTTTCGTATCAGACCAAATCCTGCAACTGATTATATCGAGCTTGTTTATCCTTCAAATAAAACACCTTATTCAGTCTATATCTTAGATGCAATAGGTCGCGTTTGCTATGAAGGCATTGCCATTCAAACGCCGACACGAATTGATGTCAACAATTTAAGTAAGGGTTTCTATTATGTTGAATTGCATACTGCCGGTCAGGTAATTGCAAGAAAGCAATGGATTAAGCAATAAGTTTAGTCCTCGAAATGTAAATCCCACAGCGCTGGTGCCCATTTTACTGCGGTTGAAGAAACCCCTAATGTGATTCCTGCGCCAATTAACACAGATGGAACGAGTCCGATATATCGTGCTGCCAGACCTGATTCAAAGGAACCAATTTCATTTGAAGAGCCAATAAAAATGGAGTTGATAGACATTACTCGACCGCGCATTTCATCTGGCGTATACTTTTGATAAATCACAGAACGAACAATCACACTGATATTATCAAAAGCACCACTTAGCAATAAAAAAGCGAACGAGAGCCATAAATATGGACTTAAGGCAAAACCAATCATACAAAGTCCAAATAAGAAAATATTTAGTAGAAACCATTTACCGGCATGTCTTCCTAATGGACGATAGCTCACCCAAAAGCTACATAGCACGGCTCCGATAGAAGGGGCAGCTCTTAAAATACCTATTGCCTCTTCACCAAGATGTAACTGTTTATCAACAAAAACGGGTATCAAAGCCACGGCTCCGCCAAACAAGACGGCCAACATATCAATAAGCATAGCGGAATAAAGTATAGGCGTTTTACGAACAAACAAAACACCTTGCCAAACTCGATTCATATGCGATTCATCCCGCTTAATTTCAACAGGAATATGAATGTGAACAATAGACGACATAAACAAAACACCCATCGCACACATACCCAGTACCAAATAAAGAGTGGATTGTACACCAAGGACATTATAAAGAATTCCGCCAAGCGCAGGACCAGCCACACAAGCTGTATTCCACACGATACTTCCGATGGTGGCAGATTGTGCATACATATTCTTTGGAACAATTTGTGCCATAAGCGCTCCTTGTGCAGGAGCAAAAAAACCACGACTGATTCCTGTTAAAAATATTATTCCATAAATAAGCCATATCGTAACATCAACCCCTATTTGATTTTTAAAGAGCACCACAAATGTTAATACGATAATTGACAATAAATAGCCACAAGATGCGAATATCACCATTTTTTTACGATTGTAAATATCGGCTAGTGAACCCGCAAAAAATGCAGTGATTAAATAAGGAATAGCTTCTGAAAGACCTGTCAAACCGAGTGCCATCGGGTCTTTTGTAAGGTAGTAGACGTAGATTGCTATCAGCACGCTTTGCATTTGTAAGCCAAGTAAAAACAATAAACGCCCTATTTGATAATTTCTATAGGAAGTAATCTTTAAAACCGAAAGTGTCTGAAAACGATCTAACCAATGATTTGACATTAAGCAAAGGTCTATAATTACTACTTAAATTTCTGCGTAAAAAATCTTTTGGTTTCGTTAAATTTGAGCGTTATGTTTTGGCGTGTGCATATAGATTTCATTTTGGATATCATTCGATTATCCTTTACTGCATTCGGCGGTCCGCAAGCGCATCTCACTTTAATGTTGGAGCGTATGTCGCGAAAGAAACAGTATATTACGGAGAACGAATTATTGGAGTTATCGGCTTTTTGCGGGATTTTACCGGGTCCGACCTCCACACAAACAATTACGGGCATTGCATATAAACGCGGTAAGTTACCTTTAGCTGCACTTACGTTATTTATTTGGGTCTTACCTGCAACGCTAGCAATGCTGGCCTTATTAGTTATATTAAGTTTTGTAGATAAAGGTCTATTTATACGAATGAATCTAATGGAATATGTCCAACCCATGGCCATTGGATTTATGCTCTACAGTGCATTTAAAATGGGAAAAGTCGTTTTGACCTATATTAATGCGTGGATAATTTTATTTTTTGCCATAGTGATATCTACGCTTATCCCCAGTGTTTTCACCTTCCCTGCCATTGTTTTGATAGCCGCTTTGATAGCGAATTTCAGAAAGGATAACCTCGTGCCCTATAAATTCCAACTCCCTTTGCGATGGAGAAATATCTTCTTATTCTTCGGAATATTCATTGCCACGGCGATATTAGGTAAAGTTTTACGTCCATTAGGAAATAATGTTTATCGTCCATTCGTATTATTTGAAAACTTTTATCGGTTTGGATCGATGGTTTTTGGTGGAGGACATTTACTATATCCACTCATGTATGAACAATTTGTAGCGCATAAACATTATTTGACTGCTTCTGAAATTCTAACGGGCTACGGAATTCAACAAGCCTTGCCTGGCCCTGTTTTTTCTATTGCTGCCTATTCAGGAGGTTTGACAATGCGTGATTTAGGCTTACGTTATGAAATTCTCGGTGGCGCTATTTCAACTTTTGCAATTTTTTTACCTGGCACACTCCTACTCTTTTTTCTCTTTCCATTTTGGGAGCATCTTCGAAAATACCCCTTTATTAAGCGTTCTTTGATGGGTATCAATGCAGCAGCTATTGGTATGTTACTTTCCACAACCTTTATTTCATTTAAAAACATGGAGGGTGGTATCTTGGACATCTTCATAATTATTAGCACCTTTATTCTTCTCTCTATTGAAAAAATCCCAGGTGCATTCATCGTACTTGCTGCTATACTCGCTGCCTGGATTTGGTAATATCTAATGAAACTAAATAAATTAAAATACTGGCTCCCCGCCCTCGTTCTGTTAGCCTATGCTTTTACAGAATCTTTCCTTGTAATTTCCGGCCGACAGATGGATCTCTTTGCGGCTGTTTTTAGAAAAGTGAACGAAGAATATGTCGATGCGCCGTCAGGAACGATGCTTTTAAAGAAAGGTATTGATGGTATGTGTAAGGAACTCGACCCCTATACCGTTTTATTTACAGAGAATGAAATTACGGACTACCGACTTCGGACTAAAGGCAAGTATGGTGGCATAGGCCTAAACATCGAAAATATTGGTGATAGCCTGGTGGTGACAGAACTTTTGGAAGGACAGGCTGCAGCAAAAGCAGGTATTAAAATTGGGGATCGTATAATTCAAGTTGCAGGAGTTCCCACTGATCATCGCAAATCTGAAGATATTAGTCCTTTGATTAGTGGAACCCCAGGTAGTTTTGTCCAGATTGATGTTCATCGTTGCGGAGTAATTGGCGCAAAGCATTTTGAAATTCTGCGAGAAGAAGTAAAAATGAATAGCGTCCCTTATTATAAATTATTAAAAGGTGATATTGCGTATTTACAATTGAGTGGGTTTACGGAAAATTGCTCGCGAGATGTTACCGATGCGCTGCAGAAGATGAGCAAAATTGCTCCTTTAAAAGGAATTATAATGGATTTACGAGATAATGGAGGAGGATTGTTGGAAGAGGCTGTTAAAATTGTAGGATTCTTCGTTCCGAAAGAAACTTTGGTGGTGACGATGAAGGGTAAAATTCCGGATGCAAGACAAACACATCGTACGCCTGTTGATCCAATTTATCCAAATACCCCACTTAGTATCCTAATAAATGGTCATTCAGCTAGCGCGAGTGAAATCGTTGCAGGAGCCTTACAGGATCTCGATCGAGCTCTCATCATCGGCGAGAAATCATATGGCAAAGGATTAGTACAAGTAACGAAGCCCTTAAGTATGGGTAATCAAATAAAAGTAACCATTGCAAAATATTATATTCCGAGTGGCAGATGCATACAGAAATTGGATTATGCACACCGTGATGCTGATGGTAAAGCGAGTACGAAAAAAGATGATGACAAAAAGGAATTTTATACACTTGTGAATAAACGAAAAGTTTTAGAAGGAGGAGGCATTGATCCTGATATCACCATAACGAACTACGACAATAACCCTTCATTGAAACAATTATTTGAAACACATTTGAATGCTTCTTTTATTGGCTTATATCAATCTCTCCCGTATCCGGCAGAAGACACCTTGGTCACAACTAAAATTAGCAATCAAACGTGGCATCTATATTTAAGCTACCTCTCGGGACATCAAAAGCAATTTCAATCTAACTATAGCACGACCATTCAAAAACTAGACGGAATTGCAACAACTGATCATTGGAATTCTGAACAAAAAAACAACTGGTCTAAAATTAAAACCCAATTACAATTTAATCCCCAGAAAATTGCTTCCCAAAATGAAGAAATATTACAAAAATTCCTAAAAAAAGAAATTCTTAGCGCCCTTAAAGGTGCTGCTTTGGCACAAGCCTTTTGGGTACAAGCAGACCCTGTGATGCAAGAGGCGACACGCGTAATCAGTCAAGAATCAATTTATAATAATTTCTTTAAACGCTAATTGACATACATCAATGCTTACTTTTGAATAATACGATTACCTTTACAAAAAATAATAGTATGAAAAAACAGTTTCTTTTCGCTTTACCGATTGCGGCTTTAATCGGTTTGATGTCTTTTAACTCTGCGATGAACACGTACGAGTTAGACGGTGCGCATTCAGGATTACGTTTTGGTGTAACCCATATGGGCTTGAGCACTGTAGAGGGATTTTTTACAAAGTGTTCTAGCAAGTTTGTATGCTCGGCTCCTGATTACTCTGATGCGAACGTTAGTTTCACTGCTGAAGTTGGAAGTATCAATACCTTTAATGAATACAGAGATAAAGATTTATTGTCACAAGGTTATTTTGATTCTGACAAATTTTCAACGATCAACTTCCAAAGTTCAGGTGTTAAATTATTACCGAATAATAAAATAATGATTTACGGAAATGTAACACTCCATGGTGTAACAAAACCTGCTCAATTCGAAGGAACCCTTAAAGCAGGCAAAAACTTAATGAGCGGTAAAGAAACGATTGCTTACCATATGATTGGCGTAATTAAGCGTTCAGATTTTGAATTAATGCCTAAATTACCGATTAGCATCGTTTCTGATGAAGTGGAAATTACAGCAAATGGGGAATTAAGCAAAATGTAAAAATTCAGTTAAATTTTGAATTTCATCCATTTTACCGTATATTTGCGTTAGAAAATGGAAAATGATAGAAAGGGGGACATTTGTTCCCCTTTTTTCATACCCACCTATGAAAATATGTTAAGTAACGAGCAAACAAAATTTATAGAAGATCAGTTAATGGAAGCATTAACAGATACAGATCTTTTCGTTGTAGAAAGTCATTTCTTACCTGATAGTCGAATTGAAATTTTTCTTGATAGCGACTCAGGCGTTACGATTAAGCAATGTACCTTAATCGCACGACACATTAACAAGGCCTTAATTGAAAAATATGGTGAAGAATTCGACTACGAACTAGAAGTCGGTTCAGCAGGCCTAGAGCACCCACTAAAAGAGCATCGCCAATACGTTAAAAATATTGGTCGTCAATTGGAGGTTACTTTTCTGGATGGAGCCTACTTAGAAGGCAAATTGACAGAAGTTGGCGAGGAACAGTTTACCATTCAATATATCCCTGCTAAAGCAAAGCATAAGAAAGAGCTTCGTACAATTCGTTTCGACGAGACAAAAGCTGTTTTAGTAGGTGTTACTTTTTAAATAATTCATAAAAACGAAATAATTATCATTAAAAATCCACAATATGAACCACGTTAATCTTATCGAGTCGTTCTCAGAGTTTAAAGAGTTCAAAAACATCGATCGCCCAACCTTGATGCGCGTACTCGAAGATGTATTCAAAACTCTTTGTCGTAAGAAATTCGGAACAGACGAAAATATCGATGTGATCGTTAATACAGAGAAAGGTGACCTTGAAATTTGGCGTCGCCGTATGATTGTGGAAGATGGTCAAGTTGAAGACCCGAATCTACAAATCGAACTTACAGAAGCCTTGACTATCGAGCCTGACTTCCAAGTAGGAGATGAGACGTATGAAGAAATCAAAATGGAAGATTTTGGTCGTCGCGCTGTTTTAACGGCTCGTCAGACTTTAGTTTCGCGTGTAGCAGAATTAGAGAAAGATGAAATCTACAAGAAATATAAAGATCGTGTTGGTGAAATATTGAGTGCTGAAGTTTACCAAGTTTGGAAGCGTGAAATTCTTTGTTTGGATGATGATGGTAACGAATTAATCCTTCCAAAGAACGAGCAAATTCCTGCTGATACTTATAAAAAAGGTGATTCATTACGTGCTGTTGTTAAGAAAGTTGACTTGCGCAACAACAACCCATTGATCATCTTGTCTCGTACAGAACCTACTTTCCTAGCTAAATTGCTAGAGTTGGAAGTTCCGGAAATCTTCGATGGCATCATTACCATTAAGAAAATTGTTCGTGAGCCAGGTGAACGTGCAAAAGTAGCGGTAGAATCCTTCGACGATCGTATCGATCCAGTAGGAGCCTGCGTAGGTATGAAAGGAAGTCGTATTCATGGCATTGTACGTGAATTACGCAATGAAAATATTGACGTTATCAATTGGAGTACAAATATTCAATTGATGATTCAACGTTCATTAACGCCAGCAAAAATCACTTCAATTGAAATGAATACTGCTGGTGACCATTCAAAAGTATTTTTACGCCCTGAAGAAGTTTCTAAGGCAATTGGTCGTGGAGGTGTTAACATCAAATTGGCTAGCCGCATGGTTGGTTGTGAGATTGATGTCTTCCGTGACAATGAAGAGGCAACTGAAGGTGATGAAGATTTCGATATCGAATTGCAAGAATTTGCAGATGAAATCGATCAGTGGATTATTGATGCCTTAAAAGGTATCGGTTGCGATACAGCGAAAGACGTTCTTACTTTAGATGAAGAAGAATTGGCTCGTCGTGCCGACCTAGAGGAGGAAACCATTAAAGAAGTGGTAAGAATCCTTAAAACAGAATTCGAGAAAGGATAAAAAAGTGAACACTTATTGATTTTTCCTTTTTCAAAACAAACCAAAACAAAACAATGTCAGATCAACCCGCAAAAATATTTCGATTAGCCGCCGTTGCCAAAGAGCTGAACGTGGGTCGCGAGCACCTGGTGGAAACCTTGAATAAAAAAGGTTTCAAAGTAGATAATAATCCGAATGGCAAGTTGACGGAGGACATGTACCTTGTATTAATGAAGGAATACAATGCGGATGCTGCAGCTAAAATGGAGGCAGCCACCGTTAAATTGGAAAAACCTCATCCGGTTATTTTGGAAACAAAGAAGGAAGAAGCATTCATTTCTCATCGTAAAAAGGAGGAAGACCAACCTGAAATTGTAATCAAAGGTAAGATCAACCCAATTGCAAAAGCGAAGCCAGAAGGAAAGAAAATAGTTGACGAAGTTCCTGTTGTTATAGAAACTCCTGCTCCGGTAGAGGCTGAAACCCCAATAGAAGCTCCTGAAGCAAAGCCGACTAAAGTAAAGAAAACAGCAAAGTCAGAACCAGAGGTACCTGTTGAACCTAAGGCTGAAGAAATTGTTGTTACACCTGTAGAAGCACCTATTAAAGAAAAGGAGGTTGAAAAAATAGAACGTAAAAAGGTAACGCTAGAAGGTCCTAAAGTTGTCGGGAAGCTACCTTCGAAAGAAGAAGTTGAAGAAGAAGCTAAAGCAAAAAAAGCTGCAGCGGCCAAAGCTAAAGCTGCAGAACCAATGCAGCCGGAAGTAATTAAGGCTGGCATTCAAGAGATGCAATTTGCACAGCCCACTAATTCTAGTGTGGAACCTGAGAAAATTGAGACCAAACGAGCTGTATTAAGCGGACCAACCGTTGTAAACAAGATTGATTTATCTCAATTCAATACGCCTAAGCCTGCGGATAAGCCTAGTGATAATAAATCTGGCAATAACGCAGACAACAAACGTAAACGTATTCAAGCCAAACCTAATGAACGTTTTAAGCCTACTTATGGTAATCAAGGTGGTGGCGGAGGCAATCGTCCTGGTGGCGGCGGTGGCGGGAATCGTCCTGGTGGCGGTCCTAATGATCGAAACAGAAATCATAACAACAATAGAAGAGGTGAAGCTGCTCCTCCTCCAACGGAGCAAGAGATCCAAGAACAAATTAGAAAGACATTAGCTGAATTACGTGCTGGGTCTCAAAAAAGTAACAAGTCGAAATACCGTCGTGAAAAGCGTCAAGCACATGCTGACGAAGCGGCAGAAACAAACGCAAATCAAGATAGTAGCATATTGCATGTAACAGAATTTATCTCTGTTAGCGAATTGGCGTCTTTGATGAACAAATCAGCAATTGATATCATCAGAGCGTGTATGTCTTTAGGTATTATCGTTTCTATCAACCAACGTTTAGATGCGGAAATCATCGAAGTAGTTGCTGGAGAATTCGGCTTCAAAGCAACATTCGTAAAAGCGGATGAAGATTTAATTGAAGAAGATGAAATAGATGCTCCAGAGGATTTATTACCGCGCGCTCCGATTGTTACTATCATGGGTCACGTCGATCACGGTAAGACTTCCCTACTCGATTATATACGTCGTGAGAATGTGGTTGCTGGTGAAGCCGGTGGTATCACCCAACATATTGGTGCTTATGAAGTGACTTTACCAAACGGAAAAGAAATCACCTTCTTAGATACTCCTGGTCACGAAGCCTTTACTGCGATGCGTGCACGTGGTGCGAAAGTGACGGACGTTGCTGTTATCGTAGTTTCAGCTGACGACTCTGTCATGCCGCAAACAAAAGAAGCAATTTCACACGCACAAGCCGCAAACGTACCTATCATCTTCGCTATCAATAAAATTGATAAAGATGGCGCTAACCCAGAAAAAATCAAGGAGCAATTAGCAGGTATGAACTTATTAGTAGAAGATTGGGGTGGTAAAATTCAATCCCAAGAAATCTCTGCTAAGAAGGGTTTAAACGTAGATAAACTTCTTGAAAAAATATTATTAGAAGCGGAAATGCTTGATTTGAAAACGAATCCTAATAAAGGAGCTATCGGATCAATCATTGAAGCAACTTTGGACAAAGGACGTGGCTATGTAGCAACGGTACTCGTTCAAGAAGGCACCTTGGAAATTGGTGACGTAATTGTTGCAGGGGCACAGTTTGGTCGTGTAAAAGCGATGTTTAACGAACGTGGTCAAAAGAAAACAACAGCAGGACCTTCTACTCCAGTTCAAATTTTGGGCTTAGATGGAGCGCCACAAGCAGGTGAAAAATTCCGTGCTTATGACGACGAACAAGAAGCGAAAGAGGTTGCAACAAAACGTCAACAAATTGTTCGTGAGCAAGGATATCGTACGAAGAAACATATCACATTGGATGAAATTGGTCGCCGTCTTGCATTAGGCAACTTCAAACAGTTAAACATCTTGGTGAAAGCCGACGTGGATGGATCTGTAGAAGCCTTAAGTGATTCGTTAATCAAGTTGTCTAACGAAGAGATTCAAGTGAATGTTGTATTGAAGGCTGTTGGTCAGATTTCAGAAAGTGATATCTTATTGGCTTCGGCATCAGATGCGATTGTGATTGGCTTTAATGTTCGTCCGAGCTTGCAAGCACGTAAATTGGCAGAACAAGAGAATATCGAAGTTAAGCAATACTCTATTATCTACGACGCGATCGAAGAATTGAAAGCAGCGATCGAAGGTATGATGGTTCCTAAAACGGAAGAGAAAATTGTCGCTAATATCGAAATTCGCGAAGTATTCAAGATTACGAAAGTTGGTAACGTAGCAGGTTGTTATGTTATAGACGGTAAGATGAACAGAAATGCAAAAATTCGTATAATCCGTGATGGTATCGTGATCTATGGAGGCGAATTAGCGGCCTTAAAACGTTTCAAAGATGACGTTAAGGAAGTTTCTGCCGGTATGGAATGCGGTTTGAGTATCAAGAATTACAACGACATTAAAGTAGGCGATATCGTAGAAGCTTACGAAGATGTAGAAGTAAAAAAGAAAATTTAATTTAACCTAAACACAATAAAAACCCGACATGCCTCGTTATTAGTACGATATGTCGGGTTTTATTTTTTAAGTATGGGACAAAGAATCATCTGGGGCATCGTATATGGTGTAGTACTTATCGGAACATTACTAAGTGGTAACGCAATCGCATTAGCGATTATGTTAGGTGCCATCGCTGTATTATGTCTGAATGAGTTTTTCGTTATGATGACACAGGCTTTGCCAAGCTTTCAAAATAGACTTTCTTTTTATCAAAGTTGGGGCGTTTACGGAGGTGGGCTTGTCGTACTTCTGGGTTCTTTGACTTTTGCGGGACTTGTGTTTCCGATGTTTTTCTATGCAGCTTGTCTGCTATTGTATTTGCCGTTTTTTGCAGAACTGTTTGCCAAGGAAGGTGATCGCAATTTTTTAAACATTGGGATATGGGGGGCTTCGTTATTGTATGTCGTGTTGCCGATGTTGGCAGCGAATGTCGTTGCGTATAGAAATGGGCATTTACAATGGCAAGGATTGATGGGTCTGTTCATTCTAATATGGACAAATGACAGCATGCAGTACTTTACGGGCAGGGCAATTGGCAAACATCCTTTGTATGAGAGTGTATCGCCGAAGAAGACTATTGAAGGGGCAATCGGAGGTATTGTGTTTACTACGGCTGCAGGTTATTTATTATCGATTTATTGGCATTGCTTCGACAGCAAACATTGGATGCTACTAGCGGCTACGACAGCCATTTTCGGCATTCTTGGAGACCTGATTGAATCTGTGTTGAAAAGACAAATTGGAATAAAAGATAGCGGTAGGTTTTTACCAGGTCATGGTGGTGCACTAGACCGTTTCGATTCCCTTTTAATAGTAACGCCAATAGCTGCTTTACTATTACTCATTTGGCCTTAATCAATTTATTAAACACCTATAGTGCGGAACTGCTGCATTGGATATACCCTGTTTATTGTCCTTGCTGTGAAAGAAGTGTTTCAGGTAATCGTAAAGGTATATGCCATACCTGTTTACAACGATTGCCATTAACCCCCTATCATCAAGAAGGCAATAACCCAATATTAGAAAGACTTTACGGAAGGATTCCACTAGCACATGGGATGTCAATGCTTCGTTATGAAAAGTCCGGTATGGCACAACAATTAATTCACGCCTTAAAATATGAGAAACGGCCAGAGATCGGAGAAGCGCTTGGAGAACTATACGGAAAGCGATTACTTAAAGATTTTGGACAAATAAATTATACTTCCATTATCCCTGTCCCCTTACACACGAAAAAGCGACATAAACGCGGTTATAATCAAAGTGAAGAGTTTGCAAAAGGCTTATCAGCGAGTTTGCAAATCCCTGTTTATGATAAAATCCTACTCCGTAATAGAAATGCGTCTACGCAAACAGCACTCAGTCGCGAAGCCCGATGGAATAATGTCGCAATGGATTACGAACTGCGTAACGAAGCCATATTAAGCAATCAACATATACTACTCGTGGATGATGTACTCACGACAGGAGCCACACTCGAAGCTTGTGGACGTATATTATTAAGCATACCACACATTACCTTGAGTGTTGCAACAATTGCTATTGCTTAATTATTTCAAATTATTTAGCACTTGCATAAGATCTGCATCCGTTTTATAACGTACCTCGCGTGGCTTGCTACCTTGCGAAGGCCCTACAATTCCTGCTGCTTCTAATTGATCCATGATACGTCCTGCGCGATTATAGCCTAGCTTTAATTTACGTTGAATCATGGAAGTACTACCTTGTTGCGTTGCCACAATAATTTTAGCCGCTTCCTCAAAGTACTCATCACGCTCATCGCCTAACTCAATATCCCCAATTTCTTTATCATTAGGATCAATATATTCTGGTAACAAATGCGCAGTTCCATAACCTTGCTGTTCTGAAATATGCTCTACGATTGCTTCAATTTCAGGGGTATCACAGAAAGCACATTGCACACGCAATAACTCGCCACCATACGATAACAACATATCCCCTTTACCAATTAATTGCTCAGCGCCTCCGGTATCAAGGATGGTGCGTGAATCAATCTTCGATGAAACCTTAAACGCAATACGCGCTGGGAAGTTGGCCTTAATCGTACCTGTGATAATATTTACCGAAGGACGTTGTGTGGCGATAATCAAGTGAATACCGACAGCACGCGCGAGCTGGGCAATACGCGCGATTGGCATTTCAACTTCTTTGCCGGCAGTCATAATCAAATCGGCAAACTCATCTATTACCACAACAATATAAGGCAAGTATTCATGTCCGCGCATCGGATTTAATTTGCGAGCAGTGAACTTGCGATTATACTCGATAATATTTTTACAAATGGCGTCCTTCAACAAATCATAACGACGATCCATTTCTATACACAGCGAGTTGAGTGTAGCAACAACCTTCTTCGTGTCGGTAATGATTGGCTCTTCTTCGTTCGGCAGTTTTGCCAAGAAATGCTTTTCAATCACTTTATAAATACTCAACTCGACCTTTTTAGGATCAACCATCACAAACTTCAATTGGGAAGGATGTTTTTTGTATAACAATGAAACCAAAAGAGCATTCAAACCAACTGACTTACCTTGCCCTGTGGCACCTGCCATCAACAAGTGCGGCATTTTGGCGAGGTCGACCACAATATTTTCGTTCGCGATATTTTTACCAATGGCAACAGGTAATTCCATACTTGCGTTGACAAACTTCTCGCTCGCAAGCAAAGAACGCATGCCTACGATTTCCTTTTTAATGTTAGGGACTTCGATACCAATTGTTCCTTTACCAGGAATTGGTGCGATGATACGAATCCCTAATGCTGCCAATGAAAGCGCGATATCATCTTCTAAGTTTTTAATTTTAGAGATACGCACACCTGGCGCAGGTACAATTTCATAAAGCGTTACTGTTGGTCCGATCGTCGCTTTGATCTTATCGATGGAGATTCCGTAATTGGAAAGTGTATTGACGATTTGATTTTTGTTTTGTTCTAGCTCGTCTTTTGTAACGGAGTTGCCTTCGTTCAAATACTCATTTAACAAATCAAGCGTAGGATATTTGTAATGCGACAAATCTTTGGTAGGATCATAATCATCCAAACTTCCGACAGCGGTTACATCTAATGCTTTCTCCTCAATTTTTGGAATGACATCCATTTTCGGTCCTTCAGCAGGCTTTGTTTCCTCGACCGTAAATTCAGGTTCGGCAGAACGAGCTTCCTTGCTAGGAGCACTATAGGTAACGGTTTCAAAAGGATCTTCTTCCTCTTCTTCTTCTTCAAATTCTTCCTCAGTATCCTCAACAGGATTATTCATAGCGGCAAGACTTTCAGCGATAAAGCTAACGGCAGCAGACTGTTCTGGCTTAGGACGTTCACTTACTTCGAAAGAGGTTGCTTCCGAATTATCAATCAACTCAGGTTGTTCAGTGCTTGCGGTGCTTAAAACGAATGCCTCTTCAGGTTTCGATTCTACAATTTCTATAGCTGGTTCAGGTGTTGCATCAACGGGCACACCTTGATAGGTGATCGTGGCACCATTATCTGGAGAATTGTTTACAACGGTGGTGCTTGCATAGGCTTCTTTCATCGCTTCTGCTTCGGCAGAGAAGGCATTATCAAAAACGACGGGCGCTTCCATTGCGGCGGCGGCGGCTTGCATGGCTGCATCGTGTGTGGCATTCCGTCGACGTTCTAGCCAATCGGTGAGCCATTCCATTTCGAAGCCAATATTGTATACAGCTACTAAATAAATGATCAGTCCAACGAATAAAAGTGCGCCTGTTCCAATCGCACCAACAAAACCAGTCAAGTAGGAACTAATCGCATCGCCCATAGCGCCACCCCATGCAAATCCGGCATGCGGTGTGACAAAGCTCAAAAGTGTGGTAAGCCAAAAGGTGGTTAAAATGCCGAATTGAGTTAAAGACCAAGTAGGGAGTTTAAAATTTTTACGCATTAAATTGACGCCAAAGGCCATTAACACGATACTCCAAAAATACGCTGCAACACCTACCCCATCGTAGATACACCAATGTGCAATAAATGCGCCCCAGCTGCCAATGGTATTCGCATATTCAAGCTTGGCTACATTGAAAAACCCGCCTACACTTGCGTTAAATACTTTATCCTGATCAAGTCGCCAGGTGAAGGAATATGAGCAGAAGGCGATGAAGGATAAAAACGAAAGAACAACGATGATTAAACCGCTGATGGTCTTCCAGCGCTGATCAGAAGCAATTTCTTTAGCTCCCATATCATCTTCCATTTTCGTTTCATTCAGTTGAAATCCTTTTGAATCCCCTGATTGCTTAGTAGCTTTTTTAGAAGTAGTGTCTTTTTTTGCCATAGTAGTAAATACCCTAGCAAATTACGGAAGCGCGGCCAGCAAACTATCACGCGTTGTGAACAGCTTCAAATGCTTAATGCTGAATTGTTTATTAAAAAGGACGGAAAAGGTGTTAATTAAGAATTATTAATAATTTACTATCGCCTTGTTTTAATACTTTTCTTACGCTTTTTTCGAGTTATAAGACTGGTTGAATTCGGTATAATAATCATGATTCAATATCGATTGCCACATCTTTCAGGACAAGACACAAGACATTCATAATTCTAAATTCTTAATTCTTAAACCCCTTTCCCGAGTCGTGCGGCTTTCTCCATACGTAAAACAACTACGCCTAGGAGCCCTTCTTTAAAAATCTTTGTCGACATCTTAGAAACCCCTTTCTCACGATCTTTGAAGGTGATTGGGACTTCTTTGATGCGGGCACCATGTAAGAAAGATTTATATTTCATTTCTATTTGAAAAGCATATCCGATAAATCGAACACGATCCAAATTCAACTTTTCTAAGATCTCGCGACGATAGCAAATGAATCCTGCAGTTGGATCTTTTACAGGCATGCCTGTTATTAATCGAACATACAATGAGGCGCCATAACTTAACATAAGACGATTCATCGGCCAGTTTTGCACCTTACCACCTCTTGTATAACGACTACCAACAGCAATATCAAAACCCTCTTCAACACATGTTCTTTCTAAATCTGGCAAGGAACTAGGAGGATGCGAAAAATCACAATCCATTTCAAAAATCAAATCATAACCACGTTCCAAAGCCCACTTAAAACCGGCTATGTAAGCCGTTCCTAAGCCTGATTTCGCCTTCCGTTCCATTAAGTGAATTCTTCCCGACGACTGCACTTGCATTGCCTTCACTAAATCGGCGGTACCATCCGGAGAACCATCGTCGATTACTAAAATCTCGTAATGCGAAGCAATGTCTAATACAGCAGGAATCAAACTTCCAACGTTTTCACTCTCGTTGTAAGTTGGGACAATGATAATAGTCTTGGGAGGCGTCTGCATTATCCTATCATTTTATCTTTAAGCTCTTTCAACTTTGACTTTGAATGTAAAGGAAAATCGGCCTCCATAAACCATTTATAATAGCCTGGATCTTTCCGTAAAACCTCTTCTACTGGCATATCCTTGTACTTCCCAAAATTAAAACAAGCCTTTCCATAGCGTTCAACAAAACGGCGCGCCATATCGATTATCTTACCTGAATTATCTTCACTGTATTTAGCCAAGAAAGAAACATCATTTTGCAATTCACTATAACGTCCTAATTGCGCTAATAGTACTTCATAGGTCGCTTCAATATCAGCCATTGCGCTATGCGCATTCTCCAATTTCTTGCCGCAATAAAATAAATAAGCTGCCTCCAAGGTACGACGTTCCATTTTATGAAAAATACGTTGTACATCAACACATAATCTTGTTTCAATACGTATATCAATTCCACAACGTAATAGTTCCTCAACTAACATAGGAACATCAAACTTATTACTATTAAAACCTCCGAAATCGCAGTCTTCTAAAAAGGCATTTACTTCCATGGCAATCGCTGCGAATAAAGGTTTATCCTTCACTGCATCATCGGTAAAGCCGTGTACCGCAGAAGATTCAGCCGGTATAGGCATTCCAGGATTACATACCTGATGATATTTTTCTACTTCACCAGATTGTAAAACTTTAATTATTGCAATTTCAATAATACGATCCTTGGCTACATCGACACCTGTTGTTTCAAGATCAAAAAAAGCTAATGGTCGTTGTAATTGCAATGCACTCACGGAAGTAGGTTTTAAAGGATTGGAGTCGTATGTACGCACTAAATCTTTTATTTTTTCACGCTTAGATCGTTTGCGATCAACTTTTAAAGGTTCCCCAAATAAATCTAAGCCTGACACAATAATAGTTTAGAATTCAAATATAAGTAATTCAACGACTAAAATGATAAAATCATAATGCCTTGTGAATGATTTCACAATTCAAGTTGTAGTGCTTAAATTTGCAAAAAATAATCCCATTATGTATCCAGCAGAAATCGTTAATCCAATGAAAGCAGAAATGACTGCTGTCGGATTTACAGAACTTACGACCCCACAGCAAGTGGATGATATGATGCATGCAGGCGGCACTACGCTTGTGTTTTTTAACAGCGTATGCGGTTGCGCAGCAGGTTCGGCTCGTCCGGGTGTAAAAATGGCTGTGCAGCACAGTGCAAAAAAACCACAAAACTTAACTACTGTTTTCGCTGGTTTTGATGTAGATGCCGTTAAGCAAGCACGCACATACACCTTGCCTTATCCTCCATCTTCGCCATGTATTGCGCTTTTTAAAGATGGTCAGATCGTTCACTTCATCGAACGTCACCACATTGAAGGCAGATCTGCTGAAATGGTTGCTCAAAATCTTATGGGTGCATTCGAAGAACATTGTTAATCGAAGCTACACTCCAAGATAAAAGGCTATACATTGCGAATGTGTAGCCTTTTTTTTATATTCGCATAAACCTATATCAAATGAAAAAAATCTTTACACTTCTATTTGCCTTAGTTGCTTTGGGCATTACTCAAAAATCCTTCGCTCAATGTACGCCCGACTTAAGTTGGAATACTTCTGGCATTCGACCTGATAGCACTACCAACCTACCGGATGGTTGCGAAAATATCCCTTATTCAACACAAATGGATATCTACGTTCCAGATTCTGTACACCAAATGCAAGCTGGGACAAGCGTTGCCATTTATATCGATTCGGTTCGTTTGTTAAGTGTAACAGGCTTACCTGCAGGCATGACATATGTAACAAATCCTGCTAGTGGAAAGTTTGCAAAATACGCACATGGTTGTGCCTTAATTTCAGGAACTTGTAGCACACCAGGCACTTACCCTTTAACAGTTATCACCAAAGCTTCGGTACGTTTGCTACTTCCATTCATTCCTGCTACCGTACGTTATGACACTGTTAGATACTACCGTATCAACATCAATGCTGCAGGTGGAGCCAATTGTAATGTTGGTATTGAAAATCATTTGAACCCTACTGAAATGGGTATTCACAGTGTGGTAGCGAATGTAAACGAAAACTATTTACAAGTAACGTGCAATGCTCCGGCAGCGACTCCTACTCTTTTCCGTGTAGTGAATTCTATCGGACAAGAAGTTTATTCAAACAAGGTTTCAACACAACAAGGCTACCAAATTATTCGTCTTGAAAATTTTGAAGCAGAATCTGGTATCTATGTTTTGCAAATGCAACAAGGTAATCAGTTTAAGTCGTATAAATTGCAAGTAATTAAGTAATCTAAAGTAGTTTAAGGAGCAGGTGTGCGAACGCCTGCTCCTTTTTTATTAAAATCATTCAATCGTGTCTTTATATTATATTCGATTTGGGTTTGACGGAACAGCCTTTCATGGCTATCAGACACAAGACAATGAGCTTAATTTGAGAACAGCGCAGCAAGAACTTGAAGAGAAACTCAGTATTCTTTTCAGAGAAAAAATTGTGATTACGGGTGCTTCGCGCACTGACACGGGTGTTCATATCGTAGAATCATTTGCGCACTTTAAAACGGAGCAGCCACTTCCAGAACATGCTGTTCGGAGGATTAATTTTATGCTCCCTTCAGATATTGGCGTAAGTCGTTTAGGACTTGCTCCGGAAGGGTTTCATTCAAGATTCGACGCGATACAACGACACTATATTTATCATATTCATTATGACAAAGATCCATTTCTGCATAACAGATCTCTGCACTTTCCATACCGTCATTTGGATTTGGATAAAATGAATGAGGCTGCGGCTTATTTAAAGGAACAAACAGACTTTGCCACTTTCTGTAAACGAAATAGCGATAATAAAACAACTCGTTGTAGAATCGATTATATTCAATGGAGTCAGCGTACAGCAAATCGAATTCAATTTGAAGTACATGCGGATCGTTTTTTGCGTGGGATGATTAGAGGACTCGTTGGAACGATGATAAAAGTGGGTAATGGGAAAACGAGCTTTGAGCAGTTCAAAGAAATTGTTGCCTCCCACGACAACAAGAACGCTGATTTCAGCGTTCCTGGTTGTGGCTTATACCTTACACGGGTAATTTACCCGGAAGCCCTAGAGAAGGCACTTTTAGCGTAATAAGCTTTACTTAATCAGCTTGGTATTATACGATACCTTATTATTTCTATCCGAAATACTGATTATATATAAGCCGTCATTCAATGCCGGAGTTGAGATTTGATTGACCCCGAACGCAATGGCTTGTTTATAGATGATTTGTCCGATTGTATTACGGATTTCAATTTGAGACGCATTGACATTATTATTCAACAAATGAATCGTTTGATGCGCTTCATCTGACCAATAAACATTATATAATTTTTTAGCTACTGTATTGGCAAAGCCTTCTCCGAATTCAAAATCAACTCTCGCTGAACGTGTTGTATCACTGCATATGCTATCAGAAAGCACACAGCGGTACTGATCAACAGTTGGCGTCAATGTAGTAATGAAAATTTCTAGATAGCTAGAATTAATGCCGGAATAAGTCATTTTCTTATATCCATCATGGCAATTAATCCAAATTCCTGAAGAATCTACTTGCCATTGATAATTAATTCCGCTACTACTTGATAGAACATTAAGTGCCAAGGAAGAAGTCCAAAACTGTAAAGTGTCACGAGGTTCAACCAACACGAAATTTGCTGTTGGTCCGGCAACAATCGTATCGATTATTGTGGTCGAACAAACGTTAGAATCTGTAATAATACAGGAATAAATTCCGGCGCCTAAATTTTGCTGTGTATTGGTGTTGCCTGCCAAAGGCGCTGCATTAAATTGCCACATATAATGATACATTGGTATGCCGCCAACCACATATAAATTAATGCTTGCGTCGTTGGATGCGCCGCAGGTGATAGTAGTTGTGCTGGCATTTGCTAGCAATGGCGTCGGGCTCACCACATGAAAAGTGTCGTAGGCATGACAATTATTGGCATCCGTTACAAGCACCGAGTATGCTCCATTTGCAAGATTATGGATACTAGTATTTGTTGAACCATTCGACCATGCATAGGTATATGGTTGAATACCTCCTACTCCAGCGTGCACAGCTACAAAGCCATTCGCTTGACCTGCACACGGCTGATTTAAGAAGCTCGAATCGACTATAACTTGAATCGGTGTTGGTTGATTTACGGTAAAATTAACAGTCGCGCAATTCATATAATCCGCAACTACAACGCATTGATAATTGCCAGCGTAAAGGTTAATGGCGGAGTCGACAGTTGAAACGGACGGATTCCATTGATACTCCATATAATTAGCCACATGTCCATTATAATTAACTTGCAGATAGGCTGCTCCATTTGCTGCTCCACCACAACTATTATTGGTTACATTGACTGTTGCCGTGATTGGTGAATAATTATATAACAATTTTACTTCACTCAAAGAAATCGCTCGTGAGTAAACAGCAATATCGTCTAAGATTCCTGAATAATACTCTCCATAATGCGTATTACCTAAAATGGCACGACAGTTTGGCGCAAGATTAAAGATCACGTTTGAGTCAACGAATGCTAGTGCGGAGTCGATATAGACATTCACCATGTTGGCATCATAGGTGAAGGTCAACAGACTTGGCTTGTTTGGATTAATATACGCGTTAGAAGAAATCAAATTTAGACTTCCATTTTGGCGATTTAAATCAAAAACAATTGTATCGTTACGAACACCAATCCAATATCCATTCCCGAATGTATTCAAGTTAGAAAAAATAGTAGCGTTGTGATTCTGCGGATTCGAGTTTGTTTGAAGCCAAGCCGCAATAGAGAATTGATTTAGGTTGAAGGCATAACCAGTACCTAATGCCACGCTATCTTGAATAATCGTTGCGTTTGAATTCAGACTAATAGCTGATTCTGAGCAACTACTTCGATTAGGAACATATACGCCACCAAAATTGCTACCAAAGTTCATGAAGCCCGACTCATCAAGCGTATTATGATTAAAAGGATACCATGCATACAGTCCATTCGTACTCATATAAGGTGGAATTGTAATTGGAAATGGACAGGCTGTTTGCTGGTTGAAGGTATCCGTACTTGCTAAAAAACAATTATGCGCATCTGTTACATAAACAGTGTAAGTTCCATTCGCGCAATAAAGTGCATTTCCCGCATAGGAAGTAACGCCACCATTTGAAGACCCCCAGATATAATAATAGGGAGGTGTTCCTCCGGATGCAATTGCCTGCACATTGCCATTCGCAGAAAACACACATGCAGGTTCTGATGCCCGATGAATACCAAACTGCAAAGGCTTTGGAGCTGTAATAACAATCGTATCTACAGTAATGCAGCCATTATCATCACTAGCGTTAAACAAATAAATCCCTTGCGGCAAATATTGTGCTGTATCGTTTGTACTTACAGCAGGTGTCCAAGTCAATTGATAATTAGAAGTTGGATTTAAAGTACCTCCAGTTACAGCTTGAATGATGGTGGCATTACTATCGCCATAGCATGAAGGCGCGGTTTGAAATACCGTTTGAATTTGTATCGCAGCAGGTACGGTTAATGTCACTGGCAACGTTAAACAGCGATCATTTTGATCTTGAATAAGTACAGTCAACTGTTCGGATACTGATGATGTAACACTATCTCCGACTCCGATTACGGTAGGTGTACTATTGCGAGCAGTCCAAGTATAAGTGTAATTTTGAAATACAGATCCAGACACATGCACTGCAGCAGTGCTTAATTGATTACCACAAAGCGCTTGATGACTTGTAATCGTAGCTGAGATTGGCTGATTAAAGTAAAGACTTTGTATTTCTGCAACGGTTAATAAACGGCTCCACCAGCCTATATCCTCTAAAGCACCACCAGCAGCTTCGCCAAAAATAGAATTGCCAAAAATAATATTCGCATTCGGATTGATAGCTATCACACCAGGGATTATCACTTTGAGCACAGTATCAACATAAATACGTGTGGCACCAAGAGAGTAGGTCATAACATAGTGATGCCAATTTTTTGTTGCTCCTAAGCCTATGTTAGATAAGGTAGAAGTTGAGGTGATTTTGTTGCCGAACTTATTAAAATCAAAAAGTATCTGACTATTATATAATCCGAATTGAAATCCACCCATGCTATCATTCCAACTCACAAAACTATGAATATTGGTATCTTGTGGATTGGCATTCGACCATAGTGAAATCGTGAACTGATTTGCGAATAAATTAACACCATAGTGAACGCCCAAAGAATCTCCATCACGATTAAACTCGAGCGCAGAATTTAAACAACCATTTCTTCCTGCTACCTTATTTTGACGACTCAAAATTCCATCGCGCATATTTCCGCTTGAATCAGCAGCTAAACTATTGTTCAAGGAATACCAAAGTTCTATTCCTGACTTCGGAACATAGCTTGGTAGGTTTTGTGCGTTGCTATAAAAAACAATAGAGAAACAAACCAAGAGGAGTGTAAGTTTCAATTTCATATCAAAAGTGGTTTCCTTAAAAATAATGATATTGCAGGAATCTTTATAATAAAAAAGGAGGCCGAAGCCTCCTTTTGTGCATTAATCTTTTGCAGATTAGTAACGGTACATTTCTGGTTTGAAAGGACCTGCTACAGGAATACCTAAGTATTCTGATTGAGCAGAAGTCAACTCTTCTAATTCAACACCAATTTTCTTCAAATGCAAACGAGCTACTTTTTCATCTAAATGTTTAGGAAGAACGTACACTTTGTTTTCATATTTATCTGCGTTCAACCACAATTCCAATTGAGCTAAAGTTTGGTTTGTGAAAGAATTTGACATAACAAAGGAAGGGTGACCAGTCGCGCAACCTAAGTTAACTAAACGACCTTCAGCTAAAACAATCACTTCTTTACCTTCGATATTGTACAAGTCTACTTGAGGCTTGATAGTATCTTTCGTATTGCCATAATTATCATTCAACCAAGCCATATCAATTTCAATATCGAAGTGCCCGATATTACAAACGATTGCTTTATCTTTCATTGAACGGAAATGTTTTTCAGTGATCAAATCGCGACAACCAGAGGCTGTAACGATAATGTCAGCTTCTTTAACAGCAGCTTCCATTTTCTTCACTTCGTAACCGTCCATTGCTGCTTGCAAAGCACAGATTGGATCGATTTCAGTAACGATAACACGGCAACCTGCTGCACGTAATGAATCAGCAGAACCTTTACCTACGTCGCCATAACCACCTACAACAGCCACTTTACCAGCCATCATAATATCTGTTGCACGACGAATCGCATCCACACATGATTCACGACAACCGTATTTATTATCAAATTTAGATTTTGTAACAGAGTCGTTCACATTGAAAGCAGGCATTGGTAATGTACCTTTAGCCATACGCTCATATAAACGGTGAACACCGGTTGTAGTCTCTTCACTCAAACCTTTGATACCAGCTACTAATTCAGGATATTTATCCAAAACGATATTCGTTAAATCGCCCCCATCATCCAAGATCATATTCAACGGACGATCTGCACCTCCAAAGAATAATGTTTGTTCAATACACCAGTCAGCATCTTCCAAAGATTGACCTTTCCAAGCAAAAACACCGATACCAGCTTCAGCGATTGCAGCTGCAGCGTTATCTTGTGTTGAGAAGATATTACAAGAACTCCATTTAACCTCTGCACCCAAATCAACTAATGTTTCAATCAAAACAGCCGTTTGGATTGTCATGTGTAAACAACCTGCGATGCGCGCACCTTTCAATGGTTGTTTTCCTTTATATTCTTCACGAAGAGCCATCAAACCTGGCATTTCAGCTTCAGCCAAGCGGATTTCTTTACGTCCCCAAGCTGCTAAACTCATGTCAGCAACCTTGTGTTTCAGATTAAAATCAATCTGTGTTTTTGTTGTGGTACTCATATTATTGAATTTATAATGTTTGGTTTGTTTTCACCTTTGCAAATGTAGGAGTTTCCCTATTCATTCCCAAATAAGAGTTAAAACAAGCTGTTTCCATAAATGTTTTGAATAAATAGGCTAAAAAGCTTCAACAAAAGCTCCATTTTCAGGCTAGTTCCTATTATTTTTGAACGGTGCGCCGCAGTTATGTCTTTTTATTGTCTATCGTAGCAGGTTTTGCTCTTTATTTGCTCTCGTGCCAGCAAGCAAGCAATACACCTAGCTCCCCCTTTCTGAATGTATATGATAGTACAGCACATTATGTTGGTATGCAAACTTGCAAAGGCTGCCATTCCGATATCTACGCTAGCTTCATGGAAACAGGGATGGGACAGAGCTGGGACAGAGCTCGGCCTTATAAATCTAAGGCCATTTTTGGTGATAATCAACTTGTTTACGACAGCATTAATAATCTGTATTATCATCCTTATTGGAAAGACTCCATCTTACACATATTAGAATACCGCAAAGAAGATGGCAAAATCGTTCATGAGCGGGATCAAACCATAGATTATATCGTAGGGAGTGGACAACATACCAATTCACACTTATTTACTGTCAATAATTATCTCTACCAAGCACCTATTACTTTTTACACACAGCTCGGCTTGTGGGATTTAGCACCAGGTTTTGAAAATGGACAAAACTCTAAATTCACGCGTCCTATACAACAAGAGTGTATTACCTGTCATAATTTCTATCCTAAAATCGACCCTGCAGCAGAAAACCGATATTCGGATGTTCCTACAGGGATTCAATGCGAACGCTGTCATGGCCCCGGAAGTATACATGTCGCGCAAAAACAAAACGGCATTTTGGTCGACATTAAAACGCAAACGGATTATAGTATTGTCAACCCACGTAAGCTCGATCGCGAACGACAAATCAGCGTTTGTCAACGTTGTCATTTGCAAGGTATATCTGTTTTAAATGAAGGGAAAACATTTTTCGACTTCCGCCCAGGAATGCTATTGAGTGAAGTGATGCACACCTTCGTCCCGAGATATACCGATAGCCTCGACAATTTTATCATGGCCTCGCATGTCGATCGGATGAAAATGAGTCGTTGCTTTATCCAATCAGACATGACTTGTTTGAGTTGTCATAATCCGCATATAAGCGTAAAGAAAACAAGTGCAGCCTATTGGGATGAAAAATGTACTACTTGTCATTCTTCCAAAGGAACAACGTGTACGGCAAAAGACGCGACAGGACAAGTAGAAAAAAGCAAGTGCGTGAGCTGTCATATGCCGATGAGCGGAAGTAAAGATATTCCGCATGTACAGATCCACGATCATAATATTCGTAAGCCCCTTTCTTCGCAAGAGATTAAGTCTATTGCTCAGTTCGTGCGCCTCGCTTGTGTCAGTGATCAACAAGCTCCAGGAGCATTGACAGAGGCAAATGCATTTTTAAATTTATTTGAAGAATATGAAAGCAATGCCCTTTATTTAGAAAAGGCGTCCAGCTTACTCCATACTATTCCAGAGAATGAAAGAACCAATCGATGGCTTAGCTTAAGTATTCGTCTTTACTTTTTAAAAAACGATTTTAAACAATTGATTGCTGTGTATCATGCAAATTCCAATTTGCTTAGCAATGCAGAGGCATGGACAAACTATCGCTTAGGGGAAGCGTTCATGCAACAAGGAGACATGCAAGAGGCGATCCATTTTTTAAAAGAAGCAAACACCCAACAGTCTAAGAATCTTGAATTCATCAACAAACTTGGCGAAGCATACTTTAAAAACAAGCAGGTATCTCTTGCGCAAGCCTGTTTTAAGCAGGTACTTTCTCTTAATTCGAAAAACATTTCGGCTAACGTGAGTAACGCGTGGTGTGAACATCTTGCAGGCAACGACGCAGAATCAATTCGCTTTTACAAAAGTGCATTAGCATTGAATCCTGATTACTATACTGCATTAATAGGCTTGGCTCAATTGTATGTGCTACAAAAAAATTACGGCGCTGCAAAACCATTAGCTTTGAGAGCAAAGAAAATAAACAACACAGAAGCTGTTAGAGCCTTATTACAAGAAATAAATTTAGGAGGAGGTCCGGATTAAAATACTTGTGAAGCGATTTGTTTCACCGCCTTCACGCTACTCATTGTATAGTAATGAATAATCGGAGCTCCGTTAGCAATTAGCTCTTTCGATTGAGCGGTACACCACTCAATCCCTGCCTGCATAATCGCCTCTTCATTATGTTTTACCTTTTCAACAGCATTCACCAAATCAGCAGGCAAGTCAATGCTAAACGCTTTTGGTAAGGTCATCAACTGACGATAGGTCGTAAGCGGCTTCAAGCCAGGTATGATTGGAATATTGATACCAGCTGCACGACAATTCTTGACGAAGTCGAAATATTTTTGATTATCAAAAAACATTTGGGTCATGATAAAATCTGCACCTGCATCTGCTTTGGCCTTCAAATATTTAAAATCAACTTCAGCATTAGGAGATTCTCCATGTTTCTCTGGATAGCCTGCGACACCAAGACAGAAATTAGTTCTCCATGCATCTTGCGACTCTTCAAGATAAATTCCTCGGTTCATGTTAACCGCTTGTTTCAACAAATCAATTGCATGGGGATGCCCACCTTTTTCAGGATAGAAATTTGCTTGTCCTTTCATCGCATCACCACGTAAACACAAAATATTCTCAACACCCAAGAAGTCAAGATCAATTAGAGCATCCTCTGTTTCTTCTACAGTAAAACCTCCACAGATTAAATGCGGCACGGCATCCACCTTATATCTATTCATGATAGCTGCACAAATACCTACTGTTCCAGGACGTTTACGAACCGCAATTTCTTCAAAACGCCCGTCTGACATTTTCTTGAAATGCGTTTCTGCACGATGATACGTGACGTTGATGAAAGGGGGTTTAAATTCCATGAGCGGATCTAAAACATCCGCAATTGACTGAAAAGATTTCCCTTTCAACGGTGGCAAAACCTCGAATGAAATCAATGGTCGACCGTTAGCTCTTTGCAAATGTTCTGATACTTTCATGCTATTTCTTCACTTTATAAGGAGAACCTGGTTCTAAACGAATACCAACAGACATAACAGCGGGCAAAGGACTTACGCGCATATCTTGTTCAATACTTATTTGATACCTACCAGCTACTTTCCCAAAACTAATATCATGACACCATTGGTGCATCATCCAAACCCCATTCAACCCTTCGCCAAGCCACTTACCTGAAGGCTCTGCAAGTAAGACATTTTCCCGGCGATGTAAAACTTTTCCTTCTGGCGTTAAGATGTGTAGCCAAACATATAGGTTCATATAAGGATAGGCCTCCAAATGACGCACATTGATGTAAAGTCGATACGGCTTGCTCGTATCAGGAACTTCGAAAACGAAGTTTGGCTTAAAATTATAATCCCAATTGTAGCCCGGTACGATGGTATTCTTATCGTAGATTTCATTAGGCGTACAAGCAGAAAATGTTTTGACAAACATTATCAAACACAGTACTAGAATGGCACTATGGGTTATTTTCCGGAGCACTTGGACTAGGTTTTGAATTATCCTGATTGGTATTATTAGGATTAGGGTTTCTGTCGCGACGCTGTGGGCGGTTGCGATTATGCTGTGGACGGCGATCACGGTTTTGTTGCGGAGCATTTCCTTGCGGACGTTGTTCTCCGTTACTTGCCGCACCTCCTTCTACATTAGGCTTAGGCGCTTGTGGTCCTCTATTATCTCGATTATGTCGCTTATCGCGATGTTCTCTTGCTTGTGGGTTATTTGAGGCAGGACGTTGTTCGCGATTTTGATTCGCGTTAGGATTTCTGCCTTCCCCACCACCACGTTGATCCTTGTTTTTCTTCTTATTACGCTCTGCTGTTTTACGCAAAGACGAGATAGAAGTCTGCGCCGCCAAATCCACATGTTCTGGTTCTTGATCCGCAGGTGCTTGTAAGATAACCTTCACCTTGTCTAGATCTGCCGCAGGCTTGTTTTGCTTATTTAATTCAAGAATCTCACGTACTCGTTCGATATTCAACGGATATAACTTTGTAGAACCTGGATAGCTATACCACATTAAGAATTTGAAGATATCTGTTTTTTGCAGATAAGCATCTCCTCTTTCCGTATGCAACTTATCCGCGTTTTTAGGGAACACTTTTAAGGCATCCAAATAAGTATCTAATTCGAAGTTAAGGCAGCATTTCAATCGTCCACACTGACCACTTAATTTCGCTTGATTGATAGATAGGTTTTGATAACGAACAACGGTGATATTTACGTTTTTAAAGGTCGACAACCACGTTGAGCAACATAGTTCTCTTCCGCACATACCGATACCTCCTACCAAACCAGCTTCCTGACGGGAGCCGATTTGTTTCATTTCTACCTTCACATTAAACTCACGTGCATACACTTTGATCAACTCACGAAAATCGACACGACCATCCGCGATATAATAGAAAATTGCCTTTCTTGCATCGGCTTGAAATTCAACATCGCTAATTTTCATATCCAATTTCAAATTACGCGCAATAACGCGTGATTTAATCATGGAATCTTCCTCCTTTGCACGTAGTTCTTTTAGCTTCTGAAGCTCTTCTTGGGTTGCAAGGCGAAGTACTTTTCGTTCAATAGTGCGTTCTTGTACATTTTTCTTCTTCATTTGATAGCGAACAAGATCGCCGCTAAGGACGATTGTTCCTATATCCATACCTACAGAAGACTCAACACATACAAAATCACCCGTCCCTAACTCCGCGGACGGGTTAAGGTAAAAATCCTTACGTTGGCCATTTTTGAAGGCAACTTCCACATAAGGATAGCGACTAGCCAGATCACCTACAGGCACATCTGTCAACCAGTCGTAACTATTCATTTTATTGCAAGCTCCGCTCGAACACGCACCACTATCGCCGCATCCACTTGGTGTTCCACAAGAGCCTCCGCATGATCCACAACCCATTTCCTTCAATACGTTTAATTTCACAATCCCCTTCCTTTCGAAAGGGCTTACATTCAAATTTAACTAATTTAAGTTATACTTAAGATTAATCTTCTACTGGAATAGATTTACCTTTCTCCATATAGTATTCCAAACTATTTTCATGAAGATATTGGTATTCACTCAAGACGCCAAATTCAATCCCATTGATACTTAAGCTGTCACCGCCAACATTACCAATCATTTCTGTAGGCACGTTCATCTCAGTCATCAATGCTTCGAAAGCATCTTGATGTTCGGCACGAACAGTAACTACGATACGACTTTGCGCTTCACCAAACAAAAGTGCGTCCGGACGTAAATTGTCATCACGCATTTCGATATCAGCTCCAAGGCCATTTACCATCGCACTTTCCAAAAGCGTGATAAACAAACCGCCTTCTGAAATATCATGTGCTGAAGTTACTAAGCCGGATTGAATTGCTTTGCGCATTCCTTGTTGAAGACTGAATTCAGTATTCAAGTCGAAATAGGGTGCCGGAGAATGTTTAACACGACAATAGTGAATCAAATATTGCGAAGACGCAATATCATTCTTGTTATCACCTAACAAATAAATCATATCCCCTTCATTTTGAAAGGCAATACCAGTCATATGTTCAGGCTTTTGAACCAAACCGACCATTCCGATTGTAGGTGTTGGTAAAACAGGAATATCATTACATTGGTTATAGAAGCTAACGTTACCGCCGGTTACAGGGGTATCGAACTTTTCGCAGGCTTCTTTCATTCCTAAAATAGCGTTTGCGAAAGTATAGTATACTTCTTCATTGTACGGATTACCAAAGTTCAGACAATTAGTGATTGCTAAAGGCTCACCTCCAGAACAAGTGATATTACGCGCTGCTTCTGCAACTGCGATTGCCGTTCCCTTATGCGGTTCGGCATAGATATAATACGGATTACAATCAACCGACATTGCGATTGATTTGTTGGTACCTTGCACGCGTACCACCGGAGCTGCGCTAGGATTGTTTGTGGAGCGATTACCTACCTGCACCATGCTATCATATTGACGGTAAATCCAACGTTTGCTAGCAATATTTGGCAATGCAGCTATGTGTTTAGCTACGCTTACTAAATCTTCCGGCACTTCAACCGTTTCCATTTTGAAGTTACGAATGGTACCGAAGTAAGCAGGTTCTTTCATGGCTCGTTCGTATACAGGCGACTCACCGCCTAATACCAAGAAACGCGGCGTTACGCTAGCAATCATTTCTCCATTATAGAAATACTCTAATTTCTCTTCTTTGGTTACTTCGCCGATTACAGCACAATTCAAATCCCACTTTTCGAAAATATCTTCTATTTTCTTCTCCATCCCTTTTTTAGCTACCACGAGCATACGCTCTTGTGATTCGCTTAGAAGGATTTCCCATGCCTTCATATTTTGCTGACGCGTTGGCACTTTAGAAAGATCGATCTTCATCCCTACTTCACCTTTTGCACTCATTTCAGCTGTCGAACAAATGATCCCTGCAGCACCCATATCTTGCATACCCGCTACACAGCCAGCAGCAATCGCTTCAAGAGTCGCTTCCAACAATAATTTCTCCATAAAAGGATCACCAACTTGAACGCTCGGTAATTCGTTAGCAGAATCTTCCGTAATATCAGCAGAAGCAAAAGAAGCACCGTGGATACCATCCTTTCCAGTAGCAGAACCTACGATATAAACTTTAGAACCGGGTTCGCCAGCTGTAGCAGAAACCGTTTGTCCTACTTTAACAATCCCTGCGCTGAACGCATTTACCAACGGATTGATATTATAAGCTTCGTCGAAATAAACTTCTCCTCCAACTGTAGGAACGCCAAAGCAATTGCCGTAGTCGCCAATTCCTTTCACCACACCACGCACTAAATGACGCGTATTGAAATGCTTGAAATCACCAAAACGTAGAGAGTTCAAAGAAGCAATTGGACGAGCGCCCATTGTGAAGATATCGCGACTAATCCCTCCTACTCCTGTTGCAGCACCTTGGTATGGTTCGATAGCGGAAGGGTGATTATGCGATTCAATTTTGAACGCACAAGCGTAGCCATCACCGATGTCGACCAAACCTGCGTTCTCCTCACCTGCTTTAGCAAGGATATGTTTGCCATCTTTTGGCAACTTCTTCAACCAAAGAATTGAATTTTTATAGCAGCAATGTTCACTCCACATTACGCTGAACATAGACAGCTCTGTGAAGTTAGGCTCGCGGCCCATCAAACTTTGTATTTTTTCCCATTCTTCTTGGCGCAAACCTAATTCCAATGCACCTTCTAGGGTGGCTTTCTGTAACTTATCGTTCGGAGTACTCATAATTATTCGAATAAGTGGCGAAAATACGATTTGCGGAGGATATTTTGTAGCTTAATTATTCACAAAGGAGGTATACAATCCGATTGGCCTTTTTTCTAAGAAAACCTTATATTTGTGGTTCTTAACCAATAATCAGAAAGAATGACAACGGATTTGTTTGCAAAGTTGCGTAAGGATTTAGGTCCTATTGGGCAACACTCTAAAATGGCACATGGCTATTTTGCATTCCCCCGCTTAGAAGGGGAAATTGGAAGTCGAATGATGTTCAAAGGCAAAGAACGTATTGTTTGGAGCTTGAATAACTACTTAGGATTAGCGAATCACCCAGAAGTGCGTGCGACAGATGCTAAGGCAGCTGCTGACTACGGCTTTTCAACTCCAATGGGTGCGCGTATGATGAGCGGAAACAGTAGCATTATCGAAGCTTTTGAGCAAGAATTAGCTTCTTTCGTTCATAAGCAAGATGCTTTCCTTTTAAACTTCGGTTATCAAGGGGTTGTATCTGTAATCGATGCAATCGTTAATCGTCATGATGTGATTGTATACGACGCTGAATCGCATGCATGTATTTTGGACGGGGTTCGTTTGCATATGGGCAAACGTTTCGTCTTCAAACATAATGACATGGCTTCTTGCGAATCGATGTTAGAAAAGGCGAAGAAAATTACGGATCAAACGGGTGGCGGTATTTTGGTAATCACCGAAGGTGTTTTCGGCATGAGTGGTAACCAAGGCAACTTGAAAGGCATTATCGAATTGAAGAAAAAATTCGACTTCCGCTTAATGGTGGATGACGCACATGGCTTCGGTATGGTTGGTCCGACAGGGGCTGGTACCGGAGAAGAGCAAGGTTGCCAAGATGGCGTTGATTTATATGTCTCTACTTTTGCAAAAGCGATGGCTTCTATCGGCGCTTTCGTTGCTGGTGATGAAGATATCATCTGGTACTTACGTTATAATATGCGTTCGCAAATCTTTGCTAAAACATTACCGATGCCTATCGTATTAGGCAACCGTAAACGTTTAGAGATGTTGCGCACCATGCCCGAGCTTCGTCAAAAACTTTGGAAGAACGTGAAACATCTTCAGGATGGGCTACGTGCTATAGGCTTAAACTTAGGCACAACGAATACCTGCGTGACTCCGGTATTCTTACAAGGTGGTGTCGCACAAGCAACCCAAATCATTTATGATATCCGTGAAAAGCACAATATTTTCTGTTCAGTAGTAACGTATCCAGTTATTCCAAAAGGACAAATCTTATTGCGTTTGATTCCTACGGCAGCGCATACTGAACAAGATATCGAATTGACGCTTGCTGCGTTCAAAGAGGTTTACGAAAAGTTGAATTCTGGCGCTTATGATGGCGATGAGGAAGCAGCTTTGAAGAAAATGTTTGAAGCGGTTCAATCTTAAGATCCTTCTCAACAATAAAAAAATCCCTGTCGTATTCGAACAGGGATTTTTTTTTAGCCTTTATAATTCCATTTGAATATGGTAAACAATACACGCGGAAAAAAGCGCACCATAAAATGATTGGCGAGGCCAACTTTACTATGCAGTTTCCAATATTTCTTTCTCTTCAATTGCTTTAAAATACTTGAAGCGGTAACCTGACGAGAATTGGTCAGCAAGGAATTTCTCCGAGGAACATCCACGGGTTCTCCGCTTGCGTTAAGTGTTTTCTTCACAGATTCATTTTCTGTAAAGCCGATATGGGCTACGCCGACAAATACGCCATTAGCAGCTTCTTCTACATGTAAACTTTGCGCTAATGCCGTGAGCGACATCTTCGTCAGTGAATACAAGGAATAGTCTGGCAAGCCATGCAGTCCGGCTATACTACCAACAAACAAGACACTCCCATTTTGCGCGCGAATAGCGGGCAGTACAAGGTTCGTTAGATATAAAACGCCTCTTAGATTTGTATTAATAATTTCATCGATCACTTCACGCTTCATATCAGCAACTTTGCCGAAAGCAGACATACCTGCATTATGAATAATCCCATCGATCTTTCCGTATTGGGTAAGTGTGGAATCAGCCACTCGTTGACAATCTTCCCAAACACCCATATCCGCGACGACGTATTCTACCGCACCGAGTGAAGACAACTCTTCTTTAGCAAGACGTAAGCGATCTTCGTTTCTACCAGTTATGATCAACTTAGCATTCTGTTGAAGTAGTTGATAAGCTAGCTCTTTCCCAATTCCTTGCGAAGCGCCCGTTACAATAAATACTTTATTATTGAAATGCATGCTTAATTTTCTAAAATCCCGTTAGCTCGATACCAAGCGACACATGACTGAACAGCCGTTTCAATAGGTGTTTGCGGCATTGCTAATTCATCCTGCGCCTTTGTAGAGCTATAATATTGTTGGAGCAAAGAAAAGCGAGCCATAGAATAACTCAACTGTGGTTTACTCTTTGATAAACGCGCCATGATAGAGCTCAACGCTCCGAACAACAATACGATCCAACTCGGCATTGGAAATAATTTCCCTTCCAAACCTATGCTTGATTTCACCTTGGCAAAAAATCCTTTATAGGTCAAATTCTCATTCCCTGCTATATAACATTCGCCTAAACGACCCATTTGAAGAGCGTTTACAGCAGCTACGGCCACATCGGCGGCAGCCACAAAATTCTTACCCCCTTTGCTATAACCAGGCACTTTACCTTTCACTAATTGCAATACCATTCTACCTGAAGTAAGATTTGCATCATAGGCCCCAATCATAAAGGTTGGGTTAACCACGATTACTGGCAAGGCTTCACTTTGATGTAATTGCAATAATTTTACTTGTGCGTCATATTTACTTTGGATATAATCAATCCCAAATCCTGACAAGGCATAGGCTGCATGTTCGTTCCCTGGTTCTTGTAAAGTTCCATGACCGAATGCACTCGCAGAGCTAATATAAACGAGTCGTTGTAAGTTGTTTTTACGAACAGCTGCTGCCACATTCAAGGCACCCTGATAATTGACACGACATACTCTTTCGGAGCGACGCGGCCACACATCTGTCAAGGCAGCCACATGAATCACGGCATCTACCTCCGCCACAAAAGAATCTAACTGTTCGCTATTCAGCACATCCCCTTCGACAATCTTTATGGATTTGTCTTGCAATAAGGAGCTATCCTGACCAGGCAGAATGAAAGCGTGCACCTCATATTGTTGCTTTAACAGCTCCTTACAAATATGCGTGCCCAACATTCCATTAGCACCGGTCACTAAAACTTTTTTAATCATCATTATTACACTCGACCCGGATATTGTTTCAAGGCGGCCTCGAGACAATCCATTGCTTTATTTAAATCACTTTCCTGCAATACGTAGGCTAAACGCACTTCATTTTTACCTAGTCCTGCAGTAGCGTAGAACCCAGTTGCCGGAGCGCACATCACTGTTTGACCTTCATGACTGAAAGATTCCAATAACCATTGACAAAATACATCAGCATCATCAATTGGCAATTTAGCAATCGCATAAAATGCGCCACCAGGATTCGGACAGAAAACGCCATCCATTGCATTCAATCGCTTCACTAATACATTACGACGAGCGGTATATTCATCCTTAATAGCATCAAAATAATCGCTTGGTAGATCAATCGCAGCTTCGCCAGCAATTTGTGCTAAGCCTGGAGGACTTAAGCGTGCTTGTGCGAATTTCATAGCGGTATTCATCAAGGCTTCATTACGTGTGACGAAAGCACCGATACGTGCTCCGCAAGCAGAATAACGTTTTGAAATGGTATCCATCACCACTACGTTATCATCTACCCCTTGCAATTGCAGCGCAGAAAACGGTGTGGCGCCATCATAACAAAACTCACGATAGGCTTCGTCACTGAATAAGTACAAATTATACTTCTTAACTAATTCTGCTAAGGCTTCCATTTCGGCCTTTGAATAGAGGTAACCGGTAGGATTGTTAGGGTTGCAAATGATGATTGCTTTTGTTTTGGTACTGATCTTTGCTTCGAAATCCGCAATTGGTGGCAGTGCAAAACCGCTTTCAATATGCGAAGTAATCGGAACAATATTTACACCAGCAGCTACGGCAAAGCCATTATAATTCGCATAAAAAGGTTCTGGAATAATCACCTCATCCCCTGGATCCAAACAAGCCATCATACCAAACAAAATCGCTTCGGAGCCACCCGTAGTAATCATGATTTGATTATGATTCAAGGTTATGCCAAAGCGTTCGTAATAACTCACTGATTTTTTACGATACGATTCAAAGCCTGCACTATGGCTATACTCTAATACTTTGATATGGGCATTTCGAACCGCTTCCAACATAGCTGGTGGCGTTTCGATATCTGGTTGACCGATATTAAGATGATATACTTTTGTCCCGCGCTTTTTCGCAGCTTCTGCGAATGGAACTAATTTACGAATGGGTGAAGCGGGCATTGCGTCACCGCGCTTAGCTATTGAAGGCATATATTATCGATTATTTTCAAATGAAGATTTTATTAATTCAGCTACCTTAAAGATATCTGAGAATGTATTATACATTGGAACAGGTGCCATACGTATTACGCCTGGTTCGCGCCAGTCGGCAATCACTCCGTCTCGCGTTAGTTGATCGAATATACTACGACCTTGTGAATGAAAAGACAAGCTCAATTGGCAGCCTCTTTCACTCTCGGCAGTCGGTGTTAAAATATCAAAAGGCACTCCTGCTGCTTGTAAATATTGCATACAGAAAAGAAAATAGTTACTCAACTGTTTTCCTTTTGCGAAGATATTTTGCATTCCGGCTTCGTCAAACATTTCAACAGAAGCTTTATGCACTGCCAATGCCACTACCGGTGCATTACTCAATTGCCATGCTTCAGCGGTACCCATGGAAACGAAGCGGTCTTCCATTTTGAAGCGGTTTGCTTCATCATGTCCCCACCAACCATGTAGTCGAGGGAGCATTTCATTTTGATGATGCATTTCATGAACGAATATACCTCCTACTCCACCAGGTCCACTGTTTAAATATTTATAGGTACACCAGCAAGCAAAGTCGACATTCCAATCATGTAACTTCAGTTCCACATTACCGCTTGCATGTGCTAAATCAAATCCTGCAAAGGCGCCTACAGCATGAGCAGCTGCAGTAATACGGGCCATATCAAACAATTGTCCGGTATAGAAATGAACACCGCCGAACATGACTAACGCGAGTTCGTCTTTGTATTGCTCTATCGTCGCAAGGATATCTTCAGTTCTTAAAAATGCTTCTCCCTCACGCGACTTCATTTCAATGATTTCCGCTTGCGGATCAAGACCATGCCAACGCACTTGCGATTCAATGGCATAACGATCGCTAGGAAAAGGACGATTCTCAATAAGTATTTTCGTACGCTTTCCTTTAGGTTGATAAAAAGAGACGAGTAGAAAATGTAGATTGGCTGTAAGGGAACCCATGGCCACAACCTCTTTTTTATTTGCCCCAACGATACGCGACAAACTCTCTTGCGTGAAATGGTGATAATACAACCATGGATTTTTTCCATGAACATGTCCTTCTACACCTAATCCTGCCCAATCATTCAATTCAACTTGCAAATGCTGAAGAACAGACTTCGGTTGAAGTCCAAGAGAGTTCCCACAAAGGTAAATTGCGTCTTGTCCATTCACTTGTGGAATAAAAAAACGATCTCTAAAGGAGGCTAATTTATCAGCCTTATCTAAACCTTGAGCGTATGCTAATGAAAATTCGTGTGTCATAGTAAAAATCCGTTCGCAAAGGTACGAAGATGCTTTGAAATTTCGGCTTAATGTTCTAATCGAGTTACGCTTTGAATCCCCTCTACTCGGCGTAATTCATCCATCAAAAATTCAAGTTGTATGGTATCATTTACAAAAAGCATTAGTTCACCTCTAAAAATGCCATCTTCCGAATCAATAGAAATACCTCGCATATTCACATTGTTCTGATTAGAAATCACATTCGTTATCTTTGAAATCATTCCTACTTCGTCGATACCAGTTATCTGTAAGCCCGTTAAAAAGGCTATTTCATGACTCTTACTCCACTTAGTTTTGACAATTCGATGCGCGTGTTTACTCATTAAATTCACCGCGTTCGGACATTTGGTATTGTGAATTTTTAAACCTTCCGTTGCTGTTACGTAGCCAAACACATCATCTCCTGGAATCGGATTACAACATTTAGCTAAGCTATAGGCAATTTTATCAGAAGCTTCGCCAAAGATGACTAATTCTGCATTTTTCTTAAGTTCTTGACGTACGTTCTCTTCAAATTGAGCATCGGTAATCATTTCTTCTGCCTTCTTCTTTTTAGCCAGATTTGGCAATTCGAACTTTCCGCCTGCAATGTGAAGACTATCTAATAAATCGAGGTCGATTTTTCCTGTTGCTATTTGGAAGTGCAAGTCGATAACGGAGAAGCATTTAAAATACTTCACCAGAATACCTAAGTTATCGGTATTCATTACCACCTCGAGCTGTTCGCCTTTCTTTTTTAATAATTCCTTACCATCTTCTGCACGACGACGCTTTTCTTCTTTGAAAGCATCTTTTATTCTATTCTTTGCTTTAGCGGTAACGACAAAATTGAGCCAGTCCTCATTCGGTTTCTGACGATTAGAGGTAATGATTTCTACCTGATCTCCATTAGCTAATTCATAACTTAAAGGCACCAAACGATAATTCACCTTCGCGCCTATGCAACGCAATCCTAGGTCGGAGTGGATAGAAAAGGCGAAGTCGAGTGCAGTGCTTTTTGCAGGCAATGTGCGCGCTTCCCCTTTCGGAGTAAACACATAAATTTCTTCAGAGAAGAGATTTAATTTAAAGTCGTTGATAAAATCAAGAGCGTTTGATTCAGAGCTATTCAACACTTCCCTAACTTGCGCCAACCACTCTTCAATAAGGTGATCGTTATTCTTATTACCTTCTTTATATTTCCAATGGGCCGCTAACCCTTTCTCTGCTAACTCTTCCATACGCTTACTTCGAATTTGCACTTCCACCCATTTACCAAAAGGTCCCATTACCGTTACGTGCAAAGCCTCATAGCCATTACTCTTAGGAGTAGAAATCCAATCACGTAATCGATCCGGACTAGGTGTATAAAAGTCGGTCAGCATGGAGTAAATTTTCCAACAGTCCGTCTTTTCATTATCCTCTGGAGCGTCGACCACAATTCGAATAGCAAACAAATCATAAACATCCTCGAACTCAATTTGCTTGTTTTTCATTTTATGCCAAATGCTAGCAATCGACTTCGGGCGACCGTAGATATTTACATTCAGTCCTTCATCCGTTAATACTTCCTTGATTGGCTTAATGAATTCATTAATATACTTTGTACGTTTTGATTTCGATTCCGCAAGTTTCTTAGCGATATTTCTGTACGTTACCGGCTCGAGATATTTCATAGAAAGATCTTCGAGTTCGCTTTTAATATTGTACAAACCAAGTCGATGTGCGAGCGGTGCATAGAGATAAACCGTTTCACTAGCGATGCGCATTTGCTTTTGGCGACTCATGCTTTCCAGTGTACGCATATTATGAAGGCGGTCGGCTATCTTGATAAGAATCACGCGAATATCTTCGGCCATCGTAAGAACAATCTTACGGAAGTTTTCTGCTTGCTCAGAACTAGTAACATCAAATACACCTTTGATTTTGGTAAGGCCATCGACAATTTTGGAAACGTTATTACCAAATTCGCGCTGAATATCACCTAATGTTATTTCAGTATCCTCTACGACATCATGCAATAATGCACAAATTACAGCAGTAGTACCCAGTCCTATTTCTTCCGCAACAATTTTTGCAACAGCTAAAGGATGCAAAATATAAGGCTCTCCTGATTTACGTCGCATATCCAAATGCGCCTCAGCAGCCATTTCGAAGGATAAGCGTATTTGTTTTCGAGAGCTTTTGTCGAGGTTGCCGCGCAAACCTTTTAATAGGTCGCGATATGCTTTAACAATAAGTTTTTTGTCAGATTCGTCTGAAAATGTTTTCACGTCACTCATACCTTAAAGGTAGAGCGAGAAAGGCAAATGTAAAACAGTAAGCGCGATGATTTATGCACCGCTGTCCTGAATACAAAACGAAGTATTAAGCGTGCGCTACTGGCTTGGCAGCTACCTTGGTAATCATACCCGGACATCCGAGGGTTTTCTTATGTGGCGCACAAGAATTAAAAGCAATAATTACAAAAATGGCAATAAGTCCAAAAAGGCTAATCTTTTTCATGGGTACGAATATAGTGTACAAATTTAAGTCAAAAACAGGAATTTTCAACATAAGCGTGGGAAAACGTCCGAGAAAAAGGGAAGAATGGCTTTGTACATTTGTTTTATGAGATATCATATCATTGCTTGTGGTGGCAGTATTATGCACCAATTAACCATTCAACTCGCACGACTAGGTCATGAGGTTACGGGTTCGGATGACGAAATATTTGAGCCTGCGTATAGTAATTTGCAGCGTCATCAACTATTGCCAAGCGAAATGGGTTGGCATCCAGAAGTATTGAATGATAAAATCGATTTTGTCATTGTAGGTATGCATGCCAAAGCAGATAACCCGGAAATTGCGCGTGCAAAGGAACTTGGACTACGATTGATGAGTTATCCAGAGTTCATTTATGAGCATGCCAAAAACAAAAGACGCGTAGCCATCGCTGGTTCGCATGGTAAGACATCAACTACTGCAATGGTGATGCACGTGCTGAAGGAAGTTGGTATTCCTTTCGACTTTTTAGTGGGCGCAAAACTTGAAGGCTTTGATTATTCGTTACAGCTCAGTGATGCGCCGCTCATGATTTTGGAGGCGGATGAATATCCTGATTCCGCCGACAATAAACTACCGAAGTTCTTATTTTACAAGCCCCATATTGCAAGTATTTCTGGTATCGCATGGGATCATGTGAACGTCTTCCCTACGTTTGAAAACTATGTCCATCAATTTGATTTATTTATCGACAGTTTGGTTGATAATGCAACATTGATTTACAATAACGACGACGAAGTTCTCAAATCATTATGCGAAAAGGAATCGAATCAAACACGCCTAGAATTGGTGCCTTATCATGCGCATCCGTTTAAGGATGGTAAGCTTATTTTGGAGAATGGAGAAACAGTAGCTATTGAAATTTTTGGCACCCACAATTTATTCAATTTATCAGCAGCTAAGATTATTTGCTTAGAATTAGGCATACCTGAAAGCGATTTCTGCAAAGCCATTGCAAGTTTTAAAGGTGCAGCTAAACGATTGCAATTAATCAGAAGAACAGAAGAGAATGAACTTTATTTAGACTTCGCACATGCTCCTTCTAAAGTTAAAGCCACGGTAGCTGCAATGAAAGAAAAACATCCGAACCGGCAATTGATTGCTTGTTTAGAACTGCATACTTTCAGTAGTTTAAATGAACAATTTATTAGTGAATATAAAGGAAGTTTAGATGCAGCTGATATTGCAATTGTATTCTATGATCCACACGCTTTCGAGTTAAAACGCTTACCTGTTTTAAGTCCACAAGCAATTATCAAAGCATTTGGTAATAACGAGATCAAGACATTCTCTACCCCGCAACAATTAAGCACGTTTATTAAACGCGCATTAGATCCAGACATGGATGTGTTGATGATGAGCTCAGGAAATTTTGGTGGACTTGGAATGGATCAACTCGCGAAGTTTTTATTTGATTAAATACTGAACAGTCTGCATAAAAAAGCCCCTCTAGTAAACTAGAAGGGCTTTTTTATTATTGACAATAAATATTATTTCACATCCAAAATTTCTAATTCGAAAACTAGCGGTGAATTTGGAGGAATTCCTTGATTACCTTCTTTACCATACGCTAAATCAGAAGGAATAACAACCACTGCTTTCTCTCCTTTTTTCATAGACATGATTGCATTTTCCCATCCTTTGATAACTTGACCATTTCCAACCTCCATTTCCATTGGCTGTGCATGACCGAATTGAGGATCGACACTACTATCAAAAGGCTGATTGTTTAAGAAACGACCTGTATAATTAACAACGACATGTGCTCCAGCTTTGATAGTTTCACCAAATCCTTTCGCAAATACAGATTTAAATACACCTTGTACATTTTGTACGTCTTTTAATTGTGCACGTTTGATAAACTCTTGAATCTTTCCAGCTTGCTTAACAGGGTCAGCATTTTCTTCCATTTCTTGCTTCATTTGCGCTTGCATTGCATCCTGCATCGCTTGTTGTTGCGAAGTCAATTTTTCTGTTTCTTCTTTGCTCATTGCTTTTTTAATTACAACGATTAACTTCAAAACGCCACCATTTTTCATGTATTGCGCCATTTCAGGATTATGCGCAAGAATCGTATCTGTTGGCATTAAGAATGCGATTGAGTCACCAACACATGCATCCAAGAGCACATCATTAATATCCATAGGCTTCTTCGGATCTTTTGCATTCAACATGACAGGCACCCCTTCCGGATTATCTTTATATGAATCCATCACTAAGGTATCGTTCAAATACTGAAGTTGACGAATAAAGACATAAGAGTTTGGAGTTAGCTTTTTCTTCTTATCTCCATGTTTTAAGGTCATGTACTGTTTGCCACCAGGAAGTTTTTTCCAAGAGTCACCACAAGAGGCTACCAATGTAACCAGAGTTAGAGCAATAATTGCTAATGAAATTTTACGCATGTTTTATGAATTCAAAAGATGTTTAATTTTTGGCAAGATAGCAAGGAAATCTTGAACTGTCTCGTCTAATGTTTTTGTGGAACTTCCACCGGACGCATTTTTATGTCCACCTCCATTAAAATAATCTCGGCAAATCTCGTTTACAGCAATATCTCCTTTACTTCTTAAGGACAATTTAACCAATTTGGTTCGATCGATAATGAGTGCCCCCAATCGAATTCCTTTCACCGTCAAAGGATAAGATTCCAAACCTTCTGTATCGCCAGTGCTTATGCCGAAATCTTTTAGATCTTGTGCTGTAATGGCTATATAGGCCGTATTGTATTCTGGCAAATAATGAAAGCGGTTGCTCAAACAAAAGCCTACAAATTGCAAACGGCGAAATTGATGTTGGTTGAACAATTGATCATAAATTTGATAACTATTCGCTCCTTTACGGATCAGATTTGCTACTACCTCATGGGTATGTGGTGTCGTACAATCGAATTTGAAACTGCCAGTATCTGTCATGATACCAACATATAAACAATTGGCCACATCAGGGGTAATATGATCGCTGCTACCAAGCTCTAAAATAAAATCGTAGATCAACTCACATGTAGAGCTTGCCTTTATATTTGAGTAATTGATATCTTCAAAGCCATCTGGCAGTAAGTGATGATCAATTTTTATTTTCAAACCTTTTGCTTGCGCTACATGTTCGCCTAATTCGTTGATTCTACTCAATGCGTTAAAGTCGAGGCAAAAGATAAAATCTGCTTCGTTCACATGTTTAATAGATACGGTAGGAAGTTTTTCAAAATCAACCACCAAATCATTTCCTGGCAACCAATGTAGAAAGCTAGGATAATCAGTAGGTGTGATTACTACGACATCATGTCCGAACGACTTTAAAAAATGATAAAGACCTAAGGTAGAACCCATGGCATCTCCATCCGGCTTGTGATGCGTTGTTATAACGATTTTACATGGTGTGTCTAATCGTGCACGCAATAATTCTAAATTCTTCTTCTCTAACATTACTACAAAGGTCGTAAAATTTAGGAAAATAACTTTCCTTCGCTTGCTTTTATTTACCTTTGCAATCATTTTCAATAACAGTGAAGTACAACGAAGAAATCAATCGCCGCCGCACCTTTGCCATTATTTCGCATCCGGATGCGGGTAAAACTACCCTAACAGAAAAATTCCTACTTTTCGGAGGTGCTATTCAAGTAGCCGGAGCCGTAAAGTCGAATAAAATTAAGAAGCACGCTACGAGCGACTTCATGGAAATCGAGAAGCAGCGTGGTATCTCGGTGGCAACCTCTGTTATGTGCTTTGAATATAATGGCGTACAGGTGAATCTACTTGATACGCCTGGTCACAAAGACTTCGCAGAAGATACCTACCGTACGTTAACGGCTGTCGATTCCGTAATTCTGGTGGTCGACTGTGTGAAGGGTGTCGAGGAACAGACCAAGAAATTGATGGAGGTTTGTCGCATGCGCCAGACGCCAGTTATCATCTTCATCAACAAAATGGATCGCGACGGCAAAATGCCATTCGATCTATTAGACGAGTTAGAGCAAAATTTAAAAATTAAAGTTCGACCATTGAGCTGGCCTATCAATATGGGAAGCAGTTTCAAAGGCGTTTACAATATTTACGATCAAACGCTGCAGTTATTCCAAGCAAAATCGAAGGATGATGAGAAAATGCTCATTGCAGATTTGAGTGATAAATTGCTTGACCGAGAAGTAGGCGAAGCGGATGCGAATCAACTTCGTCAGGATGTAGAACTCGTTGAAGGCGTCTATAATCAATTTGAAGTAAACGATTATAGAGAAGGTCATCTAGCTCCGGTTTTCTTTGGCTCCGCAATGAATAATTTCGGGGTACGTGAGCTTTTGGAAACTTTCATTCGCATCTCTCCCACTCCGCTCGCACGTGAAACGGATAAACGGGAAGTAGCACCGACCGAAGATAAGTTTAGTGGATTCATCTTTAAGATTCACGCCAACCTCGACCCTCGTCATAGAGATCGTATCGCATTCATGCGCGTTTGCAGTGGCAAATTTGAAAGAAATACTTTTTATCACCATGTTCGACTCGATAAAGATGTTCGCTTTAGCAGTCCGTTTTCATTTATGGCACGCAGCAAATCCTTGGTGGATGACGCCTTTCCAGGCGATGTTGTAGGCTTGTTTGACACCGGTAACTTCAAAATTGGCGACACCTTGACTGAAGGAGAAAACATGACTTTTAAGGGGATTCCTTCTTTCTCTCCAGAAATTTTTAAAGAGGTGGTGAATAAAGACCCCATGAAGACGAAGCAGTTGGAGAAAGGCTTACAGCAGCTGACCGATGAAGGTGTTGCGCAGTTATTTACACAAAATCTTGGTCATAAAAAGATTATTGGCACGGTTGGAGAACTTCAGTTTGAAGTTATTCAATATCGCTTATTGCACGAGTATGGCGCAAGCGTAAGCTTTGTTAATTTACCGTATTATAAAGCGTGTTGGATAACCTCAGAGGATAAGGTAAAAATGGAAGAGTTCTGTCGCTTCAAACAGAGTGTCCTAGGCAATGACAAAGAAGGTAATTTGATTTATCTTGCACAGAGTGAATGGTATTTAAACACAGAACGCACGAATAACCCTGCGATTAAGTTCCATTTCACGAGTGAGTTCAAGAACGACGAAGAGCAATATTAATTACATTCGTTGATCTAGATTTTTCCCCTTTTCGATATGGTCGAAATTAGGGATATACTTCTTCATGAGGTTGACAATTGCTTCTTTAGAAATATTCCCACTATTAAATAATTGTTGAAAGGCTTCAAACATTTCTTCAACGGCAGCAATAGGTTGTTTAGGAGCATTTCTAACGAAGCCGAGTGCTTTAAACTGATCCATGACTAAGTCTTCCTGGTCGGTATAAAACTCTTCATATGGTTTTTCTCCAGAAGTATCACTTTCGAAGAAGTAAACAGGATAATGCGTATCCGTATTTTTTAACGAAGCCGCGATTTTACGAGCCTCTTCTTCTGAATTACAAAACATCGGCTCTAGTCCATAAGCTTGCAACAGTTTTACGCCAATCGTTTGAAAGGTCTGCATATCCTTCTCCGGATCTAACTTCGGGAAAAACACTGAGCCCGATTGCCCGAGCATACAAGCCAACATACACAGCTGACCGCTCTCTTCTGGCGTGACAAAATAACGGCGTATATTTGAGGGCCCACTGAAAGGTTGTTGCTTCAACATTCTTTCCATAAAGCCATACAAAAGACTTCCGTTTGAAAAAGCTACATTCGCAAAACGTGCGGTAGTGATTGGGATATATTGACTATACGCCAAAATCACTTCTTCCATTAGCTTTTTGGAGCCCCCCATTACGTTTACGGGATTAGCAGCTTTATCAGTACTTACACAAAAGAAATGTTCCGGTTTATGCTGCATTAATAAATCGAGTAGCTTCTTAGCGCGGATTACATTATTATTAATCATTGCTTCGATACTCAACTCATCTTTTTCACTTCGAACATGTTTATGTGCCGCGAAATTCGCTACAATTTCAAAAGGTCCTTTTTGCAGAAATATTTTCTCAAAGACTGGATCGGCAAAGCTTACCGGATAGGTAATAAATTCATCTGGCACGAATAATCCTTCCGTACTTCTTACATCACGTACTAATTCAGTCAAGCCATTTTCGTCCGTATCTACTACTACGACGCGGGCTGGTTCGAATGGTAAAATGGCACGAATATAACTACTACCAATGGTCCCAGCGCCGCCAATCACCAATACAGATTTTCCTGCAATGGCTGTTTTTAATGCTTGGCTATGGTCCACAATATCTTGCGCAAAATAGCTTTCAGGACGATTTACAACTGACTGGATGAAGGGCTTTAAAGAAAAACGTTTCATGTTGCAAAGATACCATTTTTATCTAAAGCTTGTTTTAAGCAATGATTACCGATACAATCTTGCAATTTCCCGATAAGCCCCTAAATCCGTATAATAAGTAGTAGCTTTGTTGTATGCAACCTAAATGGCTTCGTATCGTCATCCATTTTATAGCTTGGCTTCTATTTTTTAGCTTGCCTTTAGTTTTTGAACACCGACATCATCAAGGAGAACATGTTGAAACGATGTTCGACTTTAACTATTATCGCTGGCCCGTTTTATTGTGCGATGCTTTATTAATTGTTTTCTTTTATATCAATTATAATCTGCTAATTCCGAACTACTTTTTGAAGCGGAAATTTTGGAGTTACTTCACCATAATTACGTTCAGCCTGCTTAGTTTCATTGCACTGCCTATTAAATGGGAATCATCTGAATTAGAAGCAGCGGGCAATGATATTGAAGCATTAGAGCAATTTCATCAATTAAAAAACAGCACCCCACTAAGTTTTGAACAATGGGAGAAAATGGAAAAGATAGAACACGAAGAGCGTGAAAGAAACTGGGGCTTTGCAACAGGGCCGATTCACTTTTTCGAATCGTCAATTTTTCTTTTTCTTTTGATTTGGTTGATGAGCTCTGGTCTGCGTATGAGTTCCTTTTTATATGGGATTGCAGAACACCAAAAAGAATCTGCCGCCGAAAAAACAAAGTCAGAATTAAACTTACTCAAAATGCAGGTCAATCCGCATTTTCTGTTTAATACACTCAACAATATCTATTCCTTAGTCATGCTGAAGGACGAACGAGCTTCAGCTGCTGTATTGAAATTAAGCGAGCTCATGCGCTATCAATTAGAGCAAAGTAATAATGAGAAAGTGGCATTGGATAAAGAAATCCGTTTTATTGAAAATTATGTAGAACTTCAAGGTATCCGTCTTTCAGAAAAGGCTTGTATTGAATTCAAGTGTGAGAACAAAAACCCACAAGCACAAATTGCGCCGTTGGTGTTGATCACCTTTATTGAAAACGCCTTTAAGCACGGCATCTCAACACATGAAAAAAGCAAAATTAAAATCGAGCTTTTGTCAGAAAGCAATCATTTGCAACTGCTAGTTAATAACCAAATCTTCCAAAACCTTAAAGAAGAAGCTCCCAGTGGTTTAGGCCTAGAAAATGTAAAAAGAAGATTGCAATTAGCTTATCCCGACAAACACCATCTAACAATAAATAAATCTGAAAGCTCTTTTGAAGTGCTTTTAAAAATAAATTTGGTATGATTCGCTGTGTTATCATTGATGACGAACCCTTAGCGTTAGAAATCAGTAAAAGTTTTATTGAAAAAATTCCGCAGCTACAACTAATTGGCAGTTTTACGGATGCGATTGAAGGTGTTGAATTTATCCGAAAGCAAAAGCCTGAAATATTGTTTTTAGACATTCAAATGCCCGATGTAAACGGCATACAACTACTTAAATCGCTCGATATTAATCCTGTGACAATTTTCACGACTGCTTATAGTCAGTATGCCCTAGACGGCTTCGATTTAGATGCTGCAGATTATTTATTAAAACCATTCTCTTTTGAACGTTTTGAAAGGGCAGTCAACAAGGCAATACAACTCCATGAACAACATTCACAGCTATTAAAAAACAAGGAGCTGGCAGAGTTTTTCTTTGTTAAATCTGAATACCAGCAGATTAAAATTAATGTGGCAGACGTTCGCTATATGGAAGGCTTAGATGATTATGTGAAGATTCACGTAAAAGAAGGGCGTCCTATTCTCACTTTAATGAGCTTAAAGAATATGCTAGAAAAGCTTTCAGGATTGCCATTCCAACGTGTACATCGAAGTTTTATTGTCCCTTTACATCAAGTAAAGGCTGTTCGAAATAAGAAAATCGTGTTATTAGATGCAACGGAAATACCTATCGGAGCGAGTTATGCTGACGAAGTAAATAAATGGCTAAAGGGGAATTAATAATTAGAGCAGTTTAACTGCAATCTGATAGTAGTTGTTTACAGCAGCAAGCACTTCAAACTTAATATAATAGGCTTTACAGAAGTGCTCCCACGCAGCGAACTCATGATCGGGCACATTGAATTCATCAAATAAAATCAAGTCCCCTTCCTTCAAAAAAGGTGCTAAGCTCGTTAATACATACAAGGTTGAGCTATATAGATCAGCATCTAGATGAATGACTTTCCGTTGAGCTTTCGACACTTTACCCGCTTGAATAAAGGCAGGAAGAGAATCTTGAAATAGTCCTTTTACGAAATCATGACGGCCACCTTCTACATCAGGAATGGGCGTTGCAAAGGCACCTTTACCGTATCCACCCCAACTTTCTGGCAATCCTTCAAAGGTATCAAATCCATAAAAGCGCGAAGCAGGGTTACTATTATTTTTAACCCAGTGTTTGAAGGAAGCTCCTTTGAACACACCGAATTCTAGGTATAAAATCTCAGCAGTATGCAGCGATTCCTGTTGCATTACATCCTCATACAAACGATATCTTGCGTTAAAGTCGCGCTTGCGTGTAAAAAAATCATTCATCCCTTTTACAGGGTGCTGACTGATCCACTTCGACATAGCAATCGTTTGTCCGATAAAAGTCAGTGGCTTGGCTAAAAAGCCTAACCACAGACCTGGACGGAGGAAGAGGATAAAACTCTTCACAAAAGCATTAGCTGCGTATAAGAAGCTTCGCATGAATTATTCTGTTACTGGACTAGCGTCTTCGTTAGTAGCAGTGGTATCTGTAGCATCAGATGCGTTGTCTAACGGAGCGCTGTTTTCATCAGCTACGATAGCTACTTCTTCTTCAACGTGATCGATACGTGTTACTGCCGCGATTTCATCTCCTTCGTTCAAACGGATCAAACGAACACCTTGTGTCGCACGACCCGCTTCACGAATATCCGCTACCGAAGTACGGATGGTGATACCCGACTTACACATGATCATTACATCATCATCCTCTTTAACTGCTAGGAAGCCAATCAACTTACCAGTCTTATCCGTTACGTTCAAAGTACGAACCCCTTTACCACCACGGTTGGTGATACGATATTCATCTAAGGCTGTACGCTTACCTAATCCGTTCTCCGTGATTACCATCAAGGTTCTTGGATCATTGGCAGCTAAACAAATCATACCAATAACTTCGTCATTCGTCTCATCTACTTCAATACCAATTACACCCGCAGACGAACGTCCTGTAGGACGAACTTTTCCTTCAGGGAAACGAATGCTACGACCACTATGAATAGCCATTAAAATTTCGCTCGTTCCATCTGTCAACTGCGCTTCTAATAATTGATCGCCTTCGTTGATATTGATTGCGATTACACCATTAGTACGTGGACGACTGAATTCTTCTAATAAAGTCTTTTTTACAATACCTTGCTTCGTACAGAATACCACATAATGACTATTGATAAAATCTTCGTCATTCAATTTCTCGACGTTGATATAGGCACGGATTTTATCTCCTTGTTCTAACTGCAACAGATTTTGAATGGCTCTACCCTTACTTGTTTTATTACCTTCTGGAATTTGATAAACTTTCAACCAGAAACATTTTCCTTTATCAGTGAACACCAACAAGTAGTTATGAGTATTTGCAACGAACACATGTTCGATAAAGTCTTCATCACGTGTTGCACCTCCTTGCGAACCTCTACCACCACGTCCTTGAGCGCGGTATTCGGTGAGAGACGTACGTTTTACATAACCTAAGTGAGAGATCGTTACTACCACATCTTCGCGGTCGATCAAATCTTCTTGCATAATTTCATCGGCATTCAAGACGATCTCACTACGACGTTCATCACCAAAGCGCTTTTGAATATCCAACATTTCATCTTTGATGATTTGCATACGCAATGCTTCGTCACCAAGAATACTACGCAAGTACTCAATCGTTTTCATCAATTCTTGGTACTCATCACGGATTTTATCACGCTCTAATCCTGTCAAACGTTGTAAACGCATTTCTAGGATAGCCTTTGATTGAATTTCGCTCAAACCAAATTTAGACATCAATCCATCTTGCGCTTCGTTAGGCGTTTGAGCTGAACGAATCAAGGCGATAACTTCATCTAAATGATCCAAGGCGATTAATAAACCTTCGAGGATATGTGCACGCTTTTCAGCTTCTGCCAATTCAAACTTGGTACGACGAACGACTACTTCGTGACGGAATTCTACGTAATACATGATCAATTCGCGTATGTTCAAGGTCATAGGACGACCTTTCACAAGCGCTACGTTATTGATACCGTAAGACGTTTGTAGTTCTGTATATTGAAAAAGTTGATTGATTACCCATTGTGCAGAGGCATCTTGTTTGAGATCGTACACAATACGCATACCTTCACGATCCGACTCATCCTTACAATCGCGTAAGCCTTCGATTTTCTTTTCTGCCATCAAGTGGTGAGTCTTCTCGATTAGAGAAGCTTTATTGACTTGATAAGGTATTTCGGTAACAACGATTTTTTCACGACCTTTGCTATCTGTTTCAATTTCATATTTAGCACGTACAACTACACGACCGCGACCAGTCATGAAGCCATTGCGTACACCTTCCATACCGTAGATGATACCGCCTGTTGGAAAATCAGGCGCTTTTACATACTGCATCAATTCTACAGCAGTGATTTCTTTATTATCGATATAGGCGCAGATACCATTGATAACTTCGGTAAGGTTATGTGGCATCATGTTGGTAGCCATACCTACTGCAATACCAGAGGCTCCATTTACCAATAGGTTTGGAATACGTGTTGGCATTACTGTAGGCTCTTCGAGGGTATCATCGAAGTTGAGGGTAAAATCAACGGTATCCTTTTCAAGATCGCGCAATAATTCTTCAGCTAATTTTGTTAAACGAACTTCGGTATAACGCATAGCCGCAGGAGGATCACCATCCACGGAGCCGAAGTTACCTTGACCATCTACAAGGGTATAACGTAATGACCAGTGTTGGGCCATACGGACCATAGTATCATAAACGCTGGCATCCCCGTGTGGGTGGTACTTACCTAATACTTCACCGACGATACGTGCCGACTTTTTATATGGACGATTATGCACCATCCCTAATTCATGCATCCCGAACAAAACCCTACGGTGTACAGGCTTTAAGCCATCACGTACATCTGGTAAGGCACGACCCACAATTACCGACATGGAATAGTCGATGTAGGCCGTCTTCATTTCATTCTCAATGTTTATGGGAACAATTTTCTCTTGATCTGCGTTCATTTTATTCTTTATGAATTATACTTTTATAAGAAGATTTGCTTGTGTGTAACAAGCCTCGCGAAGATACTAATTATTAAGTGGATTTTCACCCTTTTTAACCGCACATAAATGGGCTGTGGATAAACACTTTAAAATGTGCAAAAGCGTTCAAAATCGCGTTTTTATCGCGTTTTTAGTTTTGGTATTCCGCTATTTTTTATGTTTCTTTGTCCGCTAAATTATTTACCCTATACTATGTCACTTCAATGCGGAATCGTGGGCTTGCCTAACGTAGGAAAATCTACCTTGTTCAATGCCTTATCAAATGCCAAAGCGCAAGCAGCCAATTTTCCATTTTGTACCATCGAACCGAACGTTGGAGTTATTACCGTTCCAGATGAACGCTTGGAAGCACTTGCAGCGATTGTTATTCCTGAAAAAGTACAGCCTACTACAGTTGAAATTGTGGATATTGCAGGCTTAGTTAAAGGCGCTTCTAAAGGCGAAGGATTGGGAAACCAGTTTTTGGGTAATATCCGTAGTGTGGATGCTATTCTTCACGTTGTTCGTTGTTTTGATAATGACAATGTAATTCACGTTGACGGGTCGGTAAATCCAGTTCGCGACAAAGAAATCATCGACTTTGAATTGCAATTAAAAGATCTAGAAAGTTTGGATAAAAAAATCCAAAAGATCGAGAAACAAGCACGTGCAGGAAATGCGCAATTGATGGAGTGTTTAGAAGTGTGTTTGCAGTATAAAAAGCACCTAGAAGAAGGAAAATCGGCGCGTAGTTGCGATGTTTCAAAAGAATTACAAATTCATATCGCTGACTTATTCCTTCTTACTATGAAGCCTGTAATGTACATCTGTAATGTAGATGAAGGTTCGTTAGCAAAGGGCAATCAATATACACAAGCATTAATGGATGCTGTAAAAGATGAGCATGCAGAAGTTTTGTTCATCAGCGCCGCTATCGAAGCTGATATTGCTGAATTAGAAAGCTACGAAGACAAACAAGCGTTTCTAGCGGATCTCGGACTAGAAGAATCTGGTGTCAACCGTTTGATTAAGGCGGCATACCGACTATTGAGTTTGTATACCTACTTCACAGCGGGGGTAAAAGAAGTGCGTGCTTGGACAATTCGTAAGGGCTTCACGGCTCCGCAAGCAGCAGGCGTTATTCATACCGACTTCGAAAAAGGATTTATACGTGCGGAAGTTATTAAATACGTAGATTACGTAACCTTAAAATCTGAAGCAGCCTGCAGAGATGCCGGTAAATTGGCAGTTCAAGGCAAAGACTATATCGTGGATGATGGCGATATCATGCATTTCCGCTTCAACGTTTAACCACTATTTATTGTTTAAAATCTAATTCACCATGAATAAATTAATTTGGATCTTATCAGTTGTAATAACAATAGCTGTTGCCATCTTGTATTGGATGCCGAAGCCGGATTTCGCATTAGGATTTGATATACACATTATTCCTTTTATCAACGCAATTTTGAATGGCTCAGTAGCTATCATGTTGGTAGTTGGTCTTTATTTCATCAAGCAGAAAAATCAAAGTGCGCATAAAGTGTCTATGCTAACAGCCTTTGCACTTTCTTCCTTATTTCTTGTTGGCTATGTGGTTTATCATGCTTTGGCAAAAGAAACTAAGTTCGGAGGCGTCGGCCTAATTCGCCCCATTTACTTCTTCTTGCTTATTACCCATATTCTTCTAGCGGCAGGCACCCTACCCTTTATTCTTATCAGTTTGAATAATGCCTGGACTGCTAAATTTGACAAGCATCGGAAAATCGCAAAGATCACGTGGCCATTATGGTTTTATGTTGCTGTAACAGGTGTTGTTCTTTACTTTATGATTGCCCCATACTATAAGTAATGACGCCGAAAGAAATTCAAGAACTGCTGGAAGTCCCTTCCCATCAATCCTCTACGCCTATCAAGGTGGAAGAGGCTGAATTTCTATTTAATTTCATCCAAAAGCACCGATGCAAGGCGACCTTAGAAACAGGCTTTGGCTTTGCGCGTAGTGCTTCCCATATTATGGCTGCAAGCACAAAGCCGCATATTGTAATCGATCCTTACCAGTCGAATTATAATTACGGAGGATTGCGCAATATCGAAAAACTTGGCTTACGCGAGCAAATTACACTTATTGAAAAGCCTTCACATCTTGCCCTTCCTGAATTAGCACAAAAAGACCAGACCTTCGACTTTATCTTTATCGATGGAGATCATCGCTTTGATGGCTGTTTTGTCGACTTTTTCTACGCCGACTTAATCTTGCAAGAAAAAGGCTATCTGCTATTCCATGATACATGGATGCAGCCCATTCAGCTTGTCATCAACTTTATTCGTCAAAACAGGAAAGACTATATTGAAATTGCTACGCCGCTTAAAAACTTTTCTCTTTGGCAAAAAACAGGAAAAGATACTCGCGGACCAATGGATCATAAAGGCTTTTATACCAGCAAATCATGGTTGAAACACCATGTTATTTATTGGTTACACAATGGTAAAAATCAAGGCCTAAAAAATGCCATAAAATCCATTAAAAAGATTTTTTCTAGATAGTATCTGTATCGATAATGAATACTTGTTCATTATCTCTTTTCATAAAATACTTTTCTCTGGCAAGCTTTTCAAGCTGCAAAGAGTCGTTTAGCAAAGCATTACGCTCTTGTTGAACTTTATTCAACTCTTGTTGGTAATAATCACGTTCTGCGCGCAAATCCTTCAACTCATTTTGAATTTCCATTCGTTCACTCCAATTATAGCGCTCCGATACAAACATATAAACGATGAAAGCCAAAATCGTCAAGGTATAGCGATTTCGAACAAATTTTGGGATGCGATAGTAAAGGGCCTTCAATTTCTCCATTGGCTCAAAAATAGGGAAAATTGCATGGTAGCAAAAGGAGTTGCGTAAATTTCGTTTTCTTTGCACTACATGACATACGATTGGATAATTATTGGAGGTGGCGCTGCGGGTTCGTTTGCAGCAGCAAATTTAGCAGACCGCGGAATGAGCGTCTTATTACTTGAAAAGGGAAACAAACTCATGGGTAAGGTAAAAGTGAGTGGCGGAGGGCGTTGTAATGTGACCCACCAGGTAAAGACGACTAATGAATTAATTCCTGCATATCCGCGAGGAGGAAAAGCTTTACATAATCTGTTTAAAGCTTTTGGTCCGAAAGAAATGGAGGCATGGCTATCTAAACGAGGAATCGAGCTACATGCGGAGGCGGATGGACGTATGTTCCCAGAAACGAACGATTCACAAACGATTATCGACTGTTTCGAACGAAGTATGCAAGGGACGCGTGTTATGCTCTCAGCCGAAGTGACCAATATAACAAAAGCAGAAGATCATTTCATTGTAACAACCACCCAAAGTAATTACGAAGGCAAGAAACTTTTACTCGCCGCAGGAGGCTTTTTAAAGGGCGCTTTACGTGAATCGGTGAAAGCACTTGGACACCATTTCGAAGAAGAAGTCCCTTCCCTTTTCACCTTCAACCTACCGCAACATCCTATCGTAGCGCTAACGGGCTTAGTGGCAGAAAATGCAATTGCTAGTATTCCAGGCACTCCATTAAAAAGTGAAGGTCCACTCCTTATCACCCATTGGGGATTGAGTGGCCCTTGTATCCTTAAACTTTCTTCTTTGGCTGCACGGTATATTGCCGAGAGACAAAATCAATTCGATGTAAAAATCCAGTGGATAAACGATCTCAGCGAGAACGAATTCAAAACTTGGTTTCAACAACATCGTCAGGTGCATGGTAAAAGAAAAATTTATAGCCATTGCCCATTTGAACTCCCTACTCGACTTTGGCAGTTTCTGCTTTTTGAAGCGAATGTTCCAGAACACTTAAATTGGGGAGATCTCAATAAAGAAAGTTTAGCGAAGATGATTCAAGCGCTTTATCATTCAAACATTCCGGTGAATGGCAAGACAACGTTCAAAGAGGAGTTTGTAACATGTGGTGGAATCCAATTAGGTGAAATCAATTTAAAAAACATGGAGAGTAAACATGTACCTGATTTACATTTCGCAGGCGAGGTTGTTGATGTAGACGCTATTACAGGAGGGTATAATTTCCAATTTGCCTGGAGTAGCGCCATTGCGGCCATCCAATAAAAAAGGGAACCTGTAAAACAGATTCCCTTTTCAAGAAGCGGAAAACCTTATTTCAAGGCGCTCATAATATTTTCGAAGTTTGGCAAATCACCTGCTGATTCTAAAACTTCAGCATATTTAATTACCCCGTTTTCGTCAATTACGAAGGCACTACGTTTTGCAGTACCTGTCATACCTAATACGAAGGTTTCGTATGATGCTCCGTACAATGCAGTGACATCTTTGTTATAATCGCTTAATAGATCGAAGTTCAAGTTTTGTTCTTCTTTGAATTTACCTAATGAGAATACAGTATCTGTAGAGATCCCGAAAACGCGTGCATTTACGTTATTGTAATCCGTGATACCATCGCGTACGCTACACAATTCCTTAGTGCATACGCCAGTGAAGGCTGCAGGGAAGAATAATAATACAACTTTTTGACCGCGCAAGCTGCTCAAAGCAACTTGTTCTTTATTGGTATTGAACAAAGAAAATTCAGGAGCGGTTTGTCCTACTTGAATAGCCATAATTTTTATTGTTTGGTTGATTTTAGATTGTAAAGTTAAAAACAAGTAGCCGGATAAAAAGTTTATTCAAAAAGACTTAACATTTGAATTTTTTCCGAGCGTGTCATTAATCCTGGATTTATACCCGGGATTCCTTCCGGAATCAGCTGTCCTTTTTCTTCAAAATAATGCTGCCACACCGGCTGAAACCCCTTTTCATTCGGTCGCTTGTAGGTCATGGGGCGATTGTTAAAAAGCGTATCATGCTGATCATTTACAAAGACGTCATGGACTAATTCCGAGCAATAATATTTACCGTTATTCGGTAAAAATTCATCGTCATAGGGTGCCCCAAGCAGGCTATAGGCATTTATAATGGCAAGTTGGATTTGCCCCTGATAAGCAGGTTTTAACCTTCCAACACGCACGAATGGTCTGCCGAGGCTATCGAGACTACGATTCAAAAACTGAGAGAGGGAAACGATAGAAACACCATCATAGGCTTCGATGACCTTCCAGTTATTGTCTACAAAATGAAGAATTCCGACATGACTAAAATGCATCCCATGATACGCGGGTGTAACTTCCTCAATAGCATCACATAAGGCGCCACAATTCAGATCTTGAAAAAGTAAATCTCCTTCCTTCAAAAGAATGGTGTCTGACCAAACAACACGACGTGGAGGGAGGTTTGCGGGCTTTAAATGGGATTTTTGCTTCTGCGGATGAAAAATCAAGGCAAAAGGTAAAATCAAGAAATACAAAAAATGAGATCGATGCAAGGAGCGCATGCGGCAAAAATAAAGAAATGCACGACAAAATCGGGCATTAACACGTCTTTAAACAATAATTAGCTTCAACAATCGTACAAAAAAACGTATCTTTGCGCCGCAAAAACACAATATCTCAATTATGGCTGGTAAGTACACCTTCACAATGATTAAGCCTGATGCTGTTGAAAAAAACAATATCGGCGGAATTTTAGAAATGATGAACGCTGCGGGTTTCCGTGTCGTTTCTATGAAATTAACACAATTATCTGCTGCTAAAGCAGGCGAATTCTACGCTGTACATAGCGAGCGTCCATTTTACGGTGAATTAGTAGAATTCATGTCGAGTGGTCCTATCGTTGCGGCTATCTTAGAAAAAGAAAACGCAGTGGAAGACTTCCGTAAATTAATCGGAGCTACCAACCCTGCTAATGCTGAAGAAGGAACGATTCGTAAGAAATATGCAGAATCTATGGGTAAGAACGCAGTTCACGGATCTGACTCTGACGAGAACGCTATGATCGAAGGCAACTTCTTCTTCTCTGGTCTTGAACGTTTCTAATTCAAAACATTAAATAGAAAGAGCAGGTCTGCCAAGCGGGCTTGCTCTTTTTTTATATGAAAGCGAGCGCTAGTTATAAAAACATTTTACAAGTCGCACTTCCTATTTTAATAGGAATGATTGCGCAAAACATTCTATTGCTTACCAACACAGCTTTTCTGGGTCATACAGCAGATGCTGAAACCGGATTAAGTGTGAGTGCAATGGGAGGCTTGTTCTATGTGCTTGTATCAATGCTTTCTTTTGGATTTGCAAATGGAGCGCAAGTGCTTATTGCGCGCCGCGCTGGAGAAGGTGCCAATAAAACGATCGGAAACATTTTCTTCCACAATCTGATCATCATGTCGGCCTATGCAGCCTTGGCTTTCGTAGCCTGTTTTCTATTTGCACCCGACATATTACGATGGATCATCCCTGACGAGAAAGTTTATTTACTTAGCACGTCCTATATCAAGCACCGTTCTTATGGTTTGCTCTTCACGATATTAATCACATGCTTTAATTCATTCTATACAGGAGTGGGAAGAACGCGTGTCATCCTTTTTAGCACTATTACTGCCTCGCTCGTAAACATCGGGCTCGATTATACGCTCATCTTCGGACATTTTGGCTTCAAAGCCATGGGTACTGACGGAGCCGCTATCGCAAGTGTTTTTGCAGACTTCAGTTCAATGCTCGTTCTTTTTATCAATGCCATTAGTACAAGTGACTATCGCCACAAGATGAACCTTTTCAAGCCATTTAAAATTCAATGGAATATCATTGTTTCCTTGATGCGATTGTCTGCACCACTTGTTATTCAATTTGGAATATCTTTCGGAGCTTGGTACATGTTCTTTGCAGTTCTAGGAGCTCGAGGCGGTACAGACTTGGCCATTTCAAACGTATTGCGTTCTATTTTATTTCTAGGAACTATTTCTTGCTGGGCAATCGCCTCCACCGCAAATAGTCTTGTAAGCAATCTCATCGGACAAAACAAGAAGGAGGAAGTATTTGCACTAATTCGTAAAGCGGCAAGCCTTTCTTTTGGCATTACCGTACTTTTTGTTTCTATCATCTTATTGTTTCCAAAAACGATCATGCACATTTATACGAGCGACCCCGCCATCATAAACGGAAGTGTGGGACCTATTATTTCGATGTGCATCGGCATGTGCTTATTATCAGTAGCAACCGTCTTGTTTCAGAGTGTGCAAGGGACAGGCAGTACCCGCTTTAATCTAGCGGCAGAAGCCTTTGCTGTGGGTATTTACTGTTTGTACCTTTTCGGTGGTATCAAACACTACAATCTATCACTTACTTATGCTTGGTGCGCTGAAATTGTTTATTGGGTAAGTCTTGGAACCGTTTGCTTGTGGTATTTATTAAGCAAGCGTTGGTTAACACATGCGCAAAAAATAGCATTGCGCTAAATTTCTGCTTATTTTTGATTAGATGATACAGCAAGATCCATTACTCCAAGTTTTAGAGCAGTATTGGGACTATAAAGATTTTCGTTCTGGGCAGCGCGCCATTATCGAAGCCGCAATGAAGGGGCAAGATGTATTAGCGCTATTACCCACAGGAGGAGGAAAGTCGATATGCTTCCAAGTGCCAGGCCTTTTGCGGGACGGCATTTGTTTAGTCATTACCCCTTTAGTTGCTTTAATGAAGGATCAGGTAGAGCAATTGAAAAAGCGTGGTATAGCCGCCGAAGCAATCTACGCAGGTATGTCACATCGCGACATCGACAGGATACTGGATAATGCAGTCTTTGGAGGAATGAAATTTTTATATCTTTCCCCAGAGCGCCTGCAAACAGAGCTTTTCAAAGCACGTTTCGACAAAATGCCTATAGGGCTGATCGCCATTGATGAAGCACATTGTGTCACACAATGGGGTTATGATTTTCGCCCACCCTATTTACAAATTGCGACCTTACGCGAAATAAAACCAGAGGTCCCGTTTCTAGCCGTAACGGCCACGGCAACAGAGGAGGCGCGCCAAGATATCATTGCGAAGCTGCAACTGAAGAACCCGTTCTTCTTTGTAAAAAGCTTCGAACGAAGCAATCTTGTCTATTCTATTGTTGAAGATGCGCAGAAACTGAATCGGCTTATTAAAATCGTACAATTTATAACAGGAAGCGGGATTGTATATGTACGTACACGCAAAGAAGCGCGCGAAGTATGTGAATGGCTCGATCATCACCATATTGCTGCAGATTATTATCATGCGGGATTACCTATCGGAGAACGATTTAAGCGTCAACAAGCCTGGATAGAAGGGCGAACTAGGATTATGGTTGCTACCAATGCATTTGGGATGGGCATCGACAAAGCGGACGTAAGATTTGTTGTGCACATGATGATGCCCGACTCTCCGGAAGCTTATTACCAGGAGGCCGGACGTGCAGGAAGAGACAATCTTCTGGCCTATGCCATATTATTGAAAGGTCCGCACGATGTGGAAGCTATCAAGAATTGGCATGCACACAAATTTCCTGCGATCTCAACTGTTAGAACAATCTATGATGCTTTAGCAAATTATTGGCAGATAGCCTTAGGGGATGCGTTCGAAGAAAGTTATTCCTTCGACCTTGCCGATTTTTGTAAAAAGTTTGAGCAAAATGCCGCCGATGTAAACTATGCAATAATGACGCTTGCACGAGAAGGATTAATCAGCTTTACAGAAGGTGTCTTCCGACCTAGCAAGTTGCGATTTATTATGAATCGAAACGACTTGTATCGCTTCGAAGTAGAAAACAAAAATTTAGATCCGCTCATTAAAACACTACTCAGAACTTACAGTCTTGGAAGTGGCGATTGGGTAAATATAATAGAGGGGCGTTTGGCTCAAGCGATGAATAGTTCTACCAAAAGCATTCAGGATGGCTTAGCGCGTTTAGATCAGCTACAGGTAATTGAATATTCTCCGGGCACCAATAGCGCACAAGTAACCTTTTTACATAGAAGATGTTATGCTAAGGAGCTCAGTTTCGACATGAAGCGCTTACAGCAATTAGAGCAGCAGGCCTTTAATCGGATGCAAGCAATGATAGCTTATACGCAGACGAATGAGTGTAGGAGTAAATTGCTTCTCGCCTATTTTGGGGAATCACAACATACGGTATGTGGCCAATGTGATGTATGTCGTAATAATACCAAAAGCGCTCAAAGTGAATTAACCTGGCAAAGACAGGTCGACGCATTTATTGCCAATTGGGATAGCCCAGAGGCCATTACCTGGCCTGAATTTGAACAAGCGTTTCATCAGGTGGAAGAAAGTGAATTAGTGCATTATATTCATTGGCTTTGTCGAGAAAACAAGTTACAAGAAGTTGAAGAAGGTTGGCGAAAACAAGCCTTTTAATTGAATTTAATTTTTGACTTCACTTTATTGAATTAAAATCATTATCTTTGTACTGGCAAGTCCTATACGACCAGCTCCTGTTGACTCCCCCAGGGTAGGAATACAGCAAGGGTAGATGGTTGAGCGGTGCGATATAGTCAACTTGCCATTTTTTTCTTTGAATTAATCTAGTAGAATAGCAAAGGGACGTCTTTTACGACGTCCTTTTGTGTTTTACAACAAGCTATACAAATCAAACCTATGAAATTCTTCATCGACACCGCAAACCTAGCACAGATTCAAGAGGCCTACGATATGGGCATTTTGGATGGCGTAACTACAAACCCTTCGCTAATGGCGAAAGAAGGTATCTCTGGCGAACAGAATATCCTCGACCATTATGTAAAAATTTGCAAATTGGTGCATGGACCAGTATCTGCAGAAGTAATCTCTACTGATTACGAAGGTATGATTAAAGAAGGTAAGGCCTTGGCTCGTCTTCACGAAAATATTGTGGTTAAAGTGCCGATGACAAAGGATGGTATCAAAGCCATTAAGTACTTCACTTCTCAAGGCATCAAGACAAACTGTACATTGGTATTCAGTGCTGGTCAGGCGATTTTAGCTGCCAAAGCTGGTGCTACTTATTTAAGTCCATTTGTTGGTCGTGTAGATGATATTAATTGGGATGGTGTTCAATTGATTCAACAAATCGTTCATATTTATGCGATGTACGGATACCAAACGCAAGTTTTAGCTGCTTCAATCCGCACACCATTGCATATTGTTAAATGTGCTGAAGTAGGTGCGCATGTTGTTACTGCCCCACTTTCAGCAATTGCTGGCTTATTAAAACATCCATTGACTGATATTGGCCTTGCTCAGTTTTTAGCTGATCACGCAAAAGCGGCTCAATCAAACTAAAACTTTGTATATTCAAGATATGAAAAAGACTATTCATTTCTCCTTAGCTGTTTTATTCGTAGTATTAGGCTTTATTGCTTGTTCTAAAAACCCAGAAAAGGTTTTACCATCTAAGGCGGGGGTTTGGACCTATGACGAAACAACTTCGGTATTAAGTACTGTTACTTCAGCAAGTGGTACAGCTACTTTTGACAAGGAAACAGTTACTTTTCAAAACGGCAGTGGATCTAAAAAATACACTTGGACCTACGACTCCGATAATGAGCGTATCACTATTACGTCTACGACAAGTGCTGCAGCTTTGACGTTTATTATCACAGACATGACGAGAAACAGTGAAACGTGGACGTATACAGATAAGACATCTGGATTCACTATTGTTCGTCATTTGAAGCGTTAATCCTATTTATTATCTCTATAAAAAGTCCCGTTTAACGGGACTTTTTTATTTTCAAAATGTCGTTTTACACCATTTGTGCATAAATAATCTATCCGAAGTTGCTCTGAAATTAAGCATTAACAAAACAAGAAATTAACTTTGCAGCAACAAGCATTTCACCCTACCATGAGCAGACAAGTAAAAATCTTTTCCGGCCGTAATTTTCAATATTTAAGCCGCGACATCGCCCGTGAATACGGGATCGAATTATCAGCTATCAATACACAGCAATTTAGCGATGGCGAAATACAACCTGAAATTCAGGAATCCGTTCGTGGTGAATATGTATTCATTATTGCCTCCACGAATGCTCCAGCAGAAAACCTAATGGAACTATTATTAGTGATAGATGCCGCTCGTCGTGCATCTGCACATTATATTACAGTAGTTATCCCATATTATGGTTATGCGCGCCAAGATCGTAAAGATCGTCCTCGTGTAGCTATTGGCTCGAAATTAGTAGCGAATTTGATCACTGCTGCCGGTGCAAATCGTGTGGTGACGATGGATTTACATGCCCCTCAGATTCAAGGATTCTTTGACATCCCAGTGGATCACTTGGATGCTTCTTATATCTTCATTCCATATCTTAAGACATTAGGATTGGATGAGAACATCTGTTTCGCTTCTCCTGACGTTGGAAGCACCAATCGTGCTCGTACGTACGCGAAATACTTCAACGGCGACATGGTTATTTGCGACAAGCAAAGAAAACGTGCGAATGAAATTGCTGGTATGACAGTTATTGGAGATGTTGCAGGCAAAGACATCATCTTAGTTGATGATATTGTTGACACTGCGCGTACTTTATCAAATGCGGCTAAATTATTGATGGAAAAAGGAGCAAAGAGTGTTCGTGCAGTTTGTACGCATCCAGTCTTAAGTGGCGAAGCTATTGATACGATAGAAAAATCTGTATTGACGGAATTGGTTGTCTGCGATACAATTCCTTATGCGCGTAAATCAGATAAAATTAAGCGTTTACCTACGGCCCATTTGTTTGCGACAGCAATACGTAATGTGCATGAAAACGCTTCTATCACTTCCTTATTCTTGGGGCCTAAATAAGCCTATAATTTTTAATCTTTTGAATGAAGAATGTGACGCAGATTGCGTTGCAGGCCATTCCATTTGCTACGATTGATTGGTGAGTGTTTAAATAATATTTTAAAGCTCTCCTCTGTAAGCGCCTCCCAATCGGCTTTTGACCATTGGTTGATATCATTCAATGGATGAAATGCTTCTTCATTATGTTGTTTCGCAAAGCGATTCCAAGGGCAAACATCATTGCAGATATCGCAACCAAAGACCCACGAATCATAGGCGGGTGCATCGGTTGGCATTTCACCTTTCAATTCTATGGATAGGTAAGAAATGCATTTTCGAGCATCTACCACTTTTGGTGAGACAATTGCATCAGTCGGACAAGCATCTATACAACGCTGACAAGAGCCACAATAATCTTTAGCTAATGGCTGATCTGTACGTAGCTCTACATCCAGAATAATTACAGCCAAAAAATAATTAGAGCCCACTTTCGGATGAATCAACATACTATTCTTCCCTATCCATCCTAATCCACTATTACGTGCCCAAGCGCGCTCTAAAACTGGTGCAGAATCCACGAAAGAGCGATGTTCGAATTGTCCCCACTCTTGTTGCATGGCAGAAAGCATGCATCGCATTTTCTCTTTAATCACTTCATGATAATCGAGTCCAAACGCATATCTGGAGCTCTTAATTTCTGATTGATGAGAAGGCTGATAATAGTTTTTCATCAGTGTAATCACCGACTTTGCTCCTGGAACTAAAAGGCTTGGATCGAGGCGCTTATCGAGGTTTCGTTCCATATAGGCCATCTCTCCATGAAAAGAATTGCTCAGCCACTTTTCTAATCGCGGCGCCTCTTCAGATAGAAAGCCAGCTGGAGAGATTCCACAAAACTCAAATCCCGAATTTGCTGCAAGGCTTTTTATCCAACGACTTCTTTCTTCGGGTGTAGACATGCTTTAGGATACTTGAAAAAAAGTAAAAATAAATTTGGAATCGGATAGAACCCACCTTATCTTCACGTCAGTTTTCATAGTTTTAAATTTTAAGGTTAAAAAGGGGGATGAGCAATCATTCCCTTTTTTATTTTATTTACCCTTAAATAATGGCGCACGTTTTTCAACAAAAGCAGCCATCCCTTCCTTCTGATCTTCGCCTGCAAATAACAGATAGAAGTTCTTGCGTTCGAATACCAAACCTTCGTCAAGGCTACCGTTGTACGCTTGTAATACACTTTCCTTTGCAAGACGTACGGCCACAGGCGATTGAGCAGCAATTTCTCTAGCTAATTTCAATGCTTCATTCATATACAACTCAACGGGCACTACTCTATTAATTAAACCAGCTGCCAATGCTTCATCTGCTGAGATAAACTTTCCAGTTAATACCATTTCCATTGCTAATGCTTTACCAACGGCACGCGTCAAACGTTGTGTTCCACCCGCACCTGGCATTACCCCAATTTTTATTTCTGGTTGTCCGAATTTAGCCGTTTCTGAAGCAACAATCATATCACAAGTCATACATAATTCACACCCGCCACCTAAAGCAAAACCACTCACAGCGGCAATTATCGGCTTCTTCGTTTTCTTGATGGAATCCCACGTTGTGAACTGATCTATATTCAACATATCAATGGCTGATTTACCTGCCATTTGTTTGATATCGGCGCCTGCAGCAAATGCACGTTCATTACCCGTAATGATAATAGCGCGTACATCATCATTCGCATCCAACTCTCGTAAGGCTTCTTTGAGTTCAAGCATTAGTTGAAGATTTAATGCATTTAATTCTTTAGGTCGATTTAATTGAATCAGGGCGATATGTGTATCGTAGTTTGTTGTAACGAGAATAAATTCCGGAGTTTGCATTTTAAAAGATTTAAGAATAAAATTAAAAATAAGTTTTAGGAAACTAGAGCTGCGGCCAAGAACCCTATTACAAGTGGTAGAATTCTATCGAAGTTTAGTTTATGTTGTTTATTGGCGCTTTCATAAAGTATACTAGTTGCGATTTGAAGCAGGCTTCCAGCAACTAAAGGAAAGAATACAGATAAGAAGCGAGAATGATCTAAACCGATACCATGAAAAAATGCAATGGATAACGGCGTTAATAGAGAGAAGGCCAATACCCAAGCCCATCTAAAGGACGAACGTGCTACTGAATGAGAAAGCATACATGCAAGTGCAAATGCCTCGGGCAATTTGTGAATAGCAATACCGAAAATCAAACCAAGAAAATCAGATTGGCTCATTTTATTATCCATCAATGGTAAGCCTTCTGTCAGGGCGTGAAGCGATAAACCAAGTGCAATTATAATCCATTCTTTGGAAGGTAGATGATCATGATGATGTGCATGACCATGTTCTAAACCATGTGAATAACGTTGAAGGATAAATTGAATTAGAAAGCCTAATAGAAACCAAAGCATTGCTTGATGACCGCCATAAGTTTCCATCGCATGAGGAACCATGTGTAAAAGCACAAAGGCAAAGAGGTACGCTCCAGTGAATGATAAAACTATTTGAACCCAGGATTGTTTATTATGTGGTACGAGGAAGCTGAGTGCTCCGCCAAAAAATCCTGCTAAGAATAAAAGTAGTATTGGTATATAAATCGACATATTGTTATTAACTATTATTTTTGTCAAGGAACGTATAGAAGTCTGTAGCCAACTTATCACGTTCAAAAAATTCGGCTACGTAACGAAAGCCGTTTTCACCCAATTCTTTTTGCAAAGTATCATTTGATGCGATCTTCAAAACAGCGTCGGCGAGTGCTTGCGCATTCTCTGGTTCAAAGAATAAGCCAGCCTTCCCCTCTTCTATAAATAGTTCACGTGCTTCACCATCAACACCAAGTAGAATAGGCTTTTTCATGGATAGATTTTCAAATATCTTCGAAGGGATAGCACCTAAGAATAAATCAAGCTTACGTAATGGAATAACGGTTGCATTAACAGCTGCTACAATTTCAGGCATTTTTGCTTTAGGCTGAACGCCGATAAAATCAACATTATTTAGCTGAAGGCGTTCCTTTTCATCAAGTAGAAAATCCTTCTCCGGACCACTACCCATCATAATAAAACGAATATTTGTGTTGTCTTTTAACAAGGAAGCAGCCTCCAAAATAGTTTCCAATTTTTGTGCATGTCCTAATATCCCTGCATAGAGAAACAATTGAAGGTTTGGATCATAACCGTTTTCTGCGCGCCAATTGCTATTCTGCAAACTTTCGGCATCAAAGAAATTCATATCAACACCGTTCTTTAACCAATAGACTTCTTTCTGCGGAAATCTAGTTTTAATATTCTTTACAATGCCTTGCGTTTGCCCAGTAATTAAAGCCGACTTGCGATATAAATATTCTTCCAGTGTGGTTGCCCATTTTAAAAAGCGCTTATTGGTAACGAGGCCTAATTTCTCGGCGCTTTCAGGCCATAAATCGCTTACATTAAAAATAAGTTTCGCTCGTTTTTGTATAGACAAAATCCTAGCAGTAATCCCTAAAAACAAAGGGGGTGACTCTACCATTAAAAAATCATATTTACCCTTGATAAATAATCCGAAGAATAAGGAGCTAAATACAAAGGAAAAATAGTTTAGGAGACGGATTGGGATAGATTTACTTTTACTCACATATATCCAAGAGCGAAAGACTTTCAAGCCTTGCATCTCTTCTTTCGAAAAAATTCTGCCTTTAAATTCAGGATGTATTTCCATTGCCGGATAATTCGGCATGGCAGTTAGGATATCTACTTGCGCACCTTTTTTTTGCAAGCGGATAGCTAACTCAAACAAACGATTTTGAGGGGCTCCTACTTCGGGTGGAAAATATTGTGTGAGGAGTAAAATCTTCATTATGCTTTTTGCATTAACGCTTGAACAATTTTTTCACCTGCTTTAGCATCTCCATATAAAGGCATATTAAAATCTGCTTTTCTATTAGGCAAATTGCGATAGGCGCTTAAGATGCGTGCTGTATCGGAGCCGGTGATTTCATTGAAGCCGTTATTTACCAATTCAACCCACTCTGTTTGCTCACGAAGCGTAATACAATGTTTGGCAAAGAAATACGCTTCCTTTTGTAATCCACCACTATCGGTCATTACGAAGCTACATTTCTTCAACAACTCAATCATATCGAAATAGCCTACGGGATCAATCATAGTAAAGTCAACGCGTAAATTATTTTTCGCAATTATCTGGCGAGTACGAGGATGTAAGGGCAGCACGATATTAATCTCTTTGCTTATTTGATTTAACGAATCGAGAATCGACGTTAAATTATCAATATTATCCGTATTCTCCGCACGATGTAAAGTACAAAGCACAAAACTACCTTTATCAAACTGCTTTGAAACCTGTGCTTTCTCTTCAGACATGGTAGCATAATACATAGCTGAATCATACATCACATCCCCTACATTCAACATCGGAATTCCAATGTGCTTATACCCTTCGTTAACAAGATTATCAATTGCTGTTTGTGTTGGACAAAACAACCAATTAGAAATACGATCCGTTAAAATACGATTCACCTCTTCAGGCATACGCATATTAAAGCTACGTAAACCAGCTTCCACGTGGGCAACGGGGATATGTAACTTAACCGCAGCTAAGGCCCCTGCTAAAGTGGAATTAGTATCTCCATAAACTAATACGGCATCTGGCTTTTCATTGACCAAAATCTTTTCAATGCCTTCAAGCATCTGTCCTGTCATGGCACCATGATTTAATCCATGAATGTTTAGATTAAAGGATGGCTTTGGGATAGACATTTCTTCAAAAAAAACATCACTCATGTTGGCATCAAAATGTTGACCGGTATGAATGATTAATTCTTCGATTCCATTTTGCTGTTGGATGGCTCTGCTAACTACAGCAGCTTTTACGAATTGAGGCCGAGCGCCTATAACAGTAATTATTTTCATTTATTAACTAATTCAGGAGATGAGGGAGTTTCAGGACGAGGACTATTAAACAAAATTAAGAGTAGTATGCCAAACGCAAAAATACCGGCTTGCGTTAGAAGCATAGATTCAAATAAAAAATTAAAATAGAAGAGCCAAACAAAGATTAACAATAACTTGTTCCTCCTTTTTATCCCACGATACAAGATCATTCCTAAACCGACTAACAACCATAAAGGTCCCCAAAGTCCGAACTTAACTGCTTCTTCTAAAAATTGGTTGTGCGCATTTAGCTTCTTTTCAACCAGAACATCTAAATGTTGCGCTTTATAAATAGCTACCGATAAGTTTTTACTATCACCTGTTCCATGCCCAGTAAAAGGCTTTTCCTTAAACAATTGCCAGGCAGTTTTCCAGGTCATCGTACGTTGCGCATTGCTATCATCAGAAGAAATCGTAGTATCTACTTTTTGATGCGAAAGTATTTCTTTAATCATTCCTTGCAGTTTACGCACCCGCGGATTAAGGAGGAACAATGCCAGAAAAGACAATAAGATCAGTATACCACCTTTCAAACGCCATTTTTTGGGAATCCTATTTAAAACTAGAAACACAATAACAGGAAATGCCGCAAGCAAAGCAGCCTTAGAAGAATAGACAAAAAGAGTTAAGAGTAAAAATGCGAATCCTAAAATTGCAATCCAATTAGGCCATTTTTTATGTTGTATTAATAATACACCTAATGCAATCACCAAATAGAGGGATGCATAAGTAGGATGTAAACATTTTGAAAAATCGCTATAGACGGGAAATCCTTTAATGTTTGCTTCGCAATATATTCCATTCCAAAAAACATAGCACCCTCTCAACCAGCAAAAAATGGCTGCCATAAAATTACCAAACATGAAAGCTGTCAACATGCGTTCACGTATCGATTTCCAGATATTAAAATGAAGTGCAAATAATAATGGTAATAGCAGAAACAAGACACGCTGCTGCACTAAAAACCATCCCTCCCTTTTATCTTGCGTGTAAAACATACCGATGAGATACAGTAAAAATCCACTCAGCAACCATAGGTTTATAGGCGTCCAAGCTTTTTTAATAGAATGGGGCTGACGAATAAAAAACTGAAGTGCATCAATTGAAAGTAGCACCAAAATTAAATTAGACAAATGTCCTCCTAGTGGCATAACCAATAGAAAGGCAATCGCCCAGAATTTAATTCGCTGTGTATCGTTCAATAGAAACTTCAACATTACATTTGTGATTTAGAACGAAACTTTAAAAATTGTCCTTCAACTAAGGATTGCAAATGTGCTACTTGATAACGACGATGTAATCCATTTACTTTGATCCTATCACTTTGAAATATGGCTCGTGACTCCCATTGCAAATATGCTTTTTCAATTGCCTTACTAATTTCACCAATATCATCAAAGTGCGCGATATAGCCGCCATCACATTCCCGTATTAATTCAGCTGCAACGTCGGTCGGATCTACGACTGCAATAATAGGCTTACAGGCAGCCAGATAATCAAACAATTTGCCTGAATAAACGCCTCGAGCCTCAAGTATCGGTAACAGCAATAAATTAGCATCCGCCAACTCCTGTTGACGACAAGCCTCCGCATTACTACATTTCGGCAAAAATGCCACTTCTATCCTATTATGTTGTGGGTAAGAAAAATTATGACTAGTGCCCACAAAACGTATTAATATTTTAGCATATTTATTTCTTTCGAGAAAAGCTAGCATTCCTTGAAAAAATGTGTTCGGCTTGCGTGCACCATAGAAAGTACCAGCATAGACTATCGTAAAAACTTCATTAAACTGATAGTTGGCGGGAGATGGTAATTCTAAATTGTGACCGTTTCTTATTTCAGCGACTATAGGAACATTCGGCAATAAGTGCTGAAAGTCGGCGACAATAGGTCCACTTACTGAGGTTGCAACCTGCGCATAGGAATTTATCCATGCTTCCACTTCTAAATATTGTCTGCGCGATTTCTCGTCAATATGCGGATTCTTAGATAGTTCATCACGAGAGTCGGCCACCCACATTACATCGGGGTGTGATTTACAAAACTCTTTTGCAACCCAATGCGGTTCGATAGGAAACGCAGAACTTATAATGACATCAATCGGATATTGTGTGTGTAATTCTTGCAAAGCGGCTAATGCACGTTTAGCCCAGTCCATTTGCCGATGCGGCACTAATTTATTCACCAAAATATTCCAGGCTACTTTCGTATAATGTAACCACTTCGGATCACCTGGAATAGTTGGCCAAATATCTATTAAAGGTTTATTTGGTAAACGTAAAATTCGAGCACCTGTAGTGTGCTCTTCACGCTTCATCTTCTTATCTGCCAATAATGTAATTATGTGGAAGTTTGTTTCCGCTTTGTTCCAATACATCTCAAAGGCCTCCATACGATTAACGGCTACTCCATTCATGGGCGGAAACCAAGTAGTTAAAAGAACTATATTTCGAGGCTTATTCATGAGGTAGCGTTAATTGTATTTAGAAATCCCGACAGTATATTCTCTCTACTAAATTGTTTCACTAACGCTTTTTGACGTTCGAAATTAGAGGTCATTTTTCGCGCTTCAATTTGCGAAACAAGTTTATCAATAATTTGATTTATTGACTGTCCTTCCGTCCATCTCTCTACATAGGAAGGCATAGGGGTCGTCCAGATTACCTCTGCTCCGTAAGCAATGGCTTCTAAGACAGATAAAGAGAATCCATCATGTTTCGGTAAACGAAGAAAGATAGCACATTCTTTATACAATTGAGTGAGCTTAGTCTTATCTATCCATCCCAGACAAGTTACATTATGAGGTAAACTTAAATCCTTGCCATCCGTACCTACCAAAACAAAATCAAGCAACGGATTATCAATAGCCGCTTGCCGTATCGTCTGCCAACCATAAAAATCTTCTTTACCTTTTGCAACATAGCTCAAAACACGGATGCGATTGTAGGTTTGTTTTTGCAATGATTCAAGGGGCAACCATTTAAAATACGTAATGACATGCGGAATTTGCAATTGGTCTAATTCACTTGAAAGCAACGCAGAATCCGTAGCATTCAACGCATAATCAATATATTTACGCGACATAGTTTGCTTGCTATTCCGTTCCAATGCAAGTAATACATCAGTACCACTCCACAATAAGATGAGTTTCTTTCGAAGTTGAATAACCCAATTCAATGCAGCGCTATCATCGGTAACTCCATTAACAGAAATACACATGCTAGCAAAAGGCATCAACAGAAAAAACTTCAATTTATCCAATCGCTTGTAGTACGTATTACAGAACACAAATCGATGTTCAGACTGAAAGGCGTTCATATCCTCTACAATCTGTTTAGCAAATAAGGGCAACCCATTAACCAATATTAACATCACGATCGTGTTTTAAGATTAATGAATAATACCAAACGACTAATGAGAGGTAATAAACCAATAAAACAAGCGCATAGATAAGCAAGGCATGTTGAAATGCCCAATGCATATTTGCTGCAAAATATAAAGCCGATAAACTAAATACATAGCCCGTCACACTAAAGAGATAGGCCCAGCGTTGTTTGTTAAACAACAACGGAGAACTAGAAATAGCAGAGGTTATAAAATTACTTATAATCGCAGGCAAAAGAAATTTAGCATACACACCAGCACTACGCCATTTTTCGCCGAGGTATAAGGCAAAAATATCGGGTCCCCAAATTAAAATAACGATTGTTACTGGCACAAGAACAAGCAACATAAGTTTTTGAGTTCGCAAGAATATTGGTTTGATAGATCGTTTCTGATTTAGTAAGGTTCCTGCTTCTCGATAATATAGTTGAGCCAATGTACCGCTAACCAATGCAAGTGGAGCGCGAAGGTATCTATTCATCAAAGCAAACATCCCTAAGGCTGTTAATCCGAAATGAGTAGAAATAATACCTAGCAATAAAAAAGAAGTGGCAACTAGATCCGTAAATGCGTGTAAAGAATTTATCATAGGAAAATCCTTATACTTTCGCCCTTCCTCTAACATTAATTCCCATCTCGTTTCTTGCCACTCTACTTTACGCATCGACTGATAACCCATTACCAATACGGGTACAAATGCACCGATTAGCCATGCTACCAATAATCCATTTACCCCGGCAGCCCAATAGCCCGCAAGTGCGTATCCTCCATTTTGTATAAATGACTGTAAAATACGAACCCAAGAAATTTTACCATAAGCCCCTTCACGCAAAAGCCATTGCGTTATGACAGATTGCAACGCAAGTAAGCTAATGGCAATTCCAAGAAAAAATAAATGCGGCCTAAGCTTAGTATCCTTGAAGAAATACAAAATAGGTTGCGGAAACAAGCCAAGCAATGTACCTAAGATTGTAAAGCAGAAAACAAGTAATAGTGCAAGCGATAATAAATTTATAGCTTTCTTTCTATCGTTCTCCAAAACAAATGCAATTTCAAAACGTCCAGCAGCAATAATAGCAAACATTCCTGCAACTGATAAAAAGCTCTCTTGTATACCAATTTGCTCAGGGGTAAATAAACGACCCACTATCGGAGCAAATATAAAAGGCACTAGCTGCCCTATCGTATTCCCAGAAAAAAGCTGAATAAAGTTTTTGAAATATTGTTTCTGCTCAGTTGCGTTCATCCTAAATTTATTTTGACTTTTTAAATTCAGGAACTACAACAAGTATAATTAACAACCACCATCCAATATTTAAATTAAGATAGGCGGAAGGAACATTTAATAAGCACGGCAATACCAACATAAATAAACAATGCCAATAAAACAACTCATAGTCACCCAACCTTTTACAGGTTAAATAATACGTTCGCCACAAATAAACAAAAAAGCTTATTAGCAATACGAACATTAATAGACCATACTCAACTGCAATTTCTGCAAATGCATTATGGGGGTTCGTGACTGTTGTTGTTGGATATTTGGTATATCCATTTTCATAATACCAGGAATACTGGCCTGGCCCTACACCAAGACCTTTCGATAATTGAATCAAATCCCACGAATTTTTATTAAGATTGATTCTAATCTGTGTAGAAGGCATGGCTGTACGTCCCTTAAAATGACGATACCCGGCGACAACACTGTCTATTGGAATAATTTTCGCCAAAGAATCTCCACGAATAAAGCTAACCTGTTTTGCCTGAACATCATATTTCGCACCAGCAATTTCATTGAGCGTGTACTTCGGATTCTTCTTCCATATCGGACCTAAAAAAACCGGAAATGTTAGAAAAACCACAGCGCCTGCTACAAGTGAAAAACTACTTACCAAGACTAATAACCCTTGGCTCTTTAACCAGTTCATTCCAAACTTAAATACAACATAGGCCAACATCATGAAGGAAATTATAATTCCGAATCTAGAGTCCGCAACTTCAGCAAAGAAGAAAAAAAGCATTGTAAAGCCCAACAAAACAGAAAGACTCTTTCTCCAATTTTCTTTCAAGTATAATAGCAAGAAGACCCCTGACAAAAGATACACCATGAAATTATTCGGATTATCATAAAACGCCATTGGAGCATAGGTAAAATCCCCAATTGGCTCATTTAAAATCTTTACCGTTTGAGCACCTACTAAATGAATCCCAGTTAAATATTCAAAAAAACCGCAAACTATTAAGAAGAAAAGCATGACTTGAATAGCGTCACTCAACCAATGTTTAAGCTTAGTCCCATCAACAACCTGCCATGTTCGATAGAGCAAAACAATATGAAGCCACAAGAATAATATACTGCGAACGGCATATAGTGCTCGATGTTTATCATGCACCTTAAGTAATAGTAAAAGAGCAACAAACACCCAAATACTTACAAGTCCTAATAACAGTTTAAAACTTAAGGGAACTTTGCGTTTAGTGCCTTTAATAAAAAAACTAAAAAAAACACCTCCGAGTACCCCTAAAAAATAAGGATAGATTGTAATAGGCCCTGTTTTAAAAGGAAGAAAATAGGCATCAAAAGGTATTAGCAAAAGTACAGTCCAAAAGCAACTATAAAGTGACTTCTCTGCCCATGACGATTCCTTTGAAAATCGGTAAAATTCCATACTATAAAAATACACAGAATATAAGCGTCTTCCTTTACTTAGGCTACAATTTTTTACACCCGTATCAAAGATTGTACATTTTTTCCCATCGTGCTACAGATTGCAATTTCCACAACATCCGCGTATTACTTTTAATAGGAGGCAAGGAATGATACACTTCTTTTAACAATCTACTTTTGTTAATCAAATCAACCATTTCTGCATGTGCTGGTTGCCATAAAGCATCTGGCGATGCAAAGCCTATTTTTACTTTCTGTTGCGCAAGGTCATGCAAACCTACTTTTTCTAAAGTTGATCGCAAAATACGTTTGGAACTACCCTCTTTTATCTTATGGTATTGCGGGAGTTTTATTAAAAAATCAGACAATTCATTTTCCAAAAACGGCTGACGTCCTTCAATACCGAAAGCAGCAGCATTTCTATCTTCATAACGCAATAATTTGGGTAGATGAGCATGTTCAATTTCGTTTGCATATAAATTCGAAAGCTGACGATAGGAATCAGCCTCCTCTTTCCAAAATTGAAAATTACCTAATCGCATTTTTTCTGCAAACATCCCTCTATGAATGTATTTCACGCGAGCCGTTCGCAAAGACGCATTTGCAAAAACGTGTTGAAATATAAAGAATTTTGAAACAGACAAATTCGATTTTAACTGCATTTTTTTGAAATACGACCACTGCTTAAACAAGGGCAAGGAAAGGCTCTCTAACAAACAATAGCGCTCATAACCTAACAATAATTCATCGGCACCCTGACCACTTAACATCACACGCACACCTTGTTGCGATGCAACCTTCATCATCCGATATTGCATATACACAGAGGGGTCGGCAAATGGTTCTTCTTGAACATAACTTAAATCATCTAACTCCGAAATTAATTCATCACTGTTAAAATCTACACTTGTAAATCGATCTTGCGCGGTAGCGTATTCATCAAAAAGAAATTTAGCGCGTTTTCTTTCATCGTACTTATCTCCAGATACCCCTACGGTAAAGGCACTAACCTGACTATTGAATTGCTTTAATTGATGAAAGATCCAACTACTATCCAAGCCAGCGCTCAAACCTATCCCTTGATTTACGGCATGCCTTTCTTGCAAGCGAATTGCATTTGTGCTAAGTTTTTGAAACATCGTCACACCTTCATCAAATGAGGCGACTACTTCACTTTGTTGCCAATCAAACGAATGCCACTGTTGCACAATTAATTCGTTTGAATTGGGGTTCACTTCTAGATAGTGTCCACCTTGTAATCTAAAAACCCCTTCAAATGCGGTTTGTAATGAATTGTTTTCAGCATTAAACAATAAAAAATTAACCAATGCATTAAAATTAGGCTTACTATTGTTTGCGGCAACCAGTTGTTTAATTTCGGAAGCGAAGGAAAACATATTACCTTGAACGAGATAATGCAATGGCTTAACCCCGAATCGATCTACCGCGAGCGTGAGTTTTTTTTGTTTGGTATCAAAAAAAGAAAGTGCAAATATTCCGTTTATTTTGGAAAGAAAAGACAAACCGGAAAAAGCTAATCCTTGTGCTAAGACTTCAGTATCTGTATATGTGGTAAACACACATCCAATAGCTTGTAGATCCTGACGTAGTTCGATATAATTATAAATAGAACCATTCCAAGCTAGGACATACCTATCTTGAAAAATAAAAGGCTGTAAGGTTTCCTGCTTCTCAAGAGGCGACTGCATAATATGCAATTGCCGCTGTCCGACACTATAAACTGAATCGTGCCAGATAGCTTGTCCATCAGGGCCACGACGCTTTCCTTGTGCCAACATTTGTAACAGAGCAGACTCTCTGTCTTCTATTAATTGCGATGCACTTAGAATGCCGGCAATGGCACACATCCCTTAAGGTTTAAGCGCGTAAATGCGTTCAATTATTTCAACCACCTTTAAGCCTTCTAAGGCATTAGTAGTTGCAGACGTTTTACCTTTTAAGGTATCGACAACATTTTCAATTACATAATGGTGATTGGCTGCACTTCCCTTGTAAGCACCGTAATCATTTGGAGGATTTGAAGGTGGAAGCTCAGGCATTGTGTAATTTTCGATATGACAATATTCAACTTTGTCCATATACTGCCCACCAACTTTAATACTGCCTTTTTCGCCTATTATGGTGATCGAGCTTTCCAAGTTTTTATCCCACATTGAAGTAGAATAATTTAAGACCCCAATACCGCCATTTATGAATTTGAAGTTAACAGATCCTGAGTCTTCAAACGGTGTATACGCATGATTAAAATTCTCAAAACGCGCCTGAATGTCATTGATATCACCTAATAACCAATACATGATATCTAGGAAGTGGCTAAACTGCGTAAATAACGGGCCACCGTCAAGGTCCAGCGTTCCTTTCCAGCCACCTTTTTTATAGTAACGTTCATCACGATTCCAATAGCAATTTATTTGGGCCATAAAAATCTTTCCTAAACGTTCTTCTGTCAAAACTTGCTTCAACCAAGCACTTGGCGGACTATATCTATTCTGCATCACACAAAACACATGCTTATGCGCTTGTAATGATTTGTAAATAACCTGTTCACAGGCTGCTTTGGTAAGCCCCATTGGCTTTTCAACCACCACATGGCAATCACGATCTAAGGCTTTTATTGCATGTTCAGCGTGATAACCATTCGGTGTACAAACATTGACAACATCAATCTTAATATCAGAAGCCATAAGTTCATCAATACTGCTAAAATAAGCACACCCGAATTGAGATTCAATTTCATCTTTGAGTGCGGTATTTACATCCACAGCAGCCACTAACTCTGCATCTGGATTATTCTTAATCATTTGTGCATGTCGCTTTCCGATGTGGCCCATGCCAATTACAGCAAATTTAAACTTATTCATTTCTTCAGTTTTCTTTTAACTAAAACATCTACTATTATGGATAAAAAAACAGCTACTCCTATTAAGGATAGAAGAAGTCCTTCCGTTTGGTATTTATTGAACAAAAATGCCATAGCAATAAAAGCTAGGTTTACAAGTGCCAGCAAAATAGAAGCATTTAAATGAGAAAATCCCAAAATCAACAATTGATGATGCATATGTAGATTATCGGCATGAAAAGGAGATCGTCCTTTTAGCAGACGTAAAATAAAGACCCGCAACAAATCAAAAACAGGGATTATCAAAATACCGAAGGCAACTACCGGAGCTGAGTTAATCTTTAAATTGGCGGGTACAGAATGATTCAAATTAATGAATAAAATAGTAAGAACACCAATGATACAACCGATCAACATTGAGCCGGTATCTCCCATAAAAATCCGAGCAGGGGTGATATTAAACTGAAGAAATGCCAGGATAGAACCCATCATAGCGGCAGCCAGAATCAACGGTTGCGGATAATTAGCATAATAAAACCAACATGCGAAGGTGCCTGCCGTTATCAAGCCAATTAAACCGGCTAAAGCATCAATTCCATCAATCATATTAAAGGAATTGATACAAACCATGATAAATAAAACACTAAATACAATACTGACTTCATAACTCAAGACATGTACTCCAAAGACTCCTCCCCATGAATCAATACGAATATCACCCGCCCAAACAATGATAAGAGAAGCGATGAACTGACCTAAAAATTTTGAATAAGGAGAAAGGATTATAATATCATCTTTGATCCCAAGAAAGAACAAAATCAAAAGCGCCGCCATCACAAATTGACGCCCGTGAAAAGTATACGTATCCGTGAAAAGCATTAAGGAAATAATAGAACCAGCAAATATTGCAAGCCCTCCTAATGTTGGAACTACACGTTTATGCAATTTCCTATTATCATCCGGTTCATCAAACAAATGTTTTAATCGAGCTACCTGAATAATGGATGGGATGGAAATCCACGTAATGAGAAAAGCGCATATCATAGCTAATGCTGGAAAAAACAGCACCGACTTAGTAAGTAAATTAAAGCGCTCCATTCTACTTCTTGCTTATTTACCGCGAATATACGAATTAATTCGCGTTTACCGATGGAATAAATGGATTAGGGGGCAAGTCGCTAAACACTTGATATGCAAGCTTATTTTGCTTAAAAAACAAGCTAATTGCGGTCAAACACAGTATAAGAAAATCAACTTTTAGTCCTTTATGACTTTGATACCACATTTCCAATTGCCCCTTATAAGGATAAATACGTTGCTTATAGTAATCATGCGGACTATCGAATTCTGTTTGGGAGGAAACTAAGTGTTCCTCATCACGAAAAATCAAGGATCCAATTCCCGTAATACCTGGCACAGAATCATATACTTTATATTGCACTTCTTGCGAATAATACGCAAAACTTACAGGCATAAGTGGTCGAGGTCCGACCAAACTCATGTCACCTTTTAAGACATTGAGTATTTGCGGCAGTTCATTTAATTTAGTGATGCGGAGATACTTGCCCCAGAAAGTGACGCGTGGATCATTTCTTAAAGTCACATCTTTGCTGCCCATATTCGGAGAGTTTTTCAACATGGTAGCAAACTTCCAAATCTTAAATTTCGATTGTTTATACCCTACTCTATCTTGTCCATACAAAACTTCACCTTCGCCTGACAATTTCAACAGAATAACGATAGGAATTAGAATTGGAGAAAGAACTAAGGCTGCAATTAATGCGACACTAAAATCAAAAAAGCGCTTGACAACAGAATACATATTTTATTTATTAAGCATTTAAAATTGCAGCACTCATGTGATGCCACTCATATTTCAACTTCTCTTCCTTTACACCTGCTACTAACTTTTCAGCCTGCTTATCACTAAAAAACGTTAAGATAGCCTCTGCAATTGCTTGTGCAGACACCTCTGTGACGAAGCCCACTTTACCGTCTGGAACGATTTCAGGCAAACCTCCAACATTCGTTACAATCATCGGCTTTTCGAAATGATAAGCCATCTGAGAGATTCCACTTTGTGTGGCTGTGCGATAGGGCTGCACAACGACATCTGCAGCATTGAAGTACGTTGCAACTTCACTATTCGGTATAAAGTCAGTATGCATCATGCATGACGAAGCTATATCTAGTGTATTAATTAAATCTGTATAAAAGTTTGCGTCTTCGTAAAATTCTCCAGCTACCAACAATTTAATACCGGCAGCGCGAATTCTTTCATCCGCCATCGCCTCTAGAAGGATATCGAGGCCTTTATATTTTCTTATAAAGCCAAAAAACAAAATCACTTTTTCATTCTCCCCAATTTTTAAAGATGCACGAGCGCGGCTATTAGATTCAACTGCGCCAAAATGATCGTACAATGGATGTGGGATAAATGCACACGGAATCGAGGGTTGTAAGCTTTTCAAATCTGCTTGTACGGAACGACTCATGGCGATGCAAGCGTCAACCGTTTTTAGAAAATACTGTGTGAAAGGTCGATCACCAATTCGATTTTCATGTGGAATGACGTTATCGAGTACACTCACAACACGCGTATGCTTATTGCGCTTTAAAATACGCAATATTGTTCCGAAGCAAGGCCCCATAAAAGGCAACCAAAACTTCACCACCAATAAATCAGGACGAAGTTTTTTCAATTCACGTCCAACCTTGATCCAATTCAAGGGGTTAATGGAATTTGCTTTTATCTCAATTTTTAAATTGGCAGGCGCTGGTTCATCACTGTATTGTGTGGTACCTGGGAAAAGGAAATTAGGATACTGCAGAGAAAAGGTATAGATCTGAACATCATGTCCTTCTGCTTGCAATTGATAGGCTAGTCGCTCATTGAATGCGGATAAACCTCCTCTGAGCGGATGCGCACTTCCTAGAATTACTATTTTTTTAGGATTCATTCTTCGTGAATAAAACAGTTATAACCGTACATCTCCAACTGTTCGAGCGGTAGAGACTGACTTGATTTAAAGATACCAAAAAGTGTACTTCCGCTACCACTCATTGCTGCATATTCTGCACCGAACTCGTACATAGCCTCTTTTATTTCCGCTAGTTCAGGATGTGCCTTGAAAATTGGCAATTCAAAGTCGTTCACTAAACGAGACTTCCAATTTTCAAGAGGGCCCTGTAATATTTCTACAATGGAGCGATCAGGAACTTGGGGTTTTATTTGACTATAGGCCCAAGGCGTTGATACGCCAACAGCAGGAAATACCAACAAAATCTTATACCCTTTTAAGTTTAATTCGATAGGCGTTAATAGCTCTCCTCTCCCAGAGGCTAACTGCGGTCTATTTTCAACAAAAAAAGCACAATCACTTCCCAACTGAGCAGCAAAAGATTTCAAGGTCGAAGTATCTACGTTGAGCGAAAAAAGCTCATTGAGTACACGCAAGGTAAACGCAGCGTCTGAAGAACCGCCCCCTAGTCCACCTCCCATAGGCAGCACTTTATGTAAATGGATATGCACAGGAGGGATATCAAAGGCTTCCTTCAATAGCAGATATGCTTTTAAACATAAGTTATTTTCAGGCGCGCCAGGAATCGGCAACCCACTTGAAGTAAACTTCAACTCGTTTGAACGAACAACTTCTAAAGCATCTTTCCATTTTACTGGATAAAAAACAGAAGATATTTCATGAAATCCATCCTCGCGTTTGCGAAGGATATTCAAGCCTAGATTTATCTTTGCATTCGGATAGACAATCATTTAGCGAAGTAAAGGATAATTTCAATAAGTTTGCACGAATTATGTCAACAAGCTCAGCAATAATTAGATCGAATTTATGGATTAGCTTAAGTGCGGCCTGTATTACAGCTTATTTCAGCATCGCATTTGGCGCTAACTATGATATTAACTTGTTTTGGTTGATACTAAGTGCATTTTTAAGCACCTATGCAATCTATACTTTTTACCGACAACAAGCCAAAATATGGCTTTGGCTAGTTCCAGCAGCACTTGCGTTATTGCTTTCATTTACTTTAAACGCGTTGAATATAATTATAGGAATCAATTTAGTCATGTGTTTAATCTATCAAACACCTTTTTCTAAATTCCCCTTACGAAAAAATCCATGGGTAAAACCACTACTCATTTCAGCCTGTTGGCTCAATACCATCTGGCTAGCCCCCTTATTGCAATACGCTGTGCCAGTTTGGGAAAGCATGGCAGCAAACATTTCTCAACAAAACAATTTATCCCCATACGGCCCGGAACAATTTCTCCTGACGCAATGGAAATCTGCCGCTGTAAACGGCATTGCTATTTTTTGTTTGTATTATGCCCTTTGTTTATTAACCGATTTAATTCAGGTGAAGGAAGATCAACAAAATGGCTTCCTCAGCTTTCCCATTAAATACGGTTTAAAGACAACTTTTATAAGCGCTTTATTGTTATTATTACCGATGTTAGCTTTCTCCTTTATCCATTTTCCATACAGCTTGTTCATGCTTGATGGATGGGATGCTTTTGGTTGGAGTCTTTGTGGAACGGGTGTAAGCATTTGGGTTTATAAAAACCCAAATCATCCAAAGAATGCTTTTTGGGTAGACAATATAATTGGATGGTGTGCATTAACTTTTTTAGTATTGCACCTAATAAAAATACTTTAAAGATCTAAACAGTATGTTTACAGGTATTATTGAGTCGACGGGAAAAATTATTGCCATTTCAAAGGAAGGAAGCAATCTGCGAATTAGAATGCAATCGAATTTCACGCATGAATTAAAAGTTGACCAAAGTGTTGCGCACAGTGGTATTTGTCTTACGGTAGCCAATATTTCAGAAGAATGGTATGAAGTGGTTGCAATTGATGAGACTATACAAAAAACGACAATTGGTGGTTGGCAAAAAAACGACACAATTAATCTCGAAAGGGGGATGTCCTTGAATGCAAGACTAGATGGACATATTGTACAAGGACATGTGGACGCACAAGCCAAATGCATTTCGATTGAAGAAAAGCAAGGCAGCTACCGCCTAAATTTTCAATTTACGAAAGGCCTTCCGCTGCTTATCGAAAAAGGTAGCATTACGATAGACGGGATTTCACTTACCTGCTTTAATTGTCGTGAAGATTTATTTTCCGTTGAAATCATTCCTTACACGTGGGATCTAACGAATATTTGTGCGATTAAAACAGGACAGTTAGTAAATATTGAATCTGATCTTATAGGACGTTATTTTCAGGCTTATCTTAAACAACAAGAATGGTTAAAAGGTCAGTAATAGCGCTTGCCATTTTATTTTATCTAATACATGCACATTGCGTAGCGAAGATTGGATTTGCTTTTGATTTCGATCAACGTTTCTATTTATTGAGAGATGTAAAACAAAATATTTGGGGCTATAGAGGCGGACCATATATCAATAATAAATTTAAATGTGGCATTGGCTTGTACTATGGCAATAATAGCTATTTCTTAAAACCGACTTCCCTCTGGGCTACAGATTTAGACATAACAAGTGCGTTTAATTTACAACTCAAACAAGCAGGATTAAGTTTATATGCCGAACCTGTATTTTATATAGGGAAGTATAGTGAGTGGAGCCTTGTGAGCGAAGTGGCTTATTTTAAAAACAATTATTATATTCAAAAAAGTATAGGCTCAAGTGAAAATATTAGATCCACGTATATCCCGGCTTCGGTAGGAATCTCAACCAACTTGAAATTTGGAAAAAATCTAAAGTTGCCGATTCTTCGTTGGGTTGGATTGAACATAATGGCTGGCTACCGTTTTGACCTATACGAAAGTGCTACTTCTTTAAATATGGAAGGTGTTCATCTTAGTATTAGTAGTGCCTTATTCCTTGACAAAATCTGGCATGACCTAACAGCACTCAAAAAGAAATAGAATCCTTAATCTTTCTCATGGTAGTTCAACTCCTTGCCATAGGTTTCTTCCATGCTTCGAATGCTAAGCAAAGGGATTCCCAAACAAACAACTCCGGTAAGTATTCCTGCCCATATCAATGCATTAGAACCGCCTAAGTTCGGTTTGAAGTATGTTTGCAATCCTGTAAAAAGCAAGGTGATTAAGGTGAGTGATCCACGAATAAAATTAGGCACAGTAGTGGTCACCGTAGCGCGGAGATTGGTACCAAACGACTCTGTAGCAATGGTCATTAAAATTGCCCAATAGCCACCACCCATTCCTAAAAAGAAAACAACAACATAATACCAATTTACTGGCATTCCTTTCGCTAAGAAAAATGGTACTAGTACGAGCGCTATAGTCAAAATATAAATTAGAATAATCTTCTTTCTGCTTTTTAAAAAATGACTTCCGAAGCCACAAAGCACGTCGCCAATACTTGCGCCTAAGTAATATAACATAATCGCTATAGGCATTTGCACCTTCCCAACCACACCTATTGCCTTGGTAAATTCAGGCGAAAGAGTCACCAAAATCCCAATGCTATACCAAATCGGAAAACCAATCACCACACACTTTATAAATTTAACAAAGCGCTCTTTAGATTTAAAAACCATTAAAAAATCACCCCGTTTAACTTCTTCGTCCGCTTCCATTTGCTGATACATCCCCGATTCTAATAAACCTATGCGCATAAATAATAATAGCAAGCCTAATCCTCCACCGATGAAATAACAAATGCGCCAACCATCAGGATTGTTCTGAAATATTAATCCCATAAGTCCGGCAAATACCGCTCCAAGCAAGCCAATAGTAGCCACAATCATTGCACCAAAGCCGCGCTTTTCCTTTGGTAAAGACTCCGCAACTAAAGTGATACCTGCACCTAGTTCGCCCGCCAACCCTACTCCGGCAATAAATCGTAAAACTGCATACTGCGTAACAGAATGTACAAAGCCATTCGCAATATTGGCTAAGGAATACAACAAGATGGATCCAAACAAAACCGAAAGTCGACCTTTCTTATCCCCAAAAACACCCCATATTATCCCCCCAATCAACATCCCAATCATTTGAATATTGATCAACCACAACCCAGTGCTTTGCAAATTTGCTTCGGCTACTCCAATCCCTAACAAACTAGGCTTACGCACGATACTAAACAATATCAAATCATAAATATCCACGAAATACCCAAGCGCAGCAACAATGATTGTTCCCGTTAAAAATTCCCGTAGTTGAAAGCTTTTTTCATTCATAATTACAAAACTGCAAAATTTTCATTGTAAATCAAGCCTTATTCAATGCAAATTGTAATTTTATATAAACGAAAGAATATGTCTTCTCTGATTTATATGCACCTGAAACTGAAAAACGTCTGCCTATTGCTTGTTGGCCTTACTTTTATACTAAGTAAAGCTAACGGACAAAGTCCTTATTTACCTCTAAACAGCAGAGAGACGACTTGGCTACAAAAGTTAGAGATTAAATCAGGCGGCTTCGCAAATAACATTCACACCGGCGAAAGTATGATTCCCGAAGATGCAATCCTTCCTATTATCCGAAGCTATCAAGAAAAAGACTCCGTAGAAGGAGAAAAAACGAATCGCATTTTAAATAACAATATCCAATGGATGATCGACCGTCATGCTGAATACGCCCCAGAAGATGCTAGAATAGAAGGGAAATACCCGTTGTTTTGGGGAACTATATTCGACAAAAAAACTGACTTCTACTTTCTAAATACGGCCGACGCTAAAATTAGATTAAACCCTGTGATATTCTACCAAGGAGGTGGCAATTCTATCGATCCACATTATAAAGTATGGAACGTAAGGGGCTTTGAAGTAAGGGGTAACCTGTTCAACAAACTTGGTTTTTACACTTATTTAGGAGAGAATCAATGGGCGCCGCAAAACTATATCTTTAACTATTATGATAAATATGGAGCAGTACCTAGTCAAGGCTATTTCAAAATTTTCAACCACTTAAACAAAACCAATAAATACTATGGCTTTGACTTTCTAGATGCACGCGGCTACTTCACATTTTCTACATTAAAAAACTGTGTTCGATTTACCTTTGGCCAGGACCGTCAACAAATCGGCTACGGTATGCGCTCACTTTGGCTTTCAGACAATAGCGCTTCTATCCCGTTCCTTCGCGTCAATTCACATTATGGCAAGTTTGATTATGAAAACCTGTTCATGCAACTCACCATGCAAACGACCTTCAATAAAGGCGACTTTTTATTCCCTAAAAAATTTGCAGCCTTCCATCACTTTACCTACAACCCTTTCAAACGTCTTAAAATAGGACTATTTGAAGGAGTTGTCTTCCAAAGAAACCAACAATTTGAACTTGCCTAT
>CANGEV010000004.1 GCA_947452995.1 Chitinophagales bacterium
CATATCAACTGACCCTGCAAATCATACCATTCGATTGGTAACCCCTGAGCACTGCGACCAACCAGTACACTATCCCCCTTATAAATTAAGGTATCTTCCGTAAGCTGCAAATGGGTATTACTTTCAATTAAACTAATATCATCGAAGCTATAGAAACTAGCATCTTCAGAAGGCCAATAAGTCTTCCCCCATCCTACATTGTTAAGGGTATCTAACACATTCAATGGGGAAAATTCGCCTATATGTAAAAACCGCTCTCCCCCTAAGGCTGAATAAGTTAACTGACATTTAACCCAATTATTTGAATCAATAAAATGCAATTGATTAGATGTAAAATGCAATTGCACAGGTTTTAAAACAACATAAGTTCCTGGAGAACAATTAATAGTATCTGTTGAAAAGTAAGCATCAATATTATTCAGAGCGCAAGTACTCAAAGGAACTAGGGACAAATAAAAAGTTAAACAGTAGTTGTGGAATCTTATAAGCGAATCACTTAGTTTTGCATACATTGAGCCATAAACATCTCCATTCCACGTGTCGTGATAGTATAAATAAACATTTAAATATGTTTGACCAGTACGAGGAATCTTACAATAATGAAATACTTTAGAACAAGGAACAACATGTCGTTTATCTTTATACGAATGCTTAATACTCATTAGTTCACTCATACCATAAGTACAAGGTAATCCATTCCAACCGCATGATTTAGTTGGACCAACATCAGATGATAAAATGCTATCACTTAAAATCTCGAAACTCCCATTAGGTATAAAATTAACCTGCGCAATCGACGGTACAGAGCCAACTAAAAAAACAAACAATACCTTACTACTCCACCACAACAAACGGTTTTGTAACTGTTTCATTATTAGAAAGATTTGTTCTTGCAAGTTAATCTTAATAATTCATATTACAATAATTATTACACATCCAATTGGCGTTTAGCAACTTGTTTTCAACTTACAATCGCAATAATATACTTTCTTTTGCTCATATCATTTAGCATTACTTTTATTTTAATACCCACGAAAGATTTTAAACACAAAAAATACCCCCATGAAGTGTCTAACTTATTGGGGGTAATCTATTGAACGGAGGCTTTTTACTATTCAAAAATAATATTATAAATTACCGCGATTTTCTTGCTCGCGCTCAATCGCTTCAAACAAAGCTTTGAAATTACCTTTTCCAAACGATTTAGCGCCTTTACGTTGGATGATTTCATAGAACATAGTCGGACGGTCTTCTACTGGCTTTGTGAACAATTGCAACAAATAACCTTCATCATCACGATCAACCAAAATTCCCAATTCACGTAACGGAGCGAGATCTTCTTCGATAGGCCCTACGCGATCCAATAGATCATCATAGTAAGAACTTGGTACTTGCAAAAATTCAACCCCGCGTGCCATCATAGCTTTAACGGTGGTGATGATATCCTTAGTAGCAACGGCGATATGTTGAACACCTTCACCTTCATAGAAGTCAAGATACTCTTCAACTTGCGACTTCTTCTTACCTTCTGCAGGCTCGTTAATAGGGAATTTCACATAACCATTTCCGCTACTCATCACCTTCGACATCAACGCAGAATATTCCGTAGAAATGTCTTTATCGTCGAAGCTTAATATATTACGGAAGCCCATCACATTTTCATAGAAACTAACCCAAGGATTCATTTGATCCCAACCTACGTTTCCTACGCAATGATCCACATATTCCAATCCAACAGGCGTTGGATTATAGTCCGACTTCCATTCGCGATAGCCAGGCATGAATACTCCCTGATAATTTTTACGTTCTACAAATACATGCGCAACTTCACCATAGGTACAAATCCCACTCAAACGCACTTCACCAGATTCATCTTTTAAGGTTGTTGGCTCAAGATATGATTTAGCACCACGTTGCATAGTTTGTGCATAAGCATCATAAGCATCTTCTACCATTAAGGCCAACACTTTAACGCCATCGCCATGTTTTTTATGATGTTCGGCGATAGGATGATTACTTCTTAAAGGCGTTGTAAGCACCAAACGCATTTTGTTTTGAACAAGTACATAACTCACACGATCCTTCATGCCCGTTTCAGGTCCGGCATAGGCCAAAGATTGAAACCCAAAGGCTGTTTTGTAGAAGTGTGCAGCCTGCTTGGCATTGCCTACATACAATTCAATATAATCAGTTCCATGAAGTGGCAAAAAATCGCTCTTCATCATATCCATTTCAGTTGGAATCGCGTTTGTTGATGACATAATTTATTCGTTTTGGTAACGCGAAAATGCGTGTTTTTTACGAGAAAACAAAAGGCATTAACGAAGCAAGGTCAAATGACCGCGATCGGATTTATTCCAAGCACTTTCGACAAAGTCGATTTCATAGACAAAAATATATTCAGAAATTTCCTGCGGAAGCCCTTTATAGGTGCCGTCCCAACGTTTTGAATAAGAATCAGAGCTAAAAACACATTCCCCCCAACGGTTATAAATTTTTAAATCATAACGTGTAATTAGGTACGGAACAGACACTAAAACACCCCAAGTATCATTCTTGCCATCCGCGTTTGGTGAAAACGCGCTTGAATGGTCGATAGTAGGCGCAAATATAATCTCCTTACACACTTTGGCTCGACAAGCATATTCGTTCTCCGCAGTCAAACATACGTCCACTTTATAATTAGGCGAAACATTCAACGACCAATTTAAGACATTAGCGAGATTAACCCCATTCGAAATTTCCCACCAATAATTGCTTGCGTTACTCACCAAACCAGCTACCGAAACCAAATTTTCGCCTGGCGACATCGACTTTATATAGTCGAAGCTCACTTGTGGAATTTCACGCACGTGCACTGTAAAAATAAAGGTATCCAATAAGGGACACCCATTGAGATAATCAACAATTCCAATAAAATTAAAATCGCCGCCAATTGTAGAACGCCAACAATTTTTTGACACTTCCGTAAATCCTGCAGGCACAATTAAATTCAATACTCCACTGCTGCCATATTTAATGGAGTCAAGACAAAACGATTCTCCGACACATAATGTCGTATCTGAAGGATAAATTGCAATAGGAGGATTGGCAATAAACTGAATATTTTTTGAGAACGTATCAGCCCCTCCGCAAAGCGTGTTGGTAACGATGAGCGTTATCGTATAATTTCCATAGGAAGCATATTGATGAACAGGATTAATTAAGCTAGAAGTTGTATTATCTCCAAAATTCCAAACGTAGATGTTTGCGCCTATCGAAGTATTGTTAAACTGTGCAATCAAACTATTGCAATCCGTTAGGGTATTAAAAGCTGCAGTAGGCTTTGAAGAACTTAATGCAACCACATTCAACTTAAAGGTATCTGTAAAATTACAAGTTGTAGGATTGCTGGCAATTAATGCAATCTGATAGTTGCCTGCCTGGGTAAAAGTATGTGTCGGAGTACGATTCGTATCAAGCGGGCTACCATCGCCGAAGTCCCAACTATAATTCGTAGCATTAAAAGATGTATTCGTAAAGCTTATCAATTGAGGAACGCAAAAGGTATCCACAGAGCTGGCACCTCCTTGTGCTAACACCACATTATTCTGAAAATCGAACTTAAATCCATAGCCTTGAAACCCTGTGGAGTTGGTAGAACCATTTGTGGAAGGCATATTCGTAGAGCCTGAACAAACCGCTTCATATACGACACCGCGTTTATCAAAACGACTGGTACCTCCATCCACGTGATCAAATCCACTCCCACCGAAATAAGTACAATACGTTAGCATCTGCGCATTCGGCGACAATTGCATTAATACGAAATCAAAACTGCCTGGTGGCGAGGCCATATAAGCATTCCCTGTCGTGACAAAAGCAGGGCCACCATTGGTATGTCCGCATAAATAGATATAACCACAATTATCAACTAAAAATGCAGTAGGCAACAATGAAAATCCACCAGAAGTTGCCGAAGGCCCAAATACAGAAACCCATGTCATGGTTAATGAACTTGCATTCCATTTCTGTATATACATTGTTCCATTTGCCGTATAATAATGCCCAGGCGTCGATGCAAATGAAAGGCTACTAAGTCCCATAATATAGAGATCCCCAAAGCGATCAATCTGAATAAAATATCCTTGATCGGCACCAGTTAGAGCATTGTTAAATGTACCCTTCTGCAAAATTCCATTCGAAGTGAATTTCAAAATATATCCACCAGCCGCACCCGAATTCGTAGAAATCGTTGCTCCTGCAGGCATATAAAAATTAATACTCTCCGTTCCTCCTGTCACCCAAACATCATTATTCAAATCAGTTGCGATACTCATTACATTGTCATCCTGCGTACCTCCGACATACGTCGACCAAATTATTTGACTAAGTGATTTGTTCATTTTAAACAACACCCCATCACTCAAGCCACCTAATACTGTTTGAAAAGCAACTGCAGTAACCGGGAAATCAGTTGACGTACTCGAACTAGCCACGAGCACCTCTTCATTTCGATCCAAATTTATTTCACCTCGATTAAAATCATCACCAACAAAACCAATAGCATTAGTTCCTTCACTAGCGCTTCCTCCTACAAAGGTGGATGCAATTAATTGTGTACCGCCCACATTAAAACAAGAAACAGCTAAATCGCCAGTACCTTTTAATGCGTTTTGAAAACAGCCTGCTGTAATTGGGAAATTAGCAGAGCTTGTGACACTTAAAACATACAACTGATTCAACGAATTCACAATCATACTACGTGGATTTTCACTAGAAGACCCTCCAATATAAGTACTATACATTAACACCGAGCCTGTTGCATTGAACTTGTCAATTGCATCATCGATTGACCCTGCATAGTTTGTTTGAAAAGCGCCATTCGTACAGGCCCAACCCAAATTAAAACATTCAGTGCCTAGATATAAATTGGCGTTTTGATCGTAAGTAGCTGTGAAGCCATAACTCGTTGCCGTACTCCAAGCATAACTACCAATCACCAAGACAGGATCAATAATCAATCGTTGTCCCTTAGTCAATTTCGCTGTTGTTTCGAAGCCAATAGATGTATCCGAATGAAGCACATAATGACAATCAACCTGTGTACGATTACCCTTTAAATCCTCCAAATAAGCCGCCGGAATATACTCTTCATTTTCACAAAGACTAGTCCCTATTTGCAATCGTCCATCTTTTAAGGAAAGCGAATGTGCCCCTTTAATTTTATAGCGCAATTTTGTTAAATCAAAACCAGCATCTACCACAAAGCTATACTTCAAATTGCCTGACTCACGTTCCATGTTCATATCCACGCCATCATATAGTTGCTTATAAGCTAAATTACCATACAAGGGAACTTTACTTCTCCACTTACGTTTATCACTTCCAATAAAATAGTTGTTATAGGTAGATTGCTTGTCGGCTGGAAGAATGCGTACTTTATCATTTGCACCTTCAAATGACCACTCTAAGCCATAGGCGTGTAACAAATAAGCATCTGCTATTTTTACTGAATCCTTATGTTTACGCATTTCATGCACTCGATGCAAATCGGCTTGAGAAGCAGATAAAACACGCCATCCTGTTTTAGTCAAAAAAACACGCCCACCATTTGCATCATAACAATAGCTAATAGTATCATTCCATTGCCCTTCATTTTTGACGAATGAATTTGCAGGCCGAGTAGCAGAAGTAACTCTTTGAGAGAAGGCAGTAATAGGAAGACCAATTTCAAAAAGAATAAACCAAATAAGTTGCTTCACACGATTATTATTTAGTCTACCTTTTTAACGCAATCAAATATATCAAATTTTTGTCACAATAAAAAAGGCAATATCACTTCTTTATTAGAAGTAACATTACCTTTTGAAAATTACTTTTTCGCTACAATCAATTTTGTAGTATAATGATGTGTTGCACTTGTTAGGAAAACTGTGTAAATACCTGCAGCCCAATTCAGCCCGTCCAATTTGATCATATTGCCTTGGAGGGTTGAATTGGCATAAACAACCTGACCAATCTCACTTATCACTTTCAAATCATACATTTCATTTGCGCCATTTGAAAAATAAATGACTGTACTATTTGATAACGGATTTGGCTGCACTTTTATTTCAGATAATTGTGAACGGCTTGAATGACTATTTTTTGTGTTAGACGAAATATTTTGTGCAGTACGATATGATTGAGGTGACCATGCATTTTCTTCACATGGATTCAAGTGATAAAGTTGATTAGCCAACATTGCGGCCATTGCCTGGGTAACTGAAAATTTAGCATCTGGAGTTACCTCAGGTGAGGCTTCTGACAAGTGCTCCGCAAGTAATTGAGTGGTTCCTTCAATTTGATCTTGCAACATTCGGCGATATACTGTCAAATATACTTGGGCAGCAGGCTCTAGAGATGCTAAATCTCCTACTTGCAGATCCACAGGAACATTAATTGTCGTATTACTCAAACGTGCAGATGCTTGTGCAGGATCATATCCTGTTGGATCATCCGGTGAAGGTTGAAACGTACAATTCGCAGCTGGTGTTAAATAGAAATTAGCGTCATTAGGAGAAACTCCAATAACTGCACAACAATTACTAGGAGCAAGCATAAAGTTTGCATTAGATGGACCACCACCCCAATAATTATTTTTAATAGTTGTTGCCAAAATTTGATTATAATTTGCCTGAACACCATTAACTGGACTTGTATAATTCCAAAACGGATAAGTGTAATGGATATAAACACTTCCTGCGATATTGTTATAAATGGCATTTGGATTTATTACAGAAGGTGAATACAATAAAGAAAACTCGTAGGCATCCATATACAAAAAGAAATCTTCACCTGTAACGCCATAACCTGAATTGTTATAGATTTGGGCACATCCAAAATCGCCTAATATTAGTGAAGATGGAAAAGTTTGCGTGCCACTATTTAAAACTTCAATCCCATTTCCTGTATTGTTATGAATGGATGCACCATAACGAACATAAACATTGCTGTTTATTGCCCAAACACCATCACCGGTATTTTGATAAATATTACCATCGTTTAAAAGTAATTGATTTACACCATTTTATTCAATTCCATTTGTGAGTTTATTAAATACGGTAACGTTATTGAGAACAATCCAATTACAATTGGTGAATACCATACCTCGATTTGAAATATTAGTTGAATTACCACAGGTAGAATTTTCAATTGTAACCTTGCAATTTGACATGTCACTTACTATAATATCATCAATGTTTTTATCAAAAATTGTTGACTTAATTTCAACAGTTGGTTGAAATGCACAATTCAAAATATTGTCATGCAAATAAATTGCTGAAGTGAAATTATCGAATGAACTATTACTTATTTTACCTGTCATTATATCCACAGCCTCAATGGCTGAAAAGCCTCTTAACCCTGAATTGTTAATTGATTTAATTTGATCAATATCAAATGTATTATTGGTGAGGTAAATACGACTGCCTGGATTATATTGAATCTGACCATGCTTTAAATTAACTGTATGATTATTGACATGTAACGTAGTGCCAGGATCAAGAACAAGAAATGTATGCGTTGGACTATTTCCATGCATATTAACTTTACTACCATTTCCTAAAATTAATTGATGAGTTGAAGCAAACTTATAATATCCTGTTCCATTAATTGTCAAGTCAACGCCTGAAGGTATTTCTAATGTCCCCTTGATGTAAATGCTGGCGTTTGTTCCATTTAAATATACTTGACCATCGCCGAGGATGAGCTTGCTACCAGGCTCGATGATGATTGAGGCATTGTTATCAATGGATATATTTGACCCCGGCTCAAATTCGACTGTTGAATTTCCTGTAATTATAAGATGACTATTGTTTTGCAAATTAAATGTGCCTCCATTATCGACTTTAAAATAAGTACGATTAATAAAATCATTATCTATACCCCCTGTTCTTCTATCTGGTGTTCCACTTTTATCAACAGTAACTATATGATTTGCTCCTATATTTATTATTTGCCCGTTCGGAATTTCAATATTGCCACACCAGCGCCGGTTTTTTGTGACTGTATTATCGTTAAAATCTATTTGTATAATATATTCATCTGAACTATCTGCCAATATATTTTTTCCAATAATTTTTACCGACAACCCATTTAAAAGTAATGGATCATATTTTTCAGCATTGTAATCCCACATTGGCCTGTTAACAGCAGCACAGGAGCCATTTAATCCAACACCTTCTGCATCTGAAGAGTTATACAAATAAGCATCACCATGTATATAACCTAAAGAATTAATATTTTGGCCACCAAACGCCCTAAACGTATTATTAAATATTCCATTAATATTTTCTCTATTTACTTTAAAATTTTCTTCATTAGGCAACTTTTTATGCCCATAACTATCAAGTTCATAGTAATTCATAAGAATGTTACCTGAAGAATTAATATCGTCTTTTATCGCAGTTTTACAAGTAACGCCTGCAAAAATATTTTCATTTATTGTGTTTAATTCAAAATCTGAATTTACAAATGTAATATTAGGAACTAAAGCTCCTCTTTGATAATCAAATCTACCAGATGCGATAAGAGGATAAAGACCATTAGCCGCCTTTGGATTACTCAAATACGGAGGATTGTTTCTATCACATCCAGTTGATTCTAAAAACATATATACGCCCTTATCCATTTCACCCAATGGGGTTACACCATCTGGTTTTATTATTAGGTTGACATTATTCAGGGCATGCCATCCTGTTCCAATTATTGCATTATCAAAAACACTTAACCCCTGATGATTTTCAATCCACAAATAATTGTCAGAAGTATGAGGTATTTTAATTCGAATATTATCACCATATTTAGGATTATCACGAAGCAAATAAATACCCCCATTGACTAAATAGGAAGAAGTTTGAATATCAGCAGCTATATTAGTTGGTCCTGTTTGAATATCACTCCAACCCAAAATATATCGTTCCCATGCATTAGCACATCCATTAATTCCATACATTTTCATCATTCCCCAACCGGAACTTAATGCATTATAATAATGTGATGAAATTTGATTTGCACTCATATAATGTGGGCAACCATATAAGTTATGCGCAATTTCATGTAGAAAAGTATTAATTAAATCACGGCCAAATGCTGCCTCCCCGTAAAAAATACTAAATCCATTTCCAGCTGAATAAGTACCAGTACTCGCGCCTATTGTAGTACTACCAATTGCTGCCATTGCTCCCCCAGTTTCCCCACTATAAAGGGAGCCATAATAAGCCGAATTATAGCCTATGAGTTGACTAGTAACATTATCTTGCACCTGTGTTCCTTTATAAGAAGAGCTATAGGATGGCATAAAAACGATAAAATCAATTATATTGTCAGGCGGTGAAACTGAATTATCAATATTGTAAGAACCGTCATTATTGGTTCTTAAATCGAATCGTGACCAATCGAAATTAGGAAACTGAGCATTAAAATTTTGAAGCGCTTTATTTTCAAAGTCAAAAAAATCATACGATCCCGCAAAAGAGGCAGGATCAACCTCTATTGACATCGGTAAGCCTGTGCGAGGGTCGGTTAAACATTCGCCAATTATCTTCAATTGCCCTTGAGAGGCTTCGTAATAAAACTTACTTAAATTGATGATATTATTGTTAGTGTTATTAGCCGTATTGAAATCAGTAAAATCTTTGTAAAATAATTCTGGTATAGCACCATCAGTTGGACTGACAATGTCGGGGATTAGTGAAGCATTACTACCGTTATTATGCCAATTCTTTGTAATTATATTCGTATTAGTTTTGGCATTAGTTGAAGTAATCGGTACAAATAAAATACGTATATTACCTTTAGGGGTAAATGCAGTTCCTCCATTGGGTGTACTTTTTGTCATACTAGCCCCTCCAGATGTACTGGGATTTGTTGTAGGCCAGCAAACAGAATTAAAATCTGTTTGAGCATACCCTTTATTGAATGAACATAAAATAATTGAGTAAGATACTACGATCCTAATCATTTTAATGGCAGTAATGAACCTTTTCATCATAAAATTAAAGTTTTATGATTTTAAATATTTGAATTATGTTGCTTCTAGTATCCTGCACCTGCACCATATACTGCCCTGCAGGGTAATGGGGAAGAAAAAGATTATAATAACTACAGTTTTCATATGTTTCATTTAGAAGCTGCCTACCATATATATCGAACATAAGTACATGGCCACTAAAATTTTGTTTAAAGATTAATGTTACAAAATCGTCTACAGGATTAGGATAATAGCGATCAACTATTTCACCATTAATCTGCTTTGTGGAATCTATCCAATCGAGCAATTGTCCATAGGGATTATACTTCACAAGGTAATTTTTACTCTCACCTTTTGCAATAAATACTATACCTCCATCTGAATCAATTTCAACATTAGTTGTAAGTGTTACATCGGCACCTGTCAATATATCAAACCATTGCTTATTACCATTTATATCATATTTTGCTATAAAAGGTACAGTTGACATAAAATCATAACACCTCCCCGATAAAATAATACTTCCGTCCTCCAAAATCTTCATATTATAGTTATCCTGATAGGAACATCCTGCATTACGTCGATAATTTTTTAAGCCAAATTTCCTGAATACCCTGTACGTATTCATTTCCACCATTGTAATACTATCCTCGTCCCCATAGCGCCATAAACCATCCCCTTTACCTGAGTAGATATACAATACATCTTTATAATACTCGCTACCCACTCCAAATTTCTCATTGTATGAAACCATATAGCCATTCTCGAAAAATTTATCATAATAATCAGTAAGTCGTAAACTTGTTTTGTATTCTACTGCTTTAGTTTTTTTATTCAACACAAACACCCGAGTAGAGTTATGCTGCCATTGCTGAAAAATAGAAATCTCCCCCCTACTATTCTGATAATAGAACCTAATATTGGGCAAAGTTGAGTCAATGGGTTTAAGAATGGGAGAGCTAACTCTAAAACTGTCAATCAGATTTCCGTTAATATTGTTAAATCGCATATAAATAGCCTCTTGATTTGAAGGCACATAATGCCAAAGCAATTCGGTGTATTTATCTGTAACAAATGAATGAAATAACCAAATATCACCATAGGTAATATTAAATTGATTAATTGTGTCTTTGGAGCCAAGCCGTTTTTCCCAAATCATGTTTCCTTTAAAATCAACTTTGGTAATTCTAAATTCAAACTTTCGTTTTTGACCGTTTGCATATTTCAATAAAAATTTCCCTGCAAAAATAAATCCATCGGCGATACGCATTGGAACTCCACCATACTCAACAGTCGTATCATAGTAATAATTTATATTATAAAGTAACGAGGTATCAAAGTGGCCATAGGCTGCTATATTTGATTTTGCTGCTTTGGAAGTATTTGAGCTATAAAAGGTGATATATTTGTCATTATCCACCAACATAGGATTTATAAAAAAAACGGAATCTGGAAGGCGTTTTACAAAATATTTAATAGGCTCTTGCGCAAAACACTGCATTAAAAATGAAAAACATATGCAAAAAGAAAAAAATTTCATAACAATTAAATCAACTATTAAAATAAAACCACAAATCAACAAAATAAATTTATACTAATATTAAGTAAGACTATTTCTTTGTTTGTAAATGTGTGCAATTGATCGGCATAGGCAACTTTTTAACTAGCAAACTGTACGAAACAATTACTAAATCGATTTTCGGATTAGTAAAGCCCTTTAACTCACTTATATATTGCTAATAATACGCAGCTTTTTTCATCTTCCGATTGTTAATTACTCCGAACGAGTATTTAACATCCAAAAAATCAAATGCAAAAGCACCATTAGCATTCGCTTGTTTAACAGCTTCTACCTTCTGACCAACAATCCAACCGCTAAAATCCATGGCAACCAACAATGCCTTCGCATACGGAACAGGCTTACCTGTTCTTGAATCTGTAATTCGACCATTTGTTATGGTATGATGCTTATCCTTTTTGCATGCCCATATGCAACACAAAAAAAATACCGCGCCTAAAATAGTTAGATGTTTCATATCACATATTTTTTTCACGCTTTAAAACAAAGGAGAAAAAGTGATGGGCTTATGCATATTTTAAAATATTTAAAAATATTTTTTCATTTACTATAAATAATCGAATAAATAATTATATTAATAAAACACTTAGTGTTTTTAAAAATCAAAAGTCGCCTGAATCGTGTAGTTACGTGGCGGCATAGCAAAAGCTGGTCGCTCGGTATAAACCACATTCAATAAATTCTTCGCAACAAAACCTAAACGAATATGACTATTCAACTGATAGAAGAAACGTGCATCCCATAAATACGTCCCGTCCAGATGCGCTTGTCTAAACTTCGCAACCCCCACAGGAAACAAATCTGTATTCTCAAAAATCGCGTCGATATTGATCGTCCGACTCATATAACGAAAGCCGCTACCTAATGTGAATTTTTTCCAACTGGCCTCCACATCAATCTTTGCCGTATGACGCGAACGATATTTTAGAAAATTAGTGGTCGTATCAGAATACGTCACCTTACGCGCATCATCCCATTTCAATTCTAATGGTTGTAAATACGTATAGCCCGCCATCACATTAAAATTCACTTTACCAATCTCTCCCTGCCCTACCAAGGTTGCCTCAGCACCATTGATTCGTGCTTGCGTTACATTAATCATCTTAAATCCTAAGTAATAAATAAAACTATCTATCGGCGTCAACTCAGGGTGACGTGGATCATAGCCAGGATAGTACATATTAAACTGAAACTCATCCATATTATTATAAGTAGAGCTAAATGCTGCCACATCTAAAAAGCCTTGCCATTTCTGTATTTTCACCCCTTGCTTAATGCCTATTTCATAGCTTGTTCCGCTCTCCGCCTTTAAATTCGGATTAGGTAATACATTCACACCGCCCACACGTGTGCGCACAAATTTTTCTCCAATACTAGGGAAACGATAGCCCATGCCCCACGAACCGCGCAAATAAGTAGCTTTAGCCAACTGATAATTGAAACCTGTGCGATAGACGGGTTTCGAAGTAGCGGTCGTTAAATCGATTCTAAACCATTCATTCCGCACCCCTGCCGACAACCATAATTTACCGATCTTCTGCTCGGCTTGCGCATAAATCGCCATATTATTTCCATCATGCTGCCCAAATAAATCAGCTTTCACTTTACTATAGGTATGCACTGCTCCACCCGTCACATTCAGCCCAAAAGGGAAGCGTTTCTGTACTTGTTGTTCTGTATAATACAAATCGGCAGTACTCGATTGATTCGATGAATTGACATTATTAGAACGAAAAAAACGTGTACGCAAATTAATACTCAAACCATGTTCATCTGTCCACGTTAAATAAGGATCTACATTTAATCTTCTGGTACCACCATAACTAACAGTCGTCGTGGCAGGATCAATACCACCATACGGAATATACATACCCGCGCTATCATTCATCCAATAAAAGAACGTAGCGCCTTTCGAAATTTGATTATTCATATTCAACCCAATGGTCATCCCCTTCACTTGTTGCACATGATAACGCAGATTGGCGTTGATACGTGCACGCGTATTGAAATCGCCTAATAAATAACTACGGTTCCAATCTGTATATCCGGCGCCGCCAATAATCCAGTCGAGGTTTCCTTTCTTTTCAGAATGAAAGAAATTTATACCCGTGAACACCGGCGCTGTCTCACCCCACCATTGTGCTGCAGGAATCGGCGCATCCCCGTCCCAACCACTATAATAACTGATATGTGTCTTCGGCTTCGACTTCGCATAGGCAGTTCTAAAATGTATAACCCCGTTCATCGCAGAAGAACCATACAAAGACGACGCAGCTCCTTTTAATACTTCCACTTGCTCGCAGTTTTCTATAGGCAAGAAATCCCACTTCACATCCCCTGCATCGGCAGTAATTAAAGGCATATCGTCTATCATTACTAACACCCGACTTCCCGCTCCGTAACTCCATCCTCCTCCACCACGAATATTCGCCTGCCCATCGATAATATCAACACCAGGGACCTTATTTAAAGCCTCATCTAATGCCGTAAAATTATTCTTCTCAATAAAACTTGGTTTTACCACTTCCATAGACACCGTCTCCTCTGCTACGTTCTTTGCAAACTTAGATCCACTCACGACTATCGTATTCAAGCCTTTGGTCTCTTTCTCTAATAAGATCGGACTAACTCTTTGCACTATATTAGAAACAGGCATGCTGAATTGTTGCATTTTATAACCCAATGCACTCACCTTAATTTGCAAGGTGCTTGCATTTCCATTCTGCTTATAGTTTTCATCTACATGACCGTTATAGTCGGAATAAGCTATTGCCTTACCATCCACACTGATTAAGGCATTTACAACGCCTTCCTTGCTTATGGAATCCAAGACTTGAAATTGAATTTGAATGGTGTTTTGTTGGGCAAAAACTTGCTTGCCAAAAATAATTAATATAAAAACAGAGAGTAACTTTTTATACATAGTAGTGGTTTTCAAAGACAATATAAACAAATTAATTAAAATAAAAAAGGGCTGTATCGACGAGATACAGCCCTTTACACGATTCTAAAAGAATTATTTCAAACCGAAAGCTTTCTTCACTTTAGCCACATAATCTAATTTCTCCCAAGTGAAAGTCTCGTAGGTTTTACCATTGATAGTTTTCTTACCAGGCGTTCTTCCCATATGACCATAAGCTGCTGTTTCGCTATAGATAGGCGTTTTCAATTTCAAACGATCGATGATAGCAGCTGGACGCATATCGAAAATATCTGCTATTTTCTTAGCCATTTCTCCGTCAGTCATTTTTACTTTCGAAGTTCCATAAGTATTCACATATAAACCTACTGGCTTTGCAACACCGATAGCATAAGCAACTTGCACCAATACTTCGTCACACAATCCTGCAGCAACCATGTTCTTCGCGATATGACGCGTAGCATAAGCTGCTGAACGATCTACTTTAGAAGGATCTTTACCAGAGAAAGCTCCACCACCGTGTGCACCTTTACCGCCATACGTATCAACGATAATCTTACGACCAGTCAAACCTGTATCGCCGTGCGGTCCGCCAATAACGAACTTTCCTGTTGGGTTGATATGGTAAACAACTTTGTTGTCGAATAATACTTGTATTTTCTTAGGCAATTTCTTCATGATACGAGGAATCAAAAGCTTGATCATATCCTCCTTGATTTTCTTCAACATCACATCTTCTTTCGCGAAGTCGTCGTGTTGTGTTGAAATTACAATCGTATCGATACGAATAGGACGATTATTATCATCGTATTCAATAGTAACTTGTGATTTAGCATCCGGACGAAGATATTTCATGATTTTACCTTCTTTACGGATAGCCGCTAATTCTTCTAATAACAAATGTGACAATGCTAGTGGCAATGGCATAAACGTATCAGTATCCTTACAAGCATAACCGAACATCATACCCTGGTCGCCCGCACCTTGTTCTTTGTGTAAGCCTTTTCCTTCATCAACACCTTGCGCGATATCTGGCGATTGTTGGTGAATAGCCACCAAAATACCACAGCTATCTGCTTCGAACATATAGTCAGCTTTCGTATAACCAATATTTTTAATGGTATTACGAATTACCGCTTGGTAATCAATATTAGCTTTTGTTGTAATCTCACCGGCAACAACCACCTGACCAGTGGTAACCAATGTTTCACATGCTACACGACTTTTAGCATCTTGCGCCAACATGGCGTCAATCACAGCATCGGAAATCTGATCGGCTACTTTATCTGGGTGACCTTCAGAAACTGACTCAGAAGTAAATAAATAAGACATATTAATGGTTTTATTGGGTACAAATGTAGAAAAACTGAAGCAAATTCTAAATTATTATTGAAGATGTTTCAAAGCAGCTTTAATAGCCGTATCGTCACTTTCGTAAATATAGTAGAAAGCGTCTCCGCCCCATACTTGTCGAGCGATATATGCCTTCAATTCACGAGAGATAAAATCTCGAGTTGACGCACTTATTACACCGACATATTTGGTCGATTTCATGGAAGAATTAATCAATCCATTTAAAATCTTAGCATCCTTATCAAAATTCTTATCAAATGCATCCACTGTTCCAAATGCCGCTACACTAGCCTTATTATGCGCAACATATTCGTACGCATATTGCTGAAGCGCTCCTCCGTTAAGCAAAGATCTAACAATAGGATCGCCGCCAAGCGTGGTATCTAATGGAACGAAAATATCAGGGCGAACGCCACCACCAGCATACACTGGACGATGTTTAACCATGGTAAAGTACTTCATCGTATCTGCATTCTTTATTGAATCTACATTCGTCAATTCGCCGTGTTTATAGCGATTATAGACATCCAAGTCGTAGTCGGCCTCCCCTAACTGATACTTTTTCTGAATGCATCTTCCACTCGGCGTATAATAACGTGCGACTGTTAAACGCAATGCAGAACCATCATTCAACTGATATTGTTCTTGCACAAGACCTTTACCAAATGTACGACGTCCAATAATAGTCGCGCGATCCCAATCTTGTAAAGCTCCCGATACAATTTCACTTGCGCTAGCTGAACCCTCATCTACCAAAACAACAATCTGCCCTTTTTCGAACATCCCTTCCACATGCGATTTATAGTCCTGACGAGTACGGTTACGTCCTACTGTATACACTAGGGTTCTATCGCCTTCCACTAACTCATCTAAAATTTTTGTCGCTGCTTCAAGATACCCTCCACCATTGCCGCGCAAGTCGATAACCAATTTCTTCATGGACCCTTTATTCAAAAGACTATCCAAACGTTGCATAAACTCGATATACGTATTCTCTGCAAAACGATTTACCTTAATATAGCCGACTTCTTTATTCAACATAAAAGCCGCATCAATACTATAAAGTGGAATCTGACCACGTGTAATGGTAAAATAAGTAAGCTTTTTAGCACTTCCACGAATGATCCCAACCTTCACTTTACTACCGCCTTTCCCACGTAATTTTTTAACGACATTCTCATTGGTGATTTTAATGCCCGCAACTAATGTGTCATTGATTGTAACAATCCGATCTCCGGATAAAATACCCACTTGCTGAGAAGGACCTCCTGAAATAACATTAACGACCATAATAGTATCCTTTACAATAAAGAACTCCACGCCTATTCCTTCAAAATTGCCTTCCAACTGTTCGTTTACCCCTTTCAATTCTTCTGCTGAGATATAGGAGCTATGCGGATCCAACTGCTTAAGCAATTCAACATAGGATTGCTCCTTAATCTTGTTCATATCTAAGGTATCGACGTAATTACTCGAAATATAATTTAATAACTCATCGAATTTAGATTGTCCTCCACCGAATTTACTTCCGCTATTCGCACCCAATCGCATTCCTATAAAAACCCCAAGTATCACTGAGATAGCAATAATTGTAGGGAGCCAAAATTTGTTTTGTTCTTTCATGTTGAAAATTAGAAGGGCAAATATAGTTAGCAATTACACATCCCGTGCCTTTTATGAAATAAAAAACCCCGTAATTTCTTACGGGGTCCTTAATTAATGTCAGAAAATTACTTTTCAATTACAACTTGTCCATTACCTTTTAACAGCCCATTTTCGATGATACGATAGACATACGTACCAGCACTCAAATCACCCAATAGCACTTGAACTTTATTGCTTACTAAATCTTGTTGCAAGACAACTTGTCCCATAAGATTTAATAATTGGAACTTCGCAATAGATGATTGCTCACGTTGAACGGTAAGCACCCCATTACTTTCGACTGGTGAAGGATAAACGCGAACATCATTCGAATTAACTGTCTCCACACCTGTAGCAAAATCATTATCCAGAACAGTCACCTGCATCGTTGTTTGCGAACCAAGGATTGCATTTTGAGCAGAATTTAAAGTGATTGTAAACACTTCTGGCGTTTCAAAGAGATTATCATCTACTATGTTAATTTGAATATTGTTCACTGTATTAAATGCAGGGATAATCAGCGGACTTGCAGTAATCACCACATAATCAGAACCCGCCAAACATGTACCTGCAGTCACAGTAAATGAAACAGAAACAGGGGATGCAGTAGGGTTGCTTACGTAAACAGGGGCATTCAATACCAAGGTCTGACCCTCTTTAACGGTATTCGCAGTACTAGCAAATTGGGCAACCGCTTGTAAACCACCATTATCATTATCTGTGATTGTACCTGTAAAAGTGCTTGCAGCACCAATCGTCGCGCTCACAGCATTACTTAATACAATGGTGAAATTCTCCGTTCCTTCAACAATGGCATCGTCGAAGATACTGAAGGTTACATTTTGTGGCGTAGTACTATTAGGAAGGAAAATAATTGTTTGTGAAACAGTCCCGGTAACATCAGAACCGATAGTAGCAGTTCCACTAGTTAATGTTGCTGTTACACTCACAGTCGTCGCACTAGAATTTTGTATCATCACCGGTACAGTAACTGTTCCTGCGCTTTCAATATAAGTATTAGAGGTTGTGCCAAAATAAACTGTTGGTGCTAGGACATCATTATCAATAATAGAGACAGCATCCGTTTGAAAACTTCCCATTGTTGCTCCTACTGGATTTACTAGAACAAACACAATACTTTCTGTTGACTCAACCAAAGCATCGTCAACAATGCTAACAGTTATGTATTTCACAGTATCACCCGGATAAAAAGTAACAGTTCCTAACGGAGCTGAAATTGAATAATCAGACATCATGGTAGCAGTTCCTGCAAGCGTATATGAAACAGTTACCGTATCACAGTGTACATTACTTAAGAATACAGGAACTTGCAACATTCCACCAGCCTCTCCAATTGTTTGTGTCGGATTACTGCTAAATGAAACACTAGGCGTAGGATCATTTTGTACGATGTCAATATAATAGATAGAATCCTGTCCAATCAACACATTCACTGGATTTGACATTGTAAGAACAATGCTTTCTAAAAACTCAGGTACACAGTCATCTAATAATGAGAACTGAACATACTGCGTATCATTGGCAGAAGCAAACGTTAAGGTTTGAGGATTGGTCATGATAAAATCAGCTCCGTTAGTGGCTGTCGTATTCATCATATCCAGATTCACAGTAACAGTCATAGGAAATACTGGAGTTGACCCAGAAGCAATCACTGGTATAGTAAGTGCAGCATTCATTTCTGCATACATCACATAAGTAGGTTGCTCAAAATTTACAGAAACAGTTGGTCCCACGTAAACATCATCATCCAAGATATCTACTTGAGTGTTTGTCAGCGATGAATTAATTTGAGTATAAGGCCCTGCAGCATATAACATCAATGCAAATGATTCTGTCCCTTCAAAAATCAAATCTTGAATAATCGGAATGGTTACAAATAGCTGCGTATCGGTTGCTCCGAAATTTAAAATCGCCCCAGGGAAGGTATAATCTAACCCCAAAGTGGTACTAATATCCATTGACATCACACTAACCGTACCTCCTAAACCATAATCGTTGGTAAAATTAACAGGTATTTGGATGGCTCCACCACCTTCTGCAATGCTCCAATTAGCCGTATTGAATGAAAAGCTAGGAACTGGATTCATATCATTAACGGTAATGTTTGTACTCGTAGTACTTAAACCAGCTACAGCTTGACAATTAGCCCAAGTTGCATCCAGCGTAAATGTCTGCGGGATTCCGCTCATATTTAATGTGCTATTGCTATAAATATCAAGTGTAATACTTGTCGAAGTTTGCCCAGGAGGAATAACAACAACGATAGAATTAGTGCCATTTGTATATCCATTAAAATCCCATGTTAAACTACCCGGCTGGTAATTAGAAGCCGGAGTAACATTAACAGTAACATACATGGTATCGCAATGTGCCGCACTTAAATTAAGCGGAATAATTTGTCCTAATTGCCCTTCATTGTAGGTATATGTTGATGCACCAAAACTTACACTTGGTGGTGCGTCATTTGGTAAAATGTCTAAACTATAAATAGAATCAATGCCAATGATCACACCTGGACTTGGGTTAGAAACTAAAAGTTGAATACTCTCTAGCAATTCACATACACACTCATCATAGATATCTAAACTAACATATTGGGTATCCTGAGCATTCAAGAAAGTTAATGTAGTATTGGTGAAGCTATAATCAATACCTGCTGTTGCAGTGGTATTGGTGGCTATTAAACTAACATCAGCCGTATAAGGACCCGCTGCACTTGCATTCAATACAACAGGTATCTGCAAAGTGATCGCTTGTTCCAAAATACTATTATTAACTGGCGCTAAAAACTGAATTGAATTACTTGGTACTACATCATTATCTAAGATATCTATTCGCATGGTATCCTGTGCGACAGCGAGGATTTGGGCATTTTGAGGATTCGTTAACTCAACATAAAGATCTTCTGTAGGCTCAATAATTAAATCATCAATAATCTGCAAAGTATCCGGATCGATCAAACCATTCCAATATGGCGGAATCACCACTGTTTGCGTCACAAAATTATAATCTGCGCCACTTGTTGCAGATCCACTTCCAACTTGTAATACAACATCTACTTTAGTTGTATCACTATTGGCAAAAATCACATGCATTGGAATATTCACTGTACCGCTGTTTTCATTAAAAACGGCATAAGTAGAATCAAAAAAGACAGTTGGTGGTATTGGGGTGCCGCAAGGAAATGCAACGTGACTTCCTAACATAGTGAAGGTATTCATCGGATAAGCAGTCCACTCATACATTCCTTTCAACATCCAATTCTTTTCTCCATTATAGATATTTGGATTACGAACTAAAGTTCTATTGACTGAAAAATTATTGGTGAGAGGTGTATTGATCTGCCAAGAAGAGCCTGGATTCGAACACATTTCTCCAAAAATATCGAGCGTATCCCCGTTAATGGTATTCAACAAATAAAGCGCATCATTGCCATTAAAATTCAAGCTTGCCCATGTTGTATCACGCACTGCAACAATGGCAGGGTCAACACCTGATGCACCGCCATTATTAATAACATAGACATCTCCAGGACTTAAATTTACAGGAGGCAATAAAAAAGTAGATCCTCCTGCACAGTTGCCATTACTAATTATACCAACCAAATATCCTGCTAAGTTGATCGGTGCAGGACTAGGATTATAAATTTCAATAACCTTACTTCCTCCATAACCAACTCCTGGCTCTACATATTCACTAAAGAATAAGTCCGTACAAGGCAAGCCGTATGTAGATTGTGCTCTTGCCTTTATTAGGAAAGTACTTAAAATTAGAAAAACGACAATAGTAGCTATTTTCTTCATTGCATTAAATTATGTCTTAAAAATATAAAAAAATACCCGCTTTCAGATGATTTAACCAATAAAAAAAGCCCCGCTAATAGCGAGGCTTTTTTGACTTAGGATTAACGAACCAATGTAACGTCGCCCTTTAGATAAATTAACTTACCGCCACCGCATTCCGCAATGACATTATACATATAAGTGCCTAATTCTTGATCTACGCCGCGGAACTTACCATCCCATCCTTTACTGTTCTTATCGTTAGTAGCGAACATTAATTGCCCCCAACGATTATAAACTTCCAAGCGCACCAAACGATAGAAATCATCTGGATTTAAAACATGGAAGGTTTTATCAGCTTCTACATCAGAATTTGGAGCGAATGCATTAGGAATACGTAAGGCATCGCACATACGTATTGTCACATGCATCGTATCTTTATCCATACATCCGAAAGATGCATTGTAATAGGTCAACACATAATCTTGATCAACAGACGGAGTTGTATTAGGATCCATCAATGTTGGATTATCCAATGTAGCGGCAGGCGACCATAAGTACGCATTACCACCGATACTACCACTTCCATCAAGGTGAGCTGCATTACCTATGAAGATCGTTTGATCCGCACCGGCATCTGCAATTGGAAGCGCATGTCCTGTAATATGATGCGAAGTACTATCGGTACAACCATTTGCATCTGTTACGAACACAAACACATCAGCTCCACCCGTAACGAAAATAGAATCATTTATCGAACCCGTACTCCACAAGTAACTAACGTAGTTTGGTGTTACTGCTAAACCTACTGTTTGATCCAAGCACAAATCATTTGGTCCTACAATAACCGGATCTGGCAATGGATTAACATCTACATTTTGTGTAACAGGCAAACTACTACATCCGTCTTGCGTTACCACAAGCGTTGTTGGATAATGAGCCTGAGTAGATGTATTATTTACATAACGAACATTGTGCGGACCTGCTGTCGTTGCCTTATTTGGATTACCATTATTAAAACTCCAATTATAAGTCACCTGACCACTGCTACTAGGATTTGTTGTTCCTGTATAGCTAAAGTTTACTACCTGTCCTGAACAGATTGGGTTTGGCGTGTAGCTAAACGTTGCTGTTGGAATAGGATATACCGTTATCAATACAGAATCTGTATTAGAAGTACATCCGTTTTCAGTAATTGTCAAGTACGCAACCTCTGTCTTAATGCCAGATGTTGTCATATAAGTCACACTATGTGGCCCTTTCGTGTTAGCACTTAACGGGCTACCGTTAGGGAACGCAAATCCAAAAGTACAAGCAGCCGCATTTTGATAAGAACTACCTGCACTTGTAATTGTAACAGGCACACCAGCACATGTCAAAGCAGGATTAGAACTAATCTTTGCTACTGGATAAGGATGAATTGTAACATTCACAGAAGCACTATCATAACAACCATCTTGATCTACCAATAAGGTAACTTTTTTAACCAATGAAATCTTTGAAGGAACAGTATTCCAAGTTACATCATACGAAGGCGTATTACTAACCATGTTTGCAATCCCACCGTTCCAACCCCAAGTGAATACAGGAATTGTTGGTGTAGGGTTTGGCGCAACACCCGTATTAATTGTCCCATTGAACGTCACCGTTAAAGGTGAGCCAGTACATACTGCATTCGGTGTTGTACTCATGCTTGCAACCGGATTCGGATAAATCACAACTGAGTCCATCGTAACAACCGAAGGACATAAGAATGTAGGGCCAACACTCGTTTGTAATTTAATTACATATTTACCAGGTGTGTTCATGACTAAACTTAAATTCTTAGTCGTACCTACCACGTTATTATTTTTATCCATCCACTTATATTTCAAACCAGGATAAGCTGCAGAAGTCCCTGTATATGTCAGTTTCAAGCTATCACCTACGCAATGAGGGCTATTTCTAGCGAAATTACTCGTCAAGGTAGGAATAACAACTACACTTGCAGAATCAGGGAAAGAAGTACATCCAAAATCATTTACTACTAAAGTAGGTGTAAATACGCCTCCTGAATTCCAGAACACTTGGTATGGGCCTTGCCCCGTACCACTTAATACTTGTCCACCATCCCAATTCCAATTATACGTACCCGCTGCAGTCGCTGTACCCGTATAGGTAACCGTACTTGGGCTTCCCTGACAAACAGGTGAAGTCATAATGAAAGATGCCGTTGGTGTAAGATTTTGCAAAATCGTAATTGTATCAGTAGCAGCACAACCTGTTCCACTTTGTGTAGCGGTCACTATAACTGAATCCGGACCAAAAACCGTAACACTTGGAGAAGAACAGTTACTACAACCGGAAAGAGCACCACCATTTATAGTAGACCATGTCCAACCTGTTGTAGGGATATTATTTCCTGTTGCCCATAATGGAACTACGGATCCAGGGCACACACTTGTATCTTGTCGAATTTGTAAATTAATTGTACCAATTACATGAACCACAACGGTATCAAATAATGGGCAATAGGATCCCATTAATTGACAAACATAGGTCGTAGTGGTTGCAGGATTTACATTGATTGTTGCATTGGTGTTGTTTGGAATAACACTCGCTGGAATTGAACTCCAGAAGAAATTATAATTCCCAACATTAATTTGGATAGGGCATCCTGTAAAACGTGCATTTGGCAACAAATTACTTGTACCAAATGTATTTGGCGTAGCTGCATTTTGCGTACAACCCGCAATACCTGCAATATTACCTGCCCAAACTACGCAGTTACCGGCTTGCGCTGTCTTTGCAACTACATCACTCGCAGATGAAATCGCAGAACCAAAACATATTTCAACTAACAAATCACTACTACCATCCCAATCATAGGCATTTGCGAAGGCAAAAGTGTTCCAACCAGCAGTCGTATTATAATTTACAGGTCCATACACTGTTGACATACCGCCAATAAAATTACTTGGCATCACCAAATTCTTATTGATGCAACTTACTTTAATCGTCATATTATAATGTGGCAAATAACTATTCTTGGTAGTTATATTAAATGCCATAGACGAAATTTTATACGGTGTTCCAGCTGCGATACCGAAAGCCGCTTGTAAACTAGCAGCCGTGTAACGCATCAACGTACGACCATTTGAATAATTCGCATTAAACGGTGTAATCGTTGTTGTCACGTTATTACCTGTACCATTTGTAACTGTTGTTGGAGCAGAAGCGCAATTATTCATTGTACTTAATCCACAAGGAACCGCATTCACAGGTACAGGACCTGTTGCGGTAGCTGTTAAGCTAACCCCTTGGTTATTTCCACAGAACGTAGTATCAGCACCAGCAGAAATAGTATTCTTCTGCATTTGATATACAGTAAATGATTTAATTGTCTGACATCCACCATCATCACCTGTTAAGGTATATGTTGTTGTTACAGTAGGAGTCACAAAAATTGAATCATTATGAGAAATAAAGCCCGGAGGATTAGAGGTCCAAGTCCAAGTTGTAGTTGGTGTTGCTTTTCCACTACAACCTTTAATGAATACATCAGGACGTTCTGTTATGGTTCCTGGCAAGAAGCCATTACCCGTTTGACCATAGTTAGGATCACAACCATTATAGCTATCTGAGTAAGCATAAGCACACAAGTTAGCTGTTGCAGGTAATCCGGCTGCTGTCGATAAAGTTGCATTGGCAGTTTTATCTACACGATCATCAGATGTCCAACAACTACTTCCTGCATCATAACAAGTTTGAACCAAAAGGTTAGAAACTCCATCCCAAGCGTATGGCGTTTGAAGCACAAAACTATTCATACCTGCAGAAGTATTGTATGCAGTGGTCGTATAAACTTGCGTCAAAGGTGTAGTCAAATCCAAGGCAACTGCGCCCGTATAAATATCAGTATAAGGAACACATGCCATTGAAATGGTAAAGCCTGCAAATTGACCATTTGCAGAGCAGGCAGGCACTGTACTTGCCTTATTAACAACGTTCCACGCTACTTCCGAAATTGGTCCACCTTGGAAGCCTAATGCCTGCAATTCAGATGCTAAAATCAACATCTGGCACTTAGACTCAGTGTAGAATCCACGGAATGGCGTTGGCAAATTAGCCGTTGTACCACTCGCATTACCTGTTGCATAAACAGAGCCTCCTGCACATGATATAGGAGACGGCCCACACACTGATGGTGAAGTCATAATAGAAATGGTATCAATCACTAGATTACCGAAAGCATCTCGCAAACAAATGGTATCATTACCCATAACAAAGGCCGTAGGATATTGTCCCTTCACCAAAATAGGAATGTCGACATTCGACCAACAAGTGGTATCTCCCGGAGGCGGGATTGCGGTAAATCGAACATTGTGCGGTCCATTGCAATTGTATTTCAACTTAATAGGTCCAGGACCAACCAAGTTACCACTCATCAAGGTATAACAAGAATCAAGCGTATAGAAATAATTGAAATTTGGCTTAACAGTACCGGTATAATTTATAATAATAGAATCCGTTGGTCCGCACACAGTATCTTGTGATACAAACATTGGTAACGGAGGCATTGGCTGATTAATGTGAATGGTCTTATAAACAGTATCGGAAACACAACTAATGTTGGACTGTACTATCAATTGAATGGTATAAGTACCCATTTGATAGTAAATGTGTTGAGGATTTTGTGTTGTAGAATCAATGTTAGGGTTATTTGGCGTTGCGTTTGGATCTCCAAAATGCCATTCCCAATGATTGATGAAGGTCCCTGCTGTAAGTGAATACGACGAATCAATAAATTGAACAATCGAACCCGCACAATAATTAGACGGATAGAAGAAGTTGGCTACAGGTTTAGGTTGAGCAGTCAACAATGTATAGATGGTATCCGGACAACCGAAACCAGGATAAGGGAATACGGCCAATGCATAAGTAGTTGGCTGTGTTGGTGCAGGATTCAATGTTAAGTTAACATTGGTACCAAGTATTGTTGTACACGTTGCATCATACCAAACATAACTTTGATAACCTGGAGGTCCATTCAAACCTGCAGTAGAAGAGCCAGGACAATAGCCTTGCACAATTGCGGAAATAGAACAACCTACTCCAACGTCAATATAACCATACCCCCAGTGTCCACTGAAAGAACAGTCAAATGTTGTAAATTCAAGTGCAACAGTACGTCCACTTAAACCATTCAAACCAATATTTTGCTGTGACCACGACTTATAATGTACAGTAGGGTCTATGGTTGAGGTGCCCCATCCAGGCATGCTGGAACTCGCAGTATAAGCAAAGGTTGCACATGCAATGGAGCTACCAGGACCTAACAAACTATCATAAATTTTCACAGTCATCCCTGGTTGATCTGTTGCACCATGACTAGCATCTTGCAAAACAGCAGCCCAGTTATAAACTATGTTATAGTTATTATTTCCTGGAGGTATACGTAAATAATAAATTACGCGATCCGCTTGAGCCCCCGTATTATCATCCCCTACACGACAAGAAAAATTCCCGCCACCAAATACTGTAGGGCAAACAACAGGGAAAAGACCGTATCTATCAAGGTTCACCGGTGATGAAGCAGGTGATGCCATTGTTGCATTTGGAAAACCTGTTGGGGTAATTTCAAAACGAGTACCAGTACCAGCTACAGAAGGAACAACGGCAGCTCCACCAAATGTCGGTGCTGTACCTGGATAAGTTCCTGTATAGCATTTCCAATTCGTAAAATTACCATATTCCCAGTCCATATTTTTAGGACAACAAACTTCAGGAACTATTTTTATGCAATAAGTAGGACTTGCACATCCAGAAGGTGCCGTTTGATAGACACAATACATACCTGCATCATTTGGTCCTATTCCATTTACTGTGTCTGCATTTTGAGTACTATTAACACCATTAGTGGTATTTGCAGTCCAATGCACTGTATAGCCCGCAGTTGGTGTGGCCGAAAAAATAAAATCACTACTATAACAAGGCTTTAAGGTATCATTTATCACACCATTTAAAATCATATGCGGAACGCCCCCGACCATAGTTACAGGCAAGCCGTTAAATGTAATAACGGTAGGATAAGCAGCAGGACCAGCTCCAACCGTGATTATCATCAATGCTGTATCACACATCACAGGTACTCCATTATCACATACCTTATAGGCTAATGTGTCAATACCACAAAACCCATTGTTAGGAGTATACGTGATTGTACCATTATTAATGTTTACTGCAGTCACTAATCCATGCTTAGGTGAAATAATTATCACCGTATTCAAGGTAAGTGTTTGACCAGCATCAGGGTCAATGTCGTTCAGGACAACATTGGTAGTTACACCTGTATTGGCAGCCGTTGTCGCTAAATCATTGGCTGCTACCGGTGGATTGTTCGCATAAGCACTTTGCAATGCAAAAAATGACATTGCAACGAAAATGGCTATTTTAAATATGCTTTTCATATGTATTTATTTCACGGATCTTTTAATTAACGTAGTAAGGTTACATGACCTTCTTTTCTCACTATTTGACCACCTTCACATTCTGCTTCTAGGTAGAATGTGTAAGTGCCTACTTCTTGGTCTATACCATTAAACTTACCATCCCATCCAGCATCCATTCTGTTCTTGCTAGAGTACACTTTTTGCCCCCAACGGTTGAATACTTCGAAACGCTTAAGATCTACTAATTGTGACCCGTTTGCAATGAAGAATCGTTCGTTTTTACCATCTCCATTTGGAGAGAAGGCTGTTGGAATAAACACATTAGAACAATGGGTAACTATTACTAGCATCGTATCATAACCAATACAACCGTTTTGGTCGGTTGCCTCAATAATATAGAATGTAGATACTGCTGGAGTTGCTTGTGTGTTTAAAATTACAGGATTTGAAACTGTTGCAGCAGGACTCCATTGGTATAAATAATTAGGGGTAACTAATCCACCTATATTTGCTGTATTTCCTAGAACAATCATTGTATCAGGACCTGCATCAGGTACAGGTGGTACTAATACTGTAACAATTGCAGTTCCAACACCTGTACAGCCATTCGCCAAGGTTCCTACAACAGAATAAGAGGTTGTAGTTGGTGGCCAAACTTTAATTGCTGGCAAATTAGAATTGATGCCATTTAACCAATTGTAACTATCAGCACCACTCACCCATAGGTAAGCAGGACGACCCGGGCAAATACTTGTATCACTATGAACAATCACAGTTGGGACAGGTAAAATAGTAATTGGACTTGTAACAGGAGTAGAAACACAACCATTTTGAGAAACGGTTAGTGTAACATTGTAGGTACCAGGATTATTCCAAATTACACCGATCGGACCAGCACCAGAACCGTATACCTGGCTTGTCATACTACTGAATGTCCATGCGTAATTTGCACCAGGAACAACACCACCACCAATGTGAACGAAACGTGCTGTATCAAATGCACATGTAGGAGAAGTTACTGTGAAGTTCGCTGTTGGGATTGGAACAACTTGTAATGTTTGTGTATTTGTACTGGAGGTACATCCATTCTCTGTAACACTTAATGAAACTGTTGCATTGAAAATAGAATTAGAATTATTAATCCATGTAGCACCATGAGGTCCGATACCTGATAATTGAACAGGATTCACATTACCTGTGGTATTCCAAACAAAACCTGCTGTATTCGTTGCATTACCTGTATAAGTGATTGCAACTTGATTGCCAGAGCAAACACTTGCAGGTAAACTAAAGTTATTAGTTGGTGTCAGGGTTACATTAACAGGAACGATAGTAGGTGTCGATGTGCAACCATTAGAAGTAACTGTTAAACTTACATTTTTAATACCAGCGGTAGACCAGTTGACAGTATATGGTCCAGCACCTGGGCCGCCAGACGGAACACCACCATCCCAAGCCCAAATATAACTAGCACCAGCACCCATATTACCTGTATAAGTAATAGGGGTAGCTTGGCCTGTACAAGATTTTATTGGAGCTACGAACGTTGAAGTTGGTGTCAAATTAACTACTAATGGAACAGTGGTCGTACTTGTACAATTAGCATTTGTAACTGTTAAGGTTAAATTCTTTGTTCCTGCGCTATTCCAAAGTGCTTGATAAGGGCCAGCTCCACTTCCTGAAGCAACAACAGCGCCTTGTAAATTCCAATTATAATTATACGAGGCATTTGCGGTGCCTGTATATGATACGATTGCATTTGAACCAGTACATACCGGATTCGGAATTACAGTAAACCCAGACGTTGGTGTTTGATCAACGATGACAGGAATTGTAATTGAATCTAAACAGCCAGCTGCGTTTACAAGGAGTTTAACATTCTTCGTACCTGCTGTTGCCCAAGTTATAGTATAAGGTCCAAAACCAGAACCGCTCACAACAGTTCCTCCATTCCAATTCCAAGTTGCCGTACTACCCGCAGGATTAACACCAGTAAATGTTACAGTAGCATTAGCACCAGAACAAACAGGATTTGGATTGACTGTAAAGTTCGCAGTAGGTACTGGTTTAACGGTAATTGTCACATTACTTGTCACAGAACATCCTGAATATCCTGTTGCTGTAACATGATAAGTCGTAGTAACCGAAGGTGATACCGTAGGATTCATTTGTAAAGACGTAAATCCAGCAGGTGTTGAGGTCCAGTTATAGTTGAAAGGACCAGTTCCTGTTACAGTTGGATTCAAAGTATACACAGATCCTTTACAAATCGATGCATTTAAACCAGCATTAATTGAAGTTGTATTGTCAATATAAATAGCTTTTGTAGTAGTGGTTTGACATCCGTTACCATCATCCACTGTTACTGTATAAGTTGTATTTGTAGTAGGGCTTGCGACAGGATTATTAACAGTCGCTGAAGATAAGGTAGCGGTAGGCGTCCAAACATACGATGCGGTATTCAAATTTGAATTACAAGTTATAAGTGTTATGGAAGGTCGATTGAATGAAGTACTAAAAATAGTACCTGTTGTTAAGTTACAACCAACACTACCCACCCCACTCTGCAGGGCATAAACGCACGAATTAAATGCAGTTGCTGTTTGAGCAACCAAATCATCCATATTCGCAGATGAGTTATCAAAACAGAATTCAAATACTAGGTTGCTTACACCATCCCAATTATATGGAGTTTGGTACATAAAGGTATTAGTACCATTAACAGTATTATAAATTGCAGTAGAATATACCAAACTCAATCCGCCAATGAAAGAGGCAGAAGTGTATTGTGAAGTAGAAGCACAGCCCATTGAAATCTTCAAATTTCTAAAAGGATTCGTACTTCCTTTACTTGTAACATTAAAGCTAATACCAGAAATCTGACCAGCACTAAAACCTGCATTTACTAATTCAGATGCACGAACAATCATTTGCATTCGACCATCTGAATAGGATTGAGCAAACGGACCAGGATAGGTGGAAATATTCAATCCGCCTGTTCCTATAATGTTATTGTTTGAAATACCGTTACATGCAATATTTGTTGCCCCACACGTAGTAGGTATTACAGAAACAGAAAGTTGGCTATTAGCATTCGGGCAAATTGTGTCGTCAGAGGCCACAATATGTGCATCTGGTGCAACGCCAACTATATTCACTATTACACTATCTGTGAATCTACATCCCATTACAGGATTTGTAATTGTGTAGTAGTAGGTGGTTGTTGCAGTTGGAGTTACTATAGCAAATTGCTGGGTAGTATCAACAATTCCATTGTTTGGCCAATTTAAACCATTATTGGTTGTCCATGCAATTGAATAGTTAGGATTTGGTGGCGAAAGTGGATTTAACGTCGTAGTTGTATTTAAGCAAATATTTTGATCAACACCGGCATTTGGATAAACGGGGGGTTGTGCCACATTTAAGATGGTGAATAAGGCTGTATCGGAAACGCAGGATATACTTGATGTTACTATTAACTGCACTTGGAAAAAACCTGTATCAGAGAAGATGTGAATAGGATTCTGTTGAGTGCTATAATTGTTCGCACCAGTGTTTGGATCGCCAAAATCCCAATGCCAAGAATTGATATAGGCAAATGGGAAGTTTGTGTAAGATGAATCAGTGAATTGAACAGGACTGTTCGCACATATTTGCTGATTGGTCGTAAAGTAAGCAGTTGGTAATGGAGCAACCTTTAGCGTATCAATCAAAGTATCATTACAAGATGTACCCCCTGGAGGTGTTACGACGCAAGCGTATGGAGTATTTGAGGCAGGAGCAGTAATAACAACAGAATCAAAATTACCGATATTTGTCCAACCTGGTAATTGATACCATGAATAGTTGGAGAAGCCTGGAGGGCCATACAAGGTAGCAGAGCTTTGTCCTGGGCAATACCCTGTACTGATACGGAAAGGATTACATCCACCAGGAATATCAACATATGAATACCCAAAGTGACCGCCAAAAGAACAGTCCCCTGTAGCGAATTCCAAAATAACCAGGTGTGTATTAAGTGCAGCTAAATTTACAGATACAGGAATCCAGTTGGAACAGAAAACCTGGCTATTTGATGGCGAAACAAACCAGAAAGGAGGCATGTTCGTGCTGCTCGTAGGCGAAGGAATATTATAAGAAGGACAAGGTACTACAACCGGTGTTGTATAAGGTGCGGTAATCGGACCTGCATCGTAAACTGTAAACACAACTCGTGGTTGATCTGTTGCTGCGTGACCACCGGAGTTTAATACGGCAGCGTAACGATAGATTAACGTAGAGTTATTCGAATTAACAGGAAATTGAATACGCACTTTTTCCGATTCTGAACCAGTATTGGGGTTTCCTAATTTTAAGGAATGCAAATTCACAATGGGAGGTTGCACTGGACAAACACACGAAAATCCACAAAGTGCATCATTTCCCCATGTGGCGTCCGTTACTTCAATCCGTCCTGGTATTTGAAAATTAACTCCCTGAAATGAACATGCGTTAATCGGGCAACATCCTAAGCCTGTACAACCGTTATTAATAAACGATTGCCATTGTGTCATGTCGCCTAATTCAAACCCAATATTTGGCGGACACCCTTGGGAAAAGGCTTTTGGAGCTTCTAATAACAAGAGCAACAACAACAATTTGTAGCTCAATTTTAAAATATTTTTCATTTGCAAGTTCATAATTTAGGGTTGTTTTCAGTTTTCAACTTTAAGGTCAGTCCTCAATTGACTAACGCTTATAATTTACTAGAACCCAGTTGTTATCAGACATTACTTTTTCCAATTCAGGACTTGTTAATAAATCTACGGTGTCGTCGAAGACCAACACTACACGACGTGAGTTAGGAACCTCGGTAGCAAGCGGCATCATAGATTGAAAACCTTTTACCTTTTGAAAATATTCAAAAACCTTAGCCATGTTGATCATATCTGAAGATGACAATGTTTCTAACACCACAATTCTGCGATGCGCTACAGGATTGTATGATTGATCGATTACTTGAACCGCAATACGTTTACTGGTAGTTGTTGCTGTTTTTTGTGTTGTTTGTGCCATGCTCAAATCTGCAAGACCTAACAAAACCATAACGGAGAAAAGGATACGTTTCATATTTGTGAGTTTGAATTTTTAATTTTTATTTTATCAATGTAACATTACCTGTTTTAGTTTTTACTTGCCCTCCTTTATCTACCACCTGCGCTTTAAAAACATACACTCCTAAATCTTGCAGTTGGCCTTTAAAAGTACCATCCCACCCTTTCGCATGAATATCTGTGGTAGAATAAACTAATTCGCCCCAACGATTGTATACCTCGAAGTAATCTAAGGATACAAAGTTGCGATTCAACAAGAAGAAATAATCATTTTTACCATCCCCATTCGGCGAGAACGCACTTGGAATAATTAATTCAGGACATTCTATTGGACTCACAAAAACGGAATCCTTTGCACGACAACCTATTGTATTCGCTGTATTGACGTAAACCATTACCGGTTGATTAACAGCCACAACCGCTGTCGAGCAAGTTATACACGATGCTAGAGAACCTGCAGTAGGATCCATTGCCCACCAGAATTGCTTAATATCTGCAGACAAAGAATTGAACGCTATAATTTCTGCTTGGTTCATACAAGGTTTAATTGTGTCAGGCAAATCTAATGAATATGGCTCCCCTATTCTTACTACAATATTTTTAGTTAATACGCACCCACCGTAGGTAATTCCGGTAACAGTATAGGTGGTTGTTTGCATGGCGAAGCAAGTAACTTGTGGTCCCGTAGAGGAGCTCAAATCATTTGAAGGGTTCCAACTAAAACTAAATCCACCACTTGGCGCAGGTCCATCCATAGAGGCCATTAAGTTACAGCTCGATCCTTTACACATTACGGTATCAAGACTTGCAAACATATGATTGCGGTCATCGACATTAACCAGGAAAGTCTGTGAGGAAGAGCATCCGTTGTCATTTATTGTTAGACTATACGGCGTAGTTACAAGCGGATTAACAGTAGGATTTGAAACGGAAGTGGAACTAATATGTGTATTAGGCGTCCAGGTATACGTTGCGGAAGCAGGGATTGGATCCAAGCCTAAATTGGTAATACTCAGAAAATCATTTTCTCCGACACAAACGGTATCATCCCCATTTATTTGAAAGTTCGGACGCACCCCTAAAACGGTTACTTTTACGGAGTCAGTTAAATTACATCCTGAAGGATCTGTAAGAATTAAATGATAAACAGTGGTAACTGTAGGTGATGCTTTTGGATTAGAGATAGAATCATTACTTAACCCTGTCGAAGGTACCCAATGATATTGATAGGGTCCGAAAGCTGCATTGGCCGTTGCTTGCAATTGTGTGCTGTCGTATTTACAGATACTCACATTAGGGCCTGCATTCAAATTGATTGGAGGAGGAGGAATGATCGTTATTGAAAGACTCGTTGTATCAGATACGCATGAGATGTCAGATTCTACAATTAGCGACACTGTATATGTGCCAGGATTATAGAAAACGTGTGTCGGATTTTGCGCAGTAGCTGTGTTGTTACCTCCGGAAGCGGGGTCACCAAAATCCCAATGCCATTGTACAATGATCGACCCAGCGATATGAGTTTGACTGGAATCGAAGAAGTTGATTAATCCACCTGCACAAGCTGTAGTTTGGAAATTAAATAATGCAGTTGGGCGGGGTTGAACATGAATAGTGTCGTATAATGTATCTGCGCAGGCGTTCAAACCAGGCGGAATTACCACCAAGGAATAAATCACGTTAGAGTCAGGTGACATCACCAATAATGAATCTGCAGAACCGCTAGCAATAAATGGCGATCCAGTACCTGCAGTATCCCAGATGTAAGTGTTAAAGCCAGGAGGGCCAAAAAGCGTAGCTGCCGTTGATCCAGGGCAATAGCCTGTTACAACAGAGAATGCGCCGCAATTTAAATCTACATAAGCATACCCAAAATGACCGCCTAAAGTACAGTCGGCGGTTATAAATTCAATGGTAACCAAATGCCCATTTAAAGCACCTAAATTAACTGAAACAGGAATCCAGCGCGAACAATAAACAGGGTTAATGGATTGATTCGTTATAGATGCAAACCAACCTGGAGGCAGACTCGAAGACGAAGACGGCGTTTGGAATAAAATGGAAGGGCATTGAACTTTTACTGCCGCTGCATAGGGTGCGTTTACAGGGCCATTATCCCATACATTGAATTCAAGAAAAGGCTGATCTAAGGTCGTGTGATTAGGATTTTCCATTACAGCTGCATAACGATAAATCAAAGATGCATTACTTCCATTAACAGGAAATGTTGTTCGCATCATTTCAGCTTCAGAGCCAAAATTATCATTCCCTAAACGGACAGATTTTGTACCATAACCAATATAAGGGCATGCGACAGGCAATAAGCTATACGGATCTTGGGTTCCGTTGAAAGGAACCATGTAGGTTAAGCCTGTACCATTGGGAGTGATTGTGTGTCGACCAGCAACTTGACCCGGAGTCGTTATTGTTGGTGTACCTGTAAGATTTGATCCTGTAAAGCATTGCCAACTATTTGTATTTCCTAGCTCAAAACCAATATTAGGCAAACACTGGGCATAAACATCCTCCTGAATTATAAGGCAAAAAAGCCCTATAATAAGCAGTTTGACGCTTAATAGATGAAGGAGTTTTTGTATCATTCTATACAGTTTTCAGTTTTAAATAAAAACACACTCGCGTTAAGGGGCGCAAGTATAGTTTTCCTTCGCAATATAGCGAAAACTCTACATAAAAACAAGAAATCAATTAAAAAGAAGAACTGCTAAAATTCAATCTAATTTTTGCAAGTTCATACAAGCAAAATGTCCTTTAGGACAGGAATTGAAGCCAATCTTACTACAAGGTCGGCAAGACAAGCCTAATACTTCGTGATTAAGCGAATATGCTGCATTTAAATCCGGATAAAATGGAGACATCCCAAAGCCTGGAAGTGTATTACCCCAAAAGACTTCTAAATCTTTATTATATGCTGCTGCAATGTGCATCATACCCGTATCATTGGTATAAACCCTAGTGGCTAATTTTAATAATTCAGCAGATTGATTTATAGTCAATGTTCCCGACCAATTTATAATTTTTTCAGGGAACGCAAGGGATAACATATCCCCCATATGCTTATCTTCCTTACCTCCAATAACATGAATTGGTCCATCTAAATTAATTGCCAATTCTTTCCATTTTTCAATTGGTAGTCGTTTAGTAGCAAACTGTCCTCCTATCGCAAAAACAACAAACGGCTTCTTAGAATATTCGGGCAAAAAGACGTTCTGTAACCAGTTTTGAGCCTTAGAATCGGTAAAATAATCAAGGCCTAATCCATCATAGGTAATGTCCAATTCCTGACAGGCTTGTAAATATCTATTTACAATATGAGGCACTTGCATTTTCTTTTTCCAGTTCACCATTCTCCACTTATCCCAATTCATTTTTCGAACGGACGAGGACTTCACAGCAAGTACTAATTTTATAAAATTACTTCTAAGGTTATTGTGAAGATCAACGACAAAATCATATTTCTCCTTGCGCAAGGTATTGGCAAGTTTAAGCAGCCCATTTTCTAAGGGTATAATTCTATCGATGTATGGATTATTTTCAAGAACTGTACTTAGCTTTTGTTTTACAACTAAATGTAGTTGAGCGTTGGGATACCTACTCTTTAAACAGCGATAAACAGGACTTGTTAGCACAAGATCACCAATCGAGCTAAAGCGAATAATCAGTATTTTTTTTGGAGAAGCGTCCATAAACAAAAAAAGAAAAGCCGACCTAATGATCGGCTTTTCATGAAAGGATTAACTTTTATTTCTTCTGTATAATTTCATTCGCAGTTTTAGGCTTTTGCTCTACTTTAGTAGGAACTGTACCAATTTGCCCATTCGCTGAATTACTATTATTCGTTGTAGTGCTTGCTGATTTTGTAGTTGGCTGACTATGTTGCGGAGTGCTAGGTAAAGCTTTTTTAGCACTGCGCGTTGCGCCGGTTTGTCGACCATCGGCATATCCTGAAGCAGGTACTATATAATCTTTGCTACCATCAAGTTCAGATGCCTTTTTATAATGGCGCTCATATTCGCTATTAGACCCATTATAATCGTCTACATAGTATGCGTCATTATATCCTTCGGCACGACGGATAATTGCACGTTCTTCTTGGTCGTTAACACCATCATAAATGGAGGCGGAGCGACGACGTGTATTTGAATTAGTGGTTGATGCGCTTGCATTGGAAGCAGTATTAGTTTTATTTTTTACTGCAGGGGCAGGAGCATTCTTGGCAGGTGTTGCGGGTTTTGGTTCAGCCTTAGCAACGCCTTTTTCAGCTTTTGCAGGTGCCGGAGCAGAGGTTGTTTGTGAAGGTTTTACGGCTTCCTCACCTGTCTTCGTTTCAGCAGATGTAAGCGCATCTGTACCTGAATCAGAGCTAGGTGTTGTTGAAGAATCCGACAATAATTCAGCGTCAGTATATTCTGAAGAGGCTCCATCCTCAGCGAATTCGCCTTCACCAACACTGGTTGAATCAGCAACAACTTCTTCTTGCTTGCCAAATTTCTTCTTAATGAATTTACAGCTCACTCCAGAGGCAGCGATACTTGCAAGTAAAAGAAGGGAAATTATTTTTTTCATATGACAGAAAGGGTTAATCAAATTTAGTATTAATCTTGAATCTAGAACTTAGGACAGAACATCTTTTTTCCACGGCTATATACCGTTGGTTTAGATTTAGGACATTTAATAACATATTGCAAGGTCAATTCAGGACCGCCTTTATAGTTAGAAATAACATGTAAAGGAGATACATTCACATCATACGACAAGCCAACTGCAAGATTAAAAATATCATAACGGAAGTAGAAATTAAGTGCGTCAGCACCTGGGCGAGTAAAACGCATTCCTGTACCGAAATATACAGCAGTTTCATAAGACAAATTATCGTCAATAAGTACCTTTCCAAGTGCAGAAACATTTAACTCACGCGCTCCTTTCTGAGTACTATACTGTAGCATAGGAATTACCGTGAACATATCTGCAAATTGAATAAAGGCTGTGCCATGGTATTGAAAACGTGTTCCTAACAAATCATTATAATGCGCAAATGATTGATTTGGGCGTGTAAGATGCGTAAGGCTAAATCCAGTCTGATACGACAACCAATTATACGGTTGATGATAAAACAGGACCCCTGTACCAAAATCCGTGAAGCTCACATTATTCGTCAAGGTTACTACTTCGAATGGATTTTCTAATTTAAGATTAGAAAGATTTAATTTTCTCTGCCAGGATCCGAATTGTAATCCGGCAGCAATAGTCATTGGATGCTTCTTGTCTAAAATATGGCAGTAGCCCATGCTAAATCCGAAAGCACTTGTTCCAAATTGTGCATCCCCACCAATATCATTAAAGAAGTTAACTCCAAGCCCAACGAAATTACCTTTCAATTGACCTTGCAAAATTTTAGCATCCATTGCTCCCGACATCGTGTTAAAGCCATTGCTTCCCATAATGGAGGACCATTGATTTCTATAGCCTGCATTTATGCGCATACAACCATTGAACTGCCCTACCAAGGCAGGATTCAACGTTTGAGGCGACATATAATATTGTGTAAAATGAAAATCCTGGGCTGTTGCATTCAGTCCAATCATCCAACAAAGAATTACTATAATTTTTTTCATCGTTACCTTTTATTTATCGAATTAAGGTTAGATTACCATTAAGCACCTTATATTCTCCATCACCTAAATCCTGATAGTTGATTATATAAAGATAAACTCCGGAATTTTGTTCTTTTCCTCTATGATAACCATCCCAACCTTGCGTATAGTCTTCTGTATGAAACACTTCTTCCCCCCAACGGTTGAAGATGCGCATACTGAATTGATTGATTGGTTGATTAGCGGTGATGCGAAACACGTCGTTCAAGCCATTTCCATCCGGTGTAAACCCGTTAGGGACGGTGATTACAGCATTTTGGTAAATCATAGTGATATAAACTGTATCAGGCCCAGGGCAATTACTTTCATCCTTCACAGTATAATAGATATTATTCAAAGCGCTTGAAATAACAATATTACCGGTATCTTGATTAAGGGCAACATTCGGCATCCAAGTAATCGTTCCAGTACCTATCGCCTTCAAGGTAATATCACTACCTGCAACTAAGGTGCTATTAGGAGTAAGAATTCGCGGAGCAGGTTTTACGATGATGTTTTTTGTCATTGTATTACTCTTTCCATACTTATTAGAATCTACTAATGTGATTGTAAATGTTCCTGGATAACTATAACAAATATGTGTAGGATTTATCTGTGTGGAGAATAAGGTATCAGAACCGGTGAATGTCCATAAGCTAGTAAAAGGGGCTTCTGTACTGATATTCGTAATATCGATACATGTTTCGGCACAGGTGCTTGCAGGCATATAGAAATCGGCCGTTGGTGGAAGGCATGAAAGTACCGTGATATATTTGGTCATGCTATGCGAACCATATGCATTTTGAACGGTAAGCTTGATACTATACGTACCTGGAGTCCCATATTGTACGGTCGGGCTAGCCAGATTTGAAGTTCCAGGACTTGCTCCTGAAAGAGCCCAGTTATAAACTAATGGTCCGTGTAAACTAGAATCTGTCAGAACTATTGGATTATTCATACAAACCGTATCTGCAGGCATTCCAAAATTTGCAACAGGTAATGAACAGTCTGTAATGGTAATTTGATTTGTTACTGGGGCACTTGCTCCGCATACATTCCAAGCGATTAATTGAAGGGTGTAGGTACCAGCGTTTGTATATATATGTGTAGGTGTTTGCAAAGTACTAGTGTCTGTTCCTGAACCAGCCTGCCCGAATGTCCATTGCCAGGCGTTTGGCGAACCGGTTGAATTATCAAATAGGGTCAGTGGCGTATTATTGCAATATGGAGGATTAAGACTAAACTGCGCGGTAGGAATTGTTTTTACAGTAATTGTTTTTGTTGCGATGTTAGAGCCACAAAGATTACTCACAATTAATTGTACGATTTGATTTCCTGGCGTATTGAATTGTATCGCCCCTGGATTTTGTGTTGTTGAAGTCGATGGAGTTGCATTCGCAAAAGACCAAGCCCAAGCTGTCGGTGTATTTGAACTACCATCCGTAATATTTAAGGTATTGCCTGCGCAAACACTCGTTGCACTAGCATTAATAGCTGCTAATGGAGCTCCCGGCATGATTACTAAGGTCTTGGTATATGCTCCGCTATTTCCTAGTGAATTACCTGCAACCAGTGAAATTGTAACCGTTGCAGCTGTAGTTAATGAAGAATTGAAGGTTATAATACCTGGATTTTGCAAATTCGAACTTGGAATTGAAACTGTTATTCCTCCAGTATTAGTGCTATTGAAATTCCAACTCCACGTGGTTGGACCATTGATACTTAAATCAGTTACGGTAATGGTGGAACCAGAACAAATGGTATCGTTTGGACTGAGGCTAAAGGAAGCAACTGGTGTAAGACAGAATTGCGTGGTCACGTTTACCGGCGCAGAAGGAGCACTTGTGCAGCCTCCTATAGTATTAGTAACAGAATAATTGCCTGTTTGCGGTGCGTTTACACTGGCGAGGACAGGGTTTTGTTGATTGGATGTATAGGAATTAGGACCTGTCCAAGACCAATTACCAGACGGCGATCCGTTAGGGTTGGCTGTCAGATTACAAGATTGACCTGTACATACAGGGGCGTTACTAGAAGCAGTTGGTGTTAAAGGTATTGGGTTGACATCAATCAAAATACAACTAGAAGCACTATTACAACCAACAGTTTGGTATTGATAAACACAATATCTACCCGAATCGGCTTGTGTTACAGCAGCCGCAGCAATAGAGATTGAATTTCCGGTTCCGATTAACCCGCTTGGACCATTCCAAACAAGTGTCATACCGGCTAAACCAGTAGCGCTGATATTGATACCTGTTCCTAGGCACACAGGATTGATAGCTGCTGTTACTCCACTTGGCGCCGCAGGTGATGTCCCTACTTGAACGAATACCCAAGCTGTGTCACATAAAGTCGGAGAACCATTATCACAAATTTGATATTGGAATGAATCTTGTCCACAATAGTTGGCTGTAGAAGTATACGTCAAACCACCATTAGAACCTATACCAGTTATCGTACCATGTGTAGGCTGTGTAACGATTGTAGCATTTAAGGAAATTATATCTGACAGATCTGGATCATAGTCATTCACCATCACATTGGTTGAAGAAGCTACGCCAGAACCTGCTACCATGTTATCATTTACGGCAACAGGCTGATTATTAAGAACTGAATAAAAAAGGTTTATGGAATCTACCGCAAAAGAAGGATCTGTACCAATAGCGTCATTATCGTTATCCCATAAAAAGCCAATTCGAAAGTTAGTTAAGTTATTATAAAGGGCTGGTAAAGCTAAGGAGTAACGAGTCCATTGTCCTTGCGGAGCGCAGGCAAGTGGTGTTTTTGCCAATGTTACGCTATTCCATGAAGTTCCATCAAATAATTGCAGCGTGGCATTATCATCTGTTCCTTCACCATTTAGAATATAGTTGAATGACAATACGATGCTTGATTTACCTGCACAATTGATTATCGGCGATTGTGCACGATCGTGTGTTTCAGAGAAGGAGGATGCAAGATAGGTTGCACCGTTGTCGCCAACTGTTGTAGATGCCACGTGTAATGAGGGATCTCCTGCGCCACTACTACACGAAGTACCACAAATACCGGTGGAATGACCTTCCTCTTGACAACTCACATACCACGTATTTGGCAAGGCCCCATTGTTTGAGTTAAGGTTGGCTGCTACACTCCATGTACCATTAACGGTTACGAAGTTATTGGCCAGGGTCCCAGTAACAGGCGTTGCAGGCGGGTTGCTATTAAACAATTCAGTCCAGAACACAGTTTGGCTAAAGCCGAATTGTATGGAAAAGATAGTTAGACAAAAGACAAGAAACGATTTCCGAAGCATTGCTTTTTGGTTGATTCGTTTTAAAATTAAGGATTGCCCTAAAAATACAATATAATCGCCTTATCTCCAACCAAATCTTGATAAATAAGATGTGCGCAAAAATCTTAAATTTGGGTTTGTATCGAAAAGTAAAAATATGAGCTCCATTTTAATTAAGAATATCAAACAACTGGTAGGAATAGCTACTGAAAGTGAGTTAAAGCAGGCATTTTACGGAGCAAGAATTAGCAAGGTAGAATGCATCGAAAACGCTTACTTATGGATGGAGAATGGTAAGATTATTTCATTTGGTGAAATGAAAGATTCCATAGAAGCCTCTTTAGGCATAAAAGACACCACTTTAATTTTGGATGCTACTGGTAGAGTGGTTTTACCAGGATATGTAGACAGTCATACCCACTTAGTTTTTGCGGCCACGCGTGAAAAGGAATTTTGCGATCGCATACATGGTTTGAGTTATGAGGAAATTGCAGCACGAGGAGGGGGAATACTGAATTCTGCAAAAAAAATGGCGAATGCGACAGAAGAGGAATTAATAGAATCAGCCTGGATAAGATTACAAACTGTCATCAAGCAAGGCACAACTGCTATTGAAATTAAAAGCGGCTATGGCCTAGATGTAGAGAATGAACTTAAAATGTTGCGTGTGATACGCCGTTTAAAGGAAATCAGTCCTATTACAATCAAGAGCACATTACTTGCAGGACATGCTTATCCTTTGGCTTTCCGTGATAATCACGAAGGTTTTTTAAGACTTATTGAAGAGGAATTGCTTCCTAAGGTTGCTGCTGAGGGATTGGCAGAATACATTGATGTATTCTGCGAAAAGGGATTTTTTAGTGTGGAAGAAACTGCGCGTATTATGGATGCAGGGGCGAAATACGGACTGAAGTCGAAAATACATGCGAATCAATTATATCATAGTGGTGGGGTAGAAATTGGTGTACAGAAAGGAGCAATTAGTGTAGATCATTGCGAATGTGTCGGAGATAATGAAATTGCTGCTTTGACGGGATCTTCTACCCTTCCAACTTTATTGCCTGGGGCAGCTTTTTTCTTAGGCATTTCTTATCAACCTGGCAGAAAAATGATTGATGCGGGCCTACCGATTGTATTGGCGAGTGATTATAATCCTGGTTCTTGCCCAAGTGGCAACATGAACTTTGTGATGAGTTTGGCTTGTACGCAAATGAAATTAACGCCAGCAGAAGCTTTAAATGGAGCAACCATCAATGGCGCGCATGCTTTAGAGCTTGGACATAAGATGGGAGTCATTTGCGAAGGCTATTCTGCAAATGTATTAATAACAGAACCAATGGAAGATTACAATGTAATCTCCTACTCATTTGGCACGAACCGAATTGAGAAAGTAATTGTAAACGGGAAATTACTTTAAGCTTCGGGAGTTTCTAACGGGGTTTCAGAAGCGGCTTCAGCACTAGTAGTGTCTAGGGTTTCTTCGCTATGTTTTGCTTCTACTTTAGGAGCACCTGCGTTAGACTGAGGCTTATCTAGATTCTTGTTTTTTACTTCGTTCAAAGATTTCTCCATATCCTTCATACGTTCGTTACGCGCTGCAATTTGCTCTTCGGTATTTTTTATTTTATCAAGGATTGTTTGACGGAAATCCTTGGTCGCAGCATTGTCACGTACGGTACTCAACCAACCTTGCAGTTGTTTTAAGTATATAACAGCATCTTGATTTTCTTGCTTCATTTTACGTATCGTAGACGTCATTTTTCCTGAACGCAACAACATTCTATTCTCCCACTGCTTCTGCTTTTCTTCGCGCTCTTTACGTTTTTGGGTAAAATATACATCTGCACGAGTGTTCAACTCTTTAAATGCGTTATCCATCGACTTCCATAATTCACGACGATGTTTGTGCATCAATTGTAAATCTTTGAATTGATTTTGAAGATCGATTAATTTTTGACGTGCTTCTTTGAAATTTTCAGAGGTTTTTGATTCTTCAATGGCAGCATCTAATAAAGGTTTGAAGCCCGCATATTGTTCTTCACTAATTTTCAGCTCCCCTGCTTGAGCCTCTTCCATTTTTTTATTTAGCTCTTTGAAGGCCTTGTCGATAAGGTTCCAGAGCTCTTGACGATGCGAAGGCATAAGCTTCACATCATTCAATTCCTTTTGCATTGCTTTCAACTGCTCACGAGTAGCCTTAAGATCAGTTGAGTTATTAACGAAGCGTTCTACTTCTTCAACTTTCAATGCTAGTTGATCTTTATTAGAATTACTTTCTTGTTCAAATTGAAAACGTAGTTCTTCATAACGACGAGAGATTAGTTCAAAATATTCATTGAATAACTCATGAATGGTTTTGCGTTGTTCACGGGAAAGAACAGTTTCCCAAGAAGCAGTCTGAATCTTTTTCAATTCTTCGCGACTTGCTTGTACATCGAGAGATTGGGCGATAGCTTCCTTTTGGGCTAATACTTGTTGTTGTACTTGCTCAAAATTTGCATTCGTTATCTTTTCGTATTCTTCTTGTGCTTGTTCACGACGTTTGTCCATTTCCTCATAACAAGCATGAACAATATCATAGAGTTCTTGGCGTGTTTCGCGAGCGAGGGTTTTCTCTTGCAGATCGTTTTGAATGGCACGCAGCGTATCTCTCCATTCTTTGAAGATAGTAGCTGTTTTTAAACCTTCTTGTACTGCAATTAAACGAGGTTTTAATTCTTCATAATTAGCTTTGCAGGCTTCTTCATGCGCCAGCTTTTGGGAAGCCTGACGTTTATCCAGAATTTGATAACATTCATTAAGTTTATCGAAAAGTTCAGATTTTCTTGGCGCTTCAATTAAAGCATTTTTAAGGCTTTCGCTTAAAGACTGAATGCGTTGAAATACTGGTTTAGCTTCGGAAGCGGTTGTTACTAAGTCGCCTAAGTTCTTCAATTCTTCCGCGTAGTAATCGAATGTAAATTGAGTATGCGGTAAAACAGCAACGAATTCAATATGACCAAAAGGCGGTATGCGACGAATTTTGGTATCATTATCAATGCGTGTGTCTAATTCAAATGCTTGATAATTCAATTTACCTCTTTTCTTCAAAGCAGTTTTAACAGCTTCTCCGAGGCTGCCTGCTATTTTTTCTTGTACCCATTCAATAGCAAATTTATCTACCGTAACAGGAATAGTTGGTTTTACAATTTCAGCGAAAGTGATGTATTGCCCTTCCTTTAAGGAAATGGCAAACGTTGCGGCACCCGCTTTGTTTTCGACCGCCCCAATAATTTTAGGCGTTGAAGCTGCATAATGGCTCAACAATAAGCGACTCAGGTTGTCTCTTTGCTCACGCGACAATTCAGTAATCATAATCAAGTAATTTCAACTAAAATGAAGGGCAAATTTACGTTATTATCGGTGTGAAACAAGTGAAATCAGGGTTAATAAGATGAAAATGCTTACTTTTGTAAAACCAAATTATGAAACCTGTAAAAATCATAGAAATTAAATCAGAGCTAGGTGCTGGAACTCGCGGGGCAAGTTTGGGTGTTGATGCCATTAAAATAGCTGCTTTAGATTTCAGAAGTGATTACTTCAAACGTTATAACACAATTGAAGTAAAGAATGAAAACGCCTTACTATTTGAAGCGCAAGGAAGTCCTTTTGCTAAACGTATCAAAGGGGTTTATCAAATTTTTGATCGTTTGAGTACGACTGTAGCAGAGACGATGAAGAATGATGAATTTCCGATTGTTTTGGCGGGTGATCATTCCACCGCCGCAGCAACTATTTCAGGAATAAAAATTGCAAATCCGAAGGCGAGATTAGGTGTTATTTGGATTGATGCGCACGCTGATTTGCATTCACCATATACGACTCCATCTGGCAACATACATGGAATGCCAGTAGCAATTTGTTTAGGTGAGGACAATCTCGACAAGCAACTTAACAAATTAGATAAAGAGACCACAGAATATTGGGAGAAGTTGAAGAATATCGGGGGGATAAGTCCTAAAATTTTAGCTCGCGATATTGTATATGTATGTTTACGTGATTACGAAAAGCAAGAGGAGCACATAATTAAGAAAAACAAGATTAAGGTTGTCCCGACAGCAGAAGTTAGAAGGATGGGAACGGAGAGAGTTGGACGTGATATTTTAATTTATTTAGATCATTGCGATATCATTTATATTACGTTTGATGTCGACAGTATGGACTCTTCCATCAGTAAAGGAACAGGCACACCTGTACCGGGCGGTATTAATGAACGTGAGGCTGGAGATTTAATTATTCGCTTATTACAAAGTGAAAAAATTTGCTGTTTTGAAATGACAGAAGTGAATCCAACATTAGATAAAGAAAATTTGATGGCGGAGAATGCGTTTGAAATTTTACAAAAGGCGACCAACGAAATATTGGCCGAGTAAATAATAAAACAGTTATTCGCTCTCCAAGAAATCAATTAATTTTTGGATTGAAAGAGCGCTTCACAGCCTTTATTTTGCCATTTGGCCCTTGCGGAATTGATTCAACTAATTGGATATTGATTTTAACTGTAGCACCAAGGCGTTCCTGTAAATTTGCCTTTAGTTCGTAGCCAATATGATCTTGATAATTAATATCAGGAACGATTTTTACATCAATAGTTTCCAGGTCTGTTTGTTCAATAGCAGATTGAATGATTCCCTGCAAACCCTTATAGGCAGGGTCTAGTCGGCCCACCCATCCTTTTTCTGTAGTAAATAAAATATCATCTTCACGGCCTAAAATTTCTAGAACGTAGGGCATTTTACAACCACAAGCGCAGTTGGAATCAGAGAAGGCGCCTTCATCAAATTTAACCCAATCACCTGTTTGGTATCTTATGAGCGGAAACATCCATTGTCGGAAAGAAGTGACTACCAGTTCTGCAATACCTGTACCATTACTAATAAAATTACCATCTTTAAAAAACTCAAAAATTGCGGAGTCGATATTCATGTGCAATTTTCCGAAAGGACATTCAGTGATGAATGGTCCACCTTCGGAGGACGAATATTGATTGTACACTTTACAGTTGAAAGCTTTTTCAATTTCCGTTCGTTGATAATCGTAGAGTGTTTCAGCAGTAGTAGCGATAGCAGTTGGGGTAAATAATAATTCGATATTATGCCGATTGATATAGTTTGCAAGAATATAAATAGCCGAGGGGTATGCATCGATTAATACGGGTTGAAATTGATTTAATTTTTGGACATACGCCCTCATATTAGTCTCTGTAAGATGATAAGCGGACATAAAGAGTTGCTGATGCAATGGATTATAAACCCAAAAAGGAGCACTTCTTGTATTTGGATGAACGATTATTTTACCTGAAATCCTAACTGAATTAAATTTATCGGGAAGACCGCAATTATCGTGAAATCTGCGCCATAATGCAAAACCAATTTGAAAGGATTCATCATCATAAGGAATAGAACTTGGCGTACCAGAAGTACCGCTTGTATGATTCAAATAAACCATTTTGCGCATATTATTCCAGACATCTTGTCCAGCATTTCGCAAAGCGGTTTTATTGGTAGGAGGAAAATTTTGAAGAACTGAAAATGCTAGATAATTATTCTTTTTAATTGAGCTAATAATATCATAACTTAAATGAGGCTTCAGACTATTTCTATAAAACAAGGTGCAATAATATGCCTCAGAAAAGAGTTTAGTTAACTGTCGGCTCCTATAATTGTCTAGTTCAGAGGTATTAAGTTTCCAATTTCGTCGGTATTTTTCTAAGTAGATATGATAATATTTGCCGTAGCGGATTTTTTCCTGCTTCAGCATTAAAACATAGGTGATTAAAGATTTAACGACATAAGGAAGTCTATAATAAATAGCACTAAGAATCTTTTTCAGCTTACTCATTAGGAAGCATATTTAATTTCTCAGAGTTTTTAAACTCTAAAATCAATTTGTAAACGATAGAAATAATTGCAAAGGTGATCCAGAATTCTCTTTTACGCAGATGATAGGTATATCCCCAACTAATCAACCATCCGATCACAAAAGGTCGTAATTCCATTAAAAAAGCAAACCATGGATGCATTGCACTGGTATCCTGCAGGAAAATTGATTTTGAAAACAACATTCGCAACATATAAAACATTAATAACAAGTATGGAATAATCCCAAGCAAACCAGTTTCACCAATAATTTTCAAATAAGTTGAATGCACTTCATGTCGTTCGTAGCGCCCCATAAACCCACCAATACCAGAACCGGTAATTGGGTTGTCATTGAATGCTGTTAGTGCACTCTCAAAATTTCGATTAATGAACGCGGTGCCATTAACTTTTGAACGGGAATCCGAAATTTCCATTGGCTCAAGAATTCGGGTGCGTACTTTGGCAAAAATCCGTTTATTTATTTGAGGGGCAATCGTAGGTAATTCATTGAAAAGCCAAACGAGTCCTGCCAATAATAGCAATACGGTGATAAAGGAACTTAAACGCCGCTTCATAATAAGATACAACAAAACGCCCACACTTGCTCCGATATAGGCAGCGACTTTACCTGTAAGAACAAAAAATAAAAAACCTACCATTAAAGATAATCGCAATAATATTTTATTGCGAGGACTCAATCTATCTTTAAGTTTGGTTCTAGAAAATGCATACATAACAAACAGGGTGATTTGCATAAATGCCCCAGCTTGACCTGCGTTTCTGAATCCACTCAAAGCCTCTCCATCGGCGCGCGCATTAAAAATCCTCGGCAAACCAAATGAAGTGAAATACGAATCATAAATACCAATAAAGGACGCAATTAAATTAACCCATGCCAATGCGACGAATAAGCTGATACTATTATTTTCAGTTGTATAAACAGAAAAGATACATTGACTGACAGCTATTAAAAACAAAAGAATAAGTACTTCATTAAAGGAACTTAAAGGAAAAACAGACCCTGTAATTCCAATAAAAAAGCCAAGAACGAGTAACCAAGCCATTTGGAATGGAATGGATGTTTTAAATTTGAATTGATTTAAAACAAACAAGATAAGCGCAGCTAAGCCAAAAAAATCTGCGAAAACAAAACGACTTAATACACTACCCTCGGGGAACAACGGTCGTGTTATAAACGAACTAATTATATAGCAAAGGATCAAGAACTTAATTAATCGCATAGTAAATTCATTAAGTTAGCTAATTCTTTCGTTTGCTCTTTACGGTCGAATTTATTGAGTAGGTTTGAATCAGGAGCTTGCCTATTCAATGATTTCAATTTCACGAACCAATCAATAATAGTTTTCGTGTTTTCAGTAGAATCACTTACGCTGTATTTGCAGTTAGCATATAAATCAGAATTGGAGAGTAATTCTAATACTTCAGCTTGTGCAGGTGTTAATGATAAAATTGGAAGGCCTGTTACCAAATATTCGAACACTTTGATTGGAACGGCGAATTGATCTTGGTCTGAATTTCCGAGTAACAACAAACAAGCGTCAACCTTATTATAATATTTCTCTACCTCCTCTTGTGAAAGTACTCCTAATAGTTTTACTTTACCTGTAGCAATATATGGTTCAAAACGAAGTAATTCAAGGGGTGTTAAATTAGATGCGATATGAAATTCATAATCTGGTATTTTCTTTAGTTGATGTAATTCTTCAAATAAATTAAGTATTCTAAAAATGTCACGAGGATGCGAACTATTCAAGTAAAGCGAACCCGCATAAAACAATTTTAATGGTTGTGATTCTGAATATGATTTAGTCAGATTTACTGAAGCATTATAATTTTGCAAATCAATTCCATTATAAATTATGGAGGCCTTAGGTTTAATAAATGGATAACGCTTAACATACGCATTTAGCATGCCTTTGGAAATAAATACAATTGCGCTAGCTTTTTTCATTGCAAAAAACTCCAACAAAAAATCGAGCCATCTAAACAGAAAAAAACGTTTAAATAGTCCTTTCGTAAAATAAAAGTCGCGAAAGTCTATAACCATTTTTTTTCTAAAAAAAACGCTCAACAAAAGAGCAAGTAAGACATTAACAAAACTTGGGGCTGTCGCGAAAATGAAATCAATATCCTTTTTAGTGCGCAAAAATTGAAAAGCTTTTTTAAATGCTCTAGGCGCCCAAACAATGCCTCTATCTGGAAATAATAGATGACGTAGTATTGAAGTTACAATACCTGGCTTAACTACATCTTTTGATGTACGTTGACTTTTATTAACCGAAGGAGGTGAATCAATAAAACAAATTGCAGAATCATTCAAACTACTTCCATAACCTAAGGAGGAAATTTGATTTGGGGATGTTAAAACAAAAGGTTGAATTTTAAATTCCGGCAAGTATTTCACAAAATAAAAAGCCCGCTTAGCTGCCGGAGAATTTGCAGGAGGAAACGAATAACTAATAACAAGTACCTTTTTCATTACTTATTGTTTCTATCGCTTATACAAATGGCTGGATTACCAGCGTAAATTGAATTGGGCTTTAAAGTACCTTTGCAAACGCTGTTTGCCGAAACAATAGTTCCTGCACCTATTTGTGTTCCTGGCAATACGATTACACCAGTTCCCAACCAAACATAATCTTCGATAATAATTGGTTTCGGGACATCCATTTTATGTAATCGATCTTCGGGTGAACGCATTGAAATGGAATGACCGTTATTATCAAAAATTTGACAATTGGCAGCTATAAGACAGCCCTTTCCTATTTTAATAGAATCTTTAGCATGTAACAAAGTACCATGAATTCTAGAATGGTCGCCTATTTCTATATGAGCATGGTTTGTATCCAATAAAAATTTTACTGGGCGAAACATATTTAGATGATAAAAAGTATTGGTAGAATTAATTTGAACAGAATTACCCAAATGTAATTTTGCACCCTTGCGTATATGAAAAACCGGAACGCCCTTAAATTTAATATTTTTACCCCAGGGACCATAAAAGAAACGAACGCCTAAAAGCGCGCAGTACCCTTTTATATAATCAAAGGCCAATAGTAAATAGTGAAGTGGTATCATAACTTGATTAACAAAATTACAATTCAGTAAAATAGTAATTTAGGAATAGCATTGATGATAATACTGCTACAACAAATCCTTAACACAGCCTTAATATTAATAAAAAAGGGAGCATGCGCTCCCTTTTTTATTAGACCTAAAATATACACTAATTATTATTTCACGAAAGTAGTGTTAGCCAATACTTGACGATTAGCAGTCATTACTTGAACATGATAGATACCGCTAGCTAAGTTTTCAGCTTGCAAAGCGATATTCTGAATAGTTCCACTTGTTAATTCGATGTTCATTGTATTAACAACTTGACCTAAAGCATTCATAACTACCAATGTAGCATTACCACTTACTGTTGAAGAAATTTGCACATTAGCAACTTCAGCAACTGGATTAGGAGCAACGATCATTTCGAATGTATTGAAATCATCAGAAGAAACTAATTCGTAAGCACGAGCAGAAGCAGAATACTTTAAGTAGAAATTAGTTGGCAAAGAAGATTTACAAGTACCAACAGCTGTACAAGAAATTTTAACAGTTGACAAAGAAACAGAAGTACCGAAGTTACCACCAGTTGTCAAAGTGATAGAATCACCTGTTGTAGCACTAGTAATGATAGCAGGTCCTGAAACAACTGACCAGTTATAGCTAATACCAGCTTGCAATGTTTTTACTTTGAAAACTAAGTTAGCATTCGCATTAGCCAAAGCAGAACCAACAACGATTGGTTTTGTAGGAGCAGCAGTTACTTTTAATACACGAGCAGCTGCAGCTTTAGAGCAATTGTTATTAGTAATAACAGATACCAAACCTAAAGTATAAGAAGGGTCGAAAGAAATGTATGCAGTGTCATTACCTTGACCACTTACCAATGTAGCACCTACTGGCATAGTCCAAGTGTAGTTAGTTGCGTAAAGCGCAGGAGCTGCAACATACATTATTGGCGTATTAGAACAAACATCATACGTTTGACCGAAAATCTTAGTAGGCAACTTAGTTAAGTTTATAGCTATTGAAGCTGACTTCTTAACTAAACTTACACAATAGTTAGAATTAGCTACAGCGTTAATAGTAGATTTGATATAAGTTGAATCAAATTTAACTGTTAATTGACGAGAACCGTTACCAGAGATAATAGTAACACCCTTAGGAACTGACCAAGCATAGTTTGTTACTGCGTTTGCAGCTTTACCAGTAGTGTCTATAGTGTAAACAGCATAAGATGGATTGTTATTATAATATTTAATATAAGGACAAGCATCAATTGGACCTGTAACAGAAAGTGGAGCAGTAGGAACCGCATCAACAGTTATTGTGATTGCAGTACGAGGACTTTCTGCAGAAGTTGCAGGATTATATTGAGAAACATATAACGTTTTAGTACCTACAACAGAAGAATATAATGTTGGTTGATTTGTTTTGTAAACACCACCAGTAGCAACGGTATACCAACGTAAAGTGTATCCAGCAGCTGGAGTAACTTGCAATGGAGTAACAACAGTACCTTTACAGAAATGGACGTTTGTAGAAACGATAGAAGGAGCGTTTGTATTGATCAACAATCCAGAGAAAGTTGTATCAGTGAAAGAAGCACCTGTTTCAGCAGCACCACCAGTAGCAGGACGGAAATCAGGAGCAGTCCATGAGTAAGGAGTTGTTAAAATGCCACTTGACAAAGAGATTGAGTCATTGTTGCTGTTCGCAAACCAACCCCAAATATTCCAAACTGAATTCTTTTCACAAACAATTGACTTAGTACCTGCAACGATATTGTTTTTAAATTTCAACCCAATTTTGTTGTCAGCGTAGTTAGATGAAGCCAAAGCTTGACACAATGAACCATCAATCATAACACCATTCACGTAATCCATGAAAATAGAGTTAACAATTTTTAAAGCAGAATTACGACGGATACGAGCACCACGCTTGTAACCAGAAGCAATTGTAGCTAATTTATTACCACGTAATGGTCCTACCATAGTCATGTTGGTGAAAATAGCAGAAGTTTGTGGAGTAGCGGTTGTACCTGAAGGATCATTATCTGATTCAAAACCTTCGGAAGTAGATACTGAAGGGTTATCAGCAATTTGTGGATCACGTACACCTAAACCGAATTGAACTGTACCACTGAAACCGTTATCAGTATCAAAATCATCATCCAATCCGCGGTAAGCGATTAAATATTTACAGTTTACATTTCCACCAAACCATTCGTAAGAATCGTCATTAGAGAAAGAAACTTGGATGTGGTTGATAGTAGTTCCACGACCAACAGCACCCATTGTCAAACCGTTGATTTCTTTATTAGGCTGATAAACATAACCTGGATATTCGATACGAACGTATGTCATAACACCTGAGTTATCATTATCATTCGGAGAAACACCTCCACCATAAGCAGTTAAAGCTGAAGGAGCTAATCCTTCTACATAAGCTTCACCACCAGGGTTGTTATTAGATGCTTTTCCAAGTAGAATAATTCCACCCCAATCTCCGATGTTACGAGATCCTGCAGCTTGGTTTGAAGTGAATACAATTGGTTGAGAAGCTGTACCAGCAGCGTTAATTTTAGCACCACGCGTAATGAATAAACCAGCACCAGTTGCTGCTTTATCACCCATGATAACAGTACCAGGTTGGATAGTTAACGTAGCGTTGTTAGTCACGTAAATTTGACCTGACAACAAATAAATGTTTCCACTAGTCCAAGTGGTGTTAGAAGTGATGTTGTTAGTTACAACAACATTTGGTGATCCATAATTAGTGTTTTGAGGATCAAAATTTGTCCAACCATCTGTCCAAGCAGTAGCAGGAGCTGGTTCAAAGGCACCGCGATAGGTTGTAGGCACAATGGTTTGTTGTGCTAAAACAGCCTGAGCGAAAAGAGCCAAAACGAGCGTGTTAAGGAGTTTTTTCATTTTGTTTGGTTTAGTTTTTATTTGATGCAAAGAAAGCGGTCGTATTTATCCTTTTACTTAAGCCAATTTGAATAAAGGATTAACAAATGCAGTTAAGTGTTAAGATTAAATTAAAACTTGTAAGATGCGGCGAGAGAAAATACTCGACCAAAATTAGTTTGCCAGATTACATTGTCATATTCAGCATTGTAACCATTCTTATTTTGTGCATCGCCCAAAATAATCTTGTTAGCTATACCTTCAATACCATCTATTTTAATAGAATTGCCTGCCGCGTTAAAATCATTTTGATAAAAGATTTGATCTTGCGCAAATAGATTTTGGATATTAAATTTAACCTCTAAAGCGCCTTTGTAAAAGGTTTTAGCTAATTGTAGATCAAAGAAGGTTCTTGATTTTTCCCAGATATCTGGCTCATTCACATTACCTACCACAAATACACGGTTACCTACACGATTTAAACTTAAGGTCGCTGTAAAATCTGTAATTGGGTCCATATACATTGCACCAGCATTCAATACATAAGGTGATTGACCTTGTAGTGGACGAGATACGCCACCGGCACCAACAAGTCCAGATAAATCAACTTGCGAACGAATAATCGCTAAGTTCGAAAAGATTGTTAGATGCTCTGCCCATGAAGTAAAATGAGGAACAGAATCGCGTTTACTTAGGCTACTTAAAAGGAAACGTGCTTCCAATTCCAAGCCATAATTATTTGCATTCGACAAGTTTCTGTACGTTATTTCTCTATCCGTATAGGCTAAAGAAACTTGCTCAATTGGATTTGTAAAGGATTTATAAAACGCAGAAACAGAAAGAATTTGTCCTTTGCCCGGATATGCTTCATAACGCAAGTCGTAGTTTTTTATTACCGCACGTTTCAAGGTATCCAAACCAGATACAACGTACTGCGTTGCAAAATCATAAAACGCAAAAGGTGCTAACTCACGATATTCAGGTCGATTCAATGTTTTTGAGTAGGCAAAGCGAAGATTTTGTTTCTTATTAATAGAGATAACACCATTTAAAGAAGGCAATAAATCACCTATCGTGGTATCGATATGTATATCTTGATCCTTGTTGATGCTTTGGCGCGCATCCAGCTTTTGATTAAACGATTCATAACGAGCCCCCCAGATTAATCTAAACCAATCATACTTCGTATCAAATTGAAGAAATGCTGTATTTAATTCTGAGCTTGCAGTATAAGTGTCTGATGGACGTGTTCCGTCAATAATTTTAAACCCTGCAGTGGTAGGCGATAATTGCCCCATATTTTGGTAAGTAAAAATATTTTCTTCCCCTAAATACAATAATGAATCAACAAACTGAAGCTTGCTACCAGGAGACCCATATTTAGAATAGCCTAATCGTCTAGCTTCGAATTGTCTTTGACGTACCTGATTTGAAAATCCTAATTTAGACTCCAAGCTGAACTTGTTTTTACTAATAGCCTTACTCAAAACAATTTTTCCAAAACGAATATTTTCATGATTACGATACCAAAACATACCACCTGAATAATCTGAGCCAACATTTGCAAAAGACATATTCGCCTGATAAGTAGTATCTAAAACATTGGGGTTAGCGGGGTCAATTATATATTTATTACGTGAATAAACTGTTCTTCTTTCATTAGGAATATTACGTAAAACATCACTGAAAGAAGCTACCCAATTGATTTTCAGTTTTATTGGTACAATAAAATGATCGCCATTTAATTGTGAAGAAACAACACGATTACTGGTAAAAATGCGTCCTGTAGAACGTATTAAAATAGGGTTTACGTCTGCAGGCTGAGTTGCTCCATCGCGTTGAATTACACGATTATCCGAATTAATACTCGCCATATTCTTCCAAGAAATAAAGTTGTATTTATCCAATTTAATCGAGCCGTTTACTAATAAACCTGCTAATACCTGTGTGGAATAATTCTTGTCTAAATAATCATAATCCATCTGTACAGGTGTTGTATCACCAACTACATTAGAATTGCCACTATATCCTCTACGAATCGTTGTGTTATAGTTTTGTGAAGAGTTATAGGAAGCAGAAACAATTACGCCTGCTGCTTTTTTAGCAATTTTAAAATTTCTACCAACGGCATATTGAAAGTTTACATTTGGTTTAAACTGAGTATTAAAGGTATTCCAATCAACCTGAAAATGCTTTGCATAATAGGCTTGAACGCGATCACTTGTTGGAAAATTGGCCACAGAAGGTAAAACTTTAGGAACAGCTCTGCTGCCATCATCAATTCCGAGCCAATCAAGCCTTCCGCCTAAATACGTTTGTTGATTTTTAAATGTGGTAATTGTATTATAGCCTAAAGAAAAGTTGCAAGACATAAAATTGTTTTCAGGAATATCCTTGGTGTTAACAACGATTACGCCCCCAGCAAATTCACCAGGCAATTCGGGTGTAGCTGTTTTATAAATCACGAGATTATCCAACATATTAGAAGGAAAGATATCGAATGCAAACGCCTTTCTATCAGGCTCTGAGCTTGGCAATGGTGCTCCGTTAATATACGCAGTGTTATAACGATCATTCAAACCACGAACAACAGCAAATTTATTATCTTGAATACTAACACCACTTATACGTTTCAAAACATCACTAGTACTTTTATCGGGCGTACGTTTGATATTTTCTGCAGACAAACCATCCGCTACCGAAGCACTATTCTTCTGCAAAACGCGCAATGCATTTACTGATTCTTTATTAATCTTAGTAATGATATTTACTGTTCCCAATGTCTTTTGAGCGGTACTCATTGAAACGGTAATTACTGTCGCTTCATTAGCCTTAACCTCCACACCAGAAAGTACTTTAGTGTTATAAGAAAGCATTTTACATTCAATCGTATAAACACCTGCTTTAACACCAGTTAATTCAAAATCTCCATTCCAATCAGACACCGTTCCATCATTAGTACCTTGAAATACAATCACAGCATTCATTAATGGTTGACCATTTTTCTCGTCAATAATTTTACCTGTAATTTTACCACTACCAGTAGCCGATGAAGTTGAAGGTATAGTTTGAGAGAAAACCTGTCCTTTTAATAGAAAAGACAGCACTAAAAGGAGAGTAATAAGCTTCTGCATAAAGGATATTTGATGCAAAAAAAGCATTTTGTGCTATCCTTATTTTTACTCCAATGTTAACTTAATATTTAATGGGCGAACAAAATTTCAACGCCGAAACGTTTAATTAACATTAAAATCATTTTAAGCTGCATTAAAACAAAGCCAATTGATTGTCAGGAAGAATATCATCCTCATTTTGACCAATCTGCAATAACTTTTTCGTAGAAAGACGCTCCACATATTGATTTAATTCGTCTTGCGACCAAGGATTATTGCCATTCAACAGCCATATATCTTGCCATTCCTTAGACAGAAACAAAGGCATTCGAGGTTCGGCTAAAGTAGGGTTATTATGAATTTCAGCCATCTTCCCGATTCCTTTAATCGTAACGATACTAGTGGTTTGCAAAAATTCACCTGTGCGCTGATCTGTCCATTCCGAATAAAGGCCAGCGAAGATCAAAGGCTCATCACTAGCAGGCGCAGAAATGATATGCGGGGCTTTTTTACGGCCATTATGTTGAAATTCATAAAATGCATCCACATAAATTAAACAACGCTTACGCGCCAAAGAGTCCTTAAATGAAGGCTTTTCAGCTGCCGTCTCTAAGCGAGCATTAAACGTTTTCGTGCTGATAGATTTTGCCTCTTCAGCATCTCGCGCCCAAGATGGTATTAAACCCCAACGAAACAGTTGTGGGTTAAACGGATTCTCGTTTGTAAAAACTAGCAAAGAAGGATGTTCAAACGCCTTAACGTGCGCCAAAGGTTTCCATGCAGCCTCCTTACTTACCTTATTCAATTGGGCTTCTAACTCCGCAATTATTGAAGGGTCTTCTGATCTATGCTTGGCATATTTCAGCAGCTGTAAGGTTCCACTTTTAACATCGTAACACATAAAAAAAGAGGCCGAATTAATCGGCCCCACAAATTTACTTTTTCAAAAGTGCTTCTACAACACTTTTATTTTCTACAACAGGATACTTATCTCTCAAGGCTGACATCCAAGATTTCTCCAGGTTTGACATATAATCTGCAATTACATAACCCTTAGCTTCTTCAAAAGTTTTTGGTGTAGATGCAATCACCTTTTTAACGTCGATTATATGATAAGCCCCATCAGATCCATAAACTTTATAAATACCTACTTTAGCTTTTGCAGAGTCAACATACGCATTATTACCCCGCTCATATTTACCTGCGTCCATACTGAAATCAATCGGATGATCTTTGGTATTAAATTTCACTTTCATTTGCTCTACACTCAAAATACTCTTTTTGCTGAAAATCTTCTTGAAGAAAGACGGGTGAACGTTTGCAATCACCTCATCTGCCATTGCAGCCGTTGCACAACGATAGGTACTAGCTTCTAAACGCTCGCCCCATACATATTCAGAAGCATGCGCTTGAAAATACGATTTCAAACCAGTAGTATCAGTTGTAGAACGCGACCATACATTCTTTTCTTTCAAATCAAACAGAATCATACCATCTGTATAATCCTTCATCAAATCTTTAAAATCAGCGTACTTCGATTCTAAATTATTCTCCGCATACTCTAAAATACATTTGTCAACATATTGACCATAAAGACGTAATGCAATATCCTGAGAATTGGTATAAGAACGACGGCTTGGACCGCGTTGCGATAGTTCAACATAAGTTGCAAAATCATTTGTAGAATATGTTTTATCACCTAGCTTAAACAATGACTTATTCATAGAAGACATAGAAGCCTTATAAGAGGCTTTAAGAATAGTAGAATCTAAGGCAGATACCCAAGCGTTCAAGTTTTCAGTATACTCCATAAATGAAGCATCTTGTTTCGCTTGTCGTAAATATGCCTTCTTTGCTTCTTCAAAACGTGCATCCTTATCAATTAATTTTTTAATCTGATCATGCGACTTCGCGAAGTCAGTTTCAGCACCTTTATGATCTATACGTTTTATAATATGAAATCCATAATCAGTCTTTACAGGCGCAGAAATATCTTCATTATTTTTCAAATTGAAAGCAGCAGTTTCAAATTCTGACACCATCTCATTTACCTTGAACCAACGAAGACGTCCGCCATTTTGTGCTGCCTGACGATCATCACTAGAATCACGTGCATAAACCTCAAACATAGCAGGGTTCTTAGTTACAGCTGCATAAATACGATTTGCTTTTTGTCGTGCCGCTTCTACAGCAGCAGGACTAGCATTCTTCGCACTAGCAACTAAAATATGTGTTACAAGCATTTGTCCTTGCGAAGGACGTTTGTTCGTCACTTTGATAAAATGATAACCTAAACTTGTGCGAAAAATCCCAGATACAGAACCAACTGCTGTATTATATATTTGATTCTCGAAAGCATAAGGAGTTTGCATCGCAGTAAAATAACCAAGATTGCCATGATTTACCTTTACAGAAGGATCCTCTGAACTTTCTGTAGCAACCTTTGCAAAGTCTTCCTTGTTCTTCATTACACGATCATACATGTTTTTAATCTTCGTGTACGCAGCTAATGTATCTTTCGGAGATGCATCAATTGCACAACGCGCTACGCAATGCGAAACTTCCACTTCGTATTGATTACGATTAAAGACCTCTTTGTAAATACTTTCCAACATCCCTTTATCCACCAAATAGTTTTTAGCCAATTGCTTGCGATAAGTCCCTAGTTCTGCTTTAATAGAAGGCAAAGTATCCAAATGCTGTGCATGCGCTTCTGCAACTACAATTTTGTAGTTTTCGTACATCATCAAATTATCACGCATCTCAGCTTCTGTCTGACCTGCATTCTTATTCAAATTATACTTTTGATACGCCTTTGTAAATTCCTTTACAGTAACAGGAGTACCTTTGTAGGTAAACACAACATCATTCTCGTTTTGAGCAAGGCTTACAAGCGCGATACACAAACTAGAAAAAAGTAAGAAAATCTTTTTCATAAGGTCATTTTAGCTTTATCTGCGAAAATAAACAAATTCCGATTCTTTGCATATTAAAATCGATGAACGATTTTAGTTCTTTGTTAAAAAATAATAAAGCATTTTTGCAGTATGAAAAAGCCATTTGTCATTGAACGTCTTACGGTAGAAAAAGTATCCCCTGAAGAAAAATCACTTGCTCGTCATGAGGGGAAAGTAATTTTTATAGACAATGCCGTTCCCGGAGACGTGGTGGACGTTCGCGTATTCAAAAGCAAAAAAAGCTTTGGCATGGGTACAGCTATACATTTTCACAGCTACTCCCCTATCCGACAAACACCTCCATGCGAACACTTTACACTTTGCGGCGGCTGTCAATGGCAAGACATTCAATATACTCACCAGTTAGAATTCAAAGGTAATATTGTGAAAGAAGCCTTTGAACACGTGGGCAAAGTGCAAGACCTTCCTGCAATTCTACCTACTGTTGGCGCTAAAGAAACCCTTTATTATCGAAATAAGCTTAACTACGGCTTTTCTGACAAGTCGATAGTGTATGACGACAACTTCAATAACAAAATGCGCTACGTTACCGAAACGGGGGCTGGCTTCCACGTTGCAAAGGATTTTGAACGTATTCTTGATATCAAAACTTGTCATCTTCAGGCCGAACCTTCGAATGCTATTCGAAATTTCATAAAGGCATTTCTAATTGAAAACAAAATCACCGTTCACAATGTGCGCCGTCATGAAGGTTGGTTCAGAGATATGGTCGTGAGAATGACTAGCAAAGGTCATTTGATGGTGATTATCGCTTATTATTTCGAAGATGAAAACGGCCCGAAACTTATGGACGCTTTATTAAAAGCGTTCCCACAAATTGATAGCTTATATTATGTAGTTAATCATAAAATGAACGACTTTACCGGTGATCTAGATTTCCATCTGTATCACGGCATGCCACAAATACAAGAAGACTTAGGCCATTTGACTTTTAATATAAGCCCGAAATCATTCTTCCAAACAAATTCCAAGCAAGCTAAAACGCTCTATGATATTACCAAAGAATACGCTGGCCTGACAGGTGATGAGCGTGTATATGATTTGTATACAGGCACTGGTAGTATTGCATTGTATGTAGCCGACCAAGCGAAGGAGGTATTTGGTATTGAGTATGTAGAAGCTGCCATTGAAGATGCGAAAGAGAATGCGAAACTGAATGGAATAAACAATTGTCATTTCTTTGCAGGCGATATGGCCAAAGAATTGAATGATAGCTTTATTGTGAAGCACGGCCCACCGGACGTTATCATTGCTGATCCTCCGAGAGCTGGCATGCATGGAGATGTAATTGAAATGCTTCTTAAGATTAAAGCTCCTCGTCTTGTGTACGTTAGTTGTAATCCCGTAACGCAAGCGCGCGATTTACAATTATTAGATGCAGCCTATCGCGTATTAAAAATCCAACCAGTAGACATGTTCCCACATACCAAACACGTAGAAAATATCGCCTTATTAGAATTGAAATAAGCAGTAGTACAATTAATGTTGCACTACTACCCTTTCTTGCCAAACACCTTCTGCAGCGTTTATCTGTAAGAGATACATTCCATTTTTCAATTCTTTAGTAGGAATACTTATTCCTTGAGCTAACAAATTTAATGGCGCATTCATTTGTGCTCCCTTCATATCCAAGAGCTGAATCATAGCGTTGTGTAACGGAAACAGACTACGAACGTAAATATATTCCGAAGCGGGATTAGGCGAAATATTGAAAACTTGATTTACATTCAAATTACTCATTCCTGTGGTATAACTAATGTCTACAGTGTCGGCGCCCAACGTATACGTTTTTTCAATCCCTTGCAGATCTACAATACGCACATGTTTAGGATAGGCAATAAAATTATAATGTTTTAATTGATTTCCTTTGCCGGCGATATTTCCTGTTTGAATATCCATATCTGCACGCGCAATCGGGCCATTACCTGATTTAATAGTATGATCTGTACGCACTAAGGCATAATGTAATTCTCCATTCGCACTGTATTGATTGAAGGCCATATCAAGTCCATTTACACCTGGGCTTGCAAGCCAGTTGGCGTTCATCCGATGTATATAAGCCGAATTAGGTACCACCACATTGGTATCGAAGGCGAATGTAAAGGCTACGCCATAAATACTATCGGCAGGAATGGTCGAAGATCCTAGATGAATATTCGCATAAATATGATCTCCATTGGCAGCCGTTGAAGTGGAGAATTCAACATAGAGCGGAATACCACTAGTAGAAGACTGCTTCGGATGGGTAAGCCCATAATTAAATGAAATAGCCATTGTATCATTTCCATCAATGATCGCATCGCCGTCAGCATCTGCATGCTTGGCATCTACTGACGGAGCCGTGAATAGATTCCAATTATTCGATGGCATACCTTGAAAGTTACCAAAACCCACATTGCGAGTCGTCCCTGTCCATCCATATCCTAGTCCAATATTCAAAACATCGAAATTGTCTACAATTCCATCATGATTACAATCTCCTGGCCATACACAATCCGAAGAACAGGCTTCAATTTTTATAGAATCATTCAAGGTACATCCATTCGCATCAAGCACCTGAAAATGCAATGCTGTTGTCGAAAGCGGTGTCAAGAATCCTGAAGAACAAGCTCCGCAATTTAAGTTAGGTGTCCAATTAACACTAACGATGGAAGAAGCAGCATTAAAATCAGTAAGTCCTAAGCTTAATGAATCTCCGTAACTTAAAGTTACGTCAACCAAAGAAGTGACAATTGAATCATATTGCAAATAATAGAATACTTGCAAATTCTGACTATCTAATAAATTATCAGAAACAGTCAAAAGAACCGTAGCATTTGCATTTAATTGCACAAACGGACTTGTGCATTGTACACAAGAAAGACTTGCACCGCCGCTCTGCCAACTATAGCTATAGTTTCCGCTACCACCCGTAATTAATGGTGGATTCAGTTGAATTGAGCTTCCTGCGCAAACGGTAGCGTTGATAGAGGATGCATTGGATTGTAATGCTGGAACAATGTTCAGAATAACCGTTGCGGTATCACTTAGATTCGGCGACCCATTATCTGTTAAGACATAGGTAAAAGAATCTACTCCAATAAAAGCGGCATTCGGCAAATAATAGAAACGACGATCCCATACACTATATGCAACTGAGCCGTGCAAAGGATTTTGCAAAGTCATCAGCGTTGCCATGGATAAATTTCCTTGTGGAGACACCGGACCATCAAGATCTACATCATTTTTAAGAACATCCAAATTTTGAGCAATCGTTCTGTTTGCCTCGACATATATTAAATCGGTATTTGCAATCGGAGCATGGTTAATACAAACAGTTTGTAAGGTTGCAAAAACAGTATCAAAGAAATTACATTGATGGAAGGTATCGATAACTGTCAAGACAAATATCTCGTTTGCTGTTATCGCAATTGCTGGATTCAGGCTAGTAACCGCACTAATTTGGGTAGTCGTGTTTTGGTATTGCCAATGAGATAACATCGTGGAGCTCGCATTGGTAAGGCTTCCATTTAAGTTAATCGTTTGCAATGGACAAACACTAAAGTCGACTCCGGCATTCACTGTTGGTGAAACACCGATATTAACTGATTTAGTAATACTATCTACGCAGCCTGTTGTACTCAACAAAACTAACTTAATAGCATAAGTTCCTGAGGTAATATAGTTGTGAATCGGACTCGCGTTAGTGGCGTAGTTCTGGGCACCGGCCCCCAAATCTCCAAATGACCAAGCATAGGTGCTCATATGAATAGACGTGTCGCCTAAGCATTTAAACTGCGTTTGATTATTCACACAATTTTCCAAACTTATAAAGTCGGCGAACTTAAAAATGGTTGGAGCCATTTTCAAGGTATGCCAATACGTGAAAGCGACACCTTGTCCTGCCGTTGGGTAAAGTAACATTTCGACAGAATCGCCAATATTGGCAGCACTTAGGTTGCTTAATAAAAAAGTATTTCCTGCGCCAAGACGAAGGCCTGTATTACTTTTCCAAATTATAGAATCATATGCACCTTGCGGAGCAACTAATTCTAAGTTGGCGCCTCCACAGTAATTTTCTTTCGGAGCGAGGGTTCCTACCGAACGTAAATCGAAATAGGCCAATGATGCGGCACCAAACGTATTCGTTAAAGGAGTATTACTAAGTTCATAGGTAACAATCACCTTTTGACCAGCATAGTTCAGTAAGTTAACGTATTGATCCGACCATGGTAGATATTGAATAGTGGTATCGAAGTTTGCTTTCTGCCATTTGTATAGATTCAGACCATTATAAAAAACTTGATTCGTTATAGCTAGTGCATTTCCATTAACATCCGAAAAACGGAAATACGGAAGTCCTTGTGCTGCTGACATCCCTTGCCACGTATTTCGTAATGCTGCGAGAGAAAAGCGGAAATAATAATTGAAAGAATCGACTTGAATGGTATCCATTAAACGAAGCATAGGACTTGGATAATTCCAATTTCCAAGTCGTATGGAATGACTTCCACCTTTTGGATCTACCGGAGAAAATAAATTAATATTATTGAAGCTCGATGCTGAGGAGACATTAGCGCCAAAAAAGCTAAGATCTTGCTGCCATCCTTGATTGGGACAGCAAAGTGCAGTATCATATCGCCAATTCGATGGATTTAATACGCCTTGTTCAGCACCCAAAGTTTGCAGAAATGCATTTTGCTGTGCATGTAACCCTGTACAAACCAACAGGAATAATAATGAAGCGAATACCTTTTTCATAAGACTTAGTTCAATTTAAGCAATCTAAAACACATAAGACCTTTTCACCTTACAAAAATGAATAATAAACCACAAGATAAAAGGTACACTTTAAAACAATAATACGAACCCACTACACTATTTTATAAAAATAACGTATCTTTCAAATACCTTAAAAGAAACATTAAATCGTGAAAACAGAAAAGCTTACCCATAATAAATTGCATCATTTGCTGCTTACTCTCTCGCATCAGGAGAGAGAACGTTTAAATGATTTTTTACAAAGTCCTTATTTTAATCAAAACGAAGAACTGCGCAAATTTTACGAAGCGATTCGACCTACGCTTCGTCGAACGAAATCTGAAACATGGGATGATAAAAGGATTTGGCAACTTTGTCAAGGAACTAAAAAATTCAATAAGGCTCGTTTTCAGCGATTAAGTTCTGACTTACAACAGAAAACAGAACGTTTTCTCATAACCTTTCGTTTCGACCAACAGAAGCCGTTGCAAGAGGTATTTCTCTTACAATCGCTTACAAGTAAAAATCTACTTACTCAATTCCCTTACGCTTTACAACAAGCAAAAAAAGCGCAAAGCAAGAGTCAATACCAGGACGGAAATTACTACCTCACTCAATTCTTAATTGAGTTAGAAAACAATACTTATTTAGATATCGTCAAAAAACGAACAGACGACAGCAACTTAAAGGATGTAATGCAACATCTAGATGTGTTCTATTTGATCCATAAGCTAAGATGCTGTTGTGCGATTTTACATTACAAAAACGTTACCAGCTTCGATACAGAGCTCGTTTTAATGGATGAGATTTTGTTACATCTACAAAAACGCTCCTATGCGGATATTCCTATCGTAGACGCATATTATCAAATACTACAAACCTTAATTAAGCCAGAAGAGGAAGCGCATTTCAAAACACTTCGTCATTTGCTCGAACACAATTCTGACAATCTGGATCCTGGCACTATCAAAGAGCTCTATTTGTATGCCATTCAATATTGTATTGTTCGTATCAATGCAGGACAATTAAATTATTACGAGGAAATTTTTGCATTGTACAAAAAAGCGCTGGAGAAAGGGGCCTTATTCGATCATGGCGTTTTATCTCCAGGTAATTTTAAGAATATCATTACTGTTGGATTACGCCTACGCGAATTTATTTGGGTTGAAAAAATGATTGAGCAGTATACAAGCTATTTACCGAAGCACGAACAAAATAATGCTTTCACGTTTAATATGGCGAGAGTTAATTTCTTTCAGAAAAAGTATGATGCCGTTTTAACACTATTACAAGCTGTCGAATACAACGACATTTTTTATATGCTAGACGCGAAAGTAACCTTAATTAAAACATTTTACGAACTAAAGGAATACGAATCTTTAGACGCACTTTTAGACAGCTTCAGCATCTTATTACGACGCAAGAAGAGCATATCGCAGCAATACAGAACCATTTATTTACACTTCATTCGTTTTGTAAAACAACTTCTAAAAGCATCCAATAAAGTAAAACGCAAGCTGTTGCTCTCTCAACTTTCAGAAGCAAAAAACTTGGCAGACAAAGGCTGGCTATTAGAAAAGGCCGAAGAGCTTTCCTAACTATTTCAACTTTATAGGCGAGGCTGCAAAAAATTCTAACTGCGAAAGAACTTCTTCTGAAGGTGAAATTTTGTACTGCTTTGCGACTAGACGTACTGACGTTTGATCTTGTTCATCAAAAACTGTGATCCCTAACAAACATCTACCAGGATTGGCTTCGCAAATCTGTTTAATTGATTCTGCATTTTCAGTAGTAGCATTGCGAGTGGCAATGATCATATCCACTGCTTTGGTTTCGTTTTCGCGCAATTCTGATAATAAGCTAATGGTGCGGATTTTTAAATCATAATCTTCAGAATTTTTCCAACGTGCTTGATAATTTCCACGAATTAAAACCAATTTCCCTTCCTCGATATAATTTTGTGCTTTCAAATAGTTTTCAGAAAAGAGCATCATTTCTAAAGTTGCAGAAAAATCCTGAAGCTTAAATCGTGCATACTTATTCCCGTTTTTATCGAGACGTATTTCCGGCTTCGTAATCATACCTCCCAAAACCACTTCTCTATCTTTCATCAACGACAAACGCTCTACATTGGTATTCGTAAACGATTGCAATTCGCGTTTATAATTATCCAAAGGATGACCACTTAAGAAGAACCCAGTCACTGTTTCTTCATGGCGTAATTGTTCGATATTCGACCAAGGTTCGCACTTAGGAAAAGTAGGCTGAGGAATCGTCTTATCTTCCGCAACGGAACCGAATAAAGAGCCTACAGCAGAAGCCTTACGATCTCCGAGCATAGCTGCCCACTTCGACACCTGCTCTATAAACGTCATGCCCTCTTTTACAGGATAAAAATATTGCGCTCTATTTCCACCATTAAAATCATCTAGCGCACCCGCATAAGCCAAGGCTTCAATAGCACGTTTATTGACACTTCGCAAATTAACGCGTTGCATCATATCAAAGAAATCCTTAAATTCTCCATTCTGTTTACGTTCTTTGATAATATCATCCGCAGCACCTTCACCAAATCCTTTAATAGCAGAAAGTGAAAACCGGATATTCCCCTTACTGTTTACTGTAAACATCTTATCGCTTTCATTCACATTTGGACCAAGTACCTCGATCCCCATCCGACGGCATTCTTCAGAAAGAAAGCTAATCACACTTACATCTCCTGACTTACGTGTCATAACAGCAGCCATATATTCGGCTGGGTAATGCGCCTTTAAATAAGCCGTTTTATATGCGAGGACAGAGTACGCTGCAGCATGACTTCTATTGAAACCATATTGCGCAAACTTCTCCATGATATCGAAGATTTCATTCGCTTTCTTTTCGGTAAGTTGATGTACCTCTGCAGCGCCTTTCACAAACTTTTCCCGTTCCTTCGCCATTTGGTTCGCATCTTTCTTACCCATGGCACGACGTAATAAATCGGCGCCACCGAGTGAATAGCCAGCCATAATCTGTGCCGTGAGCATGATCTGCTCCTGATACACCATAATTCCATAGGTAGGCTTCAAAAGCTCTTCCAAAGCCGGATGCGGATATTCAGTTACTTCGCGACCATGCTTACGTGAAACGAACAAAGGAATATAATCCATCGGCCCTGGGCGATACAAGGCGTTCATGGCAATAAGATCCTCGATATTCGTAGGCTTCAGTTCTTTCAAATACTTCTGCATCCCGGCGCTCTCAAACTGAAACACAGCAACAGTTTCACCACGCTGAAATAACTCAAAGGTCTTTTCATCCTCCAACGGAATTTCATCCACGTCAATCTCAATCCCTTTCGCTGCAAGTATTCGCAAAGTGTCTTGAATGTTATTCAAGTTAGTCAGACCCAAGAAGTCCATTTTCAGCATGCCTGCTGATTCAATCACTTTACCATCGAATTGTGTTACCAAAAGATCGCTATCCTTCGCAACTGAAACAGGTATATATTTAGTGATATCATCCGGCGCGATAATAACTGCCGAAGCGTGTGTTCCGACGTTTCTAACCGAACCTTCTAATACCATCGCTTGCTTCAAAATCTCCGCACGCTGATCGCCGCTACGCATAATCTCCTGCAACTCCTTTGAATCCGCAATTGCCTTTTGCAAGCTAATCCCAGGTGTATCAGGAATCAGTTTTGGCAATGCTTTTATCTCTGGTGTAACTTCATCCATCACCACGCGCGTCACATCGTTGATAGCCATCTTCGCAGCCATCGTACCATAGGTAATGATTTGCGCTACTTGATTTTTACCATAGGCCTCCACCACGTAATCAATTACTTTTTGACGGCCTTCTTCATCGAAGTCCGTATCGATATCGGGCATACTCACACGCTCCGGATTCAAGAAACGCTCGAATAGAAGATTATATTTTATCGGATCGATATTAGTTATTTCTATGCAATAAGCAACTGCAGAACCTGCGGCAGAACCACGACCTGGTCCAATCATAACGCCTATCTCCTTGCCCTTGCGAATAAAGTCACTCACAATTAAGAAGTAACCGCTAAAGCCCATTTTGATAATAATCTCTAGCTCAAAATTCAATCGCTCTTCAACTTCGGGAGTCAATATTTTATAGCGCTTACGTGCCCCTTCAAAAGTAAGATGACGTAAATATTCATCTGCATTTTGAAATGGAGCTGGTATTGGAAAGTGAGGTAATAAAATATCACGTTGTAATTTCGGAGGCGTAACTTTACTCACAATCTCCATTGTATTGTCAATTGCTTCAGGTACGTCAGCAAATAAAGTAGACATTTCTTGTGTCGACTTGAAATAAAATTCATCGTTCGGAAATGCAAATCGTTGGCCCTTTTCATCCCCTTTTTGTTGACTTTGCTTTGCACCTGTATTGATACAAAGCAAGATATCATGGGCATTTGAGTCAGATTGCTGCACATAATGCGAGTCGTTAGACGCAATCATTTTAACATTATACTTCTTCGCAAAACGCATGAGCACTGCGTTTACCTTATCCTGCTCGGGTAAATTATGTCGTTGTAATTCGATATAATAATCCTCTCCAAAAAGATCCAACCACCATTTGAACTCCTTCTCAGCCGCTTCTTCGCCTTGCGTCAAAATCATTTGTGGAACCCTAGCACCAAGACAACAAGTAGTGGCAATCAGCCCTTCATGATATTCCTCTACCAAACGCTTATCAATACGAGGATATTTGGAATACAAGCCTTCCATAAAACCTAATGAACATAACTTTGCTAAGTTTTGATATCCTGCTTGATCTTTAGCTAATAGTAATTGATGATAGCGATTATCTCCTGCCTCCTTCGTGAAGGTCTTTTTAAAACGATCTTCAACTAAATAAAATTCACAACCTACAATTGGTTTGATGTTCCGCTTGTTTGCCTCCGCCACAAATTTAAAAACCCCGAACATATTACCATGGTCGGTGATTGCTGCCGCCATCATATTATCAGCAACGGCTTTGTCCAACATATTTGGAATACTGCTAGCGCCGTCTAGAAGGGAAAACTGTGTATGACAATGGAGGTGAGCAAACTGCATCTCTGTTCTTTTTTAGGTGTACGAATTTACAAAATGGCGACCAAAAACATGAATAAAATATCCGTTTAGAAACGCTTACAAACGAATACAAACATTTAATTCACAATATTTACGTCAAAGTGGTCGTTATATTTCAAAATCACGATAATGAAAAACCAAATCTTAGCAACAGAGACTTCCTTTTGGCCAGACACTTTACAAAGTATGAGCGCACAGGCACACCGGGTAAACTTCGCACATATTGAAGGTAGTACTGCGTTTGAATTACTTGGCGCACCTATTTTGCCAAGCTGGGATACGCTCAGCAATTCATCTATTTTATCGATTTTAACTCGCCTAAAGCGACTATTTCAAATCATCGGCTTGGAAGTCGTATTTAAATACGCCTACCCTCCTGCCTTGAAATACCGTTTCATAACGGAATATGTCTTGTATCAACCTATAACCGCAGACGTACTGAACGGCAAAAAGATGTGTATATATTACGAACAAATTTTTCCCAATCATGTAGAGACGCTTAAGGAAGAATGCAAGACATTAATAAAATGCTGGACAATAAATCTAAACGACCAACTTGAGCCAGAAACTGTCCCTGCAAACGTTTATATCAATGGTGAACGAACGTATGCAAGCGAACGATTTTCGCTATTTTTCAAGGCACTTCAGCCACTTTCTATCAAATGGTGCGGAATTGAAATAGAACAGGTATATGTAAACTGGGCCAAACGAGAAGCAGAAATCAGCTGTACGATTTCCTTTATGCATGAGCAAGGACCCGCACTAATAAGCAGGTATAATACGCATTTCAACTTCTGTTGGGAAGAGGATAAGCAATGGCAATTACGCGCCGCAGATTTAAGCTGGTTGGCCCAAGCAAAACGATTAAGATCTTGAACGCATCAAATCCTCGACGTCAGCAATTTCAATAGGAATATTAGCCATTAAATCAATATTTCCCTTATCAGTGATGAGGATATCGTTCTCTAAACGGATACCGATATTCTCTTCTCTGATATAAATTCCTGGCTCGCAAGTAAACACCATTCCCGCTGAAAACTTATTACCGTAGTAGTTTCCAATATCATGAACATCCAATCCTAAGAAATGCGAAGTTCCATGCATGAAATACTTTTTATAAAGTGGCGCATTAGGATCTTGCTTGGCAACGGCTTCCTTCGTTAACAACCCCAGTTTGATTAACTCTTCGGTAGCAACCTTGCCCACTTCACGCTCATATGGCTGACGCTCATTACCCACCACTAACATTTTGGTGGCAGCCTTTTGAATATTTAATACCGCTTGATACACTTCCTTTTGACGAGGTGTGAAAGTGCCACTCACAGGCAAAACACGGGTCATATCCGCATTATACATTCCATATTCTGCACCATAATCCAGTAATATAACATCACCTGCCTTACACTGCTCGTTATTCTTATTGTAATGCAAAACACATGAATTCGCACCACTAGCCAAAATAGGCTCGAAGGCAAAGCCAGTCCCACGATTACGCAAAAACTCATGAATAATTTCAGCTTCAATTTCGTATTCCCATACACCCGGTTTGATAAACTGAGCAATACGACGGAATGACTTTTCAGTAATATCAATAGCAGTTTGCAACAGCGCGACTTCCGTAGCTGATTTTATTTCACGAAGTTTAGCCATGATCGGAGCACTGCGCTTATAGGTGTGCAATGGATAAGCCTTCTGCATCGAGAATACGTTACGTAAGTTGCGATCTTCTACTTCATGCACATAACGATCATTCTCATTTGTGTTCATATAAACACTATCCGCATGACGCATCAACAAATTCAAAATCGCTGGCATTTGATCCAACCAAAATACATTTTGAATTCCACTAGTCGCACGAGCTTCTTCAATGGTATATTTATGTCCTTCCCAAATTGCAATCTCCTCGCTAGTACGTTTTACAAACAAAACCTCCTTTCGATTATCAATAGAACAATCCGGAAATAACAATAATACAGACTCCTCCTGATCAATACCCGTTAAATAAAATAAATCGCTATTCTGACGCCATAAATGCGTAGCATCCGCATTGCGTGGCATCATGTCATTCGAATGAAAGATTGCTAATGCATTACTAGCCATCTCTGCTACAAAACGTTTTCTATTGGCAATAAATAATTGCGGATCAATTGCAGTATATTTCATAAAATTCTAATTCTTAGTTTGTGTTAATTGCTGAAAAACGGCTTCGAGCGACTGTTTTTCTTCTTGCAAGCCTTTCAGCCCCCAATTCATTTGTACGACTTTTTGCAAGACGACATTTCGAATATCCTTATCGGCACTGATACGCCATTGCAAAGCATTTTGCTTTTCAACTTTCTTGATTCCAGAAATTTCTTTCCATGCATCACTCGAAATCTCAGACTCTAACTCAATCAAATAAACATAACCCTCACCCTCACCTGCACGTTTTTTCAAATCTTCAATTGGTGTGTCTAAAACAATCTTCCCTTGATGAATAATAATTACACGACTGCAAATAGCCTGTACTTCCTGCATAATATGAGAGGACAGTAGAACCGTTTTATCCTTCCCAATCTGCTTGATAACATTGCGAATTTCTACTATTTGATTAGGATCTAAGCCCGTAGTAGGCTCATCCAATATCAAAACTTTAGGGTCGTGAATCATTGCAGCAGCCAAACCGACACGCTGACGATACCCCTTGGATAATTGTCGTATTAATTTCCCTTGTTCTTTTTCCAATCCCGTTAAGGAAATCATCTCCTGTACACGCTTTGCAACATCCTTCACTTGATAAACACCGGCCACAAAAGCCAAATACTCCTTAACGTACATATCGACATATAAGGGATTATGTTCTGGCAAATACCCGATGTTCTTTTTTACCTCTTCGGAATTTTTCTGAACATCAAAATTGCAAACAGTTGCAAGCCCACTTGTTGGCGGGATAAAGCCTGTGAGCATTTTCATCGTGGTACTTTTGCCGGCGCCATTCGGACCAAGAAAACCAACGATTTCACCAGGCTGAATAGAAAAATCAATAGCATCAACCGCCTTCTGTGCTTGATACTCTTTACTTAGTTGCTTAACAATTATTGACATGGGTAAATTTCAGCTTAATAATCTCCAACGTTTCCTGTTGCTTGGCGTTTTCCTTCCTTATAAAGAACCATAAATGCGTCATTAAAGCCTGCTTTCCTAAATTCATTTTGCACCTTTAAAGCAGTCATTGAATCCGGCATTTTCTCGGACATATAATGATAACGACCTTGTCCATCTTGTTCGATCGTAAATTTACCTACATTTTTGAGACGCGCATCATCCAGATTCAACGGAGTGGATGAAACATAAAACTGAACAGAATAAAAATCAGGGGCCTTTGCAACAGGCATTTCAAGCGGCTTTTCAGGACTTGGCGTATTCGTATTTGCCGGCTCATTATTAATATTAACGTTCATAACAGGCTTTATCTCAGAAACATTCACCGGGATTACAACTTTAGGGCGAACCAATTTCGCAACACCCTTCACCTTTTCCATTTCAACTTTATATTCTGCAAACCCATTATAAATGCACGCTGATAAAATAGTCAACCCGGAATCAGAAGTCATAAATTTCTCCTCGGTTGGATTCGTTAAAAAACCAGTCTCTACTAGAATTGAAGGCATCGAAGTATGTACCAAAACCGCAAAGCCCGCTTGGTTTACACCGCGATTAAAACGACCATACCCTTCAAATTGATCTTGAATTTTAGAAGCGATATTTACACTCTGATCTAGATTTGCGTTTTGCAACATACTGAACATAATGTAGGAAGCGGGGTCATTCGGATCAAATCCTTCGTAATGCGACTGATAGTCGTTTTCCATCAAGATTACCGCATTCTCACGCTTCGCAACCTGAAAATTATCATCTGTACGATGCAAGCCCATGGTATACGTTTCTGTACCGTAAGCAGAGTGATTCGTGCTTGCGTTACAATGGATACAGATAAACAAGTCTGCATTCGCCTTATTCGCCATTACAGCACGCTCATACAAATCAACAAATTGATCCGTCGTTCTTGCAAACACCACTTTCACATCTGGATAATTCATGTTAATATACTTACCCACCAACATAGAAATCTTCAAAGCAACATCTGCTTCTTTTGAATATACGCCATGACAACCGGGATCGGTACCCCCATGGCCGGGATCAATAAAAACTGTCTTAATTTTATACTTACTTTGCGTTGCGGCAGGCTGTGCCATGACAGCACAAAATGCCGTTAAAAAGAACAAAGAGAGTCCTATTTTGAAACAATTAACAATAGATGATGCACTGCTTTTCATAATACACTGCTACTAAACGCTTATTTTTACACAAATTTCTAAAAAACTATTCTATAAATATACGTAAAGCTCCGCGATTGTTACAACGATTTATTTCCATATTAACAATAATAATTTCTCTGAGCATTCGCTTAAGCTTTGCCCAGCAGGATAGCGCATTCGTTTTACAAGATAGTATTCACACAAATCCATCTATAACTTATTCCAAAGACGCTCCTGACACCAGTATCATTTATAAAGCCGCAGACAGTATGCTGTTCGATGTAAGCAGCAATCAGATTTACTTATGGAACGAAGCGTCTATAGAATATAAAGAATTTCAGTTAAACGCGTTTAAAATAGGCATCAATTGGCAAGAACATCTTCTAAGCGCCGACCAACAAATAGATTCTTCGGGTAACATAATTGGCCGTCCAAACTTCACACAAGACGGTCAAACCATGGAGGCGCGTAGAATGCTTTACAACTACGAAACAAAAAAAGGTAAAATCTACGAGTTACGATCAAAAGAGGATCAAGGTATCATTCATAGTAGTGAAGTGAAACGGATTGACGATTCTTCTTATTTCAGCAAAAAAGCCATTTACACAACCTGCGACGCACCGCATCCCCACTTTGGATTTGAAGCCTCTAAAATGAAAGTGATCCCCAATAAATTAATTGTAGCTGGTCCAACTCATTTGGTTATTGCTAATATCCCCACCCCAGTTGTTCTTCCCTTTGCCATCTTCCCAATATCAAAAGGACAAAGTTCGGGTTTAATCTTACCCGCGCCTGGACAAGATTTGGTCAAAGGTTTTTTCTTAAAACACGGAGGATATTACTTCGCATTGGGTCATCACCACGACATGGCACTTACCGGAGATATTTACTCCTTAGGAAGCTATGGTGTTCAATTAAACAGCAATTACAATTACCTCTATAAATTCAAAGGGAATCTTGCATTGAGTTATAGCCAAACAAGGTTAGGCGATCCACAAGAAACAGGATTTAGGAAATTAAAAGACTTTAAAATTCTTTGGAATCATGTGCAAGATAACCGCGCTAATCCGAATTACTTATTCAGTGCCTCTGTACAAATGGGAAGTAGTAGGTTCGATCGAAACAACAGTTATGATGTAAATGACTTCCTAACTAATACCTATCAATCGTCCGTTTCGTATCAACGCTTATTCCCGGGTAAACCGTTTAATATGAGTTTGAGTGCAACCCACTCACAGAACAATCGCACACGTGAGATGAACTTTGATTTACCGAATTTCAGTTTTTCCATGAACAGGCAATATCCATTTGCTAGAAAAAAACCTAGTGGAGCTAAACGTTGGTATGAAAGCATAGGTATATCCTATAATACACGTATGTTGAATCATTTGAAAACATACGACACTTTATTACTTAATGGAATAGTTGGCCTTAACGATTTCGACAATGGAATGATTCATCAAATTCCTATCTCTGGCTCGTTTAATATATTAAAATACATAAATATAAGTCCGAACTTCAACTATACGGAGCGTTGGTATAGTCGAACCAGCAATTGGCAATATGATTCATTGGATGCAATCGTGCGAAACAAAATAAATGGATATCAAACACAACGCGATTGGAATGCGAGTATTACTGCCAACACGCGTATTTATGGCGTGAAACAATTTAGAAAAGGAAAGCTAAAAGCCATACGTCATATTCTAACCCCTAGCGCCTCCTTCATTTATCATCCCGACTATGGAAAAGCGAAGTACGACTACTGGAGATATACCAACCCGAATTCAAATGGCTACCGAACTTTATATTCTATTTTTGATGGCAGTTTAATTGGCGGCGCTCCTGCACCAGGAAAATATGGCGCAATTGCGCTCAGTTTGAATAACGATTTTGATGTGAAGATCTATTCTAAAAAGGACTCTATTTCACACACGCAAAAATTAAACTTGCTACGAAGTTTCAATATCAGCACTGCCTATAATATTGCGGCAGATTCGTTTAAATGGTCGAACATAAACATATCAGGCAATACGACGCTATTTCAAAAAGTAAACATCGTTCTTAATATGGGCTTCGACCCCTATCATTATGAAAACAGGCGGCGTGTAGATCAATTAGCGGTATTAACGGATGGAAAGTTAGGAAAATTAAATAACGTCAATTTAGCTATTGGATCTTCGTATTCAAATAACGTAAAAGGCGGGCCTGTAGCAGGTGCAAATGCCGCAAACAACGACTTAATTTGGGACGGAATTAGCGTTCCATTTGATGTTTCTGCCTATTATATTTTAACGATTCAACCAACAGTCATTAACTACCGCGATACCACTTTGTTCACGCAAAGCATAAGTGGAAGTTTTCATATTTCGCCAACCAGTAATTGGCGTATTGGTCTTGAGCCAGGATATAATTTCAGAACCCATTCCATGGGATATACCAACATTAACATCATTCGAGATATTCACTGTTGGGTATTACGCATTAATGTGTCGCCTGGTCATTTTTACAGCATAGATTTAAATGTAAAAGCTTCCATGTTGAATGACATGAAACTTTCCAAACGCAAACAATTAAATCCATATTTCTATTAATGATTCAAATTATTAAAGATATAGATTATGACTGTTTCGCTTGGTTGCAGCAACACCTTCGCGGAATTGGAATAGATCAAGCATTTATTTTCTTGCGCGACCCCATCCATCTGAAATGGGCTTATGGAGGACTTGCTGCAGCACTATTGCTTCGTTTCAAACAGAAGGCAATTCCTACGATGGCCTTACTTGGCGGAGCAATGGGTTTGGCGGATATTACAAGTAGTAGATTATTCAAACCCTTGGTACATCGTTTAAGACCTTGTCAAGATTCCTACTGGACAGATAAAAATTGGCACGCCTTGGTTGATTGCGGAACAGGTTTTAGCTTCACTTCTAGTCATGCAGCTACCAATATGGCTGCTTCAGTTTTTCTAGCTATCCTTCTTCAACCGCTTATAGGTAATAAGTCACTCCTATTCTTATTTTGGGGACTTTTCATCGGATTCTCACAGATTATGGTAGGCCTTCACTACCCTACCGATGTGTTAGGAGGCTTTATTATTGGTGCTTTCTGGGCGATAGCTTTCTTTTTTGCGTATCGCAGATTACCCCAAAAATATCAACTCTATTAAACAAAAAATCCCCTCAAATTTGAGGGGATTTTTTATGGGGAATTATCCGTATTACTTAATTATTTCAAATTCAACGCGGCGGTTTTTCTTACGTCCTTCTTCCGTGCTGTTATCCGCTACAGGACTTTCAGGACCATAGCCAATTGCGGTGATACGATCTTCGGCAACACCCTTAGTAACTAAATAAGCTTTTACTGCTTTCGCACGATCGTCACTCAATTTCTTATTATGCTCGGCATTACCTTTATTATCGGTATAGCCTGCAAGTAATAAGCGATACTTTGTTTTCTTCATCATCAAATTAGCCAAGGTATCTAATGACGCATAGGAAGAAGTATCAATAATTGATTTATCCGTTGCGAATAACAAATTCTCGAATGCCGCTGAAAGTACTGCTTGTTCAGCTTCAGGAATTTTCTTTTCAGGACAACCTGCGTTAGTAGCAACACCTTTTTGATTTGGACATTTATCTTCATTATCAGCAATGCCATCTTTGTCTTTATCTGGACAACCTTTCAAAGCCTTTTCACCAGCCTTGTCTGGACAACGATCTTCGCTATCTTGCACTCCATCCTTATCCTTATCCGGACAACCTTCAAATTCTTTCAATCCAGATTGATCAGGACATTTATCTGTATCATCGAAAAGCCCATCATGATCAGAGTCGGGGCAACCATTCGCTTTTTTGTCACCTTTCTTCTCCGGACACTTGTCATCTTTATCAGGAACATTATCACCATCCTTATCCGGACAACCTTCTAATTTGATCAGACCAGCAGTTTCAGGGCATTTATCCAATGAATCAACCACATGGTCACCATCGGTATCAGGGCATCCACTGAAATAATAAACACCATAAACATCTGGGCATTTGTCGACATTATCTGGAATGCTATCATTGTCGCGATCAGGGCAACCTTCAAACAAGCAATCTCCTTTTTCTGATTTACACTTATCGTGACGATCACTCACTTTGTCGCCATCTTTATCTTTAGGAATATGTTTAGCGATATCAATACATGCTCCGAAATAAATATCTAAGCCGTGAATTTGACCAAGTGATGCAAAGGCGCCAAGATTATTCGTTCCAATATAACATGGGCCTAGACGTGCAGCTAATCCAACTGTAGCCGTTTTATAAAGCGGATTAACAACAACAGGAAGAGCTAATTCCACCCAACGTGTTTCATAACGAGGCGTCAAAGCAAGGTAGCTAGGCGTTTTATAACCATCTACTAATTTGTTGCGTAAAGATTGCTGATAGAAAACGTTCAGATATACATGCTTTTGAATTTGGTAATCGAACAACAAATTCAATGTCATTGGTAAACGCATTTTATAAACCACACTCGTTGGAGAAACACCTCCCATTGCCGCATTAATTTGTTCAGCAATCTGTGTGGAACTTCCTGCTTTAAAACGATCCAATTGTCCCCAATGTAAGGTGTCATGAACCCCATTTTGCGCCTTACCTACCTTCATATCAAACGACTTAACTTCAGGATTATCATACGTGATATGTCCGATATCATTAACAGAAGCTGCAACCTTAAACTTGTATTTATTAACTTCAGGATTACGTCTTTTATCACAATCCATCGTATAATAGTAACGACGGTTTGGACGATATTCATAAACAAAACCAAGATCGGCACCGAAGCCCGTTCCTAATGCGTCACTACCGAAGAACCACTTTTTTAAGGTTTTAGTTGCATTTGAATTGCTTGTCAGCGCCGCTTTCGGATCTGTTCCAAATATCTTACTCGTATTCTTGAAAGAGTCAATACCAAAATATTTTTCTGAAGAATAGGTAATAGTTCCATCAACGTTATACGCATCAATAGAATCTTTAGCCGCTAAACGAAAATCCATCAAACGATTATCCCAATTGAAAACAAACAATCCGCGCTCACGTTTTAGGGTGATACCAGCCTTTAAAAAATGCTGACGCTTGTCGTATACAACACGGGAATAAGACAAGCCAATTTCAGAATATGCGTTGAAGTTTAATTTAAATTTATCGGTTGTAGGCACACCTTGATACCAATTCAATTGACCAGCCTGAAAGCCCGTCTGTAAAGTAGTTATAAGATTCTCAGGAACTCCATAACCAGTAAATGAAGTGCGTAAACGCGTTGTAAATGCAATAGTATTTTTCTCATTCCATGAGAACATCAAGGATGGACCACGACTTTCATTTTGAAAGTCGAAGTTATGATCTTGTCCATTTCTTCTTTCTAGAAAATAGTCAGAATATTTAGCATTAGGCGTTTGAAAGAAATACTTCAACGGCTCATTAGAGGCATAGGCAGTATAGTCATTTCTAAAAATCAAGCCGTTGCCAAAAGCATTAAAATACAACCACTGACGAGAATCCGCTCCAGTTGCAGGATTCAATAGTATACCGTTGGTGCCTGAATAGTTACTTATGCTGTACGGGGTAAATACTTGCGCAATGGATTGCACTGTTCCGAGAATCAGTAACAAGGCAAGAATGTGTATTTTTTGCTTCATAAACTTAAAATATGGCCGAAAATACAAAAAAAAGCACGGAAAAGAGCTCGATCTACCTAGAAAAAACAGATTTACGCCTTAGCGAAGATAATAATCCTGAATTAAACCCTGCCATCTCTCCGTTCTCTGCCCTCCGACTTCATGAAGTGCAAGCTGATGAGTTTGCGCATCACGATTTTCTTCACCTTTAGAAAAGCAACAAATCACCCGGTTAAAAGGCTTTTGTAAATTATCAGCTGATTCCAAGAGATCTATCAGCTTGAAATCCTTTTGAAACAATTTCAAACACTCCTCCTTACGCGAATGCGGCAATAACAAAGCAAGCATACCTTGGTCTGTAAGATGTTTTTCAGCAATCTGGTTTAAATGCGTTAAACTTAGATAATCGTCATGCCGTGCCATAGCACGTTGTTCCCCTTCTGATAAAAGATGCTGATTGAAAAATGGTGGATTACAAATAATTAAATCAAAAATAGAATCTTCCGTTTCGTTCCAATGCAATACATCCTGACGAATAACCGTAATTCGTTCATTCCATGGCGAATTGAATACATTCTCCTTGGCTTGAATCGCAGCCTGTTCATCTAATTCTAAAGCAGTTATTTGTGCCTGCGGATGTTTTTGTGCTAACATCAAGCTTAATAAGCCTGTTCCTGTGCCAATGTCTAAAATTGTACGAGGCAAGACACTACGACTTCGGCCTAATTCAGCAATATAAGCACCGAACAAACATGCGTCTGTACTGACTTTCATGGCACATCGGTCTTGCTGAATCGTAAATTGCTTGAAAGAAAAATATTGGTTGGCCATGACTAGGCTAAGTATCGAAGGCGTAAAACAACACTTAATAAAGCAACAGCTACCAATTGATGCAATTCAGCCCAAAATAACGGTATTTTACCTACTGAGAAAAGAATAGTTGTAACTCCCAATAGTACTTGAATTATTATAACAATTGGCATTGCATTCAACAACAACTTATTGGAGGACGTTTTACGATTCATCCACCAATACCCCAAAACAAAAATCGTGAGTATATAAGCTGTGCTTCTATGAACAAACTGAATCCAAGTATTATTTTCCAAAAATTGTTTCCAAAAACTCAATTGTTCATTGTATAAAGAATCTGGAATAAAATGCCCATTCATATCGGGCCAGGTATTAAAATTCAATGCGGCATGTGCACCTGCAGTAAAACCTCCAAACATAATTTGAATTCCCGTTAGCAACAACAACAAGTTTAAAGTCAACTTCGACGAATTATCTTTCACTTGAACGTCACCTCCTTTCGTTTGCCAATAAGTCCATAACAGGAAGCTATAGGTAAATAAGGCGAGCAGAAGATGTGAACTCAAACTAAACGGACTCACCCATGGCCGATCTTTTAAGCCTGTACTCACCATTAGCCATCCAACTAAACCTTGTAAGCCACCTAAAACAAACAGTCCTATCATACGACGTCCTAGGGCTTTATCAAAATATTTCTTGAATAAAAAATAACAAAAGGGTACAAAGAAAACAAAGCCAATTAAACGAGCCCATACACGATGAAAGTATTCCCAGAAAAAGATAAACTTGAATCCTGAAAGATCCATGTCTTCATTTAACAAATGGTATTGTGGTGTAGCTTGGTACTTTTCAAAAGCGCTGAGCCATTCCTCCTGATTCATAGGCGGAATCCATCCCATAATAGGTGCCCATTCCGTTATTGATAAGCCACTTCCTGTAAGGCGCGTTATTCCGCCTAAGGCAACTTGTACAATAATCATCACACAACCGATCATTAACCAAATGCGAACAACTTTAGGGACATTCGTGAACATAAACAAGTATTTGATTGCAAAAGTACGTCAGGAAAAATTTTCATTTGCTGTTTTTTTTTTAGAGTATTGCATAAAGAAAAACTACCGCCGTTGAACAGAGATGAACATTTTATGGCTAGATGTCTTGTCTTAGCACAAAGAGGAGCACGAAATGTAATGCCAAACCCCTTGGTAGGCGCAGTTCTTGTTCATCAGGATCAAATTCTTGCAGAAGGATATCATCACTATTTTGGAGGACCACATGCCGAAGTCGATTGCCTGAACAAGGTTAAAAAGGAGGATACAGCACTAATTTCGGAATCGACTTTATATGTCAGCTTAGAGCCTTGTAGCCATTTTGGAAAAACCCCGCCTTGCGCAAACTTAATCATTGAAAAGAAAGTCAAACGTGTAGTTATCGCTTGTCTAGATGCCAATCCACAAGTAGCGGGAAATGGCCTTGCCTTACTCAAAAACAATGGAATTGAAGTACTATTCGGCGTTCTAGAAAAAGAAGCCCGTGCCATTAATAAACGGTTCTTTACTAACCAGGAAAAACAAAGGCCTTATATTATTTTAAAATGGGCTCAAAGCGCTGATGGTTTTATTGCCAATGCAGATCAAGAGCCTGTTCAAATAAGTAATCCGCCAACGCAAATCTTGAATCATTATTGGAGAAGTCAAGAAGCTGCAATTGCCGTAGGCGTTAATACTGTATTGAAAGATAATCCGAGTTTGACGACACGCTTCGTGAAAGGAACGAATCCACTACGAGTTGTTTTCGATCGCAAAAATGATTTAAAAGAAAATCAATTTCAAGTATTTAACGAAGATGCACCTTTCTTGCATTTAAGTGAAAATGGAGGTATCCATAATTGGCAAGAAGTGATTCACTTTTTATGGAAAGAGCAGCAAGTATCTTCTGTGATAATTGAAGGCGGAAGTAAAACGCTGCACTACTTTTTAGCCCACGATTTGTGGGACGAAACTCGCATCATTACGAATGAAGAATTGAAGACAGGAAATGGCTATGCGGCCCCAATCTTCGAAAACCAAACTTGTTCTTATGAAGAACGGTTTGATGCTTGCACCGTTCGCTATTACGAGCGCTTTAATTGATTTTTGTATTTTTGCATCATGATTCCTAATACCACCCTATTTCAAAATATTTTCTTAGTAATAGCTTATCTTCTTGGTTCAATCCCAACTGCAGTATGGGTAAGTCGTTATTTTTTCAAAACCGATATCCGAGAACATGGTAGTGGTAACGCGGGTACTACAAATACTTTACGCGTGCTAGGTAAGACGCCTGCAATCTTCGTTTTGGCTGTCGATCTTTTGAAAGGACTTGCAGCTGTAAAGTTGGCATTGCTTTTCCCAGAAACTATGCATGGTAGTAACTACTGGATGAACCTTGGCTGCGTTTATGGAATGGCTGCTGTTTTAGGACATATTTACCCTGTTTTTGCAGGCTTTAGAGGAGGAAAAGGAATAGCGACATTATTTGGTATGATTATAGGCTTAAATATCTTCTTAGCCTTGATATTGGCACTACTTTTCTTTAGCATTGTACTTGTTAGTAAGTACGTTTCTCTAGGAAGCATTCTTTCTGCAATTGCAATGCCAGTGGCAACGTGGGTTCTTTTTCCTAGTGATGAATATACAAAGCTCCATATTCTAAGTATTTCAATCCCTTTACTGGTTATTTATACGCATCGTGAGAACATCCAACGCTTAATTAAAGGCGTTGAAAGTAAAACAAATTTGGTAGGCGGTAAAAAATAAGCCTTCTACGTAATTCCTCTATCTTTTTCAGTAATAAAACCGATGTTTTTGACATCGAATTGAATGCATCTTTACAACAGAGGTTAATCAAAAACATACCCTGTTTTGAAGTCCGCTGGTTCGTGGTTGTCCAGCGGACTTTTTTTATGCACAGTTTCGTGATACTATCTCATCTATTGTAACTACTTATCGATAATTACGTATCTAATAAAGGAACAAATCAAATGTGAGACGTTCCAGTAGAGGTTAACTTATCCGCCGATTCGTGGTTGTATCGGCGGATTTTTTTACAAAAAAAAGGCTGAAGTATACTTCAGCCTTTTTTAACAGTATAAATCAAATGATTAAAATAACCATAAACGAATAGCTCCTGTCAATAATAAGTTCACAATTGCTAAAGGTATTAGCATTTTCCAACCGAGATTCATTAATTGGTCATAGCGGAAGCGTGGCAATGTCCAACGAACCCACATAAACAAGAAGATGAAACCCGCAATCTTAGCAAATAAGAAGGCCGTACCAATGATAGTTTCAACATTATGTGATAAGCCAAGACGACCGATAAATGGCATATTGTAGCCCCCAAAGTAAAGCGTGCTCATTAAGGCTGAAGAGATGAACATGTTTACATATTCAGCAAACAAATAAAAGCCTAGTTTCATACTACCATATTCGGTATGATACCCTCCAATCAATTCCGTTTCACATTCTGGCAAATCAAAAGGAGCACGATTAGTTTCAGCGAACGCACAAATTAGAAAAATCAAGAAACCTAATGGTTGATAAACGATATTCCAATGCCAACCCGTTTGTTGTGCTGCAATTTCTGATAAGCTTAAAGAACCTGTTCCAACAACCAACGCGATTATTGCAAGTCCCATAGCCAACTCATAAGAGATAATTTGAGATGCTGCGCGAATAGCACCCATTAAAGAATACTTGTTATTAGAAGCCCAACCTCCGATCATTATACCATATGCTCCTAATGAAACCACGGCAAACATATAGAGCAAGCCAACGTTCACATCGGCAACCGCCATGCTAATCTCTTTACCACCAATGATCAAACCTTTACCCCAAGGAAGCATCGCTCCGCCCATACAAGCCAAAAGCATAGCGAGTGACGGACCCAGAATAAATAAGAACTTATTGGCTTTGCCAGGAATGAATTCTTCTTTAAATAACAATTTCACACCATCCGCAATAGGTTGTAAAATACCACCAGGACCTGCACGATTCGGGCCAATACGATCTTGAAGCCACGCAGCGAGCTTTCTTTCCAATAATGTCAAATATGTGGCAAGACCTAATGAAACGCCTAATACGCTTCCAGCAATGATGAGTTTTTCAGTTGACATACACTTCTAGTTAACAAGTTTACAAAAGTAACATTTTTTGCCTTTTAAAGGATATCGTACCTTTGATAAATGAAGCTTTTTTTTCAACCCCTTAAAAACAAGGTCGATTGGACACAATGGTACCAAGCACAGGCCTATGATCAATGCTTTATATTGGTCGATTCAAATACTGAAAAGCATTGTCTCCCTGTTTTACGTAAGCTTTTTCCTGCTGATGCTTGTATTCTAAAAGTAAAAGCTGGAGAATCGAGTAAAGAGATCGGCACTGCGAAGCTACTTTGGGAGCGATTATTAAAAAAAGGGGCGAGCCGTCGTTCCGTACTTATCTGTGTTGGCGGAGGAGTTATTTGCGACTTAGGCGGATTTGTGGCTGCCTCTTATTTCAGAGGAATAGATTGCGTATATTTTCCCACCACCTTAATGGCGCAAGTCGATGCTGCTTATGGGGGGAAAACTGCCATTAATTCGAATGGGATTAAAAATAGTATAGGTTTTTTCAAAAGCCCCATTGCAATTGGTGTAGAACAGAAGCTCCTAAAAACGCTAGCCGCTGAGCAGCTATTGGATGCGTGGGCGGAAATCGTGAAACACGCCTTGCTGCAGGGGCCTGAAGTTTGGAAATTACTTCCTAAAAGCAATCATACCTCCAGTACTATCTTGGAGAAATGGGTAAAACTTTCAGTAGAATTTAAGGAAATGATTTGCGAGCAAGATCCATTTGAAAAAGACATTCGGAAAGCGCTAAATCTTGGTCATACGATTGGGCATGCAATAGAAACAGTTCGCAAAAAGCAATCACATGGTAGATGCGTATTTGAAGGGCTTTGGATTGAAACTTTACTTTCCATGATGTTATGCCATTTGGATATTGCAGAAGGGAATAAGATACTGGCCTATTTGTCGAAGTTTGGACCACCACCTTCCTTTACGCAAGCGGAAATTAAAGCTATCCTAAAACATTTACAGTACGACAAAAAAAACAGCCACGGGCAGGTAAAATTCATTTTACTTTCAGCGATTGGAGATGTAAATATTGGCGTACCTTGTAGCGAAGCAGAAGTAAAGGATGTCTTATATTGTTTTTGTAAATAAACCTATCCCTTCTTTAAAAGGGGTGGTGGAAGTTCCGGTATCAAAAAGCGTCGCAAATCGTTTTTTGGTACTTGATTTTTTGTGTGGCTTCGAAAGATACCAAACTCCGCAAAGCAACTGGCCAAGGGACATTCACGCTATATGGCAAGCCTTGCAACAAATAAAAACGGGGGCGAGCGAAATCAATATTGAAGAATCAGGCACTGCCCTACGTTTTTTATGTAGTGTACTTTCTTTACAGCAGGATCGAAAATTTACCCTAATAGGTACAGGACGAATTCCGGAACGACCAATGCAACCGCTTGTAGACGCCTTAAATGAGATGGGAGGACAAATAAATTACCTTCAAAAAAAAGGCTTTGCTCCGTTAGAAATTCATGGTCAAGCATTACATGCAACATCTATAGAAATGAATGGAAGCGCAAGTAGTCAATTTGCTAGCGCCCTCTTATTAATCGCCCCATTTATCGAAGGTGGAATTCGATTGAAGATACGCAAGGAAAGTAAGTCCTTATCCTACTTATATCTTACGCTAGCAACCCTCAGCCAATATGGGGCTAAATATGAATACAAGGATCAACAAATTATAGTTCCTCAGCAACCCTTAATACCTCCAACAATAAAATGGCCTTCTGATTGGAGTAGTATCCCCTATTTTCTGGCGCTTGCTGCCTGTGTGGATGATGCGGCTATTTTTATCAAGGATGTACAAAAAGACCCTTCGCAAGCTGATTTCGTAGCGGTAGCAATTTTTGAAAAGTACTTTGGCATCCAATGCATTTTTGAAAACGAAGGACTACGCATTCAAAGATTAAGAAGCGTGGCTATCGAAGAGAAATTAGTTCTGAACGGTAAAGATTACCCCGACCTTATCCCTACGATAATTTGTTGTGCTGCATTTTTAAAACGTCCAATTGAAATTAGTGCGATCGAACATCTACGAAATAAAGAATCCGATCGTTTAGCAGTTTTGGTTCGTGAGCTTGACAAAGTCTCCTATCGTTTAAAAGAGAGTAATGAAACAATATGGCAAGGATTATACGAAGGCGAGGGGGCTTTGCCAGATCACTTAGTATTCGACACAGAAAGCGATCATCGTATGGCTATGAGTTTGAGTTTATTTGCACTAGCGGGAATTCGTATAGAAATGACGGATGCTACCTGTATTGAAAAATCCTTCCCTCGTTACTGGGAAATGCTATCTATTTTAGGAATCCGACACGACATTACTTAAAGCGAACGATTTTTCTTACTTTCGTGCTCCTAAAAAGAAGGGAAAGCATGTTTGCCAACTTACAAGAAAGATTAGACAAAGCGATTAAAACGCTTAAAGGTGAAGGACGCATCACGGAGGTGAATGTATCTTCAACCATTAAAGAAATTCGTAAAGCATTAATCGATGCCGACGTAAACTATAAAATTGCTAAAGATTTTACAGATAGAGTAAAAGAAAAAGCAATCGGACAAGCGGTGTTAACCTCTGTCTCTCCAGGACAGTTATTAACAAAGATTGTCATGGATGAGTTGACTGAATTAATGGGCTCTTCATCGATCGACATTAATTTAAAGGGTAGTCCGGGTAACCCAGCCATCATATTAATTGCGGGATTGCAAGGTAGTGGTAAAACTACGTTCAGTGCAAAATTGGCAAACTTTTTAAAGACCAAAAGAAGCAAATCAGTTTTATTAACGGCAGCCGACGTTTACCGTCCTGCAGCGATGGAACAATTGCGTGTTTTAGGCGAATCCATTGGCACAGAAGTTTTCATCGAGCAAGACAATAAAAACCCATTAGACATTGCAAATAAGGCGATTGCACGCGCGAAAGCACATGGCTATGAAGTGGTGATTATAGATACTGCGGGGCGTATTGCGATCGACGAGGAGATGATGAACGAAATCAAAGCGCTTAAAAGCAACTTAAACCCTTCTGAGAGCCTATTTGTCGTGGATAGCATGACTGGGCAAGATGCGGTTAATACAGCAAAAGCATTTAATGATGCCATTGATTTTGATGGTGTGGTATTAACCAAATTAGATGGTGATACGCGTGGTGGTGCGGCTTTAACGATTCGTAGTGTCGTGAACAAACCAATCAAGTTTGTGAGCATGGGAGAAAAGGTAGATACATTGGATGTGTTCTACCCAGATCGTATGGCGCAACGTATTTTGGGCATGGGTGATATCGTTTCTTTGGTTGAACGAGCACAAGCACAATATGATGAAAAAGAAGCAGCCAAGCTAAATGAAAAGTTAAGAAAAAACCAATTCGACTTCCAAGACTTCCTCACACAGTTGAATCAAATCAAGAAGATGGGAAATCTTAAAGATTTGTTAGGAATGATTCCTGGAGTTGGAAAGGCTATAAAGGATATTGATATCAGCGATGATGCCTTCAAAAAAATTGAGGCTATGATTTTATCTATGACACAAGAAGAGCGCTCGAATCCTGATGTAATTGATGGAAGAAGAAGACAACGCATCGCTGCCGGTAGTGGCAACAGTATTCAAGAAGTAAATCAATTCATGAAACAATTTGAAGAAATGCGTAAAATGATTAAAAGCATGAATAAGATGCAAGGCGCAGGGCGTATGATGGGTGGCTTACCTTTTGGAAAGCGATAAACTTTTCAACAAATTATTTAAAAGGCTAAATATCAATTATTTAGCCTTTTTTATTTTCCTAGATTTTGTAAAACTTTTTTGCTTAAAAATTGCTAAAAAAGTTTATTTTTGTAGCAAAGCTATTTCAGAAAGTTAAACACTTTTTGAACTTGGTTTATTGTCAATCATAGATTTATACGAAATGAAATCAAAATTACTCGTATTGCTTTTTGTCCTAATAGGAGGAATGAGTACAGTTGCTTGGGCACAGGAAGAACCAGAAACGGAAGATCCTGTAACACCGGTATTATCCAAAAAGGAACAAAAGAAGTTGCAGAAAGATGCTTCTAACCAAGGTGCTACTGTTGCCACTCCGGTTGCAACACCGCCTGCAACTACTGTTACAAAGGCGGCTCCGAAAGCTACTGCAGCGCCTGCAGCAAGTGTTTCTAATCCTGTAATGAGCACAACGCAGAGCTTGAATATCGGGGAAAGTAAAACGAATAAAAGCTCAGACCCTCGCATCCAATACAAACTGGATTCAATTGCACAAGGGAATTTGAACCTATATCGTCCTGTGTACGATACGAACTGGGTTACCCCAAACAATCGTGAACAAGCGCGTGGATACGTATTTGGCCTTAATCCTTACCCTGCGAAGCCTCGTAATATGATCGAAGCAAGTGTCGGCATAGGTGTCCCTTACATGTCAGGTGATATCACTTACAAATATTATTTACTCAATCAAAAAGGTACAACTTATGGAGTAAACCTTGGCTTGCGCAAGTCGCTTGGTTATATTTTTTCAATTAAAGGAGGATTAACCTTTGGACGATATTACGGTGTGGGCTGGAAAGGTTACAGCGGTATCATGAACAACCCTGCTATTACTGGTTTGTACGATCCTAATGTAAACTACTACCCGCAAGTACACTTTAAAAACCCTATGGCGTTCAATTACCGAATGACCTATTCAGAAGGTAGTTTATTGGGTGTAATAAATCTTAATAATATCCGTTTCCACAGAGAGCGTAATATTATCTCCTATTATGCACTATTGGGCGTTTCGGCCCTGTATTACAATACCAGAATTAACCAATTAGATGCGAATGGTCAAATGTACGATTATGCAGCCTTGTATGAAACTGGCTTAACAACAACATCTCAAACAATTATCCAAGAAACTAAAATGAACATTTTGGATAAAAAATGGGATAATACCTACGAGTCGCAAGCTGAACAGGATGTTGTTTTCAGAAAGAAAGGAATCTATCGTTATCGCTTGGATTTAGGTTTCAATGCTGGTGCAGGCGCTTCATGGCGTATCAACAGAAGATTTAGTGTAGGTATCGAATCAAGATTTACAGTTGTAGATGATGATTTGATGGATGGTCAACGTTGGTCGGAGCACTCCATCGCAGACCCTACCTTTACACCTTCTCGCGACTTATTAAACTATACAAGTGTTAATTTAAATTATGCAATTGGTAAAGATGCATCAGAACCACTTTGGTGGTTGAATCCGATCGACCTTCCAATGGTAGAAATGAATGAAACTAAAAACAAACTCGCTAAAATACCTGAATTTACGGATAGTGATGATGATGGTATCATTGATGTATTAGATCGTGAACCGAATACGCCTGAAGGATGCCCTGTTGACACACATGGTGTTCAAATTGATAGCGACAAGGATGGTATTCCTGATTGTAAGGATAAAGAACCATTCTCTATTCCTGGTGCGCGTGTAGATGCTGATGGGGTTGCTACGAATAAAACACCTGAATTAAACCAAGATTCTTTGGTGCAACTGGTTAAAAACATTATTGCTGCCGAAGGAGGTGGAGGATCAGGTACTGGCGGAATTGGCGGCGGAAGCTTCCCTGGCTGGTATTTACCCATGATTCACTTTGATTTGGATAAAGACTTTGTAAAGCCTGACTACTACCCTGATTTATACCATATTGCTCAAGTAATGCGTATCTATCCTGGCATGCGTATTTTCATTGACGGGCATACGGATATTCGTAATAGCAATTCCTATAACGAAGATTTATCTCGTCGTCGTGCAATCAACGTACGTAACTTCTTAATAAAGAACTACGGTATTGATGAAAGCCGTTTACTGCTACGTTATATGGGAGAATCTCAAAACCTTGTAAAAGACCTTCCTGATCGTTTTGATGCACACTACGAACGCGAACAATATATGAATCGTCGTGTTGAATTCACCATTGATTTAGAGTCTTTAAAAGACTGATAAAAAATAAATAAAAAAAGCGGACCAAATGGTTCGCTTTTTTTATTTTCACTGAAGCATGATTAGCAAGTCAGTTGTCTTACATATACCGTCATGGTTTCCTAACAGTGAAGATCCGTTTGCTGGTGACTTTATTGTAAGGCATATGCAAGCAATTCAAGGGATTACACCCATCGTAGCGGTGCACTTTACAAAGAGCAATCACAGTAGTGAAATTCAATTAATACAACACCCTGATGTAGAGGTCCCCTTTATTGAAGTACTAATACCTGAAGAAAAAGGCATTAAATACTTACGTCAATGGAATGCACAACGTCGACAGCAAAAGGCAATAGCTGCTTGTTGTCATTATTTAAAAACACAACAAATCAAGGTCCTTGCCATTCATTCACATGTGTTGCATCCAGCAGCCAACATTGCATTTCAATTCAAAAAACAACTTAAATGCCCATGGATACACAGTGAACATTGGTCGGCGCTCACGGAAGAAAATGGTGAATATAATCGCAAGTCCAATTTATTTAAACTGTATTACAAATCAATCATAGAAAAAGTGGATGCATTCACATTTGTATCCAAGTATTTAAGTAATTCATTTCATCAACATTTCAAGATTAAAGTTGCCCAATTCATTGTCAGTAATACCGTTGACACTTCCCAATTTTATATTCAAGAAAATTTAAAAAATAAAAGGCCGTTTCGATTTTTACACGTTTCGTCCTTAGGAGAGGTAAAACAAGCTGAGGCAATTATTGAAGCGTTTATCGCGTTAGGCCATAATGACTCGGAATTGTGGATAGTTGGCGGAACTTTCGAAAAAAATGATTCGTTGCGAGCCAAGTATAAAGATCAACGACTTCAATTTTTAACGCCTCAAACCTACGATGCTATTGCTTTGTTGATGCAAGATTCCGACGCCTTAGTTTTAAACAGTTTGTACGAAACGCAATCGTGTGTTGCCATTGAAGCACTTTGCTGTGGATTGCCTGTTCTAGCGCCATCCGTAGCTGCTTTACCCGAATTCTTAAACGCTGAAAATTCAATATTATTTAAAGAAGGGCAAATAATGGATGCATTGCAAAATGCTTTTATAAATATTGCCCAATTGAATAAACAAAAAATAGCTGAAAAAGCCCTAGCCCAATATAGTTATTCAAAGATTGGAAACGATTTTAAAGCCGTATATAAACAACTTGGTATCATTTGATATGTCCTTTGATTTGTATCTTAGCTATATGAAACGTGCGATTTTCAACTCTTTACTTTTTCTGTTAAGTACTTGCTTTGGGGCATGTAGGAATCATATCGAAGTAAAACTATTTTGGGATACCGCTAAAAAGCAACCAAAAGAAATTTACCAAGTATTAAGTCGAAATACTACAATCAAAGACGGACCATTTGAATCGTATTTTAACAGTGGTAAGTTGGCAGTAAAAAAGAGATATGATAACAATAAATTGGAAGATTCTTGCATATTATATAATGAAAATCCATATTATAGAAGCGAACAGTTATATTACAAAAACGGCTTGCGTGAGGGCATTCGTATTCTTTTTTATGCGAATGGTAAATGGAAAATCATAGAACATTATACCAAGGATAAATTAGAAGGTGAATACAACCGTTATGATGAAAAGGGAAAGATCATTGAAGAAGGCCAATTTAAAAATGGTCAAATGAGCGGGCAATGGATTTTTTACTTTGCCAATAGCACACAAATAAAAGAAAAAGTAAATTTCGTAAATGGGCAAGAATTGGGCTATTATGAAAGTTATTACCAGAATGGAAAGCGAAAATCAGATGGTTATTATAAGGGAGAGGATAATATGGATTCACTTTGGCATCTTTATTATGAAACAGGAGAACTAATGGAAGATGCAATCTACAAGGACAATTGGGAGAATGGACTTGTACACACCTATGATAAAAACAATCAAGTAACGAAGGAAATTTTATATAATAAGGGCAGAGTTGTAAAGTATTCAGACTTCGTCAAACATATCTTTACAGAACATCCTGAGAATGCAAAGGATTTAAGTAGTAATGAAGAATAATCTGCAATTACATATTGTTTCTTTCAGTATTCCCTACCCTGCCAATTATGGTGGCGTAATTGATGTGTTTCATAAGCTGCGTCTATTGAAACAAGCTAATGTAAAAGTACATCTACACTGTTTTCAATACGATAGAAATCCAGCAAGTATACTGGAACAATATTGTAATACTGTAAAATATTATCCGCGAAAAGGCGGTATAAAAGCTTTATTAAGCAGCAAACCCTATATAGTAGCAAGCAGGATTAATGAAACCTTGCGCAACAATTTGGAGCGGGATGATTTTCCAATTTTATTTGAAGGCCTTCATTGTTTAGGCAATATTCCAAGCAACGAGCGGCATCTACTTTACAGAGAAAGCAATATAGAACACGATTATTACAGAGCATTAGCGAAGGCCGATAAAAGTATTTGGAAAGGAATCTACTACAGGAGCGAGGCAAACAAACTTGAAGCATATGAGAGTCGCATAGCCCTTTGCAAAGACATTCTAACGGTTAATAACGCAGATGCACATTATTTTGCAGAAAAATTTCCGCTATCGAAGTCGAGTTATATTCCTTCCTTTCACGCAAATGATGAAGTTAACATTTTAGAAGGCAGAGGCAATTATGTGTTAGTACATGGCAACTGGTTGGTCGAAGAGAACAAAGTTTATCTGGATTATTTTTTAAAACACATTGCAGCAGAAATAGACGCTCCGATAAAGATCGCGGGTCGATTTATTCCAGAAAAAACAAGTTCTATGTATGCGTATATAAAAAATATTCAATGGATAAATAATCCTGACGAGCAAACAATGCGCGCATTAATACAACAGGCGCAAGTACATTTTCTTTATACAGAACAAGCGACTGGATTAAAATTAAAGTTATTGAATGTTCTTCACCTAGGAAGGCATGTGGTGCTAAATAGTAAAATGCTTGCCGGCACTGATTTGGAAGAAGCTTGTCATGTAGCTAATCAGCCTACAGCTCAGATAGAACAGATCAAACAATTGATGCAACAAGATTTTACCTCAAAAGATAGCGAGAAAAGAACCGTGCAATTGAGTAATTTCAACAACCATTCAAATATTCAAAAACTAATTAAGCTTTTATAATATGAGTCAGACTTATCAAGTAGCAGAACGTTTCATGCGATATGTAAAAATAGATACACAGAGTGACCCCACCGCTACCTGTTTTCCTTCTACGGAAAAGCAAAAAGATCTATTGCATTTACTTGCGGAGGAGTTAAAAGTAATGGGCTTATCAGATGCGCATTGTGATGAACATGGTTACGTATATGCAACGATACCAGCTACGACCTCTAAAAAAGTACCTATACTATGCTTTTGTAGCCATGCTGATACCGCGCCTGATTGCAGTGGTAAAGATGTAAAGCCAATACTTCACAAGAATTATCAAGGACAGGATATAGTATTGCCAGATGACGAAACACAAGTATTGCGTTTGGAAGATCATCCCTATTTGATAGAATTGATGGGTAATGATTTGATTACGGCTAGCGGTAAAACTTTATTAGGAGCAGATGACAAAGCGGGCGTGGCAATTATTATGGAGTTTGCAAAATATTTGATCGAGCATCCAGAAATAGAACACGGAGCAATCCGTATTTTATTTACGCCTGACGAAGAAGTGGGAAGAGGTGTAGAGAAAGTAGACATGAAAAAACTAGGTGCGGACTATGGCTATACTTTAGACGGTGGAGAGCGCGGTTCATTAGAAGCTGAGACCTTTTCAGCAGATGCGATGACCTTTAATTTTAAAGGAATAAGCGCGCATCCAGGCTATGCAAAAGGGAAAATGGTACATGCAATGAAAGTTGCTGCAGAATTTTTATCGTTGATTCCAAGGGATGAGTGGTGTCCGGAGACAACAGAAGACCGTGAAGGTTTTATCCACCCGACTGCATTTACAGGAGGCCTTGAAGAATCAACTGTTAATTTTATAATACGCGACTTTGACACAACGAAACTAGCACATCATGAAATGCGTTTAGTAGAATTTGCGAAAGAAGCTATTGCACGTTTCCCGGGTGCTAGTTTTACATCGAGCGTAAAAGAACAATATCGCAACATGTGGGAAGTGGTACAAAAAACGCCTGCATTAATTGATTATGCAGAAGAAGCGATGATAGCAGCAGGTGTTACACCACGTAAAATGCTCATTAGAGGTGGTACAGACGGCTCACGCTTGTCATTTATGGGCTTACCCTGTCCGAACATTTTCACCGGAGAAATGGCCATTCATTCCAAGCTTGAGTACGTGTCTGTGCAAGATATGGAAGCTGCAATTGCTACAATTGTTGAGTTAAGTAAAATTTGGGCTAATAAATCTTAACGTATAACCTTAATTTAACACTAAGTACACACATAAATCAGATTCAGGATAGAGATTTGTATTGAAACCAAAAGAACATGGGCACAGCAGCCAAGATATTAATTGTAGATGATGAATCGGATATCACTGAATTTATATCCTATAACCTAAAAAAGGAAGGATATGAAACACTGATAGCATCGAATGGTGTAGAGGCGATTAAAAAAGCAAAAGAAAGTCAGCCAGACCTAATTTTGTTGGATGTAATGATGCCCAAAATGGATGGCTTACAGACCTGTGAATATTTACGCTCTCTTCCTGAATTTAAAGATACAGCCATAATATTCCTAACAGCATTACATGATGAAGCTGCGGAACTAAAGGGATTTAATGCGGGTGGCGATGATTATATCGCGAAGCCGATTAAACCAAAGGTATTAACAAGTCGTATCAAAGCTCGTCTTAAAAAGGTAAGTGCTGGAGTTGAACCTCAAATAATTGAAGTTGGTGATATCACCATCAACCGAGATAGATATGTAGTTAGCAAGTCTGGAGAAGATTTAGAACTTGCACGCAAAGAATTTGAATTATTAAGCCTTCTTGCTTCTAAGCCAGGACGTGTATTTCTTCGTCAGGAGATCCTAGATAAAATTTGGGGTAGTGATGTGGTAATCGGCGATAGAACTATTGATGTTCATATCAGAAAAATCAGAAGTAAAGTTGGTGAAGATAGAATTAAAACTGTTAAAGGAGTTGGTTACAAATTTGAGTAGATTTGTAGTGTGAAAAATCTAAAACCTTATCAGCTAGCAATAATTCTTAGTTTACCAATTAGTCTTATTGCCGTTCTATTTCATTTGTTATTCCTTCATACCAATTTGGGATGGTGGGAGCCTATTGTGATGTTAATAATAATTGTGTTTATAACCACCTTTATTATTTTCTATGCGATAGAAAAATTCGTCTACCGGAAGATTAAACTTATTTATAAATCAATTCATCGATTAAAATTGGGTAAAGACTTAAAAGATTCATTGGGCGAACGTATTTCTGAAGATCCTATTACGGATGTTCAGAAAGAGGTAATGGATTGGGCAAGTGATAAACGGACAGAAATTGAGAACCTAAAACGTACCGAAAAATTCAGAAAGGAATTTCTGCATAACCTTTCCCATGAATTTAAAACGCCCCTATTTAGTATTCAAGGATTTCTTCAAACCCTTATTGACGGGGCGATTGACGACCCTGAAGTGAATATAAAATTCTTAGAGAAGGCGAATAAAGGAGTGGAACGACTTTGTAATCTCGTGGATGACTTAGATGAAATTTCAAAACTTGAATCTGGGGAATTAAAATTATATCCAATAGATTTTGATATCAATACATTGACGAAGGAAGTGTTCGATAGTTTGGAAATGAAATCATTCAAACGTTCGATTCAACTTCATATTAAAAAAGGCTGTGATCACCCATTTTGGGTACATGCCGATAGAGAGAAAGTCGGGCAAGTAATGATCAATTTAATTACAAATTCGATTAAATACGGCAAGGAAGGAGGCGAAACTATTGTAGGTTATTATGACATGGGGGATAATATTTTAATTGAAGTGACTGACGATGGAATTGGGATTAGTGAAGATCACCTTCCCCGCTTGTTTGAACGCTTTTATCGTGTCGATAGAAGTCGTAGTCGTGAAGCAGGAGGAACAGGTCTGGGTTTATCCATTGTAAAACATATTGTAGAGGCGCATGAGCAAACCATTCATGTACGCTCTACTAGCGGAGTTGGAAGCACATTTGGCTTCACACTCGAAAAGCGATAAGCCTTTTATTTTAAACGCATTTTAAGCTTAGTTTTCGTAACTTCACCCTACTAAATTATTGGTGTGAGGACTATGACTCAAGAAACCCTTTTGAAGGCTTGGAAACTGATGTGCTATGCGTCGCGCATGGCCGAAGTGTATGACGAAAATCGTCAGATAACGAAGTATGTTCACAGTACTAGTCGTGGCCATGAAGCTATACAACTAGCTACTGCATTTCATTTGAAGCCTTATGATTATGCTTCACCATATTATCGTGACGAGAGTCTTTTACTTGGTCTTGGCTTCACTCCATACGACCTAATGTTACAATTATTAGCTAAAGGAGACGATTATTTTAGTGGCGGCAGAAGTTATTATGGACATCCATCTTCCAAATTAAAAGATCGTCCATTGATACCGCATCAATCTTCGGCTACCGGTATGCAAACAATCCCTGCAACAGGCATGGCGCAAGGGGTTCAATATCTTTGGAAGACGAAGCAATTGAGCGCCCCACAACAACCCGTAGTTGTATGTTCGCTTGGTGACGGCTCCGTTACAGAGGGCGAAATCAGTGAAGCATTGCAATTCGCTGTACTTAAGAAATTACCAATCATCTATCTCGTACAAGATAATAACTGGGGCATTTCAGCAACTGCTGAAGAGACCAGAACAATGAATGCCTACGAATATGCAGCAGGCTTCAAAGGGTTAGAACGCATCAGTTTTGATGGCACTAATTTCGCCACCGCCTATGAAGAAATGGGAATGGCCTTTGAATATGTGCGCAATACCGGACAACCTATTTTAGTACACGCAACAGTGCCATTATTAGGTCATCATACTTCTGGTGTCCGCAAAGAATGGTATCGTACGGAAGAAGATTTAAACGATTGTTCGAATCGTGATCCACAAATTTTATTCAGAAAGCATTTAATCAGCACCGGCATTGATCCTTCTCAATTAGATCAAATCAAAGCGGAGGCGATTGAAACAGTTAATAAGGACTTTGAACGTGCTGTAGCGGCACCAGAGCCCGATCCAAGCACTGTGTTACAACATGAATTTGCTCCGAGTAAATTCATGGATGAAACAGGTGTCCGTCAGCCTGAAGGCAAAGAAAAAGTGGTGATGGTTGACGCTGCATTACATGCGGTGGAAGAAATTTTACGCACATATCCAGATGCTATATTTTTTGGTCAGGACGTTGGAAAGCGCTTAGGCGGGGTGTTTCGCGAAGCTGCTACTTTGGGAGATAAGTTCGGAGACGAACGTATTTTTAACACCGCCATACAAGAAGCCTATATTGTAGGTTCAACGGTAGGTTTAAGTGCTGTTGGCGTGAAACCAATTGTTGAAATTCAATTTGCCGATTATATCTGGACGGGCGTGAATCAGCTAGTGGTGGAATTGGCGAAAAGTTGTTATTTGACTAATGGTAAATTCCCTGTTCAAAGTTTGATACGTGTTCCTATCGGAGCGTATGGAAGTGGAGGTCCTTATCACAGCGGAAGCGTGGAGGCAACACTAACCACCATTAAAGGAATAAAAGTGGTTTATCCATCGAATGCTGCGGATTTAAAAGGCTTGATGAAAGCGGCATTCCTTGATCCAAACCCAGTGGTTATGTTAGAGCACAAAGGTTTGTATTGGAGTAAAGTACCAGGTACAGAGGATGCAAAAACAATAGAACCAGATTCAGATTATATCTTGCCATTGAGTAAGGCTGGCATTGCGCTTGCGGCAGATAGTGCGCAGTTAGCCATGGGCAATACAATTTGTGTCGTGACTTATGGGATGGGTGTACATTGGGCAAAAAACGCAGCAGTGCAATTCCCTGGTCAGGTAGAAGTAATCGATTTACGAACTCTCTACCCTATGGATGAAGAAACAGTATATGCGAAAGTAAAAGAACATGGCAAGTGTTTATTGCTAACAGAAGAAGCTTTATTAAACTCATTCATTGAAAGCGTAGCCGGTCGTATCAGTCGTGATTTATTTGAATATTTAGATGCGCCTGTTAAAACGATTGGTGCAAAAAATGTTCCTGCAATCGCTTTGAACAGTGGTTTAGAGAAGGCTGTATTACCGAATGCAGAGCTTGTTGCAGGCGCAATTAAAGAATTATTAGAATATTAATTAGAAGATACAATAAGACATAAAAAAAGGCGATTGAATATTCAATCGCCTTTTTTTATAAGTTGTATCAGGTATTAACGAATGCCATGCATCATCTTTTCTAACTTCTTACAAAGCAAGAACAAGATAATAGATGCAGCACCAGAGAAGGCAACGAATACGATGAAATAAGAATATAAATCAGCGATTTCAAAACCTAAGATACTTGGATGGGTAGTTGCCTTTGGATCAGGATACAAACTACTCATAGTACCCGCTAATTTATTGCCGGTAGCAACAGCTAAAAACCAGATACCCATCATCAATGAAGTGAAGCGTGCTGGCGTAAGCTTGTTTACCATTGACAAGCCAATCGGACTTAAAAACAATTCACCAATAGTGTGTAAGAAATATAACCCTGTCAAGAAGAAAATAGAGGCTCCAGTTACAGGAATTGTTTTAGAACCGAATGCGATTAGCAAGAATCCGATAGCCAACAAAGCTAAGCCCATAGATTGTTTATAAGGCGCTGCAGGATTGATACCGCGCTTGGAAAGGCGCATCCACATAGCAGAGATGATCGGAGCTAAAATCACGATAAATCCGGCGTTAAAACTTTGGAAATACGATGCTGGCATTAACCAACCGAAGATGTTACGATTCGTTTGTTCTTCAGCAAAGAAAGTCAATGAAGCACCTGCTTGCTCAAAACACATCCAGAAGAAAATTACGAAAATCATGATTAGAATAATTACCCATAGACGATCTTTCTCAATCTTAGAAAGCGACTTATCCGTGATGATCACAAATGGTCCGACTAATGTCATGCCGTAAATTAAAGCACCCCATACATCCACGCCTAAGGCAAAGTGAATGACAGAGAAAGCAGCGATGATACCTCCGATTAAAATCCCTAGTTGTGTTGAACTAAAGGCAGCTCCTTTTGAATCACCTTCGTTGGCTGACTTATTTGGCCCCATTCCAAGTTGTGTTCCATCCGGACCAACCACGTATTTGTCTTTCAACATATAGAAGATTACAAGACTCAATAGCATCCCAACTCCGGCAGAGAGGAAGCCCCATTTAAAATCTACATTTTCTCCAAGGTAGCCACATAATAATGGAGCGACGAAAGCACCTGCATTGATACCCATGTAGAAAATAGTATAAGCCCCATCCTTACGAGAATCGCCATCAGGATACAATTGACCAACCATCGTAGAGATATTTGGTTTGAAGAATCCATTACCGAAGATCAAAGTTCCTAAACCAGCCCACATCAAGGCTAGCGACAAGCCTTTATCTGCATTGTGCGCAAAGGACGCTGAGAAGAACATTAAAAACTGACCAATAGCCATTAGCAAACCACCAACGAAAATCGACTTACGGTTTCCCCAATAACGATCCGCTACATAACCTCCTATTAGGGGTGTTAAATAAACTAATCCAGTATAACTTCCATATATATTACTTGCAAAGGCCTTATCTAGTAAAAGTACTTTTGTCATGTACAGGATAAAGATGGCGCGCATTCCATAATAACTAAAGCGCTCCCAGAACTCCGTTGCAAAAAGAACGTATAATCCCTTCGGGTGTCCTGTTTGGTTGTTTTGGCTCATGTGTGATTTATTTAGGTTTTAGATTTTACAATATACAAAAATTTCCGTAAACATTTTTACAAGTTCGTTTGCAAGAACTTCGTCATTTTATCATAGACTAGCCAACGTGAATATCCGCCGGCGATACTATGATTTTTGTTTGGGAAGAAATATTGATCGAAAGATTTGTTTTTCGCAAAGAGTGCATTCGTTAACTCCATTGAATTTTGTAAGTGTACATTATCATCGGCAGTTCCATGCATCAATAAAAACTTTCCTTTGAGTTGCTCTGCATAGAGTGTACATGCTGTATTTTGATAACCTTGCGCATTTAAGCTAGGAGTTTGCATATACCGTTCTGTATAGATATTATCATAAAAACGCCAATCTGTAACAGGAGCAACAGCAATAGCACATTTAAAAACATCTGCCCCTTTCAGAATACAATTCGTTGCCATAAAGCCCCCATAACTCCATCCAAACATACTAATGCGTTTAGCATCCACCCACGACCAATTCGTGCCGATATACTTTGCAGCTTCGATTTGGTCGATAGTTTCTATTTCTCCTAATTTCAAATAAGTACATTGTTTAAACGCTGCGCCGCGGTTGCCTGTACCACGATTATCGACACAAACAACTCCATAACCTAAATCCGTTAAATATTGAAAATACATAAAGTTTGCACCGCCCCATCTATCTTCTACTTGTGAAGAACCTGGCCCACCATAACAGGTCATAAAAACAGGCGCCTTCGCTTTCTTTTTAAGTTTAGATGGCTTCATTGCATAGCCATACAAGCTTGTTCCGTCTACTGTTTTAAATTCAAAGAAGCTAGGATAGTTCATTTTAATTGTTGAAAGCTTCGCTTTCAAATTAGCATTGTCTTCCAGCAAACGAAGGTTCGTTCCGTCTTCATTGATCAAAGTAACTATCGGAGGGGTTTGAACATCTGAATAGGTATAAACGCCATATTTAAAATTATCACTGAAGCTAACTCCTGCATTTCCTCTCTTGTTAGATGTAATTTTCAATTCAGCATTGTCGGAGTTAATAGCCACAACTTCCTTCTCATAAGGCTTCATACAAACTTGGAAGAAAGCTAATTTCTTTTTCTCATCATACCCATACATGTGCGTCATCTGTCTACTTTCAAAATTACCAATTTGACTTAACACATGACCATCCAGCATACTTCTAAATTGAGCTTGCATCCAACCACTTTCCTCCGTAAGCCAGATAAATTTCGTTTGATCTTCTAAAAAGTAGGGTGCATCACCTTTTGCTTCAACATCAACGTAGGCATTTATAGAAATCTCGTTCAACAATACTCTTGAAGTTCCATGTTGCATATCCAACAATAAAACATTTAGATTATTCTGAATACGATTTAAATTCTCGACGCACAAATAATTGGAGGACTGTGTCCATTTTACACGTGGAATATAATAACTCTGCGCATCGTATTTCTCCTTACTGACAGGATTATAATCATAAATCAATTTCTTCGACTCTAACTCCATCACTTGAACACTCACCACAGCGTTATCTTCACCTGCTTTCGGATATTTATAAGTCTCAGAAACAGGATACGTTTCATTCCTATACAAAGGCAATGTAAATTGTTTTACGTTTGATTCATCGAAGCGATAAAAAGCTAAGCGACGACTATCCGGACTCCAATAAAAAGCGCGATTAATTCCGAATTCTTCTTCGTATACCCAATCAGTTGCTCCGTAAATTATTTGATTTTTAAGGCCGTCCTTCGTTAATTGCACTTCCGTTATTTCATCTGCTTGCAAATCTGCATAGAACATGTTGTTATCGATTATATAGGCCACTTTCAATCCATCAGGAGAAAACTGTGCATAGCGCTGTTTGCCATTTCCTGTATTAGAAAGCAAATCCATTTTCTTAGATTCAACAAAATAGATATAGTTTTTCTCAATAGTAGAATGGCGATAAATTGCTTCCATCTCCGTTGCTACTAAAAATCGTTTGCCATCAGGACTGATCGTTACTTGCGAAGGCTTGATAGTGATCGATGGTGAATTTTCATCTGCTTTGTAGGTGAAGTCTTTAGCGCGTAACAACGTATCAAGCGCCTTTCCTGTCGATAATTCATAGCGTACTACAGAAGGTTGCTCCTTATTAAATTGCAAAGTATAATAGGATTCTCCGTCTGGCATAAACTGAAATCCTCCTGCTGTTTGCGCAGCGAATGTTCCTTTTTTCCAAATCTCCTCAAGTGTAATTTGGGCTTTTACGTGAATGGCAAATCCCATCAATAATGCGAAAGCAACAATAGTCTTTTTCATATCTACTAAAGAAAATAAAGTTTTTAGAATTATGCAAGAATTTAAACAGAAAAGACCTCCAAATCGTACCTTCGGTATATGATTTTGTTGATTCCAAATCGTCTGTGGCATCCAGCGCAATATTGGTCGAGTGAACACGCTTTACTTGTTGACGAAGATATGGCTCGTGTGGTCGATCTTCCACTAAAAACAGCTACTTCTCAATTTTCTAGTCAAAAAATAGAGGGTGATCTAATTCCTGGTTTTATAAACGTGCATTGCCATTTGGAACTTAGTCATATGTATGGCAAGATTCCGCAAAGAACAGGGATGAAGGCATTTGTGGAAGCGGTTAATCAACTTCGCAATGCAAGTGAGGCATCAGAAGAATTAAGTGCTATCGAAACGGCAGATTACAAAATGTGGAAAGCAGGCATCGTCGCAGTTGGAGATATTTCAAATGACGAAAGAAGCTTAACAACCAAAAGAAAAAGTAAAATTTATTATCATACCTTTCTTGAATTTTTTGGTTGGAACGCAGATCGATATGCTACAATGCTCAACAATGCAAAAAAATGGCGAGATGATTTTAAAGTTTGCGGAAATGCAAGTATAGTTCCACATGCCCCATACAGCGTCCCTCCTACTCTATTTGAACTATTAAGAACAGAGGGACTTGCTGATAAAATATGGACGATTCATCATGCGGAGTCGGATGCAGAAATGGAATTATTTGAGACTCGAAGCGGTGATCTAGCCAATTTTTTAAAATTTCTGAAGGTTGAATTATCTCATGAAACCTTTCATCGTGCGACTAGTCCGACCAGCTATTTATTAAATGAATGGCCGATGGATAAAAACAGTATTTGGGTACACAATACACACATGAAGGAGGTCGACTTAAAAGCGGCACAAGAAAAACTTGGTAAATTACTTTACTTATGTACTTGTCCGAACGCCAATTTGTATATCGAGGATAACTTACCTGATTATGCAATGTGGATACGTAACGGAGCGCAGATTTGTATTGGAACGGATAGTTTAGCTTCGAATCATAGCTTAAGTATTTGGGAAGAGATGAAGACAGTCATGAAGGAACACAAAATCCCATTGGAGACTTTACTAACTTGGGCAACCATTAATGGAGCAAAAGCGCTTGGCGTAGAAAATCGACTAGGAAGCTTCGAAACAGGAAAGCAGCCTGGCATTTTGTGGATCGACGCCAATCAAAACATTCAGCGTCTATTTTAAGGCGATATTCCGAAAAAAAATTAAATTTGTCTAAAGCCATTCTAGTGTTGAACTCCCGCTCGCGTTACCTATTCTTCTTTATGCTGCTTTTTTCGCTAAGTGCAAATGCACAGTCGAAAAAATCGGCTCCGAAAGGTAGTGGTAAAAGCAATGCAGCCCCTATCACAACCGATGGCTATACCCGCCCTAAATTAACCATCGGAAGAGCGTATCATGACCTAACCTGTCATTTCAACTATTGGTTTAATGCAAACCTCAAATTGGAAGAATCGATTCGAACGGTGAACGAATCAAGTACCGACGACTACACGCAAATACTTCCCTTATACAATTACGATAACGAAGCCGCACTAGCAGCACTCAGTAGTACGATGGACGAAGTTATTAAAAAGGCTTCCATGGGAATCCAGTTACATGAAAAGTCGGTGTGGACACAAGATTGTTATTTGGCCATGGGCAAGGCCTATTACTTCAAACGCTCGTATGACGACGCCTTAGAGACCTTCCAGTTTATTCAGACGAAATACAAAATCAAAACCATCAAAGGATTTCCCATTCCTCAAAAATGGTATGAGCATAAATTAAAAACCAATCAAAGTTTGATGTGGCTCATCAAGACCTATATCATGATGGGTAAGTTTGATGAGGCAGAGGCCATTATCAAAGACATAGAGGCGAGAAAAGGATTTCCGATCGAATACAAAGATCAATTAGGATTACTTCACACCTTGGTATTGATCAAGAAAAAAGATTATATCGGAGCGGTTGCTCCACTAGCCCAAGTTATTAAATTAACGAAGAAGCCAGCACTAAAAGTACGTTATACATATATTTTAGCACAGCTCTATGAGTTCGGCAATGATAACAAAAACGCGATTGCCGTCTACCGCCAGGTAATTGCCTTGAAGCCCGACTTCGTAATGGACTTTCATGCACGTATGAAAATGGTCGAGTTATATTCAGAATTACCTAATCTGCCGGCTACCGAAATTCGTGGAATTCTAATGTCCATGCTAAGCGATAGCAAATACAGCGACTATTACGATCAAATCTATTATCGTTTAGCTGAACTAGAGCTTCGTAATAAAAACGAAAAAATGGGTATTCAGTATTTACGACTGTCCATCGCATCGAGCACCAATAATTTAGAACAGAAGGGCCTTTCAAATAAACGACTTGCAGATATTTATTGGGAAAACCCTAAATATATTTTAGCAAAAAATCGTTATGATAGCGCCTATCAATATTTACCAGCTACCAATGAATTTTACCCTGTCGTGCGCGAGCGCAAAGAGATTTTGGAAGATGTAGTCAAGCGTATTAAAATCATTCAACTGGAAGACAGCTTGCAAAAACTTGCGTCGCTTAATCCACAAGAACTACAGAAAAAACTAGGCAAGGAATTAGAGCGGCAGAAGGCTAAGGCCATGGAAGATTCACTAAACAAAGCAAGTAATAATAAAGCGAATACAGAGAATAAGATATCGGAGAACGAAGCATCTGCCACCTTCTATTTTTACAATCCAGGCATGAAGGCAAATGGCTATAACGACTTCGTAAAAAAATGGGGAAACAGACCGCTAGCCGATGATTGGCGTCGCAGCAGAAAAAACCAAAAATCATTCAGCGCTACCACCACTGCGGATAACGCAGATAATAAAGAAGAAGACAAGAATAATACTGCAGAGGAAAAGAGTAAGACTGGAAACCCTGAACTTGATAAAGCATTGGCAGCAGTTCCTACCACAGAAAAACAAATGCAAGCCTCTACAGACAGAATTGTGGATGCATATTATGAATTAGGCTATCTTTACAAGGATCGTGTAAAGAACGAAAAGAAAGCAATTGAGACCTTTGAAAAACTGGCAACAAAATACCCGAAAAATAAATTTCAAGCCGAAACCTATTATATATTGTATTTGATGTATGAAGACAATAAAAACTTCGCACAGTCGGCTAAATACAAGAATAAAATTTTGAATGAATTTCCTGCCTCGAAATTTGCAGCGATGTTGAAAGATCCTAACTATCAAAAAAAGGAAGAGGCCAAGAAAAACGAGGTGTTCACCTTTTATGACAAAACCTTCGAATACTATCAAGGAAAAGCTTATCAGGAAGTGGTTGAACGTGTAGGCACAGCGATGGAATCATTCAAACCAAATCCAATTGAAGCAAAATATGCCCTTTTGAAAGCTATTGCTGTAGGCGGATTAGGTGATGTTACAAATTACAGTAATGAATTAAATTCGGTGATTAAGAACTACCCGAATACAGCAGAGAAGAAAAAAGCAGAAGAGTTGTTAGCCGCCATTCGCGACTTTGGAAAGGAGAAGCCAAAGCTTGCAGATACCAACCCTAGTAAAATTGACAATAAAGCTCCGAATAAAACCGCAGGTAGCAATGCGAATGCAGGCGGCTCTACTGGTGGCACCTTTGAATATGAGCCAAGCGTTGAGCATTATTTTGTGGTAGTATTCAAGTCATTGAATCCTAAAGCGGCTGCAGGATTAGGCAATGTTTCAAACTTTATCAATAGAAACCACAGCTTAGATAATTTGGTTGTGACTACACAAATGTTAGGCATGAATTCGCAGATGGCAATTGTAAAGAGTTTTCCAAATGCAGACAAGGCAAGTGAATTCTTAGACGAAATTGATGAGCAGGCCTCTCAACTCTTTAAAGGATTAACGAATGCGGAATATTATACCATGATTATTACGCAAAAGAACTTGGAAGAGATGAATAAATTGGGTTATAGCAATTCCTATCAGACTTTCTACGAAGAGAAATATTTTGGAGAGCAGTAGAATCCCTATTTAGTTTAGAATTAAGCTAAATAGAACTGCGACTTTTACTAATGAGCATATTTTATAAAACAAAACGCAATAAATGAATTTATTTCCGCGTTATTAAAATGCACGAATTAATTCGTGCATTTTAGTGCAAGCCAAAATTAATTTGCTTACTAAGAATTTGAATTATCCCAACAAAAAACCCCGCTTTAGCGGGGTTTTTAATTAAGCTTTTGCAGCAGCTGCTTTTGCTTTTTTGATTGCAGAAGCACGTGGACGACTAACGCCATATGATCCTGAGTTGATTTTGCCTTTTTTAGTACGGCGATCTCCGCGACCCATATTTTTAAAATTTAGTTGGTTTCAAAAAACAAATGTACTAATTTTTTTCTAAATCAGAAGGAATATACGCTGTTCTTGTTTCTAGCGAAAATTGGCAAAAACCAACTTAAATGCGCCCCAAGCATCATATCTAAGCGATAATCTAGGCCCGACTTCCCTGTATCAAAAATAATGGTACGCCTTCCTTTTAAATATCCAATATTGAAGTCTAGTCCAACACTAAAATTCACCAAGCGCTTTCTAGACATATAAAAATACTCCACCTGTTGTTGCAAGCCAATTCCTGACGTTAAGCGATCATAACCAGCTTTATAGGCGTCCGTCAAGGCATAAATATTATCGTCGTTGTTGATCCGCACTCGATGTTGCCAATAGCCGACACTCGTCCAAATAGCGATACCTGTATTCAAATAATGCTTTTCTAAGGGAATTAACTTCCCAACAGTGGCACCTACAAAATAACTCCGTGCATATAATTTAGCTTGTCCTAAGAGTCCATCATTGGTAATAATACTACCGTCATCGGCTAGAATTGCGGCTAAAATATCGCCGTCCTTGATCGTCTTTCCAAAATAGTACTCTCCTTGTATGCCTAGCATCCAGTTATGCTTATTTTTGAAAGCTACCCGTAAGCCCGTACTTTTAAAATAACCATAGCGGTCGTTCAAAATTCCTACAGGTTGCATAGCTCCCATCCGCAGACCAATCATAGTTGCTCTTACGACTGAATCATTCGGAATAATTTTGGCCTTTACACGAAAAACTCGACTCTCATCATGACGCGGTTGAGCACGCAACAAGGATGGCAACAGGGTACCTAAAATAAATACCATCAAAGCAAGCTTACGCATTACGCTTTGATTTTACTATTTACAATCGCAAGAATAGCTTGTTCTTGCGCAAGGGTATCTTGTTCCATACGAGCCGCTTCTGCTAGAATAGTCTTCACATCACTATCTTCCAAATGATCTTGCGCATTGATTTTAACATTCAAATGTGCTCCGCGAACCGCTGCAGAAATACACATAGCTCCCACCCCTGCATCAGAAACGCTGTTTGGATTTCCGATTTCAGCCATCGCTTTAAGTAAAGGTAAAGACTGATATGCTACCTGCATGGTTTGATACGGAACTTGAATCGCATAAATCGTCGCATTGCGAATAGCTTCACTGCGAGCAGCCTTTTCAGCATCATTTGCTTTCGGCAGACCAAAAGCATCCATTATTTTATTGAATGCATTGGTATCTTCATCTACCAAGTGAATCAATTTATCTTTCAATAGTTGTCCTTGCGCTGCATAATCACTGAACTCTTTCCAACGAGCATCCCATCCTTTTTTATGCGAAGACAAGTTGGCTACCATCGTTCCAAGAGCAACTCCTAGCGCACCAGCATAGGCAGCGATTGAACCACCTCCCGGAGCCGGTGATTCACTTGCCGTTTCATCAGCAAAACCAACTAATGTTTTATTCACTAACAACTTGCTATTCACTTCACGCATCACATACTCAATGATTTTTTTGTTTGGATCAAATGAAGACAATTCATTCAACCCTAATGAATGAATGGCAGTACGGACGAGTTCTTGCTCTGAAACTCCTACCGAACGTTGTTGTTTCTCTAAGAAATAACGACCGGCTTCTAACATAGCTTGTAATGGAACTAAACCAACCAGTTCAGAACCTGTAACACGCATGCCACGAGCATGCGCTCTTTCGACAGCCGTATCAAAGGCTTTATGCATCGATGTTTCACGAATATTAGTCAAGTTAATTGAAACTTGGGCGATGCCATATTCTTCAATAAACCAACCAATTGCTTTCACACTTTTCAAAAGACCAGGCTCCCAAATATCGTTGCCATTCGCATCTTTAAGCGCTTTGCCTTTTTCATCTACTTTCTTTCGTCCTTTTTCGCGCATATCAAAAGCCACTGAGTTAGCACGACGAACAGAAGTAGTATTAAGATTTACATTATAAGCAATTAAGAAATCACGAGCTCCGATAACGGTAGCACCGCTTTTCGCATTGAAGGTATCTGGACCGAAATCAGGCTTCCATTCAGGCTTAGCCATTTTAGCAGCCAATCCTTCATATTCCCCAGCACGAATATCGGCTAGGTTTCTGCGTTGCGCTGATGAAGCCGCGGCTTCGTAATTATAGACAGGAATCCCTAACTCTTCGCCTACTCGCTTAGATAATTTTTTAGCAAAAGCCACCGTTTCTTCCATGGTGGTATTTGCAATTGGGATAAGCGGACATACATCTGTCGCCCCCATACGAGGATGTTCACCTGTATGAGTACGCATATCAATTAATTCGCCAGCCTTCTTAATACCTTGAAAAGCGCCTTCAATAACTGCTTCCGGCTCACCGACAAAGGTTACTACCGTACGATTAGTTGCTTTTCCTGGATCAACATCCAATAATTTCACACCCTCCACAGCTGCAATGGCATCTGTAATCTGACGGATGATATCCATATTAACCCCTTCACTAAAATTAGGGACGCACTCAATTAATTGCTTTTGCATAAAATTTAATTTACGTTTCGAAGTTACGATTTTCATCCCAAAGAAAACAATACAAGAGTCGCATCGCGCAAAATTTTTAAACTACTTTTGCAGTATGCCATTCAAACTCCACTCTCCTTATCAACCTGCAGGCGATCAACCGAGCGCTATTCGTCAGCTTACAGAAGGAATACGTAATGGAGACAATGCTCAAGTACTTCTTGGTGTAACAGGATCAGGAAAAACATTCACGATGGCGAATGTTATTAATGAACTGCAACGCCCCACGTTAATCCTTAGTCATAATAAAACTTTAGTAGCTCAATTGTATGGAGAATTCAAACAGTTCTTCCCCGAAAATGCAATAGAATATTTCGTCTCATACTATGATTACTACCAACCAGAAGCTTATATACCTACTACTGACACCTATATTGAAAAAGACTTAGCCATCAATGATGAATTAGAAAAATTACGTCTCCGCACAACCTCTTCCCTTTTGAGTGGCCGAAGAGATATTGTCGTGGTGGCTTCTATTTCATGTATCTATGGACTTGGAAACCCTGCTGAATACAAAAACGGTATTATCCGAATTGCACAAGGGCAGATTATCCCTAGAAACCAATTGCTATATCGATTAACAGACGCCTTGTATGCGCGAACAGAAATCGATTTCAAGCGTGGCTTGTTCCGCGTAAAAGGTGATACGGTCGATATTTTCCCTGCCTATGCAGATACCGCATTCCGAATAACTTTTTTCGGAGACGAAATTGAACGCATCGACAATATCGAACCCGAAACCGGAAAACGACTTTCGACGGTAACAGACCTTGCCATATTCCCAGCGAATATGTATGTGGCTCCGAAAGATATGTTCGAACAAATCATTCGAGAAATTGAAGACGAAATGCGCTTGCAGTGTGAATATTACGAGAGCATAGGAAAACATACAGAGTCGAAACGCTTGAAACAGCGTGTGAGTCTGGATGTAGAGATGATGCGAGAACTTGGTTATTGTAGTGGCATTGAGAATTATTCACGCTTCTTGGATAGAAGAAAGCCGGGAGATCGTCCATTTTGCTTAATTGATTATTTCCCAGATGATTTTGTAATGATGATTGATGAAAGCCACGTTACTGTACCGCAAATTGGAGGCATGTATGGTGGTGATAGAAGTCGGAAAATCACACTAGTAGACCATGGCTTTCGCCTGCCCTCAGCTTTAGATAATAGGCCTTTGAATTTTGACGAATATCAGAACCTTGTCGGACAAACCATTTTCGTAAGTGCGACACCAGGGAATTATGAACTTGCGCAGACAGAAGGCGTGGTCGTTGAACAAATCGTTCGACCAACCGGACTTCTCGATCCACCAATTGAAGTTCGACCTGTCATCAATCAGATTGACGACTTACTTCATGAAATTGATATTCGCGTTAAGAAAGATGAACGTGTTTTGGTTACTACACTTACGAAGCGGATGTCGGAAGAGCTTAGCAAATACTTTGCGAATTTAAATATCAAATGTAAGTACATTCATAGCGAAATCGACACCTTGGAACGTATCGAAATATTACGCGATTTACGACTTGGAAAATTCGACGTATTGATTGGTGTTAACCTACTAAGAGAAGGATTAGATTTACCCGAAGTGAGCTTAGTAGCGATACTTGATGCTGATAAAGAAGGCTTCCTACGGAATCATCGTTCCTTAACACAAACAGCGGGTCGAGCAGCGAGAAATGTGAATGGCTTAGTCATTATGTATGCGAATAAAATTACAGATAGTATGCGTACGACTATAGAAGAGACGAATCGTCGAAGGGCGAAACAGATCAAGCATAATGAAGAAAATGGCATAACACCACGTACTGTAACGAAGTCGAAAGATGAAATCATACAGCAAACTAGTGTATTAGAAATACGCGGTTCATATAAAGAAATCGATTCATTGGCAGGAATAAGAATGGTCGCTGAAACAAGCGACCCATGGACAGCCTATCAAAGTAAGGATGAATTGAAAGCTGTGATGTTAAAAGTTAAAACGCAAATGGAACAGGCCGCCAAGAAATTAGAATTCCTAGAAGCGGCCCGTTTAAGAGATGAGCTATTTGCAATTCAGCAAAAGCTGGAAGAAAAAGAAAATGATTAATTGAACGTATAATAGTACTTACCATTATAACCAGGCATAACGCCTTCCATCATTATCATTCCTTTATTATTTTTAATAATATCCTTCACTTCAGCAACGCTATTCACTTCTTTTTTATTCAACTTCGTTATAATAAATCCTTCAGGAACACCTACAGAGGCTAGTTTGGAGCCTGATTGAATTTGTTTAATCACTACTCCACTATTGATTTGCATTTTACGTTTTGTTTCGGCAGAGGCATTTTCAAAAACAGCACCAAGTTGATCAAAACTTACCGCAACAATTTCTTCTTTACTCATCAACTTATCATTCCCATCACGGTTACGCAATTTAGCTTGGACTTTATTCAGTTTTCCATTGCGGTAATATTCAATATCCATATTATCTCCAGGACGTTTTCCTCCAACACGTTCTAATAACTCAGGTGTCGACTTCACAATCGAACCATCCAAACGAACGATTACATCGCCCTTTTGCAGACCGGCTTCGGCAGCTGCTGTACCGTCTGTTACATTCGCCACATAGATTCCTTGCGGAGATGACAATCCTGCCTGACGTGCTAAATCATCATTCATTTCTTGCGGACTAACGCCTAAAATAGCGCGTTGAACAACACCATATTTGGTAAGGTCGTCAATTACCTTTTTAACGATATTGACTGGAATGGCAAACGAATAACCTGCATAGGTGCCAGTCGGTGTAGCAATCGCAGAGTTGATACCGATCAATTCACCATTCAAATTTACCAATGCGCCACCGCTATTACCTGGATTGACGGCAGCATCGGTTTGAATGAAAGATTCAATGGCAGCGTTATTACGATCTTTAATGATGTTTATGTTACGACCTTTCGCGCTCACAATACCGGCAGTAACAGTAGATTCAAGGTTGAACGGATTACCTACCGCGAGCACCCATTCCCCTACTTTTACGGAGTCGCTATTACCGAAATATACATAGGGAAGATTTTTCTCCTCTACTTTTAATAGAGCAAGATCTGTAGATGGGTCAGTGCCAACTACTGTAGCAATGGCGCTATGTTTGTCGCTAAATACAATTTCAATTTTATCTGCATTATCAACTACGTGATTATTGGTTACGATATAACCATCTTCTGAAATAATTACGCCTGAGCCACTCGATTCTTGCGGTCCCATTTGATATGGATTCGCACCGAAAAACTGATCCCCAAAAAGATCAAAAATGGGATTATGAAATCCACCCATATTCATTTTAGGTGTAGAAGTAGTTTTGATATGAACGACACCCGGCGTAACAGCTGCGGCAGCGGGTACAAAGTCGACACCTGCTGCGGGATGATGCCCCATTTCAGCGTAGTTAGCAGGAAGATTAATTGAAGGTGCAGTCAGATGTGCGTACAATCCCACAGTGGTGAGTGAGCAAAAAACTGCAATGCCAGCAGAGGCGGCTAAGAATTTCCAATACTTTTGTATCATAATCACTTATTTTTATCAAAATTAAATAGGGCGATTTTAGAGGACAAATCAACTCTGTTAATAGACCTTTAAAATTAAACTTATTTTTGTTAAGTAGCTTTTAACTGTATGGAAATAGAATTTCACAAATATCACGGAACGGGCAATGATTTTATTATCATTGACGACCGTTTAAGTCGCTTTCCATTTGAAGAAGGTGAGTTGATTGCGAGGATGTGCCATCGCCGTTTTGGTATAGGCGCAGACGGACTTATTTTAGTGCGTCGCAACGAGGAGCATGGTTATGAAATGAAGTATGCTAATTCAGACGGAAAAGAGAGCACGATGTGTGGTAACGGAGGACGATGTTTTGCAGCATTCGTAAAAGCAAAAGAATCGAGATATAAAAGCGGGGATGTCCATTTCATTGCCATCGATGGCCCACACGAAGCTATCGTCAAACAAAATGGCAGAGTCTCCTTACGAATGCAGGATGTGAAAGCCATTGAAATTATCGATGAAACCAATTATTTACTAAATACAGGTTCGCCTCATTATGTACGTTTAGAAGAAAACATAAAAAATCTAGATGTATTTAAGGAGGGCCAAAAAATTCGCAATAGCGAACGATTTGCGCGTGAAGGGGTGAATGTAAATTTTATGGTGGAACATCTAACGAAGGCCGATCAAGCGCAGATTGATTTCACCAAAATCATCATGTCGTTTCAAGATCAAATACAAGCGAGAACTTATGAAAGAGGAGTTGAAGATGAAACATTGAGTTGTGGAACAGGGGCTGTTGCTTGTGCCTTAGTTAAAATACTATTGGCTGAAAGACATGGCCATCAAGAAAAGCGTGGCGTATTAGTTCGCACACCCGGCGGAGAACTAATCGTTAGTGCAAAAATGCCGCAATCAGGTATATTTACAGATGTATTCCTTGAAGGCCCTACGCAATTGGTATATAAAGGCAAAGTGAAATTAGAACAGTTCTACGTCTAATTAGATTTAGCCGAGAATTCGCTTATTTCTTCTTCCTTATTGGTGTATTTAGAAGGGCATTTCAACAGCATGTGATTGCCTTTAAAATCAGCACCACTCATTTTACCTGTAATAACAATTTGTTCACTACGTTCAAAGTCTTGCGGCTTGGTACCATTGAAGACCACATGATTGGTATCATGATTTTTATCTACCATATAGAAGCCAAAGTAATTAGCGTTCTTCTCCGCATCGTATTCAATGGGACGAGAACGATCCAAAACACCAACTACATGCATTTCTATGTTTGGAGATTTCTTTGCGGTAGCGAAGCTTTCATAGGTGCTAAAATCGCCTACCAAGGCAATGATTACTCCGATTGCAATAGCGATTACTAAGAGTCCGATGATATGTGTCTTCTTCATAACTTTACTTTTTCTTTTCTACAAAAATAGCGTCTTTCAAACCTTGATTAATTTTGTAGTTCGCATAATCAATCACAATCTGACCGCGAGTGGATTTACTTTTATCTGATTTCTCGACATGTGCTGATTCACCAGTTAAATCGCCTGAAACACCTTTCGGCAGCTGTATCTTATCAACATCAAAGCTGATTAACAATTGGGTAGGCATGACCAATTTCGGCTGCTTAGGATCATAGGTTAATACTACATCAAACGTTCCATTTGCCTTTGTGGTAGTAGTGAACTTTTTAAGCTCGCTTTTCACAGGATCAATCCACATGGTAGAAATCACCACTTCACCTCCATCGTTAGGAATTACTTTTACTACAGCACAGTTAACTCCTTTCACCACTTCATCTTTTACATATAAGGCAGTATACGGATTATTCAACATCGAAGTATTGGCAAAATCCAATCCATTCCGCGGAAGCATGGCAAAACCTTGTGCATCCACTTTGATTTTATTAGGGGCTTTGTAGTAAATCTTCGCCTTCGTCACGGGCACCTTTAAAAAATCAACTTTTACTTTAATCACTACGTCGGCTGTATAATCTTTAACGCAATTGAACTTCGCTTTGAGGCCCTTCAATAAGACTTCAGGGTCACGTGCAACAGGAGCATTGAATGAAGATAAGCCAATTGCCAATGTACACGCCACTACAAATACAAGTAATACCTTGATCATTACACTCCCACTCTTTCCCTTCGATATTCGATTCATCATGTTAAAATGTCTTTACGTTTGAATATCAATGCGGTTGCTGCCACGAATCCGACAATATGTCCAATCAAAATTAAAGTTGATTCTATTAAGCCGGTCTTATCGATTTCTTCTTCGAAGAAATACTTCCAAGCATTGATATGCGTGGTAAACAAAAATGGCTTGATTCGGTTCAATACTTCAACATCCGTTGCGTTGATTACTAAAAAAATGATGATGATAACCATTGTTCCAACGATAGGGCCAACGGCATTTTCAGTAATGGAAGATAGCAATAAAGCGAGCGCCGCAACGGTAGACATTCCAAGCGCACCAAAAGTAAAGGCACATGCAAAACGCCATAGCACGTCATTAGAGGCAAATATGGTGATACTTGATGTTTTCATCACAATCAATTCTCCATGCCCAAATAGCAATACACCGAGGCCTAATCCAACGATACAAAGCCACACAACCAGAGCGATCGTATAAATCATCGCGGCAAAATATTTAGCCACCACTACATTTACTCGAGAAACAGGACGCGTCAGTAAAAATCGAAAGGTCCCAGTACTCGCTTCTCCGGCGAGTAATTCACCTGCCACTAAGCTAACGAGCAAAGGAACGTGTACAATTAACGTTTGCAATACAATCAGGCAAACCAGATATCCATTCATTAAGTTGCCCGTAAAGATGAAGGACTCTTTTAAAGATTGGGTTGCAAAATCGACGAGTCGATTACCATCTATATAAAATGCAATTTCTAGGATCAGTACGAGCAAGGCAATTCCTGCAAAACCAATATAGGTACGCGGTCTACTAAAGACTTTAAATAGTTCGATATTAATTAGACGAATAAGCATTTTCATCGTGCACCTGCGAATTGAGATACAAAACGTTGATCATTTTCGCTAAACAAACGAAGGTCGTTAATTTGAAATTTCAACATGGTTAAACGTTCGATCCCCATTCCAAAAGCGAAGCCTGAATATTCCTCTGGATCGATATTACAATTACGCAAGACCTGCGGATGTACCATTCCACAACCAAGAATTTCCACCCATCCACTTTGCTTACAAACAGAGCACCCTTTTCCTTTACACAACTGACAAGAGATATCCATCTCTGCAGAAGGTTCTGTAAACGGAAAATAGGACGGTCGAAAACGAACTTGCACGCCTTCGCCAAAGAATTGCGTTACAAAATAGTATAATGTTTGTTTTAGATCAGCGAAAGAAACTTTCTTATCGATATATAATCCTTCTACTTGATGAAAGAAGCAATGCGCGCGTGCTGAGATTGTTTCATTACGATACACACGACCGGGCATGATGCTGCGGATCGGTGGTTTTTGAGCCTCCATCAAACGCACTTGCACAGAGCTAGTATGTGTACGAAGCACCATATCTGGATTCTTATTAACGAAGAAGGTGTCTTGCATATCACGCGCAGGATGATCTTCGGGAAGATTCAATGCGGAGAAGTTATGCCAATCATCTTCAATCTCACGTGCTTCAGCAACACTAAAACCAATACGTCCGAAGATATTATTGATTTCTTGTCCAACAATTTGAAGTGGATGACGAGAGGCGATACGACCATTCGTCGGAGCCGACCAATCGATATCAGAGTCGATTTTCAGAGAAGCTGCTTCTTTCAAGTTAGAGTAATGCTGCAGTTTTTCTTCTGCCAAAATCTTAACACTATTAAGTAACTGACCTGCCTCCTTTTTTTGTTCGTTCGGCACATTTTTCATTTCTGCGAAAATGTCCTTCACCGTACCTTTTGAACCAAGAAATTGAATTCGATACTGTTCAAGAGAGGCAGCATCAGTAATTGCAAAATCGTTAATTTGTAGAGAAAGGGCTTCTACCTTCTGACGTAATGAATCCATATAACAAACTTACTGCTTTACGAGCCATTTGCCAAGTAAAAAGCTGAACAATTGACGGATGAAATGTTATCAAGTTTAAAATTGTTAATTGGAAGAGGCTAAAAGAATTTTTATTTTTGTAAAAATCAACGACCATGGCCTTAGCATTCAACCGTGTACTTTTAAAATTAAGTGGTGAAGCCCTTATGGGTGAACAAGAATTTGGTATTGACAACACTATTGTTGCGCAATATTGTCAAGAAGTAAAAGCGGCTGTTGATGCGGGTTTAGAAGTTTCTATCGTCATTGGCGGTGGAAACATCTATCGTGGATTAAATGCGGCTGAAACGGGGATTGAAAGGGTTCAAGGCGACTATATGGGTATGTTAGCGACCGTGATCAATGGAATGGCTATTCAAGCAGGATTAGAACGTGTTGGCGTAAGTACACGCTTATTGTCAGCCATTAAAATGGAACAAATTTGTGAGCCGTTTATTCGTCGCAGAGCAATTCGACACATTGAAAAAGGTCGTGTTGTAATTTTCGGAGCGGGTACGGGCAATCCATATTTCACTACCGACACGGCTGCGGCCTTGCGTGCAGTGGAAATTCAAGCCGACGTAATTTTAAAAGGGACACGTGTAGATGGTATTTATACGGCAGATCCAGAAAAAGACAAAACAGCCACTCGTTATGATGAAGTAAGCTTCGACGAAGCGATTACACGTAACTTGAAGGTGATGGATATGACAGCATTTGCATTATGCAAGGAAAACAAAATACCAATTATCGTCTTCGACATGAATAAGAAAGGCAACTTACTAAAAATTGCACAGGGCGATACAAAGGTGGGAACGATAGTGAAGTAATCATTAACTTATTTTACAGCCTCCTAAAAAATGCACGAATTAATTCGTGCATTTTTGTTGAAGAACACTTCAAATACTAATAACGCGCAAGACAATCAATTTATTTTAAACTGAAACTTTACTCATAAAAAAAATCCCGAACCATTTGGTCCGGGATTTTTTCGTTGTATACTACTCTGTATTAGTTCATCGCCAACTCTTCTACGCTAGGGCATGTACAAATCAAGTTACGATCGCCATGCGTATTGTTTACACGTGCTACAGCAGGCCAGAATTTACGTACTTTCAAGTAGCTTAATGGGAAAGCCGCTTCTTCTCTAGTATAACTATGATTCCAATCATTCGACATGATACGTGCCATCGTATGCGGCGCTTGTTTCAACGGATTATCATCCTTCGACCAAGTTCCATTTTCTACTTTACGAATTTCCGCACGAATTGCGATTAAGGCATCACAGAAACGATCTAATTCACCTTTATCTTCACTTTCTGTTGGTTCAATCATCATTGTTCCAGCAACAGGGAACGAAACAGTAGGCGCATGGAAACTATAATCCATTAATCGTTTAGCAACATCTTCCACTTCTACACCAAAGGCTTTAAACGGACGGAAATCAAGAATGAATTCATGTGCCACACGGCCGTTAGCTCCACAATATAAAACTTCGTAATGATTCGCTAATCGAGCTTTCATATAGTTTGCATTGAGAATGGCCATCTTCGTAGACTCTACCAAGCCTTCACTACCTAACATTTTGATATACGCATAGGAGATCAACAAAATACTTGCAGAGCCCCATGGAGCAGCACTTACGGGAGTAGTCCCCTTTTCTCCTCCCGTTTTGTGGTAAGGATGATTCGGCAAGTAAGGAGCTAACTTTTCGTTACAGCAGATAGGCCCCATTCCAGGACCACCACCGCCATGCGGAATAGCAAAGGTCTTGTGCAAATTGATGTGATTAACGTCTGCTCCGATAGTTGCAGGCGATGTCAATCCTACTTGCGCATTCATATTCGCTCCATCCATATAAACCAAACCTCCATTATCGTGAATAATTTGACAGATATCAATAATCGATTCTTCAAATACACCATGAGTTGAAGGATACGTAACCATCAAACAAGCAAGATTATCCTTGTGCTCTTCAGCCTTTGCCTTTAGATCTGCAACGTCGATATTACCTTTCTCATCACATTTTACAGCAACGATATTCATGCCACACATCGCTGCAGAGGCAGGGTTTGTACCGTGAGCAGATGTTGGAATCAAAGCAATCGTACGATGTGCATTGCCATGATCTTCATGATATGCTTTGATAACTAACAACCCAGCATATTCACCTTGCGCACCACTATTTGGCTGTAAGCTACAGGCTGCAAAGCCAGTAACATCACATAAATATTTCTCTAACTGTTGAATCATTTCCACATAACCGCCCATTTGGTCGATTGGTGCGAATGGATGCATTTTAGAAAAAGCTGGGTTTGACACAGGAATCATTTCAGAGGCCGCATTCAATTTCATCGTACAACTTCCTAATGAAATCATCGAAGTTGTTAAACTCAAATCTTTATTTTCAAGCGACTTGATATAACGCATCATCATCGATTCTGAGCGATACGAATTAAAAATTTCATGGGTAAGAATAGCAGTACTACGCTTCGCTCCTTCAGGCATGCTATAAGCATTATTATCTGCCAAATGACGCTTCCAATTCAGTTTGTTAACTTTTTGATTTTTCGCTTTAGCAAATACCTTACAAATATCTTCCACATCATCTAACGAAGTACATTCATCCAAAGTGATAGAAATGGTAGTATTTGAAGGATAGAAAAAGTTCATTTTGGCCTTTTCAGACAAGGTACGAATCTCAGAAACGCCTTCTGCAAGCTCAATCTGGATTGTATCAAAGAAGTTCGAATGCTTTACTTGATAACCCAAACCACTCACCGTTTCCTTTAAAATATTGGTAAACGTATGTACACGATAAGCAATTCCTTTAATTCCTTCTGGTCCGTGATATACTGCATACATCCCCGCCATAATGGCCAATAAAGCTTGTGCGGTACAGATATTTGAAGTCGCTTTTTCACGACGAATATGCTGTTCACGCGTTTGCAAAGCCATGCGTAAAGCGGTATTGTTATCCGCATCAATTGACACACCGATAATACGTCCTGGCAAATTACGCTTATACTCTTCTTTGGTTGCGAAGAAGGCTGCATGCGGACCACCATTGCCCATTGGCACACCAAATCGCTGGGCAGAGCCAACAGCAATTTCAGCACCTAATTCAGCCGGAGGCGTCAACAAAGCCAAGGCTAGTAAATCTGTCGCCATTACTACTAGTACACCTGCAGCATGTGCTTTATCAATAAAGGCTTTGTAGTTGTGAACTTGTCCATCGGCAGCAGGATATTGTACAATTGCACCAAAGAAATCCTCGTTTAATGCAATGGTATTAAAATCACCCATCACTAATTCAATCCCAAGAGGAGTGCTACGTGTTTTAAGCACTTCAATGGTTTGCGCAAAGCAATTTTGATCAACAAAAAACTTATTGACAGCATTCGCCGCATCACGACTTTTTGCGTTGTATAACATGATCATCGCTTCGGCAGCAGCTGTCGCTTCGTCTAGTAATGAAGCATTCGCAACAGGGAAGCCAGTCATCTGCGCAACCATCGTTTGATAGTTCAATAAAGCCTCTAAACGACCTTGTGCAATTTCAGCTTGGTAAGGCGTATATTGCGTATACCAACCTGGATTTTCAAAAATATTACGAAGTATCACACTTGGCGTATGGGTATCATAATAACCCTGACCGATATAGCTTTTATAAATTTTATTTTGCGCTGCTAATTCCTTCACCAAGTTGAGATATTCCATCTCCGTAAGCGCTTCCCCGCCTACCTTTGGCACTTTCTTCAAACGAATTGCTTTCGGCACAGTTTCGTCAATTAGTTTGTCTAGCGACTTTGCGCCAACAGCTTGCAACATGTCATATAGCTCGTGTTCATTCGGGCCGATATGGCGATTCTTAAATTGATCTGGATATAAATGATTCATTGAAGAAGAATTTTTAAATTAAAATCTGCGCGAAGTTAACACCCTAAGAAATGATAACAAAAGACAGATATAAACAGTTGCCCTACTTTTCCACAATTAGAAAATATGGAATAAGCGAACGGTAATCACATTATTGAACTGACTAGTCCCATAAATTGGATTACCTACAGAATATCCTTTATATATTGCGTTATCATAATGACGGATATAGAGCATAGAATAACTAAAACGAGTATCTAGGCCCCATTTAGGAGCGAACATATATTGCAGATTGGCCATCCATGACAAATCACGTCTTTTGAAAGTACTCAGCGGGTTTTCGACCTCATAAAAATTAATTTGTTCCTTTGCGGCAAATAGCTGTCCATAGACAATACCGCCTCCCAAACGCACTTTCCCGTCAGGATCATGGTAATTTAAGAATAAAGGCACCGCCACATAGCGCAGTTTAGAAATATAATTCTGATTGGGAAAATATTCTTGATTGGGCGACCAGCGAGCGCCTACGGCATGATAGGCCATTTCAAAATTCATATAAAAGCGACCGCCAAGCCTGAATGCCACAGCAGGAGCGACTGACAAACCTGCCTGATGATAGCCTGCTACCCCATCCCCGTCTACTTGCGAAGCATTGAGGCCAACGCCTAGATATCCTTGAAAAGTGCGTCTATCCTCTGGCAAGGCCATACTCTTTTTATTGGATTTTGACTGGGAAAAGACAAAAAGTGGAAATGTTGATAAAATCAGAATGAATATGTGGCGCATAAGGGCAATTTTTACACTTGATAAACAAAGATACAAAGCACTTTACAATTTAACTATGAGTTTGAAATATAATGCCGGCACGTTGAAGAAATTAGAGACCCTATTGGAGGAAGCCCGCTTTATTGTGCGCTACGAAAAAGGGAACTTTAATTCTGGACATTGCATCTTGGAAGATAAACGCATTGTCGTTGTCAATAAATTCTTCAACTTGGAAAGCAAAATTAATTGCTTGATCGATATCGTTCAAAACTTAGATTTAAAGTCGGTAGAACTTTCTGAAGAGTCCGCACAGCTTTATTTGAAAATTGCGGAGAATAAATTGAACGAAATAGAAATCGCCAAAGAAGCTTAATAATTTTTTACCATGCGCATAACCTTCTTGGGCACAGGCACATCACAAGGCGTACCTATGATAGCTTGTCCATGCGAGGTTTGCCACTCATCCGATTCATTTGATAAACGCCTTCGAAGCGCTATTCATATCCAAACAAATCATTATTCTATCGTAATAGATACCGGTCCGGATTTTCGCATGCAAATGCTAGCAAATGCTATTACGGAAGTGGACGCCATTCTTTTTACGCACGAACACAAGGATCATTCTGCTGGTTTAGATGACGTTAGAGGCTTTAACTATCACATGGCTTGCGATATGCCAATATACGGCTCCGCGCATTGTATAGAAGCGATAAAACGTGATTTTCAATATATATTTAGAGAAAAGAAATACCCTGGCATTCCAGAATTGGAAGTGCATGTACTTCCGAATGCGCCTTTTACTATTGCACATAAAGGTCGGCCAGCCTTAGCTGTGACACCGATCGAAGTATTACATTATAAATTACCCGTCTTCGGCTATCGAATTGGTAGCTTTGCCTATATCACAGATGCCAATTACATTGCTGAAGAAGAGTTAGCGAAATTAAAAGGCGTTAAAACACTCGTGCTAAACGCACTTCGCCATGAGCCGCATCTTTCACATTTTACACTAAAAGAGGCCATAGAAATAGCACAGAAAATAGGCGCTGAACACACCTACTTCACCCATATCAGTCATCAACTAGGCAAGCATCAAGATGTCGAACCTACACTGCCTGCCGGTATGCATCTAGCCTATGATGGACTATCCATCGCAGAAAAAGAATACTAAATTTTACGAATCAAGCTTCAGGACAGCCATAAATGCGGACTGCGGAATTTCCACCGTACCAATTTGCTTCATCTTCTTCTTACCTTCCTTCTGCTTTTCTAACAACTTACGCTTACGAGAAATATCACCGCCATAACACTTCGCAGTAACGTCTTTACGTAAAGCAGAAATGGTTTCACGTGCAATTACTTTCGCGCCGACAGCCGCTTGAATAGCAATTTGGAACTGCTGACGTGGTAACAACTCCTTCAATTTTTCGCACAACTTTTTACCAAAATCATATGCCCGACTTTGATGTATCAAGGCACTTAAAGGATCCACGTTCTCACCATTCAACTTCAAATCCATTTTTACAATTTCAGCTTGCTTATATTCAGTAGGATGATAATCAAAAGAAGCATAACCACGAGATATCGATTTCAACTTATCATAGAAATCAAATACGATTTCTGCAAGTGGCAATTCAAATATCATTTCAATACGCGAAGGCGTCAAATATGTCTGATTTAAAATCACACCACGCTTGTCCATACACAGCTTCATGATTGGTCCGATATAATCCGGCTTCGTAATGATAGAGGCTTTGATATAAGGTTCTTCGGAATAATCTAAACGGCCTGGATCTGGGAAGTCAGACGGGTTATTACAAATATGCAATTCACCATCGTTGGTATACACTTTATACGATACGTTCGGAATCGTTGTGATAACACTCATATCAAATTCACGCTCCAGACGTTCTTGCACAATTTCCATATGTAACAAACCTAAGAAGCCACAACGAAATCCAAATCCTAAGGCAGCAGAGCTTTCTGGTTCATATACTAATGAAGCGTCGTTCAACTTCAATTTATCTAATGATTCACGCAACTCTTGATAATCGTCTGTATCGATAGGATAAACACCCGCAAATACCATTGGCTTTACTTCTTCGAACCCTTTAATAGCTTCCTCACAAGGCTGTGCAACGGTTGTGATGGTATCGCCCACTTTTACTTCGGAAGATGTTTTGATACCTGTGATAATATACCCTACGTCTCCGGTAAAAACTTCTTGGGCTGGAGATAATTTCAACTTCAAAACCCCCACTTCATCGGCACCATATTGCATGCCTGTATTCACGAACTTTACAAGATCCCCTTTTTTAATAGAGCCATTCAAGACTTTAAAGTAAGCGATGATTCCACGGAAAGGATTAAACACAGAATCGAAGATCAAAGCTTGCAAAGGCGCATCAGGATTTCCTTTCGGAGCAGGAATACGTTCTACGATTTGCTCTAAAATTTCAGCAACCCCTAAACCTGTACGTCCGCTCGCTTTCATTACAGATTCACGTGGACAACCGATAAGGTCGACGATTTGATCTGTTACTTCCTCAATCATCGCACCATCCATATCGATTTTATTGATGACAGGAATGATCTCCAAACCGCTATCCATTGCGAGATACAGGTTAGAAATTGTTTGGGCTTGAATTCCTTGTGTTGCATCTACTAACAGTAATGCACCTTCACAAGCGGCGATTGCACGTGACACCTCGTAGGAAAAGTCGACGTGACCAGGCGTATCAATTAAGTTAAGGGTATAGCGCTCTTTGTTATAGACATAGTCCATTTGAATCGCGTGCGATTTAATGGTAATCCCTCTCTCCTTTTCAAGATCCATATCATCGAGAACCTGATTCTGCATATCGCGAGCAGAAACGGTCTTGGTGGTCTCTAAAAGACGATCGGCCAAGGTACTTTTACCATGGTCGATATGGGCAATGATACAAAAGTTGCGAATATTCTTCATACGCTAGTTCAGGAATTAGAGGGCGAAATTACTAAAAATCCACTCGTTTTTTCAGGTGATTAGCGCCTTTGCATTAGATTTGTAAAAATTCTATCCGGTGAAAAATTATATGTTGCTCAGTTTTGGACTTTTCTTAAGCACCCTTGGACTTGCTCAGACCCAAAAACACCTTACGAAAGGCAAACAAACGACTACGGTAAAAAAGCAGGTAAGCAGACCAATTCAAGTAGTTAAATCACCAACGGTAGTAGCCGTAACAGTTCGAGTTCAAGATAGTTTACATGTTATAAAAGCCGACCCAATCAATCCCAATTATAAAGGGCCTTATGGCGAAGTTATTTACACTACAACCGATGGTCGCATCTATTTTATTGATAAAAATGATCAGCGGGTATATATTGAATTAGAGAAGTAAATTGTAATTGGAGGTTTTGTGAAAATAGCACTTAAAAAACAACGTAGCCACTTAAAATGCACGAATTAATTCGTGCATTTTAGTTCACTATAAACGCAAAAAAAACAAATTTAGTATTAAACAAAAAAATCACAAGCATTTTCATACTTGTGATTTTCGCTTTGAAGTGAAATATATAATTATGACTTCTTGATTAATACTTCATCAATCATACCATACTGCTTAGCTTCTTCCGCTGTCATCCAATAATCACGATCAGAGTTCTTTTCTACTTCTTCATACGTTTTACCACTGTGATGCGCGATGATATCGTACAATTCTCTTTTCAATTTCAAAATTTCACGTGCAGTGATTTCGATGTCGCTTGCTTGACCTTCTGCGCCACCTAGTGGTTGGTGAATCATGATACGGCTATGTTTCAAAGCGGTGCGCTTCTTGGCAGCACCCGCACACAACAATACAGCACCCATTGAAGCCGCTAATCCTGTACAGATAGTAGCTACATCACAGTTGATATATTGCATGGTATCATAAATACCCAAACCTGCGTAAACAGAGCCTCCAGGGCTATTTACATAAATTTGAATATCACGCTTAGAATCTGTCGATTCTAAGAATAATAATTGTGCTTGGATGATGTTGGCTACATAATCATTAATACCTTCTCCCATGAAGATGATACGATCCATCATCAAACGAGAGAATACGTCCATTGACGCTACATTTAAAGGACGTTCTTCGATGATATAAGGAGTAAGGTTAGTTACTGACTTACGCATAAAAGAATCAATCGTGTTGCCACTAATGCCTGCATGATGCACGGCATATTTTCTGAATTCAGAGTTAATATTCATAATTGATGATTTACAATCTTTGTTCGAAATTGAGAATAAGTTTTCACAAAAAGAAATCTGCTTATTCCCAGATTTGTGAATAAATACGCAAATACGTCAACTATTTTAGAGTGAAATCAATCCCAGCTCGGCAATAAGATTAATTAAATCGTCTTTAGTAAATGGTTTAGGCATAAAATAATGCATACCGGCATCTCTTGCTTTTGCGCGTTCCTCATCCGTCACTCCGGCTGTGAATGCTACTAGCGGGACATTACAGAACGATTCATAGGTCATAGACCGTATTTTTTGAGCAGCTGTTATTCCATCCATTTCAGGCATCCGCATATCCAAGAGCACAAAATCATACTTAAAGCGTTTAAGCATGCTGAGTACTTGCAAACCATTTTCAACAGATTCTACCACAGCATTATGAAAATGACGAGAAATGACTTTTTTAATTAGAATTTGATTGAAAGGATTATCATCCGCGATTAAAACACGGAATGGCTCGAGGAACACTTCGTTAGGTTCGAGGTAACGTGTAGGATTCTTTAAGAAATCGTCATTTTGAATCAAGTATGGAATAGTGAATGAGAAGGTAGTTCCTTGATTCATTTTACTTTCCACGCCCATCGAGCCACCTTGTAATTCTACCAGCTGCTTAGATATCGCAAGACCTAATCCTGTTCCTCCGTAACGGAAGTTCGTTTCAATGGATACTTGTTTAAAGCGCTCAAAGAGTTCGACTATTTTTTCTTGACTGATACCAATGCCGGTGTCCTTAATTTTAAATTGTAAGGACATTTTATTGTCAGGCAAACTTAGTCCACTCACCTGAATATTAACAAACCCTTGTTCTGTAAACTTAATAGCATTACCCATCAAATTTACGATGATCTGATTCAAGCGGTAGGAATCCCCTATAAAGTGTGCGGGAAGACTTGAATCGATATTAACTGTTAATTGCAAATTCTTCTTTCCTGCTTCAAGCGAGAAGAGTTGTAGTACCTTTTTCAACTCAGCTTCCAAGTTGAATCCTTCTTGTTTAAACTCAATTTTTCCTGCTTCGATTTTAGAATAGTCCAAAATTTCATTGATAATATGCAGGAGATTTTCTGAAGACTGCTTAATGGTATTAAGATAATTTCGCTCTTCTCCTTGAATGGAGACAGATTGCATTAAAAGGTCAGTAAATCCGATAATCGCATTCATTGGTGTACGAATTTCATGACTCATATTAGAGAGGAAATTACTTTTGGAAAGTGCAGATTGTTCAGCAAGTTCTTTTTCACGCGTTATTTGCGAAAGCTGATTGGCAATTTGCAGTTGTTGTATTTTGCCAACGCGTTCTTTATCTAGTAATTCTTCATTTAGTTTTCTGTATTGGGATAAGTGTTCGTAAGCTGCGGCATAGTCGCCTTCCGAAGCACAGAGTTCTGATAAGCTACTCAACAATTCCACTTGTGTTTGCTTCAAGCCGATTTTATCACTTTGCGCAAATGCGGTCAGCAAAAACTCCTTCGCTTCGGAATTATATCCTAAGCCGGCCGCAATTTTCGAACGCACGATATTGGATTGGATGGTGATATAGCTATTATCAACATCAAGTGCTTGTTCATTTTGCAAAAGAAAATTATTCGCTTCTAAAAACTTTTGATTCTCACAAAAAATCTCACATTGAAATAATATTGAACGAGCAATAGAATATAAATCCCCTTTAGTACTAGCATAGTTTAAAGAATTACGAACAGAATCTAATGCGGCATTAAAGTCGCCAATGTATTTATAACAACTTGCCATGTTGTAATATGCAGTAATGACAAGATCGATGTTTTTATCCTTATTTTTTGACTCCAATAATTTTTGAAATTCAATAATAGCATTATTAAAATCTTTCAAGTGAATATAGATTACGGCCATATTATGTCGTAAAATATCCATTAATCCAAGTTCGCCAGACAATTCGGCAAAATGATAGGCATCGGAATAAAAGGCCATTGCTTTATCATAATCACCGAGTTTATCATAGACCATCCCTAAATTATTATTAATCTTTCCAGACATCGAAACATTGTCTGATTGATTAGCAATTTTTATTGCTGAGGTAAAATTGACAATTGCCAATTCATAATTAGACAGATTGAGATACGCTAATCCAAGTATGTTTAAATAATATAAATGCCCTTGTGCATCACCTACAGAATTAGCAAGTAATTCAATTTCTTCAGCAATTTTAATTGCCTCTTGAGGATTACTACGCACACTTTGAAAAGCACTTTTATATAGCTCTTCGATTTTGCTGCTCAAGCTATTAACCAGAAAAATAGAATGGATATCCTCGAAAGAAGTTGACATGTGTAATATTTAATATTCTAAAATACTTAAAAAATAACCCTGTGAAAGGTTAATGTTATCCAATTAACTACGAAAATTTACGTAGTTAATGACGTAAGTAGAAAAACGGATGAAAATACGTAGGAAATCGGATTGTTTGTGAACTAAATGTGGATAAACCCGTGGATAAAACTTGACTATCGCCTTATCAACATAGTATTTTTGAATAATAACCCTATAAAAATCAATAACATGCAAAACCACATCCCCAATGCCATGTTGAAAGTTTTATCTCCAGAACAAATGTCCACTATAAAGGGCGGTTTCGATAAAGCACAACTTGAAAACATGACCGCTGACGAATTAAGAGCATTTACGGATATCAACGATACTGTTGCTGCAGGCAAAATCGACATCAATGATACTGTCGCAGCAGGTAAAATATCATTTATTGATACAGTTGCAGCCTTTTAAAACAAACAAATATAAATTCAAAAAAGCTCCTTATATTAAGGAGCTTTTTTATTTATGACAAACGATATAAACATCAAAGAAGATATTGCTGAATTGATCAAAAAAATTCAGATTGAAAGCAACTACATTGCTAGAATAGATGCTTACAGGAATTCTGTTTTACAGCCCAAACTTCTAAACGATTTAAATACATCTGTTAAAATTATTGGAGCAATTTGGAAGTATGAAAAAAAATTAAATCAATCTACCGCACAACTTGAGTATGCTAAAAAAATCATACTATTAAATTTATCAATTTATTTGAAAGAAATTGGTCAATTTGCCGCAGCCCAGAAAATACTCGAAAATCCAATATTTAACAATCAAGACACTACCCTAGAACCAACTCTTAACAATAATATAATTGCATCCCGCTTAATTAATCTTGGTGTCCTCTACATCGAAAAGCAAGATATTACAAAGGCATTAAGTATATTTTATCAGGCTGAAAATTTTGTTACAAAAACCACTTTAGTAAACCAAAGTTATTTGAGTTGTCTTGCTAAAATTAATCTAGGCAATATCTATTATAACATCAATAAAAATCAGTCACTAAAATATTTCAACTTAGCAGAGAAAATTGCCAATGAGTTAAATCAGGTCAATTTAAAACAAGTTTGTCTTATTAATATTGCCAATATTACTTTCGCCGAAGATTTGGAGTTTTCAATAACTAAAATTGATGAGCTTAATGAATTATTCAAAACGCATCCTAACACAAAATTAAAAACTAAATCAGACCTTCTCAAGGCTGAAATTTTAATTAATAAAAAAATAGATTTAGAATTAGCGAAAGAACTATTAGATAATTCATACCAAGTATACCAAAAAAATCCTTCAATTTCAATTCTACTTAACTACCTGCGGATTTATGGATTTTACTTTAAAGCAATAGAAAGTTGGGGGAATGCCTTAGACTTACATCTTAGTTACATTAAAACAGACAAAGAACATGGACCAAATTTCGGAATCCTCCAAGTATTAAAATCCCTGAGTGAAATTTACGAGCAACAGGGAGATTATCAGAAGGCATTTGAGACGATGAAGCAAAAGGATGCCTTGCATGAGGAGTTGTTTGGAGAAGAGAAATTACGTCTCTTTAGAAATATTGAACAGCAGCAGGAAGAAATGTTACAGAAAGAGCGTGCGATGGAGCTAGAACAAAAAGTTCGTCAACTAGAACATGCGGCCTTACTTTCTCAGATGAATCCGCATTTTATTTTCAACTCGCTAAATACCCTTCAAAACCTAGTAATTGAAGGCAATGAAGAAGCTGCTATCAATTTTATCAGTGAATTCTCGACCTTGATGCGAGAAATGTTGAACAACGCAAAAGAAGAATTGATTCCACTAAAAAATGAAATCGAGTTCCTAAAACGCTATGTGCAACTTGAAGAAATTCGTTTTAATAATAAATTCAACTTCTCCGTCCTTATTGATGAGGTATTACCCAAACACTTGGTCAAGATACCTGTCATGCTCATTCAACCACTTTTGGAAAATGCTATTCGGCATGGCCTAGCACCATCAAAGAATGACAAATCACTTGTTCTTGATGTGCGAAACGGCGGTCCATTCATTATCGTGGATGTAACAGACAATGGAATAGGATGGAAAGAAAACACCAACAAACAACATAAAAGTCATGCACTTGAAAATATACAGGAGCGACTTAGCTTAATGCGCGCTCCTAACCATGAAAATGGTCGTATGGAAATCAAGTCTGATCTTTCAAAAGGAACCCAGATCACCTTATGGATACCCGTTCAGTTTTAATGCCAATAACAGCTCTTATTGTTGATGACGAACAAAATGCGCAGTCGGTCATGAAACACCTACTGAATCGATATTGCACAAATGTTGAAATACTCGACTACGCAACAGACATCCATGAGGCTTATGAAAAAATAAATACGCTACAACCCGATGTCGTTTTTCTTGATATTACTATGCCTCCGCATGATAGTTTTGAACTGCTTCGTCTATTCAAACGTATTCCTTTTCAAATAATCTTTTGTACCGCACATTCTGAATACGCCATTCAAGCTATTAAATTCTCAGCGCTCGACTACCTACTAAAACCTATAAAAGCCGATGAACTACAAATTGCTGTGCAACGCTTAGTTGAACGTAAAGAACAAGAAACACCCACTCAGTACCAATTACTAGCAGAACAGATCAAAAAAAACGAGCCTCCGCAAAAGCTATTTATTCATTCCATTCATGCGCATCAAATTATTGAGGTAAAAGACATCATTTATCTGGAAGCGAGTGGTAATTATACCGACTTCTATTTGCTAAATAATCGTAAAATTACGTCTAGCAAGCAGCTTGGCGAATATGAAGAATTATTATCTCAACACACTTTTTACCGAACACATAAATCATTTTTGGTAAACCTACAGCATGTAATTTCCATTGCCAAAACAGATGGCACCTCTGTTATATTGCAAGAAGGTCATCAATGCCCTATAGCATTTCGAAGGGTTGAGCTCTTTATGCAAACAATACAAGGTTTAGGATTACACTAAATGCACCTTTTTTCTTAAATTCGTTATCTAATTTACAACCATGCGCCAACTTCTTTTACTCTCTTGTGCTATCCTGCTTTTAGGCTCCGCTTGTAGAAAAGCGATCGTTATGCCGAATGAAGAATCTAAGTTATTATTCGGTACATGGAGATGGGTTAAAACTGAATCAATTGGAGGCATTAATAATCCTTCTACCGCTGGTTATGAAGAGCGAATCACCTTCTCCGCAAGAGGAAAATTTGAACGATATCACAATTCCAACAAAACAGAAAAACTTAATTTCACTGTAGCGCAAGACTCTACTCTTTCGGGAAGCATGACAAACATAATCACATTTACTACTAGTGGTTTTTTGAATAACAAAAACACGAACGACTTCGCCAAAGATTCCTATTCTTTTCTGCATGATACGATGGTATTGCAAGAAGAAACCATTGACGGAGCCGCTATTTATTACGTTCGTAATTAAGCTGAATGTACTTAATGCGTTATCCCTTCTTATTTTTAACACTTCTTCTATTTGCCTTCAGCACGCAAGCGCAATCAGGAAAATCCTCCTTGTTTGGACAAATCAAAGATGAAAACAAAAATCCAATCGAGTCTGTCTCCGTTGCTATTCTTAGTAAAGGAGAAGGGACAGTTTCTGGCACCGCTGGTTTGTATCTCCTAGAATATAGTAATCCCGACTCCGTTACGGTAGAAGTTTCCTGCATCGGATTTCGCACGCAACGCTTCAGAATTCTATTAAAAGATAGTATTCACATTGAAAAGAATATTATTCTTAAAAGTTACTATCATCAATTTTCCGAAGCAACCATTTATGATCAACGCGATCGAATGGATGGCGTTAAACCAATCGACCCGCAAAAATTACGTGATATTCCAAATCCCTCTATGAATCTAGAAGCCATTCTTAAAACAATGGGAGCAGCTTCTAACAACGAACTTAGCGCGCAATACAGTGTCAGAGGAGGAAATTATGATGAAAATCTAGTCTATGTAAATGACTTTGAAATATACAGACCTTTTCTAATTCGAAGTGGACAACAAGAAGGTCTTACCTTCGCAAACCCCGACATGGTGGGCAGTTTGAAATTTTCTGCTGGTGGATTTAGTGCACGTTATGGCGATAAAATGTCGTCTGTTTTAGATGTAGGCTATCGCACGCCAAAGCGCTTTGCATCTACCGTTACCACCGGCTTATTAGGCCAAGCCTTCACAATAGAAGGGATAAGTGAACACAAACGTTTCACCTATCTTATTGGCGTTCGTAACAAAACCAACAAATCATTATTAAATAGTCAGCCAACAAAAGGTCAATACCAACCTGTTTTTAACGACGTTCAAGCCTTCTTCACCTATAGCATCTCAAAGAAAACAGAAGCTCAGTTACTGCTAAACGTGAACCAAAATAAATTCAAATTCATCCCCGAATCAGCGGTTAGCTCTTTTGGTTTGGTCAATCAAACCTTACGTCTAACAGTAGCCTTTGATGGGCAAGAGATCGATCGCTTCAACACGAATATGGCAGGGCTTTCTATCCTTCATCGTCCAAATGCGAAAACAAAATTGAAATTCAGCGCTTCTGCCTTTCAAATGAATGAAAGCGAAAACTTCGATATCATAGGTCAGTACTATATAGGGCAAGTTGAAACGGATGCAACAAAATCAAATTTCAACGCCATTAAGCAACAATTAGGCGTTGGCACCAATCACGACTTCGCAAGAAACGAACTGCAAGCACTAGTCGCCAACATTAACCATTTAGGAACCTATTATCACAATAACTTTTATTCCACACAATGGGGTCTAACACTTCAACACGAACAAATTCAAGACGCTGTCAAGGAATGGCATCGCACAGATTCGGCAGGCTATAACCTACCCTATTCTGACTTTCAAATCACGATGCAACGTTATTTAAAAAGCAGCATTGCCTTGAATAGCAATCGCATAAGCGGTTTTATCATGCAAAATTTCAGCTTTAACGACTCATCACGTTTTAAAGTCAATGCTGGCCTTCGCTTTAACTATTGGGATTTAAACAAGCAGCTCGTTGTCAGTCCGCGTATACAAATCAACTATCGCCCGTATTGGAAGCGTGATGTATTATTTCGTTTAGGAGCAGGAGCCTATAATCAACCTCCGTTCTACAGAGAACTTCGCGATTTAGACGGAAAGGTACATCTCAACGTAAAAGCTCAAAAATCCTATCAAATTACCTTGAGTAGTGATTATCGCTTTTTATTATGGAACAGAAAATTCTCGCTAAATACAGAAGCCTACTATAAATATCTTACGGATGTCATTCCATACGAATTAGATAATGTTCGTATCCGTTATTTTGCAAGTAATAATGCAATTGGTCGTGTTGGAGGTATCGACATGCGATTGAATGGTTATTTTGTAAAAGATGCTGACTCCTGGATTTCTTTGAGCTGGATGAAAGCACAAGAAAACCTAACAGATGACTACGTTCTAGCAAAAATCAACACAAAAGGCGAACTTATTAATCCTCGATTAGATCCTTCCGAACAAGACAAAACCGTTGCGAAGGACACCTTGCTATATGCAGGATGGATTCCCCGTCCGAGTGATCAACGCGTGAATGTAGGTCTATTTTTTTCTGATTACGTCCCTAATCATGAAAATTTGAAAGTATATGTGAATACCGTCTTCGGCACCGGCATGCCGTTCGGTCCACCAGATCACAATCGATACAAAGATACCTTACGCATCCCTTCCTATCGTAGAGTGGATATGGGTTTCTCTGCGCTATTGTTGGATGGAAAAAAGAAAGAAAAGAACCAATTTAACCACATCGAAAGTATTTGGCTAGGTTTGGATGTTTTTAATATTCTTGGCGTGAGCAATACCGTAAGTTATATATGGGTAAAAGACCTTTATAATACGGTATATGCGGTGCCCAATTACCTAACAGGACGAAGGATTAATTTACGTCTCACATTTAGGTTCCGTTAACAGACGTATGTGCATGATGAATATGAAAATATTCGTCATTTCTATTAATTTTAAAGTGTTTGAAAAAGTGGCTCAAAATAGGACTTTGGGCTATAGGAATTTTTACATTCCTACTAGTCGCGATATGGGGAGTTTTACAAATTCCTTCCGTACAGGCGTGGTGTATTCAACGCGCAGTGAAGTGGGCAGAGAATAAAATGAATACAGAAATTAGTATTCGTAAAATAGATGCGCATTTACTCAACGAATTACACTTACATGATGTCTTAGTAAAAGACCAATCCAAGGACAGTTTACTTTTTATTGGCGAGCTATCCCTACGCTTGAGTGACGTGTTACTTTTCTCCTCTTCTGCAACTGTTACAAGTGTTAATTTAGAAAAGGTCTATGCGCATATTGGTCCTGATAAAAAGAATAAAACGCAATACAACTTTCAATTTATTGCAGATGCTTTTAGTGGATCGAGCAATTCAAAAAGCAGCACACCAGCTATCGCAATAAAATTGATACATGTTAAGGACATTCGATTTAGCTATAATGATTTGAATGGAAGCCAATATAGTGGTTCATTAGATCAAGGAACATTCAATTTTAATAAAACAGATTTTACTGCACAACAAATCAAAGTTGCAGCATTTCACTTATTCGCCCTAAAATTCAATGCTGTCTTGGCTGAAAAAAAGCATACTGTTTCATCCAAAAGCACGCCAAGCAAGCCTACAATTTCGAAGCCTTGGAATATTGAGATGAATAATTTTTTAGTTGAAAAATCTGCCATAGATATTTGCCAAAAATGCGACAGCAACGACCTCAGCGCATTATATGTTTGGAAGAATATTCAAATTGGAATCCCTCATTTATTTTGGAACGGAGATTCATTGGCCGCGAATTTACAACATATCCAAGGCGAAAGTGCAAAAGGGTTTCAACTCCGCGAGTTAAGTATGCAAGTACTTTTTCAAAACAATAAACTTAATTGTAAGCATTTAACGGCCATTACAAAAAGCAGTTTAATAAATACGGATGCAAATATTCAATTTCCTGATTCATTCAATAATTTGAATTGGCAGGCGCAGTTTAAAAATTCAAGGATAGCCCTGAATGAATTAAAGGGTTTTAGTGCAGCGCTAAAAGATTTACCGAACATAGAAGTAGCAATCGGAGGACAGTTTAGCGGAAGTAACAATTCTTTTAAAGGAAAAAAAATACAACTGTCTACTAATGGCTTTGAATTTAACGGCGATTTACGTCTGAAAAACTTTAATGATATTGAAAATATGCTTATCAATTTCAATGCAGAGCATTGCGAAGGTACAGGCATCGGCATAGCAGCTTTCATTCCGCAGGAAACGAACAAAAAACATATTCAACGTATCGGACATTTCACTGCTAGTGGGCAATTTAATGGCTTTCTTCACGACTTTGTAGCGAATGGCGTAGTGCAATCTGATATAGGAAATATAAATGCTGATTTAAATGTAACTATTCATCCAGTTAGCGGTCCACATTATGATGGGAAATTAGAGGCCAGTGAATTACAGCTAGGCACTTTACTTGATAATACTAAAGAATTTGGTAAAATCACTTGTAATGTATCCCTGATTGCAGATGGATGGCTTTCAAAAAACCCGAAAGCCAAAATTGAAGGTGATATCATTCAGCTAGAAGCGCATAACTACACGTATCATGATATCAATTTGAATGGAACCTTAGAACAAAAAAAGTTTGAAGGCCGAGTAATAGCCAACGATCCAAATGCTAAGTTCGACTTCGAAGGGAAATTGAATTTCGCAGACAGCATTCCTACCTACGACTTCCAAGCGCAAGTTCAGCAAATCAACTTACTAGCACTTAAAATAACCACTGAAGAGTTGGCAATCGACAGAGGTTATATACAACTCAACGCTCGCGGTAAAACAATCGATGATTTCGAAGGAACACTCGATCTTACCCGATTCAACCTTGTTAAAGGAACGGAAAACACATCTATTGAACACCTCACTTTAAGTTCTACTGAATTTAAACATAGCAAGCGAATAGAATTGAAATCTGATTTCATCAATGGCTCACTCAATGGTACATTCAACTATGCACATATCGGAGATGCAATGGCCACTGTCATGCATAACTATTTCCCAAGCTATGTCGACTTACCAAAATCAACTAGCTCCGATAATCAATCTTTCACTTTTGATTTAAAGGTAAATGAAGATCCATCCTTATTGCAGCTCTTCCTGCCTAAATTGAGTTCCGTAAAATCATTGAAGATAAATGGAGAGTTCAATGGACGCGACAAACATTTTGATGTCAACGCATCAATACCTAGAATAACGTATAATGAGGTTCATTACTATGGTTTGAATGTCAACTTCCAAGCCACACCAAGCTTTTTGTATGCAATAGCTAAAATGGATTCCTTAAGCACAAAAGATAGTAGCTGGGTAGAAAATGCTGCCGTACAATTCATGGCACAAAACGACAGCTTGGTTTTTAACCTCAATGGTAAATCGTCGCGAACAAATTCAAGTATAAATATTAATGGTCTAGCAAATACAAGGCAACAAATCATTAATGCATCACTTAAAGAATCAGAGCTGATCCTAGAAGGAAAAACTTGGAAGATAAATCCCAACAATCAAATTGTATTCGATAAGAAAAACTGGACCATTACTGGTTTAGATCTACAGGAGGGAGAACAAGTAATAAGCATCAATACATATCAAGCCCAAAACGCTGAAGATAATATTCGCGTTGTTTTCTCAAATGTCAATCTTAATCAACTATCACAGTGGGCCTACGCAAAAAATGAAACATCACCTATTGGTGGAATCCTAAATGGAAACATACAGATTGAACATTTTGCAAGCAAAGCCGCCCTATATGTAAATGCAGAGATGAGTAAGCTTGCTATAGCGGATGATTCACTCGGTGTGTTAAGCGCACAAATCAGCACATCCGACTCATTACAAAAAGTATTAACAGATATTGTTTGGAACGAAGCAGGCAAAACCCATTATATTAAAGGGTATTATGATCTTGTAGACCAATCAAGTCCTCTGCATTTCAACGCTAAACTAGATCGCCTTGATCTTCTACATATAGAACCCTTAATACAAGATATCCTCTCCCATAAAGCAGGATTAATTGTGGGAGATTTACAAATTACCGGCACGCCAGAGAAACCAATCATTAATGGAGAAGGAAATCTGTATAGAGCAGAAATGACCGTTAACTATATCGGGACCCATTATAGGATGGATCCGGCACATTATAGTGTGAAAAATAGCGTTATCAAATTAGATGAATTTAAATTTAGAGATTCCCTTAGAAGAACAGGAACAGCGAGTGGTACAATCGACTTGCGCAACTTAAATGCAGTTGCACTCGATCTCAAATTCGACCTAAACAAAATGCTTGTAATGAAAACAAGCTACGAACAAAATGAACTGTTTTACGGCACTGCTATTGCATCTGGCATTATAACGTTAAAAGGACCCGTAAGCTCCTTGGTAATTGGTGCAGATGCAAAAACCGAACGAGGAACAGCGGTCTTTATTCCGATCAGTGATAGTCGTGATGCAGAGCAACATAGCTTTGTGCAGTTTGTTAGTTCGAGAAAAAATACAACGAATACCATCACAAAAAAATATGAAGAAGACTTAGAGGGGGTAGCAATTGACTTTAATATACAAGCCACACCAGACGCTGAAATAACTTTGGTAATGGACGTTCAGGCCGGTGATTACCTAAAAGCAAAAGGCGCAGGCAATATTAAAGTAAGCTATAGCACCATCTCAACCTTCAATATGTTTGGGGATTATACCATCAAACAAGGTGATTACCATTTTACATTCCTAAATGCAGTCAATAAAGACTTCTCGATTCGACAAGGAAAGATTGTTTGGAATGGAAGTCCTTATGATGCATCTATTGATTTGAACGCAGGCTATTATACGCGCGCTGCTTTCTATGATTTAATCTCTGATTTAATCACAACCAATGAAGAAATTTCGGCTGCAAAAAAACCAGTACCTGTCGGAGTGGAAATGAAATTAAGTGGATCCTTGACAAGTCCTGAAATTGCCTTTGACATTACCCCGGTTAATACAAACAATACTTCTCAATTAAACTTTTTAGCCTTACAACAGTTACAGAAAGTTAGAGACGACCCGAATGAATTAAGTAATCAAATTTTCGGTTTGATTGTGCTTAATAAATTCTTGCCTATGAGTAGCACTGCAGCTTCAGCGGCTGGTGTAGGAGGTCAATTCAGTGGTGTTTATAAGAATACGCTCACAGAATATGCTTCAGCCCAAGTGAGTCAACGATTGAATGATGCGTACTATCGTTTAACAAAGGATGACAAAACACAAATCAACCTCAATTATCGTTTGTATGACCCTACGGCAGATCTTCGCAATTTTAATGAATGGAACGTCAATCTAACTAGACGCTTTTTAAATGATCGACTCACTTTCGATGGCGGTTTAGTGTATGATTATGGTAAAACAGAAACAAGCAATTCAACGAACTTCGCAGGCGACTTTTTATTACAATACAATTTAACGCCGGACGGCCGTGTCAAACTCAAAGGGTTTAAGAAAACTGAATATGACATATTAAGCGAGCGTAACAGAAACAGAACAGGTCTTGGATTGTCTTATAGAAGGGAGTTTAACAACTTCTCTGATCTTTGGTATGCCTTATTACGAAAACATTAATCACTGAACTTAATTCTTGATCAGTCATTTTTTAATGGCATCTAATACTTCTGCCACCACAAAATTACTGCCGCATACCAATACAAAATCTTTGTCGCTAGCTTGGCGCAAAGCTCCTTCATAAGCCAGTTTTACCGAATCGTACGCAAGCCCACTCCTCCCCGATTCATTCAAATGTTGCATTAAAACATCTATAGGCATAGCGCGAGGCAGATTGGGTGAACAACAATGATACTGGGCATCTGCTGGTAGTAACTGCAATACTTTTCTCACCTCCTTATCTTGTACAGCTCCGAATACTATATGTAATGTATCGAAGTGATAATTATTTAATGAACGCATCACCTCGCCTATACCAGCTTCGTTATGCGCAATGTCGGCCACTACTGTGGGATTTTCTTGCAGTCGCATCCATCGACCTTGTAAGCCTGTCTGAGCAGCAGCTTTTTCAATTCCACTTTTAATCAACTCATCTTTTAAAGCCCATTTATCTTTTAACAAAAGTGCGCTACGAAGCACGCCTGCAATATTTTTTCCTTGATAGCTCCCTTGCAAGTCAACTTGCAAGTGTAGCCTATTCCAAAAGGGTTCCGAATCGCATTCAACGACAAATGCCCCTGGTGAAGGACTTTCCAAAACATGTATTATATCTGTAGCGAAGTACAAATCAGTAGAAACTTGCTTTGCCTTTTCTGTAAAAACTGAATCAATACTACTGTGTTCGCTAATAACTACCGGAGCGGATGACTTAATAATTCCTGCTTTTTCACCAGCTATTTTCTCGAGCGTATCACCCAGCAAAGCAGCATGATCCATCGAAATATTGGTTATCAATGAAAGCTCCGGACTAATTACATTGGTGCTATCCAAACGTCCTCCCAAACCCGTTTCTATGATAGCGATATCAACTTTTTCTTTTTGAAAATAATCAAATGCTAAAGCAACGGTCCACTCAAAAAATGAAGGTTGAATCGTCTCCACCTTAGCTTTCATTTGTTCTACAAAATCGATTACACTCCCTTGTGCAATCATTTCACCGTTGATGCGAATACGTTCCCGAAAATCAACGAGGTGCGGTGAAGTATACAAACCAGTCTTATAGCCGTGGGCTTGAAAAATGGAAGCGAGCATATGTGATGAACTCCCTTTTCCATTGGTGCCCGCAATATGAATGGTTTTAAGCCCAATATGTGGCTGTCCACAAGCATCCATTAACGCATAGGTATTGTCCAAATTGGCTTTATAGGCGGCTGCACCCACACGATGAAACATCGGCAATTGAGAAAAAAGCCATTCTATGGTCTGCTGATACTGTTTCGACATAACACGATAAAATTACAAACATGGATAGATGTATGAAAGGCTTTCGTTACATTTGTTTAAGCAATTTTATCATGGGAAAATTAGATCAAAAAATAATCGTTGTTACTGGAGGAAGTGGCCTTCTTGGAAAAGCCTTAATGGAACGAATTTATGCAGAAGGAGGAACTGTGATAAATGGAGATATGCAAAGTGATTCCAATAACGCATTTCCATTTATTCCATTGGACATTACAGAAGAAGCATCCATTACTAATTTTATCCAACAAGTACTCGACCAATACGGAAGAATCGATGGATGGGTGAATAACGCCTATCCTCGAACTAACGACTGGGGCGCACACTTAGAAGATTTCCCATTATCGAGCTGGAAAAGTAATATTGACATGCACCTAACGGGCTATTACGCCTGTTGTAAGCATGCATTATTACAAATGAAAAATCAAGGCTACGGTTCCTTAGTAAACATGTCTTCTATTTATGGAATGAACGGACCAGATTTTACAGTATATGAAGGCACCGAAATTATTAATCCGGTGGCCTATAGTGCGATCAAAGGTGGTATTCTAAATTTGAGTCGTTATCTAGCCTCATATTATGGTAAATATCAAGTACGTGTGAATTGTGTTTCTCCGGGAGGAATTTTTGATCATCAACCGAAAGCCTTTGTAGAAGCCTATAGCAAGAAGACTCCCCTGAAACGCATGGGAACTCCGGAAGAAATTGCACCTTCCATTTGTTTCTTATTAAGTGACGAATCAAAATACATCACCGGCCATAATCTTGTCGTAGACGGCGGTTGGAGTATCGTATAATTGCACTATGAAAATCTCTTGGTCGGAAGCAACTGCAAAAACAAAAAACTGGGAAGCGCGTTATCCTTGGATAGAGCGCTTTCGACTCACCTATTACTTCGATCAACAACGCGATTGGAAAGGCAAACTCCGTATGCGGATTGTTTATTTACTGCAACGAAATCAGCTGCAGCTTACAATTTTACTTTCCTTACTTCGACCAAAGAAACAGTTTTCAAAAGCGGATTATTTATTCATTCTAACCAGCAATCCCGCTTACCTCAATTGTTTGATTCCTATTATTGCAACTTTAAAATCGCAAGAAAAATCAATACGGATATTTACACCTAATTGGGAAAGAAACAAAGTCGTAAAACGCTTGCAGAAAGAAGGCTTAGAGGATATTGAGTTGTTCACCGAAAGTGATTGGGGCGGACAAGGGATTTTTAAATGGCTCTATGCTTCCTTCAGTAGCTCTTTCGCAGCCTTATGGTTTTTAATAAATAGCAATACCGACTTCATTCAAAGAAATTCTTTTTTTCAATTTGCTTTTTCAGAAAAGTACTTTGGAAACGCTGTTGAAGAAACCTTAGAAGCGCATCAGCATTTGATTGCGGCAGCGGATCATTGGATGTGGGAATCCTTATTTTTTCATCGGGCAAAGAATCATCCTATCAATAGTTTGGTAGTGCAACATGGTTTGATCGCTGATTTTTGTGTTCCTCTTTTATGTAAGCAATATGCAGTGTGGGGCAATTTTGATAAAGAATTAATGCTCAAAAGAGGGGTAGATGAACGCGCAGTGATAGTTGCCGGAGCACCGCATTTCGATCAATTCGCCAAATTATATGCAGCGCAATCAGAGCTGCAAGCCAAAAAGTATATTACTTTCTTTGCACAACCTTATTTCAAATATCCATACTTAGGGCCCGAAAAATATAAGGATACGCTACTTTGGCTGAATACGCTACAGGATAAAGTTCAAGCCTTAGGTAAAACGATACAAATTCGCCTACATCCTTTGGATAATCGAACTACCTACGAATCCTTATTACCTAAAATCAAAATTGCAGAAGGATCCTTAAGCGATACCATTTCCGCTTCTTGTTTAGCCATTACAATCGACTCCGCAGTTGCCTTTGAATGCGGCATGGCGAAGCTTCCTGTCATACAGCTCTCCAATTCGTTTGATCGTTTTATGGATATGAGTGAACAGTATAGTCATAAAGTGGGTTCAGAAAACGCTTTGGTAAAGCTCGTTACTGAATTAATCACTGAAAATGATTGCTTTTGTGCTGAACAAAAGCGTCAACAAGATGGTTTATCTTATTATTTAGCCAATCCAGGGGCGGCGGCAATAAAAATTATCCAATATTGCGAAGAAAAATAGAAGCAGGTCTTACTTTTGTATTATGAACCAAATTACATTTCATTTCGAGGAAAAGGGAAAAGAGAGCATCACCATTATGCATGGTAAAGGTGATAGCATTCTTGAGATTGCAGAAAAGCATGACATTGAATTGCATCACAATTGCGGTGGTGTTTGTGCTTGCAGCACCTGTCATATTTATGTAGAGAAGGGCGAACATTTAATGGAAGAGCTTAGTGATAAGGAAGAAAACTTCATCGACCGCGCTAAAAATCCACGTCTCAATTCGCGCTTAGCTTGTCAATGTGTACTGTTGAAAGAGGAAGGGCAAATTGAAGTGCGTATTCCAGATCAGAGTTTATTATTAGGCGACTAATCCCAAAGCATGAAATACTTCATTGCACTATTGCTGGGCGTGTTTTCATTGCTAATGCACGAGGTAAAAGCGCAGGATAAGATCGATACGTTAAAGGAGCCGAAAGAGATTCCGAATTTTATTTTTTATACACTGAAAGACAGTAGTGCTTTTACAAGAGATTCTTTGATCAAAGACGCACCACTTCTTTTTATTTACTTTAATTCAGAATGTGATCATTGCCAATACGAAACGAAGCAAATCGTGGAATACATTAAGTATTTCAAAGGCATTCAAATTGTGATGGCCTCTCGCGAGACGCAGGCAGCAATACTTGCGTTTAAAGAAAAATATCACTTAGAAAGATATCCAATCATCGTTCTTCAGGATGGAGCCAATAAGATGCATGATTATTTCGATTTCGCCTATATACCTTTGATCAGACAGTATGATAAAAAAGGGAAATTGATCGGAGCTTATTCGGAGAATGCACATATTTTAGACCTACTTGGGAATTTCGACGAGCATCGATAGATTTTTTTTAAAATTTTCTGCTGAAAGTATTGGAAATTTAAAGTTGGGTTGTATCTTTGCAATCCGTTCTAAAGAACACTCATGCAGGAGTAGCTCAGTTGGTAGAGCACGACCTTGCCAAGGTCGGGGTCGCGGGTTCGAGTCTCGTCTCCTGCTCAGATGAAAAAGTACGACGCTGTCGTACTTTTTTTTTCTAAGCACTCGGGTGGTGGAATTGGTAGACACGCAGGACTTAAAATCCTGTGACCAGTAATGGTTGTACGGGTTCAAGTCCCGTCCCGAGTACAAAAGCCTCAGATTTATCTGAGGCTTTTTTGTTTTCAAAACACTTGAATTCAAGAAGTGTTCCATTCACTTATTTCTAAAGTTTCGTTGGCTTTAGAGGCAAATTCTTAATCAAAGCTTCAAATCCCGTAATCTCTTTCCAAAAATTTGAAAATCCATCGATTTCGCCGTATCTTTCAGCATGCACCAAGCCCACGTACGATTCGTCGACTCCGCAAAAAGCAACTTTTTTACAGTACTTCGTAGCCGAGTAGATGAATATTTTAAAAAAGAGAATATTACTAAATATGGTAACGCTACTATGGTTACCAAAACGATAGTCCTTGCACTATGTTATCTTGGCTCTTTCGCCGTCATAATCAGTTTTCCAATGCATAGTGTTTTATACTATACACTTTGGTCGATTATGGGATTCGGATTGGCCGGTATAGGCATGAGTGTAATGCATGATGCAAACCACGGATCCTATTCGTCCAATCACAAATTAAATGTACTACTTGGATATTCCATCAATTTGATTGGCGGATCAGTTTTTAATTGGAAATTGCAACACAATGTTCGTCACCACGCATACACGAACATCGCTAATTATGATGACGATATTAATGATAAATTAGTTATACGACTTTCACCTCATACGAAAGTAAAATGGTTTCATCGCTACCAACAGTACTATTCCTTTGTGTTTTATGGTATGCTAACGATTTATTGGACCTTCATGAAAGACTTTTACCAATTTTATGAATATATCGCAAAAGGCGTAAACAAAGGTTCTTTCGCAGAAAATGCAATGATCTTATTACGTATTATCTTAGCTAAGCTATTTTATGTAGGAGTATTTATTGTTGCTCCGATTTACTTTTTAGATCTTCCTATAGGGATGTTTGTGAAAGGCTATTTATTAATGCACTTCATCGCAGGATTCGTATTAACTATTACCTTTCAATTAGCACATACAGTTGAACATACTACCCACCCTACGCCAAACGAATCTGGTGTAATTGATAATAATTGGGCAATTCATCAGTTGAATACAACAGTTGATTTCTCCCCTACAAACAAGTTTCTGACTTGGTATATGGGCGGATTGAATTTTCAGGTTGAACACCATTTGTTCCCCAATATTTGTCATGTACATTATCCTGCCATCGCAAAAATTGTAGAATCAACCGCAAAGGAATATAATGTTCCTTATTTGCAAAACAAGACCCTTGCAGAAGCTGTTGCCTCGCACTTCCGTTTGCTAAGAACACTTGGTATGCCGAGCGCCTAAGCTAATTTAGAAGCGCGAATGATATCGGTTACTTCCAATACTTTTTTATCGAAACCTTGTTCGGTAGTATTTATCATTGCCGTTCCTAATTCTTTAAGTTCGCAACCATAAGAAGGGAAACACAACTTTAGAAATGGATAAGCAAAACGGATTGCTTTGTAATACGAACGCACATTTTGCTGTCCTTCAACCGGTTTCATAAAACCCGGTCGGAAATTATAAACGGCCTTAAAGGGCATCGCCGCTAAGGCATTCTCAATTTTACCTTTTACGCGAGCCCACATCACTTTCCCCTTTTCACTCGAATCTGTTTCACCTCCTGAAATATGATTAATGACCATATTCGGGTTGAGTTCCAACAAGACCTTCGCAACTGCCATAGGCGTATCGTACGTTACAATTGTATAGGCTTCTTCTGTCATTCCTAGCGAAGTGATTCCAGCACAATAAAACAAGGCATCATATCCAGCTAATTCGCTTTTATATTCATGAATTTTCAAGAAGTCAGCGATTAACAATTCTTTCAACTTTGGATGAGTGATACCGCATGGCTTACGCGAAATACTTAATATTGCTTCAACGCGTGAATCGTTTAAAATAGTTAGAAGCACCCCTTCTCCGACAAGGCCAGTAGCTCCGGTAAGAATAATTTTCATAATGATCGCAAAGGTGCAAGAATTTCAAAGTTAAAAACCAAAAAATATGTCAATAATCTGCTAAAATGACTATTTAATTAAATATTGGTATTGACAAATCCTTAACCGATAAAAATCAAGAAATTCAACGGAAGAAATTACCTTTGCGCCACTGCAATTTTCGGCTTAAACCACCATCGAATATTGTAGACATAAATGGTTGAAAATAAAAAATCATTAGGGTTGTTTATAGCCCTAATTTGGGCATCTTTTTGCTCCGCACAAACAAGTGCTGAAATAAGTGTCACTAGCCTTTATGAGGCCGCAGCAAAACATTATCCTTTATTGGAACAAAAAATGCTTATCGCTCAACAAGAAAAAGACAAAAAAGCATTTCTTGCTTCCAACTATTTACCACAAGTAAATGTAACAGGAAGCGCTACTTACCAAAGTGAAGTAACCTCTTTTAACTTCTCTATTCCAGGCTTACCCCCAAACGCTGGCTTCAAACAGAAGCCCGACCAATATAGCGTTGGATTAGAGATTCGTCAAAACTTGTCTGATTATGGCCAGATAGCCACTGAGCAAAAAGCAGAAGCCATGAATGGCATTGCTCAACGCGCACAAATTGACGCTCAATGGATAGGTATCAAAGATCGTATCAATAACTGGGTAGGACTTTTCATTCTACAAAAAGCAAATAAAGCAACCTTAATCTTACGCCTTCAAGAATTGGATGCTAAAATTAGAAAAGCAGAAGCTGCTGTAAACAATGGCGTCTTATTGAAAAGCCAATTATTGCAGTTACAATCAGAGTATCTTTCAACGCAGCAAAAACTAATTGAATGCCAAACAGCCATCTTTAATGCGGCTTACTCCATTAGCGTTTATACAGGAATAAAAGCAGATACCGCAATTAATTTTACTTTGAACACAAGCGACAAAACACCTTTTAACACCAACATCAACAGAGACGAATCCTTAACGATACTCCGTCCGGAATTTCGCGCATATGAAGCACAGACGGCAGCGACAAAATTGAAATTCAAAAGCTATGTGCTTGGATCTTTACCAAGAGTCTTCGTCTTCGGTAGAGGCTATTACGGTCGTCCGGGTTTTAATTTCATGAACAACGACTTTAGAACCTATGGATTAGTAGGTGCAGGATTAAGTTGGAACTTGAACAGCTATTTCACATTGCATCATCAAAGTACTTTCAGTAAAGCACAGCTTTCGCTTATTGAACACCAAAAGGAAATGGCAGAAATCAATTTGAACCTTGCAGCCAATCAAATCTTGAGTGATATTCAAAAGACCATAGATATGATTGCGTTAGACAGACAAATCGTATTTCAAAAAAATCAAATTAAAGAAACAGCCTCTAATCAACTAGACAACGGTATTATCACTGCCTCTGATTATATCACTGATCTAGACGGAGCGAATCAAGCGCAACTTAATCTCAATCTCCATATTGCGCAATTGGAACTTTTAAAAATGAATTATCATAACGCCATCGGCGACTAATACCACCACCCCATGAACTCAAAAAAACTTATCATTATCGCTTCGATTGCGTTTGTTGTATTAGCCATTGTCGGCGGCATTTACATCAGCACAAAAGGTCATGAAAAAACGGATAACGCACAAATAGATGCGAGCATTATCCCTGTTCGCAGTATCGTTAGCGGCTTCGTTATTAAAGTCAATTTCCATGATAACCAAACCGTAAAACAAGGTGATACACTCGCTTTGATCGACCCGACGGATTATTTAGCGAAAGTAGCACAAGCAGAAGCAGCGCTTGAAAGTGCGAAGGCTCAAAGTAGCGCAACACATTCCGGAGCAGACGCTGCTGGCGATAACGCAGAAGCTAGTAACGCAAGCCGTGCTGCTGCAGAAGCCAATATCCGCGCCGCACAAGCACGTACTGAAAAGGCATCTCACGATCAAGATCGTGCCGACAAATTATTAAAAGCAAATGCAATCACCCAACAACAATACGATGCATATCATGCTGAATACCTTACTGCAAAAGCACAAGAGACAGCGGTAATTAAACAAAGTGAAGCAAGTAAATTCCAATCTAGCGGCGCTAAAATGCAAGCCAATGCACAATCATCGCAAGTAAACTTAGCCAACGCCGTGATCAAACAAAGAGAAGCTGAATTAGCCTTAGCAAAAAGCCAGTTAGCAAATACCGTTATCAAAGCACCATGTAATGGCATCGTTTCTAAAAAAGCGGTGGAAGTTGGTCAATACTTACAAATGTCGACAGCCGTTTGTTCGTGCGTTGACACCGACAATTTCTGGGTAAGTGCAAACTTCAAAGAAACGCAAATTTCAAAAATGAAAATCGGCAATACGGTATCCATAAAAATAGATGCATTTGAAGATATGCCATTAGAAGGAAGTTTGGAAAGCTTCGGAGGCGCTACAGGAGCCAAGTTCAGCCTGCTTCCTGCAGACAACTCAACGGGCAACTTTGTAAAAATCACGCAACGTGTACCGGTTCGTATTAAGTTAAACAAACTATCTGACGAACAAAAAACACGTCTAGTACCAGGACTTAGTGTTAATGTTGACGTGCACACACAAAACTAATCTTCGTGCAAGAGACCACCATCGAATCGATTAGTTATCCGCAAGGGTTTACCAAATGGATCACTGTTATTACAGCGATCAGTTGCGCTATCCTGGAATTAATCGACACTACAATTGTAAACGTTTCCTTACGGGAAATAAGTGGAAGCATCGGAGCCACTACGACTGAAATCGCGTGGGTAACGACTTCCTACGCCATTTCCAACGTAATCATTATTCCACTTACGAGTATGCTCTCCGACCTTTTTGGACGAAGAGTCTATTTCACAGCCTCCGTTATCCTCTTCACTTTTGCCTCGCTGATGTGTGGATTAAGTGATAGTCTATGGACATTAGTGTTCTGGCGTTTTGTCCAAGGACTCGGAGGTGGAGGATTGTTGAGCACCGCACAAACCGTTATTATAGGCGCTTTCCCGCCAGCACAGATGGGAACTGCCAACGCCATTTTCGGGATGGGTATGATCATGGGGCCTACGTTTGGCCCTACCTTAGGAGGTTATATCACCGATCATATTTCATGGCATTGGATTTTCTTTGTGAATATCCCAATTGGTATGACTGCCGCTGTATTGGCTTGGAATTATATTACAGATCGACCAGGTGCGGTAAAGCCTAAAAAGATCGATTGGTGGGGCATTCTGTTCCTCGTCGTCGCCGTCGGCTCACTACAATATGTGCTAGAAGAAGGAACATCTAAGGATTGGTTCGAAAGCGGTGAAATTATCATTTTCACAATTTTGGCTGTTGTCGGACTAATTGCTTTCATCATACGAGAACTGAGCATTGAATATCCGGCCGTGAATATACGTCTGTATAGCAATTATAATCTTGCGATGGGAAGTATCATGAATTTCATCCTTGGTATTTTATTGTTTGGCACCGTATTCATCTTCCCATTGTTTGCGCAAATTTCTTTAGGATGGACTGCCACTCAAACGGGTGTGTTTATGATCCCAGGTGCTTTATGCGCCGCTATTGCGATGCCTATTGTGGCGAAGTTGATGGGGAAAGGTGTGAACCCGAAAGTGATTATCATCGGAGGGGTATTTCTAACCTTCAGCTTCTTAATGTTACTTGGTCGATCCTCACCCGATTCGAACGAATGGAATTTCTATTTCCCATTTGTATTACGCGGCTTCGGTATGGCCTTTATGATGTCGCCGATACTCGCGCTTGCGGTAGGTAATTTGAAAGGAAAAGACATGGCACAGGCCGTCGGCTTAGCGAATATGATTCGTCAGCTAGGCGGAGCTTTTGGAATCGCCTTGATTAACGTTTACCTCACAAGCATCAACGCGCAAGTACGCGGCAATATGCTAGGCTATTTAACGCAATACGATGTCTCTAGTAGCGAGCGCTTCGACACACTTACCAAACTCTTCCTCGGCGCAGGAAAAACAATTGACGAAGCACAAATGCTTGCCTTAAAGATGATGGATGGATTATTGTTCAGACAACAAGCAATCGTTTGCTATAATCAAGGATTCATCGCTGTAGGCGCCGTAATACTATTTTGTATTCCGATTGTACTATTGATTCGTTATAATAAGAAAGATAAAATGGCAGTTCATAACGACCACTAAACGACATACGGCTTCACGAACAAAGGCATTTCCAATTTATCGGCGATGCCTTTTGAAAGCCTTTCTCCATCTTTGCTAAAAGGCCAAACGCAAAGCTTCTTAATAGGGAAGTATTTTTTCATGGCTTCGATACCATCGATTGATTTTTCTGTAGCCAATCCTTTGTTTCTAAATTCTGGCAAAACACTCGCCGAACAAAGATAGATCACATCGTAATCGGTACGACCTAATTCCGTTTGATCAAATAGCTGCTGCTCGTTGATTTCATTCTTCAAAAAAGAATCCATCAATGTGCTGGTAGTAGGGAATAGCAACAACCAAAGAATAGGGCCATCTTCGTTAGCCACTTCCGTTAAACACATTGGATGAATGCGTCGCAAGCGAGCCTGTGTAGCCTCATTCACTTGCAATTGTTCCGAATCATTTTTCATATCGAAGAAGGAATGCACCAGCTCCAACATACGTACTAAATTCTTCTGCATCCTACATCAATATACCTGCAATGGTAGCAGAAAGATAAGACGCTAAAGTGCCAGCCAAAAGGGCTTTCAAACCAAGCTTTGCAAGGTCGGTACGACGAGAAGGTGCCAATTCACCAATACCACCAATCTGCATGCCCACGCTACTAAAGTTAGCGAAGCCGCAAATCGCAATACTTACAATCAATAAACCTTTTTGCGAAACAATCTTCACTGAATGATCCGTCAAATGTTGGAAGGCTAAGAACTCATTCACTGTAAGCTTCTGACCCAACAAAGTTGCCACGCTGCTCACGTCTTCGTTAGGTACGCCCATACACCATGCAAGTGGATAGAATAATTTACCGAAGATAAAGTCGAGTGTTAAATTCAATTGCGGATTAAACCAATGACCTACATGCACCAACATCCAATCTACCATAGCGATTAAAGCGATGAAGCCGATCAACATAGCGATTACGTTCATAGCAATTTTAAACCCGTCTCCGGCACCATGTGTAATCGCGTCGATGATATTGGTATAATTCGATTTCACTTCCAGCTTCACATTACCCATGGTCTGGCTCTCTTCTGTTTCTGGGATAAGAATTTTAGAGATTACCAAAGCACCTGGTGCAGCCATTAAGGAGGCGGCGATAAGTGTTGGGGCAAGATCCATTCCAGCAGCAGCACCCATATTTGCATACACAATTAATATTCCGCCGGCGATACATGCCAAGCTACCACTCATGGAGGCTAGGAGTTCGCTACGTGTCATAGTCGGTAAATAAGGGCGAATCATAACCTGTGCTTCTACCTGACCAACGAATGCGCTGGCTACGTTAGATAAAGCTTCTGCCCCACTCACGCGCATGATAAAGTTCATCCCCTTAGCGATGACAGAAACCACGCGTTGCATGAATCCGATATGATAAAGAATAGAAACGAGTACAACCACTAATACGATGGTGGCTGTTACGTTGAAGGCGAATACAAACCCTTTTGCATAGAAGTTGGCAGGCTGGCCATCCGGACCAACAGTTGCTAAGCCGCCGTATACAAAAGCAGCACCTTGACGAGCGAAGCCTTCAATTTTCTCCATGCCGTGACCTAGCAATTGAAAGAAACGATTCACAGCAGGCACTTTAAAGACGAGGAGCGCGATGACGATTTGGAGTAGCATCCCACTGAGTATTACTCGTAGGTTGATTTTCTTTCTATTTTCTGAAGCCAAGTACGCAATTCCAAGAATGACAATAATTCCAATAATGCCAATAAAACGCTGCATGATAATTAGGTTATGAAATAAGGTTGATAGGTTGGATTGCTAATATAGTTAAATTAAATAAAAATGAGGGGATTTCGACTGTGGTTTCGACAGGCTCAACCACCATATACCCTTTTAATATTACCCTATCCGCTCCGTTTCGTGTCTTCACGAAACGCAAAAATAAAAATCGGAGTTCGATTAGCTTCTAAATTACTGTGGGAAGTCTCAAAGTAAAAAAGAAATCCTTTGCTAAATAAAAACTTAGCGTCTTTCCGCCTTTGGGTCTTCGAACACTTCTTCAAATAAAAATCGGAGCTCGATTATATTCGAACTCCGATTCGCTAGCCGCCCAATGGCGGAATAATTCTTAATTCTTAATTACTATTTGACCCTGCATTATACAAGTCAAGCCATCGTGGATCACCCTTTTTTACTTGTTCCTCCGCCCAAGCTTTCGATTTAAATCCAGCACCTAAAGAATTCAAGAAACTTCCAGTCAGAGTTGTAGGTTGTATAATCCCTCGAGTATTTATTTTCAAATAAATTCCATCATGAGCCTTAAAAATTAGATTTTGACGCGGCACAACTAATCCATCAATACGATAATCAGGTATAGTTCCAGGTAATAATTTTCTAATACCTTCCGTTTCATGAAGTGTGTAAATATTACCTTTATAATTATTTCGTACAATCTTTGCGCCTTTAAGTCTAGCAACTTCTTCCAAAGTCATCAAGCCCCCTAGAGCAATACCAAAGCCGATTGTTTGGAAAGACTGACTTCTAGTAATAAAACCGAATACAGCAGTACATAAGCCAAGATTGGTACCAACGAATGCCCTAGTATAAGGGTCCACATTTTTATGTGGAAGCTTTAACAAAGCAAACGTACCTGCTGCACTTAAAAGAGTTGGTGATATTTTTTTATTTACTTTCATTGAATCGAAAATGTAAACTATAAATTATTTAATAAAACCAATTTAAAAATTAAATACCTTTTAAGCCTGCATTATACAACTCAAGCCATCGAGGATCTCCCTTTTTTGCTTGTTCCTCCGCCCAAGCTTTCGATTTAAATCCAGCTCCAACTGAGTTAACAATATTTCCTAGAATGGAATTTGGCTGTATCATCCCATTGGCTAATATTTCAAAATAAACTCCATCATGCGCCTTGAATACTCCGTTTAAACCTTGCAACGTTATCCCATCCACACGATAATTTGGAACAATCCCAGGAGCTAATTTCTTTACGCCATCTGTTTCATGTAAGGTGTATAGGTTCCCACCAAAACTATTACGAACAATCTTTGCACCTTTTAACCTAATTATCTCTTCTAATGTTATTGCTCCGCCTATAGCAATTCCGACACCAATTGTTTTTACTAACTGATTTTCTGTCATTGAACCAAGTGCAGCGGTGCAAATTCCTAAGCCTGTACCTACCACAGAACGCGTGAAGGGATCTAAACAAAATTTCATAACTATTCGAATATACATTCAATTTAATTTAATTCCAACATTTAGTCTATTTTAAACCATAACGCAAAAAGGCCCTCGATTTCTCGAAGGCCTCTGCAAACCACTAAACCTATTAAAACTACTTATCGTCCTTCACTTCTTCGAACTCTACATCCTGAACATTGTCGCCACCAGCAGCGTTTTCAGCACCGGCATTTGCAGCGCCGCCTTCCGCTTGTTGTTGCTCGTTCATCGCTTTGTACAATTCTTCAGAAGCCGCCATCCATGCGTCGTTCAAGGCTTTCAACTTCACTTCGATTGCGTCTAAATCAGCCGCTTTATGCGCCTCTTTCAACTCATTCAAAGCTGTTTCGATTACCGCCTTTTTATCTGCACTCAACTTCTCGCCATAGTCTTTCAACTGCTTCTCCGTTTGGAAAATATGACTGTCTGCTTCGTTCATTTTTTCAACACGCTCACGCTCTTTCTTGTCGTTCTCCTCGTTCATTTTCGCCTCGTTCTTCATACGTTCTACTTCCTCTTTGCTTAAGCCGGTAGAAGACTCGATACGGATAGATTGCGATTTGTTAGTTCCTTTATCCAAAGCACTGATGCTCATGATACCATTTGCATCAATATCAAAGGTTACTTCAATTTGCGGCACACCACGTGGTGCTGGCGGAATACCATCCAAGTGGAAACGTCCTAAAGAACGGTTGTCCTTCGCCATCGGGCGCTCACCTTGCAATACATGAATTTCAACGCTCGGCTGAGAATCCGCTGCTGTAGAGAACACTTGCGACTTGCGAGTAGGAATTGTAGTATTTGCTTCGATCAACTTCGTAAACACACCTCCCATAGTTTCGATACCTAATGAAAGCGGCGTAACGTCCAACAACAATACATCTTTCACTTCACCTGTCAATACACCACCTTGAATCGCAGCTCCGATAGCAACTACCTCATCCGGATTAACACCTTTACTAGGCTTACGTCCGAAGAATTTCTCTACCATCTCTTGTACCTTAGGGATACGTGTAGAACCACCCACTAAGATTACTTCATTGATATCATTCGTTGTATAACCTGCATCTTTCAATGCGTTACGACAAGGTTCCAACATACGGTTGAACAAATCATCTGCTAATTGCTCGAACTTCGCACGAGACAAACGCTTTACCAAGTGCTTCGGAACACCATCTACAGCCGTAACATACGGCAAGTTGATTTCAGTTTCAGAAGAGTTTGACAATTCAATCTTCGCTTTTTCAGCAGCTTCTTTCAAACGTTGTAAAGCCATTGGATCTTTACGCAAGTCGATACGCTCTTCGTTCAAGAACTCGGTAGCCAACCAGTTGATGATCACTTGGTCGAAGTCGTCACCACCTAAGTGTGTATCACCATTGGTAGATTTAACTTCAAAAACGCCATCTCCTAAATCCAAGATAGAAATATCGAAAGTACCACCACCAAGGTCGAATACCGCGATTTTCATTTCACGATCTGTCTTATCCAAGCCATACGCTAAGGCAGCAGCAGTTGGTTCATTGATAATACGCATTACTTTCAAACCAGCGATTTCACCCGCTTCTTTCGTAGCATTACGTTGCGCATCGTTGAAGTAAGCTGGTACGGTAATAACCGCCTCAGTCACGGTAGTTCCTAAATAATCTTCAGCCGTTTTCTTCATTTTTTGAAGAACGATTGCTGAAATCTCTTGCGGAGAATATTTACGATCGCCAATTTCAACACGTACGCTATCATTGTCGCCACTTACTACTTTGTAAGGCATTTTCGCAGCTTCTGCTTTTGAATCAGAGAAGCGAGCACCCATGAAACGTTTTACAGAGTAAACAGTGTTCGTAGGGTTAGTGATACTTTGACGTTTAGCAGGATCACCTACTTTACGTTCGCCATTAGCCAAGAAGCCAATAACGGAAGGCGTAGTACGACGACCTTCGTCATTTGCAATAACTACCGGTTCGTTACCTTCCATCACGGATACGCAACTGTTGGTAGTACCTAAGTCAATTCCAATAATTTTTCCCATGTTTCTAAAGTTTATTGAGTGTAAATTTTTTCTGTTTCCTTACAATCAATCTTTGTGCCACTGCAAAAACAGCCTGATTTTAGGGTTATTTTGGCAGATTTGACCGATTACTACTGACAAAGCGAGTATTTCGCTAGACAAAACGGCAGATTATACTCTTATCTGAATCGAAACTAGCAAGTAGCTTGTATGTATTACACTCGGAGAAAACTGCCATTTTTTACCCAGAAAAAGCGACACATCAGCATGTTTAAAAAATGGAACCTTTGTTGATATTTGCGTTTGCAGACCATCCCCATAATAAGCTGTTTGGATAAGGCTGCCTGGCCATTCTTCGCGAAGTAGGTACATTCTGTTTTGGTATTCCTTTATTTGGTAAAAAAGACATTCAACATTCCAAGTACCAGGCACATGACGGAGACGGAATTTCTGCCTGCAACTCGACAAGACACCATCCACTTTATTACCATTAGAGAGTGACATTTCTACAAACCAAGAGAAGGCACCAAGTCCTGTTTCTTCACTCTTCGCGCCAACAGTAATATAGCGACTATGAAAATCTTCCCGCTTTGGGAAATAATCCATAGTAGGGCTCCAGACACCATAATCCCATCGCTCCTGCCATGTAAAAACCAACATTTGCTTTTTGGATAAAGCGCGTTCACATCGCAGGTGAAGAACGCTTTGCGCCGAAGCTTCATCTTTCCTCAAAATAGTAGCACACTTGTAATATCCTCCTACATTAACTTTGCAGGATTTTAAAAATAAAGGGGACTGCCAATTGATATTAATGCTTCGCGAACGAGGTGTTAATGCACTAGGGCTAGAAATTAAATTAAATTGTTGCTGACTGAAATCATCCACACTTAAATATAAATCTCCACCATAAAACGGATGTACCATTTTAAGTTGCCCCTTCATGTTATTAAAATTATCCCATAGAATCTCTGCTTGAAAATACGTTCTAAAAATAGTGGCATGTCCACAGAGTCCGCTTTGCATTAAGGGCCTTTGTCTCGAAAATAAAAACACATTATTGGTTACTAACAGTACATTGTTAGGCATAACATGCGCGAGTAGATAGCCTGCCACAGCACCTTGCTTGAGCGTATATTTTATCTCAGTTCCTAACTGATAAAAAGCAACACTCTGTCGTGCCGCCTGACTATTACCCGACACATGTACACCATTTGATTGAAACGCCTGTGACGCACTAATCTGCTTATTAAGTAAATTATTATCCAATCGTCGA
>CANGEV010000005.1 GCA_947452995.1 Chitinophagales bacterium
ACATCATAATCAACGCCTGCAGCACGTAAATTTGGGCCTGTAAAACCATAATTTAATGCACGTTCAGCAGTGATAGGTCCGGCACCTTTAGTACGTTCCATAAAAATACGGTTACGTGTCAAAAGGCTATTAAACTCTTCAAATTTAGCTGGGAACTCCGCCATGAAACGATTCAATTTGTTCCAAGCCTCCGGGGTGAAATCACGCTCCATACCGCCAATACGACCAATATTAGTCGTTAATCGACTACCACAGATTTCTTCAAAAATTTCATAGATATTCTCACGCTCTTGGAACATGTAGGTGAAACCAGTCAAGGCACCTGTATCTACGCCAATTACAGAATTACATACAAGGTGGTCAGAGATACGCGCTAATTCCATAATGATTACACGCAAATACTCTACACGCTTCGGCAATTTAATGCCTGCCAATTTCTCAACCGTCATGTGCCAGCCCATATTATTAATAGGGGAAGAACAATAGTTCAATCGATCAGTGATTGGCGTGATTTGATAATAGTTACGACGTTCCGCCAATTTTTCAAAGGCTCTATGTATATAACCTACCGTTTGCTCAGCACTCTTTACAACCTCTCCATCTATTTCTAGAATATTTTGAAAGATACCATGTGTGGCAGGGTGGGTTGGACCAAGATTCAGGGTCGTGGTTTCCTCACTTAATTCCTCAACTAAATTTATATGCTTACTCATGATTTAATAATTAAGCGCCGTGAACGGGATTAATAAGTGCTTCGTTGTTTTGTGTACGACCGAAGAATCGATCTTCCTTATCTGTACGGAAAGGGTCCTCTAGTGGGAACTCTTTACGCATCGGATGTACAGTCATTTCATCCATATTCAAAATGCGTTTCAAATTTGGATGACCTTCGAAAATAACACCATAAAAGTCAAATGTCTCGCGCTCCATCCAATTGGCTGCACTATACAAGTTACAAGCGGTTTTGATACTAGGATTTTCAATAGGCAAGAATGCTTTAATACGAACACGGTGATTAAGCGTCATATTGTGCACATGATAAATCACACCTAATTCAGCACCCTTATTTTCAGGATAATGAATACCACACAAATCAGTCAGAAAATTGAAGCCAAGACGCTCATCTTTATTCAAAAAATGAAGTAAAGGCAAAACAAGATCCTTTTCTACAGTAATATTCAACATTCCAAAAGACTCTTCGGTATGAAGAAGACCTTCTGTAAAATGTTCCTTTATTGTTTCTAAAACAAATTCGTTAGTCATAAAGTGAGTTTAGAGGGAAATTTGATAACGATCCATCAATTTCTTGTATTCTTCAGAATCGCGACGACGAACACTTTCATTTTCTACCAAAGACTGAATTTTCATGAATCCATCAAGAATAGCTTCAGGTCGGGGAGGACATCCTGGGACATAAACGTCAACAGGAATAATTTCGTCAATTCCTTGTAATACGCTATAGGTATCAAAAATTCCTCCGCTACTAGCACAAGCTCCAACTGCTAGTACCCAACGAGGTTCTGCCATTTGAAGATATACTTGACGGAGAACAGGTCCCATTTTTTTTGAAATGGTACCCATTACCATGAGCAAATCACACTGTCGTGGTGAAAAGCCTAAACGTTCGGATCCAAAACGTGCTAAATCGTAGTGACTAGCCATTGTAGCCATAAACTCAATACCACAACAAGATGTTGCGTAAGGAAGTGGCCAGATAGAATTCTTACGAGCCATTCCCACCACCTTATCCAAGGATGTAGCAAAAAAGCCAGGACCTTCGAAGCCTGGAGGAGCTTTTTCTAAATTGATTTGAGACATATTCAATCAGGTATTAATCAATGACACAATTAAGATTCCCAATCAAGGGCACCTTTTTTAACAATATAAAAGTATCCGCAAAGGAAAAATGCTATAAACAACAATACTGCTGCAAAGCCCTCCCATCCAAGATATTTAAAGTTAACAGCGTAAGGGTAGAAAAAGATCACCTCTACATCAAATAAAACAAACAAAATTGCCGTGAGGAAGTATTTAATACTAACTGGGCGACGTGCATCATCCACAACAGGTAAACCACATTCGAAGCTATCATTATGCGCTTTTGAATGTCGCTTGGTGCCTAAAAAATGGGTTATACCCATTGTTAAAACTACAAATCCTGCTGCCATCATAAACAAAATTGCCACAGGTAAAAAATCGCTCGGAACACTTAATAAAAAATGCATAATACAGGGGTGATTTACGAATCTTTACAAAAATACAATTTCAGCATCATTTTTCCCAATCTATTCTTGTGAAAAATATCTGCCAAAATAATCTTAAAACTATTCCTCAATTTATTACCATTTCGCCCTCATTTTGTTATTTTTGCGACGTTTTATACCTATGCAACATTTAAGCGAACAAGAAATATTAAGGCGCGAGACGCTCTTGCAATTGCAAGAAAAAGGCATCAACCCATATCCAGCAGAGACTTGGGATGTGACTCACAAAAGCACAGATTTAATTGCAAAATTTGAAGCAAATCCTGAAGATGAAACTTTGCAACAGGTTACCATTGCTGGTCGCCTAATGAGCAAACGAATCATGGGAAAGGCTTCATTTGCTGTAATTCAAGACAGTGAGTCAAAAATTCAGTTTTACCTAAAGGGTGATGAAATCTGTCCTGGTGAAGATAAATTTCTTTATGAAGAATTATTTAAACACAAACTTGATCTAGGTGATATCATCGGAGTAAAAGGTCGTGTTTTTAGAACTAAAACAGGTGAAATTTCTGTACACGCTACAGAATTTAAATTGCTTAGTAAATCCTTACGCCCATTACCTGTTGTTAAAACAGATGCAGATGGTACGACCTTCGACGCGTTCACTAATCCAGAACAACGTTATAGAATGCGTTATGTCGATTTAATCGTTAATCCTCAAGTTAGAGAAACATTTCGCAAACGCACCAAATTGGTTAATAGTATGCGCGAATACTTGAATCAATTTGATTATATGGAAGTCGAAACACCTATCCTACAGCCATTGTATGGAGGTGCAGCCGCTCGACCATTTAAAACACATCACAATACCTTGGACATGACCCTGTACATGCGTATTGCAAATGAACTTTACCTAAAGCGTTTGATAGTTGGTGGTTTTGATGGAGTCTATGAATTTAGTAAAGACTTCCGGAATGAAGGGATGTCTCGTTTTCATAATCCTGAATTCACGCAAATGGAATTGTATGTTTCCTATAAGGATTATAACTGGATGATGAATTTAGTCGAAGAAATGGTAGAAAAAGTAGCAATTGATGTAACAGGCTCTACGAAAGTTCAAGTCGGCGATAACCTAATTGATTTTAAACGTCCTTGGAAACGTTTAACAATGTTCGAAGCTATTAAAGAATACACAGGAGTTGACATCTCAGAAATGAACGAAGAGCAATTGCGCAAAACTGCTGCTGATCTTAAAGTACATGTTGATACTAAAATGGGTAAAGGAAAAATTATCGATGAATTATTCGGGACATTTGCTGAACCGAAATTAATTCAACCAACCTTTATTACGGATTATCCGGTGGAAATGAGTCCACTTGCCAAAGCACATCGTAGTAAACCAGGATTAGTAGAACGTTTTGAAGCAATTTGTAACGGAAAAGAATTGTGTAACAGCTTTTCTGAATTGAATGATCCTATTGATCAACGGAAACGTTTCGAAGATCAGTTAGAGTTAGGGAAGCGTGGTGACGATGAAGCAATGGTATTAGATGAGGACTTCCTTCGCGCACTTGAATTCGGTATGCCGCCTACTGCTGGTTTGGGGATAGGTATTGATCGTTTAGCTATGATCATGACAAATTCAAATAGCATCCAAGAAGTACTTTTCTTCCCGCATATGCGTCCGGAAAACACAACTAACGAAAATCAAAATCAACAATAAGTAAAAACTATAATCATGTCACAAAAAATTAAAGTAGCAAATCCAGTTGTAGAATTGGATGGCGATGAAATGACTCGAATTATTTGGAAGTTCATCAAAGAAAAATTGGTTCTTCCTTATTTGGATATCGATATCCGCTATTATGATCTTGGTATCGAATACCGTGATGAAACTAATGACCAAGTTACTATCGATGCTGCGAATGCAATCCGTGAATTTGGTGTGGGTATCAAATGTGCAACTATTACTCCTGACGAAGCTCGCGTTAAAGAATTTAACTTGAAGCAAATGTGGAAGTCACCGAATGGAACGATCCGTAACATTTTGGATGGTACCGTTTTCCGTGAGCCAATCGTATGTAATAATGTTCCTCGTTTAGTTCCTAACTGGACAGCGCCAATTTGTATCGGTCGTCATGCATTTGGTGATCAATATCGTGCAACAGACTTTACTACAAAAGGTAAAGGAAAATTGACTATCAAATTTGAAGGAGAAGACGGAACAACGCAAGAGTTCGAAGTTTACAATTTCAAAGGTGATGGCGTTGCTTTGGCAATGTACAATACGGATGAATCTATTCGTGGATTCGCTCGTGCGTGCTTCAACCAAGCCTTAATGAAAAAATGGCCTTTGTATTTATCAACTAAAAACACCATTTTGAAAAAGTATGATGGTCGTTTCAAAGATATTTTCGAAGAGATCTATAATGGTGAATTCAAGTCTTCTTTCGAAGCTGCAGGTATTGTTTACGAACACCGTTTGATTGATGACATGGTTGCTTCTGCATTGAAGTGGAATGGTAACTTTGTTTGGGCTTGTAAGAACTATGATGGGGACGTTCAATCTGATACAGTTGCACAAGGTTTTGGTAGTCTTGGTTTGATGACTTCTACCTTAGTTACACCTGATGGAAAAGTGATGGAAGCTGAAGCTGCACACGGAACAGTTACTCGTCACTATCGTGATCACCAAAATGGAAAGCCTACCTCAACAAATCCAATCGCTTCAATTTTCGCTTGGACACGTGGATTAGAATTCCGTGGTAAATTGGATAACAATCAAGAATTAATTAATTTCTGTCATGCTTTAGAGCAAGTATGCGTAGAAACAGTTGAATCAGGTGCAATGACTAAAGACTTAGCTGTTTGTATCCATGGCAATAAAGTTACACATGGTGCACATTATTTGTATACTGAAGAGTTTTTAGATGTTTTAGATCAAAACTTGAAAAAGAAATTGTCTAAATAGTTTGATTTATTCTAATTCTTAAAAAAGCCCTAGAAATTCTAGGGCTTTTTTATTTTATGATTTCAAAAAATTGGAAATTGCTGTAGCACAATTCTCCCCATCAATAGCCGCAGATACAATTCCTCCAGCATAACCAGCTCCTTCACCACAAGGAAAGAGTCCAGTAACAGTAGGGTGTTGTAATGTTGTACTATCTCGAGGAATTCTAACTGGAGAAGAAGTCCGTGATTCAGTTGCAACTAATATTGCTTCGTTAGTATAATACTGTTTTATTTTCTTGCCAATTTGTTTTAATGCTCCTCGTAGTGCTTCATGGACAAACGGAGGCAAGACTTCGTTTACATTCGATGCAGTTAAACCAGGCAAATATGAATTCTCTGGAAGATCGCTGGATGTTTTCTTGTTTACAAAATCGATTAGTCGCTGTGCTGGTGCTTTGATAGTATTATTGGCTGCCTTGAAAGAACGTTGTTCGACCATAGATTGAAATCGTAACCCCGTTAAAGCATCATCTGGAACACCATATTGTTTTGTAAAATGTATATAATCTTCGTCATTTATTTGTGTGACAAAGCCGCTATTTGCAAATGCATTATTTCGTTTCGAAGGACTCCAACCATTTACTACTACTTCGCCCGGTGCCGTAGCTGCAGGTGCAATTATACCACCTGGACACATACAAAAAGAAAATACACCTCGTCCCTGTACTTGTTCTACTAAACTATAAGAAGCTGCAGGAAGATTTTCATCTCTAAATTTCGAATGATATTGCTGTTCATCAATAATTGATTGTTGATGTTCTACACGTACACCCAGCGCAAAAGGCTTTCTTTCTATTAATATATTATTCGTGTGTAAAATCTCGTAAATATCGCGAGCACTATGACCAGTTGCTAACAAGACAGCATCGAAAGATTCTTTATAGGAAGCATTGATTGTTAATTCTACACCTTTATTCTTTTGTTGCAAATTGGTAACTTTTGAATTAAACCTCAAAACACCTCCACAGGCAATGATTCGCTCACGAATAGCGGCTATGATTTGAGGCAACTTATTAGTTCCTATATGAGGATGCGTATCAATAAGAATATCGGCATCGGCGCCAAACTCGACAAATCTATTTAATATTCTTTCTACACTACCTCGCTTAGTACTTCTAGTATATAATTTCCCATCACTGTACGTTCCCGCACCGCCTTCTCCGAAACAATAGTTACTTTCAGGATTCACGATACCTGATTTATTGATTGCAGCCAAGTCGCGTCTTCGCGCTCTTACATCTTTTCCACGTTCAAATAGAATCGGCTTTAATCCAAGTTCAATTAATCGTAAGGCTGCAAATATTCCTGCTGGACCTGCACCAATAATTGCAACAGACTGTTTTGTACTTACGTCAGGATATTCAAAGGGGTAGGGAGCCTTTAATTCAATTTTTTGTTCAATAAAACATGTAATTACTAGATTATAATAAACTTGCTTTTGCCTTGCATCAATACTTCTTCTTCGAATAATGAAACCATTCAATTGATTCGTTTTTACACCTAAGAATTGTAAAACCTTAAATCTTATTGCTGCATCATTTTGCCATTCATTCGGCAATATTTTAATCTGTATTTCTTTAATCATAAGTGGTCGGATTTCGATTCCGAAAGTTTAAAGTTACGCTATTTTTTGTTTAATCTTAAGAAAGGGCTTTTCAATACAATACCAAGAAAATAGCGCGATTAAAATAGTTGATACTAATGACAGAATAAGGTATGTCTGGAATTTACTTTCCGCATAGGGTAGTAATTCAATTATTGATTGTTGAATAAAGAAACCATATAAAAATATACCATAAGAGAGATCTGGTAAATCCCACTGGTAAAGAACTTTAATCCTTCTTAATGAAAACAACAACAGATACATGAAAATAGCTTCTATCCCAAAAATTAGTATCGATTCAAAATTTTTATGATCAATAAAGTTGAGCAAATTGATTAAAATTAGTGCTAGTATTAAATGATATATATTGAATGAATTAGAAAGAAAAACACCGATAAGAAATGGGATACTAAGATGAACTAAAACATTCAAATCAAATAATGGCAAACGACTAAGGTTGCGATTATTTAGTGCAATAAATAGGGATATTACTATAAGCAGAAGGAGGTTTGAGACACGTTTATTAGTAGTAAAAAAAATAATAGGAATGGTGGCATATAAAAGCGTTTCATAAGGAAGCGACCATATCGAACCATCTACAGCGTAAAATTTATGTAATTGATTTTGGAATACAGATGGCAGTAAAAAATGTTGATGAAAAAAACTTAAATTTTCTGCAAATTGAAAAAGATCATTGCTTGTGATATACTGAATAAAATTTAAATCAGACAAGAAGATACCTGCAATTGATATCAATAAAATTGAAATTAGAAAAGGTGGGTAAATTCTGATAAAACGTCGTTTCCAAAAATCAATTATTCTTGGCTTATTCGAATAAGCCTCCATCAGTAAAAACCCACTCAATATCATAAAGCAATCCAATGCCAAAGTGCCGATTCCATATCGTCCACTAGTTGCTATTAATACTGGTTCTTTCCATGAATTACCTACTAAGGTATAAGCATGGCTAAACCAAACAAGCATAGCCAGGAAAATCCTGAATAACCTTAGTAAGTTCGAATTATAGGCTAGGGGGGTGTTCACTCAAAATTTTTATACTGCAATAATAGGCTAATAAAAGAATATGACCTAACTTGCGAGTATGATTCAATACTTCAAATATATCAATAACCGCATTGTTGAAGTGCCCGGATATCAACATGATTGTTGGATCAATATTTCTCCCCCTTTCAATCCAGAAGAATTAAAAAGTTTATCGGATAAATTAACTATCCCAATGGATTTTTTAAATGACTCTATGGACATTGAAGAGCGTCCCCGATTTGAAGTTGAAGATGGTGTTAAATTCATTGTAATTAAAACGCCAATAAGTAATGAGCACTCTGCTTCAAGTACAGACACGCTTCATTTTACCGTTCCAATAGGAATAATTTTGGTAGGGGATGATGTGGTTACCATTAGTCCATATGTAAACCCTGCGACTCGTTCTTTTTTCAATCAGTATATTAAAAATACAACACGTATTAGTAATACCTCATTTGTATTACACTTGCTAGAAAAAAATGTGCTTATTTACATTGATTTCTTGAAAGAGCTAAACGCAAAGCGTATGCGTTATGAGGCTGAATTGTATGACAGTAATCGTAATGAGGAATTACTGAATTTAATGACCATTCAAAAGAGTCTAGTTTATTTTGTAACAGCCTTACGTTTGAACGAGTTATTAATGATGAAGGTAAAACGCACAAACTTCCTTGGTTTTAACGAGGATGAGTTAGAGGTTTTTGAGGATGCATTGATTGATAGTAGCCAAGCCTTGGAAACTGCTAATATATATGCGAATATCTTAAGTGGTACGATGGACGCCTACGCTTCTATTATTAACAATAACATGAACTTAATCCTTAAAAGATTAACTTCAATAACAATCATTCTTTCTTTACCTGCGCTAGTAACGGGTATTTATGGTATGAACGTAAAAATTCCTGGGGCAGAATGGCCTCATGCTTTTTGGGTCACTATTGCAATTTCCCTCGTAATATCTGGTGTGATTTCTTGGTATTTCTATCGCAAAAAATGGTTCTAAATAATCTTTTATAAACTAAAAAAGCCACGTTACCGTGGCTTTTTTTTATGCTGAAAGTAATCATTTACTTTACAATCAATTTTCCTGTTTTAAGGATTTGACCATTGAACGATTTTAAAACAAAGAAGTAAATCCCTTCATTAATTGAATATTCACTTAAACTTACTTTGCTAGCATGTTTAAGATCAATTGACAAACATTTCTGACCCATCAAATTCATCACTTCGAAACTAACGGCTTCGGAAGGAACTTGTGTCAATTTCAATGTTCCATTACGTGTTACAGGATTTGGATAAATTGTAAAATCCTTAATTGTGGTAGCACTAATGCCTAATCCATCATTATCTTTTAAGAGAATTGTCATGACAGAATCAAAGCCAATGCTTCCAGTAGACGGATTATCTAAATGTAATTCGATTATTTCATCACCTTCTATTGACGCATCATCGGTAATATTAATCATTACATTATAATTACTCAATCCAGCAGGAATGTTTACTGGATTTGAAGTTACAAAACCATAGTCTGTATTGTAAGTAGAGGTTCCTTTAGCTGTGATATGTACATTTTCAGCAGTTGAAGGAGGATTAACAATATGAATACTAGCATAAATATTGCCCGCATTTTCAACTACAGTATCACTTATTACATTAAAGAAATAAACGACATTACTAGGTGCTACATCGTTGTCAGTAATATTTTGAGTAAACATACCTATCGCTCCTAAAATTGCACCATTAGTTGGATTACTTAGTGTAAATTGGATATTTTCTGCACCTTCAACTAAAAGGTCATCATTTACGGGAACACTAATAGTTTGATTTGAGCTGGAGTTAGCAGGGAAAGTAACTGTAGTAGGGGAGTTGAAGGTAAAATCAGAACCTGCGGTAGCTACACCTGCAGTTACATTAATATCTACTGTGGTGGCTGTACTTTTGGGATTGCTAATAGACAGAATTAAATTAAAAGAGCCAGCACTTTCTAAACATGTTGAAGCTGTAGTTGTAAAACTAATAACAGGAATAATCGGTGCATCATTATCTATAATTGAACCAGTAAAAATTGAATCGGTTCCTACAAATGCTCCACCGCTAACTGTATCAACGACGATTTGAAAAGTTTCAATAGGTTCGATAATCGTATCGTCAATAATAGTCAAACTAACATGCTGCGTTTGGTAAGCAGCTGTGCTTATTGGAAAAGTTACTTGTGTTGAAGCATATGTAAAATCTGTACCACTTGTAGCCGAACCAGCTTTAAGTGAAACATTTGCAACTACCGGTTGAGAATTAGGGTTGATTAGGGATACGGCAATTGAAAGTGTACCTGCAGCCTCATTATAATTGCCAGCTTTAGGACTAAAACTCAACATAGGTTGAGAACCGGCTCCGCAAGGAACCATGGTGTGAGACCCGAGGTTTAAAATAGTGTTCGGCGCAAAACTAGTCCATTCATTTGCTACGTTAGCCCAATTTTTAGATCCATTATGAATGGTTGCATTTCTAACCAATGTAATATTTTCAGTAGAATCTGTTCCGAAATGCCAACTACCTGTTGGATTAGCACAAGGCACACCAAAAATATCTAAAGTATCGTTAGTAGGGGAGATGAGCATTAAAGCGTCATTACCATTAAAGGTTAAAGAACCCCATGAAGTATCCCGTACTGTATTCATATATGCTGAATCGGTAGAACTCATTGCTCCTGTTTTAATGGAGATTACATAAACATCATTCGCATTTAATACCTTATTTGGGAATGTGAAAGTGGAGGCGTTACCAGCACAAGCATTTGTAAATAATTTCAATATATAACCACTCAAATTTATGCCTGATAAGCTCGGGTTAAATATTTCAATTGACTTCACTCCAGTATGACCGCTAGCAGGTTCGATATATTCGCTAAAAAACAAATCAGCGCATGGAACTCCTGAAGTTTGTGCACTTAATCGATTAATTGTAATCGATATAAAAACTATAATAAGTAGTATCCCTTTTTTCATTTATAATGGTTATTTCTTTTTGTTGGTGTGTTTATCTTCTTTAGCTTCTTTGTTATCTTTTCCGAAAACAGAAACTTTAATATAGCGGCCAGGATTTTCTTTTAAGTCAATAACTAATTTATCCAGATCAACAGACGTTTGTTGAAGATTCTTGTAAAGTGTTTCGTCGTTAACTAATAAGCCTAAAGAACCTTGACCATTTTTAATCTTAGCAACAACAGCATTTAAATCACTAATAGTGGCATTCGTATTTTCGATGGTATTCTTTAAATCAGCCTTTGCCATATCATTCGTAATTTTGTCGATATTTACAATTGCATGCGTGATATCATCATTGTTCTTTTTTAAATTATCAGATATACTAGCGACATTTTTTAAAATTTGACTTAAGCGTTCAGATTCACTACCCATTAATTTATTTACTTTTTCTGACGTTTCTTTAAGGTTACGAATTGTTACTTCTAAATCACTTACGGTTGATAATAGATTATTACGTCCGCCTTTATTAAACCATGCATGCAATTCGTTAAGAATTGAATCCATTCCACTTATTACGTGTTCTGCTTTTCTTTTAACAGGATCAATTTGGCGTGAAAAATCTTCCATCAAAGAGATTTCACTTAAACCAATCAATGTATCTCCAGGAGCAATAAAATCTTTTTCAGATGAATATTCTACACGTATAATTTTGGTGCCTAATAAATCAGAACTGGCGATTTTAAAAGTAGAATACTTTGGGATTTGGATATCACGACGAAATGAAAGAGTTGCTAGAATGGAATGATTTTGATCATTCAATAAAGTTAAAGATTCGACCTTTCCAATATTTAGTCCATTTATTAAAACAGGATTTGCAATTTTCAAACCGTCAATTTTATCAAAGCGAACATAGACTTGATCAGTACTTTGAAAGATATTAGTACCTTTTAAAAAGCTATACCCAAACAAGAGTAGGACAAACGATAATGCGGCAAATAAACCTACTTTAAATTCCTTAGAAAGCACGTGAAATAATTTGTAAGCAAAGGTACATAAGCAACGTCAAACTTGCGTAAAATTAAAGTAAAGAACTTTCTTAATAGATTCTAATCAAAACTGTCCTTTTATCCTATAATTTATATTATGTTAAGTAAATAATTAGAGTTTATAGGCTTCGTATGTAATAACTACTCAACTATGCTAGTGTAACATACTTCAACCCTAATGGAATTTCTTCTGAAAGCCAAGATTTAATCTGCTGTAAATGGGATTCATTATTTACAAAATCTCCCCTACTTGTATCAATGATTAAAATTCGTTGATCTTTTTTTTGTCTGAAATATTGAAAATATTGTTGCTGGATATCCTCCAAATAAGAATCTGCAATCTGTTGCTCATAGGATCTTCCCCGTAGCTTAATGTTCTTTTGTAAACGTGCTATATCCGAATGCAAATAAACAATAACTTCTGGTGCTGGTAATGTTTTATAAATTATATCGAAGATCCGCATGTACAGATTATATTCATCTGGGCTCAAATTCACTTTTGAGAACAAAGTTGACTTGACAAATAAATAATCCGTTATAACACCATTATAGAAAAAATCAGTTTGAGTTGTCATTTCACTGAGCTGCTTAAATCGCTCAGCAACAAAAAATAATTCGAAAGGAAATGCATACTTTTCTGGCTGTTCGTAAAAGTTAGCAATGAATGGATTATCTGCAAATTGTTCAAGCACAAGTTTAGCACCATATTCAGCAGCTAAAAGTTTAGCCAATGATGTTTTTCCTGCACCAATATTTCCTTCTATCGATAAGTATTTATAACGCACAAAATAGGGTAGTCTAAATTTCAAATATTTCAACCGCTAAAGTATCAGGACATTCATTACTTAATTCCTCAATTGTCTTACCCAACTTTGGATGTAACCACTGCTCCCCTATTTCCTTCAAAGGTTGTAACGTAAAGTTACGCAAATGTAAATAAGGATGTGGAACTTGTAAACGACTTTCAATAATAATTCTTCTACCATGAAACAAAATATCGATATCAATTACACGCTCTCCCCATTTTTCTTCTCGAACGCGCCCTAGTTCAGTCTCAATCTTTAATATTTTATCAATCGCATTTAAAGCATCTCCACTAAATTCAAAAACCAAAACTTGGTTTAAAAATGAATTTTGATTGGTTTTGCCCCAAGCGGACGTTTGATAAATTTTTGATTTCATTGCCAAATGGCCAAAACAATCTTCCAATTTGCAACGAGCTTCAATTAAGTTCGTTGTACGATCTCCCAAATTGGTGCCTAATAATAAAACTAAAAAATTGTCTTTCAAATGCTTTAAGATTAAGCATTTTGCAATTCAGCAACCGAAGCTTGGTGCACAAGGTATAAGACAGCCATTCTAACTGCAACACCATTTTCAACCTGATCAAGTATGATCGAATTCTTACCATCTGCTACTTCAGAACTAATTTCCACACCACGATTAATTGGTCCTGGATGCATTATAACGATATCTTTACCAATCTCATTTAACAAGGTTTGATTGATACCATAATACAAAGAGTATTCACGTAAAGAAGGGAAATATTGAATATCTTGACGCTCTAATTGAATTCGCAATACATTGGCTACATCACACCATTGTAACGCCTTTTTAATATCATATTCTACTTCTACACCCAAGCTTTCAATATTTTGTGGCATCAAAGTAGGAGGGCCACACAACTTCACTTTAGCTCCTAACTTTTGAAGACAGTAAATATTGCTAAGTGCAACACGTGAATGAAGGATATCGCCTACTATTAAAATTTTCTTACCCGTCAACTCCCCTACTTTTTCTCTTATAGAATAAGCATCTAATAAAGCTTGTGTCGGATGTTCATGTGTCCCATCACCAGCGTTAATAATACTCGCATTAATATGCTTTTGTAAAAAAATGGCGGCACCAGGACTAGGATGTCGCATAACAACCATATCCACTTTCATGGCTAGGATATTATTTACTGTATCAATTAACGTTTCACCCTTACTAACTGATGAGGAGGATGTAGTAAAATTTAAAACATCCGCATTAAGTCTTTTTTCAGCTAGTTCAAATGAAATACGAGTACGTGTTGAATTTTCAAAAAACAAATTCACAATGGTTACATCACGCATAGATGGAACCTTTTTTATTGGACGGTTTAGTACTTCTTTAAAATGATCAGCCTGGGTAAAAATAAGTTCTATATCAGCTTTAGAGAGCTGTTTAATTCCCAGTAAATGCTTAGTTGACAACATATTAAACGTCTTTAATTCAATTATTACTTTAATTATTGTCTGAAATAAAATTAATTATTCAACGGCAATAACAGCATCAATACCATCTTTCTCCTTCCATTTTACCTTCACCTTTTGTTGATTGAAAGTATCAACTGCCTGACCTACGTAATCTGCATGAATAGGTAAATCACGCGAAAATTTTCGATCAATCAAAACCATTAACTCCACTTTAGCCGGACGACCAAATGCCAAAAGTGCATCAAGTGCTGCACGGATCGTTCTACCGGTATACAATACATCATCAATTAAAATCACCTTTTTATTAGCGATCGAGAATTGCATTTCTGTAGTATAGGATTTAATATTAGCGTCTTGACGAACATCGTCACGATAAAATGAAATATCTAATTTTCCGAGGGCTGGTTTATAGGAAGCATTCTCTTCCTGCATTAATTGCATAATTCTATTAGCCATCCAAACTCCTCGCGGTTGAATACCAACTAAAACCAATTGATTGATGTCGCGGTGTTGCTCAACAATCTGCTGTGCGAGTCGCTTTAAGGTTAAGGCTAACCTTTTTTCATCTAAAATCAACTTTTCAACCATCCATGCAAAAATAGAAAATTATGTTTGAAGTTCAAAAAAAACACCAAACACTTATATTTATCAAAAAGGAATGATTTTTTTACCAAATAACCTAAAATAAAGGTAAATAATTTTGTTTTAAGCAGTAATTTAGAACTATTCAAACAAAAAATACCCTAAAAATTATTTGAGATTCTAAAAAATCGCTTAATTTTGTAAAAAATAATCCAAATTATGTCTTCATTACGTTTTAATGCGATCAAATCGATCAATCAGATGGCTCCAGTAGTACCTGATTTAGGCTCACGCGTTTCAGCTTACTACGCGGAGAATGTATTCACCGAAGAAATGATGCGTCAGTATTTAGCTGGCGACACTTTCAAGGCGATTAAAAATGCGATCACTAATGGTACGAAATTAGATCGTAAAATTGCGGATGAAGTTGCGAATGCAATGAAGGCATGGGCTATATCAAAAGGGGTATCGCACTATACACATTGGTTTCAGCCATTAACAGGTGCTACAGCTGAAAAACATGATGCATTTTTCAAACCTATTGCAACCGGAAAAGGAGTTGAAGCATTTGATGGCGATGCGTTGATACAACAGGAGCCAGATGCAAGTTCTTTCCCAAATGGTGGGATTCGTTCTACTTTCGAAGCGCGTGGATATACGGCTTGGGATCCAACATCACCTGCATTCATTATGGAGGTAAATAATGTTAAAACACTTTGTGTCCCTACCATATTTGTTGCATATAGCGGAGAAGCATTGGATTATAAAGCTCCTTTATTAAAGTCATTACATTTCCTAGAAACAGCAGCATTGCCAGTCATTAATTATTTTGACAAAGCCGCAACACGTGTATTTGCTACATTAGGATGGGAACAAGAATATTTTGTGATTGACGAAGACATGTATCATGCTCGTCCGGACATTATGCTTACAGGACGTACTTTATTTGGACACTCCCCTGCTAAGGGTCAACAATTAGAAGATCACTACTTCGGAGCTATTCCACAACGAGTGTTAAGCTATATGGCTGATTTTGAAAAAGAATGTTTCAGAGTGGGTATACCGTTAAAAACTCGTCACAACGAAGTTGCTCCTGGTCAGTTCGAAGCAGCACCTGTATTTGAAGAGGTAAATATCGCTGTAGATCATAATCAGTTGTTGATGGATGTGATGGAGCGTGTAGCACGTAAGCATCGTTTAAAAGTATTATTCCATGAAAAGCCTTTTGCTGGCGTAAACGGAAGCGGCAAACATAATAACTGGTCGTTAGGAACAGATACTGGATCAAACTTATTAAGTCCTGGCAAAACGCCTAAAACCAATTTGCAATTTTTAACATTCTTCGTAAATACTATTAAGGCAGTTCATGATAATGCAGATTTATTACGTGCATCAATTGCTTCTGCAAATAATGATCATCGCTTAGGAGCCAATGAAGCACCTCCAGCAATTATATCCGTATTTGCAGGAACCTATTTGAGTGAAGTACTTCGTGAAATTGAAGCGCGTGTTGATGAGAATAAAAAAGTAGCAGATAGTGATAAAGTGATGTTGAAGATGGATATTCATAATAAGATTCCAGACTTGTTAATGGACAATACAGATCGCAATCGTACGTCTCCATTTGCGTTTACTGGTAACAAATTTGAATTCCGTGCAGTTGGCTCTTCTGCGAATTGTGCTAATGCAATGACTGTATTAAATACAATTGTTGCAAAACAATTGGTAGAATTCCATAAGGATGTTGAAGCTATAGCTGAGAAAGGTGAACGTAAAGACGGCGCTATTTTAACAGTACTACGTCGTTATATTGCAGCTTCTAAAAACATACTATTCGAAGGTGATAACTATTCTGAAGAATGGGCTAAAGAAGCAGAGAAGCGCGGTTTAAAGAATATTAAAACAACACCTAAAGCATTAGATGCTTATATTTCTGAGAAATCCGAAAAGTTGTTTGTGGAAAATGGAATCTTTAGTAAAATAGAATTGCATGCACGTCATGAAATCATGCTAGAAGATTATGTAAAGAAAGTACAAATCGAAGCACGTGTAATTGAAGATATTGCATTAAATCAAATTTTACCTGCTGCCATAGCTTATCAATCGAATTTAATTAACAATGTTGTTGGATTAAATTCAATTGGAATGGAAAGTCATAGTGGCGCTCAAAGAGAATTAATCCAAACTTTGTCAGAGCGTATGGCTAAAATTAAATCTAATTGCGAAGAAATGAATGAAGCTCGTAAAAAGGCTAATAAGTTGGACAATTTACATGAAAAAGCTATAATGTATTGTGATACAATCAAACCTTATTTCGACGTAATACGTTACGAAGTTGATAAACTTGAGGCAATCGTTGATGATAGCTTATGGCCTCTGCCGAAGTATCGTGAAATGTTGTTTGTACGATAATCATACTACTGTCTAAATAAAAAAGCCTCAACAATGTTGAGGCTTTTTTATTTGTATGTAAAATTAAAGTTAAGTACATTTTCTAAAGACTAAATGTATAGGTATCACTTAAAGGTTTATTCATGTTAAGAAAAAATTAAAGAAAATATAGCTGGGTAGTTTTGGATAAAATAAATTGAGTGACACGTCCAAAACTAATTAGAATTACGACAGTTCCAATTTCGTTAGAAATTCTGCTGACTGGTCAATTAGACTATATGCAGAATAATGGATTTGAGGTTATAGCGGCAAGCTCAAGTGGTCCGGAAATTAAAAAATTAACAGAACAACAAGGAGTCACACATAAAACAATAGAAATGACAAGGACTATCAGTCCTATTAAAGATGTTGTATCCTTAATAAAGTTGTATCAATTTATTAAAAAGGAAAAACCGCAAATTGTCCATACGCATACACCTAAAGCAGGCTTATTAGGTATGATTGCTGCTAAGTTAGCAAGGGTACCGATTCGTATACATACAGTGGCAGGATTGCCATTGATGACAAGTACAGGAATTAGAAAAAAAATATTGTATTTCACCGAGAAGGTAACCTATAAATGCAGCAGTGAAACGTTAGCAAATTCATTTTCAATCGCAACATTCATGTTAAAAGAACAAATGATTGAATTGGATAAATTAAAAGTTCTTGGTAATGGAAGTACGAATGGATTTGATAATAATCGATTTAATCCGGACAATTTAAATTTCGAAAAACTAAATAATGTGAAAGAAGAGATATCCTATAACGAAGGGCTTTTCTACTATCTTTATGTTGGTCGACTTGTTGTAGATAAAGGAATTAATGAATTATATGAAGCTTTTCATAAATTATATGCGAAGAATAAAAATATACGACTAATAATCTTAGGTAATTTTGAAAAAGAACGTGATTCATTAAATGAACAAAGAGTCATTGAAATAATAAACCATCCTGGCATTATGTTTTTAGGTTGGAGAAATGACGTTGAATATTTTTTATCAATTGCAAATGTCTTAGTACATCCATCTCATCGAGAAGGTTTCCCCAATATTTTATTACAAGCAGCTGCAATGAATACACCGATTGTGTGTTCTAAAATTCCAGGTAATATCGATATCGTTAATAACGACAATGCTTCTTTGTTCCAAGTTAAAAATTCAGATGATTTATTAAATAAGTTGAATGACGTTTTTGTTAACTATTCAATCAAACTCAAGCAAGCTCAATCCTTGAGAACGTCCATCATCGATAAATATAGTAGAGATTCTGTACAATTACTAATTTTGGATTATTACAGGGAGCAATTAGGAAGTCTTTCTACCACTAAATCCTTACAGGGTTTAAACCATTCTGTAAACGAAACAAAGTCATTTAACGAACAGATAAGTTCATATAATTACTAATTAAGCATCAGCAAGAAATAAAAACATTAGTATGGTAAGAAAATACTAATATTTACCATAACGGTACCCTCCATATTTATAACCATATTTGGATCTATAACCGGATTTTGACTTAGGTATAATTCCATTAAATATGATTGCTTTGCTACCGACAATTTTGTTGTCATCATAGGTTTGAATGACCTCTTTAAAGATCTCTTTATTAGTGAAATTTTGACGAACAATAATCAATGATAAATCGACATATGGTAGAATTATTTCAGCATCACCAACCAAACCCATAGGTGGTGTATCAAGAATTATAACATCAAACTTTTTCTTTAAAGTATAAATTAATTCTTTAAAGCGATCATTTTGTAACAATTCAGCTGGATTAGGTGGTACATTACCAACAGGAATAAAATTTAAATTATTAAATGTCGTAGAGTAAATAATTTCCTCAACCTCATGACCTCCTACTAAGTAATCGCTCAATCCAATAGTAGTATCAATATTAAGTCTTTTATGTAAAGTTGGTTTTCTGAGATCCGCAGAAACTAAGCAAGTTTTCTTGTTTGCCAATGTATAAACCAAACCTAAATTCAAAGAAAAAAAAGATTTCCCTTCACCAGGTATAGATGAGCTGACAAGTATTGTATTTTTATTATCATATAAATAGTAATTAACTTTCGTTCGGATAGATCTTAATGTCTCCCCTATTGAACTACCCGTGAAATCAAGTTGACTTTCATTGGATAACAGTTTGTCGAATAAAATTTCACCTATTATAGGAAGGCTTGTTACAGATGCAATATCTTCTTTAAATTGAACCTTACTTGAAAATTGTTCAGTAATTAAAAAATACAAAAAAGGAATAAGTACTGCTATTAAAATAAAAACAAGAAACGTGTTAAACCTTTTAGGCGATACAGGAAATGTATTAATTGTTGGCTTTTCAATTATCTTGCAATTTGTAATAGTTGAAGCAAATGAAATTGCAGCTTCTTCCCTTTTCTCTAACAAATAAGTATAAATCGAATTTTTAATAGCCTGCTGCCTGGTTATATTTATTAGTAAACGTTCTTTTTGAGGTATTCCTTTTAAGGTTGTTTCATTACGTTCGATACTTTGTTCAATCTTACTTTTGGCAATTAATAAATTTGATTTATACCTATGAACACTATTTTCAATAGTAGACTTTAAATTATTTATTTGCTTATTTAATATTTCAACAGATTCATCATTGGATCCTGTAAGTTGCTTTTGTTTTATTGATTCCAATTCAATTTCAAAAAGTTTTGTCAAATTCTCTTGTAATACAGGATCATCAATACCTATTAATGAAGGAGGTTGTGAACTACTTAATTCACTTTTTAAGTGAATTTCAATCTCATCAATTACAGATAATTTAATCAATATTTCATTCAATAAAGCATCATTTGTTTGCACTTCACCTAAATAAACCTTACCCTGCTCACTGATATCGACAATACTATTAGCCTTTTTAAAAGATTCTAAATTTAGTTCTACACTGTCTAATTCATTACTAATTAATAGCAAACGATCATTAATAAAATCAAGAGTGTATTGCGTTATGGAACGTTGATCTTTTAAATTATTCCTTTCATAAGAATTAATCAATGCATTTAAAAACAGCAACCCATTGAATTGATTTTGTGTTTTGTATTTCAACAAAATAATATTTGAACTTCCATTCAAGGTCTTAACTTCTAATCGTGAAAACCATTCATTACATTTATTATTTAAAGAACTAATTTGAATTTCAAATTTATCCTTCGAATTAATTAAATTTTTAAGTCGTGTTTTATTAACGATAATGCGAATAGAATCACCATTCGGGAAAACACAAACAGCGTTATTAATTAGTTTGTATTGTTTGCCGTTTATTGAAAAATTATTTAAAGTATTAGATAAATCTAACTTGAGGTTAAGTCCTCCTTTAAGGGAGTCATAATTTACAGGAATAAATTTTAATGGAAATTCATGCGTTAACTCCATTCTTTTTACGCTACCAACTTTATAAAGTGTAACACAAGAATTAGAATGAATAATTGCATCTTCAAGTACTGACTGACTTTTTATTATCTCAATTTCATTTTCAATTTCAGGAACATGATCATCAGGATTCAACAATGCTGAAATTTGATCTTTTTGATTTGCACTCGATTTAATCAAGATTTTTGCAGAAATTTCATACGTTTTATTTGCGTAGTGCAAATACACGAATGCGAGTAAAATAAAAACTGATAATGAGATTAAATATACATGCCAATGCGGCCTTAAGTGCTTCCTAACGCTATTTATAATATCCCCTAAACCTTGTTCTTTATTACTTATTTGACTCATTTCTTAAAATTATTTAGCAATAAAATTATTAAGGTAGTTGTACTAATAATAAGCGGCCAACTTTGGTATAATGTATTTGAAGAGTTTCTTTTTTGACTATTGGGTTCAACATACAACACATCACCATTTTGCATCCAACAAAATTCATTTTTTATCGAATTAGTATCATTCAAATTAATTCTTCTTGTGATTGTATTAATTCCGTTTGTACGAATCAATAATACATTGGAGCGATTCCCAGTGATATTTAAATCTCCTGCCAAGCCTAATGCTTGTAAAAAATTGATTTTATTATAAGGTACATTAAAGGTGCCAGGATTCTTGACATCCCCTAATATTGTAACTTTAAAATTGATAATTCGAACATGGACAATTGGATCCTTTAGCATACTACTTAAACTTTTGGCAATGCTATTTTCCAATTCATTTATGGTTAAATTAGCCGCTTGAATTTTGCCAATTTTAGGCAATATAATAGTGCTATCTTTTTCCACCAAATATCCTAAGACCGGGTTCCCTTGCGTAGCCCCTTGTTGCATATTGCTAGAAGCGACGGAAAAATTGGGTAGATTGTAAGTTGCAGAAAGTTCTAAATTATTACTACTAACAAACACATAAAGTTGGTCATCAACTTTTATTTTTGTTTCAAAATCAATAGTGTTAATGGACGTATTTGAATTATTTATTCCACCGAAATAAACTAATTTCTCATAGGTATTGCAGGATGTTGTCAGGTACATTACAACTAAAAGTGCAATTACTTGCCAATATGGCTTTGTAAGCTTCATCTACGATTGTTTATACTTTTATTAGATTAATCTTTAATTGAAATAAATCATTTAAAGTTTCAGTTTTAAATGATTTAATTCATTAAGTTAATTCAATGCAAAAATATCAAGCTTTGCGCTATAGAATGTTACGCAAACGCTAACAGAATAAAACCTAAGTGTAAAATAAGCTAAGAAGAATTGAAAGTAGCCCCTACGGGAATCGAACCTGTATCTGAGGAACCGGAATCCTCCATTTTATCCATTAAACTAAGGAGCTATTATTACATCAAGAACAAGTCACGAATATAATGAGGCATTAGACCTACAGCAAATAAAATTACTATGCCTATAATAAATAAGAAAACATAAGAAGGATTTAATATGATATTAGCTCCATCTGCTTCTTCCATATACATAGCCTTGATTACTTTAAAATAATAATATAAACTCACTACACTCATTAAAACTGCTATTATAGATAAAATCAAATGTCCACCTTGTAACAATCCTGAAATCATAAAATATTTACCCATAAAACCGGCTGTAGCGGGGATACCAGCCATAGAACACATTGCTAAAGTAAGAAAGGCACTTAAATAAGGATTACGTTTAGAAAGTCCTTTAAAAGATTCTAATTCATCACTACCAGTCGCATCTTTTACTAAAAACAAAGCGGCAAAAGCAATGATGTTAGCAATTACATACCCAGTCAAATACAAGGCCATGTTTGCTTGGGCGATATGCGTTCCATTTTCATTTACTAAATTAGTCTGAAGTAGTACCATCATTAGAAATCCAGCATTAGCAATACCGGAATAGGCGAGAATTCTTTTGAAACTTGTTTGACGGGTAGCTGTCAAATTAGGAATGATTAAAGTTAATGCCACTATTACAATAACCGTCGTATTCCATATTGTCGAATTAAAATTAAATGCAGAATAGAATAATCGGAAGAAAGCACCAAAAGCAGCAGTTTTTACAACTGTACTCATAAACGCTGTACTTACTGTAGGTGCACCTTGATAAACATCAGGTGCCCAAAAATGAAATGGAGCAGCTGATACTTTGAACGAAAATGCCACCAATAACAATAATATTCCAACAAAATAAAGGGCCGGTGGATGTATGTTATACATAATGGTATAGGCTGCAATTTGTTCTAAATCAAAACTACCTGACATTCCATACACCAAAGTAATTCCCATTAATAAAATACCTGAAGCAAAAGAACCCATTAAGAAATACTTCAACGAAGCTTCGTTAGATAAGAGATTTTTCTTGTTGAAACCAGCTAAAATATATGAGGCGATTGAAAGAATTTCAACTCCAATAAAAAGCATTAATAAATTCTTGAAACTTACCATTATTATACCTCCTATAAGAGCGAATATCATTAGCGCATAATATTCCCCAAGGTGGTTCATTTCAATGATCGATTTATGATCAGTTACCAAGAATATTAATATCAGGGTTGCAATCATAATTGCTGTTAGAACAATCGCTCCTCTATCAAATGTTAACATATTGAAAATTGGAGTTGCTGTTAATGAATTTTCCCAATTCAATAGTGTGATTGACCAACCAGCTAGCAAACCAACTAGACCGATAGTTAGTAACCATTCTTTCATTTTGGGTATAAGACCCACAAACATTAATATTATACCAAAAATAGCGAGAACCATTAATGGATTATCTGTCAATTGTGACCAAAGATTATTTGAGATAGGCATTGCTTCGTGCATACGATTCGAAAAAGAAATTAAAATAAGAATTGATTCACCCAATTCGGAAAAATACCACCAATGATGACAAATAACATCAACGGAATAATTATCCAATTTTCAGTAATAGTTAGATCACCATTGTAATTATTTCCATTATTAGAACCTAACATGGACTTTTGAAATAGTCTTAACATATATACAGCGCCTAGGATAATTGATATAGCAGCGATACCTCCGATCCAATAATTATAATGAAATACTGCATTCAATAGAAGAAATTCTCCAATAAAGCCGGAAGTCAATGGTAAAGCAATAGAACCTAGCAACATTACCATAAAAGCAATCGGTAAGAAACGTTTACCTTCAGCAAAACCTCCCATTTTGTTTAAGTCTAAGGTATTACTACCCTTCTCAATCCAATCTGCAATCATTAATAAACCTGCTACAATAATGCCATGACTAAATAATTGAAATACTATTGCTTTCAATGTTTGGATTCCGTAGAAGTCTTTAAACAAAGGAATGTTGATTAGGCCTGCATTTAAATCAAGACTTGCAATTGCTGCTAATATCAATGATAAATGCGATACAGAAGAAAATGCGAGTACGTATTTGAAGTTATCTTGCTTTATAGCGATAATTGCAGTATAAAGCAAACTAAATACGGCTAGAACAATTACATAGGGCTCTAACATAGTCCAACCTAAGGTTAAAAATTGAACGTTGAATCGCAAGATACCGTAAGCACCCATCTTAGCCATAATTGCAGACATAATGATAGTAATGGATGTTGGAGCTGTTGCATAAGTTTTTGCTTGCCATGTATGAAAAGGAAAAACAGGCATCTTGATAAAAAATGCAATTAGAAATAAAATGGAAATCCAAATTTGCTGAGTGCTTGTAAGTAAATGCGCTGCCTGATAAATACTATTAAAATCAGTTTGATGTGAAGCCCCTGCGTTAACAATAAGATAAATAATTCCGACTAACATCAGTAAACTACCAAACATAGTATAGGCAAAAAACTTAAAGGAAACCGCGGCCTTATCTTCACCATTCCCCCAAATACCTACTAACAAATAGGCAGGAACCAAGCCCAATTCAAAGAATATATAGAATAAAATAACGTCTTGCGCCATGAATACGCCATTTAAACCAGCTTGCATTAAAAGCATAAGACCGAAGAAGAAATGGGAGTTTCTTATGGTATTACATTTTTGAAAAATAATGATAAGTGGGAAAATGAGGTTAGTTAACAACACTAAAGCCAAGCCTAAATCACCTAAAGACAATAAGGTGAAGTAGCCATTATTCTTCTCCTTTACCCATGAAAAATCGAGAAGGTTTTGAGCAGGATGAATATGGAAATATTCACCAGAAACAATAAGTCCTAAGGAAATAATAGATGATACTAAAGCTATTATCTTACTCCACTTTTCTTTTACGAAAAATGTACTGATTCCGAAGAATAATGGGATTATTACAAGTAACAAAGAAATCATATCTCGTAAAGAATATTATAATTTAAAAAGAAGGTTATAGGCTAACATAACTACAATAGCTATGCTCATCATTAAGAAATAAAATCCAGTTTGCCCATTCTGAATATAACGCAATGTGGTACCACTCCATGTCACAAATTTCCCAGTGAGGAATACCATTCCATCTACAATTTTATTATCGACAACTTTACTTAACAAAACAGAGATATGTTCAAGTGGTTTTACAAAAAGAAAACTATAAATCTCGTCTACATAATATTTCTTTTCTAATACGCCTGCCAAACCTGTATATTCTTCGCTAACTGATTCTTTCTTTCCAAACAACTTGAATGTCCAAGCAAACATAAAAATGAGAACCACAATAGTTCCACCAAACAAGGCCCATTCAAAAGTTTCATGACCTTCGCCACTATGCTCAGCAACCATATTTGAAACAACTGGTTTTAAGTATTCAATTAGATAAGGATGACCATGAAACAGTTCAGGCAACTGAATAAATCCACCAACAATACTTAATACAGCTAGAACCATTAAAGGCAAAGTCATGTTTAGCGGTGATTCATGTAGATGATCCATTTGTTCTTTGCCACCACGGAAATTACCGAAGAAAGTTAAATACCAAAGACGTAGCATATAAAAAATAGTCAATACTGCTCCAAATGCAGCAAGGTAGAAATACATTGGATTAAATGCATAAGTTGCGTTTAGTATTTCATCTTTAGATACGAAGCCAGATGTAAATGGAATTCCAATAATAGCAAAAACGCCTATTGTGAATGTCCAAAATGTTAATGGAATTTGTTTACGTAAACCACCCATTTTGGCGATACTTTGTTCTCCGCTCATTGCATGAATAACAGATCCTGCACCTAAGAACAATAATGCCTTGAAGAAGGCATGTGTCATCAAATGAAACATTCCTGATGTAAATGCACCAACACCTAAACCTAAAAACATAAATCCTAACTGACTAACCGTTGAGTAAGCTAGTACTTTCTTAATATCATTTTGGAATAAGGCAATAGTTCCTGCAAATAATGCAGTTGCTAAGCCAATAGTAGCAACAAAATGCATGGTGAAAGGAGCCAAAGCAAAAATTGCATTACTACGAACAATCATATAAATACCTGCAGTAACCATGGTTGCAGCATGAATTAAAGCAGAAACTGGAGTTGGACCCGCCATCGCATCTGGTAACCAGGTGTATAAAGGAATTTGCGCTGATTTACCCATCGCACCAACAAATAGTAATAGCGTGATAGCCGTGGCCATACCTGTACTGATTTGTAAGTGACCCGCTTTTAAAACTGAATAATCTAAGGACCCGAAATTTTGCAAGAACAAGAACATACCCATTAAAAATCCAAGATCACCAATTCGATTCATTACAAATGCCTTTTTTGCAGCATTCGCGTAGTCCCCATTTGTAAACCAAAATCCAATTAACAAGTAAGAACAAAGTCCAACACCTTCCCATCCAAAGAACATAAGAGTGTATGAACTTCCAGCAACTAACAAAATCATTGAAAAAATGAACAAATTCAAATAGGCAAAGAATTTGGCCATCCCTTTGTCGTGCTGCATATATCCTGCAGAGTACAAATGAATAAGGAACCCTATTCCTGTTATGATACTCATCATCATTAATGACAAATGGTCGATCAAAAATGCGGCATCTAAATTGAATGCTTCAAGTTTTAAAATATTAAAAAACTGAATTCGCACTCCATTTTCAGGCACCGATTTAAACAATAATATAGTGCAGATAAAGGAGATCAAAATGGCTGAGCTACCAATAATGGCTGCGAGTGTTTTAGATAATTTATGACCGTAAAGTCCGTTTATCAAAAAACCGACAACAGGTGCTATTATTAAAAGGGCTAAAATCGTGTTCATAATTGCTTTCTTTGATTACCATTTTAATTTATTCGCGTCTCCGATATCGATACTACGCGTGTTACGGTAAAGCATTACTATAATTGCTAATCCTACTGCTACTTCGGCAGCTGCAACAGTCATAATAAAAAATACAAAAATCTGACCTGCGGCATCCCCCATTCTTGAACTAAATGCTACCAATAAAAGGTTTACTGAGTTTAGCATCAATTCAATACTCATAAATAATACTATCGCATTTCGGCGAATTAATACGCCAAGAATACCTATACAAAACAACGTTAAGGCTAGATAGATATAATGATCGATAAAGACTTCTTTAAGCATACTTATTCGTTTATGGGATTTACTTTTTTGTCCTTTCTACCTAAAACTACAGCACCCATCAAGGAGATAAGAATTAGAATTGAAATTACTTCAAATGGAAAAACATATTCACTGAACAAAACCTTACCTAAATTCTGAATCATTCCTTGCTGATTAGGGTTTGGGAACATCAAAGGCGCAGGACCTAAATCAGTTTTCTTTAAGGCCATTACAAAAAGAAGCAATAAAGAACCGCCTCCAATTGTAGCAATAAACTTTATTAGGTTTGATTTGACAGGCTCATTTTCACTACTCAAATTCAAAAGCATGATTGTGAAAAGAAAAAGCACCATTATCGCTCCAGCATATACGATCAATTGAACAACAGCAAGGAACTGGGCATTTAAAAGAACATAGTTGCCTGCGATAGCAAACATGGTTAATACCAAATAAAGGCACGAATGGATAGGGTTTTTAGAAAAAACCACCAAAAGGGCAAAGAATATGGCGATAAAGGCCAAAAAGAAAAACGCGTAAGTTGCTAGCATATCCTAAAATTATTGCTTAGGTTGAAGTAATCTGTCTTTGCCATAGATAAAATCATGACGTTCAAAACTTGCAGGAGCAGGAGTAGTTTCTAAATAAATGGCCTGCTTAGGACAAGCTTCTTCACAAAAACCACAGAAAATGCAACGCAACATATTTATTTCATAGGTTGCAGCATATTTTTCCTCGCGGTATAAATTTTCTTCGCCTTTTACCCGTTCTGCTGCCACCATTGAGATTGCCTCTGCAGGACAACTCACGGCACAAAGTCCGCATGCAGTACAGCGTTCAGCACCATTTTCGTCACGTTTTAGTTCATGTAAACCACGAAAAACAGGACTAAAAGGGCGTTGAACTTCAGGGTATTTGAAGGTTGTTTTCTTTTTAAAAAGGTGTTTGAGGGTAATCAACATCCCACCAAAAATAGCTGGTAGATATAGACGCTCAACCCACGTCATTTCACGTTGCGAAAGTACCTTTTTTCGATTCGAAAGATTGTACATAATTAACACTTTTGGGTAGTTCGCAAATATAATTTATTCTGTGGTCTTTTTTAAAGAAATAATCTAAATTTTAAGTCTTAGCAGGAAAGCGTGGAAAGCGACGAAAACGGCTGTCTCCAAAATTAAAAATGCCGAATTCTCGGCATTTTTAATTGAATATTCATTGAAACTAATCTCTTTGTCCTAAAATTGGGCGTAGACGTTGTTTGCTTTTATTGAAAATCATCGCCCCTTTATCTATTCCTCTACGCAAAGTTGCTTGTTCTTCCTCTGGTAATGTTAATATATGTGCACATTCTGCCGAGCAACAAGCATTATATTTTTTTGCACATTCCTCACACTGAATAAAAAGTAAATGGCAAGCGGTGTTTTTACAGTTGGTATGAGTATCAGCGGGCTTGCCACATTGATGACAATTGGAAATTATATCATCAGTAATACGTTCTCCTAAACGTTCATCAAACACAAAATTCTTTCCTATAAATTGATTTTCTAATCCTTGTTTTTTCGCTTGATTCGCATATTCGATAATACCTCCTTCTACATGGTAAACATCTTTGAATCCTTGATGTAACATATAAGCAGTAGCCTTTTCACAACGTATCCCTCCAGTGCAATACATAATAATTGGAGCATCTTTTTTATCTTTTAGCATTTCTGCGGCCATTGGAAGCTGTTCTCGAAACGTATCACTAGGCACCTCAATAGCATTTTTAAAATGTCCAACTTCATACTCATAATGATTTCGCATATCCACAATAATCACATCGTCTCGTTTGGTCAATTCATTATAATCAGCTACTTTAAGATACTTTCCTTTATTTTCCATACTGAATGTAGGATCGTCAATTCCATCGGCCACTATTTTGTTTCGTATTTTAACTTTTAGTACGAAAAATGACTTCCCATCATCATCCACAGCAATATTCAATCTTAAATTATCAAGTCCTTTAACGGATTCTAAATAATTTCGAAGTGATTCAACATTGGAACTTGGCACTGAAATTTGTGCATTAATACCTTCATTAGCAACATAAATCCGACCAAAAACCTTTAAAGCGTCGAGATTTAGATAAAGTTCGTTACGAAAAACTTCTGGGTCCAAAATAGGAAGATAACGATAAAAAGAAATGGTCGTGCGAGGTTCTGTTTCTTCCATTAAACGTTGCTTCAGCACCTCTGCTGATACGCGATTATGTAGATGTTTCATGCCAATTACAGGTTAGCTTTATGCAAAGATAAAGAAACAATTGAGCGTTTCAATATGATATTGATCAGCGTATTTTCAAATTATGCTGACAGTTTTTTATCTTAGCAATATGATACGTTGTAAAGCCCCCTTAAGAATTGGATTAGCCGGTGGAGGAACTGATGTAAGTCCGTATGCAGACGAATACGGTGGAGCAATTTTAAATGCGACAATCAACCTTTACGCATATGCAACCATTGAACCCTTAACAAGTGGACAGATTATTTTCGAAAGTATTGATCGTGTAGAGAAAGTGATTTACAATTCATTCGATGAATTGCGTATAGACGGTTATTTAGATTTGCTAAAAGGAGTATATCAGTATATTCAAAAAACGCAAGCTACTCCCTTGTCCTTTCAACTGACAACTTTTGTAGATGCACCAGCAGGAAGCGGTTTGGGTACAAGCTCTACATTGGTAGTTGCAATACTTGGCGCATTCAAAGAATGGCTTAACTTACCGTGGGGAGAATATGATATTGCCAAAATTGCTTTCGATATTGAACGTAATCAATTAAAAATGGCAGGAGGAAGACAGGATCAGTATGCGGCTACATTTGGCGGTTTTAACTTCATGGAGTTCTTTGCGGATGAGAAGGTAATCGTCAATCCACTTCGAATAAAATCCAGCATCATTGATGAACTGCAAAACAACCTTGTTTTATATTATACTGGTACTTCACGTCTATCAGCAGCCATAATTGAGGCGCAACAACAAAACGTTGTTGCAAAATCAGTAAGTTCTATTGATGCGATGCATAACCTAAAGGCACAAGCCATTCGTATGAAAGAAGCGCTATTGCAAGGTAGTCTTAAGGAAATAGGAGAAATATTAGATTATGGCTGGCAAAACAAAAAACAAATGGCTGCTTCTATAACGAATCCGATAATCGATGAGATTTATGAGGCTGCGTTAAATGCAGGTGCTAACGGAGGGAAAATAAGTGGCGCAGGAGGAGGTGGATTTATGATTTTTTACTGCCCTAATAATACACGTTATAAAGTAATTGAAACTCTAAAAGCTTTTGGAGGCGATATACGCAGATTTGAATTTACTGAAGCCGGTGTCCGTGGGTGGACCAGCAAATAATAAAAAAGCCTCCATCAATTGACGGAGGCTTTTTTATTTCTAAAAATCGTAGATTATGCTTTAGATTTCTCGAACTCTTGCATCGCTTCTACTAAAGCCTTAACACTATCAATACTCAATGCATTATACAAAGATGCGCGGAAACCACCTACAGAACGGTGACCAGCCAAGCCAATCATATTTCTTTCTTTTGCATAAGCTTTAAAATCATCTTCTAGCGAAGGATTGTTCATAACAAAATTCACATTCATCCAACTGCGATCTTCGACAGCTGTAGTTCCTTTGAATAATGAGTTACGATCAATTTCATTATAAAGCATCGTTGCTTTTTCAAGATTTGTTTTCTCAATATTTTCTAAGCCCATTTTCTTAATCCAACGCAATGTAAGCATAGCTACATATACAGAGAAAACTGGAGGTGTATTAAACATTGAACCATCCTTAATGTGCGTGCGATAATCGATCATAGTTGGAATAGTTCGATTTACCTTACCCAACATGCTTTCTTTAATTGCAACAATTGTAGCACCAGCAGGACCAACATTTTTTTGAGCACCGGCATAAATCATATCAAACTGACTGAAATTACGGCGACGACTTAAGAAATCACTACTCATATCAGCTACCATAGGAATAGATGCTGTTGGAATATTATCTTGATATTGCGTACCGTAGATCGTATTATTTGTTGTCAAATGAAAATAAGCCGCATCATTAGGCACTTCATAACCCTTAGGAATAAAAGAATAGTTTGAATCTTTGCTACTTGCTATTACATTGACGTTACCAAACAACTTTGCTTCCTTTATAGCTTTATTTGCCCACGTTCCAGTATCTGCATAAACAGCAGTACCATCTTGTGGTAAGCAGTTATACGGTAACATCATAAATTGTGTGCTTGCCCCACCTTGCAAAAACAAAACTTTGTATTCATCACTTAATCCACAAAGTTCCTTCACTAAAGCACTTGCTTCATCCATTACTGCTATGAAGTCTTTACTACGGTGACTGATTTCCAATATCCCCATACCGCTATTATTAAAATCCAAAACGGCTTTTGCAGCTTCTTGAACGGCTTCTTGAGGAAGTATTGCCGGCCCTGCGTTGAAATTATGCACTTTCATGAAATTCAAAATTTAATAAACAAAGTTACACTTTACATTTAGTTTACAAAAGCTTAATTCATTCATTCTCCACCTACCCAAAAAAGTTGTACATATTCTTATCCAATGTTCAGGAAAAATTGTGTGGGATTTCTACCTTTGAAGAATGAAAAAATCACTTCCGTCCATCTTACTCCTATTAACAACATTATTGAGTTTTATTGGTCATTCTGCTTTTATATCTGCATTACCAATAGAAAAATCTTCAGATTCTTTACAGTTTTATGAAGAAAAGCACTTGACGAATGTACGACAACTAACTTTTGGAGGAGACAATGCAGAGGCCTATTTCAGCTTTAATAATAAAATGCTTACGTTGCAAATAACAAATCCAAAGGCGGGATTAAATTGCGATAAGATTTTTTGGATGAAATTAAAGGACGGTCAATTGCATGCTGTAAGTAGCGGTAAAGGTCGAACTACTTGTTCATTTTTCATGCCTGGTGACACAAGCATTATTTACGCGAGCACCCATGATAAAATGGATACTTGTCCTCCAGTTCCCGATCGTCAGAAAATTAAAAAATATGTTTGGCCCCTCTATCCTTCCTATGATATTTATATAGCTGATTTGAATGGGAATGTACGCAAACGCCTTACAAATACGAATGGTTATGATGCAGAGGCTACTCTTTCTCCGGATGGAAAAACTATCATTTTCACATCTACTAGAAACGGAGATATCGATCTTTATACAATGGATATTAATGGTGAGCATGTTAAACAGATTACTAATACACTAGGATATGACGGCGGAGCAAATTTTTCACCAGATGGAAAAATGATTGTGTGGCGTGCCTCTCGCCCAAAAACGGAAGCAGATATAAAAGAATACAAAGATTTATTAGCGAATGATATGGTAGCTCCAACACAAATGGAAGTGTTTGTAGCAAACGCTGATGGTGGCAATGTTCGACAGATTACGAATTTAGGTCAGGCTAATTGGGCTCCTGCATTTCATCCCTCTGGTAAGAAAATTATCTTTTCCTCTAATCATCAAAGTCCACGTGGATTCCCTTTCAATCTTTATTTAATCAATTTAGATGGCACTGAATTAGAAAAAATTTCACATGATGGCGGATTTGATGCCTTTCCAATGTTTTCTCCAGATGGAAAGAAAATCGTATTTTGCTCCAATCGTCACAATGGTGGCGGAAGAGATACTAATGTATTTATAGCAGATTGGAAAGAATAAAATTATGAATAGAAATATAACGAACAGCATTCGTTTCATTTTAGATGAATGCATTCCTCCAGTAATCAGAGATTCAAGATGGTTTATGTACCCTTTCTTTTATATTTGGTATAAAGGAAAGAAGGTTAAACTATATATGGAATTCAAATCAAAAGTGTATTCCATGACGGAGGCTGAATATGAGCAAGCCTATCGCGAATTGGATTGTTTAGCAACAGACCGTCCAACAGACATGAATCAACAAAGTATTGATTTAATGATCAGCAAACTACCAACAGAAAGCAATCTTAGCCTATTGGATGTTGGTTGTGGACGCGGGCATTGGTTAGCAGAAGTGAAAAAACACAGACCTAATTTAAACTTAATGGGTTGTGATGTGCATGATGGAATAAACGTCCCTAACGTGAATTACACTCGTGGAAATATTGAAAAATTACCTTTTGAAGACAAGTCATTTGATTATGTAACTTGTCATCATACTATCGAACACTTAAAAAATGTTCCTTTGGCAGTAGCTGAACTTAAGCGTGTTGCAAAAAAAGGATTGTTTATTGTTACCCCATGTCAAAAGTATTACTACTATACGTTAGACATGCACATCAACTTCTATCCAATAAAAGAATATTTACAAGAAGCTGTTCAAATGCCACATTATTCTTGCAAAAACGTGTGGGGCGATTGGGTATATCTTGGGTATTTTGAGGAGGGTAAAACTTTGTAATTGTTAAAATATTCTTTATTTTTGGTCAAATCACTTTGGATAAGCGACCATGATAGCATATTTGAACGGAACTATCCAGCACAAATGCCCAACATACTTCATAATTGAAGTAAATGGGGTTGGCTATCAGGTACACATAAGTTTAAACACTTATTCAAAGCTTCAAAACAATACTGCTTGTAAAATTTTTACCCATCTACACATTCAAGAAGATGCACATACTATGTATGGCTTCGCAGACGAGTTAGAACGCCAGATATTCTTATACTTGATAAGTATTTCCGGTGTTGGTCCGTCAACAGCCAGAATGGTATTGTCCTCAATGGCACCAGAAGATGTTCAACAGGCCATTGCTCATGAAAGAGCCGATCTTTTAGAAAAAGTAAAAGGAATCGGCCCTAAAACGGCAAAACGAATTGTCTTAGAATTAAAAGACAAGATGTTAAAAGTTACAGATGCGTCCAACTTAGCCTGGGCCGCACCTGGCGGAGTCGGAAGTCATAAGCAAGAAGCATTGTCGGCATTAATAGCCTTAGGATTTGCTAAACAGCAATCTGAAAACGCGATCAATAAAGTGCTAACGAAAGCACCGGATCTCGCATCAGTTGAAGCTATTATCAAAGCAGCACTTCAAGCATTGTAGTTCCTTAAACGATTTAAGGTTAGAAAAGCAGGAATGAAACAAAAAAAGATTGGGAATTTATTTTCTGTAAAACAGAAAAAGGGTACAATTACACGTATTAGTGTTGTAATTGCTATCCTATTATTCTGTTTAGCAATCAGCGATAGCTTTGCTCGACGTAATGGCCTTTCTATACTTTCTTATTATAACCCTAATAGCTCTTCCGCTAAGTCTATAGCCGATACACTACCCTTTCCAATTCAAGATCAGGAAGCGAGTTTTGTAAACGGTCCGAACACCCCAGGTATCGATCTTAATACACCTTCAAATATTACCAAGAAGGTAGAATATGACCCAAAGACGAACATGTATGTAGTAACAGAGATGATGGGAGATATCCCATATCGTCCACCTATGTATATGAGTTTTCAAGACTTCATTAAATATCAATCAACGGAATCACAACGAGATTATTGGCATACAAAAAATAATACAGGCTCCTTAATTGAGAACAAAAACGCTGTACCGAAGATGTACGTCGGTGGACAATTATTTGATCGATTTTTTGGCGGTAGTCAAGTGGATATTCGTCCATCTGGTAATATTGAAATGACATTCGGTTTAAACAAACAACGTGTAGAAAATCCAACGCTAATTGAAGCTGCGAAAAAGCAAGGAGGGTTTGATTTCGACATGAATATAAATTTGAATGTAATTGGAAAAATAGGTGATAAGTTAAAGTTTGTTACGAACTATAATACGCAAGCGAATTTCGATTTTGAAAACCAAGTAAAATTAGACTATACAGGCAAAGAGGATGAAATTCTTCAAAAGGTAGAGGCTGGCAACGTGAGTCTACCCTTGAACAACTCACTGATAACAGGAAGTCAAACATTATGGGGTTTTAAAACTGGATGGAAATTTGGTCGACTCAGTGTTACAACAATTGCTTCGCAACAAAAATCGAAGTCGGAAGAAATTAATATTCAAGGAGGTGCTCAAATGCAAAATTATAGCATTCAGGCCGATCAATATGAAGACAATAAGCACTTTTTCTTGAGTCAATTTTTTAGAGATCATTATAATAAGTGGTTATCTAAACTTCCCATCGTTCAATCCGGAATTAATATCACAAGAATTGAAGTCTGGGTAACGAATAAATCAGGCGTTACAGAAAATGTTCGTGATATCGTAGCGTGTATGGACTTAGGCGAAGGGCTACCGTATCAAAGTTCATTAAAAATACCTTTAGCAGGCGACTCCTTACCAAGAAATGGAATTAACCGATTGTATGGTAAACTAAAAAACAACCCACTTTGTAGGAATACGAATACCGTTGTTAGTGAAATAACCTCCTCTGGATTTTTCGATGCATCGGAGAAGAAAGAATTGGTTTATATGAAAACCTATGCAAAAAAACTATCAACAACAGAATATACATTATATCCCCAATTAGGATTCATCTCCTTACAAACAACCTTAAACCCTAGCGATATACTCGCTGTATCATATGAATACACTTACAATGGAAAAACGTATAAAGTGGGTGAATTTTCACAAGATATGCCTACAGTTAACACGAATGGGGATTCTACCGCAATTACTAGTATCTCACAAAATGTTTTATTCTTAAAACTTTTAAAAGGACAATCACAAAACACTTCAATTCCAATGTGGGATTTGATGATGAAAAATATTTACTCCTTAGGTGCTTATCAAATCAGTCCAACAGATTTTAAATTAGATGTAACCTATATCATCGCAGGTTCTGGAGAAAAGCGTTTTTTAAATCAAGGTAGTGTGCAAGGGATTCCTTTGTTACGATTGTTGAATTTAGATCGCCTCAATAACAATAATGACCCTGTTCCAGACGGAATATTTGATTTCGTACAAAACACAACAATTATCCCTCAAACTGGACGATTAATTTTTCCTGTAGTAGAACCTTTTGGCAGTGATTTACGCGCAAAGTTCCAGAATACACAAGATGATCAATACATAGCCAATCAATTTGTTTATCAAGAATTATATGACAAGACAAAGGCAGAGGCACAACAATTCCCAGAGAAGAATAGATTCAATATTAAAGGGACCTATAAATCTTCTTCCGCATCTGAAATTTATTTAGGTGCATTCAATTTACCGACGGGCTCAGTGAAAGTAATTTCAGGAGGTCAAGAATTAAGAGAGAACGTCGATTATTCAGTTGACTATAATTTAGGTAGAGTAAAAATTATCAATGAAGGGATTTTAAATTCTGGGCAACCAATTAAGATCAAATTTGAAAATAGCGCCTTCATGGGTTTAGGACAGGTAAGGACTTTATTGGGTAGTAGATTCGATTATTATATCAATCCGAATATGAGTTGGGGAGCTACTTGGTTGCACTTAAATGAAAGACCCTTTACACAAAAAGTATTAGTTGGCGACGATCCAATCAGTAATGGGATAATTGGCACAGATTTTCATTTTAACAAGGATAATAAGCGCATTACACAGATGCTAGATAAGTTGCCATTTTACAGCACAAAAGCAAAGTCAAACATAACATTAACTGCTGAATTTGCAAAACTTAATCCGGGTCACTCCCCTGCTATTGGTAAAGACGGACAGGTTTATATCGATGATTTTGAAGGTGCTCAGAGCAATTATGATATTAAATTTCCAAGTAATAGTTGGGTTATCGCGTCGACTCCTCGAGATGCGAGCAGAGGAGCATCAGGAACTGAATTGTTCCCAGAATCAAAATTGAACACCCTTGATTATGGGCATAATCGTGGTAAATTGTCTTGGTATAATATTGATCCATATTTTACGAGAACATCGGGAATTGCTGCAAATCTTACAAGTAATGATGAACAATCCAATTTATTTGTTCGAGAGATAGAGCAAAAAGAAATTTTCCCTAATAAAGAATTAGAACCGGGCACCCCCTTAACACTAACGACACTAGATCTTTATTTTAATCCTAAACAAAGAGGACCTTATAATTATGACATTACGGGGATGAATGCGGATGGTTCCTTGAAAAACCCTACCAAGCGTTGGGGTGGAATTATGCGTAGCATCGACTATTCAGATTTCGAAGCTTCGAATATTGAGTTCATCCAATTTTGGGTGATGGATCCTTATTCAGAAGGAGGAACACCTAGTGCGAATTCAGGTGATTTATATTTCAATCTAGGTACAGTTAGTGAAGACATTCTAAAAGACTCTAGAAAATATTATGAAAACGGTATGCCTCGAAGTGCGGATGATAAGGCCGCTAAGCAAAAAACAGTTTGGGGTTATGTTCCGACAAATCAACAACCTATTACAAATACCTTTGATAATTCAGATGCAGTTAGATTAATTCAAGATGTCGGTTATGATGGTATGAATAACGACTCCGAAAGGGTGTTTTACAAATCATATATCAACGCATTTCCTGCCGGTAGTAAAGCAAGAATTGCAGCCGAATCAGACCCTTCAAATGATGACTATCATTACTATAGAGGGTCGGATTATGACAATGAAAAGAAACCTATCATTGAAAGATATAGAAGATTTAACAACCCGCAAGGTAACTCACCTACCGACCAACAATCTCCAGAAACTTATTCAACAGCAGCAACACCTACACCAGAAACAGAGGATATTAATCGTGATAATTCACTTAGCGAGACTGAGGATTATTTTCAATACAGAATTCATTTCACCCCCGATATGCAAGTGGGTAGCAATTTTGTTAATGATATTAAGGTTGCAAATGTTAAACTAAAAAATGGCAGCACTGCTTCTGTTAAATACTATCAATTCAAAATTCCAATTACAAACTATGAAAAAAAGGTTGGGATGATTGCCGACTTCAAATCCATTCGATTTATACGGATGTATTTGAATGGATTCTCCGACTCCCTAACACTAAGATTTGCAAAATTAGAATTGGTTCGAAACCAATGGCGTCGTTATCTTTTTTCTCTTAATAGCCCAGGTGAAATAATTTCAACGGATCATGATGGTGATACATATTTTAATGTAACCTCTGTTAACCTAGAAGAAAATGCTACAAAACAACCTGTAGGTTATGTACTACCTCCAGGTATTCAACGAACCTTAAAATTAACCTCACAAACGAATGTTCGCGAAAATGAACAATCGATGGCTTTGCAAGTTTGCAATTTATTAGATGGTGATGCCCGTGCTGTTTATAAGAATATCAATCTAGATATGCGTACATTTAAACGTATTAAATTATTTGTACACGCCGAATCAAAACCTGGAGAAAAGCCGTTAAACAATCATGACGTCTATGGCTTTATACGTTTAGGCGCCGACTTCAGTGAAAATTATTATGAATTATCGATTCCGCTTAGGATCACAGATGTAGGTGCAACGGCAGATTTAAATGTTTGGCCCGAGTTAAATAATATTGTTGTAGAATTAGACTCTTTGTCTTCTATCAAACAACAAAGAAATGCTTCCGGAAAGGCTATTAACGCACCTTTCAGAATCAAATATAAAGATGGATCCATTTTAACAATTGTAGGTAACCCCAATTTAGGCTTAACAAAAACAGTGATGCTAGGTGTAAGAAATCCTAAAAGGGGATCTACCATTTACGCGGATGATGATGCGCAATCAAAATGTGCAGAAGTTTGGTTTAATGAATTAAGATTAGATGGATTTGATGAACAAGGAGGGTATGCAGCATTAGTTCGTGCAGATGTACGTCTAGCGGATTTAGGAAACATAAATGTTACTGGTAATATGCATACCATTGGCTATGGATCCTTGGAGCAAAAATTGGCAGATCGATTCAGAGATAATTTCTTTCAATATAATGCTTCAACCAATCTAGAACTTGGTAAATTATTGCCAGAAAAATGGGGAATTAAACTTCCATTCTATGCAAGTTACTCTGAGCAAATTTCGAATCCTAGATTTGATCCGTTCCAATTGGATGTTAAGTTAAAAGATGAGTTAGCGCAAGCAAAAACTTTAAGAGGTAAAGCATATGCAGACTCCATTAAAAAAACTGCTCAGGATTATACCAGTATTTTGAGTTATAACCTCACAAATGTTAAAATTAGTCGCCCAAAGAAAACGAAATTAGGACAACTCAACCTTCCAACAAACATTGAAAATTTCAATATCTCATACAGTTATACGGAGACGTTTAAGAGAAATCCTACCTATCAGGGTGATGATCTAAAAAAATACAGAGCAGGTATTGGTTATAATTATGCAATCAAACCTAAGTTTGTAACGCCATTTAAATGGATACCTTGGAAGACAAAGTATATTAACTTGATTAAGGAGTTTAATTTCAATCTCCTTCCCACCAATGTTTCATTAAAAGCTGACTTAGATAGACAATTTGGTGAATCACATTTAAGAAAAATTAGTCCAGAAGAAGTCGCAATTTCACCAACGTTCAATAAGTATTTTAAAATGACACGCACCTATGGTGTGAAATATGATCTAACAAGAAGTATTACTATAGATTTTAATGCATTAAACAATTCTAGAATTGATGAGCCATACGGCAGAATCGATACAAAGGAAAAACGAGATACTATTATTAATCGAATAAAGCAATTAAAACGTACTACCGATTATCACCATGATTTGACAGTAAATTATACATTGCCATTCTCCAAATTCCCACTAACAGATTGGATTAATAGTAGAGCCACCTACTCTGCTGGATATACCTGGCTTACAGCTCCTTTGACAATGGAAAACATGGGCAATACCATTCAAAACAATCAAAACAAACAAATTAATGGCGATTTTAACTTTAATAATTTATATAATAAATCAAAGCTACTAAAACGCTATAACAGTAAAACACTTATCCAACAAGCAACTGAAAAGAAGAATGGGAATTCGAATAAAACGGGGACTAACGGAAATACTAATGGTAAAAAAGAAGGTGCTCCAAGCAGTAATATAAACAATGTAATGAAACAACTTCCGGCCAAGGTTGATTCAAAATTCTATCAACAATATTATAGCCTAGATGAGGATATTGAAATTACTGAAGACGATGAGATAGAATTTGTCGATGACAATAACTTAAATCTATATCAATATCCATTAATTGATATTCTGGATCAATATACTTTTGATGTAATTACCAAGAAAGACACTACTAAACCTAGTAATAAAAAAGTTATTGTAAAGAAGAAAAAGAAGAAGAAAGCAAAGGTTGTTAAAATACAGAAAGAAAAACCTTTGAATCCTTTACTATATGTAATTTTGAAGCCAATGATGTCCCTAAAAAGAGCATCAATAAATTATTCTGAAGACGCAGGTACTCAACTTCCAGGATATTTCCCTCGTACCCGTTATATTGGAATGGATACTTTTATGCGTTATCCTGGTTACGACTTTATCGCCGGTTTACAACCTTCCCCATCCATCATGAATATGTATGGTGGCTATGATATACTTTCTAAAGACTTCATGCAAAATACACCTTTCACGCAAAGGTTAACAAAGACGTTAAATGTGACTGCTAGTTTGGAGCCGATGACAGATTTTAAAATCGACCTAACGTTCATGCGTAATTCTTCAAAGAATTTAAGTGAGAATTACAAATATCAGCCAGCTACATCCAATAGTAATGGTTACTTCGATGTACAAAGCAAAATGATTAATGGATCATTTTCTGTATCATTCTTTGGGTTGAACACATTCTTTATTCAACCAGATGCCGATAATGTTTCTCCGTTATTTAAAGAATTTGAAAGAAAACGTAAATTCATTTCGAAGGAACTAGGAATTGCTAACCCATATAGTCAAGATACATTCCCTGGGCATAACGAATACTATAAAGGTTATGGCCCCTATTCACAGAGCGTACTCATTCCTGCCTTTTTATCTACGTATACTAGCCCTAAAATGGCTAGTTTGTCAATAGATCAGTTATTCAACATACTACCAAAGCCAAACTGGCGTGTTTCTTATAACGGCCTAACTAAATTGCCTGGTGTAAAGAAACTAATTACTTCAGCAACCATTAACCATACTTATAATTCTACTTTTAATATTGGAAGCTTTACAACAGCACCTAACTTCCTGCTAGCTCTTGACAATTCAGGATCTATATGGCCGATATTTATTGATACCGTAGGTCAAAACTTTGTAAATTATTATAATGTTCCTTCGATAAGTATTACAGAACAATTAGCCCCATTAATTGGTATTGATATAACTTGGAAGAATAATTTCACTACTAAATTAGATATTAAGTTTAGCAGAAACCTAAACATGTCCTTTGTTGATTACCAACTCTCAGAAGCTCGTACACAAGAATTTACGTTTGGTGGTGGCTATAAAAGAAAGGGCACATCCTTGCCAGTAAAATATCAAGGCAAGCCTGTTAAGTTAGATAATGACCTAACATTCCGACTAGACTTGACATACAGAAATGATCTAACGATGAATTATAAATTAGATCAAAATTTAAATACTCCAACTAGGGGTATGAAATCAATAGGTATTGCACCATACATAGACTATGTAGTGAACAATAAACTGAATATTAGAATTTTCTATGATTATCGTAGAACAATACCAGCTACAAGTGCTAGCTTCCCGATTACTGCTGTAAAGGCAGGTGTTAAGATAAGATTCTCCTTAACACCTTAACCTTAAAGCAATTTTATAAATTAATAACGTTTTTTAGGGCCGTCTTTTTTCCCTTTATAACTTGATGAACCGCCGCTAGAACGAGCTCCATCTTTCTTAGGTCCTCCTTTATAAGAAGAACTAGAGCCGCTGCGTGAGTCGCGATCGCCACCTGACCTTGGCGAACCTCCAAATTTACTATCTCCGCGACTTGAGCTACTCGAGCGTGAGCTACTTCCACGTGATGAACTAGACGAACTGCTGCTCGATCTTTCACGTCTTTCGAAAGGAGCTCTTTCGCCTCTTTCTCCGCCGCGATCACTTCTTTCACTACGTTCGCCACTACCTCTTCTTTCTGATCTTTCAGGACGATCACCGCTCGAACGTGATCCTTTAAAATCACCACTTTCGAAATATCCAGAACCGAAAGAACGGCTAGAACCTCCGCTTGAAGGACGACGGGAGCGAGGACGGCTGCTAAAGCTGCTATCATCACCATCCATCTTGGCATCCATACCACTCTTCTCCATGCGTATCTCACGACCATTAAACGTGCTTCCAGGAAGCATTGACATCATTGGCTCTACCGCTTCATCCTTTACAGTTAAGTAGCTATAAACACCTTTAATATCCACATTCTTAAGCATTGCAGGATTTATACCTGTATTACTCATAACGAAGGTCTTCATCGAAGCTGCAGTAAATCCGTCACGTTTACCAAGATTGATAAACAAACGAGTTCCAGCAACGACATCTAATACGCGATTCGGATCATTTTGACCAGAACCACCTTTTTCATTACCACGGTTCAAATCTTCACGATCAGCACCAATAATAGTTTTACCAGAGAACAAGAAATGCAACATTTGACGCATTAATGTATCTGAATCAGGTAAAGTAATATCAGCTAATGCTTCATTGATAGCAACTTCGATAGCTTCCTCAATATGAGGATGCGCAAAAATCTGTTGGATTTTAGAATCAATTAAGTGAGTGGCAACTTCAGAGAAAGTTGGAATTGGTTTAAGTACGAAAGCAACTTTTGCCATTCTTTCAATCTGACGCATAACATGTACTTCACGAGCAGAAATCAATGCCCAAGAAACACCCGTCTTTCCAGCGCGTGCTGTACGTCCACTACGGTGCGTATAATTCTCAATATCATCTGGTAGATCAAAATGAATAACGTGCGTTAGTTCCTTAACGTCTATACCACGTGCAGCAACGTCCGTAGCCAACAAAATCTTTACACTACGCTGACGAAACTTTTGCATTACACGTTCACGTTGATTCTGATTTAAATCACCATGTAAACAATCAGACATGTAACCATCTTTGTTTAATTTATCGGCAATTTCCTGCGTTTCTCGCTTAGTAGTACAAAAGATGATACCGTAAAAATCTGTTTGATGATAATCAAGTATACGACGGAGTGCCATAAATTTATCCTTACCGTGCACAAGTGCATAAGCATGGGTAATATTTTGGTTGGTCGTGTTTTTGCTACCTACAGAAATTTCTTTCGCATCCTTTAAAAAGCGTTCTGCAATTTGACGTACACTTGCAGGCATTGTAGCACTGAACAAGAAAGTACGCTTCTCTGCCGGAGTATATCCTAAGATATATTCGATGTCATCACGGAAGCCCATATTGAGCATTTCATCTGCTTCATCTAATACGCAAAAACGAATTGCACCGAAATTGATTTCACCTCTTTGCATAAGGTCCATCAGTCGTCCAGGTGTTGCCACAATTACTGAAGGCTTGTTACGCAAAGACTTAATCTGACGCATCATATCTGAACCTCCATAAACCGCCACACTAGAAAACTGTGGGACAAACTTGGCGAACTTGTTCAAATCTCGTTCGATTTGCAAACACAATTCACGTGTAGGACAAATAATAAGCGCTTGTGTAGTCTTCTTGCTTAAATCAATCAGATTTAAAATTGGCAAGCCGAAAGCGGCAGTTTTCCCGGTTCCGGTCTGCGCCAATGCAAGAATATCCTTATCGTCGGAAAGAATAGCTGGTATTGATTGTGCTTGAACAGGGGTAGGTTCTGTAAAACCTAATTCCTCAATTGCTTTGAGGATTTCTGGGTTAAGTCCCAGGTCTGAAAATAATGTCATTGTAAAATTATAAGCTACAAAGGTACGATTTATTAGCGCAATCCTTGGATTTTAATTGATAATTGTTAATTATACGGAAAGAAAGCGTCCTTAATATGCTCCAATTCAAAGCTTTGCTCATTCTTCATTAATATGGAAATAACATCAAATCGAACGTCCAATTTCCATTTTTCTTTCTCGATATAGGCTTTTGCCAGTCGAATATACTGCTGTTGCTTTGCTCTATTCACTGCCCTTTCTGGATATCCAAATTTAGCTGACTTTCTAGTCTTTACTTCAATAAAAATGAGGAACTGCTGATGCTGAGCAATAATGTCAACTTCGGCGGTTCCCCATTTCCAGTTTCGCTGTAAAATCGAAAAATTATTATTTATAAGATGTTCTGCTGCGATTTGCTCGCCCCAGTTACCTGTTATTTTGTTGTTTTGTTTTGGATTATCCGTACAATTCGTAGTGGATGTCTTTTTTCTCATAACCCATTGCCATTAGGCGGTCTTTAGCTTCATTAATCATAGCTGTCCAACCGCAGATCATGAACTGAGCAGGACGCTTATCACTAAATAAACGCTCGTACACCTCATGAACGTATCCCTTTTCACCATTCCAACTTTCATCTCCACGAGAAAGTACTGGAATAAAATGGAATCCCGGCATATCTTTTTGAAGTTGTTCCATCTCTTGACGGTACAAAATATCGCCTTCTACACGTGTTCCAAAAATCATGTAGATATTTTTATGTTGCTTACCATGCATTTTAATATCTTTTACCATCGCACGGAAAGGCGCAATACCTGTACCCGTGCAAATGAAACATAAATCATGTTCCAATGGATGGTGTAAAGTAAACTTACCTAATGGTCCACGCATTGGCACATCCATACCTTCTTTGATTTCATTAAAGAGATGCGTAGTTCCGGCTCCACCTTCTTTCAAAACAATTACTAATTCTAATTTATTTGATTCATCAGGATTAGACGCAATTGAATAACTTCTCCAACGAAGATTTTTCTTTTCATGGATTGGTAAATCCATCGTCACAAATTGCCCTGGAGTGAAATCAAATTTTTCTAATTCAGGGAATTCTATGTAAAATCTACGAGTGTTTGGAGTTTCTTGTTCAATCTTGTAAAAAACTCCTTTGTGCCATGCTACTTCTGCCATTGTATTGTGTATTGTGTTTTGTGGTCGTCAAAAATATAAAAAAGGAGCAAAAACAAAAATAATTTTAAGAAATATCCTTTTTAAATCAAGCTTGTGTTAAATTTAGGAATGAACAAACATCTAATTAAGCTACAACTACTGCTTGTTATTTTACTTCATTTTATCCCTTCTGTAACGAATGGACAAAATAAAGTCAATAGGAAAATTAATTATGGGTTTAGAAACAAAAAAATATGGTTGTTTATAAACGAAAATAAGATTTACAATTTTTATGAGATCAAAAGGCAATTTACATTGCATTGGTTTTGGAAAGAACGCGAAATGTATCGTGAAAGAAAAAATGGTCAAAAATTTTACTTAGAAAATGAATCAAAGGAATCAGAGTATTTTCATTACAAAAGAAAAGAATACTATTTAAGTTCACGGGTTTATCCTAGTGGTGATATAACCTTACCGAGTAAAACATGGGATTTTTTTGAAAAATATCTTAAGACAAATAAAGTAGCGGACAGCATTTATAGATTAAATAGAATAAATAATAATTGGTTTACTAGTAATAATGCTTACAAAAATAGCAGTACATCTAATTTAACAGCTGGCGCAGGATGGTCATTTGTGGGCCCAATAGGCACTCCCAATGGTGGAGGTAGCGGCCGAATAAATTGCATAAAATTTGTTCCGGGAAATGCCAATACAATTTTTGTAGGTGCTCCAGTAGGAGGATTATGGAAAAGTACTAATGGAGGTCAAACATGGAACACAAATACAGATTTATTATCAGTTATCGGCGTCTCAGATATTGTAATTGATTCAATAAATCCTCAAATAATGTATCTCGCTACAGGAGATGGAGATCATTCCGATTGCTATTCTATTGGCGTATTAAAAACAATTGACGGAGGGTTAAATTGGAATCCAACTGGACTTTCGTGGACGGTAAATCAAGGAAGAGTCATTAATAAACTATTAATAAATCCGAAAAATAACAATACAATTTGGGCAGCAACAAGTAATGGTTTATATAGAACTTACAATGCAGGAAGCACATGGACACAAGTACTAACGGGCCGCTTTTATGATATTGAATACAAAGCGATGGATACAATAGGCGTCTATGCATGTACAGGTTCACTATTTTATAGATCAATTAATGGTGGTAAAAATTTCACCAATATAACGACCGGTGTACCAACAAGTATTTCTAGACTTTCAATAGCAGTTACAAATGCTGACTCCTCTTATGTCTATTTGCTTGCTTGTCAAAATTCTGCAAGTAGCTATGGATTCAAAGGAGTATATCTTTCAACAAATTCAGGTTTAAGCTTTAGTACGAAATCAACAACCCCAAACTTGCTTGGATGGGCTAGTGCTGGAAATGATGTAGGCGGTCAAGGCTGGTATACACTTTCAATTGCAGCATCGCCTATTAATAAAAATGAAATTATTGTAGGGGGCGTAAACATTTGGAGATCTACAAATGCTGGTGTCAATTGGACTTTAAATGCACATTGGACAGGAAGTGGTGCCCCATATGTACATGCTGACATTCACGCATTAGAATACCTTCCAAATAACTCAACCTATTTTGCAGGGACGGATGGCGGGATTTTTAAAACATCAAACAATGGAAACGCATGGAGCGATCTTTCCAACAACTTATGCATTGCTCAAATATATCGTGTAGGACAATCCTTTACAAATTCCGGGTTATTCATTACGGGCCATCAAGACAATGGTACAAATTTGCATCTCAATATTAACGCCTATAATTATGTTTTAGGTGGAGATGGGATGGATTGCTTCATAGATAAATTAAACCCATCAATAATGTATGGTGAACAATATAATGGGAATTACAATAGATCAACGAACGGAGGAAGTACTTGGACAAATATTGTTGCAGGTATTTCTGGTACAGCTGCATGGGTTTCACCATGGTATCAAGACCCCAATAACTCAAATACAATATTTGGGGGTTATAATAATCTATTTAAATCAACCAATAAAGGCACATCTTGGATACAGCTAGGAACACAACCTAGTGCAACACCTAATATTGTAGACTTTAAAATCGCGCCAAGCAACTCACAAATTATTTATGTTATCAAAGACACTAGTATATCGAAAACAATCGATGGAGGTATTACTTGGACTAGAATCAATCGCCCCTTTATGAGCGCCGTATTAAAATCAATAGATATAAAATCAAATGATCCTAATTCAATTGTCATAAGTTATTCTGGATATTCAAGCGGCAACAAAATATTCAAATCAACTAATGGCGGAACAAGTTTCACCAATATATCTACAGGATTACCTAATCTTCCAATAAATGTAGTTAGATGGGAACCTAACACTCTTAATGATGCAATCTATGCTGGTGCAGACGTGGGCGTCTATTACCTAGATAACTCCTATAGTTCTTGGCAGTCATTCTTTACTAATTTACCAAATTGCGTAATTGATGATTTAGATTTTGATTTGAACTCATCTAAAATAATAGCAGCAACATTTGGAAGAGGAATTTGGACTTCCCCACTCTATAATCCAACCCAACAAAGCCCTTTTGCTTTCTTCAATGTAAGTAAAACCTCACTTTGTCCAGGAGAAAATATATCGGTTACAAATCAATCATTATTTAACCCTACCACATATAACTGGAGCTTCCCAGGAGGAGTTCCCAGCTCTTCAACTTCCCAAAATCCAGGCAACGTCTCCTACAATACACCAGGGTCGTATATAATCACACTAACCGCAAGTAACTCGACAAGTAGTACAACCTATTCACAACAAATTCAAGTTCGAAGTCCATTAAATTTAAACTATAGTGAAAGCTTCGAAAATAATTTTCTTCCCAATAATTGGAGTGCGCAGAATACTACGAGTAATTGGATGCAAGCAAATAATGGTAAGAACTCTAGCAAATCAGCTTCCTTTGATAATTATAACGTAAATGGAAGTGGACAAATTGAGGGAATTATTACCCCTTTATTTGCTCTACAAAACTATGCAAATGCAAAATTAAAATTTGATGTTGCCTATGCACCCTATGGAAGTGGCTACTATGATTCACTTTCTGTTGCTGTGAGCAATGATTGCGGGTTAAATTGGAATATTATTTACACTAAAGGCGGAGCTGGCTTAGCTACTAACGGAGGCACAAATATAACAGCTGCTAAATTTGTACCTACAAATACTCAATGGCGGACTGATAGTTTAAATTTATCCTCTTACATCGGCCAAAACATTTTAATTTCATTTAGAAATCACGGGCATTTTGGTCAAGCTTTATACATCGACAATATTAATATATCGGGTACGCCTAACATTCCACTAAGCAATTTTAGTTTGTCTTCTGACACAATCTGCGTTGGGGCAAATTTACAAATAACAAACACTTCAAGTGGTATTATTACCTCCTATTCATGGTCTGCACCATTCGCTAATCAATCAACGCCAACGAATTTAAATCCTATTATTAGTTATTCAAGTCCTGGCACTTATACCATTACACTTTCAAATTACAATAGCGGAGGAACAAGTACTAGATCACAAACTATTCTAGTATTACCTAATTTAATCCCTAGTATTTCAATTAGTAGTAATTCTTCGAATTTTTGCCAAGGCAGCTTAGTACAAATAAATGCCAACACCTATAATGCAGGAGCAATACCAACTTATATATTCTTTAAAAACAATACTATAATTTCTAACAGCAATAACAACACATTATCAATTAATAATATTAACAATCATGATAGTATTCGTTGTTTACTAATAAGTAATAATAAATGTCAAGTTAAAGACAGTACTTGGAGTAATACATTATTTTTCAATGTAACAAATCCTGTTACTCCAATTATTAGTATTTCAAGCAGTAATAAATGGCATTGCCCAAATCAACCTATTGTATATCATTCAAATTATATAAATGCGGGTACATCCGCATTGTTTAATTTTTACAAAAACGGAAATTTGATTCAAAGTTCAAATATTGATTCATTAACAATTGCAAACTTTGTGAATAATGATATAATATATTGCGTACTAACAAGTAGTATAACTTGTTTAAATAGTAATAATATTGTTTCAAACTACGACACCATATACCTTTTAACAAATAATAGCACAATAAATATACAAGCCTCACACAACTATTTATGTCAAACAAATACATTAAACATTAATGCAACAACTAGTAATATTCCTACTAACACTCAATTACAACTTTTTATAAACGGGAATTTTCAAACCAGTTTTCCCTCCAATTTAATAACCTTAAATAATTACAATTTGGGAGATACAATAAGATTAAGATGCTTATTAAATAATAACTGTTTCTCGAATTTATTAATATCAAGCAATGATATTATAATTGATACAAGTCTTTTCTCAATAAAAAATAGCTTAAAGAAACCATTTGCTAGCTTTACCAATTTAACGTCGAATTCAACAACACTGAATTTAAGTCATAATGATCCATGCGCTACAAGTTATTTAGGGATGATATCAACAGCCATAATTAATTTTATTCCGAGTAATTCAACCAATAATTTTTATGGTTCTAGTATTTTTGGGCAAGGTCAGAATATATCCAATAACACATTTTGTTTTACATCTAGTAACATTTCTAATTACTCCATTACTAACTTATTACCTAGCACAACATATTATGTGCGTCTCTACTCTTACAACAACGGAATTTGGTCTATTCAACCTTTTGATACAAGTTTTACCACACCAAATGTGGTTATAAGTAATGTAATTGGAGACAATCCATGTACAGCAAGAAACTTTTCAAGCAATAACCCTCAATGGGGAGGTGGAAATAATATCTTAAGTGCGTATGATGGTGGATCTACAATTTTCTTAGGTCAAACCAATAATAGTAGTAACTATCCTCCCACAGGTGTAAATTGTGTATATTTTTCAGGAAACACAAGTAGTGCAAGCAATTTAGGTATTAACGAACCTATTCCCTTATGTGGCATAATGGGTTCAAATTCAAAAACTTTATGGTTTAAATTCAAAGCTCCAACCATAGGTGGAATCGACATAAGGCTTAGAACTTTATTCAATGGTATACCGACAAACTTCAACACTACAATTGCTGCTTATTATTTTCCAAACGATCCTTGTAATAGTAATAATTCCTATATTAATCTAGCTTGCTCTACAAATGGAGTTTTAAATTTTCCATCCTCAGTTGGTATACTAGCACCCTATGCTGGCCAGTTTATTTATGTTCAACTTAGCGGAAATGGAATTACATCACCATTTGGTAATTATGCATTAAGTATTCAAGCTATACCACAAAATATTGCCTTAAGCAACCCAACAACTTCAAGTTTAAGTGTCACAATTCCCACATTACCTGGAGCAACGAATATTTCATTACAATGGCGAATGCAAGGAACAAATGGCTATAATACGATAAATTTAAATCCTTCCGTAACTGCTTACAATATTACAGGATTACTATCAGGAGTTAATTATCAAGTATGGGCTAAATATTCGAACTCGACACAGGCCTTTTATAGTAATTATAGTACGCTTTCCACGACAATAGGTTGCTCAGCAACACCTTCAGCACCTACAATAAAAAATGTATTAAATCATTGCTCGAGAGATACCATTGAATGGAACCCACATCCACTTGCAAATAATACCTATCCTTATCGCTTATATTGGCTGAATATTAATACTCAACCGAATGGCTATAATGTTATTGCTGTACCTAGTTCAGCTTTCAATACTCTAAATAACAAAATTGATGTTCTTTTAAACAACCTAGTCCCTAACAATACATACAATTTTTTTTATAGAGTAATCTGTCAAGGAGGAGCCCAAGTTGTTTCTAATGTTAGCACCTTCAGCCAATGCAATGGCCCTGCCAAAACAAACGAGACTTGTAATAATGATTATCAAATAAATGATATTTATTATACCAAACCAACATTCCAAGAAATAGCATTATTAACAGATAATACTCCAAGTGATGGCAAACCTCATTATATTGATATTAGTAATTACAAACTTGTTTCAACATCTCAAGATTCGACATACATAAATACTACATATAATTTAAATCTTAATGACGACTTTATTCTCAACCCAAACCCAGCATCAACAAAAATAAAAGTTCAATTAATGAACCCTGAAATAAAAAACTATGAAGTAGGTGTATATAGCATTCAAGGCACGTTATTAACATCATTCAAAATATTGAAAAATTACACTAATAACACATTTGAAATAGATATAAACGACTTAACTCCTGGAGTATATTTTATAAATATTGTAACAGATATTTCAAATACAACAAAACAATTAATAATAGTTCCTAGGAACTAATTTAAATATGATTTTAAGTATTTGCCTGTATGAGAATCCTTACTATTAATTAATTTTTCAGGAACACCAGAAAAAAGTAATTTACCACCGCCCGAACCACCTTCAGGACCAATATCCAACAGATAATCCATCGTCTTAATAACATCCAAATTATGCTCAATTATTAAAACGGTATTGCCCTTATCCACTAAACTTTGCAATACCTCCATTAATATCCGAATATCCTCAAAATGCAATCCTGTTGTAGGCTCATCCAAAATATAAAACGTACTACCAGTATCATTTTTACTTAATTCTGCAGCTAGTTTTACCCGTTGCGCCTCTCCACCACTTAATGTAGTGGATGATTGACCTAATTTTATGTAGCCCAATCCTACTTGTTGTAAAGTTTTAATCTTCTTAAAAATAATAGGATATGCTTCGAAAAAATGTGTAGCTTCTTCGATAGTCATTTCAAGTACATCTCCAATCGACTTACCCTTATAACGAATTTCGAGTGTTTCTTTATTGAAACGTTTGCCCAAACACTTTTCACAAAGCACTTCCACGTCTGGCAAAAAATTCATTTCAATCACCTTATGGCCTCCTCCTTCACAAACCTCACATCTCCCTCCTTTCACATTAAATGAAAAACGTCCTGGCTTATAACCGCGAATTTTCGATTCAGGTAACTGAGTAAAAAGCGTTCGTATTTCACTAAAAACATTAATATACGTTGCGGGATTACTTCTCGGATTTCTTCCTATTGGGCTTTGATCGATTTCAATAATTTTATCAATATGCTCCAACCCTTTCACCTGTTTGTATGAAAGAGGCTTCATTTTAGAATGATAGCAATGTTGCATCAAAATCGGATACAACGTTTGATTGATCAAAGTAGATTTGCCAGAGCCTGAAACCCCAGTAACGCCAACTAGTGATCCCAACGGTATTTTGACACTAACATTTTTTAAGTTATTACCGGAGCAGTTATTTAACTCCAAAAATTTTCCATTACCTTTTCTTCTCTCTTTTGGAACCGGAATTTCCTTGCGTTTATTCAGATAAGAAGCTGTTAATGAATTGGAATTTAAAATATCCGCATATGTCCCTTCCGCAATAATCTTACCCCCATGCTCTCCTGCTGCCGGACCGATATCAATAATATAATCAGCTGCTTGCATAATTTCCTCATCATGCTCCACCACTAAAACCGAATTTCCAACTTCAACTAATTGCCTTAACGAATGAATTAACTTTTGATTATCGCGTTGATGTAAACCTATACTTGGCTCATCTAAAATGTAAGTAATCCCAGTAAGTTGAGCTCCTATTTGCGTTGCTAAACGAATTCGTTGTGACTCACCACCAGAAAGCGTTCCACTACTTCTTCCTAAACTCAAATAATTTAATCCTACGTCTAATAAAAATTGTAACCGCGTTTGAATTTCCTTTATTATTTCAGCGGCAATTTGCAATTGCTTTTTGCTTAATTGAGGACTTATACCTTTAAACCAATCCATCAATTCTTGCAAATCCATTTCCACTAATTCACTAATGTTTCGTTCTGCAATTTTGAAATGTAAACTTTCTTTCTTGAGACGTCTACCTCGACAACTCGGACATTCACGCATCTCCATAAATTCTTTTGCCCATTCACGTACCTGATCTGAAGCGGTGTCTTCAAAATATCTTTTAAGCATTGGAATTACCCCTTCAAACGGGCCATCATAATTTTGTGCCCACCCACTATAATTAACTTTTAACGCTTCTTCACCAGTACCAAACAAGATTTTAGTCAAAACTTCCTTTGAAAGTTTTGCAGGACTTTCAGAAAGTTTAAATTTATATTTCTTTGCTAATGCATTTAATTGGGCAAAATGAAAAGAGTCTTTATTAGTACCTAAAGGTACTATCCCTCCATCTTCGATAGGAACGTTAAAATCAGGAATTACCAAACTTTCAGCCACCTCATATTGTACACCTAATCCATTACAATCAGGACAAGAACCATAAGGAGAATTAAAACTAAAAGAATTAGGAGAGGGCTCATCATAGGATATGCCGGATTCCGAACACATCAAGGTTTTGCTCATTAACTCAGTAAGATCCTTATCCCAATCTAAAATCATTACTTGACCATTCCCTAATTTCAAAGCAAGGCTTAAGGAATCCCTTAAACGATTAATATCCTCTTCACTAACTTCAAAACGATCAATTACCAATTCGATATCATGAATTTTAAATCGATCCACTTGCATTTTAGGAACGATATTCTCTACCACCCCATCAACCCGGATTTTTGTATAGCCTTGTTTATGATATTGTTCAAACAATTCACGATAATGACCTTTACGTCCTTTCACTAAAGGTGTAAGTATGGCGACGCGTTTATTTTCATAGTTAGCAATGATGTGTTCAAGAATTTGTTCCTCCGTAAATCGAATCATCTGTTTGCCAGTAACGTATGAAAAAGCTTCTCCGGCACGAGCATATAATAGACGAAGAAAATCATAAATTTCAGTAACAGTTCCTACGGTTGATCTAGGATTTTTATTGGTAGTCTTTTGCTCAATAGCAATAACCGGACTTAAGCCACTTATTTGATCAACATCAGGACGCTCCAATCCACCTATAAATTGACGTGCATAGGCTGAAAAGCTTTCCATGTAACGTCTTTGCCCTTCTGCAAAAATGGTATCAAAAGCTAATGACGATTTACCACTACCGCTTACACCGGTGATAACAACCAGCTTATTGCGAGGGATTTTAACTGAAATATTTTTTAAATTATGTTCTCGCGCACCTTCGACTATTAAGAAAGGAATCTCAACTTCAGATACAGGATTTTCCACCTTTCCACTTGCCAATTTCTTTGCCATTCTAGGTTTAGCTTTACACGTAATTAAAAGGACATCATTTCTTGTACCTTTTCAATTAAATCATCCACTGAAGGTTTGCAAAAATAATCTCCATCCGTGCCATATGCGCTACGATGTGCTGCAGCAGAGAGACACTGAGCAGGGGCATCAAGATAGAAAAAACCCTCTTGCTTCTCAATCACCTCTTGCATCATGTAAGCACTTGCTCCTCCAGGTACATCTTCGTCAAAGAATAGTATACGATTCGTTTTTTGCAGTGACTTCAATATATCATGATTTAAATCGAACGGTAATAATGTTTGAACATCAATAACCTCTATAGAAACACCTAGTTGCGCTAATTGTTCAGCTGCTTCTAAAGCTATTCTCACACAAGAGCCGTAGGTAACAACAGTAAGGTCAGATCCCTCATTTACTACTTCAATTTTCCCAAGCGGAACTGTGAATTCAGAAAGATTGATAGGCAATTTTTCCTTTAAGCGATAGCCATTTAAACATTCAACTACAATTCCTGGTTCATCACTCTTCAACAAGGTATTATACATGCCCGCTGCTTGAGTCATATTACGCGGCGTGCAAACATACATACCACGCAAAGTACCGAGCATCATTTGCATAGGAGAGCCGGTATGCCAAATCCCTTCTAGGCGATGTCCACGTGTACGAATTATTAATGGTGCACGCTGCCCACCCGCAGTTCTGTATTGTAAGGTTGCCACATCATCACTTAAAGGCTGCAATCCATATAATAAATAATCTAAATACTGAATTTCAGCTATCGGACGGAATCCGCGTAATGACAGTCCAATTGCCTGTCCCATAATAGTAGCTTCACGAATACCTGTATCAAAAATACGTTCTACACCATGTTTAGCTTGCAAGCCTGCAAATCCTTGATTGACATCCCCAATGTAGCCTACGTCTTCGCCAAAAGCAACCACCATAGGATTATTAGCAAATAGTTGATCAAAATAACTATTCAGCACTTCAAAACCATTTAAAGATTGTGCATCTTCAGAAAATACAGCTTTGGTCTCTGGAACCAATAAAGCATTTTGAGACGTCTCGCTATGCAAATGTGTAGTATATAATTTAGAGGATGATTTTTTATAATTATCAATAAATTGAGACAATAAAACGAATTCATGGGCAACGCTATTGGCATTCACCATACGCATTACTTTTCTAGCGCTACTTAAAATATCCTTTCTAAATGGCTCACGTATGGATTTTAAACTACTAATTTCTTGCTGAATAAAATAACCTAAAATTGAATGTTGTTCAAATACATTGTAAACATTCAACAATTCAATCATCTCAGTTTTTATGGGTTGCGCATAATTATTCCATGCTGCTTGTTTAGCCTCTAAAACTTCTTTTTTAGAAACTTCTTCAATCTCATTTAACTGCTCTTCATTAGCAATTGCATTCGACAACAACCATTCCTTCATTTTTATAATCCCATCGAATTCACTTTCCCATTGTAAGCGCTCTTTCGTTTTATAACGTTCATGCGAACCAGAAGTGCTATGTCCTTGCGGTTGTGTTACTTCCTCAATATGAAAAAGAACAGGGCGGTGTTCCGCACGTGCTCTTGCAACACCTTCTTGATATGCTTCAATTAAAGCCGGATAATCCCAACCTTTTACTTTGTAAATCAAAATACCATCACCCACTTCATTTATTTCAAAACCTGATAGTGCTTCGCTAATACTCGCCTTTGTAGTTTGATATTTTTTAGGAACAGAAATTCCATATCCATCATCCCAAACGTTTACTACTAATGGTACACGCATTACAGTAGCTGCATTTAACGTTTCCCAAAAATGGCCCTCGGATGTAGAAGCATCCCCAATGGTCACAAAACAAACTTCGTTACCATTGTGACTAAATTCTGTTTTTGTGCTAAGTGCTTTATTCTCTCTAAATAATTTAGAAGCTAAAGCTAGACCAAGTGCACGAGGCATTTGACCAGCAGTAGGTGAAGCGTCAGCAGCTGTATTCTTTTGAGCAGTGAAGCTCTTCCAAGAACCATCATCATTTATAAGACGAGTTGCAAAGTGCGCATTCATTTGTCGTCCACCACTATTCGGTTCGTTTGCGACATTTGTATCAGCGTATAGCTGTGAAAACAATTGTTGCACACTTACCTGACCAGATGCTAACATGAAGGTTTGATCACGATAGTAACCACTTCTCCAGTCCCCATTTTGAAATGCTTTAGACATTGCAATTTGAGGAATCTCTTTTCCATCTCCGAAAATCCCAAACTTAGCTTTACCTGTTAATACCTCACGACGTCCTAATAAAGACGCTTCACGACTAACGCAAGCGATTTTGTAATCGTTCAAAACTTCCGCTATAAAATTATCCACTGTATGTTCAGTTTTCAAATTCATAAAATGAGTATTTATTTGCTATCAATGCTTAACACGCGATTAACAAAGCAACATTCAAAGGTACAAAATTTGATTCTAAATTTGAATCATAAAAGATAGCTATTCCTTAAGTAGTCTTTCTGAAAAACCATCAAAAACTATGAAGAAACAATTTTTAACTTTTCTTATGATCGTTGCAGTCGGAAATTTATCCGCAGTAGTAATCGCACAAGAGAACGAACCACAAATTGTTCAAGTAAATGCCTCTAAAGGTGTTTTAACAGTGAACGAAGAAACGCATGATTTTGGCACGATTCCTGAAGGTCCTGATGCTATGTGCGAATTTATTATTACTAACACAGGAACAGAACCATTAATTCTGAATAGTGTAACTGCGGGTTGTGGTTGTACAGCACCAAGTTTTTCAAAAGAACCAGTTTTACCAGGAGCAAAAACAACAATTAAGGTGATTTATCATACAAACGGCAGACCCGGACCATTTACTAAAAGTATTAACATATCATCTAACGCAAGCAATGGCGAATCCAAAATTATTTACATAAAAGGAACTGTACAAAACAAGCAATAACCTATTTGTTCTTTCCTTTTTCAACATTTTTTCTATATTTGCCTAACACGTTAATTTTTAAACTAAATCTAAACCATCATAACATGAAAAAACTAGCACTTTTACTTCTAGCTTCTGGATTATTTGTAATCAAAGCTAACGCACAAGCAGTTCCTGCTTCTACACCTGCAGCACAAACAGCACCTGCTGAAAACCCTAATGCTCCAGACATTAAATTTGTAACTGATCAACACGACTTCGGTACTGTACCTGAAGGTCCTCAAGCTAAATATGATTTCGAATTCGAAAACACAGGAAAAGAACCATTAATTCTTCAAAACGTACAAGCTTCTTGCGGTTGTACAACTCCAGAATGGCCTAAAAATCCAATCTTACCTGGTGAAAAAGCAAAGATCATCGCTATCTACAATACACAAGGTCGCCCTGGTGCTTTCACAAAAACAATCACTGTAACATCAAATGCAAAATCACCTACAAAGGTATTGACTATTCGTGGTACAGTTGAAGCGGCTCCTGCTACAACAGCTCCTGAAAAAGCTCCTAATATGATTAACACTCCGAATCCAACTAACGGCGGTCACTAATCAGTTTATTACTTATAACAAAAAAGGCTCTTCGAAAGAAGGGCCTTTTTTAGTTTATAACTGTTCAATTATCTACTCCATCATCATCGCCAACTCCAACCAACGCTCTTCCTTCTTCGTTAAATTTGTACTGATTTTTTCTAACTCAGCACCAACTGCTTGGATTTTATCGTAGTTGGTTTCATTGTTTAAAATTGCACTAAGCTCAGTTTGCTTTGCTTGCAACTCCTGCATCTCCTGTTCTATCATTTCGTATTCACGCTGATCCTTGTAAGAGAGTTTCTTTTTTTCTTTTGGCTTTTCTATTACAGGCATAGCCGCCAATTCTTCTTTAATTCGAACATTTTCTTCCTTACGTTTTTTGTCAGTATCTCGTTTAAAAACACGATACTCACTATAGTTTCCAGGAAAATCATTCACCACCCCATCCCCTTCAAAAATGAACAAGTGATCCACCAATTTATCCATGAAATATCGATCATGCGAAACCATTAAAATACAACCCTCAAAATAAGTCAAGAAATTCTCTAACACTTGAAGCGTTACCAAATCAAGGTCATTGGTTGGTTCATCTAAAATTAAGAAATTCGGATTCTGATATAATAAGCCCAGTAATTGCAAACGTCGTCTTTCTCCTCCACTTAATTTAGAAACGTAGGTATATTGTTTTTCAGGCTCAAATAAAAACAATTCTAAAAATTGACCAGCGCTTACTTTGGTGCCATCTGCTAAAACGAAATGTTCTGCTATATTTTTTACATATTCAATAACTCGAACATCTTCCTTTAACACCAATCCTTTCTGATCAAAATAACCTAGTACGACGGTTTCGCCTAAATTAATTTTCCCTGAGTCAGCTTCCTCTTTACCACTAATTAGATTTAAAAAAGTGGTTTTACCAGTGCCATTAACACCTATTATTCCAATTCGTTCTTTACGTTTGAACGTATAATCAAAGCCAGCAAGTATTTTAAGATCTCCGTAATTTTTGTACACCTTTTTCATCTCCAAAACCTTACCACCTAGACGAGTCATTTTCATATTCAGCTCTAGCTGAAGATCGGATTTGCGCTTTAGGGCTTTAACTTCAAGGTCGTCGAATGCCTCCGTTCGGGCTTTTGATTTGGTGGTGCGTGCCTTAGGTTGTTTTCTAACCCACTCTAATTCTCGACGATAAAGGTTTTTAAGTTTATCTTGTTCACTTGCGGCAGCCGTGATACGTGCATCTTTTTTTTCAAGATAATACGCGAAATCGCCATCGTATTCATAAATGGTATTATCATCCAGTTCTACAATTCGGTTACATACATTATCCATAAAGAATCGATCATGCGTAACCAATAAAAGTGTACGAGACTCATTATTTAAATAATTCTCCAACCACTCTATCATGCCCATATCCAAATGATTCGTAGGCTCATCCAAAAGTAACAAACAATGCCCTGGATTGAGTTCCATTTCAATCAAGGCCTTGGCTAACGCTAGACGCTTTTTCTGTCCACCCGATAAGGTTCCAATCTTTTGATGAAGAAAGTTGATATTCAACTTGGATAAAATTGTTTCAATTTGGTTTTCGGTGTCCCAAGCTTGCAAAAATTCTAATTTTTCAGCAGCTAAATGAATTGCTTGTTCGTCGTGCGTTTCTGCTGACAACAATTCATTATAAAGTTTAAGTGCTCGAACTTTATCATCGTTATGATTAAAGACGTTATCTATCGTTTTCTGATTTTCATCCCAGGCATTTTCTTGTTCGAGATAGATAAGTCGAATATCCCGATTTACAACAACTTTACCACTTTCAGAAAACTCTTTACCTACTAAAATTTTTAGCAAGGTGCTTTTACCTGCGCCATTTCTAGCAATTAAAGCAACACGGTCCCCCTCATTTATATGAAAAGTAATATTCTCAAAAAGCGGTTGAATACCATAACTTTTTGTAAGCGATTCAATACTTAAAAAATGCATTTAGCTTTTTAGTTTTGGTGCCAAACATTCTTAGTGAACACCCCTTTCACCTTACCTTGTAGCTGTTTGCCTAACAAAGCTGAATTTTTAGACTTTGATTTTATATCATTTTGCGTAAGCAAATATGTTTGGTGACGATCTATTAAAGTTAATTCTGCTTTTTGGCCAATGTCGATTGAATTTAGATTAAGCCCCAATAATTTCCGAGGATTAATACTTAATAATTCAACTATTCTATCATTACTAATTTGATTATCGAAAGCAGTTAATAACGCTGAAAAACAAGTTTCTAAATTAATACTGCCTGAAGATGCATATGCAAACTCAACAGCTTTTTCTTCGATTGTACGTGGTATATGGTTAGAAATAATAAGCGAAATCGTACCATCTAAAACAGCCTTTTTTAGTGCTAAAACGGTATCATTATCTCTCAAAGGAGGCACAATTTTAAAATTAGAATCAAACTCGGATAGTGAATCATCAGTTAATAATAAATGTAACGACGATACGCCGGCACTTATATTAAGATGTGAATTAATTGCTTCTTTAATTTCTAAAAGACTCTCTTTGGTGGTGCAATTTAAAAAATGCAATTTTGAACCTGCATATTTACACAATTCTATATCACGCTTTACAGCTAAAGACTCCGATAGTGCTGGAATTCCTTTCAATCCAAGCGTTACATGAATTTTACCTTCATGCATCATACCACCGTTTGATAATGCTGGCGTATCAGGCTGTTGAATAATTAATCCATCAAAAGCCTTGACATATTGCAATGCACGAAGTAGTAAGCCCTCATTAGCAAGACCTTTATTAGCATCGCAAAAAGCTAAAGCACCAGCGGTATGCATATCGAATAATTCAGCCATTTGCTCTCCTTTCAATTGTTTGGAGATTGAGCCTAATGCAGAAAAATCTATTTCTTGATTCTGATTATTTATAAATTCTACGCTCGCTTTACTATCAGTTACAGGCGAGGTGGAAGGCAAAATTACAAGCTGACTATAGCCTCCGGCCAAAGCTGCTTTTGTGGCGGAGCGAAAGTCTTCCCTATCCTCCTTTCCTGGCTCACCTACCCAAGTACCAATATCCACAAAGGATGGCATCAATAGTAGCCCTGTAGCCTCTATTACTTGATGATTGCTGGAAGGAATTGAAGGTTCGATGGCAGAAATAATGCCATCAATTACTAATATATCCTTCACTTGCTCGTTGAAGGAAGATCTAGGATCGCAAACAGTTACCTGTCGAAAGAGAAGAGAACTCATATCGAAAAACAAAGTTAAACAATTTTATGGAAAGCTTAAATTTGTGGAGCGACAATATTATGAGTAAAAAGAAAAAAAACAGCATGGTCCAGGCTGCGACCTCGGAAAATAAGCAATTAGGCGATCAGCCGATCACAAAAGTCAACCTTTTCAAAAACAAAGGAATTTTAGCCTTTTTTGTCTTTATTGTGAGTTTTGCCATTTACGCGAATAGTATATTCAACGATTATGCGTTAGATGACGTTATGGTTTATACCGGCAACAAATTGGTACAATCAGGCATAGATGGAATTCAAGAATTGTGGTCGAAAGACTTCCTTTATGGATATAGAGGCTTTCAAAGTTTGGATTTAGCAGGAAGTCGTTGGCGTCCTCTTAGCTTGATTAGCTTTGCACTAGATGTTGAGCTATGGGGGAATAATCCGCATTGGAGTCACTTCGTGAACGTATTGCTCTTTTCTATTTGTTGTGTACTTTTATTTTATTTTCTTAGCACCTTCATTTTTCCTAACAAACAGCAGCCCGTATTTTACGCAGTCCTACTGTTTGCTGCATTGCCAATTCATACAGAAGTTGTGGCAAATATAAAATCTAGGGATGAGTTATTATGTTTCCTATTTCTTTTCCTAGGTTTAATTGCAATATTCAAATGGGATAAACTAAAAGGAACTGTTTATTTTTCGATTTGTATATTTTTATCATTACTAGCAAAGGAAAATGCTGTTCCAATGTTGGCAGGCCTCCCCTTACTATTATATTATTTTAAACAACAAAGCACAAAAAAAACAGTCATTGATACTACTATTTTATTGCTTGTAATTATCATCTATCTACTCTTACGTATACAAATTATCCCAATGGGTAAATTAGAAGCCAGTAAGGAAATCTTGAATAATCCATTTATGTATGCAAATGTAGGACAAGCTTTTGCCACAAAGGTTTTCCTGGCTATTTATTCCTTGATAATTTTAATTATTCCGTTTAAATTATCTCATGACTACTCATTTCAACATTTCGAATATTTAAACTTAAATAGCATCCAATTTATTTTATGCTTAGTCTGCCTAATCGGAATGAGTATATGGTCGTTCGTAAAAATAAAAAGCAAAAATTTGTTTGCATTCAGTTGGTTCATCTTTTTCATTCTATATTCAATTAGCACAAATTTTGTAATTGAAATTGGCACTCCATTGGCAGAACGACTTTTGTTTTTGCCCAGTATTGCAATCTGTTTTGTAATAATTTCTCTTTTAACAAAAGCAAAAGAAATCAACTTGCGTAAGCCTTTCCATATTACTATCCTAATGGTGTTTGGAATATATGCCTTCTTGACCATTCAAAGAAATATGGATTGGAAAAATGACGACACCTTATCCTTGGCTGATTATCCTAAATGTCCGAAATCAATTCGTCTTGCAAATCGTGTTGTAACGGCCTATATAAATATGAGTGCTGATACCAACATTAGCGCAATGATGAAACACGAATTATTAGTTAAAAGCATTGCAATTTGTAAGAAAGCTTTGGCTGTACATCCAGATTATAATGATATGCTTTCAAACATAGGAGTTGCCTATTCGAGAATGGATAGTTTAGATGTTTGTGAAAAATACTGGAAACAATTTGAAACGGTAGATCGAGGTAATCCTAAATTAATTGAGTTACATCACTTTTTATTTGTGAGGATGTATAATAGAGGATTAAGCTTTGGAAGTATAAAACCAGATTCAGCATTATATTGGTTTAATAGAGCTTTTGCTTACGCAAAAACAGAGAATGATGCCAATTATTGGTACGACTATGCAGGTGCAAATTATATGTTGGGGCATTACAAAGAGGCCGCAGATGGTTTTTCAAAAACATTGAAAATTAATCCTGCGAAAAGAGAAGCAGAAATGGGATTAATGGCGGCTTCGCAAAAAGCAGGGATACCATTAAAGTAATTTCGTCATTACACGGTGCGGAATTCCAACTTCCAAAAACTCTTCACCCTCAACCTCGTATCCATTACTACTATAAAACGGTATAGCATAGGCGCGAGCATGCATGGTTATTTGATTACCTGCTTTTTCTTTTACCCAATTTTCAACTTCAGATAATAATAAGCTTCCTAAAGATTGACGCTGAAAATCGGGATGCACGGCCATTTGACGAAGCCGATAGATCGGTTGTAAATTTTCTAAGCAGCAGCATGCGATCAAAGCTCCGGAATGCATGTCTGTTAATGCAAATAAAAAAAACGCTTGGTCTTTATTTAGGTCGTCCTGTCTATATGTTAAGCCAAGAGGCTTTCTTAATACTAAAAAACGGAGCTGTACCATTTGCTGATACAACTCCGTTCCATATTCAATTTGAATAAAACTATAATTAGTTGGCATTCTTAGGATATACCTTAGCACTAACTTCAGCAGAAATCATCGACTTTTCAATTGTAATAACTGTATTATTAGCAACTTCCAAATCAAAAGTTGATTCATCCGATTTTACAATTTTACCATGAATACCGCTCATAGTAATTACTTTGTCGCCTTTTGATAATTCTTCCTGAAACTTTTTTTGTTCTTTGGCTTTCTTTTGTTGCGGACGAATCGTTGTAAAATAAAATACACCGAAAAGACCAGCCATTAATAACAACATAGGAATGTTACTTCCACCTTGTGGTTGAGCCGCTAAAATTGTAATGATATGCATTGCTGTAATTTTTTGTAAAGATATCTAAAGTATCGAACATTATTTACCGAAGATTCCTTGAATTTCGTGAATAAAAATCAAGGCTTGATAAGGTTCGAAAATCATTGGAAAAACTAATCCAAATAATGCTCCGTAAAAATGCGCATCATGATTTACCATATCGTTACCTCTACGACCTAAGTACCATTCAAGTGCTAAATATAGAATTCCGAAAACTACCGCTTTCATTGGAATTCCATAAGGGTAAATAGTAGCCGAAGGAAAATATAAGATTACAGTAAAAATGCATGCTGCAACTGCCCCACTGGCTCCTATCGACCTAAAATAATTATCATCTTTATGTTTGATATACGATCCAATATGGGAGAACGCAATGGCTAAGAAATAATAGACAACAAAAACGATTCCTCCCAAATTAGCAAAATGAAGTTTGAATATTTTTTCAACGATGCTACCAAAATTATAGAGCACAAACATATTTAGTCCCAAATGAAGCCAACCCGCATGCAAAAAACCTCCAGAAACAAAACGATACCATTCTCCTGTTCTTTTAATGATGTAAGGGTAAAAGGCTTGCTTGTTTAAAAAGGAAGTATTGTTGAATGCAATCAATGAGATTAAAATTGTGCTCATTAAAATCAAAAGGGTCATGCTAAACATTATTATTCTTATTTTGTTACAAAGTTATGGAAGATAATTCAGTTTATTTTTGGTTTAGAAGAGACTTACGTCTGAATGATAATCACGGTTTGTATAAAGCCTTGACTAGCGGTTCTAACGTAAGATGTATTTTTATTTTTGATACCAATATCCTCGACAAATTAGAGGATAAGCAAGATGCAAGAGTACAATATATCCACAACAGATTACATATTCTACAAGAGATCATTAAAGAATATGGAAGTTCACTGAGCGTTTATCATGGCTCACCTCTAGATGTTTGGAAGCAAATTCTAAATACTGAAAAAGTAAAATCTATTTATTGCAATCATGACTACGAACCACAGGCAATTCAAAGGGACAGGGAAATATCCGAACTAGCAGTGAAACATAAGGTTGCATTTCACAGTTTCAAAGACCAGGTTATTTTTGAAAAAAATGAAGTCCTAAAGGATGATGGCAAGCCATACACTGTTTTCACTCCCTATTCTCGTAAATGGAAAACTGTTTTTCACAATTCTACACTTGAATTTTACCCATCTGAAAAGTACTTAGTGAATTTAATTAAGTCTAAGGCACAAGCAATCCCAAGTCTGTCAGAAATTGGATTTTATAAAAGTGACCTAGAATTTCCAAGTACTGATGTTCAACTTGATTTGATTCGATCGTATGATAAAACAAGAGACTACCCCTTTATAAAAGGCACTAGTAGATTAGGGCTGCATTTACGTTTCGGAAGTATCAGCATTAGAAAGCTCGTTAATACTTATAAAAGCGTAAATGAAACCTTTTTGAATGAATTAATTTGGCGTGAATTCTATCAAATGATTTTATTTCATTTTCCTTATGTAGTTAAAGGCGCTTTCAGAAAGGAATACGACTTGATTAGATGGGAGAATAATGAAGCACTTTTTGATAAGTGGTGTAAGGGGGAAACGGGTTATCCAATTGTGGATGCGGGTATGCGTGAATTGAATAACACAGGATATATGCACAATCGAGTGCGTATGATTGTAGCGTCTTTTTTAACGAAGCATTTGTTAATTGATTGGCGTTGGGGTGAAGCTTATTTTGCCCAAAAATTATTAGATTTCGATTTAGCAGCTAATAATGGCGGATGGCAATGGGCAGCAGGATGTGGTTGTGACGCTGCTCCCTATTTTAGGGTATTTAACCCAACCTTACAAACAGAAAAATTTGATGGAGAATTCAAATACATCAAAAAATGGGTGCCAGAGTTTCAGGAACTAACCTATTCTCGACCAATTGTAGAGCACAGTTTTGCAAGAAATAGAGCTATTGAAAGGTACAAGCAAGCTCTAAAGCCTGTTTAGTATTGGTTAGTAGCCAACAATACTAAGGTGCAAGCTTCTTCACATTGAATCCCAGCTTCGTTAGCCATTTGTTCTAAAGCAAGATTTTCTGTCCCTGGATTAAAAATGATACGTCGTGGCTTTAAGTCTAGAATTCGATCAATATATTCTGGTTGATTTTTTGGACCAACATATAAAGTTACCGTATCAATTTTTTCGTTCACAGGCCATTCAGTCTTAATTTCAACATCAGCCACAAGCCCACTTTTTAATCCATGGGCAATTACGTCATAATTATGTTGACGCAAGCTTTTAATGGCTTTAAAAGCATACCTATCCGGATTGGTGCTAGCACCTATTACAAGTGTTTTCATATAAAAAAAGGCCGGTTTTACCCGGCCTATATTAAATTAAAGATTTAACAATTGTTCAGTAATCCCGGTATTTGAATACCCTCCATCATGATACAGATTTTGCATCGTAACCATTTTGGTTAAATCAGAGAAAAGAGCGACACAAAACTGAGCACAATCATCGGCAGGAGCATTGCCTAATGGAGACATTTTATCCGCGAATTGGAAAAATTTATCAAACCCAGAAATACCACTACCAGCTGTAGTTGGCGTTGGAGATTGAGACACAGAATTAACACGTACTCTGTTTTTAACACCATAATGGTAACCAAAACTACGAACAATACTTTCAAGCATTGCTTTCGCATCGGCCATATCTGAATAGAATGAATAAGCACGTTGAGCAGCGATATAGCTTAACGTAACTACTGACCCTCCTTCCGCAATGGCATCCAACTTATAGGCAGTTGCTAATGTCTTATGCAAAGAAATTGCAGAGACATCCATGGTCTTGTTCAAATAATCGTAATTCAACTCAGTATAATGAACTCCCTTACGCACATTAACAGACATCCCAATTGAATGCAATACGAAATCAATTTTGCCTCCCAATTTTTCTTGAGCAGTAACAAATAATTTCTCTAAATCTTCCATAGAAGTAGCATCAGCCGCAATAACTTCAGTTTGACATTTTTCAGCCAACTTATTAATTTCTCCCATACGCATAGCTATAGGAGCATTTGTCAAAATAATTTTAGCACCTTGCTCATGACAACGTTCTGCAACTTTCCAAGCAATACTCGATTCGTTCAAAGCACCGAAAATAATGCCGCGTTTACCGGCTAATAGATTGTTCATTTTATAAGATTTTGATACACAAATATACTAAATTGCTTAACAGAATAAAACTATCAATCAATCTTAAGTCAATTATCTTTATATCATGAAAAATATTCAAAATATCGCTGTTTTAACAAGTGGAGGCGATTCGCCCGGAATGAACGCTGCAATAAGAGCTGTTGTTAGAACGGCCTGTCATTTTAATTTGAATGTATTTGGCATAAAACATGGCTATGAAGGTTTAATAGATGGTGAAATTGAGTCGATGAATGAATCAGATGTTAGTAATATAATTCACACGGGGGGCACTATTTTACGTACAGCAAGAAGCGCACGCTTTCGTACGGAAGAAGGCCTACAGCAAGCTATTGAAAATTTAAAAAAATTCAATATCGAAGGCTTGGTGATTATTGGCGGAGATGGTTCTTATAAGGGTGCCGCGGCCCTTGCAGAAAAATTCCCTATACAAGTAATTGGAATCCCAGGAACCATTGATAAGGATTTAAGTGGCACAGACACAACCTTAGGCTTCGATACAGCCGTAAATACAGCCATGTATGCAATTGATAAAATCAGAGATACTGCAGAAGCACATGATCGAATCTTTTTTGTAGAAGTTATGGGCCGCGATGCTGGTTATATTGCCTTAGATGCAGGACTTGCTACAGGTTCTGAAGCCATTTTAATACCAGAAACAAAAACATATATTGATCATCTTGTAACACTTTTAGAAAAAGGTTGGAAGCGTAAAAAAAAGAGCCATATTATTATTGTGTCTGAAGGGGACGATGCAGGTGGTGCGATACAAGTTAGTAATGCCGTTAAGGAGAAATTCAATTCAATTGAATCAAGAGTTACAATACTTGGACATTTGCAAAGAGGGGGTTCGCCTTCTATGGCAGATCGATTATTAGGGACGCGCTGGGGCTTTGCAGCTATAGAAAAGTTGATGGCCGGAAAAACAGGTATCGCTTTAGGTATAAAGAATGGAGAAATTAACGAAACACCCTTAAGCATAGTGAATAAAGAACATCCAGCCCTTTCGGAGGAAATGCTTCGAATGTTATATATCCTTTCTAACTAATTAGAGAGTATAAGCTGCAACTTTTCTTTAATCAACTGTTCGTCTAGATTTAATAAACACGGGGATTCATCCCCTAATTTGCAAACATTCTTGACACATGGTTCGCAAGGCAATTTACCATAACGCAAGCCGTGCACATACGACTTATTGTATGCTTCTGTATTTTTTTCATCATCAGCTCCGTGCATAACCACTGTTTGCAATCTTAGTGCATTAGCAAGATGGCTAGGACCTGAATCAACAGTGAGTAACGCTTTTGCAGAGGACATTATAGAGGCTAACTCAAATAAATTAGTCTTGCCTGCCCAACTTATTACATGCGGTAAATTTAATAGATTAATGATACCTTCATTAAAGTTAACATCTTTGGGGCCGCCTAATAATATAATATTATTTACAGGCAAATCAGCAATAGCGTTTAAAATCGATACAGCCTTTGACAATGGCATTCTTCTTGAGCTTGCTTCTGAATTGAAGCTTACCAAAAGCGCACCCTTCGATTGAAATGCTATCTCCGATGAAGGGCCTATGAGTGTTACCTCATTAAAACAAGCGTCTTTAAAGGAAAAACCTTGTTTAATTAAATCAAAGTATTGAACCACACGATGTACCTCTGAATGAAATGTGGGGGTCACATTCAGAAATAGCCCTCTACCCTCTTTTGCATAACCAATTCTAATTCCAGCACCACTAGCCAAAGCCATTAAAGCTGCAGAAAAGCTGTTTGGAAAACTAATAAAAGAATCTTTATTTGAAAGTTTAAGCCTTCTTCCAAATTGCCATACATTAAACAAGCTCTTATATTCCGATTTATTAAACGTAAGTACCTCAAAATCCCCAGGAAAAATTTTCAATACATCTTCCAAGCCTTTTTTACAAATCAAGGTAAATTTTGATTGAGGAAATTTTTCCATTATAAGTTGAACAGCCGGTGCTGCCATAACCATATCACCTAACCAATTAGGCATTCTAATAACTATATTTTCCGGATGTGAATTCAAAGTATGTGCAATTTCGAAACAATTTTCCTTATTTTAAAGCATAATTAAGAATAGATGAACCCTTATCGTTTTGAATTTCGCTTTAGAATGGTGTTGCTTCTTTGCGCATTACTCATTATTTCGGCGACACTATGGTATTCTAATTTACTTGCTAAAAAATTGGCTTTCGAGGAGCGTAAAAAAATGGAATTATTAGCCAATACCTATGAAAAATTAAACAGTGTTGAAGATGGTTCAGATTATACCTTTTTATTGGATATCATTCAGGAAAACAAAACCATTCCATTGATACTTACAGATAAAGAATTTCGTTTAGCAGGAAGCAGAAATTTCGACTCTATTAAAGCCTTAGATAGTTCATTTCTAAAAAAGGAATTAAACTTGATGCTTTTAAATGGCGATACAATTGGAATAAAATATCAGGGAAAAACAATTCAGTATATATGTTATAAAGACTCAACCCTATTAAGCGAGTTAAAATATTATCCTTATATCCAATTACTAATAATTAGCATATTTTTGGCAGTTGCCTATTTCGCATTTTTCTCTTCACAAAGATCGATTCAGAATCAACTTTGGGTCGGTATGGCCAAAGAAACAGCACATCAAATTGCCACACCACTTTCATCACTAGGTGGGTGGGTTGACTATTTAACAGAAAAAGATATTCCTGAAAATATCAAGGAAAAAGTGTTGCCTGAAATGAATCATGATCTTGAACGTTTGTCAATCATAACAGATCGCTTTTCAAAAATCGGCTCACAACCTGAATTAATATTAAAACCAATTTCAGAAAGTGTTAGTGATGCAGTCAATTACATGAAGCGCCGTGCTCCGGCAAAGATACAAATCGAACTAAAAGACGAGACAAACACAAACATATTAATATCACATAATCCTGCTTTAATGAATTGGGTTTTCGAGAACCTAATCCGAAACGCATTAGATGCAATGAATGAAAGCGGTTCGATCATTGTGAATATCAAATCTAACGAAAAAAATACCGTGCTAATTGATATCAAAGACAGCGGAAAAGGAATGGAAACGAAAGATTTTAAAAACGTATTCAAGCCAGGTTTTAGCACAAAAAAACGTGGCTGGGGAATTGGGCTTGCGTTATGTAAAAGAATTATAGAAGACTATCATAAAGGTTCGATTATTGTCTTGCATTCTGAATTAGGAAAAGGCACAACGTTTAGAATTCATTTGCCTGTATAAAAAAAGGCTTCCGAAAATGGAAGCCTTTTTTTGTAGTATAAATGACTAGATTACTGATGAATCACCAACTCACTAATTAGGTTATTTGCATGACCTAATTTTTCAATACACCATAATACATAACGAATATCAACACAAATGGTACGTTTTTGATCTCCACTAAAATCGATATCACCACTCATTGCCTCCCAATTGCCATCGAAAGCAATACCTATTTGTTCACCGTCAGCGTTAATTACCGGAGAACCGCTATTTCCTCCTGTGATATCATTCGTTGTCAAGAAACATACTTGTAAAGTTCCTGTTTTAGGGTCTGCATAACGGCCATAATCTTTCGCCATTAAAAGAGTATGTTCTTCCTGTGGCACTTTAAATTCAGGGTTAGTATTGTCTTCTTTTTCTAAAATACCTTCCGCAGTTGTGTAATGACGGAAGCGAACGGCATCCAAACCATCGTATTCTTTGACGTTACCATAAGTCAAACGCAAAGTAGAATTTGCATCCGGATAGAACACTTTATTAGGATTCATTTCCAACATAGCTTTAGCGAAATCACGTTTTAATCCCACTAATTGATTGCTTAGTGCTGTGGTAGTTGAAACTACTGTTCGACGATAATGGCCATAAACCATATCAATTAATTTAAACATTGGTTCATTGCGTACTTGCTTACTATCCATATTACTTAAGAAAGCTTTAAAGCTAGCTTCGTTAGTTAACTTAGACTTCTTCAACATATTTGCTACATACTTATCCGCAGTTGCTTTCAAATCTTTACTTTTTGCAAAAATAGCCTTGAGCTCTGCTGATTGCTGTGCTTCTGGAATATCATTATGCATCATCACTAATAATTGTGAAAGAATTTTCTTTTCTGTAGCTAAATTGAAGTCTTTATAAAACTCCCCTGCACCTTCAGCGAACATCTCTACAGACTTCTTCAATTCTTCAGGAGTTGTTTCTGCCTTACCTGCAGCATCCCAAGTAGTCATATAAACACCAATTAAATAAGAAACCAACTGATCACGAGTAAAGCCATAACGAATAACGCTTTTATATACATCATATACTTTCAAACCATCATAAACCTTATCTACGTTATCAAACAAAGAACCATAAGATTCTTTACGGCTAGCGTCAGCGGCAATCCATTGCTTCATAGCAGTTTCTTTACTACGTAAGTTTTCTAAAGTACGTAAACGCTTTAACTGAGTCGTTTGACCAATTGAATACTTATAGTAATTCATTTTTTGCGCATAAACAGCCGCTAATTGAAGATCAACAGCAGGATTTGCATCCATATCTTGCTTCATCGTTTCCGTCATCATTTTCCAATACTTAATCCAAATTGGATTGGCAACATTTTGCACTACATCAATTTCACGACTGAATTCATAACGTTGCGTACGACCAGGGAAGCCCATAATCATTGCATAATCGTTATTTTGAACGCCTTTTAAAGAAATTGGCAAAAACTTCTTTGGAGCATAAGGTTTGTTTTCATTTGAATGAGCTGCAGGCTTATTATCAGCACCTGCATAAATACGCATGATACTAAAATCACCAGTATGACGCGGCCACATCCAATTGTCAGTATCGCCACCAAATTTACCAACAGACTCTGCAGGAGCACCTACCAAACGAACATCCGTGTACTTATCATAAACAAACAAGAAATACTGATTACCATTAAAAAATTCAGCAACCGTTACCATTTGGTACTTCTCTTTTTTCTCTGCCTTAGACAATGAATCAGTAATTTTTTTAACGATTACACGACGATCTTGTTCATTTTTACCTGCAACGGCAGGTAATACACTAGAAGTGATATCTGTGATGTGATCAAGAATTGCAGCGTATGCAGTTGTAGTTAATTCTTGCTTTTTGTCTAAAGCCCAAAAACCATTTTCCAAATAATTGGTTCCAGTTGTTGACTGAGATTGAATCGCATTAAAAGCACAATGATGATTGGTAAAAAGAAGACCTTCATTACTTACCAATTCAGCAGTACAAAAGCCTCCAAGGGATACAATTGCATCCTTTAGCGAGGAATGATTGATGTCATAAACATCTTGTGCAGACAAACGCAAGCCGGCCCTTTGCATATCATTGTAATTTTTACCAATTAAAGAAGGTATCCACATACCTTCGTCTGCGCGTACAACAGAGACAAAATTGAATAGCACAATTGCTATCAACATTAACTTTTTGAACATTTTGAGTTAGATTTTAGATGCTAAAGGTACAAAAAAGGCTTCAAGACCTAAAATCTGTGTAAAAAAATACGTCAATGATAAAAAAAGGAAAACATAAATTAGCAGAAAAAGCATTCAAATAGCTCAAAAGAAACAAACTAGGCAAATCGTTTATTGCCTAACTAAAGTTTAGTCTAAAAAATAATTATTAAAAGCAATCTAAACTGATTTGGAATAGATTGTTCAAACCCTTAATTTAGCGAAAACAACAATTATGAATTATACAATTTTAGAAGAAGAAAAAACAAGCACAAGTGGCTTAACTAAATTAATGGGTCGTGTTTATGGTTGGATGGGGGCTGCATTACTAATTTCAGCTGTTAGCTCATTGCTTTTTTTAAGTTCTGAAACAGCCACTCAGTTAATTTTAGGTAGTAGATTTGGATTTTATGGATTAATAATACTCGAATTCTTGTTGGTAATTGGCATTAGTGGCGCAATTAACAGAATAAATTCAGGCACTGCTACAGCTTTATTTATTTTGTACGCTATATTAAACGGCATAACGCTTTCCCCTATCCTTTTAATCTATACTGGAGCAAGTGTAGCAGCCACTTTCTTTATAACAGCAGCAACTTTTGGTGTAATGTCTATTGCGGGTTACGTTACAAAAAAAGACTTATCTACCATGGGTTCTTACCTTATTATGGGATTAATTGGTGTAATCATCGCTTCTGTTGTGAATATGTTCCTACATTCAGAAACAATCGACTATATCATCAGTTACTTGGGTGTATTTATTTTCATTGGACTTACAGCGTATGATACCCAAAAAATCAAAACATTGGGTCAGGAGGCCATAAACAATGGTGCTTCGATGCAAAAAATAGCGATTTTAGGAGCTTTAACTTTATATTTAGACTTTGTGAATCTTTTCTTGTATTTGTTACGTCTGTTCGGAAGAAGAAAGTAACAAATAACATTCCATTAAAATTAAAGCCTTGAAAAAACTTTCAAGGCTTTTTTATTGTTGTAATTTTGATCTATGAAGAACATTTCATCCTTTGTTATTGCCTTATCACTTCTTGCCATAACATTAAGCGGCTGTGAAAAAGATTTCAATATCAATATTCCCGCTTCCACCAAAAAGGTGGTCGTTGAAGGTTATATTGAAAACAATTTACCCCCGTATGTTTTTCTTACGAATACATTAGATTTATTCGGTCCATTAAATCTTGCAAGTATAAGCTCATCTTTTGTACATAATGCAAAAATTACAATCAGTGACGGAACAAAAAGTTTTGATTTAAAAGAATACACAATTAACCTAGGCACCAACAAATTTTATATTTATACCATTAAGGGCTTTGACTTTAGCGGAACAAGCGCTAATCAGCAAAACGTTCCAGGTATCGGTATGGTTGGAATTGATCTCAACAATCCACCGGATTATACGCAAGTTGGCAAATTGAATTCAAACTATAAATTAAGTATACAGTTAGAAGGTGAGACAACACCAAGTATTACTGCTACAACTGAGATAAAATACGCTCAAAAAATTGATTCATTTTGGGTGGAAGCACGCCCGGGCAAACCTGCAACAGACGAATTTGTATCTTTGTATGCAAGGATAAGCGAAAAAGGGCCAGAGAGAAATTATTTTAGATATTTCACCAAACGAAACAACGAAGGTTTCCTACCAGGATACAATTCAATTTATGACGATAATTTCGTCAATGGAACTACCTATAATGTCCGTGTAATGCGTGGAGTTGACAAAACGTTGCCAGATTCGATTGCTTTTAGAAACTACGGTTATTTTAAGAAAGGGGACACAATTACAGTAAAAATTGCGCAGATAGACAAGAACGTATATGATTTTTGGAAAACACTAGACTACGCGTATCAAAATACTGGTAATCCGTATGCTTCGCCAGGTAATGTCAAAACTAATATAACTGGAGGCTTGGGCATATGGTGCGGATATGCAAGTTTTAATTCACCAGCCTATCAAACGTTTATTGTGCCTAAATAATTTTAGCAATTCACAAAAAGCACCTTCTTTGTTTCAAAGAATTCTTGCTTAAAAAAGGTAGACATTTTACATTCAAAAATCGGATAGTTAACTTCCGAAATTTCATCTTCTAAATCACCTCCTTTGATACAAATGACTCCTCGATATATAGGTGTCATTTTATTCCAGGTGCCCATTATCTTTGTCTTATTCTGTTTCAATTTCGGCAAAGAAAATTGCATTAAAGCGCTTAAGCGTGTCACAGCTCGCGAAACAGTAAAATCGAAATTCTCATGAATATCTTCTACCCTACTATGGATGGCACGTACATTGGTTAAACCAATAGCCATCGCCACTTCCTCTACCACTTTAATTTTTTTACCAATACTATCCGCTAATGTAAAATTAACTTTTGGAAACAATATTGCTAAGGGAATGCCTGGAAAGCCGCCTCCAGTTCCGATATCTAATACCTTGGCCCCATCTTCGAATTTCATACAAATAGCCAATCCCAAAGAATGTAAAAGATGATGCTCATTAAATGAGTCAGTATCTTTTCTACTTATGACATTTATTTTAGCGTTCCACTCTATATACAAATCCTTTAGCGCAAGGAATTGCTGCATTTGCTTGTCACTCAACTCAGGAAAGTGTTGACGAATCAATACTTCGATATTCTCATCCATTGGGGTTCTTTTTATACAATGACAATAAAAAATCTTTCGCTCTAAATAGCTGTGCTTTAACCGTTCCAAGTGGAATATTCAACTGCTCTGCTATTTCTTCGTAACTCAACTCTTGAAAATAACGCATTTCTATAAGTTGCCTATACTTTGAAGCAAGCTTTAATATGGTCTCCTGCATATGCTCAACCCTTTGCTGTTTAATTAATACCTCTTCCGGTGTTAAAGCCTCAGACGCAATTTTAAAACTTCTATCCAATCGATCCCCTTTATCATTTGTCCTGGTTTCATCAATCGAGGTGGTTTCTAAACGCTTCTTGCGCAAAAAATCAATCGCATGATTAGTAGCACTTTTATATAACCAAGTACTAAATGCCCATTGAGAATTATAATGTGAAATATTGGTAAAAATCTTCTCGAATACCTCCATGGTTAAATCCTCTGAATCTTCCCTATTATTAACCATTTTAAGGATTAGATAATAAACAGAGTCTTTATATTTAACCAGTAAGCGTTCAAAAGCGCGTGGATTGGATCCGTTTATGGCACTTAGCACCAACTGGAAATCATCCTTTGACCGTTCTGAAAAATTAGGATTTATTTCCATTTATTGGAAGGCTTTTTAATTACCGCTGGCAACATAATAATATTATAAACAATCAATAAGAAATCAAAAACTGGGAATAGCCACAACAAGTCTAATTCCTTCAATTTATACATCGCTACCGTGAAATCAATAAATTGTATAATGAAACGAACTCCGTAAACAATTAAAACGCACTGCCAGTTAAACCCTGTTAGCAAAAGTGCAAACAATAAAACATAGAATAAAGTATGAGTCAAAGATTGCATTCCCAACATAAACTTGTGTATGCCTCGATATAATTTACCTGTACTTAAATGACGACGTTTTTGCCACATCCAATCTGTCCAGGTCTTTTTAGGATTAGAGTACATGAATGTTTTGGAATCAATTTCTACACTTGTAATGCTACCTTTTGCAATTTTATTAACGAACAAATCATCATCACCAGATATCACATTGGGTTGTTGAATATATCCTTTATTATCAAAAAACAATTGCTTGCGATAAGCCATATTCCTACCCACACCCATATATGGAATACCACTCATTGCAAAATTTAAATACTGAAATGCAGTCCAAAATGTCTCAAAACGAATACATTTATTTAAGAACCCACTGCTTTTATAATGAGGGGCGTAACCTAATACCAAACCCTTGTTTGAATGGAAATTTTGTTGCATAGTGAATAGCCACGAGGCACCCGTTGGCGCGCAATCAGCATCTGTAAAAACACACCATTCGTAGCTAGCCGCTTTTAGTGCTAAAGAAAGCGCTAAGCGCTTACCTTTAAAGGTCCTAGATTCTTGACGAATATGAACCACCTTTAAATGTGCATACTGCATTTTAAGGTTAGCCAAAAAATCATCCGTTCCATCTTCCGAATTATCATTGGCAACAATTACCTCAAATGTTGGATATTGCTGCTCCAAAATGACACTCAAATTTCTTTGCAAATTATCCAATTCGTTCTTTGCACAAATAATAACACTCACAGGAGGAGCTGCGCTAGGAGACTCTTTGCGTTTAGAGCTATAAAACACAAAACGGCTGAACATTATCAGATAGTAGAATAACTGAACCCCACCAACCCCAATCAATGCATACCATAATATGCTCTGAATTAAATTCAAATTAATTTGCACCATGATACAAAGCTAAAATTCTCTACCTTCGTCGCCAATTTGATTCCATATGAAATTTACACGAATTGCTGTTGATAATCTTTCAAAAGCACGAGCTTCTGTCCTAAGCACTGACCATGGCAACATTGAAACGCCAATTTTTATGCCTGTTGGAACTAGAGCTACCGTAAAAACAATCCGACAGGAGGACTTAATAGACCCCATTAAAGCACAAATTATTTTAGGGAATACGTATCACTTATATTTAAGACCAGGTTTGGAGGTTTTGCAAGGCGCTGGAGGATTACACAAGTTTATGAATTGGAATGGCCCTATACTTACGGATAGTGGCGGATACCAAGTATATTCTTTATCTAGCACACGTAAAATAAAGGAAGAAGGCGTACGATTTCAATCTCATATTGATGGCTCTAAACACATGATTAGTCCAGAAGACGCCATGGATATTCAACGTACAATTGGGGCTGATATTATAATGGCTTTCGATGAATGCACTCCTTGGCCTTGTGATTTCAAATACGCGAAAAAGTCGATGGAAATGACACATCGTTGGCTCAAGCGCTGTTGCGATCGTTTCGATCAAACAGATTCACTATATGGCTACGAACAGAATTTGTTTCCAATCGTTCAAGGGAGTACCTATCCTGAATTACGCAAACAATCAGCAGAATTTATTGCAGAACAAGGTCGCGTTGGCAATGCCATTGGCGGTTTGAGTGTTGGTGAACCTGCTGAAGAAATGTATAAAATGACAGAATTGGTGTGCAATATCCTACCAGAAGATAAACCACGCTATCTAATGGGCGTAGGGACACCAATTAATATTTTAGAAAATATCGCTTTAGGCATAGATATGTTCGATTGTGTAATGCCCACCAGAAACGCAAGACATGGCTTACTCTTTACTTGGGATGGCATTATCAATATTCGCAATAAAAAGTGGGCAAATGATTTTACACCCATTGACGCCAATTCTGAAAGCCCTTTGAGTCAAAATCACACAAAAGCTTATTTATATCATTTGAACAAAGAGCAAGAAATGCTAGGCGCAAGTATCGCAAGTATTCATAACCTAACCTTCTATTTAGAATTAGTACGAGAAGCAAGAAAACATATTATTGAAGGCGACTTTTATCAATGGAAAAATAAAATGGTAGCGCAGTTGGGCACCAAATTATAAGCCGTATCTTTGAAAGGTGACCATTTTAGATCGATATATAATTAAAAAGTTCCTCGGAACCTTTTTCTTTTCGCTTGCACTTTTTTTTACCGTTGCAATAATCATTGATTTGGTAGAAAGAGTAGATGACTTTGTACGATCTACCGCTCCGTTATCTCTAATCATTTCAAACTACTATCTTCCTTTTATCCCTTGGATTGGAGCGATATTGTTTCCTCTTTTTGTATTTATCGCTGTTTTGTTTTTTACATCAAAACTAGCAGGACAAAGTGAAATAATAGGTATGTTAGGTAATAGTGTAAGCTATTATAGGCTTTTGATTCCTTATGTAATTACATCGCTATTTTTGGCGGTAGTTTTATTTTTTGCAAACCATTATATCGTCCCTTACTCTAACGCTAAAAAACTTGCCTTCGAAAGCACTTATTTCCCAGGTGGATATAAGTCATCTGACCAAAATATACACATACGATTATCAGCAAACGACTTCCTATTTTTAGAAAATTATAATCATAGAGAAAATGAAGGCTATAAGTTTTCATTTGAAAAGTATCTCAATGGTAAATTAATATCGAAGATTACTGCAGATAGAATTGAATGGGATTACGCTGAAAAGGCATGGAAACTCTACAATATACGAAGAAGAGATTGGATCCAAGGGACCGAAAATTTCAATTTTGCAGAATCTAGCATTGAACATTACCCTATCACTCCCAACGATTTTGAGCGTAAGAAGGAAACGAAAGAGGCCATGACGACGCCAGAAATTGACAGATTTATAGCGCAAGAAGAAGCACGCGGCGCCGATAATTTGCAACTATTTTATGTCGAAAAGTTCAGAAGAACAGCGGCCTGTTATTCATTACTAATTATGACTTTAATTGGGGTTGCTGTTGGAGGCAGAAAGTCGCGTGGTGGAACAGGTAGTTCCATTGCCATTGGCTTGCTCTTGAGTGCTAGTTATGTATTATTCATGCAAATGAGTACGACCTTCGCTAACCAAGCAGGATTAAACCCAATTTTAGGAACCTGGATACCCAATATTTTGTTTACGTTTATTGCACTACTATTACTGAAAAGAGCTCAAAAATAACGTTATGATTAACAGACTCAAACTAGCCTTTATTATTTTAATAGTGAGCGGTTCCGCATTTGCTCAGGATACGGTTAGTCATGTTATTCGAAAAAATCTTGGAGAATTAAAAATTCAATCAGCTGAATCGGGCACAACCATTCGATTGAAATCAACTATCAATGAAGAGAAGCTTGGATTAACCGAATTAAAGAAAAATGCTTGTTGCAATTTGGCTGAAAGTTTTGAAAGTTCGGCAACCGTTGAAGTGGGTTATAGCAATCCTGTAACAGGTACCAAACAAATTCAGATGTTAGGTTTGGCTGGTACTTACGTACAAATCATGTACGACCAATTACCGGGCGTTCGCGCCTTAAACCAATGGTTTGGATTAGAACAAATACCCGCAACATTTATTGATGCAATTTATGTAAACAAAGGCCCTGGAAGTGTTGTGAATGGATTTGAAAGTATGAGCGGGCAAATTGATGTTGAATTACAAAAGCCGGAGAAATCAAGCAAATTACTTGTCAATGCTTATGTGAATTCTATGAATCGTCAAGAATTAAACTTACAGAAGGCTTTCAAAATAAATCAAAGATGGAGTTCTCTTTTGGAAACGCATCTTAGTCGTTTTGAATATCAAAAAGAGTTTTATAATAATTTCGTCAGAACACCTCAAATTCGTCAGTACAGCCTTATTCATCGTTGGAAATATGATTCTTATCGTAGAGTAGAAACCATGTTCGGTATAAAGGCAAACGGTCAATTACGATGGGGCGGGCAAAGTACTGCCTATCCCCTATTAACTAAAATTCCAAGTGGTATTTATGCTTTTGGACTAAGAGCGAATAAAATCGATGGGTTTAACAAAACAAGTATTCGTTTAAATGATTGTGGTTCGCATGGATTAGGATTCCAAACACAATATAGCTTTCAGCATCAAGAAGGCTTTTTTGGTGCGAGATATTATTCGGGCATGGATCAATCCTTTTATTTCAATTCCATTCACCAATATGAATTTGAAGGAACAGGACATAGTTTAAAGGATGGCTTGAGCCTTCTTACGCAAGACTATAATGAAGGTTTTACTGCGGTAAATGAGCGTTTTAGACAAACGATAAAAGAGACGATTCCTGGGGCATTCATTGAATACAGTTATACTGATCCAAAAGAAAAATGGTCTTTATTATTCGGGCAACGAATAGATCATCAATCAAGAATAAAGAAATGGATATATACTCCTAGATTACATATCCGTTATTCCATCGCTGCCAATCAAAGTATTCGACTTTCTGCTGGAAGTGGTTTTAAAAGTAAATTTTTATTAGCGGAAAACCCAGGAATTCTTAATACAACTCGCCGACTTATACAACTTGAACCTACGCTCTTACCCGAACAGTGTGAAAATTACGGACTTAATTATTCAATCAAATGGAAAGGAGATAATTTGTTTAGCGTAGATTATTTCTATACGCATTTTACCAATCAAATAGTGGTTGACATGGATTTTTCACCCTATCAAACGCTCATATACAATTTGCAAGGAAACTCCTTCAGTAAAGCATTGCAAGTGGAAGCCTATTTAAAAATAATCAACAACTTATTTGTTCGCTTGGCTTATAAAAACACCGATGTGCAATGGATGCAAAGAGGCGTGATGATTCCTGTAATGCTGGTGCCAAAGCATAGAGGATTATTCAATATCGCGTATTCTACTTTAAATCAAAAATGGAAATTCGATTTCACCACGCAATGGGTGGGTCGACAAAGACTCCCTCATTATGAAGGTTTGAGTACAATGCAAGAAATCCCTTCATACAGTCCTAATTATTTTCGACATCTAGGTCAAATAACCTACGTGCATAAAACCTGGGAATATTATGTAGGTGGTGAAAACCTGAGCAATTTTAAGCAAAACAATATGCTTATTTACTTGAATGAACCAACTGGTAATTATTTTGACGCAAACTATACTTGGGGGCCAATTACCGGAAGACTAATTTACGCAGGCGTTCGTTGGGTTATGCGTTGAGTGCCTTAACATAGGTTCTCCATTTTGCTATAACCTGCACCATGTCTTCAGGAAGCTCAGAATCAAAGAACACCTTCTCTTTGGTATGTGGATGAATAAATCCTAACGACTTGGCATGCAAGGCTTGACGTTTGCAAATTGAAAAACAATTTTCAACGAACTGCTTGTATTTACTGTAAATGGTACCTTTTACAATTCTGTCGCCACCATACGTATCATCTGCAAATAACGGATGACCAATATGCGAGAAATGTACCCGTATTTGATGGGTCCTGCCGGTTTCCAATTGGCATTCAATTAAGGTTACGTAGCCGAATCGCTCCAATACTTTATAATGCGTTACAGCATGCTTTCCTTTGTCCTCTTCTTGATATACACAAAACTTTTGACGATCGGTAGCACTTCTACCTATATTACCTCGAATCGTTCCAGAATCATCTTGCAAATTCCCCCAAACCAACGCAATATATTTACGATCAATCGTATGATGAAAAAACTGATGATTTAATAGCTCCATCGCCTTCTCCTCCTTTGCTACCACTAATAATCCAGAAGTCATTTTATCTATGCGATGCACTAGAAATGGTCTAACACCCTTTAAAACCCCCTTTTCCTCATCAGTAAGTGCTTTAACTCCATCCCAGTTTAAACCGCGCTTCTGAAACAGGAAATAATGTAATAACCCATTCACTAATGTGCCTTTAAAATTTCCAACCCCTGGATGAACGACCATACCTGCAGGTTTATTAACTATTGCTATATAATCGTCTTCGAAAACAAGATTCAAATCCATTTTCTCTGGGATAAGAAAATAGTCAACCGGCTCCTCACTATAAACAACTGTGATTGAATCAAAAGGCTTAACCTTATAATTATTACGGGTTGGAAGCCCATTAACAAGGACGTTTCCCGCTTCAATAGCTATTTGAACCTTGGTTCGGCTAATTCCTTCAACCCGACCCATTAAAAACTTATCAATTCGTAATGGTTCTTGCCCCCTATCAATTAAAAATTGACGATGTACAAACAAATCTTCCTGATCTAGCTGAACCGCGTTTTCCATGGAGCAAAAATCGAAAAAAAATAACACTTAATGAATAAAAATAAACTTGCAGTAAGGCTAAATGGTATATTTGTATAAATGAAAAAAGCGCGCTTCTACCTTTTTCTTATACTATTTGTGGTTACATTGAAGGCTACAACATTCGCGCAGGATATTCACTTCTCCCAATATTACCTTTCTCCACTCACTCAAAATCCATCCCTTACAGGTAGTTTCAGTGAGCTTTATCGTTTTTCGGCAATTTACCGAAACCAATGGTATTCGGTAAGTCAACAGCCGTTTGTAACTGGTGCTGTTTCATTCGATGTTGCCTTGAAGGAAGACAGATACTTTTTGAAAGGTAGTACCCCAAGTGACAAAAACTACTTCGCTTATGGTGGTATAATCTTTTACGACCAAAATGGCGTCGGAAAACTATCTAATCTCACAATAATGGGATCCGGTGCCTATCAGTTCTACCTTAATAAATTAAACCGCCTTTCCATTGGCATACAGGCAGGTGTATCACAACGAAAAATAGATTATTCGCAGTTGTTGGTTAACAACCAATACAATAATGGAAGCGGTAGTTTCGACCCGACTTTGCCTAGCAATGAAACTTTTAATAATAATAAGATTCTTTATTTCAATGCGCATACAGGTTTGGGATATACCAAGACCTTCAAAAACTTAAAAAACAAACTTTTTTTGGGAGCTGCCTATTTTAATCTGCTTAAACCCAAAGAATCATTCCTAAATACCGCAAACCAACTACATTCACGTTATACAGCATACATTGCCTTCGACCATTATGTTGATGCAAAAAATTATTGGCGGATATTAGTGAACTATCAAACCCAAAATAAGGCACAGGAATACAATTTGGGATTCCTTAAGAGTTATAAAATTAACAGTGCTACCTATTTCCTGTGGGGCACTCAATGGCGAATCTCCTTACGAAATCAAAACTGGGATGCCATAATTCCGCATTTTGGATTTAAACTTACTAATTGGCGTTTAGGATTTAGCTACGATCTTAATTTATCTTCATTACGCAAGGCTTCAAAATTTCAGGGAGGTCCTGAACTTGCTTTGCTGTACGCATTTGGAGCACCTAAGAATCATACATATATTATGGTTGCGCCATTCAATAATATGTAGGATATTGATGCTTTCTACGTAATTCAACTTATCAAATTTGCGTAAACCACTATAAGAACCGTTATTTCTACGGATTTCATAGTCCTTGTTCTTGTGATATCATTGCATCAGACATTAATCACAACAAAATACAAGGTCATGAAAACAAAAATAACTCGCGCAGTACTTAGCTTCTCAATAGCTTTACTTCTAATTTTTTCATTTGCTTCTAGTTTTGCAAAGTCAAATTTGACTACCATAAATGGTGCAGATAATACCCCTTCGTTTTTATCTCCCGGCGCAATTGTGAGCACTAACTCCTTAACTCAGGTTACAAAAGGAGAATATCAGTACTTCTTCAAAAAGGATGCTACAAACAACTTTCAGTTTTTGTACATGCAAAAAGTACCTACAAACACTTCACTTGAAAATACATCAATCGAAGAAGTGGTGAAAATTGAAATCAATAATCAATCCTTTCTTTTCTCTACAAATACTGGGCGTCCAACCTTATTGGCAAGCCGTTAAGATACATTTGAATCACCCGAACTATGAAAATGCATAGTTCAACAGGAATTACTCCTCCTCAATTACAAGCCGAGATTGCATTTGCGATTTCGGCTTCGTAATTTTTATTTGATTTTGAAGATTACAAACTAATTACTAATTTTGTCGTAAATCATAAAAGCCCTCAAAATGTCTAATCCTAAAAATAACCGCGGTTTATTTGCCATTGGTACTGTTGTTTCTCTTGCAGCAATGATTGCTATGCTTGTTTATATGCCAGCTGGCTTTTGGATTTTCTTACCTTTCGTAGTTGCTTTCGCAGGAAAAGCCTTCGATATCATCTAATTTACCTCATATACTTTTTAAAAGGTCAATTTCTATACGAAGTTGACCTTTTTCTTTTTGATCAAATCCTTCTGCAACCCTAAGCGGCCATACAGCAATAATCCTCTCTCCAAGGACTAAGACTAAAGCGTTTGATTTTGACTTTGCGTCGAACTTATTGCTGACAAAAAGGTCGCTTAATTTTTTAGAACCATTTAAGCCACTTAATTTAATCTTATCACCTTCACGCCACCTCCTAATTTGTAAATATTGGCCGATTAAATTTTCAGGAATATTCACAGAAAACGATGAATTAGACGGCAGTAATGATGTACTGACAACCACTTTAAAAGTTCCATTATCATCAGAAAGAATGCACTCCGTTCCGATTGAAATATTTAAATTTTGGTCTATTAAAGGCAAGTGTTGCTTTTTAGAATAAACCAACTCAATTCTATCCCTTAAGAGTCGTAATTCGGCTCCAACCAACTCGAATTTCTTTTCGCCTTGATACGTTTGATAAACTTGTTCTAACTGAGTAAAGTGGGTCTCGTTAAAACCAATCCCACCGATCCATGCATGAAAAACACTTCGTTTAGAAGGAATGGCATTCAAGGCCTGCCAAGATATTGATTCACTTCTTTCAGTTCGAAAAATATTTCGAGATAAAAAATCCTGTAAAAAATGACTTAAAACAGATGTTTCATCTTGCCAAATACGAATATTTTGTACCATCGTATTTTTAAAAGATGGAAACCTTGATTCTATTAAAGGAACTATTTGATTACGAATAAAATTACGACTATAATCATCTTTAAAATTACTAGAATCTACACTCCATTGCCATTGATGATCTATTGCTAAATGCTCAAGATCTGCTTTGTAAAAATCAAGCAAAGGTCGATAATGATTAATTTTGCAGTAAGTCATCCCACTCAAACCTTGCAATCCAGCCCCTCTAAATTGATGAAGTAAAACTGTTTCAATTTGATCATCTGCATGATGTGCCGTTAATAACCCTGTTAGTTCATTATCCTTCATCACTTGATCAAACCAATTGTAACGAATTTCACGAGCCGTAGCTTGTAAATTAGTGGCTTCCAATAAACTTTGTTCCTCTTGATTAACCAATTTCAAATGCAATTTCAGTGCATTTTCATTTGCAAATCGCTCACAAAAACGCATGTTTATTTCAGACTCTTCGCTACGTAATCGATAATTCACATGTGCTAACTGGAATGAAATATTCAATTCCAATAGCAAATGTGCAAGTACAACCGAATCAACACCACCACTGAAAGCCAAAAGTAGCGGTTTTTGATTGGGTGCTAATAGTTCTAACAGCCTTTCACGAATAAGAATTTTGGAACTTTTCACAGACTAAAGATACTATTTTGAAGATTATCGTAATAAAGGAGATTACTTTAAATAAATATACAATACCTAATACAAAGAATACCTTTCATCTTTACTTTTTATTAAGGAATCTTTTTAATTTTCTTTACAATCGAAAACTTATGTGCTTACATTTGCGATATTAGGTCATATTAGATATTAAAAATGTTTTTTAGATGAATAATAGAACTTTAAAAATCGCAACTTTTCTTGACGGTAATTTTTTCATGACCATCACTGAATATTATAAATTTCAACATCCTCGTCAGCAATATCTTTCATTTTCAGGATTAACTGAATTTATTAAAGAGGAAGTCGCGAAATCAGAAGGCGTAGATAGTTGCTATTGTAAAATAGTAGAAACACATTGGTTTAGAGGAAGATACAACACTTCACAACTAAATCAAATGATGCCAGAAGAGGCTAAACGCCTGAAATGGTTAACTAACGAACGGTACCGCGATGATTTATTCATGTACAATGGTATTGTTCAACATGTTTACCCTTTGCAATTCGATCATAAATCAGGAAGAACAGTTGAAAAAGGCATCGATGTATGGTTTGCATTAGAAGCATTTGAACTTGCCATTTTAAAGAAGTTTGACGTCGTGTGCTTAATGGCTGGTGATACGGATTATGTCCCTTTGGTTAGAAAATTAAATGGCCTTGGCATTCGAGTAATGGTTTTGGGATGGGATTTTAATTACACATTACAAGACGGCAAAGTAGTGACGACACGCACGTCACAAGCATTACTTGATGAGGCCTCCTATCCAGTACTAATGGATGACATAATCAACAACCCACGTGAACAGGAAACAGAACTTGTAAGTGGTTTGTTCGGAGCCTAGTATTTAATATCTTTGAATTACTATTTCAAAGACTAATGCGGAACTTTTTACGAATACTATTTTTTTTAATTATAAGCATTCTTATCATTTGGATTGCTTACCATTTTATTTATCAGAAAGGGAATGCACAGTTTAATGCATCATTATCTACCAACTCTGAGCTTACCCAAAATGCTGACTTGTTTACTTCACCCTCGACGACAATAGATAGCGCCCGTCTTAATTACCAGCAATCAGATTCACCTATTCCTGACAACAAGTTGCTACCTACCTGCTCCTTAAAGGGACAATTAATTACGCATGAAGCGTATGAATTGTATTATGTAAACGATGCTGAGGAAGCTGCTTGGGTTGCGTATACCTTAACAGAAAATCACTTAAATGGCCCCTATCATCGGAGTAATAATTTCGAAAGCGACCCACTTGTACGGCAAGGGTCTGCAACGAACTATGATTACGCACATTCAGGGTATGACAGAGGACATCTTGCTCCGGCAGCAGATTTTAGCTGGAGTAATTCAGCCATGCAAGAATCATTTTACTACAGTAACATGACTCCACAAGACCCTTCCTTCAATCGAGGTAAGTGGAAAGAGCTAGAAGAACAAGTGCGTTCATGGACTGAACAATACCACACTGTCACAGTAGTCACTGGTCCCGTTTTAACGAACACTAATACGCGAATCGGGCCAGATAAGGTCGTAGTTCCACAATTGTTTTATAAAATCATTTTAACCTATAAAAACGGAGTCCCTCAAGCAATTGGTTTTCTGATGAAAAACCATGCTTTACAAGAGGCTCTTCCTTCCTATGTTACAAGCATAGATAAGATTGAGGAAATTTCAGGAATCAACTTTTTTGAAGGTATGGCTGATTCAATTGAAAATAAATTGGAGTCCTCAGTGAACATTCAGCAGTGGGACTTTGTTAGAAAAGTACAGCATAGTTCGAACAATAGACAAAACAATTCGTCTAATCAAACTGCTGTCTGTAAAGGAATAACCAAAGCAGGAAATCGTTGTAAAAATCACACCAAAAATCCGAATGGTTATTGCCAGCATCATCTATCACAAGCACAATAACGAAGCACATGGCAGATAATTTAGATATACTCGAATCAAGAATAGGAACTACGCGTAAAGAAATTGTAAATCATAATCTATATAGCAAGCTAAGCTCCATTGAAGATGTTAAAATATTTATGGAACATCATGTTTATGCTGTTTTTGACTTTATGAGTTTATTGAAAAGCTTGCAAATTCATCTAACATGTACTACCCTTCCGTGGATTCCAAAAGGAAATGCATCTACGAGGTACTTAATCAATGAAATTGTATGTGGTGAAGAATCAGATGTTGATGCTCAAGGAGTTCGAATGAGTCATTTTGAAATGTACCTTGCTGCCATGGAACAAGCAGGTGCTTCAACAGAAGGAATAAAGTGTTTTGTATCTGCATTATCAAATGGAAAGTCCTTGCAGGAAGCATTTATAATTGCTAAAACACCTTTAGCCGCTCAACATTTTGTCAAGACAAGCTTTGAAATAATCCAAAATACAGACATCGCAACACAAGCAGCAGTATTCACATATGGTCGTGAAGATCTTATCCCTAACATGTTTTATAGCCTTGTTAATGACATTAATAAACAATTCCCGAACAGAATTGATAAATTCAAATATTACTTAGATCGTCATATTGAAGTAGATGGAGATCATCACAAGATTCTCGCTAAAGAAATGCTTGCTGAATTGATCAAAACTCACAATTCTGATATAGAACAAATAATACGTCATATCGAGGTTTCTCTTGTTGCGAGAAGAGATTTATGGACCGGAATTGAAGAAATCTTAAAGAAGTAAAAGTATAAATTTCTATCTTTGATAGTAATAACGAAGCATATGAAGACGACTATTGAAGATTTAATTAAGGCATCTATAGATGTGAAGTCAAAATTATTGACAGATCCATTTTTAATGACAAGTATCGAAGCAGTTGCCGAGGAAATGGTAGAGTGTTTAGCTAACGGAGGTAAAGTTCTATTTTGCGGAAACGGTGGTAGTGCAGCAGATGCTCAGCATATCGCCGCTGAATTAAGTGGTCGTTTTTATACTGATCGAGCACCATTATACGCGGAAGCACTGCATGTAAATAGCTCATACATGACTGCAGTTGCGAATGATTATAGTTATGATGTTGTATATAGTCGAATGATTGAAGGTTGTGGGCGTAAGGGAGATATTTTAGTAGGTATATCAACTTCCGGAAATTCTAAAAATGTGGTAAAAGCCTTGGAAAAGGCCCAGGAAAAAGGAATGATAACAATTTCATTAACGGGAAATGGAGGTGGAAAAATGAAAGAAATATCCAAACACCTCTTAAATGTTCCTTCAAATGATACACCTAGAATACAAGAATGTCATATTTTAATTGGACATATTATCTGCCAATTAGTCGAGGAAAAAATGTTTCCTACGCAGTCTTAAAACTTTTCAAAGTCGCCTGAATTTGATTCTTTAGGCTTTTCAGTACTTGGGGTTATGGTACTGTTATTTTCTATTTTAATATCCAAAGATATGGCAGGAATGACACTTTCGCTACTAGTCATATTGGAGATATGTTGATTGACACTATCCATTCCAGATTCTAGCAACTGACCTCCCTCGCACTTAATCGTTCTTGAAGGAAATTTCTGCATAATCATATAATCATGCGTAGCAATTAACATAGCGGTGTTCGACTCCTTAGCAATTTTCATCAACAATTGAATAATTTCATCACTCGTTTCTGGATCTAAATTACCTGTAGGTTCATCTGCGAGTATTAACTCAGGATGATTTAGTAATGCTCTAGCAACAACCACTCTTTGTTGTTCACCACCCGATAATTCATACGGCATTTTAAATCCTTTAGTACGTAAACCAACAAGATCAAGCACCTCATTAATACGTGCTTCAATTGATTTTTTATCTTGCCATCCAATGGCTTCTAATGCAAAGGCCAAATTTTGATATACATTACGATCGGTAAGTAATTGAAAGTCTTGAAACACAATACCCAACTTACGTCTGAGGAACGGTACATTTTTCCAATTAATTGATTTTAAATCAAAGTCACACACTTCTCCTGTACCTGTTTGCAAATGTAAATCACCATACAAGGTTTTTAACAAACTACTTTTTCCAGAACCTGTTTTACCAATCAAATACACAAATTCGCCTTTTTGCAACTGAATATTCACATTGCTTAAAATAATAGAAGCTCCTTGGTAAATGTTAGCATTTTGTAATGAAAGAATCATAGTTGTTCGTTTGAAACAAATTTAATAGAAAGCTGTTTAAAATTAAATGACTAAAAGGGAAGGTTTCCCACCTTCTGTCTTAATTTTGTCTAATGAATAGTTCTAAAATCGCAAAACTTCAATTTATTACGCCTCCACAGCTTAATGTGGCTGATTTGTATACTTTGTCGAAACAACTTTTAGATTATGGTTTGAAGTGGATTCAACTGAGAAGAAAGTTTGAAAATAATAGCATTGAAGATTACAACAAACGTTCATTAATTCAGGAAGCAAAAGCATTAAAAGTGCTTTGCGAACAATATGACGCCCAATTAATCATTAACGATTATGTATGGCTGTGTCAAGAAATTGAGGCTAACGGAATACACCTAGGCAGAAATGATTTATCCATCAAAAGTGCACGTCAAATTTTAGGTCAAACATGTATTATAGGAACTTCTTCAAACAGTCTATGTGAATTGAATGAAGCATATGATTGGGGGGCAAATTATTCCGGTTTAGGACCGATTTATGCAACATCCACTAAAAAAGACCATAATCCCGTATTAGGGTGGGAAAAATCAGCAGAAATAATAACAAACTTTAAACAAGATTTACCTGTTGTATTAATAGGAGGAATTAGCGAAAGTGACCTACCTTTACACTCTATATTTGAAAAGTGTGGGATTGCTCTTTCTTCAGCATTATCAGACGCTAAAACCTTTTCAAAATACAAGAAATACTTAAACAGTTTTTAAAATGGATTTATTAAAAATCGGGGATAAAGAATTCAGTTCTCGCATTTTCCTTGGCACCGGAAAATTCAGTAATAACGAAATAATGAGTGAAGCAATTGTAGCTTCAGGAAGTGAATTAGTGACCGTTGCGCTAAAACGCGTCGATTTAAAGGAATCCAAGGATGGCCTTATTGAAACGATACAATCAAAATCTTGTAATTTATTACCAAATACATCTGGCGTAAGAAATGCAAAAGAAGCCATTTTAGCAGCTGAATTAGCTAGAGAAGCCTTACAAACAAACTGGTTAAAATTAGAGATTCATCCCGACCCTAGATACCTATTACCAGATCCTGTTGAAACCTTGAAGGCATGTGAAGAATTGGCAAAAAAAGGATTTATTATTTTGCCTTATATCCCTGCAGATCCAGTTCTTTGCAAACATTTGGAAAATGCAGGAGCTGCCGCAGTTATGCCATTAGGAGCACCGATTGGCTCCAATCAAGGTTTGCAAACTTTAGGAATGCTTGAGATAATTATAGAGCAATCAAAATTACCTGTAATCATTGATGCAGGCTTAGGCGCTCCTTCGCATGCAGCCCATGCCATGGAAATTGGAGCAGATGCGGTTCTTGTAAACACAGCGATTGCCGTTGCCGGAGATCCTAAACAAATGGCAAATGCATTTAAACTAGCAGTAGAGGCAGGACGAATAGCCTACAATGCCAAACTTGGCAATAAAAATAAAGGTGCAATAGCTAGCAGTCCATTAACATCGTTCTTAGATTAATATTTATGAAATTCAGAATACGTTTAATTGCTTTTATCTTTTTGGTCACGCTGTTCACAACAGCTTTAGCCCAAGAGAAATTTACCATAAGTGGATATGTGAAGGACTCTCTTAATGGTGAAAACTTTATAAGTGCATCCATCATTATTAAAGAGCTACCCAATACAGGTACCTATACGAATAACTATGGTTTTTACTCCATAAGTATACCTAAGGGAACCTATCATATTAGCGCTTCTTATATAGGCTTTGAAACAAAATCAGTTGAAATCAATCTAAACAAAAACAATACAATCAATTTTGAACTTAGTAAAAAGTCGATTGGTACCAAAAAGGATGTAATTATTACTGCGCAAAGAAAAGACGCGCAGGTGACAAGTACGCAAATGGGTAAAATTGAATTGAGTACTGAACAACTTAAAACTTTACCCGCAATTTTTGGCGAAGTCGATGTTATGAAAAGTATTCAACTTTTACCGGGCGTTCAAGCAGCTGGAGAAGGACAAACAGGCTTTTATGTACGTGGTGGTGGCCCTGATCAAAACTTGATATTGTTGGATGATGCGCCAGTGTATAATACAGGGCATTTATTTGGCTTTTTTAGTGTATTCAATTCAGACGCAATAAAAAGTACAACCTTAATTAAAGGCGGTATGCCTGCTAATTACGGAGGACGCTTATCTTCCGTAGTTGATTTAAGTATGAAAGAAGGTAATAACAAATCATTTCATGGGACGGGGGGAATTGGTTTAATTGCCTCAAGGTTAACTTTAGAAGGTCCACTGAAAAAAAATAGAGGTTCGTTTATGATTGCCGGAAGACGAACATATATCGATTATCTTGCCAAACCATTTACAGATAATTTAGAACGATTCAAATCTGCACGAGGTTCTGGATACTACTTCTACGACCTTAACATAAAAATGAACTATCGATTAAGTGATCGAGATCGTGTTTATTTAAGTGGTTATTTTGGCAGAGACGTATTCAACTTTTCTTCTCCTTCTGGAAGCTTTAAGATTAATATGCCTTGGGGAAATCAAACTGCTTCCTTTAGATGGAATCATCTATTCACCGATAAGTTATTCGCTAATACTTCTATTATTTACAATGCGTATCAATTCAACGTGAATATTACACAAAGTCAGTTAAAAATTGGATTGCTAAGCAGCATTCGTGATTGGAACGCTAAATCAGATTTTGATTGCTATCTAAACACTAAACATAAAATCAAGTTCGGTGTAAATTATACCTACCATTTCTTCAATCCATCTTCTATAACTGCAAGTATCGGTACTTTAACATTAAAGCCGGATTCAAGCTATATGAAGTTCAGTCATGAAGCAGCTTTATATGCAATGGATGACTGGAGCATTACTTCAAAATTACAATTGAACTACGGCTTGCGGTATGTATGGTATGGTCAAACAGGTCCATATAACCAAATAGACTACGATGCGGCTGGAAACCCTACTGATACAATCGTGTATCAGAAAGGTAAAATGGTAAAACAATACGGAGGAAAAGGAGGCCTAGAACCACGTTTAACCATGCGTTATACACTGACAAATACTTCGTCCATAAAAGCGAGCTATAGTCACAACAACCAATTTATTCACCTAGTGACTAATAACGGAACTACCCTACCCACCGATATTTGGGTACCAAGTACATACAGAGTTAAGCCTCAAATTTCTGATCAGTATGCCGTCGGCTATTTTAAGAACTTCATGAATAATATGTTCGAATCTTCTGTAGAAGTGTATTACAAGAAGATGAAGAATCAAATAGAATACCGCGAATATTATGTACCAAATCAAATTAGTGATGTTGAAAAAGAATTTGTGTTTGGAACAGGTGAATCGTATGGTTTAGAGCTTTTCCTTAATAAACAATATGGTAATCTTACAGGCTGGATTGGATATACATTAGCGCGCACTCAGCGTATGTTCCCCCAAATCAATGGAGGGAAAGTTTATCCAGCGAAGTACGATAGAAGACATGATTTCAATTTAGTACTCTCATATAAACTAAATGAAAAATGGACCTTTGGAGGAACTTGGATATATGCAACTGGTAATAGAGTTACTGTACCAACCAGTGTGTACGCAATTTCAAATTTGTTAGTACAACAATATGGTTCACAAAATGGATTCATGTTGCCTGCCTATCATCGTGCAGACCTTTCGGCAACATTGACTCCCAAGAAAAAGTCGAACAAAAAGCTGGTAGGTACATGGACGTTCAGCGTATACAATTTATACAGCAGATTTAATCCTTATATCATTTATTTAGATTCTCAAGGATCTACTGCTTCTGGTACAGCTTCAATTAAAGCAAAGCAGATCGCTTTGTTCCCATACCCTTTACCATCCGTAACGTGGAATTTCACTTTTTAAGATGTTAAGCAATGCCCCATCCATTCCCTTAGCCGAAAGAATGCGACCGCATTCTTTAACAGATTATGTAGGTCAGACACATTTGCTCGGTGAAGGCAAACCTTTAAAACGTCTGTTAGATAACGGACAAATGAGTTCGATGATTTTTTGGGGTCCTCCTGGTGTTGGCAAAACAACATTAGCGCTACTAATAGCAAACAGACTGTCACTCCCCTTTTATACATTAAGTGCTATTTCAAGCGGCGTCAAAGATGTTAGGGAAATCATCGCTAAGACAGAAGAAAATGGGAAGGCACTTTTATTCATAGATGAAATTCATCGTTTCAATAAAAGTCAACAAGATGCTTTACTAGGTGCTGTTGAAAAAGGCAATATATTATTGATTGGCGCCACAACAGAAAACCCTTCATTTGAAGTAATTCGAGCATTATTAAGTCGCTGTCAAGTATACACATTACAAGCACTATCCGAAGAGGAATTACTTGGAATTATTATACATGCAATTAAAGAGGATTCTTTTTTTCGACAATTAAAAATTGAACTATTAGAAACGAATGCTCTATTAAACGCATCTGGAGGAGACGCAAGAAAATTGTTGAACATTCTAGAGATGGCTATTTCGCAATGCGATTTTGCAAAAGAAATTATAATAGACAATTCACTCATACAAAATGTAGTGCAGCAAAAATCCGCAGCTTATGATAAGAATGGAGAAATGCACTATGATTTAATATCTGCGTTTATAAAAAGTATACGCGGCTCCGATCCAAATGCTGCATTATACTACATGGCACGAATGATTGAAGGTGGTGAAGACCCTTTATTTATAGCAAGAAGACTGGTGATATTAGCTGCCGAAGACATTGGCCTAGCGAACCCCAATGCGCTACTGTTAGCCAATGCGAGCTTTCAATCTGCGCATCAAATTGGTTGGCCTGAAAGTAGAATTATTTTGAGCGAATGTGTAATTTATCTTGCAACAAGTGCCAAAAGCAATAGTGCGTATTTGGCCATTGATAAGGCTCTTGCCGAAGTTCGAAATAGCGGAAATATTCCTGTACCAATTGCATTAAGAAACGCACCAACTTCACTTATGAAAAACATGGGCTACGGAACGAATTATCAATATGCACATGACCATCCAGGAAATTTTACAGAAATAGAATTATTGCCTGAATCCTTAAAAGGAAGACGATTCTATCAACCAGCTGAAAACGCGCGCGAAAAAGAAACACGTGAACAATTGCGTAAATGGTGGAAAACGAAATATGGTTATTAATTTTCCTTAAGTATCTTTTTCATTTCAGCTAACTTCATCAAGGCTTCAACAGGAGTTAAAGTATTAATATCAATATTCGTAATTGCCTCTTCTAAAGCTTTATTCTTTTGTACGCTTGAATCAAAAATGCTCAATTGCATCTGCGGTGGGAGCTGTTGCAAATTTTGACGAGTTTGTTCGTTGATACTTTTAGCCTCCAATTGATGCATTATTTCATTCGCTCTATTAATCAATCCTGTTGGCATTCCTGCCATTTTTGCAACTTGAATACCAAAGCTATGCTGCGAACCTCCTTCTTTTAATTTTCTTAGGAAAATAATTTTGTTTTCGGCTTCACGTACACTAACATTAAAATTTTTAATTCTAAGGTAAGAATCTGCTAGCTCCGTTAATTCATGATAATGCGTCGCAAACAGTGTTTTAGCCTTTGCATTGCCGTGATTATGTAAATACTCAACGATACTCCATGCAATACTAATTCCATCATAGGTTGAAGTCCCTCTACCAATTTCATCCAATAATATTAAACTATCATTCGATAAATTATTCAAGATACTGGCAGTCTCATTCATCTCTACCATGAACGTCGACTCACCACTACTAATATTATCTGACGCCCCAACCCGTGTAAATATTTTATCTACAATAGATATGCTTGCAGCACTTGCTGGTACAAACGAACCTATTTGTGCTAACAAAACAATTAAAGCTGTTTGTCTTAATAAAGCTGATTTACCAGCCATATTCGGACCTGTAATAATAATTATTTGTTGTTTCTCTTGATCCAAATAAACATCATTCGGGACATAACTTTCTCCAATTGGCAACTGTTTTTCAATGACAGGATGTCTACCTTCCTTAATATCTAATTTACCGTCATTCGTAAGTATAGGCTGACTATAATTATTTTCTTTGGCAACCTTGGAGAAACACAGTAAACAATCCAATTGGGCCAATAAATGTGCGTTACGTTGAATGGTGGCAACATATTCACCCATCTTAAGCACTAAATCATTATACAATCGAGTTTCGATGGCTAAAATCTTTTCTTCGGCACCTAAAATTTTCTCTTCAAAATGCTTCAACTCATCGGTAATATAACGCTCTGCATTGGTTAGCGTTTGTTTACGAACCCATTCAGCAGGTACTTTTGATTTGTGAACATTGGTAACTTCTAAATAATAACCAAACACATTATTAAATCCAACTTTCAAAGAACTAATGCCTGTTTCTTCACTAGCTTTAGTTTGCATCTGCAATAAGTAATCTTTGGAGGAAGTGGAAATCGCACGTAAATCATCTAGTTCGGCATTTACACCATTCTTAATAACATTACACTTATTTAAAAGCATCGGAGCATCTTCCATCATGGTAAGTTCCAATATTTCTATTAATGTAGCGCAAGGGTCTAATTTATCTGTGATTAGTTGAACTGCTTTTTGATTAACGGGTTTACAAGCTTCTTTTACTTGTTGGACAGCCATTAATGCTCGCTTTAAATGGACCACCTCACGAGGATTGATTCGTCCTAATGGAACCTTAGAAATTAGACGTTCTAAATCTCCGACTTGCTTTAATTGTTGGAGAATGTCCTCCGTTTGTTCTTCATGATTTATAAAATGCGCAACAACTTCTTGGCGTTGATTAATGGAATCAATATCCTTCAGAGGAAGCATTAGCCAACGTCTCAATAAACGTGCACCCATTGGTGATACTGTTTTATCGATGATATCAATTAACGTAACACCATCCCGGTGAGGGGTGTCTATTAATTCAAGATTACGAGCTGTAAACTTATCAAGCCACACATATTTATCTTCAGCAATTCGACTTACGGTAGCAATATGTTTAATATCATTATGCTCTGTTTCTTTAAGATAATGTAAGACAGCTCCGGCAGCTATAATTCCTTGCGTCAATTCTTCAACACCAAATCCTTTCAAAGATTGAGTTTGAAAATGTCGTAGCATTAAGTCACGCGTATAATCCAATTGGCAGGTCCAATCTTCTAATAAAAAGGTATAATGACCGCCATTTAATTTTTGTTGTCCGAAATCCTTAAAAGCTTTGGAATATATCACCTCTGCTGGTCTAAAACTTTGCAGTAATTTTTCGATGTGCGACAAATTACCTTGCGCCAACAGAAATTCTCCGGTACTGATGTCTAGAAAAGAAATACCAATTTCATAATGATTAGCTTTTTCAGGTGAAAAACCTGTTGGAAAAGCAATCGCACAAAGGAAATTATTTCGTTGCTGATTTAATATTTTATCATTGTAGGTGACACCGGGCGTAACCAATTCAGTAACTCCGCGCTTGACAATCGTTTTGGTTAATTTAGGATCTTCTAATTGATCACAAATTGCAACACGATAGCCGGCTTTTACCAATTTAGGCAAATAAGCATCAAGAGAATGGTGCGGAAATCCCGCCAATTCGATATGAGACGCAGAGCCATTTGCTCTTTTCGTTAAAACAATTCCAAGTACTTTGGAGGCTATAACAGCATCCTGACTAAAGGTTTCATAAAAATCTCCTACTCTAAAAAGTAAAACAGCATCAGGATATTTAGCCTTTATGCTGTTATATTGTTTCATCAACGGGGTCTCCTTACTCATAACAAACAAAATTAAGGATTGATTTCGGGATTTAAGTATAAAATTCCAAACCATCAAAAAAAATGTTGAAAACTCTTATAAGCTTGTAATTCAATTAATTAACAAAGTTAGATTAAAGTCAAAACTCAAACCAATCAACTCGTTACGAAGCATTCTTACTATTAACTGATAATGAACTATTTAGCATTAAAATGAAATTTCTTAAATAAAATTGGATATACTATTGTGAATTCCAATTCTTTTTCGTTACTTTTGCCGACTATTTTTACCAACCATGGCTATAAAGAAAGATCCTAAAATCAAAAGCAATTTCACGCGTATTTCCATTGGTTTGGCTTCCCCAGACTCCATTTTGGAGAAATCTCATGGCGAGATTTTGAAGCCCGAAACAATCAACTATCGTACTTATAAACCTGAACGTGACGGGTTATTCTGCGAACGTATTTTCGGACCTGTAAAGGATTACGAATGTTTCTGCGGAAAGTATAAGCGTATACGTTATCGCGGTATTGTTTGCGATCGTTGCGGCGTTGAAGTAACAGAAAAGAAAGTTCGTCGTGAACGTATGGGACACATCAAATTGGTGGTTCCTGTGGTTCATATCTGGTATTTCAAATCATTGCCTAACAAAATTGGCTACCTATTAGGTATGTCATCTAAGAAGTTAGAAATGATTGTCTACTACGAACGTTTCGTAGTTATTAATCCAGGTCTGTTCCTAAACAACCCTGATGCACCTAAGCGTGAAGCTGAGGCTGGCACTAAAGAAAAAGTAGGTATCAACAAGTACGAATTGTTGACCGAAGAAGAATATATCGAATGTTTGGAAAAACTACCAAAGGACAATCAGTTCTTGGATGATAAAGATCCAAATAAATTCGTAGCTAAAATGGGTGCTGAAGCAGTTCAACACTTATTAGCTGACTTAGAATTAGACAAATTAGCAGCTGAATTGCGTAATCAAGCAGCTACTGAAACGTCTCAACAACGTAAAGCAGAAGCACTAAAACGTCTAGGCGTTGTAGAAAGCTTCCGTGAGGCAAACACAAAATTTGAAAACCGCCCTGAATGGATGTGTGTTCAATATTTGCCAGTTGTTCCACCAGAATTACGTCCTCTTGTACCTTTAGATGGTGGTCGTTTCGCGTCATCCGATTTGAACGATCTATACCGTCGTGTAATCATTCGTAATAATCGTTTGAAGCGTTTGATTGAAATCAAGGCTCCTGATGTAATCTTGCGTAATGAAAAACGTATGTTACAAGAGTCTGTTGACTCTTTATTCGACAATAGCCGTAAATCTAACGCTGTAAAAGCAGAAGGTGGTCGTGCATTGAAATCATTATCCGATGTTTTGAAAGGTAAACAAGGTCGTTTCCGTCAAAACTTGTTAGGTAAGCGTGTTGACTACTCTGGTCGTTCTGTAATTGTCGTTGGTCCTGAATTAAAACTACATGAGTGTGGTTTACCTAAGGATATGGCAGCAGAATTGTTCAAGCCATTTATTATTCGTAAATTGCTAGAACGTGGTGTAGTTAAAACTGTTAAGTCTGCAAAGAAATTAGTAGACCGTAAAGAGGCAATCGTTTGGGATATCCTAGAAAATATTTTGAAGGGCCATCCAGTAATGCTAAACCGTGCCCCAACATTGCACCGTTTATCCATTCAAGCTTTCCAACCGCGTTTGGTAGAAGGTAAAGCGATTCGCCTTCACCCTCTTGTTACTACAGCCTTCAACGCCGATTTTGACGGTGACCAGATGGCGGTTCACGTGCCTTTAAGTCACGCCGCAATTTTGGAAGCCCAATTATTGATGTTGGCTGCACATAATATCTTGAACCCGCAAAACGGTTCTCCAATTACACTTCCTTCACAGGACATGGTCTTGGGCTTGTATTATATTACTAAGTCTAAGAAAACAACTGATACAGAAATTATCAAAGGTGAAGGCAAAGCTTTCTACTCTGCTGAAGAAGTTATCATTGCATACAATGAAGGTGCTGTTAACCTACACGCCAATATTCGTGTTAAAGCGAATGTGCGTGAGAACGGAGAATTAGTAAATAAATTGATTGAAACTACTGTAGGTCGTGTACTATTCAACCAACACGTACCTGAGGAAGTAGGATTTATCAATGCCTTATTAACGAAGAAATCACTTCGTGAAATCATCGGTGGTATCATCAAACAAACTGATATCCCTCGTACTGCGAAGTTCTTGGATGAAATCAAAGATCTTGGTTTCCGTATGGCCTTCCGTGGCGGTTTGTCGTTTAACCTTGATGACGTACGTATCCCTGAAATTAAAGAGAAATTATTGACGGATGCACAAACAGAAGTTGATGATATCTGGAATAACTATAACATGGGTCTAATCACCAACAACGAGCGTTACAACGCAGTTATTGACGTTTGGAACTCTGTGAATAACCGCTTGACAGAAACCTTAATCAAGGAATTGTCTAGCGATAAGCAAGGATTCAATTCTGTTTACATGATGTTGGATTCCGGAGCCCGTGGTAGTAAAGAACAGATCAAACAGTTAGGTGGTATTCGTGGATTGATGCAAAAACCTCGTAAATCAGGCTCTACGGGAGCAGAGATCATCGAGAATCCAATCTTGGCAAACTTGAAAGAAGGTTTGAGCGTATTGGAATACTTCATCTCAACCCACGGTGCGCGTAAAGGTTTGGCGGATACAGCCTTGAAAACAGCCGATGCGGGTTATTTGACTCGTCGTTTGGTGGACGTTGCTCAAGACGTTGTTATTAACGAAGTTGACTGTGGTACCTTACGTGGTATTTACACAACTGCTTTGAAAGAAAATGAAGATGTTATCGAACCATTATACGATCGTATCATTGGTAGAACTTCTCTTCAAGATGTATACCATCCTGATACAAACGAAATCATCGTTCATGCAGGAACTGAAATAAACGATACATACGGTAAAGCAATCGAAGCTGCCGGTGTTGAAGGTGTAGAAATTCGCTCTGTATTAACTTGCGAAAGCAAACAAGGTGTATGTGCTAAATGTTATGGTGTAAACTTAGCAACAGGACGTACAGCAGAAAAAGGTGATTCTGTAGGTATCATCGCAGCACAGTCAATTGGTGAACCAGGAACGCAGTTAACACTTCGTACCTTCCACCAAGGTGGTGCGGCGGGTAACATCGCAACTGAATCGCAATTGACCGCTAAATTCGAAGGTACTATTCAATTCGACTCTATCCGTTCTGTAGATTATACAAGCAACGATGGCGAAAAAGTAAAAGTAGTATTAAGTCGTGGTGGTGAAACACGTATCCTTGAAAAAGGAACTGACAAAGTTCTTATCATCAATAATATCCCTTATGGTGCTACCTTAAACGTTAAGGAAGGCCAAAAAGTAAATAAAGGTGATTTGATTTGTAAATGGGATCCATTTAATGCCGTTATCGTTTCCGAATTATCAGGTAAGGTTCGCTTCTCTGATATCGTAGAAAGTATTACTTTCCGTGAAGAAACCGATGAACAAACAGGCTTTAAAGAAAAGGTAATCATTGAGTCTCGTGATAAAACAAAGATTCCTACATTGGAAATCCACGCTAAAGGAGCTCAAGAGCCTAAGAAATACAATATGCCAGTTGGTGCTCACATCGCTGTAGAAGATGGTGATGAAGTAAAATCTGGTCAAATCATTGTAAAAATCCCTCGTACTGTAGGTAAAACAAAAGATATAACCGGTGGTCTTCCGCGTGTAACAGAATTGTTCGAAGCACGTAACCCTTCTAACCCAGCGGTTGTTACCGAAGTAGATGGTGTTGTAACTTTAGGTGGTGTTAAACGTGGTAATAAAGAAATCACAATTGAAACTAAAGATGGCGATAAACGCAAATATTTAGTTCCTTTAACTAAACATATCCTAGTTAATGATGGTGACTTTATACGCGCAGGTGAGCCATTAAGTGATGGTTCAATCACTCCGAACGATATCTTAGATATCAAAGGACCATTCGCTGTTCAAGAATACATCGTTAACGAAATTCAAGAAGTATACCGTATTCAGGGTGTTAAAATCAATGATAAACACATCGAAACGATTGTACGTCAAATGATGCGTAAAGTATTGATTGAAGATAGTGGTGACACTACTTTCCTTGAAGGTGAAGCAGTTGATCGCTTAGAATTTATCGAAGAAAACGATAAGTTGATCGAATTGAAACGCGTTACTGACGCCGGAGATAGCAAAAACGTATTAGTAGGTGAATTAATTCACATTCGCAAATTACGTGATGAAAACTCTTCATTGAAACGTGCCGATAAAGCACTCGTTCAATATGAGGACGCAAAACCTGCTACTTCTAGTCCGTTATTACTTGGTATCACGCGTGCTTCCTTAGGTACTACTAGTTGGATCTCAGCAGCATCGTTCCAAGAAACAACTAAAGTATTGTCACAAGCATCTATCGCTGGTAAGACAGACTTTATGCGTGGCTTGAAAGAAAATGTTATCGTGGGTCACTTGATCCCTGCAGGTACTGGTCTTCGTGAATACGACGATTTAGTAGTAGGTTCTCAAGAAGAATACGATCGTTTGATGGCTACTAAGAAAGATGTTTATGTAGCACCAGTTGAAGAGGAATAGTCTTCTTAATTAGATACAAAAAAGCCGCATTGATAACAATGCGGCTTTTTTATTTCAATACAATCTCAAAAATCAAATCAAAATAACTGACTATAATAAAAAAAGCCCCTACGAATGTAGAGGCTTTTATAGTTGTACAACAACAATTACTTTTTCTCTTGTGCTGGTTCAGCTTTTTTATCTTTATCACAAGTACCACTTGATTTCTTGCAACAAGATTTTTGTTCTTTCTTGCAACAAGCCTTCTTTTCAGTTGCTTGTGCTGACTGTGTTTGAGCCATTGAAGCTACAGACAAACCTAAGAATAATGCTGATAAAACTAATGCCTTTTTCATACTTGTAGAGTTTAATATTGTTAGTTAAAGTTAATCAATTTGAAATGTAAAAACAAAAAAATTGTGTTAAAGAGTCGCTAAAACAGAAAGATTACCTTTTACTACATCACCTATTTTAACATCAATTTGTGTACCCAATGGGAAATATAAATCCACACGAGAACCGAATTTAATAAAGCCAAAATCTTCGCCTTTCTGAACGTTATCACCTTCTTTTACATACCAACAAATTCGCTTAGCCAAGGCCCCTGCAACTTGACGAACTAAAATCTCTGCTTTGTTATTTTTAAAAACAACTGTTGTCCTTTCATTTTCAGTAGAAGATTTAGGATGCCACGCAACAAGATACAATCCTGGATGATATTTAAAGTATGAAATAACTCCTGATATTGGATTGCGATTTACATGCACATTAATTGGTGACATGAAAACACTGACTTGAATACGTTTGTCTTTGAAATATTCAGGCTCATAAACCTCCTCAATTACTACCACCTTTCCATCAGCCGGAGCAACAACTTGATTTTCATTGGCCACTACAATTCGTTTTGGGTTTCTGAAAAATTGAGCAATGATAAACCAAAACGACCAAATTAATACGTTAAAAGCCCAGGCTAACCAAGAAGTATGAATGAATTGACAGACAATGTAAGAAATTGCAATGGTAGTTAACAATAACCCCAATACCCATGCACGACCTTCTTTATGTAAATAGTTCATATAATTTTTATTAATAATCACCTAAAGTTTCAGGTAATTGGGCTAGGGCATCTGCTAATTGTTTATCGTTTGGAGCTACTCCATGCCATTGGTGGTCGTTCATCATAAAATCTACACCCGCACCCATAGCAGTTTTCATTAAGATTATTTTAGGCTTTCCATTACCTACAGCAGATTTCGCACGACCAATGATAGCTACAATATCAGCCATATCATTCCCATTCATATCGTACGTTTCCCAACCAAAACTTTGAAACTTTGCCTTCAAATCAAGATTAGCCATTACTTTTTCGGTAGGGCCATCAATTTGCTGACCATTCCAATCAATTGCTGCAATGATATTATCCAATTTATGATGAGCGGCAAATTGTGCTCCTTCCCAAACTTGGCCTTCTTGTACTTCTCCATCACCCATTAACACATAGACCAAATTACTGTCGTTCGAAGATTTTTTTGCAATAGCCGCTCCGCAAGCCACACTTAGACCTTGTCCTAAAGAACCAGAAGCCATACGTATACCTGGCAAGTGTTCATGCGTAGTTGGATGCCCTTGAAGACGTGTATTAAGCTTTCGGAAACTTGCTAATTCATCGACAGGAAAGTATCCAGCACGCGCTAAAATCGAATAAAATAAAGGAGAAATATGACCATTGCTTAGGAAGAAAACATCTTCATTCTGCGCATTCATATCGAAGCCCTCTTTACGATTCATTAGCTCAAAATAAAGGGCAGTAAGGTAATCAGTGCAACCGAGAGAACCTCCTGGGTGACCACTATTTACAGCATGTACCATTCTTAAAATATCGCGACGTACTTGACTCGCTATTTCTTTTAAAGCACTAATTTCCATTTTTATTATTTGAGCGAATTAGATTAAATATGAATTACTTCACCATAAGCAGCGGCAGTAGCCTCCATGATTGCTTCACTCATTGTTGGATGTGGATGAATGGCTTTCAAAATTTCATGACCTGTTGTTTCAAGTTTACGAGCAACAACGGCTTCGGCAATCATTTCAGTTACGTTAGCACCGATGAAGTGCGCACCTAACCATTCGCCATATTTAGCGTCATAAATAACTTTTACAAAGCCTTCCTTAGCCCCAGCAGCACTTGCTTTACCACTAGCGACAAATGGGAATTTACCAATTTTAACTTCGTGACCAGCTTTCTTGGCAGCTTCTTCAGTCATACCGACAGACGCTATCTCTGGTACGCAATAAGTACAACCAGGAATGTTTGAATAATCTATTTTTTCAGGATGATGACCTGCAATGTATTCAACACATGTGATACCTTCAGCAGATGCTACGTGCGCTAAAGCTTGCGTAGGCAATAAATCACCAATCGCATAAATACCTGCAACTGATGTTTGATAGAAATCATCAACCACCACTTTACCTTTTTCAGTTTTAACACCGACTGTTTCCAAACCAATATTTTCAATATTCGCTTGTACGCCAGCAGCAGACAACAAAACATCCGCTTCTAAAATCACTTCTCCTTGCGGAGTTTTAACTTTAGCTTTTACGCCAGCACCACTCGTATCTACACTTTCAACAGCAGATTCGGTCATGATGGTCATGCCATATTTACGATATAAGCGTTCTAGTTCACGAGAAACATCCGCATCTTCCACAGGAACGATTCGAGGAGCAAATTCAACGATCGTAACTTTAGTTCCAATTGAATTATAGAAATATGCAAATTCAACTCCGATTGCACCAGCGCCCACAATAATCATTGACTTAGGCTGTTCTGGTAATACCATCGCCTCACGGTAGCCGATTACTTTTTTACCATCTTGTTTTAAATTTGGCAATTCACGACTGCGTCCGCCAGTAGCCAGAATAATATTTTTACCTTCAATAATCGACTTTTTACCTTCCTTATCTGTTACCTCAATTTTCTTACCTGGCAATAACTTCGCCGCACCCATCAAGGTCTCTACTTTGTTCTTTTTAAACAAATGCTGAATTCCTTTATTCATTCCAGAAGCAACATCGCGACTGCGTTTAACCATTGCCCCAAAATCAGCCTTTGATTCTCCTGCGATGATACCATAGTCAGAAGCATGTTGCAAGTAATTGAAAACCTGAGCACTTTTCAGAAGTGCTTTAGTTGGTATACAACCCCAATTTAAGCATACGCCTCCTAATTCAGCTTTTTCAATTACTAACGTTTTTAATCCTAATTGAGAAGCGCGAATTGCGGCTACATAACCTCCAGGACCACTACCAATGACAACGATATCGTACATAATTTAATAATTTTTGTATTTAAGCAAAATTAATGAAAAGCATTGAATTTTTTGGGCTAATTCTACCCTTTTCTAGCATTTACAGCTTTTAAAAAAGCCGGTGGAACCTCAGCCTTTTTTCTAGCCTTATAATCAAAGCAAACAATTCCGGTTTTGGCTTCAGCCACCAGCACTTCCACACCCTCTTTTAATTTGGTAACACGATAAAATACATCAAAGCCAAATGGTCCAAATTCATCTACAGTAACCTTAAAACTTAAAGTCTCTCCTTGGAATGATTCTGCTCGGTAAACAACGGCTACATCAGCCATTATTACTGAAGTTCCGAATAAATCAAGTTCAGAACCACCAAAAGACTGAAAAAACTGTAATCGAACTTCGTGAAGTAGGGAAAGTAAGGCATCATTACCTAAATGCCCTCCATAGTTAATGTCTGTAATTCGAACATAAAGAGAAGTTTCATAAATGAAACTTTCAGGTAATTGTAATTTTATTCTAGCCATATTAAAAGATTGGACAAGGAACAACCATTGGTCTGCGGAAAGACTTAGTTGGAATATTGCCTATATAAACTAAGGATAATTCTAAGCCACCACGTGCCATGGAGGCCGTTTTTAACGATGAAATATTGATATCGTAATTTAACAATAACCGGACTTTATTCCACTCAAAACCTACAATTGGTGTAAATGCGTCTTTCAAACGATAGGATGCACCTACCCAAAAGAAATACCGATCATACGCAAATTCTTCAGCAATATTATAACCATACAAACAGGAAACTAAAAATTCTTGGGCCTTTTTTTGACGTTGATAAAACGCGGCCGACCAAATTTCATGACGCTGTTGAATTTTAAATCGAGTGTCAAGATATAATACTGGTCTTATGCCTACTTGGTTATCATTATTATAAAACGTTTCTGAAGGACGCGCCAAATGCTGTACTGAAAAGCCAATATGTGCGTTATGCCGATTTTTTATAACCTGCTGATAGTCCATACCAACTGCAGCATCAATGTAAGAAAAGGTAGATCTTCGAAACGACTCCTTGTTGTTTATCTGTGTATTAAACGTAGTACCATCCCACTGGTTTCCCCAATACAATTTATTAAAATCTATACTTCGTTGGATATACCCAAATTGCAAACCTGCTGACAATAGTTTTGTATGATCATAATCCAAATACTGATGAACGGCGCCAGAAAGAAATATTCGGGTAGAAGTTAAATTTCCGTCTCCTGCAACATCATTGAAAACTTGCAACCCTGTCGACCACTTACCTACAGAAAATATGTCTTCTCGTTTAAATGACCAATCACCATAAAAAGAAGCGGTTTGATATGGAACAGGAATACTTGCCCATTGTCGTTTTGCATTAACACCTAATCGATAAGTACCATAGAATAAACCCGTATTAGCAGGATTAATGGTTAAAGGCGACGCATAAAATTGCGAATAATGTATATCCTGTGCAAAGGCTTGAAAAAAGCCAAATACTAAAACGATATAGATTATCCAATTTCTCATCGAACTAAGGTTACATTCCCTTTCAATGTTTTACTAGTTCCTGTTAGGAATGTAGCAGTGGCAATCCATGCATAAGCATCCATCTCTTGAGGAAGCCCTTTGAAGGTTCCATCCCATCCCCTATTTCGATCATTTGTTTCAAATACTAGCTGTCCCCAACGATTATATACCTTAAAATTTAAGGTTTCAATACCTAGTCCATAAACAAATAGGAAATCATTTACGCCATCGCCATCGGGTGAAAATGCATTAGGAACACCGATACTTGGAATAACGTCCACATATACTTGTCGACATAAAGAATCAGAACAACCATCCTTTGTAGAGGCAATTAAACAAATGGTATGGTAACCTAACTTATGAAAGGCCGCAGAGGCATCTTGTGCTGTGGAATAGAGCACCCCGTCTACATACCAAATATAACGATCTGCGTAAAGACTGCTATTGGGAAATTGAAATAATGAATCGGGTTTCCATGTAAATGGAATAGTTGTGAAGGAAGCAATAGGCTGCTGAAATACGTGCAACCACTGAGTGGCAGTATCTCTTGTTTTACAGAGGTTTAAATTTTCAGCCACTAAGCTTACCAAATAATTCCCAGGTAAAAAATAAGTATGACTTGGCTGAAACAAATTACTTGTAGTAGCATCGCCTAAATCCCAATTATAAATGGTGGCATTTTGACTCAAATTGGTGAGCGTTAGATTCAAATTACCGCATTGCAATGTATCTGAAGGAACAAAGGAGGCTATTACTTCTGTAAAGTAAGGATCAATTAGTATTGAAGTTGTATCATGCTTATTACAAGTGCTAGAATCAGAGGCTATCAATTGAATAACATAGTGTGCTGTATCATTGTAAAGATGTGAAGGAGGATTGGAAAGGCTTGAAAACGTACCATCACCAAAGCTCCATAAATAATTGGTCGAATGCCAACTAGTATTATTAACATTCACATTCAAAGGATAACATCCTGTAATTGGATTCGCTGAAAAGGCAGCTATTACCGCATTTGTGTCAACAACAACATTGAAATGAATTGTGTCGTATTTATTACAAGTGAACGTATCAATAGCGACGAGTGTCACTTGGTAAGTATTTGGAGTATTATATATATGAGATGGACTTGTTAAATTGCTTGTATTTAAGCCACCAGAACTAGGATCGCCAAAATTCCACCTATAGCTACTTGCATTTGCACTTGTATTTTGAAAGCTAGCATTGTAAGGAACACATCCGATTGAACTAAGGGCTTGCGCCTGAGCTTGCACTTGCGTACTACTTACTGTTATTACGACGTTAAAGGTATCCGTTGTGATGCATAAATTAGGATTGAAGGCAAATAACTGAACGGTGAATACTCCTACACTATTAAACGTATGTGTTGGATTTGGGGTATTTAATAGTATAGGACTTCCATCGCCAAAATTCCAGTAATAAGAAGTTGCATTGGGAAGATAATTAGTAAAATGAACATTGAGCGGCGGACAACCATGGTTCGTATTTACGGTAAAACTATCCTTGACCGTAAGCATAGCTACATGAATTGGCAAAAAGGCTGTATCCTTTTTGTTACAGGTCAAAGGATTGCTCACTATCAACATTACATTATAATAACCTGTATTCGAATATGCATGTGTTGGATTGGCTGAAGTTGAACTTGTGTTATCACCAAAATACCATTGATACGTTTGACCAAAAGTGGCGTTAGCAGTAAAGCTTACAACTTGATTCGGACATACTAGTGTATCACTCACTCCAATTGAAGAATGTATTGTATCATTGGTTACGATGACATGTAAGTATACTGTATCTGTTATATTACAAAAATTAGAATCAATGATAACCGACATTATTTGATATGTTCCTGGATTATTAAACGTATGTACAGGATTTTGAAATACACTATAATTTAAAGCGCCTGAGCTAGGATCTCCGAAGTCCCAAGAATAATGTTGTGCAGCCGTAGTTTGTTGAAATTGAACGGTGAAAGGACCACAACCAAACGTATCAGGAACGGCATTCGCATTAGCGGATAAATAAGGAAATGGGATATGAATTTTATAGGCAGCCAGATTGCAATTATTACTACTATTGGTAGAAGAATACGCACCACTTGTAGCTTGCAAGTAGGAATCATTATAAATACAACCCGCACAAATTGCTCCGTAAATATATCCGTTCTTATCAAACCTGGAAGTACCTCCATCCACATGTTCTAAGCTTCCATTACCTCCATAATAAGAACCAAAGGTCAAGCTTGAAAAATTACGATTCAACACTGCTAAATAAAAATCGCTTTGAGTAGCTTGATCGGTTGTACTTTGAAGTGCATTCGGAGTTAAAGGCATAGCGGCTAATGATCCGGGCCCCATTCCTAGAAAATAGCCTCCCCATCCTGCTAGATAAACATTATCACAAATATCGACAGTAAAGGCCGTTGGTGATAAATTCGGCAACCCATTTCCATTTCCAACTACAGTAGATTTTAATATACTCGTTAAATTTGAATTCAATTTAGCTATAAATTGACCACTATTGGGATTAGAATATACACCTGCGCTTACCGGGAAGGAGCTTCCTGTTGTTTGTCCCATTATGTAAGGGACTTGATTTTTATCCAACTTAACAAAATAGGATTGGTCGTATAAAGTAGTACCGATATAGGTAGACGCTAACAAAGCAGAGCCAGTACTATTCATGTGTAAAAGGAATCCATCAATGGCGCCTAAGTAATTAGGATGAATAACGCCGACTGTAGTTGGGAAATTCGCACTTTCCGTTCCTCCAGTTACAAAGATTGAATTATTAGATTGATCGATATCTAATGAATAACAAGCATCATTTGCGGAACCGCCTATATACGTACTAAATAGCAAAGCACTCAGATTCCAATTTAGTTTCAACAAAACACCATCCTCTAATCCTCCACCAAAGGATGATTGGAAACAAGCAGGTGTAGTTGGAAAATCGGAGCTATAGGTACATGAAGCGATATAAATGGTTCCATCAGATGCAAGGTTTACTTCACCGCGCGCGTCGTCTCCATAATTTCGTTTCAAGGAACCTAGTACATTTTCGTTATCACTATAATTAACGCCATCATTTAAACTCCCTCCTACATAGGTCGAACCAATTAATCCAGATCCTACTGCATTAAATTTGGTAATAACCATATCTGCGTTTCCTCCATGTGTATTATCATAACACCCTACTGTGGTTGGATAATCACTTGAATAACTTCTACCAAAAACAATGAGTTCATTATTATTTGTAACAATTAGTGAATTTGGATAGTCATTATTACTTCCTCCGAGAAAACTAGAATAGATAAGTCCTGTACCAAATGCATTAAACTTAGAAATACTTATATCTCCGTAATAAGGATTCCAAGTTGCAGCATTCGTACCCGTTCCACCACCATACAGCGTTTGGAAGGCTCCAATAGTTGTTGGGTATCCGTTGCCCACTACAATTCCTGCCGCGTATAAATTTCCATTATTATCATAGGTTGCGGAGGTCCCCCAATTGTCATCTGTACTACCTGTATATGTACAAAAAATCAATGTTGGATCAATAATCAAAACTTCATTATGATTGTACTTTCCTATTGAAAAACCTAAAGACCCATCTTGATTTAATTGATAAGCGACTTTAACTTGCTTAAGCTTACCTTTTGCATTCCTTTGAAATGCGTAAGGAGCAAGCTGTTTAACTGTTCCTAAGGAAGTAATAATCTCTAACTCGCCTTTTGAATTTACCGTCAAACCTTGATTACCTAAAAATTTGAATGAAATTAAGGAAGGATTCGCATGCGGTTGTATATAATAATCATGCTGTAAATCCTGCCCTTTACTATGGACTACAATATCGATACCAGGATAAATAGATTCATACTTTAACTGCTTATAAACACCTACATTCGTTGCCCAAGTGGTAGAATCTTTGCCGGTAAAATAGTTGTAATAAAAAGATTCTTTATGATTGGCTTGCAAAGTACAATTTCGGGACATGTTTAGGAACTGCAATTTTAGCACATGCCCTTTTATAGTGTCCCCTAATTGAAAGTCATTATGAGGATGCAAATGTTTTGAATCAGCATCGATTTCAAGTATTTTCCACCCATCATTTTCAAAATAAATTTGATGCCCGGTTCTACCAGCTTTAAAAATAACCTGCTTGTTCCATTGCCCTTTATTTTCAACAAAATTTAATCCATTTTCACCTATATTTATACTTTGAGAATAGGCAAAAGAAAATAATAACCCTGACAAACAGGACAGAAATATTAAAATAAAGCGATATTTAAAATTCAACCAAAACACTTACGTTAAAAATAACGAAATCACGGCTGTTTTGCAAGGAATCTTTTAAGACTTTACAAGTCCATATTTTTGAACTGCAAAGTGTTCGATATGTCTTACTGCTTCAGCTACATCATCGGTATATAATATAAGTTTCAGGTCTTCCGGAGAAATGGCTCCTTCTTCCTTCATTCTTAAAATATGTGACATCAATGGCGCATGGTATTCTTTCCCAAAAAGTACAACAGGAAAAGGTTCAATTTTATCCGTTTGAATCAAGGTTAAAGCTTCAAATAATTCGTCTAATGTTCCAAAACCTCCTGGAAGCACAATAAATGCATACGAATATTTAACTAACAAGGTTTTTCTAACGAAAAAATATTTAATGTCGACCGTCTTATCCAAATAAGGATTCGGGCTCTGCTCAAATTTCAACTCAATATTACAACCTACGCTTTTTCCCCCAGCCTGTTTAGCACCTCTATTAGCAGCTTCCATAATCCCTGGTCCACCGCCAGTCATAACAGTAAAGCCTAAATGTGCCATAGCAGCACCTAGTTCTTCTGCCTTTTTACAAAAGGGATGATCTTGCGGAAATCGTGCCGAACCAAATATTGTCACTGAAGGTCCTGTAAAATGCAATACTCGAAATCCTTTAATGAATTCTACCACTACACGCAGCGTAAATAAAAACTCCTTTAAACGTGATTGTGGTCCGCCTAAGAAACTTCTTTCGGAGTTTATTTTAAGCCTTGGCAATGGTTTATGCATTTGATTTTAAAATTATGTGACACATCTTGAATAGTAATCGCGCTCCTACATTCGCATCCCATTCGTCTTTACCTGGAGCAACCTCATTCAAATCAAATCCAATAATTTTCTTCTTTGCTTTAATTAAAGATTCCATTAAATAAATTGCCTGTTCATATTCCAAACCACCAGGTACAGGCGTTCCTGTATTCGGACACATTTTAGGATCTAGTCCATCAATATCGAAACTAATAAAAACTTTAGCAGGCAATTTTTTAATAATAGCATCAACCAAGCTCTTCCATGTCTTTCCTTGAATTTGGGCACGTTTCAAATCACGATCAAAAAAGGTAGAGATACGTTTATCACTATTAATCACATTCATTTCTTCTTCACAATAATCACGAATCCCCACTTGTACTAATGCCTTCACACCTTTCAATTGTAAGGCATTGTACATAATAGATGCATGTGAATAGGTAAACCCTTCATAGGCATTTCTTAAATCACAATGTGCGTCGATTTGTAAAATTCCAAATTCCTCTCCCATTGCAGATAATGCGGCAAAATACCCCATAGGTGTACTATGATCGCCACCAAGCATTCCAACTAAATGACCTTTATTCAAAAGCGCACGAATATCTGAGCGAACTTGGTTATTCATCCAAACACAAGCTTCATTAACTTCTGAAAGAATAATTTTATTTGTTTTTCCTGCAGTTAAACCATCTAAATACTTCTCAACTCTAGGTCGCATTTTTTTTGACAAAGAACTAACAGACTTATTAGGCTTTAACATCGCAATACCCTGTTTCCAAGCATTTGGAGCAATCGGATCATATAAATCAACCTGTTTCGATGCTTCTAATACCGCGGCAGGGCCTTTGGCTGTACCACTTTGGTAGGAAACGGTCGCTTCCCATTCAACCGGATATAAAACAAGTCTTGATTGATCTGGAGAAAATGGAAGTCCAAAAACACCTGCAGAATCGGACGCAGGATCATTGGGATTGAAATTTTTCAAAACTTCATCCAAATTTTTAACCTTGGCCATATATTATAATTTAATCGTTTACTAAACCTCGGCCTTGTTTACGAATTTCGTTATTGGCCAAAAGTTCATTTTTAATTTTATCAATTACGCCATTCACAAAATCCTTACTCTTTGGCGTACTATAAAGCTTTGAAATATCAATATACTCATTAATTGACACCTTAACAGGAATGATAGGGAAATACAACAACTCCGAAAGGCACATCTTCATTACTATCATATCTATTTGTGCAATACGATCGGCATCCCATCCTTTCAACTTCGGTATAATCATTTCGTTATAGGCATTATCATTATCACGTGTGATATCAAATAAACGACGCGCGAAATCATCTGCCTCTTTGAATTCCTTCTCATCCAAAGTATACGACTTACTCTCTAATACCTCTTCCATACGACGCATAATGAAAGTATGCTCATCTGCCCATGTTGGAAAATGCTCATCGGTAAGTGTAGATACATCTTCGTTATTGTATAAATGATCTGTATAAACATGCATTAATATAGCCGTATGATCTTTCTCTGTTGGAGAAGTCAAGGCATTATAAGCAACATACTTTTCGTCGCCACACATATTCATATAGACACGACGAATCAAATCATCATCACATAATAAGTGAGGCTTGTTTTTCTCTACATATTTAATGTAAAGTGGCGACTCCAAAACAGACTGCAATACTTCATTATCATAAATACGCGAACTTACGTTCAAACGTTTATTGGATTGTAACAATTTCGAATCCTGTATTTGCATATCCTCGTGTGCATATGCAGCAACGCGAACCAGCAAATACAAATTATACAAGAGTAATGTATCTGTATTTTCAATCGACTTATGCAAACCTTTAATTTGCACTTGAATTTCGGTATCAGGACTTTGAAGACAAGCATACAAAGCCTGCATTACCTTAATTCGTATATTTCTTCTGCTATAATTCATTTCCTAATTTTCTTCCGCTTGAATTATAATGAAGACTTTAATTTTGCTAATTGTTGAATACGTTGTTCTGCAATCAAAATCGCAGCTGCTTGGTTAGTGATATTTTCAGCATCAGCTTTTGCGAAGATATCCAAGGTACGCTTATAAACCTGCTCAGCTTTACCCATAGCACGTTCACGATTATATCCTTCACGCTCTGTAGCAACATTGATCAAGCCACCAGCATTGATTAAGAAATCTGGAGCATAAACAATACCCATTTCTTTAACCTGTTGACCATGAATTTTTTCATCTTCTAACTGATTGTTTGCACAACCCGCAATGATACTGCAACTTAAACGTTTCAAGGTTGCATCATTAACTGTTGCCCCCATTGCGCAAGGAGAATAGATATCCATTTTCAAATCATAAATTGCGTCAGCATCCACAACTTTCACACCATGTTCTTTCACTACTGAAGCAACTTTATCACTATTGATATCACAAACGTGAACAATAGCACCATCTTTTACCAAATGTCCGATTAAGTATTGCGCAACGTGGCCCGCACCTTGCACTGCCACCACTTTACCTGCCAATGAATCATTGCCAAATACTTTCTTCGCAGAGGCTTTCATTCCTAGATATGTAGTGAACGCAGTAACAGGAGAAGGATCTCCACTACCACCCATATATTCAGGAACACCTGTTACATGCTTTGTTTCCATAGCGATGTATTCCATATCTTCCTTGGCAGTTCCTACGTCTTCGGCAGTAATATAACGGCCAGCAAGACCATTCACAAACTTACCATAACGGCGCCATAAAGCTTCAGATTTGTCAGTATAAGAGTTCCCAATGATAACCGCTTTACCACCACCTAAATTCAAACCAGAAATGGCAGCTTTATAGGTCATACCACGAGACAAACGCAATACATCACGTAATGCTTCTGCATCGTTTGCATAATTCCAAAAACGAGTACCGCCTAATGCCGGACCGCAAGTAGTATTATGGATAGCAATAATAGATTTCAAACCCGATACTGGGTCGTTACAAAACACCACTTGTTCGTGATCGTTTGCGCCAATTTGCTCAAAAATGTTCAAGGAATTAGCGGCTTGATTCATGGTAGTAGACATAAAATTTTTCTAAAAACAGATTGCAAAAGTACGCTTTTAATAGCAATTCAGGAAATAATCCTCAAGCTACTTTAAAAAGCATAACCAATGCGTAAACCTGCGATAAGTGAGGTTTGATTTTTTAAAACAAAACTTTGCAAATCATTAACATTCAGCATTATAGCTATTTTTTTATACTGAATTCCTGTTGAAAAACCAAGATGATAGGTTCCAAAACCACCATAAGCTAAATAAGGATAAAAGGAGTGCCGTAGACGCTGCTGTCCTAATTTGACGTACTTATTACTCCATTTGGTGTATTGAAGTTCGAATAATGGTAAGGCTTTTAAAGTATACCAATAGGTGATATCTAATCGCCAAAGATTTGTATAACGAAGCTGCAGTTTCAAATTTCCAGGAAGTAATAGCCTCGCCTTTTCACTGCTAGCATGCAACCCTAAAATATCCTTTAGGCTATCTGAAGGCAAACTAGGACTTTGCCCCCAAGTTTGCAAAACGATTCCTTGATATCGAAAACTCGTATCAGCACTCAATACTTGCATTTGATGGAGCTTCCAAAAACCGAAATTATTTAATGAAAGACTGGTGTTTAATCCTTTAATAGATCTACTCAAACCCAAATTTAATCCTAGTCCTAAAGGATGCTCATCCTTCAGTTTTTGCAATTTTATAGTATAATCTAAATCTAAAAACTGACCAAAAAGTGCTGTATACATACTTCCCTCCATTATTTGAACGGATTGAAAATTATTCAACTGATTTAATTGCAGTCCTACATTAAAACCTATTATGTCTTTTATCGAAATTAATTCAGGATCAGTTCCATATTTATAAACGTGAAACCAATGATTAAATCCAACGGAATTATATTGATAATATTGAAAAAGCGAAGGCCCTAAAAAAGCTGTTTTGTCGGCGAAAACGCCATTCCCTAGCAAATATAACGCAGCGATATCTGGCTGTAATTTTCCATTCAAAATAGAATTACTTCCAACTGTTATCACTCCACTACCATTCACTAAAGAAAATCCTTTATAAAAACGACGTTTTCTGTTTTTGAAGTTTAGCACTACTTTCATTTGCCCTTCAGCAATAGCCCCTAGCCTCAAATTGGAAAAATTAGCAGTATTTAAGGCGCTTAATCGAAGACTTTCATCGACACCGCCACCTTTATATATTTGACTTAATAGATTTACGGGAAGATAATTTGAACCACTTTGTAAATTAACATTACTTATTATGGCTTTGCCTTTATTTCCTGTAAGAAAATCATCAAATTGATACTGCGTATATATTGGTTCAGTGGCAAGGGGTGGAATTACACAATGCACTTTAGAGGTAAGTGTCCTCCCGATTTCTTTTACCTGAGTGCTATCATTCTGTGCTTGACCAAAAACATTAAGAATCGAGCCTAAGATTACACTTAATAGGGTAATATTCGTTTTAAATATCATAGTTCGTTTTCGTAATTTAACCTTGCAGAGATATTGGCTTTAATCGTGTACCAATCATAAATTTTCAAATACAGTCCTTGACAGGTAGGTTGACTACTTGTGCTGACACTCGCTTCTAAAACAGCTTTTCGAGCATTTTGAATTAGTTCTACTTCATTCGCATCAAAGCTTACTTTTAACTGCTTAATGGTTGCTTTTTGTGTTTGACAATTACTATTTAGTAATGATGCGGCTACTGTTTCATTAATAATTAATTTCTTAATAACACGTCCATATTCATCTAATAAATTCAAGTTAAGTACTCCTTGAAGAGGAAAACTATTTTCAATATTAATATAAAACGTGGCTGCCTTTACTTTGCTAAACTGCCCTCCTGTATTCAATTTAAAATCGAAGGTATCTTTAATAATTAAATCTTCCGCGATTAAGGATAATGGAATTTCCGTTTGCAAATTGACATCCATATTTGAGTTATAGTATACAAAATCCTTATAGTGAAGTGCGTTACCACGTGGATTAATTTTCAACTGTGCATCAAAACTCAACTGATTCGGTTTTGAATTCAAAATTGCTTTTACATTACTGTTCTGTTCATTAACACTAGTCAAACTTTCACCAGCAGTAAGTGGCTTGTCGGTGGCTCTCGGTATATTGATCCAATTCCCAATACAAGGGGCTGTTAGATTGACACTACTTCCACCAGAACTATTCGAAGCATTTAACTGATTAACTTTTAACTGCGCATCCATCCCAATTCCATTTTTAACCTGAAAATTCAAGGCTAATTTTTCAGGGTCGAATACCTTCGCATTAAATTTATTTAATGTATTAAATGAAATATTAGGGAAATTAAGATTCAACAAGGTATCTCCTAAATAACCTGTTGCATACTCTGGAACGATATTTTCAAGAGTATAAAACAAATACAGACTATCTGAAGCGCGCAGGGTATCCCTACGTCCCGTAGAATCAATCCCGACACGTATAGTATCATAAAAGGTATTATGCATATTATGATTAGGTCCTGTAAAGTCAATCGTGTACCCTGCTAAATCAACTGTTCGTGCAATGCGAGAGAAACCACCTCGAGGAGCAGGTGGTGCCGTAGCACCCATATTGACAGGAACTCCGAAAGGACTTTTCGCAGATGGCATTTTATAATTAAAATGTATAGAATCCGGTAAACTGCTATAAACTTCCACACGAATATCTCCTGACTTAATTTTAACAAAGTCGACTTTTGCCCCACCACTCACATAATTATATGTAACTAGTTGGGCTGTGTCTACCACAGATTGCGACGGAAATACCGCAATCGCAGAGTCACAGGTAACATGGTATAAAACCATCGTTACTTGCAATCCCTTAGAAGTATCAATTAAAACAGGATTACCATGACTACCAGGCGTCTTCATATTTAATAATTGAGCCACTAACTTACCTTCTACCACTTTACCAGCCAAAGGCATGGTGTCCACAAAATGACTATGTGCAGGAATATGCGGAATAGTGAGGGTTCCTATAACGTTATTGTATTGATCGTTATTTTTGAATTGAAAAGTTACAGAATCCAAATCGACAGGTAAATCATTATCACCATTTATTTGCATAATCCCATTCTTAATCCATGCCCTCGTAAAAAAGGCACCTGCATCTACTGAACTAGGTTGTGAATTAATATTAGATACTGGCGGAATTACTTGATTGGTTCCATTGAAAAATGTAATGAAAATCAATTGAGAATTCCCGCTCGCGGTAGCCATTCGTCCTAGTGAGTAATAGTAATGTAATTGCTTATTCGCTAGTCCGACAGTTCCTACACTGAAGGGATTAGAAAACGTTGTATCTGGTATATGAAGAACATAATCGGATAGATTTAAATGGTATAGATTGGTATTGTATACAAGCTTTACACTTTTATCCGTATTCGTGCTTCTAACATTAGAAGGAATAATGTTATTGATGGATAAATTCGCTGAAAATATCGGCAATAAAACATCCATTCCCCAAGAGCTAACGCCCTTTTCACGGCGACAAGCTCCAAATAAGAGACTCAACACCAGTATTATTAAAAGGCCTTGACGAGTAATTTTTCTGTTGTGCATGAATGGATATAATTTATCAATGCTTTAAATTAAGAAATTACTATTCCTAAAGTAAATTTCAGCAACAAATTTTCGGTGTTTTTCTTTTTATTTTTAAACAAGAATTCTATCTTAGCATCAAACAAAAACACTTTAACATGAAAAAACTATTTTTCACATTGACTTTGGTGTTCGGCTTAGCTACTTTGGCTTCTGCTAACACTTACAAATTGAACAACGCTTCTGTAGAAGCAAAATTTGCAGCATCTCAAGATGTTACAACTGAATTGACTGCTTTAACTAGCAACACTGAAAATTTCTCTACAATCCTAGGTGGTGACCAATCAAAAGTTGGTTTCTTGGTGCGTGCATTCTTCTGTGGATCGTTCTCTATCCACCGTATGTACATGGGTTCTGGCTTTATGTGGATGTATTGCATCCCTGTAGCTGGTTCTTTAACAGCTTTCATCGATTTCTGGTATGTTGTATTCAAAGGAGACGAAGCTTTGAGCAAATATTCTAACAATACTAAATTCTGGGCTTTCAAAGACTAATTAATTTAGTCTCCCATATTAAAAAATCCTCTTCTACGGAAGGGGATTTTTTTTGCTTTTAATCTTGATTAAGCTGCAATTGTTTGATTCGAAGCAATTCACAAAGACAATTATCAAAGTCAGCATTTGCAAAACACACACTAATCGGTAAATAACACAATGTTATGCCCGCATTCTCAAACCAAGACTTAAATGAATGCAGTTTTACAGCATCTTTCTCTGTACATATCCATAGAGAAGCACTCGATTGTTTTCGAAGAAATTCTAAATCTGAGAGTTTATAATGATAATGATCCGAATAGGTAAAACATTTTGTATTAAATCGAGTTTTCACCTCTGCAAAAAAAACAGCAGGATTAGCGATTCCAGCGAATACCAAAGCTTCGGTGTCAGCGTCTATTTTAGATTGAACATTAAATACATTTCTTAATTGATCATAAGCTAGCCCAGAGAAAAAAACTAGAGTATTCGGATTATATTTTCGGATTCTATTCTCTATTTCTTTTTTTTGCTCATTCGTTAAATTGGGAGGACATTTTGTAACCAATATAATATCTGCGCGCTTGGCTCCACTTCTACACTCCCTTAGGTTTCCTGCAGGCAACACAAAATCATTATAAAAAGGTTCGTCAAATTTGGTGAGCAATATTTGTATGTGTGGATGTATTGCCCTATGTTGAAAAACATCATCCAATAAAATCAAATTGACATCCTCTTCCTCTCCCAATAGCTCTGCGACACCCATTACCCTATTTTCAGCGACAGCGACAGGCATTTCAGGATATTTCAATTTAAACATTGAAGGCTCATCCCCAATTAGTCTCGTATCAATTTCAACGCTAGCTAATTGAAAACCTTTACTTTTCCTTACATAACCTCGACTAAGTGTAGCAACAGAATATTCCGAATTTAAAAGCTCAATTAAATATTCAATATGTGGACTTTTACCTGTTCCGCCAACAGAAAGATTACCAATACCAATTGTTAGAACATCAAACTGAAAAGGTTTAAAAATATGGGCATCATATAATTTGTTACGAACGCGCGTAATAAAATCATATACAAGGGTCAAAGGAAACAAGACTTTTCTCATCAGCGTTCCTTTATTTCAATATAATAGTCTTTACTTACTTCAACTGCGGGACTTGATTTTTTAACCGTCAAATCACCCTCAATTGTCTGCCATTGATTTGTAGGACTCAAAAAATATTGCTGTCCATCAATACTTATAGGGATTTTCATGTTAAATCCATCCACAACTAATTGGTATCTATAGCTCAAAAACCACTTCCCATTTCTTTCATTAATCTTATACTCGAATAAAGGCACGATATTCGTCCTTAAGTATTGATCAAAAAAGCCTTCTAGTGGCAACCCAGATTCCTTAATAATATAGTCCTCAAACTCATATTCACTGATTATCTTATGATAAAATCTCTTGTTGATCTGATGAAGTAATTTTTTAAATTGTACATCATCATTCATCTGCTGACGAATCATGTGTACAATTGCGGCACCTTTATCATAGCGATCGCCACTACCCTCTTCATGAACTCCCTGAGGACCAATAATCGGACGATCATTGTCTATATTTTTCCATTCGCCACGAATGTATTTTAAGGCTTCTGACTTACCTAACAAACATTCGACATACAAACCTTCAGCGTAAGTTGTCCAGCCTTCCTGTATCCAATCATTCGCAACATCATTTGCAGTGATTGAATTCCCGAACCATTCATGTGCACTTTCATGTACCAAAATATAATCAAATTTCATTCCGACTCCCGAATAAGAGCGATCCATACCAAGGTATCCTAATTTAAATTTGTTACCATATGCTACAGCACTTTGATGTTCCATTCCAAGGTATGGAGCTTCAACAAGTTTATATCCATCTTGATAAAATGGATAAGGCCCAAACCAATCCTCAAAACAATGTATCATCGGAGCGGCCATTGGAAAGGTCTTTCGAGCTTGCTTTTCATGACATTTCAGTGCAAAATAACGAAGCTTTAATTCGCCGCTTAATCCTTTTATATTCTCTCCAAATTCGAAATAATCACCAAGATAAAAAGTAATATCGTATAAGTTGATTGGATTACGAACTGAATAAACAGAAATCCTTTTACCAGAAGTATCTTGCCGATTAAACTCATTTACTAAACGACCGTTACTAACTGCATATAAATAATCGGGATAGCTTATTGTAATATTTGTCAATTCATCCGGTTCGTCAGCTGCGTCATCCTTACAAGGAAACCAAATGCTTGCGCCATCTCCTTGACAAGCAACTGCCACCCAAGGTTTTTCAGACTCGTCTTTAGTCCAAATAAAACCTCCATCCCAAGGGGCGTTTAAAGCCTCATGTGGAATCCCATGAAATGCGACCGAAATTTCAAATAAAGTATCCTTATTAAAATATGCTAACCAAGAATCAGACTCCACCCAAATAACATTACCTGAACGGGAATAGGTTATCTGCGGTGCATTTACATGTATTTCACGATGTGTTAAACTGTCTCTTCTAATACAAATCAATTGAATGCTATCCACTTGCATGGGCTCTTGCAAGTCGATTTGCATTTTCGATGACTTGTCATTTACAACAAAACGCATGGTAGAATTACCTGTAATTGATTTCTGATTAATATCAATATCAAAATTCAAATAATATCGCTTTACGTTCCACCAAAAACGGCCAGGACTATTGGATTGGCCTAATAGACTATCCTGACGAGGATTTGCCTGCAATTCAAAGAATACAGCCGACAAAAAAACAAAAATCAGCAACAGCTTATTATTCATTTTTAAAAATTATGGCATTAAAGCAATTTCAAGTACCTCAGACATTTTATCGATATAATGAAACTTTAAATCACCCAGAAAATCAGGATTAATTTCTTCTACATCTTTTTGATTCATCTTACAAAGTACAATCTCCTTCATACCACCACGCTTCGCCGCTAAAATCTTTTCTTTAATTCCTCCAACTGGTAGTACTTTACCACGTAGCGTTATTTCTCCAGTCATCGCTAATAATGGCTTAACACGTCTACCTGTTAACAAGGATACCAACGCTGTCAACATCGTTATTCCTGCGGAAGGACCATCTTTAGGGACTGCCCCTTCTGGAACATGTAGATGTATCGTATTTTTCTCTAAAATAGAAAAATCAACATTAAGCTTTTCTGCATTAGATTTTACATAACTGATGGCTGTCATGGCAGATTCCTTCATAACGTCGCCTAATTTACCCGTAAGCTGAAGCCCCTCTTTTCCTGGAAATTTATTAGCTTCAATGTAAAGCATTTCTCCACCTACTGAAGTATAAGCTAATCCCATCGCAACGCCTGCAGGATTCTTCTCTTTGAAGTACTCCTTATCATAACGCACTTTCCCTAAAATTATACCGGCCTTATCGGCAGAAATAGATGCATCATATTCCTCCTCCATTGCAACACATTTCGCAACATGACGCATGATTGCAGCAAGTTGACGATCCAATTCACGCACCCCGCTTTCTCGTGTATAACACTCTATTACAAACTGTAATGCCGCGTTTGAAATTTTTACAGCAGAAGCCTTCAAACCATGTGCCTCTCTTTGTTTGGGAATCAAATATTTCTTCGCGATTTCCATCTTCTCTTCGATACTATAGCCACTTATCTCGATTATCTCCATACGGTCGCGTAATGCGGGCTGTATGGTTTGTAAACTATTAGCGGTAGCTATGAAAAGAATCTTGGAAAGATCATATTCCAATTCTAAATAATTGTCATAGAAACTTGCATTTTGCTCTGGGTCTAAAACCTCTAACAAAGCCGAAGAAGGGTCTCCACGATACTCGTTACCTAATTTATCAATCTCATCTAAAATATAAACCGGATTACCTGATTGAACTTTTTTCAAATTCTGTATAATTCTACCTGGCATCGCTCCGATATACGTTTTACGATGACCACGAATCTCGGCTTCGTCATGTAATCCACCTAAACTCATTCGCACAAATTTACGATCTAATGACTTCGCAATCGAACGACCTAGAGAAGTCTTACCAACACCCGGAGGTCCTACCAAACATAAAATCGGTGACTTTAAATCTCCTTTTAATTTTAATACCGCCAAATACTCTAAAATACGCTCCTTAACTTTTTCAAGACCATAATGATCATCATTCAAAACAGCTCTTGCGTGAATCAAATCAAAATTATCCTTGGTATATTCATTCCATGGCAATTCTAACAAAACATCCAAATAATTATAAACCACCGTATACTCCGAAGATGCAGGATGCATCCGATTTAATTTTTCAATCTCTCGATTAAAAATTGAGGCTGCAGCTTCCGACCACTTTTTCTTCTCAGCACGAGCCTTTAAATTCTTTATCTCTTGTTTGTTATCATCAAAACCTAACTCTTCTTGAATCGCTTTCATTTGCTGATTCAAAAAATATTCCTTCTGTTGCTTATCAATATCTGTACGAGTCTTTGACTGAATTTTGTTTTTAAGTTCTAGTAATTGTAAATCTTTATCGCTTAACTTCAAAACCATTTCAGCACGTTCCTTGATATCATCACAAGCTAAAACATTTTGTTTATCCTTTAATTCGGCTTGTAAATTCGAAGCGATAAAGTGCATTAAGAATATCGGATTCTCAATGTTTCGTAAAATTAATGAAGCTTCATTTGGTAACTGCGGCGATAACTTAGTGATTTGAACTGCTGCGTCTTTTAAATTTGAAATCGTTGCCTTAAACTCTTCATCCTCTAATACCTCCAAACGATTATCCGGAACAACAGATATCTTGGCTTTTATATAAGGTGTTTCTTCCAATATCTCATCTACTTGAAAACGGTTTCGACCTTGAAGGATCACTGTCGTGCTTCCGTCAGGCATTTTTAACATTTTCAAAATACGCGCTATAGTTCCAATACGATATATATTTTCAGAAGTAGGGTCTTGAACATCCTCCTTTTGACCTAAAACTCCCAATAATTTATTGGTTTTATTAGCTTCATTTAATGCTTGAATGGATTTCTCTCTACTAACTGTGATAGGAATTACAACTCCGGGAAACAATACCGTATTCCTTAACGGAAGTATTGGCAAAATTTCTGCAACATCTTTTTGTGCAGTATCATCATCCTCGACCATAGGAATGATCGGCATAAATTCCATATCATCCTCCATATTATTCTCGTTAAAACCAAACTTATTTGCCATAATCATTTTTTTATAACACTGCACAATCAAAAAATATACCTTCATAAATTAGCTGACATTTCGACCATTAAACAAAGAAAAATCAGGCCATTTTATCCGACATTAGTTGCTTAAATGTTTTTTACAGTCACTACTGTCATAAAAGGCGCTATATATCTTCCAAAAGGAATTGGAATCCATTTTATTAAACGATTTAAAAGCTTACCAATGAAATTTACTAATCCACTTTTATAGTGCGTATCCCAAAATCCTGGCAGTACCATCGCATTCCAACCCGAACTTGCTGCAGCGCCACAAAAAACACTCCCAGGTAGAATATGTTCATACCAGACGCCGTACAATGGCTCACGTGAATTCGTGATATGAGTTGGCCTTACTTTAATTTGTTTAGTATTCTTATATTGATTAGCCACTTCAATAATCGCCTCCCCATAAATCATTCGACAAGCTTTGGACAAAAGCGCCAATTCATCGGCATTTAATCCCTCCACATGCTCAGAAATATACTTTTTACGCTGTTCAAAATAGAACTGCTTTTCAATTCGTCTATGTTTCTTATAATGATTCAAAACAACTAATGGATTATACGAATTGGCAGAGGTAGAATCAACCATCACCATTTTACCATTATTTAATTTTGAAGCAAATTGATAATAATGTTCAAGATCTGGTAAATGCTCTATTACATTACGTGAACTAATAATATCTACAGCAATAGAATGTTCATTGCAATAATCTACAACCTGTACTATATCTCCAACAACAAAATGTGCCGGCAATAAATTTAATTCCGAACACATCGCTTTGGCCTCCTCCAACCATTCGGCATTATAATCATTGTAAATAACAAATTTAAAACCACATAACTGTGCTAGCATAAACGAAGTCCCTAAGCCTGCTCCATAATCTAAATACACCAAATCCTTTATGTGCTTGCTACCATGTTTCGATAATGCAGTTAAAATATTATAGGCACTACACTGAATTGAGAAATGCAATCGTTTTACATGACATTTCTGAAAATAGATCTTTGAGTAATCCCTCAACTTTGTTGTGCTCCAATCGAAATTCATCAATTTCTCATATAACTCTTCTGATTTAGATAAAACCAAATCATACTGATTTTTATCTAATCCCTCCTTAATTGCAAATTCTTCTAATGACAAATTTTTCATCCTAGTTAATCGCGGTTTTATCCTTCAGTTTCAAGATAGTAATTCCCGCATTAATCTCATAACCAAGTATCAAAACCATACAGTTAAAATACATCCAAAGCATAATTACAATAATACTTCCTATAGAACCATATACTTTATTATAAGTTCCAAAATTATTTACGAAATAAGAAAACAAAAGAGAGGTAAGAATAAACAATAAAGTGGCGAAAGTGCTTCCAGCGCTTATAAACCGAAAACGCTCCTTGACAGCAGGTCCATAGAAATAAATGGAACTTATGGTAAAAAAGAACAAGGCAAGAATAATGATATAGCGTAACAATGAAAAGATCCATTTAATCAATTCACTATGAATATCAAACACACCATAAAGCCATTCAAAAACTGATTTCTCTGCAATAATTAGAATCAAACTACTCAATAATAGGATAGAGATCATAAACGTAAGCTTAAGCGCAGTCCAATTGTGCTGAATAACATTTCTCTTATGATAAGCATGTTCATAGGCCTTATCAAAAGCATTCAATAGAGCTTTAACACCACTCATCGCAGAAAAAATGGAGAACACAAAACCAAAAGACATTAATCCTTGATGTTGAATCTCCGCTATATCGTTTATGGTGGAACGAATCATTTGATATGCCTCCTTATTGTTGATTATATCCTTTATCGTTAATAGCAATTGCGTATGAACATTCTTAACTGGCAAGTAGGGAATTAATGTAAACAAAAAGATTAAACCCGGAAAAATAGAAAGTATAAAAAAAAATGTAACAGAAGATGATCGCATAACCAGACCCTCCTTTTGTATTTCTTTGATAATAAAACGCAATAAACGAAGTAAAGGAATGCCCTCAAATCCAGGCAGTGAAAAGTTTTTTATCTTTTGTAATGTTTCTTGGTTCATTTTCAAAATTTAACGCTTTTCAAAAATACATTTTATTTATCAAAACGTTGACGATATGCAGCCTGATAGGCATGCGCATTTTTTAAATGATCCGTATAATTTGAGGTAAAGATATGACTTCCATTAAAACTAGGATCTGCACAAAAATAGAAATCTATGCTCAATGGCATTGTCAATACAGCATCGATACTTGAAATGGATGGTATACAGATGGGTGCAGGTGGCAAACCCGCCTTGCGATATGTATTATAAGGCGAATCAATTTCCAAATGTTTATTCAAAACTCGATGAATGGAGTAATCTTGCCATGCAAAAATAATGGTAGGATCTGCTTGCAATCGCATCCCTTTTCTTAATCGATTATAGTAAACCGATGCAATTCTTGGTTTATCTGATTCTAGAGAAGTCTCCTCCTCGACAATCGACGCTAAAATCATTACTTCATAACGGCTTAAGCCAAGTTTTGCCGCTTTCTCTTTTCTTGCAGCATTCCAAAATTTAAGATATGCATCCTTTAATTTTCGACTTAATATTCGATTTGAACAATTCCAATATAATCGATGCGTTTCTGGAATTATTAATCCTAAATAACTTTGAGGAACTGAATTTCTGGTTGTGATATCCAATACTGCCACAGAATCTAAAACAGTTATTAGATTTTGTGAACTTATATGAATTGACTGCTTAATTTTAGCTTCAAAATTCTCAAAATTTCTACTTTTTGCTATTATTAACTTTACTTCAGATTGATGGCCATTACGCAAATTTTTGACTAATTGAAACGCAGTCATTTCAGCATCAATAGCATACTTTCCATCACGTAATTTACTTTCATCAAGAAGTAACGACATTGCGATTCGCACAGTAAAATTCGACACGAATGTAAGTTTAGCACTTAATTGCTGATTCAAGGATGGAATCGAGTCCGCCTTGAGTATATAAAGAGCATTGTCTCCCTGTTTAGGCTTTAATTGCAAGAAACTAAAAAAGATTAAATTCCCCAGCAAAAGTATTGCTAGAAAAAATGGAATTAGAACTACGAAAAGCCTTTTCAACATATGTATTATATACCTACAAAAGTACTAAAATAAACGAAGGACTAAAATTGGCATGATGATTGAAATATGGATAATATCATTAACCTTTAAATAGAATGTTATGAAAAAGTTTTTTTTACCAATCGTTTTTATTCTTTCTTGTCAATTAGGATTTTCTCAAGTAAGAAACCAACATCACCCACACCACCAAAATCAACAAAATAATCACAATTATAACAACACTTGTGATTATAACAATGCTAACTACTACCCTTCCTACAACAATCTAATCCTTCAGTTGCCTTCCATGCCTGTTCAAGTTTGGATAGACCAAAATTGGATTGGAAATTATTCTCAAAAATATGAATCTCAACTAGCTATTGGCCGCCATTCTTTAGTTATTCGAATTGCACAAAGCAGACGAGGTTATCAAGTTGTTTATCGCGATATATATAATGGTTTTATTGACGTAAATCCTTATTCACAACTTGTTGGAAATTGTGTAAACTTTAAATTGCCTATTCAATTTTCAGAAGTGCGTCTACCATACAATTATTCTTATAATAACCCTTCAGATTACGATGATGAAGGGCACTGCCATCAGAACAATCAATCCTTTAACTATTTTTTAAGTAGCGTGGAATCTTGTTGGTTTGACAGTGAAAAATCGGCGCTTATCAGTCAGTATGTATCTTCAAATCAATTGTCAAGTGCACAAATCTATCAATTGATAGCGGCTTTAGATTACGAGAGTAGTCGACTCCAAATTGCAAAGCTTGCTTTTGCGCATTGTTATGATCCACAGAATTATTATAGTCTTTTCAATTTATTTTCTTTTGGAAGTAGTAAAGCTGAATTAAGTAAATTTATAGGTCGTTGTTAATTTAATAAATTAATGAAAACCCCGTTCTTCTTCAAGACGGGGTTTTTTAGTATATTAGCGTCCTAATTTTTACTAAAATGAAAGAAGTATTTATTGTTTCTGTTGCCCGTACGCCAGTTGGGTCAGCAAGTGGATCATTAGCCTCCTTAACAGCAACACAACTTGGGAGTATAGCTATGAAGGCTGCATTAGAAAGAGCGAAATTGAATGGTGAAGAGATTGATGAAATTTTCATGGGAAATGTATTGAGTGCAAACGTAGGACAAGCGCCCGTGACGCAAGCTATGATTGGCGCTGGAATTAGCAACAAGACACCTGGAACAACGGTAAACAAGGTATGTGCATCTGGCATGAAGGCAATTATGTTAGGCGCGCAAAGCATCATGACTGGCGCAAACAACGTGGTGATGGCTGGTGGTATGGAGAGCATGAGTAATGCCCCTTATTACTTAGACAAAGCACGTACAGGATATAGAATGGGACATGGCCAAATTATCGACGGTATGATTAAGGATGGTCTTTGGGATCCTTACGGAAATGTTCACATGGGTAATTGTGGCGAAGTATGTGCAAAGCATTATAACTTTACACGTGAAGCGCAAGATGAATATGCCATTAACACGTACAAACGTGCGCAGGAAGCATATGCTGCAGGTATGTTTGCAAATGAAATAGTCCCAGTAGAGGTTAAGGGTAAAGAAACAATTATTGTTAGTGAAGACGAACAATACAAAAAAGTAAAAGCGGATAAAATCCCTACCTTAAAACCTGCATTCGCTAAAGACGGAACAGTTACAGCAGCTAATGCATCCCCAATTAGTGATGGTGCTTCAGCAGTAGTTTTAATGAGTGGTGAAGAAATGAATAAGAGAGGTTTAAAACCAATAGCAAAAATCATTGGCTTTGCAGATGCTGCGCAGGCTCCTGAATGGTTTACAACGGCACCTTCAATTGCAGTACCAAAAGCACTAAAAATGGCTGGCATCACGTTGGAACAAGTTGATTTTTTTGAAGTAAACGAAGCCTTTGCTGTGGTATCAATGGCCAATGCCAAGGAATTAAATATTCCAATGGAAAAAGTAAACGCTTGGGGCGGAGCAATTGCATTAGGCCATGCATTAGGTAATAGTGGTGCAAGAATCACAATCACTTTAAGTTCAATCTTACAAGCTAAAGGCGCAAAATACGGCGTTGCAGGAATCTGTAATGGTGGTGGTGGAGCTTCGGCTATCGTAATTGAAGCTTGTTAACAAGAAATTGTAACCTATAAGTCCTTCTTAAGTCCTGATTTAAAGTCTAAACACTTTGAATCAGGACTTTTATTATGTAAAAAACGAATTTTTAAAGACCTGAAAAAATAGTGGACTTACAAATAAAAGAGATGAAGATGGTTAGGATTTCTTACCGAAGAACACTTTATAAATAATCGGAGCGGTCGTAACTAACACAATTCCTATTACGATTTTATCTAAGTGTTTTTCCAAACCAGGGAATTGTTGACCTAAGAAAAAACCTAATAGAATCATGGCACACACCCAAGCTATACAGCCAAAAACATTATAAATTAAAAATTTCTTGCGATCCATTTTCACAATACCAGCAACTATCGGCGCAAATGTTCTTAAAAATGGAAGGAATCTAGCAAATACGATAGCCATTGCTCCACGTTTTTCGTAAAAATCTTTTGCCGCTTGTAAATGTTTAGGTTTAAACAACAAAGACTCCTTTTTGTTAAACAAAAGAGGACCACTTTTAGCTCCAAACCAATAGCCTACAATATTTCCTAGTACGCCAGCAATAATTACTAGTAGAATTACCAGCCAAACATTAAACGCCATTCCATTTGAAAGTGTGATTGGGTTTGCTGATAATGACATGCCTGTCACAAATAATAATGAATCTCCAGGAAAGAAAAAACCAACAAAAAGTCCGGTTTCAGCAAAAATCACGAACAACAACAACCACAATCCACCATGTTCAAAAATCCATTGAGGATTTATAAGTTGTCTAAACAATTCTAAAGCTTCGTGCATAATTCTGCTATTTGAGTAAAGATAATTTTAAATTCTAAAATAGGGCGAATAAAAACCTTAATGAATATCAAAATACATTTCGATAAACTCACGAACGCACGCTTGTCCCCCATTATTTTTCAAAATTACATGTGAAACCGCTTTAATTTTATCAACTGCATCAGCTGGGCAAATAGCAAAGCCAACTTTTGACATACAGATCAAGTCATTCACGTCATCTCCCATATACGCAACTTCATTCAGACTGATTTGAAGTTCTTTACACCATTCTTCTAATATCAGCATTTTGTTCTCATGCCCTACATAGACTCTATCAATGTATAATGTTTGGGCACGCGATTGTATTAATTTATCTTTTGAGCCGTTAGAAATAATCCCTACAGCAAGTTTATATTCTTTAATAACTTGACGAATGGCTAATCCGTCCTTGGTATTGAATTTTTTAAACTCGCTACCATCTTCCAGATAATACATACCACCGTCAGTTAACACGCCATCTACGTCTAAAATCAATAATTTGAAAGGAACACTTTGCATAGAACGAATATAATTGATTTTATGGCAAAAAACTTGATTTTGTACAATAGTCATTTTTTAGTGGATAAGACGACATACATTTATGAGAATGCTTTGTATTTTTAGATATGGAAAATAAGATTCCAATTGTATCCAATTTACAGAAACTAGATAAGCCACCACGATGGATTTATCGTTGGGGCATTTATTTCTTAGCACTATTAGTATTTATTGCCTTTTTATTTGCGGCTATCGTAAAATATCCAGACATCATAAAAGGGAGTATTATTATCACTTCTACCAATCCTCCAGCAAACTTAATTAGCCGTTCGGAAGGGCGTATCATTAAAATATTCAAACATGATAAGGATCAAGTAAATGAAGGAGAATATATTTTGGTTTTAGAAAACTCCGCCAATCTTGAAGATATATTAAAATTAAAATCTATTTTATCGAAAGATATAAACCAAAGCAATGCATTGTCATTTAGTTTGCAAAACGATCAGATTACTGCGCAATTGGCAAGTACTCAAAATCGTCAATTAGGTACACTGCAAGCTTCCTTCAATAATTACATTGCGGCCAAGCAACAATTTGAATTTTATTTAGGCGAACAAAATCAATTACTGCGCATAAACACTTTAAAGAATCAGTTGAATGAATATGAGCGCTTAAGCGAAATGCTTTCCAAACAGATAGAGGCGCAGCAGGAAAAGCTTAATCTTCTATTAAAGAAACAGCAACACGACCAATTGCTTGCGAAAGAAAAGGTATTATCTCAATCAGATTTGGACAATACTTCAAAATTAGTTCTGGAGCAAGAAATCCAGTTGCGCACCTCACAAACAACAGCAACACAAAACACTTTAGCTGCGAATGAAATAAGAAAACGCATAATCGATCTTTCTCAAGAAAGCAGTTTGCAAGGTAACACAAACACCATTTCGTTAGAAAATGCAATAAATCAATTAAAAAGTGATTTTTATGCCTGGGAAGAAAAATACGTAATAAAAGCCCCTGTTGAAGGGCGAGTTTCTTTTTATAATTTCTGGCAGGAGCAGCAGCAAATAAAAACGAATGAGCCTTTGCTTGCCATTGTTAGAGAACAGGCCCAGACATTTGGTAGAGCTAAAGTAAGTTTGAATAATAGTGGCAAATTAAAATTAAATCAAAAAGTACATATTAAGCTTTTGAATTACCCTTATTTGGAATTTGGCATGTTAGAAGGCAAAGTGGAACGCATTGCGCAAATACCTAGCGGAGGGGAATATGCGATTGAAATATCCTTACCTAAAGGTCTAACAACCACTTATAATAAAACATTACCATTGAATGAGGAGTTAATTGGAGAAGCTGATATAATCGTTGATGATATTACATTGCTTCAACGTATTCTTTATCCATTAAAACATCTTTGGAACAAACAATAAATTATGAAAAACAAGGGCAGTCTGTTGTTAACGATATTATGTGTGATTACCTTACTCTGGTCGGGTTTTTCAATTTTAAATCAAGTATATTTTTACAAAAACATTGAATCGTTTAAAGTAAGTGGTGATGCACGCTTTAAGGTACAAATTGAAAAGGCAAAAACACCGAATGCTAAGGCGCGAATTGAATATCAACAGCATAAATTTTATCAAAAGTACACACATAAAGACGAGTTAATTTCTATTGGAATACTAGGTGATATACTTTGTATTGTCGGTGCAATTGTATTGTGGTATGGCATAATATACGGTTTACCATTTTACATTATTGGTCAAATGCTCCCCTTTTCATACTTAATCTATCTTACAGGCATTCAATCGGATTTCCAACTAATGATGTCTGAATTCTACGGTTTGATTATTCCTGTTATCATGATTATCTTATTCATAACGCAAACAGCGAATTCTAAAAAAGAAGCATGAGAATAGATATTATTTCCGTAGTTCCAGATTTACTACATAGCCCACTTTCCCACTCCATCATGAAGCGTGCGCAAGAAAAAGGCTTATTGGAAGTAAACATCATAAATTTACGCGACTATGCTATTAACAATCACGGACAGGTAGATGATTATGCTTTTGGTGGTGAGGCAGGTATGGTACTTATGATAGAGCCAATTGATAATTGCATTCAAGATTTAAAAAAGCAACGTCATTATGATGAAGTAATCTATACTAGTCCAGACGGACAAACTTTAAATCAAGGCATGGCCAATCAATTATCCATGAAAGAAAACTTGATTATTCTTTGTGGGCATTATAAAGGTGTTGATGAACGTATTCGAGAACATTTGATCACAAAAGAAATATCTATCGGAGATTACGTATTGAGTGGTGGCGAATTGGCGGCGGCTGTGATTACAGATTGTATTGGAAGATTAATACCTGGTGTTTTAAACGATGAATCTTCTGCCTTGTTTGATTCGTTTCAGGATAACCTCCTTTCGCATCCGGTTTATACAAGACCAGCTGATTATAACGGATGGAAGGTTCCTGAAGTGCTTTATAGCGGTCATCAGGCGAATATAAAAAAATGGAAAGAGGATCAGGCTTTGCAACGCACTCAATCTAGACGTCCCGACTTATTAAAGTAGTTGATTTAACGATTTTTTAAACTTATATTTACGTTATGTGGCATTTAATATTCAGACTAAGAAATTGGTCTTTATTAGTATTTATATTCCTTTCTCTATTCATTTCATCTTGTTTTTGGATTAATGAACCAAATGCAGATGAGATTGGCAGTTTGGAGTTAAGTGCTGACGAAATAAGTGGCGAAACCTATAGTTACAAAATTTTCCTAAATGACAGCAGCAATCAATCTTTTGGTTATGGTTTTTTAGTAAAACTTAATAATCGTGAATTAGTTCGTCAATGTCATGAAAATATTGATGGAGAAATAGAAAAGTATAAAACAGCGAATGCTGCGATGATAGCCGCTGAAACAATGATAGATTACTTAAAAAACACAGCTAGACAACAGGCTAGTCAAAAATCAAATAAGTAGCTAGCAATACCTTCCGATTAAATTTGACTCAACTATGAAAACGAAAACTACCTTAAAATATATCCTATTTCTTTTACTAAACTTTATCAATTTCTATAGTCAAGCCGATTGGACTTGGGTGCAAAAAGCTGGATTTCCAGGAATTCCTAGACATAGAGCATGCGCTTTTTCTATTGGAGAGAAAGGATATATTGGATTAGGCCATATTAATTCAGGTTCTTTATCCATCGCTTATGATGATTGGTGGGAATATGACCCTGCAACGAACTCTTGGACTCAAAAAGCCAATTATCCTGCCGGTCCGAGATTCGGAAACTTTTGTTTCGGGTTTGATAACTGTGCATATGTAGGTGGTGGTGCTATACAATCATGGGGGGCTGCATATGAATTTTTTAAATTTGAACCAGTAAGCAATACTTGGTCATTTATGGGAAATAGCCCAATTGGTGGAGAAGGTAAACCAAGCTTTGTAATTGGAGATTCTGGCTATGTAGCTGGAATGGGATATAATCGTTTGACGAATTCTTGGTTTTCGGCACCTACCGCGAATGTTGGTTATTGGGATTATGTATTTGTAATAGACAACAAAGCATACTTCAGCTTAGGCGGTAATATGACTGAATATGATCCGAGAGCGAACTTGGTAGTTGGCAAAGGGTCCTGTCCAAATTCGCATATGTTTCCTACTTCTTTTTCTGTTAACAAAAAAGGGTATGTGATAATGGGAACAGATTATACAACTGAATTCAGAGATCAATACGAATACGATCCAACAACCAATAAATGGGATACCTTACACTCCTTTCCTGGAAGCGGAAGACATTACTCCCCTACCTTTGTTATAGCTAATAAAGCGTATATGGGTACCGGCTCGAATGGTACTAATATGGCAGACTTCTGGGAATTCGCTTGGCGAAATAATACTCCAAGTAATGTTGGAATAGAAACCCAAAACAAAATAACGGAAGTATCCATCTTCCCAAGTCCTTTTACGACTAGCTTTTCAATTACAAACAACCATCCCAACTCAGTACAATTTAAACTGTTTGATTTAGCTGGTCATTTAATTTGGACGAGTCAAATGGAAACTGGAAAGACTGCATTAATCAATGCAACGGACATCGCAAACGGCAATTATATCCTTATTGGAGAAGACCTCATTACACATGCGAAATTTCAAAAAACAATTGTGAAGCAATGAGAAAAACAATAACCTTCAGTGTATTGTATCTTATAGTTTTTTTAACTATCCCATCCACTACCAAAGCAGATTGGAATTGGCATAAACGTACTTACTTAATTAATTGCAAACGAGATCAGGCTTGCGGATTCTCCATAGGAAATAAAGGATATTTATGTGGAGGTAGTGATACCAACAATCTTACACTAAATGACCTGTGGGAATACAATGCAACAAATGATTCATGGACTCAAAAAGCAGATTTAATTGGTGGAAAAAGAAGAAGTGCGTTTGCATTTGCTATCAATGGACTAGGATATGTTGGAGGAGGAATTGCAGATTCGAATACCACTGGCACCTTATATGGAGACTTTTATGCGTATGATCCAATTACAAACTCATGGACTCCGAAGGCAAATTATTCTTCTACCGGCAATAATGTGTATAGAGCTGCCGCAACAGCCTGTAATGGCAAAGGATATCTGATCGGTGGTCGTAATAGTTGGTCCAGCAATTCATCCATCAGTGAATATGACCCAATCACAAATTCATGGTCATTAAAAGCTCCATTCCCAGGCCTTCCAACGAGTAGTGGCGGAAGGGATGGTGGTGCCGCTTTTTCAGTATTCAATAAAGTATATTTTGGAACAGGCAGAGATGATAGTTTTTTTGAAAGAGATTTTTGGGAATTCGATCCAAGCACTAATACTTGGACTAGAAAAAAAGATTTCCCTGGATCAGGAAGATTTTGTGGCGTTGGTTTCAATATTAATAATCTAGGGTTTATTGGTCTTGGCACGGACGGCGGTTTCCTTAAAGACTTTTATTACTATGACGCAAGCAATGACCAATGGAATTTTGCCAACAATTTTGATGGTGCCGGAAGAAGAAATGCAGCAGCTTTTGTAATTGGAGATTCTGCCTATGTAACAACAGGGAAATCCGCTGGAGGAACTAAGCAAGATTTGTATGTGATGTATTATGAAAATATTAACCCAACGAGTTTAAATCAAATTGCAACTAAAAATAAAATCAATATTAGTCCTAATTATTTAAATACATCAGAATCGGAAATAATATTTAGCGGATTAGAACAAGTAAATCCTAATCAAATTACAATATATGATATAAATGGAGGATTAATTTCAACAGCCATATTAGCTCCTGGTATTGAAAAAATGATTATCAGACTAGAGATTGCTGGAATATATTTTGTTTCGTTGAATGGTAGCTATGTCGGAACAATAACTAAAATTTAGTAATGAAAAAATATTACCTAATACTACTTTGTATTTTAATGATTCCAAATCAAATTTGGGCTCAGGCAAATACCTGGTTGCAATTAAATGATTTTCCCGCAAGTGCCCGCACTGGAGCTTCAGTCTTTCAAACAGGAAATGATGTGTATGTGGTAGGTGGTTATGACGGCTCTGCTTTTAAAAAAACAATGTACAGATACAATGAAAACAATGACACATGGCAAGCTATGCCTTCACTTCCATCAATGCCAAGAAACCTAGCCGTTGCATTCAGTATCGGCGCAAATGGCTATTATGGTACAGGCCAAGGGGCGGCAGCTTACAGTAACGACTTCTGGGAATTTAATACAAATACACAGACGTGGTCACAAAAAGCGAATTTTGGCGGATTAGAACGCTCAGGAGCTATCGGAGCTTCGATAAACAATAAAGGATATATTGGATTAGGACAAGGCTATCAAGGTCTTTACAGGGATATTTGGGAATATGATCCAACGGCAAACACTTGGAGTATAAAGGACTCCTTTCCTTCTACAGGAAGAAGAATGTGCGTAAGCATGGAACATGAAGGAAAACTTTTTGTAAGTCTTGGCAGTGACGGCAGATATAGAAGAGAAAGTTATTATTATGATCCAATTAATAACAATTGGTATCAGCTTGCAGATTTTGGAGGCAGTGCAAGACATTCGGCTGTCATTTACAAAATTGACAATACCCTCTATGTAGGTACAGGCTACGATAGTACCCTAAGGTTTAAAAAGGATATTTGGAGATATAATTCCACAAACAATAATTGGCAACAAGTAACTGATTTTGGTGGAACCGCGAGAGAAGGTGCCATTGCATTTAGCATAAACAATACGGCCTTTCTTGGTTTAGGCTACGATACGATTTGCAAGCCTGATGTTTGGCGCTATTCACCTTACGCAACACTGCTAACTAATCAAGAAAAAGAAACTGAAGTAACCATCTCTCCTAACCCTATTTTTAATGAAATACATATAAGAAGCAGACTAGAGATTTCGGATGTATCTATATGGAATTTAAATGGACAATTAGTTAGAGAAATTAAAAATGTAAGCACTGTCAATAACGTATTAAATGCAGAAGAATTACCAAAAGCTTATTATATTGTTAAGACAAAATTAAGTAACGGAAACACTAATATTACAACAATAAGCAAACAATGAAATCAAACCTATTTTCAATTTTAAGCATATTGCTCCTTGTAGGAGTTTTTGCTGCATGCAAAAAGCAAGAAGGTACAGGAGGAACATCAAGCATAAGTGGTAATGTAGTAGCAGATATCATATTTAACAACAAAAACGGAGACACGCTAGGCGTAAATCAAAAGCTCGCAAATGCAAACGTGTACATTTGTTATGGTTCAGATAGCATTCCATCAGACAATGTTAAGACAAACTTTAACGGAACGTATAGATTTGATTACCTTCAAAAAGGCACCTATACTCTTTACGTTTTAAGTGACAATATTGTACCAAGCACAATTTATCCAGCTACTAATTTTCAATTATATACGGTAATAAAAAAGCAAATCGAAGTTACTGATAGAAATAAGAATGTGGATGCAGGAACCTTTCATATGAATTACGGATACTAATGAAAAAAATAATACTATTTACCGGACTAATAATATCACTCGGCATTTCGTGGGTTGTGTATGCACAAAACAAGGCAAAATCACGTACTGAAACCGTAACGGAGTACGACAAGAAAGCTAAGAAGTTTATTACCCACAAAGAGTCTTACGTAATTTATAACTCAAACGGTGATATCATTGAAGAATACGGTTACGATAAAAAAGGGACTGTCAACAAACACATAAAAACGGAGTATAATTCATTCGGTAAAAAAAACAAAGAAATCCATTACAAGGATAATACATCGGCCGTAAAATATATTGTGGAGTTTGTATATGATTCACGAGGTTTAAAAACTGAAGAATTAGAAAAAACAGCAGATGGAAGTAAAACAACTTCCAAACGAGTATTCACTTATGGATTCTAAACTCGATTTTAATACTCAATTACAAAATGCACTAAAATGTATTGACTCCATTTCACTAAAAGAATTGGACGCTGTTGCATTACTAGACAGACAAGACACCAAATATATAATTCATCAAAAACACCTTGCTTCCATCTTAATGGAAGTAAAAGATTTGTATCGTGTATTGACCATTGATGAACGAAAAATTTTCAATTACGATACACTTTATTATGATACAAAGGATTTTACCCTTTACAAGCATCATCATAACGGTAAAATCAATCGAGTAAAAGTTCGTTTCAGAAAGTATGTTGAAAGTGCCTTAACTTTTTTTGAAGTGAAGTATAAAATCTACGGCACACGTACTGTTAAGGAACGTAGCAAGGAACTGGATATAACGAATAATTTGAGTCCAGAACAACGTCAAATGATAAAGGAGGTACACTTCAACCGAAATGATCTAGTAAGCCAGTTATGGGTCTATTATAAAAGAATTACACTAGTTAATAAAGATTTGAGCGAGAGGGTAACCATAGATTTAGATTTACGTTTTAAGCATGGTGAATCAATGCGTTCGGTTAAGAATATGGTTATCATTGAGATTAAACAAAACAGGAAAAGCGTATTGATGCCATTCATTCAACTAATGAAACGGCATTTAATAACTCCAGTAAGTATTAGTAAATATTGCCTTGGAGTTGTACTCACGGTCCCAAATATTAAATACAATTTATTTAAACCCAAGTTTAAAAGAATTGAAAAAATAATCGAAACTCCATTACTTCACACTTAAACCAATAAAATGTTACTCTTAAAACTTTTACAAGACTTAGCAGATGTCGGAGCATCTGAACAAAGTGAAAACCTAATTAAAACAATCGGTTTTAGTAAGAATGATTTTATCGAACTACTCTATCGATATGGATTTAATTTCATCATCACCTTTATTTTAGTCCGCTTAATTTATTACCCTGTTAATAAGAAAAAGGATTACCTATTTACCTTTTTCCTATTCAACAGTTTAATCTTCATTATGTGTTATATGCTGGCTAGTTCAAAACAAAGTATTGGCTTTGCTTTTGGTCTCTTTGCAGTATTCTCCATTTTAAGATACCGTACTGATCCAGTTCCTATTAAAGAAATGGCTTATTTCTTCATTTGTATTACCCTTGGTGTTATCAACGCACTATCAACTAAAAAAATCAGTATCGCGGAATTAGGCTTTGCCAATTTAATAATCATTGGAATGACTTATGTTTTAGATAGCTGGATTTGGAGAAATCTAACGAATGAGAATGTCAAGGAAATTGACTACGAAAGAATAGACTTAATAACTCCAGAAAATAAGGAAGCGATGTTAAAGGACTTAAGAACAAGAACTGGTTTACCAGTACATCGTTTCGACATTTTAAGAATTGATTTTCTACGTGATGTCGCTCGAATAAAAGCGTATTATTATTCTAAGGAGGTCGAAGGAAACCAGAATTCTTCCACTGATCAAGATGATGATTAAATAAAAAACGGCCTTCGGGCCGTTTTTTATTTAATTAAGCTTCTAATTCAAGTTGATTTTTAATCAGATTAAAATAGGCTCCTTTTTTAGCAATTAATTCACCATGAGTGCCTATTTCTTTTATTTCACCATCATCTAAGACAATTATTTGATCTGCATTTCTAACCGTGCTTAATCGATGTGCAACCACAATAAGTGTTTTGCCTTTAACTACCAGATTAAGTTGTTCTACAATTTCCTTTTCATTACTTGCATCTAAAGCCGAAGTAGCTTCATCTAAAATCAATATTTCTGGCAGTTTGTAAAGCGCCCTTGCTAGTAGAATTCGTTGCTTTTGTCCGGCACTAACACCTTCTCCATTTTGTCCAACAATTGTTTGAATTCCTTTGGGAAGCTGTTTAATAAAGCTAAATAAATTAGTTTGAAGAAGGACTTCGTTCATTCTAGCATTATCTGATACATCGTCATTAGCAATGATATTCCTTTCAATAGTGTCACTAAACAGAACTCCGTCTTGCAAGACAACACCAACTTTATATCGCCAAGCTGAAGCAGCTATTTGATCAAGATTAATAGTATCTACTTTTATAATGCCATTAATTGGAGTATAAAATTTCAATAAGAGTTTTATTAATGTAGATTTTCCGCTTCCACTAGCACCAACAATTGCAGTTGTTTTACCAAAAGGAATATTTAATGTAATATCCTTCAGTGCACAAAACCGAGTATCGCCATTATAGCTAAATGAAATTTTATCCAATTGAATCGCGTTATTTAATGCAAAAGTGTTTATCGATTCTGCCCTTTCTTCGTCAGCCATTTCTTGAACTTCATTTAGCCTAAACATACTCAATTTAGCATCTTGCCAAGAGCGGATGAAATCTAACAACTTTTCAATGGGAGCATTCATCTGACCAACAATAAATGAAATAGCAATTAATGCGCCTAACGTCATTCCATTAGTACCATTGATTACTTCCTTTGCAGCGATATAAGTAATGATAATATTTTTAAATTGATTAAAAAAGGAAGCGCCAAACTGTTGGATTCTGTTTACGTTCAATAATTTTGTTTTTACCGAATAAAGCTCAATTTGTGAACTACGCCATAGATTTGTTTTACGCGAGGAGGCGCCTGCTAATTTAATATCAGGCATCGCAGTTACTAACTCATAGAGTTGTGATTGATTTTGAGATAATTTTTGAAAACTTAAATAATCTAATTTTTTGCGTTCCTTTTGAAAATAAAACATCCAAATAATACTTGCGATAGCGCCCAGGATAAAAACTAAAAATATACTTACACTAAAATAAATTAATACTAGCGCATACACCAATAAATTGAATAGCGCAAAAAAAGTAGTTAGCGTATTGGCCGTTAAAAAAACCTCTAACTTCTTTTGATCATTAATTCGTTGCGTGATATCTCCAACATGTTTCCCATCGAAAAACGAAATAGGCAATCGCATTAATTTATTGAGGAACTCGCTAACAATGGAGAGATTAATCTCCGCACCTATATAAAGCAATAACTTACTTCGTACCCAATCTATAAATGTTCTACTAAAAAAAATACCGAGTTGCGCAATAAGCAATAAATTAACAAATGAAATCTGCTTAAAATTCACACCATAATCAATCATTGATTGCGTTGTGAACGGTAATAATAAATCAAATAAGCAAGCAATAAAGAGTCCGAGCCATAACTGATTTATTAATGATTTGAAAGGCTTTAGGTAATTATAAAGTTGCTTTAATGGTTGATAGTAAAATTTAGAACTGGAATGGTCTGAGATAGGTTTAATAGAATTGTTGTAATTTATGAACAACGCTACCCCATCCGCTCCTTCTTGCAACCAAAATTCTCGCAAAGAGGAGATTGGCAATTCTAATATTCCATGAGCAGGGTCGGCAATTTTAATTTTTTGTTTACTCGCCTCGAGTAAAACCACAAAATGATCTCCTTTCCAATGTAAAATACAGGGCGCAGAAAATTCATTTAATAATTGCTCAATCGTTAATTGAGCGGCAATGGCTTCAAATCCAAAGGCTTCAGCAACATTACTAAGACTCAACAAGCTAACACCACTTTTATTTAGAAAGGCTTTCTCTCTTATTTGTTGTATGGAAACTTTATTGCCGTAAAAATTAAAAATCATCTGCAAACATGCAGGACCACAATCCATCGTATCATATTGAGGGAAGAATTGAAAAGGCATAGTCGAAGTTTGCTTAAATATCTAAAGAAAAAATTCGAGCACTTAATTTATACGAATTTTCTATCAACAAAATCATATACACATCTAAAAAAAAGGACTAACTCCGTTTATTAAAAAATACATATTATTAATCTACAACACTTTACACATTATATTACGTATAAAAATGCGAGAATTACCTATTGTATAATTAAAATTAAAATCATACATTCCCGACCCTTGTGAAAAACCTGCTTTTCAAATATTATTCAAGAAGCTTAATTGCCCTATTATTTACCATTTTAATGATGGGAAAATCAACAGGACAAATAGGACAAAGTATGGCTAAAGATCATGCTTGTAAATCTATATTTAAGCAGTCGGGATATGGAAAAATAAGCACATTCGATTGGATTCAAGAAAAGGAAGGCAGAATTTGGATATGTACTTCTATAGGCTTGTTCAATTACGACGGAATTCATTTGAATAAAATAACACTGCAAGCACCAGGCATCCGTACCACCACGCAATCCGTTAAATTTATTCGAAAGGCAAATGCGCACCAACTATGGATTGTTAATATCGACAATCAAATAATACTATATAATTTTTGGACGCAAGAAACACAATTAATTTGTGGTGATAAATATGCCCCCATTCGTCTACAAGGCGATAGCATCAATTGTATTGATGCGGATCAAAACAATAATCTTTGGGTGGGCACAAATGAAGCACTGAACAAAATTAGTGGGACTAACAATACTTTTAAGTTAAAATCTTATTTGCCTGCACCATACGGAGGCGCCTTACCTCAATCAAAAATCGTAGATTTGAAATGCCAAGGCAATAATTTACTTTGGATTGCAAGTGAAGCGGGATTGATTTATCTGGATATTACAAAGAATCAATTTGTATTTCATCCAGAGATTCAAAATAATCAAAATGGACTTGCTAATATCAAACATATTGAGCTAGATAATAGTGGACGCATTGTAATTTTAAATAACAATAATGAGTTTTGGGTAAAATCAGACAAAAACCCTTCGTCAAACTTTATCCGTCTTTACGCCCTTAGCAATGACCTCTTAAACGAAGTAGAAACATTCACACTTGACAATTACGGAATATGGTTCACGGATAAACGAAACCATCAATTAACATTTATTGGGTATAATTTACAACGAAAACAATTTTCTTGTGAGGCTGAATTCAATGATATCTACAGTATTAAATGCGATATAAGCGGAAACATTTGGCTGCTTAACGACCAAGACATCTGTTTGATACCAAATTCAAACACAATCAATAAAATTGATTTAAGACTCTCCCCTTTTAATTTAAACGAACCTATTTGGATTAATAATCTTTTAGAAGATGAACAAGGAAACTTGTGGATCGCAACGCAAAACTATGGTCTAATTTGCTATCAAAGAAATGGTGGTCAAATATTACATTATGGTATTAACGAACAAGGGTCCTTACATCTTAACTTCAATAATATTCTTTCAGTAACACAAAGTAGAAATAAAATATTCCTTTGCACTGAAAACAATATTTATGCAATTGATAAATTGACACGTAATGCAGAAAGTATTTACGCTTTAAATGGTGTCAATTTTAAAACATTATATTTCGACGAAAAAAGAAACTCAATTTGGATAGGCGGCGTTCAACTTTTAAAACAATTCAATTTAAATAACAACACCATACAAGACTTTCCAGATGCAGCATCACTTGACGCCGAAACAAAGGAGGAAATTAGAAGTATATATTTAAGTAAAGACGATAAACTTTGGATTGCAAGTAATAATGGCATTAAAATTAAAAACCCTACCAATAACAATTACATCTACTTTAAAAATCAAGGTGAGAATCAAAACAGTTTAAGCTCAAATAATGTCACCTGTATCGCTGAAGACACAAACGGAATTTGGATAGGCACTGCAACGAGTGGAATAAACTTATTTAATAAGAAAACAAATGCTTTAACAAGAATTAGCAACCCAACGCTAAGCGGACTTGAAATCGCAAGTATATATACCACAGGAAATGGAAAGTTATGGATCAGTTCTAATAAAGGAATTTTTAAATATACGATTGCAACAAACGAGTGTATTGAATTTGGAACTGCATTCGGTATAAAAAACTACACATTTAACCCGAACAGTTTCTTTGTAAGCAAATCTGGCTGCACTTATTGGGGAAGCAATAATGAAATAATATCATTTCATCCAGATAGCTTAGGCAGTGAATACTTAAGATCTTTAACCAGCATACAGAAAGTTAGTACAAATGGTGAATTATTATCGCTAACGGCATTAGATTCTATAACGAGCAAAGTAACCCTTAACTATAAGAATTCGAACTTTGCCATTGATATTATGGCGATTGATTTTGTTAATGGTCCGAATATTCAATACGCATATATATTAGATGGCTGGAATCGGGATTGGGTATATTGTGGAAATAATCATCATATTGAATTTAATAAGGTAAGCCCGGGAACCTATACCTTCAAATTTAAAGTCTCCAACGGTGATGGCGAATGGGTTGAATCAAGTCAGCAATTAATAGTGATTATTAAAGCTCCTTTCTATAAAACGTGGTGGTTTATTTCACTTACAATTGCTTTTCTAATTGTTTTAATATACTTCACTTATCAGTTCATTTATCGAAAATTTATTCAAGAGAAAAAAGCGGCTGTTAACATGGAAAGTGTTAAAATGAAGCAATCTTTCCTTGCGAACATGAGTCATGAAATGCGAACTCCGATGAATGCTGTTGTTGGCTTTAGTGAACTACTCGCGAAAACAGAATTAAATGAACAGCAGAATGGCTACGTAAGTGCAATTAAAAATGCGAGCAGTAATTTATTAATGCTTATAAATGATATCCTTGATTATTCAAAACTAGAATCAGGGAAGATGGAATTGAATGAACATCCTTTCAATTTAAAAGAAAGTATTCGAAAATTATTTGGGATAATTGAACTAAAGGCACAGGAAAAGAACCTTAGATTAATTGCTAATGTCGACCCCGCTATTGACAATAATATCATTGGAGACGAAATAAAACTCAACCAAATTCTCACGAATCTACTCGGCAATGCAATCAAATTCACACATGTTGGATATGTAGCACTTGATGTTAAATTAATTGAATCAAATAACAATAAAATTAAACTTCGATTTGTAGTCAGCGACACCGGTATTGGAATTTCAACAGATAAGATTGAAAACATATTCGATAGCTTTACACGCGCTTCATCCGATAGTAATAAGTTATATGGAGGAACTGGCTTAGGACTTTCAATAACGAAGCAAATGACAGCGTTACTGGGTGGAAACATTTATGTAAAGAGTGAATTAAATCAAGGAACAGAATTTATTCTCGATTTTAACTTTAAAAGAATTCCAACATTTGAAGTAGGCGAAGAAAAGTCGATTGCAAAAGAAGAAATCGCAACTATAAAAGATTCATCAATCGAGGCGTTTTTACCGAATTCATCTCCAAATACAATTTTAAATTCGACAAAAAACAAAGCAGAAACAGAAACTCCGGCCAATCAAAAAACAAGAATTTTATTGGTAGAAGACAATAAATTCAATCAATTGTTAGCACAAAATGTCATCCAAAAGCACTTTCCGGAAATTGAAATCGTAATGGCTGAAAATGGAGCTGAAGCAATTGAAAAATTAGGACAAGCGCAATTCAACTTAGTTTTGATGGATATACAAATGCCAATTATGGACGGTATAGAGGCGTCTAAAGCAATCCGCGGCTCTAACGGAGATCTTCCGAAAAACATACCAATTTTAGCTTGTACGGCAGGTGTAACACCTCACGAAATTCAAGAATGCTATGATGCGGGAATGAACGATTTTATAGGCAAACCCTATAAGCCAGATGAGATGGCTGAGAAAATTAAAAAATTCTTATCTTAGAATAAAATAGATAATTATGGCAGTCACAAATTTGGATAACTTAAGCAATATGACTGGTGGTGATAAAGACACCATGAAACAATTTATTCAACTTTACTTAGCTGACACACCGAATCTGCTAGGGAAGCTTATGGCTGCTTATCAAAACCAATCATTTCAAGGCGTTGATAGTGTGCAATGGTGCGCACACAAAATAGCTCCGCAACTAGGGTATATGGGTATGAATAGCACCTATGACCTTGCTAAGAAAATTGAAAACGATATGAACACAAACGATCATTCAATGCTACTTGAAGATCTAGCAGCAATGCAAGAACAAATTGAAAAAAGCTATTCAGAACTACAAGAATTTATTAATATTTAATTTTACTTTAATACGCTGTATTCAACATTTCAGAAATCGTATTTCTAGAAACGGAATGGTAAACCCCTTTCGAATTATTATACACTTCCTTCGCCATTTCGAGTCCTGCCTCAGACTTAATCATTTCTGAATAGAGCGGAAGTAAAAATTTCCTTCTACCTACTTTTCCTAAAAACAACTTCATTGCAGAAAAAGCGGATTCATAATTAGTCTTCAAACAAAGTACATACCACGCAGTGGCAATTTCCGCATTATCTGTTCCTGTAAGTTTAAAAAGTTCATCCAACTTCTTTAATTCATCAGGACTCGTGGAAACATCAATGGATTGTAAGAATCGTAACCATTCAAATGTTGTCCAATTAGATTTTGGAATTTCAGAAAGGCTTTTGATTTTATCTGTTTTAAAAGCCTCCATCATTGAATCAACCGCAATAAATCTTTTGGCAATCACAATTGGTGCGTTGGAAGGCAAACCAGGACCATAAACCCACGTCTCAACTTGTAAGGTATACCAATCACTATCCTCTGTAATGAGATTCCCTTTTAAATACGAGAGAAAGTCCTCAGTTGAAATAGAGGTAAATGCAAAATGCGCAAAATATGATTTTAGAAAAGTATCCCATTTTTGTCTGCCATAAAACTCTTCTAACATTCGCAGGAATAAATAACCTTTATCATAAGCAATATCGGTCATCCCGTCGTCAGGATCGCGATCAAGCAAATTTAATTTTAAATGGGTATCCGGACTTTTATCTCCAAAGTCGATTATGGCCTGCTTAAGATCAACTACATCAAGTGCAGCTTGCATTTCAGCAAAATCGCGACCGCTCAGTTCTTCCATAATACGTTGCTCAACATACATGGTAAAACCTTCATTCAACCAGAAATCGTTCCACGTTGCATTGGTTACCAAGTTCCCACTCCAACTATGCGCTAACTCATGCGCAACCAAGTTCACCAAATCCTTATTGCCTGTAATCACAGTAGGTGTTGCAAAGGTTAAGTTAGGATTTTCCATGCCGCCAAAGGGAAAGCTTGGTGGTAGCACAATTACATCATATCTTCCCCATGCATAATGACCATATAATTTATTGGCAGCTTCAACCATCTTTGGCATTGCATCAAACTCATTAAAAACTTCTATTGCAAACCCTTCTTCCGCATAAATACCAAAATTATTTTTTTTATCATATGGGATATACGTCAAGTGACCAACCGCCAATGCTAACAAATAAGAAGGAATGGGATGCACTTGTGAATAATCATAATGATTATTTTTATTTACAGCCCTTGCATTATTACCCACACTCATCAAAGGAAGAAATCCTGCCGGCGCATCAATATGTGCTTCATACGTAAATCGAATACCCGGCGCATCTTGACAAGGTATCCAAGATCGTGCTAGAGCAGCTTCTGATTGAGTATAAAGGAATGGATATTTTTGGTCATGCGTTTGTGAAGGAGTAACCCATTGCAACGCAGCAGACATATCAGAAGTCTTATAAAGTATTTCTACTTCCTTTGATTTAGCATTTATGGGAATATGCAAAGCTTGTCCCATAAAATCAAGTTTAGTGGATTCGCCTAGCGTAGCATGAACTAATTGACCATCCACCTTTATTTGATCCAAAAACAAAATCAAACTTCGCGTATCAAAAACAATTTCTTTGACATCCGGATTCACAACAGTAATATCCCAAGTAGCTGTGGCTAAAATACGCTTATTGTCGAGGTCAATTTTTGCTTTCCAATTTAAATGCGTGACGAAAGCCTCGTTTGGATTTGAAAAGCTATGCTCAGATTTTTGCGGAATAACATTATCAATGCGACCTATGGCATAGGACGTAGTTCCTGCTATTATAAGCAAGAAGAAGAAAAACAATTTTAAAACCCGCATTATTTAGAATTATCTAATTTTTCAAAAACAGAGTTATTGCTCGTGAACTCCGGAACCAATTTTTTCATTTGAGCAACGATGGCATTATTATCTTGCGTCTCAAACAAAGCAATCAAATCAACAATTCCTTTTTTCACCTCGTCAAAAGGATACTCCCGCACTTCTGCAACCATGATTTTTTCATGATGCGTCGGCATGGTGTTTTCTTGCTGATTTAACAATTCTTCATAAAGCTTTTCACCAGGACGTAATCCTGAAAAAACAATTTCAATATCTTTTCCTAATTCCAAGCCACTTAGGCGTATCATTTTCTTAGCTAAGTCGACGATTTTAACACTTTCTCCCATATCAAAAATCATAATCTCGCCCCCTTTACCAATCGCACCTGCCTCCAAAACTAGCTGACAAGCCTCAGGTATAGTCATAAAATATCGCGTAATATCAGGATGCGTTACTGTTATTGGTGCTCCTTCCTGAATTTGTTTTCTAAAAACAGGAATCACACTTCCATTACTTCCAAGTACGTTTCCAAAACGTGTCGTAATAAATCGAGTTCCATTCGCAGCTGCACTAATTTTATCCAAGGCTTGTACATACATTTCTGCAATACGCTTTGACGCTCCCATAACTCCGGTTGGATTAACGGCCTTATCTGTACTAACCATCACCATTTTCTTAACTCCAAATTCCTTTGATAAATCTGCAACAATCATCGATCCTTGCACATTCGTTAGAATAGATTCTGAAGGATTATTTTCCATCAAAGGTACATGCTTATAGGCTGCTGCATGAAACACAATCTCAGGCTTAAACACGCTAAAAACACGACGCATCCTTTCACGATTACGTACATCGGCGAGTACAGTTTCATACTCGCAAGCCGGTTTTAAATCGCGGAGTTCGTTTTCTAATTCAAACAATGGCGTTTCTGCCTGATCTAACAAAAAGAGCTTCTCAGGTGCAAAATTTAATATTTGCCTTGCAATTTCAGAACCAATTGAACCTGCAGCACCTGTAACTAAAACACGCTTTCCTTTCAACTCACTCGAAATTTTATCTATATCTAACTTAATCGCTGGCCGCTCTAGTAAATCTTCAATTTTTACATTACGTACTTGATTAATACTTAGTTCACCATTAATCCACTTATTAACCGGAGGAATATTAAGTATTTGTATATTATGTTGTATCCCCCATTCAATAACTTTTTTCTTACGATCTAAATCAGGCTGATGTGCAATAAAAAGTTGATCCACTTGCTCGCTTCCAAGAATTTTATCTAAATCTTCAAAATCAATTACATTTACCCCCTCCACTTTTAGTCCTTTCCTTCTTGAATTGTCCTCTACAAATGCAACCAGATTATAATTGTATTGAGGATCACGATCCATCATATTTTTCACAACAATCCCTAGTTCTGTAGGTCCATAAACAAGAGCGTTGAGTTTATGTTTTTTGTTATTCAAAAATTCAAAATAAATAGTCTTAAAAACCAATCTATAACCCGCTTGAAAAAAAACTACCAGCAAAAATTCAATTACAATAATAGAAAACGGAATTAAATAAGAACCCAGTGAGTGATGTAACAAAAAATTAATTAGTCCAAAAGTTATAGTTCCAAACAAAGTAGACAAGACAATTCGTTTTCCATCTTCCGTACTTGTATATTTCACAATTCCAGCAAAGGTTTTGAAATAAACAGAAAACAAGGCTCTCACACCTATTACAAGAAGAATGATCCAAGAGATATAAGTTAATTCATGTTTAGGAATATGAAATTCAAATCGCACCAAGAATGCGAAGCCCAAACATAATAACACAATGAAAAGATCAAGTAAAAATATATAGACCCTTGAAAATTGTCTTAATTGCTGTAACATATTATACGAAGGATATAGGTAAAATGGTCGTCAAAATTATTCTCAAATCCAACATAATACTTCTACGTTGGATATAATCTAAATTAAGTTTCAATTTGTCTGGCATTACGGCTTGAATGTAGGCCGCTTCAGGATCTTCATAGGCCGCTAAAACATCATTTTCATTACGATACTTTATGGAAGCAAGATCTGTTATCCCCGGACGTACAGACAAAACTTGAAGTTGCTCGGAATTATAAAGTTTTACATACTTTTCAACTTCGGGTCGAGGCCCCACTAAACTCATATCTCCAACTAACACGTTAATCAGCTGAGGTAATTCATCGAGTTTATATTTACGGAGATAGTAGCCCGATTTTGTTATTCGATTATCTTTCATTCCTACAGTTAACAAACCTTGTTTATCAGCGCCTATGCCCATTGAACGAAACTTAAGCAACTTAAATGGTTTTTGATTCTTTCCAATTCTTATCTGACTGTAAAACACTTCGCCCGGACTATCTAATTTCACCCATATTGCAATAAGTACAAAAAATGGCAATAAGATAACCAAACCAATCACAGTAAAAAACAAATCAAATAATCGTTTCATATGGCAGAACCTGTTTTAATTCTCCGCGAATAAACTATCTACAAATGACTTTGCATCGAAAGATTGCAAATCCTCCATTTGTTCTCCGACGCCAATATATCTAACAGGAATTTGAAATTGATTCGCAATTGCCAAAACAACACCACCTTTAGCCGTTCCATCTAATTTAGTAAGTACAATGCCAGTAACTTCCGTAACTGCTGTAAATTGTTTAGCCTGCTCAATTGCATTCTGGCCAGTGGACGCATCTAATACCAATAAAACTTCGTGAGGAAAATCCGATTGTACTTTCTGCATAACGCGCTTAATTTTACTTAGCTCGTTCATTAGATTTACTTTATTATGTAAACGTCCTGCCGTGTCAATCAATACCACATCTTTCTTGTTGGCAACTGCAGATTGTACAGTATCAAATGCAACAGCACTAGGATCTGCCCCTTGATGTTGCTTAACAATTTCCACCTTAGCTCTTTGCGACCAGATAGTCAACTGCTCAGTCGCCGCCGCTCTGAACGTATCTGCGGCACCCAATAAAACCTGTTTGCCTGCCGAAGCAAATTTATTCGCCAACTTACCTATCGTAGTTGTTTTACCCACACCATTCACGCCCACAATTAACATAACAAAAGGACCTGAATGCTCATTCCATTTACTTTCAATACTTGGTTGCGACGTAAAAATATTCAATATCTCCTCTCGTAAAATACGTTTCAACTCGGTCATGTCCATATACTTATCCTTAGAAACACGATGTTGAATCTTGTCAATAATCAAGGTAGTTGTTTCCATCCCCACATCCGCACCAAGCAATGTTTCTTCTAAAGAATCCAACACCTCCTCATCTACGGTTGATTTACCTAATAAGGCCTTATTAAGTTTATCCCAAAATCCAGTTTTTGTCTTCTCCAATCCTTGGTCAAGACGCTCTTTGTTTTCTGGCTTAGATTTAAAAAAATCAAAAAATCCCATATGAATTAAATATCCTCAAAAATAACAAAACTATCCCTAAATACCTCGATTATCACTTACTTTGCAGAATGAAATTGTTATTTGTTTGCATTGGCAATATTTGTCGCTCCCCCATTGCCGAAGGTGTAATGAAAAAATTGTGCGAGGATAAAGGTTTAAAATGGGAAATAGACTCTGCCGGAACTTCTGGTTATCATCAAGGCGAAGCTCCTCATATCGACTCCATAAGGGTTTGTAAAGAAAATGGCATTGACATTAGTGAACAAAAATCACGTCCACTAAAAAGAACCGATTTCACTCATTACGATTTTATCTTTACATTGGCTGACGATGTCCACAAGAGTGTACTTGATTATAAACCAGAACTCACCTCAGCAGAAATAACCCTATTCCTAGATGCACTATATCCTGGTGAAAACAAGTCGGTCAAAGACCCTTGGTATGGCACTTCAAGTGATTATGAAGATGTATATGAGCAAATCTATACATGCTGCGAAGCAATATTAAGCCGTTTAACAGAATATTAATTTCTTCTTTTTTCTTATTTTTGAATTTCAACCCATTTTTAAAATGCAAATAGCAGTTATTGGAACAGGATATGTTGGTTTAGTAACAGGAACTTGTTTCGCAGAAACAGGAAACAATGTCACGTGCGTTGACATTGATCCTAAAAAAGTAGAAATGCTTAATAATGGTGAATTAACCATTTACGAACCCGGCTTAGAAGCCTTATTCTTGCACAATAAAAAACAGGGAAGATTACATTTTACACTCGACCTAGCCGCAGCTATTAAAGATGCTCAATTAATCTTTTTAGCCTTACCTACCCCTCCTGATGAAGACGGTTCAGCTGACCTAAAATATATCCTGAACGCTGCCACAGAAATAGGAAAATTGATAACTGATTACAAAGTAATCATCAATAAAAGTACTGTACCCGTTGGAACTGCAGAGAAAGTTCGCGCCGCTGTCCAAGCAACTGCGAAGGTAGAATTTGATGTAGTAAGTAACCCTGAATTCCTTCGCGAAGGAATGGCGGTAGAAGACTTTATGAAGCCGGACCGTGTAGTTATTGGTTCTTCTAGTCCGAAAGCCGCTAAATTGATGGAAGCCCTTTATGAACCATTTGTTCGTCAAGGCAACCCTATCTTTTTCATGGATGAACGTAGTGCAGAACTTACAAAATATGCGGCAAACGCTTATTTGGCAATGCGAATTTCATTCATGAATGAAATTGCAAATCTTTGCGACAAAACAGGTGGGAATGTAGATATGGTTCGCCTAGGTATGGGAAGTGATACACGTATTGGAAAACGTTTCTTATTCCCAGGTATTGGGTATGGTGGAAGCTGTTTCCCTAAAGACGTTCTCGCGTTACATACTACTGCAAAGAATTACAATTACGACTTCAAAATATTAAATAGTGTTATTAATGTCAATGAACGTCAAAAAAGCGTTCTTGTTGATACCATTTTAGCACACTTTGGAGGATCTGTTAAAGGTAAAAAAATCGGAATTTGGGGCTTAGCATTTAAGCCAAATACAGATGATATTCGCGAAGCACCAGCAATTAATATCATGAATGCCCTACTAGACGCAGGGGCAACGATTGCAGCCTACGATCCTGCAGGTATGCCTAACATGAAAGAAAAGTTTGGCAATCGCATCGAATTCACAGACGATCAATATGCTGCCATTCAAAATGCGGATGCACTCGCTATCCTTACGGAATGGAATGAGTTCAGAACTCCCGACTTTAATGAAATCACTAAGCTATTAAATGCTAAAGTTGTGTTCGATGGTCGTAACGTACTCTCCATTGATCAAATGAAAGAATTAGGTTATACCTACTACTCTATCGGACGTCCTTCTGTAAAGGCTTAAGGACAACGCAACAACATTAA
>CANGEV010000006.1 GCA_947452995.1 Chitinophagales bacterium
AAAAGTGTCTTGTCCTGAAAAAAGTGGACAGTGGTTTAGGATTTATTTACGAAGCAGCTGCATAAATTTCAGCAGGCACTTTAAGTTTTAACATCCAGTGCGGACGTTTATTATTATAATTTTCCACTGCCTGTGCGACTGCTTTTTGTACCGCCGCAACATTAGCAAAGGTAGCATTTAATTTAAATTCTGCTTTCATGATACCATTGATTCTTTCTGCAACGGCATTTTGGTAGCAGTTACCTTTATCGGCCATACTGATCTCTGCGCCTTTTTGTGTTAAGAACGTTGTATAATGTGGCGAACAATATTGACTTCCTCTATCCGAGTGATGGATCTTTGGAACGCCCTGTTTTAAGGCCATTTTAATAGCTTTAACACATCCCTCTAACTCCAGACTATGGTTTGCGTGATAACCTACAATTTTACGACTGTATAGGTCGGTTACAAAGGAGACATACGCAAAGCCTTGCTTCGTCCGGACATAAGTTATATCACTTACCCAAGCTTGATTCGGATGCTCTATGGCTAAACCTACTAACTTATTGTCGTAGATAGGTAATTGATGTCGACTATCAGTCGTAACAGCATACTTTCTACGACGTAAAATCAATAGTCGCTCTTCACGTAACAAGCTAAATAAGCGGTCGCGCCCTAAGGTATAGCCTTCCATTTTCAACTGAAGTAAATGGTGTAGTTTTTTACCTCCAACACGTGGTAAATCATATCGAATATGAAGTACCTGCTCTAATGTCTTTTCTTGCTGCTGTTGCTTTCGTTGTTTTGCTACAGATGGTTTATAGTAGCCACTCCGTGCAAAGCCTACTATCCGACAGCTCGTGTTGACAGGGATACCTAGCGCAAGATTACTAACTACGACTTGTCTTCTACTTTTTTTTTAGCTTCCTTTTGATCAATGCCATAGATATTACAGGTTACTTCAAACATATGTTTGTACGTAATCTTTTCTACATAAGCGTCTGATAAGGCATTTTTAAGCTTTTTAATCTCTGCCTCTAAAGCTTTGAGACGGTCTTTTTCATTAGGGGTTTCCACGCGTATTGTTTTTAAAATGAGGGAAGTTTTACCAAATTTACGGATCCAACTGTTAATAGTTGCACCTCCTGGGATACCGTAGCGCCTTTGTACCTCTAATTTACTTAAATTACTCGTTTCATACTTGTGAACTACCTCTCGTTTAAAGGCTTCACTGTAGCGTACATGTTTTCTTTCTTGCATGGTGAAAGGGTTTGTACTGTCTACTTTTTTTCAGGACGTTACAAGAGTATACAAATACCGTTGACACAAGAGGAAAAGGCTTGCCTACGTAAGCGGAAGATACGTATTGCTGAGGTGGTTCGTCTAACGCAAGCGGAGATTGTTTTACTTTTAGAAGTAAGTCCGATGCGTGCTAAAGAGATTCATTCCTTTGCTACCTTACAACAACTACCTTCCATCGGCATTCGGTTTGTGGAGGATCTTCATTTTATGGGTATTTATTGTTTAGAGGAATTACGGGGTAAGAATCCTGTTGCATTGTTAGATCAATATGAACGTATGAAAGGTGCTTGGTATGATCCGTGTTTGGAAGATCAGTTTCGCTTAATCGTTTATTTTGCGAATGGTGGTGCGCTAACGAAGCAGTGGTGGGACTTTACCGATGCGCGTAAAGCTTTCCGAATAAAGAATGGTTATCCGCTCGACCGCCCTAAAATAGGGGCGCATACGCTGTAGGATGTTTCGTCGCAGGAAGGCACAAACATACGTAAGTGCCTCCTTTGAGCGAATGTCTTTACAGACTTTGGAGTAAAAAGTAAAAAGCAACTATATAAGCCACTCGATTACATTTCTGTACAAATGTAATCTTTTTTAACAAAGTAGGCATGAATGCTCATCAGCTCAAAGGAGTATTCCCCCTAATTTGGTGTATGAAAAAGCGAGATGACAAGAAGGAGTTGAAGGATTTTGGTAAACAGGTTCGCGTCTGTCGACAGGAACAGGCCATGACGCAAAGTGCATTGGCCTATGAAATGGACGTGGAGATTAGCCAAATCAGTCGAATTGAACGCGGATTAATCAATCCCACTTTACTAACTATAATCCGATTAGCAAGCGGATTACGGGTGAGCATTAGCAGGTTATTTGATTATGCCTAATTGGCTAAACTATTTGCTATTTATGAATAATTAGTACCTTTAGGTCGATCAAAAAACTAAACCATGGAACACTTACATAATTTTCTTCGTTGGGCTGTATTAATCACCTTAATTGCATCTATCTATCGTGCTTATATTGGTTGGAAGAAAGGGCAAACGAATGCGAAGTTGGATAATTTATTATCAATACTTACAGTAAGTTTTGCTGACGTACAATTGTTACTAGGATTGGCTTTGTATATGACCAAAGGTTGGTTAGGGATGCCGATGGCTGATTCGATGCATAATAATGTAACTCGTTTTTGGAAAGTAGAACATATCACAGGCATGTTGATCGCCATTGTGTTGTTACACATGGGTCGTGTTTTCTATAAAAAGAAAAACTGGGAAGAAGCTAAGCGTTACCAACGTTGGTTTATGTTCTTCCTAATTGCGTTTGTAATTATTATGGCAACTATTCCTTGGCCATTCCGTGAAACTGGTATTGCTCGTGGTTGGTTTCCTGGAATGCCTGCTTAACACCTAGTGATTCGCATCTAAAGAGTCGCTATCTGGCTCTTCGATATGCATTGGAATGCTATCGTTTACTGGAGCGATAAAGGTTCCTGGTACTGTTGGCGGCGCACCAAAGCGATAGAAATACGATTTATAATATGCCTCATTTAAATTCGAGATAATAACACCTGAATGTGTTGCTGCGTGGGCGAAATAACCATTTTGCAAGTAAATACCAACGTGTGAAAGGTAACGACCACGAATATTAAAGAAGACCAAATCACCTTCATGCGGCTCTCCTACGACTTGGCGACACTGCGGATATTGTGCTGTTGCACTACGCGCAAGATCGACATTATAAATTGCCTTAAAAACACTTTTCACAAAGCCAGCACAATCTGTACCTGTTTTCGCCATCCCACCATAACGATACGGAACGCCGTACCATTGGTAGACTTGGTTGTATAAGTCTTGATTTTGAATGATGGACAGATTGATGTTACGTTTTGCGAGGAAGGTGTCTCTTAAAGTGATGTCTTTCTCTTGATAATTGTAAGGCACATAGGGTTTGCTCGGGTAACGCTTTTTCTTTTTATACGTTGATTTTTTCTTCCCCTTATATGCAGTTTTTCCCTTCGATGTTGGATGATGTGCTGTAGCCGCTCCTGGTTTTTTACCAGCAGTAGCGGTTGATTTATGGGCTGTGTTAGTCGAAGTATTTTTGTGTGGTGTACTTGTCTTTTTTGCTGTGCTGTGTTGTGCTGTATTTCCTTTCGGAGGTGGCTTATGTGGTGAAGAGCTCGTTTTTTTCGGAGCAGGTTTATGTGCTTGTCCGCTTGTTTTTTTGGCTACCGGCTTTTTTGTTTGTGCATAGCCATTGGAAACCCCTGCGAGGAGCAGCAGCACCAAAACTAAACGAACAAAGTGTTTTTCAAAATTCATGTCGCGAAGGTACGATTAATCATCGGCAAGTAAATTGATAGAAATCATAATAAAAAACAAACCCCGTCAAGCATTTACGCTGACGGGGTTTGAGATGAAAATATTTAAAATTATTCCTTAATCCAGCGCGAGATATAATGCATAGTGCCTTTATTCATTTCGATTAAATAAACGCCAGCATTTAGTTCGTTCACTTCAATAGAAGTATTGCTAGAGCTTACAGCACCTGTCATTAATTGTTGACCTTGCAAATTAAGGATGCGGTAAGCGCCTCCTATTAATTCTGAAGAATGGTAAACAATTATGTTTGTAGTTGCAGGATTTGGAGTGATATATAAACCTTTGGTACTAATCGTTTGATTAATGCCTAATACTTTGTTTACAGTAAGAATAGCAGGAGAAGAAGTGTCGCTACAACTAAAGCCAGTGATTTCGCAACGATAGAAATTGTTCGTCATCCCCACTACTGTATTGGATATAAATAAGCTGTCGTTATTTACACCGGAATAATTTCCTCCATTGCTTAGGTTGACAAACCCTGATCCAGTGTTTTCTTGCCATTGGTACGTTGCATTGTTTACATTACTACGCGCCATGAAAAGCGCATTGACACCTTCATTTACCGTTTGATTAACGGGCGCCTGCGTGAATGTCAGACAACTTACATGTAAAGGTGCTGCATTAGAAGTATCACCACAAAGTGAACCTGAAATGACGCAGCGGTAGGTATTATTATGCATCGAAACGAGCGTACCAGTAATAATAAGGGTATCATTATCAGCGCCGGTATAAGCACCACCGTTTGATAGATTACTAAAACCACTGCCATTATTTTCTTGCCATTGATACGTTAAACCAGTTTGCGTAGCGCGAACAATATAACGAACAGTTGCTCCGGCAAATACGCTCGCTGTATTAGGTTGCTGACTTAATCCTGTACACTTTACTGTAAGCGTCGCTGTATTCGATGTTTCAACACAAGAAGTATCTGTAACTACGCAACGATAGGTATGATTATTCATGGCTTGTGAAGGCGCAGTAATCAATAAAGAATCGTCCGTAGCACCAGTATAGGCACCTCCATTAGAAACATTTGCAAAACCGGTACCGGCATTTTCTTGCCATTGGTAGGTAGCAGTTTGACTATTTGAACTGGAGATAAATAAAGCGGAAGCAGCGCCTACAAATAGGTTCTGAGTAGTTGGTTGGGTTGTGATATTAAGTGGACACGTTTTTTCAGGATAAGTATGATTCCCTGTATAAGTATAGTCGCCTGAATCATCGGTGCCATTCCCATTGCATGCTAGACCTGCGAAATAGAACGTCACATTACCTGTTCCTTTAGCTGGAGCGGTCCAATTGAAGGTGAATGTACCAGTTGGTTTTGGTGTTTTTTGAACGACATTCACACGACCGCCAGAGCTAGCTGTTTTTGTATAAGTAGCATCTGTTATCACCATTGTACCGGTAGAAACATTAGAAGCATTTAAACTTATAACATCTACGCCAAAGCAGGTACGACCAGGATAGGTAACAGTAACAGTCATTGTATAAGTTGTCCCTGGTGTATAGCCAATAGCAGGAATGTTAGAACTGATGGCTACAGAACCATTTACATTTCCGGCACCATGACAACTTGAGCAAGAAGATTCGCCTGCTCCGCCTGTACGGCCGGCACGACCATTCGAGCTTGCGTCAGTAGATTGCCAAATAATTAATCCTGCACAAAGGATAAAAAGAGAAGTTAAAATTTTCTTCATGAATTAGGTGTTGTTGAACTTGTAAAATACAAATTATGTTTATCTGTTAAACAAGTAAGGGGTGAAAGCTTAGATTTTATGGATTAAAAGGCAGGAAATAAAAAACCCCGTCAAGCATTTACGCTGACGGGGTTTCTATTAAGAATAAATAGCTTATTTCATGTTGTGGAATACTTGTTGAACGTCGTCATCTGCTTCCAATTTTTCAACTACGGCAAATATTTTTTCTGCGGTCGCTTCGTCTACGTCTACGAAGTTGTTTGGGATACGTTCTAACTCTGCGCTCACTAAAGGAAGATTGCGTTCTTCAATTGCTTTATTCATCTGGCCGAAGTCGGCGAAGGCAGTGTAGAAAATGATCAGACCTTCTTCTTCATCGAACATAAATTCTTCGCAACCGAAGTCGATTAATTCGAATTCCAATTCTTCTACGTTTGGAACTTCATTTTTTAATTTGAAAACGCCTTTACGTTCGAAGACGAAATCAAGAGAGCCAGATTTGCCTAAAGTAACTTCATTACGTGTGAAGATAGCGCGAACGTTAGCAACGGTACGATTCGGGTTGTCGGTAGCCGTTTCAACGACGATACCAATACCCGCTGGTCCGATACCTTCATAGACCATTTCTTCATAGTTAGCCGAACCTTTTTCCGAAGCGCGTTTGATAGCTGCTTCGATATTCGCTTTCGGCATGTTAGCACCTTTCGCGTTTTTAATAATAGTACGCAATTTTGCATTGGAATCTGGATCTGGTCCACCTGCCTTTACAGCGATAGCAATTTCCTTTCCAATACGTGTGAACGCCTTACCCAGACGATCCATACGTGCAAATATCTTGTGCTTACGTTTTTCGAATATACGACCCATAGTCTTGTTTGATTGAGATGCGAAGATAAGAAATAAATAGTGTTTCTGCTAAGGTGACTCTTTTCACTATTACCAAATTTTTGTATTTTAGCCGTGTGAAGCGCCTCGGAATACATACGGGCTTATGGAGTTTAATCTTGTTGATCGCCTTTTTTGCGCTTCAACTAATTCCTGCATTGTATCAGCCAATTCATCAATTGATCTTTTTGAAACAACAAGAGGCTCTCTTTAAACTTGACGAAAGAAATCCAAGTTTAGAGTCGTTGAAAATGACACGCGAAATGTTCTCAAATCTTCAAGAAGAAGAAAAGGAGATTACGTGGAATGGAAAGCGATATGATATTAAATCTATCCAATATCACGATGGGATTGTTGAATTGATTATAAAGCATGATAGTTTAGAGACGCAATTAAAAAGTATAGTTAGTATTATTCAAGGACAAAAGAGTGGTGATCCATCTTGCGTCAGTCATTCAGCTTTTTTTGCATTTTTTCATCAAACGATTGGAACGTATCATTTGATTCAGCCTCATCATACGGAAGAATGCCTATTACTAAGCTCTTTTTATCCTGCGACACATAGCATGGTAATTATTGCACCGCCACCGCGAGGCTAACCCTCTTCTCTGTTATTTTATTTAACGCTGTTTCGGACACGGCGATTATGGTTTATTGTCCGTTTTAAACAAAACAAATTTATGAAAAGATATATACTAGCTCTTGGGCTATTAAGCGCTGTTGTAGTTAAGGCGCAAACAACTACAGACACTGTTCAAGTAAAAGAAATCATCACTTCCGCAACTAAGTTTGCGACTCCGAAAGAGCGTCTTGCACAACAAATTCAAGTGATTGATCAAAAGGAAATGCAAGCCAATAATGCAATGAATACTGCAGACGTAATGGCCAATACCGGATATGTCGTTGTGCAAAAAAGTCAAGGCGGCGGCGGAAGTCCTATTATTCGTGGCTTTGAAGCAAATAAGGTTTTGATTATGGTCGACGGAGTTCGTTTGAACAACGCCATTTTCCGTGGTGGCCACTTGCAAAACGTGCTTCGTGTTGACAATGCTATGTTAGATCGCGTAGAAGTCCTTTATGGACCTTCTTCTACGCAATATGGCAGCGATGCCTTGGGTGGTGTGATGTCGTTCTATACCAAGAAAGCGGTATTGAATAATAAGAGTGCCAATGCGATGGTACGTATGGCTACTGCAACTGGCGAACAAGCAGTTCATCTGGATGTCAATACCGGCTTTAAAAAGCTTGCTTTCTTGACAAGCGTGAGCTATGGCAATTACGGTGATATTCGCATGGGTAGCGACTATCGTTCGATGTTTCCTGGTTTTGGTCAACGTGAATACTATGTAGTGCGTAATGGCAATTCAGATAGTATGGTTAAAAACAGCAATCCTCTTGTTCAAGTTGGTTCTGCTTACAAGCAATATGATGTAATGGAAAAAATCATGTTCGCTCAGAACGATTATTTAACGCATACATTAAACGTACAGTATTCTAATACGGGTAATGTAAATCGTTATGATCGTTTGACTGAATATAGTGGTGCTAATTTGAAGTATGCGCAATGGTACTACGGACCAGAAGAACGTTTGTTGGCAAGCTATCGCATGGATTATACGCGTTCAAATAAATTGTTTGATAAAATGAGTTTCATTTTAGCACATCAAGCGATTAACGAGAGCCGTAATAGTCGTAAGTTCAATAAAACATTATTGAAACATCAGAATGAAGCGGTTGCAGTGAATTCCTTTGATATCGATGCGATGAAGACGATTCATCAGCACGAGATGCATTATGGTGTAGAAGGGTATTTCAATACGGTAAATTCTACAGCGACGTTTGAAAATGTCCTTACAGGGGAATCTACAATAGCAGACACGCGCTATCCTAACGGAGGAAGCACGATGAACAATTTAGCTGCTTATGTACAAGATCAAATTACGATTGAAGAAAATAAGTGGTATGGAAATGTGGGTGCGCGTTTGACGTCGAATACCTTAACCGCTAAATTCACAGACACTACTTTCTTTAAGTTTCCGTTTAAAGATGTTACACAAAAGAATACGGCTTTGTCTGGAACTGCTAGCTTAGTATATCTTCCTTCAAAAGGCAATCGTATTGCCTTGTTGGGTTCTACAGGATTCCGTTCTCCGAATGTAGATGATATGACGAAAGTATTCGAAACAGCCCCCGGTTATTTAATTGCGCCGAATCCGACACTACGTCCTGAGTATACGTATAATGCGGAGTTGAGTGCTTCGCATATGATTGGAACAGATGGTATGATTGAAGGTGGAGTTTATTACACGTTTATGGATCACGCTTTAGTGGTAGATCGCGGCACCTTAGATGGAAAGGATTCTGTCATGTATGAAGGTGCGATGACGGCGGTATATACGACGCAAAACAAAGGTCAGGCGATGATTTCAGGTATCTACGCTGCTGCTAAGTTTAACGTTGGTAAATATGTTGTATTGAGTGGTAATTTTAATAAGTCGCGTGGCCGTATTTTGTCGAGTGGTGTAGAAACGCCATTAGATCATATTGCGCCGATGAGTGCTAAGTTTGCTGTTGACTATCGTAAAGATAAGTGGAACGCAGGTGTATGGATGTTGATGAATGGCCGTAAGCCTTTGTCGGAGTATTTGTTAAATGCTGAAGACAACGAGATGTATGCAACGCCGATGGGAACACCAGCATGGCAGTGTTTGAATGCGCGTTTAGGCTATAATTTCACGAATAAAGTAAGCCTACAATTAGCTTGTGATAATATCATGGACATGAACTACCGTGTGTTCGCGAGTGGTATCAGTGCTCCGGGACGTAATTTCAAATTGACTTTACGCGCGAGCTTGTAAGTTTTTTTAGCGCTCGAAAGTGCTTTTAGAAGGAGGTGTAGTGGCATAGGCTGCTACACCTCTTTTTATTGGGCGAATTGAAAAACTTGATAAAAAATCAATTAGTATAAATCAAAATGGCAGAAAACTTTTTGGATAATAAAATTGCAAGTTTTCGCGTTCTTACAAGATGCACGAATTAATTCGTGCATCTTGTAAACGCCCGGCGCAAAAAAAATAATTTTAGCGTGTTTGAATTTAGGGTTGAAACTACTCTCCTAAGTATTCTTTAGAATATACAAAAAATGAGCTTCGATTGGATGCTTCGGGTATGACCCAGGATAGGATTAAAATAAAAAACCCTTCCAATCATTCGATTAGAAGGGTTTTTGTCGAGGTGGCCAGGCTCGAACTGACGACCCCCTGGTCCCAAACCAGGTGCGCTACCAACTGCGCCACACCTCGATCCCTTTTTCAAGGACTGCAAAGATAAGAAATTTTTTAAAATCTCTACAAACTTACGCAGACATTTTTTGCTTCAGTGAAAAATTCTAGGGCGTGCATTCCGCCTTCGCGCCCTACCCCACTTTGTTTCATGCCTCCGAATGGCGTTCTGAGATCGCGAATTAGCCAACAGTTTACCCACAAAATTCCGCTTTCGACCTTATTCGCCACGCGATGTGCCCTGCTAATGTCTTGCGTCCACAAGCTACCTGCTAGTCCGTATTCTGTTGCATTGGCGTAGTTAATTGCCTCTTCTTCGGTATCAAAAGGCTGAATCGTTACCACCGGACCGAAGATTTCTTCTTGGTTGGTTCTGCAGTTTTGATCTAATCCTTCTATAACAGTTGGTGCTATAAACCAACCTTCTTCACAGCGCCCTTCCAACTTGATAGCATTACCGCCCGTAAGCACAGTTCCTCCTTCTTGCTTGGCTAGCTCGATGCAGCTCAAAATTTTCTCAAAATGTTGCTTCGAAACGATAGCACCCATACGCACCGTATCATCGTGCGGATCGCCCACTTTAAGCGCTTTTACTTTCTCTGCAAATTCCGTTTTAAATTTTTCATAGACGCTACGATGTACGAGAATTCGGCTACCGCAAAGGCAAATCTGACCTTGGTTTTCGAAAGAGCTACGTAAAGTAGTTTTCATCATCTTGTCCCAATCGCAATCCGCAAAAATGATATTCGCGTTCTTGCCACCTAATTCGAGGGATAGCTTCTTAAATAAAGGAGCTGCTTTCGACGCGATATACGCCCCTGTTTTAGTGCCTCCGGTGAAGGAGATTGCTTTAATGTCGCGGTGGTTGATCATGGCATCGCCCGCTTTTGGTCCGGTACCATGTACGATATTGAAAACGCCAGGAGGGAATCCTGCTTCGATACATAACTGTGATAAGAGAAAAGCCGACATCGGTGTCACCTCACTCGGCTTAGCTACTACGCAACAGCCTGCTGCAAGCGCCGGCGCCACTTTCCATGAGAAAAGATAGAGCGGTAAGTTCCACGGAGAAATACAAGTAACTACACCAATAGGTTGATGGGTAGTATAATTGATGAAATGCCCATCCATATGATGTGCTTCGTCATGCCATTGTAAAACGGCATTACTGAAGAAGCGGAAATTTTCGGCAGCGCGAGGGATATCTACGCGCTTTGCAAGCCATAATGGTTTGCCGTTATCCCGACTTTCTGCGGCTGCGAGGGTGTCTAGATTCTTTAGAATAAGGTCAGAGAGCTTACGTAGAAGGTCGCTGCGTTCGGCGCGTGAAAGGGCTGCCCAAGCAGGGAAGGCCTCTTTAGCAGCTGTTACCGCCATTTGCACATCATCGCTATCGCTATCCGGAATTTGTGAATACACTTTGCCGGTAGCGGGTTCTGGATTGTCGAGCCAATTATTATTTAACGGAGCCTGTAAGGCGCCGTTGATATAGTTGAGGATTTGCATGTTACAAAGATAAGTTTCACGGTGTAAAATATTTGGATAAAGTAAGAGAGGGGCGTTTTCTTGATTACTGCTGCATCTCCCTAGTATTAGCTACTGTGTATAACGTTTTAGAGTCAGAGAAAACCCTTTTAGGCATTATACAGGTACAACACGTAAAGAAGAATTAAGAATTGCAATCTACTGGAGGTACGTGTAAGAATATTTATTTCATCAATAAAGGATTAGCGCGTATTTATTATTTCCATGGAGGAACGGATGTCACAGATTCTTTCTCTTATGAAAATGGATGCCTACTTCGCGTTGAAAGTTTGATCACAGGCAAGCCAAGTAAGAAGGCGATTGAAATGATTGAAGACTCGGAAGTGATTTGCATTCCTTCGGCAGCTTTAAATCAATTAAACGCAAAGTATCCTGATTTGGATAATGTCTTTCGTAGAGTATTTCAAAACTGCTATGTCGACTTGGTGAATCGAATTGAAAGTATTCAATTCCATACAGCAGATGAACGTTATGCAGCACTATTGAATGAAAGACCTGATTTATTAAAACGTGCTCCGTTAAAATTCATCGCTTCTTATTTAGGCATCACCCAAACTAGCTTAAGCAGAATTCGTCACAAGCGTTAATTACTTAGCAAATGTAATTGGAACCTTCCCTTACGATTAATTTCCCCCCAAAGCACGCTCGTAAATTCGTTCGGGCATTTTTTGTTTTAGGAATAACAACCCAAATTGGTTTATCACAAATCTAATTTGTTGTTAATTGACCCATGTCAATTAATTGCGCATAATTAAGTATATTGTAATTAGCAAAATGCTAAAGATTGAATCAATTAGTCTATGATGAATGAAAAAATGCTCATTAGCGAGATAATAAGAAAATACCGGCTTCAAAGAGGCTTTAGTCAAGAATTTGTTGCAAAGAAATTAAATTTAACACAACAAGCATATGCTGTTATTGAAAAAAATCCTGAAAAAGCTTCCTATGCGCGATTAAAAGAAATAAGTGAAATTTTAGATGTTGACTTTGGAGTATTATTAGGGATAATAGAAAGTCCATTTATGAGTCAATCCACTACATTTATACCAGAGCTAGGAAAAAATAATGTTTTAGTGAATACTCAGTTGGTATTAAATATTGATAAGTATAGTAATGTTGAAGAACTGGATCAGTTAGTCACAATTGTAAAGCAGTTGATAAATAAAAATCAATCCAACAGCGAATTTATACAATCCTAACCCTTTGTAAAAAACTACTTATTGTTGTTTTATACAAATGACAAGTGTCAATTAAGCGAGATCTTTGCTTTGCATTATTAAGGTGGTCAAAACTTAAAAAGCAAACAAACATTGACGCTCTTGTGGTTTGGGATTTGTTTAAAGGTGATTCATAAATACTTTTCAATCTTTCGGGGGCGTCAATATTTTAAAGACGTGCAATGTATTTCGTTATTGGTATAATTGTTTATTTGATTTATAAAATTATCATAATCTTACTAAAACTATAGAAACAACCACACATTCTATGGTTTTCGGTTAACCTCAAAGTCCTCTTAAATCCTTAAGAGGGCTTTTTTGTTTTAGAACAGTAAACGATAAACGGATTCAAGTTTGCTTACAGGGATAACTTCAAGGTTGAATCTGCTAAGATCAAGTCCTTTGCTATTATAGGTAGAGATTACGATTTTCTCGAAGCCTAATTTGTCTGCTTCGGCTATACGTTGATCAATGCGGTTTACAGCCCGAACTTCGCCACTTAATCCGACCTCTCCTACAAAACACATATTGCTAGGCAAGGGCTTATCTTCAAAGCTGCTGAGCAAGGCACAAGCAACGGCTAAGTCGAGGGCAGGATCTTCGATACGTAATCCGCCTGCGAGGTTCACAAAAACATCTTTGTTACCGAAGCTGAATCCACCGCGCTTTTCCAAGACTGCCAATAACATGTTCAAGCGCTTTGCATCAAAGCCTGTTGCCGTACGTTGTGGGGTGCTATAATGACTAGGGCTTACGAGGGCTTGTGTTTCAATGAGCATCGTGCGCATTCCTTCCATCGTGGCAGCAATAGAAATACCACTTAAAGGCTCTTCGCGTTGTGTGATTAAAATTTCTGAAGGATTACTTACCTGACGGAGACCGTTTTGTAGCATCTCATAAATGCCCAATTCTGCTGTGGAGCCAAAACGATTTTTTAGTGTTCTTAAAATGCGATAGGTATAATGTTGATCACCTTCGAATTGTAATACGGTATCCACCATATGTTCGAGTACCTTAGGACCCGCAATGGTGCCGTCTTTGGTGATATGACCGATTAAGAATACGGGCACATTGTTTTCTTTCGCATAGCGCTGCCATTCGCCCGTGCATTCACGAATTTGCGAAACGGAGCCGGGGGTAGATTCAATTAATTCAGAATATAATGTTTGAATGGAATCGATGATGACGATATCAGGAGAGAGTTCGTTTAGGGCCGCGAAGATGCGTTGCGTGCAGGTTTCGGTCATCACCAATACATCATGATTGGTATGAATTCTATCCGCGCGTAATTTGATTTGCTGTTCGCTTTCTTCGCCGCTGACATAGACTACAGTGCGACTATTGAGTTGAAGCGCGAGTTGAAGAAAGAGGGTTGATTTACCAATACCAGGTTCACCGGCCACTAATACCAAACTACCGGGCACAATGCCACCGCCTAATACTCTGTTGAGTTCTGCATCAGGTGTTTGTAAGCGCGATTGTTCACCGGCCTCTACTTCTTTTAAAGGCTTTAAGGACGGCGTCGCAGCTTTGCTTTGTTTGCCGCTTTTATAATTGAATGGCTTGTCTTCTCGTTCGAGAATTTCTTCGACAACGGTATTCCACTCTCCGCAACCATTACACTTACCTACCCACTTCGGATGTGTCGTTCCACAACTCTGACATACAAATGTCGATTTCGTTTTTGCCATTTTACTGTTTACTTGGTTTATACTTTGATCCTTCTAAAATAACGCGCCCATCGGTCATTCGGAACAAATCTTCCAGACTTGTCTTCGGATTCAACTCCATATATTTTTTCACGATCTGCCATCCCACCCAAACGCCTAACATGCCTGGCGCTTCGGAAGGCATACCCGGTGTTACAGGAGATATATTCATGAAATCGCTGATGACTTGACGATCTGTTTTATAGAGTAATTCGTATTTAATCATATACTCCCAAATGCGGTATTCATAGGTTTTACACCATTTGAGTTGATAAGCAGTATAATCCATTTTTATACTATCGGCTGCATCAGGAAGTACACGATCGAGGTAGTAAAGTATTTTTCCTTCTGCCACCATTTTATCAATTAAGCGATGATGAAACTCATCCTCCGGTACAAAATTCTTCGCATAGGCTTTCATAGCAGTAGGTACAATTTTATTCGGCACACAATTTCGTTTGATGAAGTAAGGGATACCGAAATAGTCATAGACAGGGAATTTCGGACCTAAGAACAAATCTAAACCGATACCTAATACTTCTGGACCATCTGTAAAACAACCAACGCTAAACTCGCTAAAAAAAGTATAGACGGTAGGGGTTTTTGTTTTTGGAAAATAGTAGTGGTGCATTTGCATAGCCTCTGTCAAAGCAGGCATATAGTCTTGTTCGAAATGCGGGAAATGATTGTTGAGTGTATCGCGCATCGCTTGCAAATCTTTTTTCTGTAGCACCGCTGTTAGAAACTGAAAGAGGGTTGCACTGTCTTTATTTACCTCATCTGGTAAAATATGTGTGCAATAGAAATTGAAAAAATTGGGATATTTTTTTTGAACTAGTTGTGGTTGCGAAGCGTGGTTGAATAACTCTTGATCGAAGCGAACTAATTTCAAATCAATCTTCGTTTTTAAAGCTTCCTTCTTCACTTTTTGATCGGGTGATTGACAAGACAGTACACTTATGAGCGTTAACAAGACCAATCCTAGTGCGAAACGCAGTTTCAACATTTTCCTTATATTTATTTAGTAAAAATAACACAATCCAAATTAACCCTTAAAATTAAAATATGAAAAGACTATTTATCGCTTTGGCATTGCTTGTTTGCACTTCATTGGTGAACGCGCAGCCTGTAGAAACAATTACTATGGAAACTCCGAGAATGGGCATTGCCAAAGGTACCGTATTATTAGGTGGTGTTGGAGGTTTTGATTTCAGTACTGCAAAGGCATATACAAATATGACTTCTGGTACAACGATTAGTGGTCCACGTACGACTACTTTTGCTGCTAATTTTTCACCGAACGTGGGGATTTTCTTATTCCGTAATTTTGCGATGGGATTGAAATTACGTGCTGACTATTTCAATACGAAAGTGCAAGGGTATGATAAGACAGTGAATACTATTTTCAATGTGGGTCCATTCTTACGTTATTATCATCCATTGTCTCCTAAGTCATTGGTATTTGGAGAGGTACAATATGGTATGGGTAGAACGGTTACAAATGCGGGTTCAGCAGCTGCAAGTAAAGTGCGTGGTAATGTGTTGAGCTTCGGTCCTGGCTTTACTTATTTGATCAATCCGAACGTTGGTTTGGAAGCCTTATTGACCTACGAGAATTTTTCGTCTGTAACAGACATCAACACCAACAATATTAGCAGTAGTGTTTATCGTGGTAACTATGTACGTTTTAATGTTGGTGTTCAAATGTATTTGAAGTAAGAGATAGTGTTAGTTCGTTTACGTAGTTTTCTTTTTCTTTTATCTCTTTCTGTAAGTCTTACCGTATCGCAAGCGCAAGTAGTTTTGCGTGATACGGTAATGAATGCCTTTCGTGTGCCTGCTACACAGATGATGCCGAGGTTGCGTAATCATAGTGAAGACTTATTATGTTGGAAGAATGCGCAGCCTATACATCTCGATTATCAGTTCGAGCCTCGTCCGGGTCATGCACCCTCTGAGCAAACGGAAGTGTATATGTTGTACGACGACAATGCCATCTATTTCATGATGTATTGTCATGATAAGCATATTGATAGTGTGGAACATCTTATCACGAAACGTGGAAATGTTTTTAAGCAGACCGATAATATCTATGTGTTTTTGGATACCTATAAAGATGGTCAGAATGCTTATGGATTCGGTGTTTCCATTGATAATGTACAAGATGATTTGCGCATCACGAATAGAGGTGAAACGCTTGATCCTGAGTGGGATGCTGTATGGGAGAGTGCGACATTCGTGGTAGCAGATGGTTGGATTGCGGAGATGAAAATTCCATATACGGCGATTCGTTTTCCTGATATAAAGGAACAGCATTGGTCGATGGATATGGCACGCGAAATTCGTCGTCGCCGAGAAGTCATCAGCTGGTGTCCTATCCCGCCTGATCAACCCGCTTTTCTACCGAAGATGCAAGCTATTGAAGGCGTAAGTGATATTCATAGTCCGCTTCGCCTTTCGATTATACCCTATGCTTCGGCGTATTTGTTTCCGCAGAATAATGGTCTTTCTTTTCAAAACAAAATAGGAGCCGACTTGAAGCTCGGATTGAGTAAGAGTTTCACAGTGGACATGACCTTGATTCCCGACTTCGGCCAGGTAATCAGTGATCAGGTGGTGAAGAATTTAACGGCTTATGAAGTGCAGTATGCTGAACGTCGTCCGTTCTTTCTAGAGGGCGCCGAGTTGTTTGCAAAAAATGATTTGTTCTATAGTCGTCGGATTGGTGAGATATCCAATTATCGGTATTATCATCAAACGGATAGTGCTTATCAATTTAAGAATGATGTATCGCAAAGTAATTTGTTGAATGCCTTTAAATTGAGTGGTAAAAGTGCGAACAACCTTTCAGTAGGCGTTTTGAACGCTGTTACGCAACAAGTAAAATTACAAGCGATTAGTAGAACTGGTTCAGAACATGAAGCGATTTATGAGCCTTTTTCGAATTATAATGTGTTGGTAGTAGACAAGACGATTGGCAAAACGAATTCGCATTATGGCTTTATCAATACGAGCGTCATACGCGCTGAAAAGGGCTATACCTCGAATGTTACGGGTGCTGATTTAAAATTATTGAGTAAAGATTTTCGCTATCAATTGTATTGGCAAGGAGATCGAAGTTATACGGATGGTTATTTTAGGGATGTTCGGCAGATGAATGCCGGCTATCGTCAGCGATTGTTGTTGGCGAAGGTGGCGGGTCCTTGGCAGGGTGGTTATAAGATGGATTTGGTGAGTGATCATTATGAGATGAATGAGATGGGTTATTTGCCGAAGCGAAATTATTTTCATCAACAGTTCATGATTCAGAAGCAAGTCATTCAGCCAACCAAACACTTTTTAAATAGTGTAAAAGTTTTGGCATATGATGAAGAATACTATTATGCTAGTGGTCGAAATATGTATCGGCAGCTGACCGGGAAGTTTAAAGCGGATTGGCGCAATTATTTGACGATGGTATTGTATGGCTTTGTTCAGCCCGTTTCTGTGAGAGATTACTATGATCCGCGTGTGGCAGGGCGTTTCGTGGTATTGCCGGGCAATGAGCAGGTGGGATGTTATTTCTCTTCTGACTATAGAAAGACTTTAGCTTTTGATGTTTCCATAGATTATAATCGTTGGGAGCGTAAAGGAACGGAGCGTTTAGATTGGATGATTGCACCGCGTTGGAAGGTAAACCGACGATTATTGATTAATGGATCGAGTAGCTGGAGTAATGGGAGTAATCAATTAGGCTTTTGTAATTTGGAGTTGGATAAGATTTATTTCGGAGAGCGTAATGTGCAGAATGTCGAGAATATGTTATCTGCGATTTATACGATTAGTAACCGCATGAGCGTAAATATGAATGTTCGTCATTATTGGAGTAGTGGAAGATATAGTCGTTATTATGTATTGGAGGAGAATGGAAACTTGTCTGTAACGAAGCCGGATTTTAGTGCCGATTATGATTTTAATGCTTGGCAGTTGAATGTGTTCTATAATTGGCAGATAGGACCGGGTCGTTTTGTAAGTTTTGCTTGGAAGAATTTGATTAATCAAGATAATGCGGGTGAGCGGGATTATTATTTAGAGAACTTGAAGTATACGTTTTCGCAACCTTTGTTAAATTCTATTTCGGTGAAGTTGTTGTATTATTTAGATATTGGAAGTAAGGTAAGTGCTAGAAGGCCGATTTAATCGAGTCTTTAAAGTTTATTATGAATAATGTTTGGTGTAGTGGATTATTAAACGTATCTTTGCATTCTTGAAATCGCGGGGTGGAGCAGTTGGTAGCTCGTCGGGCTCATAACCCGAAGGTCATAGGTTCGAGTCCTGTCCCCGCAACTAGAAAAAGCCATCAGTCGGCAGACTGGTGGCTTTTTACATTTATAGCGCGATGAATTGCAAATTCAGGAGCGCGAAGAAATGTAAAAAGAAAAGAGCGCGTAGCGATCTGAAGCTTTTTCATTGTTAAGCCCCCCTTTGAGGTCCACCGAGCACAGCGAGGTAATCCTGTATTCTAGATTTATAGCGCGATGAATTGCAAATTCAGGAGCGCGAAGAAATGTAAAAAGAAAAGAGCGCGTAGCGATCTGAAGCTTTTTCTTGTTAAGCCCCCCCCCTTTGAGGTCCACCGAGCACAGCGAGGCGAGGTAACAGTTAATGGTGAAAATTGAATGGTGAAAGGTTTAAAATGTTTAATGTAGGAATGAACAATGAATAATCGGGGTTTGGTCGCGAAGTAAGAAGCTTTGAATGTTTTTGATTTCTAGTGTAACTTCAGTTACTAAATGATTTTATGAATTAACGTATCTTTGCTGCGCAAAAGTACACAACATGTCGAAAGCTCCATCTTTAATCCTTTCTGTTCTGAAAACGCAGTGTCCACATTGCCGCGAGGGATATTTATTCAAGCATAATAATCCTTACAATCTGTCTAAGCCAATCTTAGATATGCATGACTATTGCCCTGTTTGTAATCAGTTAACAGAAATTGAAACTGGCTTTTGGTGGGGAACGGGCTATGTGAGTTATGGTCTTTCAATTGCTGTTTCTGTCGCTACTGTTATTGCCTTTTCCTTGTTTGTGGGTTGGAAGGCCGATTATAGCTTTTTGTGGTACCTAATCGCGAATGCACTCATCCTTGCAATGGCTGTTCCTTATTTAGTTCGATTGTCTCGTACTATCTGGATGTCGTTCTTTGTATACTTCGATCCGAATTGGCGCGAGCAAAAGAAATAGTTAAAAATATCGTATCTTGGAAGGGTCTATGAAAACCACTCTTCTAAGTATTATCTCCTTATTTATAATGGGGACTTTGTCGGCGCAGACGCTGACTTACTCGGTGAATGCCGTCTCCGGTGCTTATTTTGTCGATAGCAAGGGTTATTCTTTGTCTAGCACTATAGGTGAAATGGCGATGGTTGAATCCTTTCAAAATAGTATTGGTGGTCAGAATTATTGGCTTACGCAAGGTTTTCAACAGGCTGATCCTGCGGAATTCAATGCCGTAGCTGATATTACAAGCAGCGATTGGAATGTATTTCCAAATCCTAATGCAGGAACCTTTTACTTGCAGACTCCAACTGACGTTAACGAAGTTCGTGAAGTGATTATGATTAACGCTTTAGGGCAACTAATTACACCTACTTTCACAAATGCGAATGGATTAATTCAGATACGTACTAAGAGTCTTGCCGCTGGCGTTTACTTTCTACAAGTAAAAGCAAAGACGAATAATGGTCAGTCAACTTTATTTACTACTCCTGTTCAACTTTATAATTAAAACAATGAAAACTCGTTTACTTACACTTCTTGTGTTGTTGGCACTCACCTTAAGCGTGTCGGCACAAGTACCTCAATCGATGAATTATCAAGCCGTAGCACGTGATGCGAATGGAGTGGTTATGAGTAACCAAAATATTTCTGTGCAGCTTTCTGTATTGGATGGATCTGCCACAGGAACTGTTTCATATATGGAGCGTCATAATGTGACAACGAATACATTTGGCTTGTTTACTGTTGCTGTTGGTCAAGGCCAGGCAATGACAGGTACTTTCTCAGCAATTAATTGGGCGAGCGGTTCTAAATGGATGAAGGTTGAAATGGATCCACTCGGAGGAACGAACTACGCTACCATGGGTGTTTCACAGCTTTTAAGTGTGCCATACGCTTTGTATGCAGCTAATGGAGGATCTACTTCTGTAAATGTTACACCTAGCATTAGTGGTAATGGTACAGCTGCAAATCCTTTGAGCATTGCGCAACAGGGTGCTGCCGTAGGTCAGACCTTAATTTGGAATGGAACTGCGTGGATCCCGGGTTCAATTACCGGTGCAGATAATTGGGGAACACAATCTGCTATTACGGCAGCGTCTTTAACGGGTAATGGTACAGTTGCATCGCCACTAGATATCGCTTCACAAGGAGCAAGTAGTGGTCAGGTATTAGGATGGAATGGTAGTGCATGGGCTCCTGTAACCTTAAGTAGTGGAACAGGTGCTGGTGATAATTGGGGTTCGCAAGTGGCTATCACGACTTCAGCCATTAGTGGTAATGGAACAGCAGCTTCGCCAATCAATCTTGCGTCACAAGGTGCAAGCACAGGACAGGTTTTGAAATGGAATGGTTCTGCATGGGTGCCGGGTACGGACAATAGCGGTAGCAATTATACTGCAGGAACGGGCATTAGCATCGCAGGAACCGTTATAAATAATACAGGAGATATAAATCCATTGGATGATATTACGAATACAACAGCCGCGGGTGGCGACTTAACAGGTACTTATCCGAACCCAACCGTTGCGAATATTCAAAATCATCCCGTGTCGACTACGATGCCTACTTCAGGGCAAGTATTAACGTGGAACGGTGCTGCATGGGCACCTACAACGCCTAGTACAGGAACGAATTATACTGCCGGAACAGGCATTAGCATTGCCGGTACTGTAATCAGTAATACGGGCGATTTGAGTGCAACAAACGAATTACAGACTTTATCTATCGCAGGTAATCAACTTAGTATTAGTAGCGGTAATAGCGTTACTTTACCAAGTACAGGTGGTGGATCATATACTGGTGGGACCGGTATTACAATCACGGGTAGTAATGTGATTAATTCTAATTGGACTTTATCAGGTGCGGATATTTACAATAACAATACTGGTAACGTAGGCATTGGTGGTATAGCGGCTTCGACAGACAAGTTGTTGGTGACAGCAGGTGCTGTTAATGGTGGATTGCGTATCAATAAAACAAATGCTAACAATAGCTCTTATGGCTTATGGAGTTTGAATAATTATACCGGGCATAATTCGGTTATTACTTCAGGCTTTAAAGGAACGACTGTTTATTCAGGTTGGAGTTTTAGCGATCCTGCATTACACGTGAATCAAACAAACGGTAATACCGGGATGATTGTATTGCGTAAAAAAGGTACTTCTATGATTGCGCCTGGTATAGCAGCGTTGAATGGTGATGGTATTGGCGGTTTCTTTTATACGGCCGATTCTTCAAGTGCAGGAATGGATGCGCTTGTAGGGTATTATGATGGTGCTTCTAAATTTGCAGTAGGTGCTCGAGGCCGTTTCCTAGGCTCTTCTAGAGGTTATGGTTTGGAAGGTGATTATACAGGAACTTCTGATACTTCTGGTGGTGTGATAGGATATGGTATTAACAACAGCGGTGCATTAGGCAACTATAATTATGGTGTTGTGGGCGTCTATCACTTTGCTAATTCCTATGGCGCAGGCGTTTGGGGCGTAGCGGGGGATACAATTTCTATCTTCCCTGGTGGTGGTACAGATTATGGTGTATTTGGTAGCGATCCGAATGGTTTTGGTTTTGCAGTGTATGGAGATGGTGCTATGGCATGTACGGGAACGAAATCAGCCTCTGTGCCTACCTCACAAGGTAATCAGTTGGTATATTCAATTGAAAGTCCAGAAAATTGGTTCGAAGACTTTGGCACTGCTACCTTAGTGAATGGTGTTGCTACTATTAATTTGGATCCTATGTTTATGGAAGTAGTGGTGATTGATGCGCAACATCCTATGGTGGTTACTGTAACTCCGGAAGGCGATTGCAATGGTGTTTATGTGGTAAAAGGAACCAATAGTTTCCAAATCAAAGAATTGAATAACGGACATTCGAATGTATCTGTTAGTTACCGTATTACTGCGAAACGTGCGAATTATCAAGATCATCGCTTCGGTAGCGACCCTACCTTTGGAGCAGGTGATACACGTGCGAAGTTCCATTATGTAAGTCCTCGTCCGATGAATTATAACATGATGGTTGAATTGTCACGTGCAAGAAAAGCTACGCAACATAGCGCAGGTGGTTCAATCGCTCGTCCGGGTAGTCGCGTTAAAGTGTTGGAGGTAAAGCGATAAAAGTAAAAGGTAGTTGTTGAAATGAAGTATGCTGTAAAGATTTCTATTGGTCAACCAAGTGATCCAACGCAATGGAATGCACTTGCCACCCTAAATGGAAATTTGATTCAGCATACAAGTACAGCTGTCTTAGATCGCTTTTTCAAAAATGAATCCGCATACTTAGAAATTTTGAGTGGAACTACTTTAGTAGGCGCCTATCGATTCAATTATTTTGAATCGAAGCGATTACCTGCTTTTTTTCGCTCCATTAGTCGCAGCGCAACTTTCTGGGGAGAGGCTATTTATTTACCTAGTGAAGATCGTTTGCTTATTGCACAATTGATTAATACGGCTATTGACGACTATTTAAGGGATAATAAAATAGTAAAGCTTAAGTATACAAATTACTACGGAGCAGGTATCAGTCCGGAGCTGTTCCATACAGCAGCTGCAAAGGAATTTTGTATGGCCATTATTGATCTTGAACAGAGTGAAGAGCAGTTGTGGGATCGAGTACACTCCAAGCATCGCAATTCTATTCGTAAGGCTGAGAAATCGGGTGTTACGATTGCGGTAAGTGAGGATATCGATGCGTTTATTGACTTGATGCGCGTAACGTATGAAGGTCAGGAAGGAAAGAGCGCACCCAATTACGATTATATAAAAGCTCAATATTCGTTGTATGCACCACAAGAGAATGCGATTTTGTATATCGCATATCACGAGGGTGTGGCTTATAACGGAGCCATGGTAACGCTTTTGGGTGATACAGCTTATTATGCCTTTGCTGGAACGGTTAAGAACCCATGGGCTGCTGGTAACCTAACACAATGGTTTATCCTTAAAGATCTTAAAGCTAAAGGCTTGAAGAAATATTCTTTGGGCCAAGTAGCGCTAGAGGGCGCATCTAATTTCGGAGATGTTAAATTTATTAGTGGCATCACTACCTTTAAAATGCGCTTCGGTCCGGATTTGGAAAAGGGCATTTCTACGAATATAATCTTAAGACCTTTTGCTAACAAGATCTGGAATTTATTAGTAAAAATGTTGATGCGTGGTTAACATTATAGCTGGTCTGGGATAGGTCTGCGAAAATTGCCCGTATAATCGTACTTTTGCACGCATGAAGAAAATTGATCAGCTCATATTGCGCTCTTTCATACCGCCGTTTTTTGCGACGTTCTTCATTACCTTGTTTGTATTGCTGATGCAGTTCATTTGGAAATACATTGATGATATTGCCGGGAAGGATTTAGGCTTCATCGTTATAGGAAAGCTGCTATTTTATACTTGTGCGAGCTTGGTACCCATTGCACTTCCGTTAGCCTGTCTTTTGGCTAGTATCATGACTATGGGAGCTTTAGGAGAGCATTTTGAGTTGGTAGCTTTTAAATCAGCAGGTATTGGCTTAGGGCGCTTTATGCGAGGTATGATATTTTGTGGAATCGTGATTTCCATGATTGCATTTTTATTTTCTAATTATCTCATTCCAGTTGCGAATCTTAAAGCGGGTTCTCTACTCTACGATGTACAATCCTCACGCCCAGCCTTGAATATCAAAGAAGGTGTTTTTTATAATGGCATAGATGGGTATAGTATTCGCATCGGACATAAAGATCCATCTGGAACGGGTATTCATGATATCATGATTTATGATCATACCAGTGGAAGAGGCTGTGATAATGTAATCACAGCACGTGATGGCGAAATGTTTATGACGGAAGATAAACGGTATCTGTCTATCAAATTACTGCAAGGACATCATTACGAGGAGTTGCCACCGCAAAGTTCTGAACGGCAGGGTGAATTTGTTCGTACCGATTTTGATTCTTATCAGCGCTACTTCGACCTTTCCGCCTTTACCTTAGAACGGACCAATGAAAGCATGTTTAAGAGTCATTATCAAATGATGAATCTTTCGCAGCTTACCAAAGATATTGATACGTTGAAGATGAGTAAAAAACAGACGGGCGATCGACTGTTCGACTATATTTATCGGAGTTTCCAGCCGCAGTTTTTACCGGATAGCAACTTAAAAGTAGTTCAAGCTCCTGTTGCGAACTTGCCAGCTTATTATGCAGGAACTTTAAAGGATTTAGATCGTAAAAATGCTTTTATAAAGGCAACACCCATCGCTCGTGATATGGAAGCCTATGCTTCCAATGCGGTACGTGATAATCAATTCATAGATATCAATATTGCCAAGGAGAATAGCGAATGGCATAAGAAATTCACCTTATCCATTGCTTGCTTGTTATTGCTTCTTATTGGTGCGCCCCTTGGAGCTATTATTCGCAAAGGAGGATTAGGAATGCCTTTGGTGGTTGCCGTTGTCTTTTTCGTTGTATTTCACGTGTTAAACCTCGGTGGCTGGAAAATGGCGGAGGGTATGATACTTCCTGTATGGATAGGCGTCTGGTTACCAATTATCGTTATGACACCCATTGCGATTCAACTTATACGGATGGCACGCAATGACGCAGCCGTTTTCCGGATAGAAGCCTACCAACAGCTGTTTAGACGTATAGCTCAGCTATTTAGTAAGAAAGAAACAAACTGATTCTTTTAGAATTCTTAACGAATATCAATCCGCGCTTCCAAAGCTTCGTTGTATCTTCGCGCCACCTATGCGTATTTTACTTCATTATCTCCGTCCTTATCGTTGGCTTGTCTTTTTGACCATGCTATTGGCAACTATCAATACAGGCTTCTCCTTGTGTGATCCAATTATCCTTGGAAAGGTGATTAATTTGGCGAACGACTTCGCACACAACCCTTCTAAATACAGCTTCGATATTTATTTCAAGAGTTTTTCTTTTGCGAAGCCGGGTGTGATATTCCTTTTATTGTGTTCGATCAGCGTGGCTATGATTAGTCGTATCGCAAAGAATTTTCAAGATTATGTGTTAAACGTAATCATTCAAAAATTCGGCGCACGTGTCTTCACCGACGGTTTGCAACATGCCATGAAATTACCATATCAAGAGTTTGAAGATCAACGTAGCGGAGAAACACTTTCTGTCTTGCAAAAAGTGCGCATGGACACTGAAAAGTTCATGATGAGTTTCATCAATATATTATATGGTGTAATGGTTGGTATCATCTTCGTTATGATATACGCCAGTATCTTCATCCATTGGTCGATTCCAATCGCGTACTTCGTTGGTATCGCAACATTGACACTCATCACGAATAAGCTGAGTAAGAAGATTAAAACCATCCAAAAGCAAATCGTTGGTCAAACGAATTCACTTGCGGGAACAACCACTGAATCATTACGCAATATCGAACTTGTAAAGAGTTTGGGCTTAACCAATCAAGAAGTAGAACGCTTGAACAAAAATACCTATAAAATACTTGGCTTGGAATTGACCAAGGTAAAGCGTTTGCGTAGTATCAGTTTCGTTCAAGGAACGGTTGTTAATACATTAAGACAAGTTATTATGTTTGTTTTGATGTGGTTAATTTTTAAAGATAAGATGAATGCTGGTCAGTTAGTAACGATGCAGATCTTCTCCTTCTTTGTATTTGGTCCGCTGCAAGAGATTGGTAATATTTTATTGAGCTATCGTGAGGCAGAAGCTTCGTTGAATAATTTTCATGCGTTGATGGAAAAGTCGCCAGAGCAACAACCGGCTTCGGCAAAGCATTTGGAGCCAGTGAAAGAATTAGCATTCGAAGGGGTAAGCTTTCAACATCGTACTGCGCGTCATAAAGCGATTGATGGAATTAGCTTTGATGCGAAGCAAGGTGAGACGATAGCCTTTGTTGGACCAAGTGGTTCTGGAAAAACTACCTTGATGAAATTGTTGGTTGGCTTGTATCGCCCATTGGAAGGAACGATTAAGTACAATCAATTGTCGCACGATGAAATTTTATACGACGACTTGCGCAATCAAATTGGATTTGTAACGCAAGACACACAGCTTTTCTCTGGTACGATACGTGAGAATTTGATGTTCGTTCACCCGGGAGCTACGGATGAAGAATTAAACCGCGTATTACAGCAATCCTCTTGTCAGAATTTATTGTCACGCGCTGAAAATGGCTTGGAGACGGTAATTGGCGAAGGTGGATTGAAATTATCCGGTGGAGAGAAACAGCGTCTATCGATTGCACGCGCTTTGTTACGTCAGCCGCATTTGTTATTATTTGACGAGGCAACTTCTGCACTAGATTCTATAACGGAGGAGGAAATCACCAATACCATTCGTAGTATTTCGGAAGGTCGTTCACAAATATGTGTTTTAATTGCGCACCGCCTAAGTACGATTATGCATGCAGATCGTATTTATGTTTTGGAACGTGGAAAAGTAGTAGAGACTGGTTCACATGAACAGTTGTTGAACGAGAAAGGCTTGTACTACGCGATGTGGCGTCAACAGATCGGTGAACGTCGTTCAGGAGAGTGATTGCGCAATCTGCAATAGTTCTTCTACGAATACACGGTCATTATTTAAGCGAGGTATTTTGTGCTGTCCGCCGAGCTTTTGTTTGCTGCGCATCCATTGATAAAAAGTATCGGTTGGGACGCTTCGTACAAGGGGCATTCGCATCCCTAAGTCTTTAGTACGCTTGGCCTCATAGTCGCTATTCACAGCTTTTAAGAAGTTGTCAAGAATCAGTGTGAACGCAAAAAGATCGCTTGGTGTTTCTTCGAATTCAATCAGCCATTCGTGTGTACCAACCACCGCTCCGTCATTATAAATCGGACAAGCCGTATATTCTCGAATTTTGCTGCCTGTAGCGGTAGCCGCTCTTGCAATCGCAATATCCGCATTGTTGACCATCAACTCCTCTCCGAAGGTATTGATATAATTCTTCGTCCTTCCCGCTACTTTAATTTTAAACGGATGTACAGAAGTGAAGGTAACGGTATCGCCAATTTTGTATCGCCACAAGCCACCATTGGTGCTTATGACCATGGCATAGGTTTTTCCTAATTCTACTTCTTCCAACTGTAAAGTATTGGGTTGTTCTTGATCGATATCTTCTAGCGGGATAAACTCGTAAAACACGCCATAGTCGAGCATTAAAAGCATATCATCCGCCTTGGGTTCCATTTGTATTCCAAAGAATCCCTCGCTTGCGTTATATGTCTGATAGAACAAAGTAGGCATTCCCTTAAAGAGCTGCTCGAATTGTTGTCGGTAAGGGGTAAAGCTCACGCCGCCATGAATGTATAATTCCATCTGTGGCCAAACTTCTTGAATATGCTTTGCGCCCGTTCTTTCAAGGAGTCGCTGTAATAAGACCAACGTCCAGGTAGGGACACCAGCTATATGCGTGATATTTTGTGCGATAGTAGTGTCAAGCATACGTTCAATCTTCTCTTCCCAATCTTCCAAAAGTGCAACCTCTAACTCAGGAGTTCTTAATACATTACCGATCCAAGGCATGTTCTGATTTAAGACAGCAGATAAGTCGCCATAAGCGGATTGTTGATTCAAGGGATTTACCTGATGACTTCCTCCCATAACAAGTCCTTTGCCCGTAAATAAGGCACTTTGCGGATGATTATAGCAATATAAAGTCAAAAGGTCTTTGCCTCCTTTGTAATGACATTCATCCAATGAATCTTGACTGATAGGAATAAATTTAGATTTGTCTGCAGTGGTGCCGCTCGACTTAGCGAACCAGGTAATATCAGAATACCAGAGTATTTGTTGTTCACCTTTCATGGTACGCTCGATGTAGGGCTTTAAGGATTCGTAATCTTGTATGGGTACGCGTTGCTTATAAGCTTTGATCGTGTCTATTTCATCGTATCGAAATTGTTCGCCCCATTGTGTGTCTTCTGCGAGGTGAATCAACTTCGAAAAAACTTCCTGTTGTGTCGCTATAGGTTCGTCCATGAACGACTGAATCTGATCATATCGTTGTTTGAAGTACCAAGAAAGCAAGGAGTTGAAAAAAGACATAAGGCTAAGTTAACGACTTACTTCTAATAATCGTCTGTCTAAAATCATAGCGAGTAAATCGCTGATGAGATAAGCTAGCCAAGTAAAGAAGGCCACGAGAGTAAAGATACCTATGATGATTGGATAGTCGTGTGTAGCGATAGCTTCAAAGAGAAGAGTGCCCATGCCTGGGATAGAGAAAATACTTTCGATGATAACGGCTCCGGCAATGGAGGCGGGTACTGCATGTGCCAAAAGTTGAAGGAGCGGTACGAAGCTCAATGGTAAGGCGTATCGGTAGGCAATCTGTTTTTCGGATACTCCATTCATACGAAGGAAGCTTGCAAAGGGCATTTGAAGGGCTTCTTTTACTTTTACTTGGACGGTGCGTGTAACGAAGACGAGATGGGTATAGCCATAGGCGATGATTGGCAAAATGAGATAGGGAATACTTTGCCAAAAGTGTTGTGCATTAGCTGGTGCTATGCCTGAAGATGGAAAGAGCGCGAAGCTGTCAGGATTCGCAAAGAGAAAGAGCAACAAGGCCGCAACAAAAAAACTAGGTAATGCAGCTAATACAAATTGAAGCAAGCGTAGAAATTTACTTCGTTTGCTTGTTGGAAAAAGGACTGTATGCACAGCGAGTGGAATACTAAATAAATACGCTAGGAGAATGGAAAGCAAGCTTAAGACTAATGTGATTTTCAGGGAAGAGAATATACGTGTTGACACCTTAGCACCGCTACGTAATGAACGGCCCATATCTCCGCGGAGGTAGCCTTTGTTTTCTTTTCCATTGCCAAAGAGAAAACGATGAAATTGATTATCTGCATAAAATTGAATGATTGGAATGTATCGTTTCCAAGGCTGTTTGGCGGCAACGCATGCAGAATAGCAGGCTGCTTCCTTTATTGTTAATTGTTGTCGGGTACTATCTTTTGTTTCGAAGGCTTCTGCGATTAAGCAATTGACATAGGCTTGTTCGAGTGCTGTCCAATGACCGCTAATTACATTTATTTTGTTTGCTTTTTCGCGAATGCTTTCATCCGCGATGCGTTGCAGGGTATCGCAATCTCCCAGTCCGTGTATGGAGAAATAAAATAACGGAAGGTCAAGTCCTTCTTGCTGTCGGATTATTTGACGGAGACGAAAGTTTTGAATAGGATCGAGGGAGGAATTTTCTGCAGCGTTCAGCTTTTGAGTCAGTGCGTCACCAGGCAAATGTGTTGTTGCGAAAAATATAATTACTACTAGCAATACCAAACTAGGTATTCCTATTAGAAGCCGTTTGAGTAAAGGTCGAATTAGTTGCCGGAGCATGTTTCGAAGTTAAGAAGATGCTTCGATGATTTATCTTAAATGTTTTTTAGCGAAATAATTATATAATTCACTCTTTTCATTAAATTCCTTAGGTAGTTTTACAACACCTATAATCTTCTTTAATTTCACAGGTATTTTACTATCCTTTTTTACCGTTGTTAAAATCTTTGCCATAGGGATGTATTTTATTTTACAAAAATACGTAATCGAGTGATAGGTCCAGAAAATTATAATAATATTTTATATTGTTTAATTGATTTTGCACCTTGAATTTGAATCATATAGCAACCTGCTGCAAAGCCATTTAAATTTATATGCGGATTCTTAGTGGTCATTTGTAATTGTCCATTTACGCTATATACATTAATGGCATTAATAGCTTCTTCCCCTTCAATGCTAAATAGCTTCTCTCCGATTGTATGGAGTGTCCATGTTTGTTTGGTTTCTGCCAAGGGAGCAATACCATTTACATCGGCACAAGTATGACGGGAAAAGAAATTCCAGATTTCGTCGGAAGCGTTGATGTCCATGTTGATAGTTCCTAGGCCACCGAGGATACTGCTGGTGCCAGGCCATTGATGACCGCCGCCTGATACCTTGTAGAGTAATACTTCTGTATTGCTATTGCAAGGAAAGTATTGATAGCTCGTTACGGTAGATAGATCACTCAGATTATTATCGGGAAGATTACTAATGGCGGCCGTCATAGTACAGTTGTTTGCACCAATCCATTTCTGCATAACATTATCAACGGATTCGTTATTCAAAGCGCCTGCATAAGGAACGATGAAGTCGGAGGTGCCATGTATTTGCATAACGGAACAGAGATGTGATGGCACGCAGTTATTATAAATGGAGGTACCCATGGTGCCGCTAACAGAGGCGATCGCAGCGAAGCATTTGCCCGATTCACAGGCCATGCGATAGCTCATGAAGCCTCCTGCGGAAAAGCCACAGGAGTAGATTCTATTCGTAGCGATAGAATAATGTGTGCATATAGAATCGATGAGTGCATTTAAAAAACCAACATCGTCTGTGCTGGAAGCGCCTGTCCCACCGAAGTTCCAGTCGTTGTTCAATCCATCGGGATAGACAGCGATGAAGTTGTTGCTTTGCGCAATATTGTTAAATCCTGTTACACTCATAATACTCGAAGCCGACATGGTAAGTCCGTGCAATACAAGGACGAGTGGTACGGGTGTTGCAGGATTATAGGTAGGCGGGACGTAGGTGATGAAGGTACGTGTGCTACCCTTATGTACGAACGCGCCGTTGGATTGCGCATTGCTGTTAAATGCAAAAAAAAGCAAGAGTAAAAAGGAGCAAAGATATTTCATTGGGAAGGAAGATAGGGGGTACATAAATATAATTAATTATGAATTATGAATTAGGAATTTTGCAGGAATGATCCCGATGCAATCGGGAGTGAAGGTTGAAGGGTGAATGGTGAATGATAATTAACCTTTCACTTTTAACTTTTCACTTTTAACCTTTCCCTTTTCCTATTTATTGCGTTTCGTGAAGATACGCAACGGAGCGGGTTAAGGTTAATGGTGAAGGGTGATCCCGATGCAATCGGGAGTGAATGGTGAATGGTGAATGGTGAATGATAATTAACCTTTAACTTTTAACTTTTCACTTTTAACCTTTCCCTTTTCCTATTTATTGCGTTTCGTGAGAAACGCAACGGAGCGGGTTAAGGTTAATGGTGAAGGGTGATCCCGATGCAATCGGGAGTGAAGGGTGAATGGTGAATGATAATTAACCTTTAACTTTTCACTTTTCACTTTTAACCTTTCCCTTTTCCCTTTTAACCTTTCCCCCTTTTCACTTTTAACCTTCCACTATAATAACTCCATTCGAAGTCCCTATTCTACTTGCTCCGGCAGCAATATAGGCCTCGGCACTGGAACGGTCGCGGATGCCGCCACTCGCTTTAATCTGTATATGTTCAGGCAATAGACGACGCATGGTCTTCACTGCCTCCAAATCTGCTCCCTTTGCTGCAAAACCAGTGGAGGTCTTTACGAAGTCGACATTCGCCTCCGCACATAAACCAATCACGCGTTCCAACTCCTCTTGCGTCAGCATACCTGATTCTACAATCACTTTCAAGACCGCTTCATATTCTATGCAAAGTGCTGTAAAACTAAATAGCTCCTCTAGAATCTCTTGATCTTTCCCTTCTTTCAAGGCCCCCCAATTAATCACCATGTCAATTTCTGTAGCACCATATTTTAAAGCCTCTTCCGCCTCGAACAATTTCACTGCTGTGCTATGATAACCGTTTGGAAAACCTACAACCGTAGCCAATGCAATGCTGCTACCTTTTAAAAAGGATTTCGCTGCCGCCACACGATTCGGTGGTACACATACCGCTGCAAAGCTATACGCGATCGCCTCTTCGCATAATTTTTTGATGTCAGCTTCTGTCGTAGCAGGGTTTAATAGTGTATGATCAATATAGCTAGCTAAATTCATAATAGATTTCCTTTTAATGCTTCCAAAGCATTTTGATATGCGAAGGTATCATTTTCGTCGCCAACGGCCGAATGAAAGGCCTTTCCTTTTGTTAAGTTTTGTAATGCTGCAATATTCTCTGCACGCACTCCACCGCCAATCAAAATACAAAAATCAGCAGGAGCCACTTCCACAAGTGCTTTCAAGCTGTCTGTAAATTCGATGGCCTTCCCCTCTCCTCCAGATGTTAAGACACCATGATATCCCATATCAATTAGTTCCTGTAAAGCCTGTTTTTTGTCGGGCACCGCATCGAAGACACGATGACAATAGATTGTACTCGTCCCGGCCGCTTTTTTAAAACGACGCATCGCTGCCAGATCAAGCGTATTATCCTGGTTGGCGGCACCGACCACCACACCGTGTGCGCCCATCCTAAGCACCGAATGTATACTCGTTTCATGCGCTTGTATCTCCGCTTCGGTAAACATGAAATCTCCTCCACGCGGACGAACTAAGACATGTGTTTTAAAGTCTTGTGCCAAGGCCAAGCGCAGTAATGCTTCCGAAGGCGTAACACCACCACAGGATAAGTCTTCACACAATTCAATGCGCGCAACCTTCGCAGCTGCCGCAAGCAAAACACTCTGTGCAGAAGGACAGCAAATTTCTAAAAGGGTTTGCTTTACCATAAACTATCTGCCTTGAATACCTGGTTGGCAATACCCTTGCTTTGCACTGAATAGGTAAAGCCTTTCTGCAAGGCAAACGCACCATGCTCTCCATTTTTATTGATCGCAATAAATCCTATTTGTTTCTCCTTTAACTTGTCGCCACGCATTTGCAACGCACGCTCTACAGCCATTCTACAAGCCTTTTCTGGGCTATGCCCAGCGCGCATATATTCCACCACCTGATGGCAGCCTGCTATACGAATCATTTCTTCGCCATGCCCAGTCGCTGTGGCTGCACCTACCTGATTATCGACATATAATCCCGCACCGATAATAGGCGAATCACCTACGCGGCCGCGCATCTTAAATCCCATTCCCGAAGTCGTACAAGCCCCTGATAAACGACCTTTAGCGTCGATAGCCACCATACCGATTGTGTCGTGGTTGAAACTGCCATCATCATAACGGTCTGGCGCAAAGGGACCATGCTGACGATCCTTGTTAGCACTATTTTCTATATTAATGATGGGATGATATTCTGACTTTTTCAACCAGTCATGATAAGCTTTATCGGCATCCGGAGAAAGCGTTTGTGGCATTAGTTCGAAGCCTTGCGCTACGGCAAATTGCTGCGCTCCTTCTCCTACTAACATAACATGTGGTGTCTTTTCCATCACGGCTCGCGCAACAGAAATCGGGTGTGCGATACGCTCTAAAGCTGCTACCGAACCGATATTATATTGATCATCCATGATAGAGGCGTCGAGTGTTACAATGCCTTCCCGGTCGGGGTTGCCAGACAATCCAACACAACAGTTATTTTCTGATTCTGTCACCATCACACCTTGCTCAACAGCGTCGAGTGCATGCCCTTCTGCTTGCGAAAGAACCTTCCAAGCGGCTTCATTCGCTCGTATGCCAGCATCCCAGGTGGAGATCACCAGCGGACCAAGAAATTCCTTTTTAGGTTTTGGAAGAAAGCTATAAAGCGGACCAAGCGCAGTGGCTAAGCCTGCGAGGTGAATAAACTGCCGACGATGTAGGGTTTTCATAGTACTGAATATAGCGAAATTATTCGACTAAAAAAATAATAAAAATAATTAATTCGTTAGGCAGTGCTATGTTTCTTGAAAAACCAGATTTTTAAGAGGTCAGCAGTTGTAATGTATAAGAATACAATAGCTAACATGAATAATAATTGGAAGGGAGCTAAAGGAACCAATCCAACTTCGCCAGCGAATGACGTGTATGGTAAGCCAATGGTCATTATCAACCCAAGTAAACTAAGCCAGAAAAGATAATTACCAGGTTTACTTTTAAAAAAGGAGTGATGCGTTCGTATGATGAAAAGGATAAATAACTCCGTTAAAATGGATTCTACAAACCAGGCTGTTTGAAAGCTTCCTTCTTTCACTTTTAGAATATAAAGTAAGCATAGGAATGTCATTAAATCGAAGAGTGAACTATGAATACCGAAAATGATCATATAGTTTCGAATCATTTTGATATTCCATCTGCCAGGTCGTGAAAGTTGTTCTTGATCGACATTATCGGAGGCGATGGTAAGATAAGGGAAATCGGTAATGAAATTCGTAAGCAGTATTTGTTTTGGCAACATGGGTAAGAAGGGAAGTAGGAGTGAAGCGATTGCTACGCTAAACATGTTTCCAAAAGTTGATCCTGTATTGATGAAAATATATTTTAATGTATTGGCAAAGGTTTTTCTTCCTTCTTGAATTCCATCAAGTAGTACTGATAAGTTCTTTTCCATCACGACAAAATCAGCGGCTTCTTTGGCAACATCTACTGCGTTATCGACAGAGATACCTATATCAGCGGCATTGATGGCAGAAACATCGTTGATTCCATCGCCCATATAGGCCACGGTGAAAGACTTGCGCAAGGCGTTAATTATTCTTTCTTTTTCTTGTGGAGCGACTTCGGCAAAAATATGTGTTTGACGGGCCCTTTGCACAAAGGCTTCTGGACTTATTTCCATCATTTCTTTACCAGTCAATACCACAGGATTTTCAATACCTAATTGAATGGCAATCGAACGTGCCACATTTTTATTGTCACCAGTGATAATCTTCAAATCAACTTGCAGTGTTTTTAGTTCTTTAATAATGGCGGTGATACCGGCTTTCACCGGGTCTTGTAAAAGGATAAACCCTGCAAAGATTAAGTCTTTTTCATCTGTCTTATCAATGGCTTCTACGGTAAGTGTTTTGTAGGCAATTGCTAAAGTACGCAGTCCTTTTTCACCATAGGAACTATTTGTTTGCTCTAAATTGGCGCGATGTGCTTCGATGCTTTCAATACGACCGTCAGACATTCGTATGTATTTACAAATAGCGAGCGTTTCATTGACAGCCCCTTTGCTGATTAAAAGCTGTGACTCGTCCGATTTAACGAGAATACTAAGGCGTTTCCGGATAAAGTCATAGGGTATTTCGGCTAGTTTTTTTGGGATGATTTGGTCATCCATCGGCATATTTTTTAGCGCTTGATCAATTGGATTTTGATAGCCAGATTCTAAGCTAGCATTCCAGTAGGCCAATGATTTCGCAAAGCTACTCGCCTCTCCTAGGCCATCGATAATGCCGTGTATGGCAATCGTTCCTTCTGTGATTGTTCCTGTTTTGTCGGTGCAGAGCAGGTTTACTTCTCCAAGGTTTTGGATGGAAGCTAATTTTTTAACGATTACTTTTTTAGCGAGTAGACGTTTTGCCCCTGCGCTCATAGCAATGGTTGTGATGGCAGGAAGTAGTTCTGGGGCCATTCCGATCGCAAGTGCGAGTGCGAAAAGGGCTGATTCGATGACACTTTTATGATTGAGTAGGTTGACAGTCAAAATAAATACCGACAGCACCAGGGTGATTTTCATGAGGAAAAAGCCAAAATCGCGAATGCCCTTTTCGAAGCTTGTTTCTACCACCGTGTTGGCGCTATTGACGATACTTCCAAAAATGGTGTCTGTGCCGGTATGTATGATTATAGCTTTACCACTACCACTGATGACATTGGTGCCTTCCCAAAGGCAGTTCAAGCGCTCACTTAATTCGGTATTGGGATTAAGTTTACCGGCCGCTTTCCGGCTAGGAAATGATTCTCCGCTCAGACTCGACTCATTAGTGTGCAATTCATTCGATTCGATCAGCAGGCAGTCGGCAGGGATGATATCGCCTGCACGGAGGAGTATTATATCGCCGGGAACAAGTTCTTTACTTTCTATTTCATTCTCTTTGCCATTTCGAATTACACTTGATTTTCGAGCAATGAGCGATTGCAGTTGTTCAACGATTTTGTTCGCATTACGTTCTTGGAAAAAGCTAAGTAAGCCTGTGGAAAGAACAATGAATAGAATGATAAATACATCGGAAGTATCTCCAAGGAAGGCGGATAATAAGACGGCTCCGACAAGTAGGAGCATGAGCGGACTCTTAAATTGACGAAGAAATAAACGGATATCTTTTTGAAGTGCGCTTATTGTTTTTCGTTTTCCTACTTGGGAGCGTAAAATTTCTTTGGCTTTCGTATCGTCCAGTCCTTCTGCGCTGGTATTGAGCTGTTGCATTGCAAATGCAGGATCATATTGCCAAAATCTGTCCATAAGTAATGCGGTTTAACAATAGGTAAGGTAAGTTCTTTTATTGAATGGGTCAATGATTTAGCGCAGGCCCAGTTTTCTTTTATCGCATTTTAGCACCGGAGGGTGTGGATATTATTTTTTTTGTGAACGTTTTTTGCAAGAATACGATTGGATGCGCATTTGCTGTTTTTATATAGTGTAAACACATGTAATATGTAAAAAAGCTAACAAAAAATACTTTCAAAAAAACTTGCATTTTGTAAAATCCTGCCTACCTTCGTTGTCCTGTTTATGAAGGTTTCAGCCCCAACATTTTTTTTGCGGTTGTATGAAACAAAAGCGAAGAACTTTCGTAGATAGTCCCCCCAAAAAACTTATTAAGACAATTTAGTACATCTAAATTCCCCTAGAATTTTTCGAAACCATGGCTTCGGTCATAGTGTCGACTCTAATTCTGTCACTCTGCTGCCTGCGTTAAAAAAACGCTAGGTGCGGAAAGGGAAGAGGCATGTCTAAAAAGAAGTAAATAATTAAATCTACATAACATGAAGCACACAACCACCTCCGCCGCGCCTTCTACTAAGGCAATCCTCGCTAAAATGCCCTCTTCACTACGTAAAAGTAGTCGTGTAGCGCGTCTTATCGTTAGCTTCAATTCAAACGTCGTCTGTAACGATGTTTCACCTGAGCAGATGGTCCGATTGTTCTTCCGTTATTTATGTGATTTACATGCCAATACGCTCCTACCTTTCAATAGCTATTCAAACGCACGAGCTGAAGCGTTCGAAGTACTGCATGAATGGGTGATCGACGTTTGTCAACGGGCTTACGACCGTAGCTGGTCGCAGTCGCGCAATTCGGAGGAGGTAATGGAATTGGCACATGAGTTTGCCTTTGCAAAAGTAGTGGAGCGTTTTGATGTGGGCCGTTACCATACCGGAAATGCTGTAGACACCTATATTTCAAGGTGTTTTCGGAATTACTGTATCTCTTTGTACCGTAAGAAGCATATACAAGTTGTGGATATAGAAAGTGCATATACAGGCTTGGATCCGCGTGACGAACAAGATATGCCGACGTTCTCCCCTGCTTTAATGCAAGATGTACGTGCGCATCTTTTACAGGAAGCGGCTGCCTATGTACCCATTTTCGATCTTTATTATGTACAAAATATGGATGTCTTAGATATAGCGCGTAAGTTAGAAATAACAGCGAACGCGTGTTATCAACGCATTCATCATCTCAATAAACACCTCGGCCATTTCGGCGATTGGCTGATGGAGTTGGCAGCGTAAATACAATTAATGGTTAAAGGTGAAAAGTGAAAAATTTTAATCGATCATTCACTATTCACCTTTCCCTTTTCAAAGGTTTGTGAAGCACGAAGCATTGAAACTAATTATTCATTATTTTTGTGCATGCTTAAATACTTGCTGGCATTCCTTGGCATCGCTCCGATAATAGCCTTTTCACAAACCAAAGATTCCTTCCCTCATACCCCTTTTGCTGGCGTTGATGCTACTTGGGTCAATGGTCAGAATCGTCAGACAGATTTCCCTTTGCAGTATAAGGATTTTCTAACGGCCGTGGCTTACGTAGATGCCTATTATAATTACAACTTCGCCAAGCCGATTGATCATACGCAAACCATTTCCGCTACCATGGGGCGTACCAATGAAGTTACCTTAAACATGGTTTCTCTAGGGATTGAATCGAATTACAAAAATACGATTGCGCGTATTTGGTTGCAGACCGGCAACTCCTTACACATCGTCCAAGAGCAAGATCCATCGGTTACATTGGGAAGAAATACAGGAACTGGGAATACTAAATTCATCCGTGAAGCGGCTACCGGCTATCATTTTAATAAATGGTATGGAATAAATGTCGAAGCCGGAATTTTTATGTCGTTCATCGGCTTGGAAAGTTATCTCACGCAAGAAAATTGGTGCTATCAACGCGCCATGCCTTGCGAAATGACACCTTTCTATTTTCAAGGCGCACGCATACAAATCAATCCCACCAGGCATTTGCAGACACAGGTCTGGTTATTGAATGGTTGGCAGACCTATAACAATTTTCAGAAAGCGCCTGGCCTAGGCAGCTCTACTTATTATCGCCCGAACGACAATCTGCAGCTGGTGGCGAATTTTTATATGGGCCAAACGACACCAATTGCCAAGTACTGGCGTTTCCACCATGATAATAGCGTTAACTGGCGTTATTATCATTCTCAGACAAAGGGCAGCGCTATTGCGCAAGCGGCGCTCAGTTGGAATAATCACTTCGGCTTCGAAAGTTATTTGCCATTCCCGAATCATACGTTTGATAATTATATGATAGGCACTTCTTTGGCGAATCGTATTTGGTTGAAGGATAAAAAGTCGGCGCTCACCTTAAGAGCTGATTATGTTCAAAATCCGGGTATGTATTTGAGTTTTTATCCGGGCACTAATCCGGCAGATTATCAAAATGCGCTGCGTTGGATGGATAAGCCGAGTGTGAATGTGTTTCAAGGGGTTGCTTGCTATGACTGGATGCCGAATGACCACTTTACTTTCCGCATCGAATATGGCTACCGCAAGGCGAATCTACCTTATTTCGCGGGTGCTGGCGGCACAACTTCTGCCAATGGCTATACCACCGACCAAAGCGTGAAGCCTTTTCGAAGTGATTTGCGAAAAACAGAAAATAGAATTACTTTGGCCGTGAGTACGAGGATTTAAAAGATCTTAAACTTTTAACCATGAAAAAACTATTTCTTCCCCTTCTTTTATTATTCGCTGGTGCTGCTATGGCACAAACAGAAACCGTCGTTCCACCCCCTCCTGGTCAGGTGGAGCCTGTTCAAGGTAGGAACGATGCTGTTTATACTTATGTCGAACAAATGCCTGAATATCCGGGTGGTAACGACGCGATGATGGAATTTATTCGTAAAAACTTACGTTATCCTGAAACTGCCAAAGAGACAGGTGTGGAAGGGCGCGTGATCATTCGTTTTGTAGTGGATGAGTTTGGTGCAATCAGTGATATAAAAATATTGAAAGATATTGGAGCAGGTTGCGGCGCAGAGGCATGCCGTGTTATAAAGATGATGCCGATATGGAAGCCCGGTAAGCAAAATGGAAAGGCGGTTAAAACCTATTTCACCTTACCCGTTACTTTTCGCTTGAGTTAATCTTTTTTCCTAGTGCAAAACGATCATAAATAATCGGTAAGCCAAAGATCACCAAGGTGATTAAAGAACTTCCGATGTCGGTCCATTCATTCTCCATAATATGTGCTAAAGTGCTATTGGGAAAGATGTTAATACTGCATGAGAGCATTAGTTTCAAGCCTAAAAATAAGATTACATAGTAGGCCGCTCCTTCGAGATGTGGAAAGCGTTCCATCAGATGGATGAAGCCTTGCGCGACAAACCGCATGGCTAGAATGCCGATGAATACGCCAGTACAGACTAATACGATATTTTTAGAAAATGCTACAGCAGCAAAAACATTGTCGATGGAGAAGGTCAGATCCATAATTTCTACGGCAGCCACAGTCGCCCAGAAAGAACCAAGTCCTTTTTCGAAGAACTGGTAGAACCTAAAACTTTTGTTTTTTAATTCTTTAGATTCTTCTACTTCATTATTTAGTTGCCCCTTTTCTTTACGCCATTTTAGGAAGAGGTAAATTAAATAAGCACCGCCCAAGAGCTTCAACCACCATAAACCGATTAAAATGCTTGCAAAGAGCATAGCTAGTCCGCGGAAGATATAGGCGCCCCAAATACCGTAGCGGAGGGCTTTGCGGCGTTCTGCTTCCCCAAGGCTCATCACCATGGTGGCAAGTGCTGCGGCATTGTCGACTGAAAGAATAGATTCGATCAGAATGAGGTTGCCGATGACAGCGAGGGATGTCCAGGGGTGACTAAAAATAGGGTCTAAAAGTTCGTTCCACATAAGCTAATAACGCTTAAAAATACACCCTTATTGCCAAAGGGAGGAAAAATTTACAGCCTGAAATTATAAACAAATGAAAATCAAGCTTTTGGATTTTAAAAAGGCAAGTAAATTATTCGTTAAAATTTTGTGGAAGGAAGAACAAAATCGTATCTTTGCCGTCCATTTTTGAAACCCTATTGTTTAACCCTTAAAAAAAATCCTGTGTCAGAATTAAACTCACAGAACCCGGCAGCAGCGCATGACGACTTCAATTGGAGTATGGACAAGCGTAATGCTACGAATTACACAGCAGATCAAACTGCTAAATTAGCTGAATTGTATGACAGCACTTTCAAAACCATCAACAACGATGAAATCGTGGTGGGAACGATTGTGGGCATCACGAAAACGGATGCAGTTGTAAACATCGGCTTTAAATCAGACGGACTTGTTTCGTTGAACGAATTCCGCGATATGCCATCTATCTCAGTTGGTGAAGAAATCGAGGTTTATGTTGTCAACAAAGAAGATAAATCTGGTCAATTAATCTTGTCTCGTAAGAACGCTAAATTGGCGAAGGCTTGGGATAAGATTGTTGCAGCGCATCAGAGCGGCGAAATCGTTACTGGTTTGATTACCAGCAAAACGAAAGGCGGCTTGATCGTAGACGTATTCGGATTAGAAACATTCTTACCTGGTTCGCAAATTGATGTGAAACCAGTTACTGACTACGACGCTTACGTTGGTAAGTCAATGGAATTCAAAGTTGTTAAGATCAACGAAGTTATCAAAAACGCAGTTGTATCTCACAAAGCGATCATCGAAAGCGATATCGAATCTCAACGTGCCGAAATCATCAGCAAGATGGAAATCGGTCAGGTATTGGAAGGAACAATCAAGAACATCACAGATTTCGGTGCATTCATCGACTTGGGTGGTATCGACGGTTTGTTGTACATCACCGATATCTCTTGGGGACGTATCAACCACCCTTCAGAGGTGTTGAAGATGAACCAAAAGTTGAACGTAGTAGTTTTAGGCTTCGACGATCACAAAAAACGTATCAGCTTAGGTTTGAAGCAATTGACTGCTCATCCTTGGGATACATTACCAGAAGAGGTTAAAGAAGGTTCTAAAGTAAAAGGTAAAGTTGTTAATATCGAAGAATACGGTGCGTTCATCGAAATCCAAACAGGTATCGAAGGATTGTTACACGTATCTGAATTGAGCTGGAGCAACCAACCAATCAACTCTAAAGAGTTCTTTAAGTTGAACGATGAATACGAAGCATTAGTTGTTTCTTTAGATCGTGAGCAACGTAAGATGTCTTTGAGCTTGAAACAATGCACGCCTGATCCTTGGACTTCAATCACTGAGAAGTATCCAGTAGCTAGCCGTCATAAAGGTATCGTGAAGAATATCACTAACTATGGTGTATTCGTAGAATTCGAAACTGGTATCGGCGGAATGGTTCACGTAAGTGACTTGTCTTGGACTAAACGTTACCACCATGCAAATGAATTCACGAAAGTGGGTTCTGAATTGGATGTAGTTGTTTTGGGTATCGACATGGAAAATCGCAAAATGTCTTTAGGACACAAGCAATTGGAAGAAGATCCTTGGGAAACTTTCGAAACAATCTTCCCTGTGGGTTCAGTTCACGAAGCTACCATCATCAAGAAAGATGACAAAGGTGCTGTAGTATCATTGCCTTATGGTTTGGAAGGATATGCTCCTGCTAAACATTTGAAGAAAGAAAACGGTAAGACTGCTGAGCAAGACGAAACATTGCCATTCATGATTATCGAATTCGAACGTAATGATAAACGTATCGTTGTTTCTCATGCCCGTATCCACGAAGCTGCTAAGCATGAAGCTCGTGTTGCAGAAGGACAAGAGAAAGCAGCAACAGAGAAGCGTACAAAAGAAACTGTTAAAAACTTGAACGATAAGTCTAAGAAGTCTACTATGGGCGACTTAGAATCATTGACGAAGTTGAAAGCGGATATGGACGCTAAAGAAGCAGAAGATAAGAAAGGTAAATAATCTTTCTTTCTCTTATACTGAAAAACGGCTCTGGTAACGGAGCCGTTTTTTTTATGCCTTTTATATAGAATTTGTCGATTTTGTTATGGGAATGACCTTATTTGTACGTCCTTTGTAAAACACAACTACAAAAGAATCACCTTAGCCTTGTAGGCCCAAATTTATGTGCGGAATTGCTGGTATATTTAATTTCTTTGGTCGCCCGGTAGAATCACTGCCGTTGCAAAATATGCTTTCCGTGCAGCATCATCGTGGACCTGATGATCAGCATTATTGGATCAATACCAATGCAAGAACCGGCTTGGCGCATAACCGACTTAAGATTATCGACCTCAGCGAAGCTGCGGCGCAACCAATGCATTATTTAGGTCGTTATACCATCACCTTTAATGGGGAAATTTATAATTATAAAACACTTCGTGCAAATCTAGAAGCAAAAGGACATCGCTTTGTGTCGAACTCAGATACCGAAGTATTACTGGCCATGTTTGCACAATATGGTAAGGAGTGTGTGAAGCATCTAGATGGAATGTTTGCATTTGCTATTTGGGATGAAGAAACACAAAGTCTTTTTTGTGCTAGAGACCGTTTTGGCGAAAAACCATTTCATTATTACTATTCCGCGACGCAAGGGCAGTTCATCTTTGCCTCAGAGATGAAAACAATTTTTGCTTCAGGCTATGTTCCTAAAGAGTTAAATCAACGCATGGTTTACCACTATCTTGCCAATCAAATAGTGGAGAACCCCTTCGATTCTTCTGAAACATTTTATGAGAAAATATTTCGACTGGATCAAGGTTGTATAATGACTATTGGTTTGGATGGCTACATGCAAAAGGAACGTTATTGGAATCTAGCCGATATTAACCCGATTACTATTAGCTTGTCCGATGCTAAAGAAAAGTTCCGCGAACTCTTTAACGAGAGCCTACGCACTCGCATGCAAGCCGACGTCCCTGTCGGAGTTTCATTATCTGGTGGTCTTGATTCAAGCGCAATTACCTGTGGCATTCGTTCCTTATTGCCGAATGAAGAAATAAGAACTTTCTCTGCACGATTTAAAGACGCGGCTTTAGATGAAGGTCATCATATCCAAAAAGTTGTTGATCAAACTGGAGCAGTAGCCTATTCTGTAATTCCTGATGAAGAGACACTTCTCAGTGATGTTGAACGTGTATTGTATCACCAAGAAGCTCCTTTCTCTAGTGCTAGTGTTATTGCTCAATGGGAGGTTTATAAATTAGCGGCAAAAGCAGGAATGAAAGTGCTTATTGATGGACAAGGTTCTGATGAATATTTAGCCGGCTATAAACACTTTTATGGCACCTATTTTAAACAATTATATCGCAGCAATTATAGCCGATATGAGCGTGAATCCGACATTCTTCAACGCGACTTTAACCTAGATTATCATCTTAACTTCCGTCAGAAGTGTGAAGCTAGTTATCCGTCACTTTTCGCCAATTTACAACAGGCGAAGATGAAGTATTTGGGTAGTAAAAAGGATGCCAATCTCGATAGTCGTTTCATTCGCCAATATCAAGATCCTAGAATAGTTTTTAAAAATTATACCAGCTTAAAAGAAGCTACACTCGACTTTACCACGCATTACGGCTTACACAAGCTATTGCGCTTTGCAGATCGTAATTCTATGGGACATTCCATCGAAGTGCGTTTACCCTTTCTCCGTCATCAACTCGTTGAATTTGTTTATAGTTTGCCTTCTGAATTTTTAATCCATGAAGGCTGGTCGAAATTTATTTTACGTGAATCGATGAAGGAGCTAATGCCTAACGAAATTACCTGGAGACGCGATAAACTAGGCTTCCAAGCACCACAAATCGATTGGTTGAAATCTCCGAAAGTGAGAGCTATTGTGGAAGATGGACGCCGTAATTTAGAGTCGCATCATATCTTGAGGAAAAATGCTAAAGGGGTTAGTGAATGGGATATTATGATCCTACACCTTTTCATGCGTCAGTAAGCTTTACTAGCCTATCCAACCCATTCTTTCTGGTTCGCCACTACTCATGAGATATTCCATGAAGTGAAAATCTAATGGCTCGTCCAAGTCGAAACAAGGATGGGGAACCTCATAGGCCATAGATAAATCGTTGATGACAGGCTTTATCGCCCCATCAAAAAATACTCTTCTGAAAATATAGAACGAAGCATTCATGTCGTATACTTTCGGAGCCGACTGCCGCGTAAGGAATTGACCCGGTTTTACGAGCTTAACGAAGCCGTCGCCTTTTTCCTCTACCATGTTGAAATAAGGATTGCGATGGGCTTTTGAAACGGAGAAGATATTCATCGCTTCACTGCGTTGCTGTAACAGGGTTAAGGCGTTTTCTAAGTCTTTTACGGAGCGAAGCGGACTTGTCACGTCCATATCGATAATGAAATCAAAAGGCTTTACCTGACGGCGTTCGGCGTGTTCTAAGGCATTCGCTATTACAGGCATTTTACCTGCGGTATCGCTCGCTAAATCTGCCGGTCGACGGTAATTCGTCTCCAAACCCCATTGCGCAGCTACTTCTATAATCTGCTCGTCGTCGGTCGATAGCTGAATAATACCATTGTGAAGGGCTGCAAATTTTTGGGCCGTTTCGATGGTATAGGCTATGAGTGGCTTCCCTGCAATGGATTTGATGTTCTTGCCTGGGATTCCTTTACTGCCGCCGCGGGCACAGATGGTGATGAGTAGCATAGAGTGACAATTTCCGACTACAATACTAATGAATGTTGTTGATAGCTACGCCTTTCTGTTTAAGTAATTGCCTTCTTTTTTCAGTGATTTATTACGTATCTTCGAACTCACAATTAAGATAAATTTTTTCCGATATGGCCGAGATTATTCGCATGCCCCGTATGAGTGATACCATGACTGAAGGTGTTATTGCAGCATGGCACAAAAAAGTAGGTGACAATGTTAAGAGCGGTGAGCTTTTGGCAGAAGTAGAAACGGACAAAGCAACGATGGAACTAGAATCTTACGAGACTGGTACTTTGTTATATATTGGCGTTGAGCAAGGTCATGCAGTACCTGTAAATGGCATCTTAGCGATTATCGGTAAGGCAGGTGAAGAATTTCAAAGCTTGTTGAATGAAGCAGCTCCTGTAACAGCGGCGCCTGCAACGTCTAACGAAACAATGGTAGCAGCAGCAGCACCAGCAGTCGCTGCTCCGGCAGCAACGCCTGCTCCGGCTACACATGATATGACTTCGGAAGGCGATCGCATCAAAGCTTCTCCATTAGCAAAGAAAATTGCTGAAGAAAAAGGAATCGATTTGAGCACGATTAAAGGCAGCGCTGAAAATGGTCGTATCGTAAAACGTGATTTAGAAAATATTAGTGTAGAAGCGCCACAGGCAGCAGCAGTAGCCGCTCCGATGGCTATGCCTGTTGTGGTGAACGGCCAAGAAAGCTATGAAGAAGTGAGCGTATCTCAAATGCGTAAAACAATTGCTCGTCGCTTGAGTGAAAGTAATTTCACTGCGCCACATTTCTTCGTTACTTTCGAAGCGAATATGGGTAAGGCGATGGCATTCCGTAACGAAGCGAATGCGAACTCAACGACTAAAATTTCATTTAACGATATCATGATTAAGGCCGTTGCAATGGCCCTTCGTCAACATCCGAAAGCAAATTCAAGCTGGTTGGGTGATAAAATCCGTTACAATCACCATATCCATATCGGAATGGCTGTTGGCATGGATGAAGGTTTAGTAGTGCCGGTTATCAAATTCGCAGATCAAAAGACCTTAAGTCAATTGGCTGTTGAAGCAAAATCATGGGTTGAAAAGGCGAAGACGAAGAAAATCGCTCCGGCAGATATGTCAGGAAATACCTTTACCATCAGTAATATGGGCATGTTCGACGTAGAAAACTTTACGGCGATTATCAACCCTCCTGATGCGTGCATCTTAGCGGTTGGTAAAATCAAGGAAACACCAATCGTTGAGAACGGTGAAATCAAAGTAGGCCATGTGATGAAAATGACCTTGAGTAGTGATCATCGTGTTGTTGACGGCAGCATCGCCTCTGCATTCTTGAAATCCTTGAAAGACAATTTGGAGAACCCAATGAAAATGTTGCTCTAATGAGCGATTCCGCGATACGTTTTGCTGAATATAAAGGAAGCTATGCCAAGGTAGAAGCCCTTCCAAAAGGACCTATGCCCGAAATCGCATTTGTCGGAAGAAGTAATGTGGGCAAGAGCTCTTTAATCAATTTTTTAAGCGGTCGCTTAGGAATGGCGCATACCTCTTCACAGCCGGGAAAGACACAAACCTTCAATTACTATTTGATTAATGAGGAAGTAAACTGGGTAGATATGCCTGGTTATGGCTATGCGAAGGTTTCACAGAAGCAAAGGGATGCTTGGCAGAAGGAGATGCAGAAGTACCTGGCAGAACGCGAGCAAATGCGTGTGGTTTGTCAGTTGATTGATAGTCGTATTAAGCCTCAAAAAATCGATTTAGAATTTACGCATGCTTGTTTAAAGGGAGAGGTGCCTATCGTATTAATTTTTACGAAAGGTGACAGAAAAGGGCGAAATGAAGCGAAGTCTAACCAAGCGGCTTATGATCGAGCTTTACGTGAATTTAAATTGAGTGTTCCAAGACAATTTATGACTTCTGCTTCTGATAAAACAGGTCGGGAAGAGATTTTGAATTGGATAGAAGAGTTGTTAGCAGAGTCTTAAAGCGAACAAAAAGCAAATTTTGCTGTTTATCTTTGCAGCAGATTAAAAAACAATAAAAACAATTTAATATGTCATTAGTAGGAAGAAAAGCGCCTTTATTTAAGGCTAGCGCCGTTATCAATGGCGGAGAAATCGTGAACGATTTCACTTTAGAAGATTACAAAGGAAAGAACTATGTTGTTTTATTCTTCTATCCGAAGGATTTCACATTTGTTTGCCCGACAGAATTACATGCTTTCCAAGAGAAATTGGCTGAATTCGAAAAGCGTGGTTGCGCAGTAGTAGCTTGTAGCACGGATACTGAGCAGTCGCATTGGGGTTGGTTGCAATTACCAAAGAACCAAGGCGGTATTCAGGGGATCACGTATCCTATCGTAGCGGATACAAACAAGTTGATCAGCATGGCGTATGATGTGTTGAATGGTGAATACTTTGCGGATGAGAATGGTAATATGGCTGCAACCGCTGAATTGATCGCGTTCCGTGGATTGTATTTGATCGATAAAGATGGTATTGTTCAACATATGTTGATTAACAATTTGCCATTAGGACGTAATGTAGATGAAGCGTTGCGTATGTTGGATGCGTTAATTTTCACAGAAGAAAATGGTGAAGCTTGTCCTGCTAACTGGGCTGCCGGTAAAGATGGCTTGAACGCTACGCACGATGGTGTTGCCGAGTATTTGGGGAAACACTGAAAAGTGAATAATGAATAGTGAAAAGTGAATAGTGAAAATGAATAGCTAATAATTCATTTAGAAATTGTTCATGCAATTTCGATAATAAAGAAAGGCGTCAGGAGAAGATCTTGGCGCCTTTTTTAATGGGCTTAGTCGAGTAGATTTAGAATCTTATTTAATTTTTCTTCGACTTTTAGTTTTTCTTCTGGGCTTGAGATTTCATTTTGCGTCATGTGCATGAGCAAATACATGGCGAGAAAATCTTGCATATCGCCTTGATAGTTTTCTTTTAGCACGGCGATTTCAGCATTGATTTTTTCTACGGTGTCACGCACAAAGGCTTCACTTGCTTCGGTTACGAAGAGCGGATATTCTCGGCCGGCGAGTAATAGTTGAATGGCCTTTTTAGCTTGTTCCATATTAGTCAGTATTCACATCGACGATTTCTTCCTTCACTTCATTTTGCATGAGGGCGATGCAGCGATCTACTTCTTTAAGGAGCTCGTTGATTTGATATTTCACCTCTTCTTGTTGCTTAGCTTGTTCGGCGGCTTGTGCATTTTCAGCGCGTAGTTTTTCTATTTCAGCCTCTGCGCTCACGATCGCTTGATTTTGCTGTTGTAGGCTTTGTTCTGCTTCCGTCAGACGTAGTTCTAATTCTTCTTTTTCTTGCTCCATAGAGCGCAAAAGCGCCTTTTGTTCGGCCATACGTTCTTGTATAGCGACAATCTTATCCTGAATTTGTTGGAGAGTAGCGATTGTTTCAGACATTATCTTGTGTTTTAAAGGTTAAACTAAGATAATGAGAAAAGATAATTAGGGCGCTTAATTCCAGAATATTAATTAATGGAAAGCAGTTTATGTGCTGTTGCGTAATATTAAGTTAACATTTCGGAAAGATTAAGATTAAACGAGGTGGTTTTCTTTGCGTTAAATTAATGAAAATGTTACGTTTTAGTAAGATAACGATATTGGTAGTATTTTTTTTAGCATTAGCGCTTGTATCAAAGGGACAGGACAATAATATTGCGGGAAAAGTAGTGGATGAGAAAACGGGTCAAGGCATTTTGAACGCTGTTATCACTGTCGATAGTACGCAATTTGGAGCCCTATCCGATTGGAATGGTGATTTTCAAATTTTAGATGTTCCTGTAGGGGTATATAATTTAACATGTAAATTAGTGGGATACAGGACGAAGCGAATCATAGGCGTTGAGATCAAGAAGGGTCAGGCTGGTGCATTGAATATTGCGCTATCGAAGGAAGAAAAGGAATTGGGGACGGTATATATTAATAGTAAATTGAATCAGGAGAGTACGAATGCGTTGCGTATACTACAAAAGAATAGCGCGTCTATGGCGGATGGGTTGACAGCAGAAAATATTAAGCGCACGCCAGATAAAAGTACAGCTGATGTTTTGAAAAGAGTAAGTGGTGTAAGTATTCAGGATAACAAATTTGCGATAGTTCGTGGGCTAAATGAGCGTTACAATATTGCGTACTTAAATGGTTCTCCGTTACCGAGTTCGGAGCCAGATAGAAAAGCATTTGCCTTTGATATATTTCCATCTAACATGTTGGATAATATACTCATCTATAAAACTGCCACCCCAGAATTGCCAGGAGAGTTTGCAGGAGGGGTTATCAATATTAATACAAAAGATATCCCGGAGAATAATTTTCAGCAAATATCAGTAAATGGTTCGTATAATACCTTGACAACATTTAAAGATCAGTATACCTACACAGGAGGTAAATTAGATTGGTTAGGAATAGATGATGGTACACGAGCTTTACCTAGCGTAGTTCCTGCTTATGGCACTTTTCCAGTGAAGGTCTTGGATCAAGCGGCATTAGCTAAAATCTATACAAGTGATTGGCGCATTGAAACAAAACAGGCTGCACCTAATACCAGTTTGCAATACAGTTTAGGACGTTCTTATAAATTGAATGGCAAAGGTCGTACCATAGGCTTTGTTTTAGCATTAACGCATAGCAGAAGTTTTAACTATCAGGAGACCAACAGATATTCGTATACAAATAATTCAACGATTAGCTCAGATACTTCGGCAGCGCAGTTAGATCATGCGTATTTGGATCAGGTGTATTCTTCACAAATACTAGGTGGTGCATTGATGAATGTAGCCTTAAAATTAAACACACGAAACATCATTAGCTTGAAGTCGCTTTATACGATTAATTCGGACAATCGTTTGGTGCATCGCACAGGGGAGAACAATCCTTTAGATGTTAATCCGATTTTACTTCGTTCTAATGCACGAATGTTTACGAGTAATCAAATCGCATCCGTTCAGTTGCAGGGAGATCATTATTTACAGCAGTCAAAAATAAAGGTGCTTTGGAATATGGGTATCAGTAATATTGAACGTGATATTCCAAATGAGCGTCGCAGTGTTTATACGCGTAACAAATACATCAGTGACCCAAGCGCTCCCAATCCTTTAGATACGCAGTACGTTGCGAATATATCAATGTCAAGTGTTGGACCAGATTATGGAGGCGGGATGTTTTGGTATCATAATCTTGAAAAAATGAGAAGCGCTAAACTTCAATTGTCAAGAGGTTTTAAGCAAGGGGATTTTCAGGTTGAATTAAAAAGTGGTTTGTCATATCAATATAGAGATAGAAGTTTTACTGCTCGCCGATTGGGGTATACCAAATATTCAAGTGCAGGTGGCGGGGTTTATTTTTCTGATTCATTGGCTTATTTAGGAGAAGAAGAGATATTCAACACTAATAATATGGGCATGATTAAGCCGGGTGTTGGAGGTTTCAAGTTGGTAGATGATACACGCCCTTCTGATCGCTATACCGCATCATCTACTCTAACGGCTGGTTTTATTCAAGGCGACTTAAGATGGGAATCTTTGCGTATCATTACAGGAGCTCGCGTAGAGAATTTCCGTCAAACCTTAAATGCACAACGTAATAGAAACAGAGCGAATGATATCAAATTAGATACAAGTATTTTAGATGTGTTACCTTCTTTGAATTTGGTTTATACGTTAAATTCTAAAAACAATTTGCGCGCTTCTTATGCACATACATTGAATCGCCCAGAATATCGTGAGTTAGCACCATTTGCCTTTTACGATTTTAATACACAATTTGTCGTTTCTGGTAAGGATACATTGAAACGTGCTTTGATACGTAATTATGACTTGCGTTATGAAAGTTTTCCTGGTAAGGGGCAAGTATTTAGCATGGGCGTATTCTATAAGCAGTTTTTAAATCCTATTGAACAAGTTTCATCCCCGTATGCCGATAAGGAAATCAGCTTTTCGAATATTCCAAACGCTTACACGTATGGTATGGAGCTTGAAATGCGTTACTCTCTAAATAGTTTATTTAAAAGCGATACTTTAAAAGGCTTCAAAAACATTATAGCTAGGAATACTATCTTTAGCAACCTTACACTAATTCGTTCTAGTGTCGACACACGCGATGTTCTGGGCTCTACAGCTGCAAGTCGTCCTTTACAAGGCCAGTCTCCGTATGTTATTAACGCGGGTTGGTTGTATCAGGATTTGGAACATAATTTTACTACTTCTTTAGTAGTCAATCGTGTTGGACAACGTATTTTTCTCGTGGGTAATATGAATGATCCAGAGATCTGGGAACGTGCTCGTACGTTTTTAGATTTGCAAATTGCGAAGCAAATAGGGAAGAAAGTGGAGCTTAAGTTGAATATTCAAAACATATTGGCTCAAAATCAAATTTTCTATCAGAACGATAATTATGGCAAGGAAAAAGAGTTAAGTGTTATTTCCAAAACATTTAATAAGGCATTTTATGGGGATGCAGTGAATGAGCTTGGATACCAAGTTGGTCGCGATAATATTGTTTGGCAATCCAATTTTCCTCGCATAATAACAGTAGGTGTCAATATTAAGTTATAGTTACGCATAACTATAGTTTAAGCTTCATTAAATATTTTAGTAACATTGGGCTGTTATTTTTGCATCAAAATAATTTAATGATGAAAAAAATGTTTTCTCTTTTGTTTTTGTTTGCAATTAGTTTACAAACAAACGCGCAGCAATTTTTTGACAGTGTTGATTATCGCGGTGCTTTCGCTCCTGCCCCACAAGCTATGTGGACGCAAGGATGGGTAAACTGGGATCCTCAAAATACAGCCTACGCAGCTCCTACTGATTTTATTACAAGTGATATTAGTGTTAATACAACGTGGACAACTGGTAAAGTATATCTTTTACAAGGTCCGATTTTCGTTACCAATAATGCTGAATTGACCATCCAACCAGGAGTAGTTGTTTTAGGTGAAAAGGCTGCAAATGGTGCTGGTTTATTTGTTACTAGAGGAGCTAAGTTAAATGCAGTAGGAACATCTACACAACCAATCGTTTTCTCTAGCGATCAAGCAGTTGGTCAGCGTAATATTGGTGATTGGGGTGGCGTTATTTTAATGGGTAATGCGCATGTGAATCAAGCTGGAGGAACTGCTTATGTAGAGGGTTTTGCAAACACAGCTAACACACAATATGGTGGAGGTGCAACTCCTAACGATGCAGATAATTCTGGATCTATAGAGTATGTACGAATTGAATTTGGTGGTTATATCTATCAGCCTAACAAAGAAATTAACGGATTAACATTCGGAGGCGTTGGTTCTGGAACAACGATCGATCATGTTCAGGTTTCATTTACGAATGACGATGCTTTTGAGTGGTTTGGGGGTGCTGTAAATGCACGTCATTTGGTTTCATATAGAAACTTAGATGATGATTTCGATACTGATTTTGGTTATAATGGTAATGTACAATTCGGTTTGGTTGTTCGTGATCCAAATATCGCTGATAACCCTTCTGTATCTACTTCTGAAGGTTTTGAATCTGATAATGATGCTTCTGGTAGTAGTGCTTCACCGTTTACGGCCGCTATCTTTTCAAATATCACGTTAATCGGACCATATCGCGGTAATACAGCAAATACAATTGCAAGTGGTTTTAGACGCGGCGCGAGAATTCGTCGTAATTCAAAATTAAATGTGTTTAATAGTATTTTCATGGATTTTCAACGTGGGATTCACATTGATGGTTCTGCATGTGAAGCAAATGCACTTGCCGGAGATATTCATTTTATGAATAATATCGTTGCTGGTTGTACGACAGGTAAAGTTTGTGAAGTAAATGCTGGAAGTACATTTGATATTTGGTCATGGTTTGGTGCGTCAAGTAATGATTCATTAGCAAGTACAACGGGTATTTTAATTAGTCCGTATAACTTCTTAACTCCAGATTACCGTCCTGATACCTTAGGAATGGCACACGCAGGCGCTTCATTCACTGATTCTTTGTTTACAGGTAAGATGTTGGAATATGCATTAGGCGTAGAAGAATTTAACCGTAAAGGAGAGTGTAAATTGTTCCCTAACCCAACTTCTGATTATTTGAATATTGTTAATACTACCGGTATTAAATCTATCGCAGTTTATTCAGTGACGGGTCAGTTGATTTTTGCACAAGAAAATATCCAATCAGGTGCGCAATATAGATTAAACGTTGCTACTTATAACACTGGTGTATATTTCCTTGAGTTGAAGGATAGCAAATCAGCACAATATGTTAAATGGATAAAAGAATAATTTTATTGTTTGTTTTAGTTAATAAAAAAGGGAGCCTAAGCTCCCTTTTTTATTAACTTCTAACGCTAGCATTTAGCTCGTTTTGTAATGCATCTGTCAATCGCTTCATTACACTTTCCATCTTGTCATCTGTGAGTGTTTTGCTTTCATCTTGGAAGCGTAAATTGATTGCGTAGCTCTTTTTATTTTCCCCCAATTTTGCATCCATATACACGTCGAAAAGATCTACCTTTTTCAAAACAGCACCACATTGTTTGTGTGCAATTCGTTCGATATCACTATAGCTTACATTTTTATCGAGCACTAATGCTAAATCGCGCTGTACAGAAGGAAACTTAGAAACTTCTGTGTACTTAATATTTTGTTTAGAGGCTAATTTAAAAAGTGCCTCCCAGTGAATGCTTGCTGCCCAAACATTCGTTTTTATACCGAATTTTTTCAAGGTATCAACGCCTACAATTCCTGCTTCTGCGATCAGCATATCTTTTTCCTTCCACACAAATCCTTGTTGCATACATTTTACTTCGCCGGCTTCCCATGTCACCTTACGTATGCCGCAAGCCGCTGCTACTTGTTGAACAATATTTTTAATGGCGAAGAAATCAAAGGCTTCTGCCTTTCCTTGCCAATTTGATTCTTTCCACTCACCTGTACCTATCAATTGCCATTGCTCGTGTTCTGCGTAAGCACCTTCTTCCTTTTTGAAATATACTTTACCGAATTCAAACCACGACTGATTGCCTTGTTGGCGGTTATTATTATGTGCAATTACCTCCAGGCCACCAAACAATAAATTCTGGCGTAACATGTCGAGTTCTGTATTGATACTATTCAAAAGTATAACTGCATCTGGCGCTTCACCGTAATAGGCCGAACGCGTTAATGAATTATTGATCATTTCCATTACTCCGTTAGCTACTAAAGTTTCAGCCACTTTTTCGCGTAAGCTTAAACGGCGATCAGGCGCTTGAATTGGGATAATCGCTTGTACACTACTTGCCATCGGTATTTTATCCAATCCATACAAACGCACGACTTCTTCAATGATATCGGCTGCTTCGTGAATATCTGTTTTATGGGAAGGAACACGAAGGTTCCAAATACCATTCTCAATCGTTTCTAATACGAAGCCTAGACTGCCGAGTAAAGATTCAACCTGTTCGCTAGTCAAGCTAAGTCCGCTACGTTCATTGATTTGAGATAAACGAATACGAATGATTGTATTCGCAAAACGTTCAGGATGGGTATTTATGATTTCACTGCAAGTTGCTACATGCGCGTATTGTTTTAGTAATGAAGAAGCCTTTGCAATAGCGATTGGCGCCATTTCTAAGTCGACGCGCTTTTCAAAGTGTAGTGTTGAATCTGTTCTTAATCCTAAGCGGGTGGCCGTTTTGCGGATGATAGATGGTTTGAACCAAGCAGATTCTAAGAAAATATTTTTGGTCGAATCACTAACGGCAGAAGAATCACCGCCCATTATACCCGCTAGACATAAAGGTTGGGTTGGGTCTGCGATGAGTAAATCTCCTTTTTCAATTTTCGCTTCGTTAGCATCTAAGGTTTTTAGTGTATAACTGTTGTTGCTAGTATGAATGAGCAAGGTGTTTTGAGCGATTTTATCCGCATCAAAAGCATGTAATGGTTGCCCACAATCGTGCAACACATAATTAGTGATATCAACAATATTATTAATAGATCGAATACCGATTGCCTGTAGTCGATTGCTCATCCATTTAGGGGCATTTTCAACTGTTGCAGCGCTGAAGTAGCGACCGCAATAACGTGCGCAGGCTTCGTTATCGAGTACTTGTACTTGAATAGGATTTTGAATCGTAACCGTAATTTCTTCTTCTTTATGAAGTGGAAGTAGTGCAGCATTACGTTCAGGATGATGTACTTTAAGGAATGCAACGATTTCACGGGCAACGCCATAATGACTATAAGCATCACTACGATTAGGTGTTAGTCCGATTTCAAAAATATGATCGATATATACATCCAATAGATTGGCAACAGGTGTTCCGACAGGTGTTGTGGGATCAAGCACTAGGATGCCTGCATGACTGCTTCCCAATCCTAATTCATCTTCGGCACAAAGCATACCCATGCTTTCTTCGCCACGAATTTTAGCTTTTTTAAGTGTGATTGGTTCTCCTTCACTTGGGTATAATGTTGTACCTACCAAAGCGGTTGGTACTTTTTGTCCGACAGCGACATTCGGTGCTCCGCACACAATATTTAACGGAGTATCTGTTCCGATATTAACAGTAGTCAATTTCAGCTTGTCCGCTTGCGGATGTGGTATACATGTTAAAACTTCGCCTACTACTACGCCTTGCAAACCGCCTTTAACGGATTCATAAGCGATTATATCTTCTACTTCTAATCCGACAGCTGTAAGTATTACAGACACTTCCTCTACTGCAGGAATAGCTTGAACATAGTCGCAGAGCCAATTATAAGAAATTTTCATAATAAAAAAGAAAACGATTAAGTCGATTATACTTTAACCTTTACGCGAATATTATTTCGGTAGTAGTTAAAGAATAGTAAGACAAGGGAGGTTAATATTAATCCAAGAATTGAGGATACGATAGCATAAACCTTTTTACTTGGATGTACGATACGAACAGAGAATTCTGGTTCGTCAATAGTAAGCATCACAGATTTGTCGCGCCCAAGAACCACTTTATTTACTTCAAGCGTAGCAATGGCTTCGGCATAAATTTTATTTAATATTTCTACATCGCGCGTTAGTTGCATTTGTTGTAAATGTCCACTTGATTTAGTGGAGGTCATGGAAATATCTGTCAGGTGCGCAAGTTGTGATTCTTTTGCTTGAAGGATAGCATGGATTGAGTCGACGCGGAACTTTGAAATTTGGTAACTTTTAGATTGGTTATCGTTTTGATTTTCGATAAAGAAACGATTCATGAAATCTAAAATGCGATTAGAAAGGTCTTTTGAAAAATCAGGATTGGTGCTCGATACTTTCAACTTTACCATTCCGATTTCTTCATCAAGATTTACAAAAACATTTTTTCTCACTATTTTATCATAGATCGCTTCTAGTAGGCTGTCTTCACTTGGCAGGATATGATGAATGTTTTCTGATTTAAACAGTTGAGGTGCTTCCTCTTTTTTATGGAGTTTATAGATACGCACATATTGGTCGGCTAGGCAAGTGTTTTTATCACCGCTATTAGACTTTTGCAGCAAGCAACTTTTAATTGATTGGCGAGAGAGAGAGACACCAATAATAGTTTTGTTATCTGGTTCGAAGGCGCCACTATTTCCTAAGGAGAATCCAAATTGACTAGCTAAGGCGAGTGCGGATGATTGAACACCGCCCCAATATTTACCTTTTACACCAAGGGTGGAGTTAATTTCATAAATGGTATCTTTTCTTGCAGCCATAAAATAGCCTAGACTACCGAATAGTATAAAGGCTAATAATAGTACCCACCAGTTTTTTTTAGCTAAACGAAAGAAGCCAAATAAACTAGTGATGATATCGTGAATTGAGAGTTCTTTTTTCTCCATTGGGGAAGAATATTGACTGTTAAAGGTACTTAAAAATTCGGGCTTAACGAATAGCTAAACAATAAATTAGGCGATCTACGCGTTATAGATGAAAAGCTTGAAAATGTTATCAAAAACGATGAGTGCTGCGGTATTGGGTGTGGATGCTTGGCCGATTACAATTGAAGTAAATTTGACGGAGGGTTTGGGCTATAATTTAGTTGGCTTGCCGGACAATGCGGTTAAGGAGAGTATGCATCGAATAGAGAGTGCTCTACATGAATGTGGATTTATGATGCCGCGTAGAAAGGTCGTCATTAACCTTGCTCCGGCAGACATTCGAAAAGAGGGAAGTGCTTTTGATTTGCCATTAGCGATTTGCTTGTTATCGGTAAGTGAGCAAATAGGGGCAGTTGATATATCTGACTATTTTATAATGGGCGAATTGTCATTAGATGGAAGTGTTTTGCCGGTTAAGGGAGTTTTGTCGATGGCATTACTGGCAAAGAAAATGGGTATGCAGGCTATTTTTGTACCGAAGGAAAATGCTCGCGAGGCAGCTATTGTAAGCGGTTTATCAGTTTATGGTGTTGGTCATTTGCAAGAATTAGTAGATCATTTTGTAACGGAACCATTAGTAGCGGTACGTGTCGATTTGCAGGAGTTGTTTGACCATCAAGATTCAAATTTTGTGTATGATTTTCAGGATGTGAAAGGTCAGGAAGGAATAAAGCGTGCCATGGAGATTGCAGCAGCAGGATCACACAATGCTATACTTATCGGTCCGCCAGGCGCTGGGAAAACGATGTTAGCGAAGCGGTTGCCTAGTATCCTGCCACCATTAACTTTGGAAGAGGCCTTAGAGACAACGCGTTTGCATAGTGTAGCGGGTAAGTTGCATGCCAATCAAACTTTAATAACGCAGCGTCCGTATCGTAGTGTTCATCATACAATATCGGATATTGGTTTAGTTGGTGGTGGTGCTCATCCGCAGCCAGGAGAAATTTCATTAGCGCATCATGGTGTGTTATTTTTGGATGAGTTGCCTGAATTCAAGCGTGTCGTTTTAGAAGTGTTACGTCAGCCTATGGAAGAGCGTCGGATCACCATTTCACGTGCGCGCTTTAATGTAGAGTTCCCAGCAAATTTTATGTTAGTCAGTGCAATGAACCCATGTCCGTGTGGATATTTTAATCATCCAGAGCGTGCGTGTGTTTGTGGCACGACGGTGGTTCAGCGCTATTTGAATCGAATATCAGGACCCTTGATGGATCGTATTGATTTGCATGTAGAGGTGACGCCTGTGCCATTTAAAGAGCTTGAGTCGAGAGCGCTTGGGGAATCGAGTGCAAGTATACGTGCTCGCGTAATTAAGGCACGGCAAATACAGCAAGTTCGGTTTAAGGAAAAAGGTATATATGCGAATGCGCAAATGAGTGCTGCGCAGCTGAAGGAGTTTGTTCAGCTAGATGATGCTTGTGCTGGTTTATTACGTCAGGCGATGCAGCGATTGTCATTAAGTGCGCGCGCGTATGATCGGATTTTGAAAGTGGCGCGTACGATTGCTGATTTAGAAGGGAGTGAAGGAATTCTTCCGCAGCATATAGCAGAAGCGATTCAGTTTCGGAGTTTAGATCGAGAAAGCTGGGGTGCTTAAAAGGAAAAAGGCCGCGGATGCGGCCTTCCTTTTTTTGGTTAAAGTGTGTGTATGGTTAGTTGTTGATAAAGGTCTCTATAACGCGTGAAGTGGCTTTGCCATCCCACATTGGAGGAACGTTACCTGTTTTGTAGGTACCTGTTTCAATCTGATGGATTAAATTCGTAATAGACTCAAATTCGAGTGAGCAAAGTGTATTAGATCCAGCAGTAACTGTTATAGGGCGTTCTGTATTCGGACGTAAAGTGATACATGGTTTTTGTAAGAACGTTGTTTCTTCTTGTATCCCTCCACTGTCTGTTAGTACAAATGTACAATACTTTATTAATTTCTGAAATGAGAAATAATCCATTGGTTCAGTAAACACAATTGGAAGTGCTTGAAATTTTTCGGCAAGACCGAATTTTTCCATATTCTGTTTAGTGCGTGGATGTGCAGGAAAAACAATTTTGTAGCGTTCTGCAATTTTTGAAAAAATAGCGTATAGTTTTTCTAGACCGTCCTTGCTATCGACTGTTGCGGGGCGATGCATGGTTACCAAAACAAAGGGATTATCATGGATGTTTAATTCATCCAAGACACTCGAAGTTTCAATTTCTTTTTCGAAGGCGAGCATGGTATCGATCATGGTATTACCCACGAAAAAAATTTTTTCTTTTGCTTTTCCTTCTGCAATTAAATTATCGTAGCCGCTTTGTTCGGTTACAAAATATCGATCTGTTATTTCATCTGTAAGGATTCGATTGATTTCTTCAGGCATTGTTCTATCGTTAGAACGTAAGCCACTCTCTAAGTGAGCAATTTTAACGCCGCATTTATTAGCAGCTAATGCACCGGCTAAAGTTGAGGTAACATCTCCTGCAACGATTACCCAATCAGGCTTGTAGGTGCTTATTATGTTTTCTAATCCAACGATAATTTGGCCGAGTTGAGCAGCTTGTGTTCTATTATCGATTTGCAAGAAATAATCGGGCGTATCTAGTTGGAATTGGTCGAAAAAAATCTTCGACATTTTATCATCATTATGTTGACCAGTATGCACAATTTTCAGTTCCATAGTTGGAGCTAATTTTTCTGCTACTTTTTTTAGTTGCGTAATTTTGATAAAATTCGGACGTGTGCCTACAACCGTCAACAATTTCTTCATTGGATAAAGTTACAAAATCCTTTTGGATTTTAATCTTTACCTACGATATCTTGCATTTCGTCGATATATTGTAAGGCAAGTACGCTACGGTCAAAATATTGTTTCGCGAAGCGATAACCGTTTTCCCCCTGTGCCTTAGCGACAGCTGGATTTTCTTTATACCATTTTATTTTTGCTGCGAAGTCTTTTGGATTTTCTGGTTCCACAAAAGAGCCTGCCTGAGCTTGTTCTATGAGTTCTCGCGATACTCCGTCGATGGCCATTAGTATTGGTTTTTTACTAGCCATATAGTCGAATGTTTTATTCGAATAGATAGTTTTAAATGTATCTGCTTTCTTTAGAATGGATGCACCCATATCAGCAGCGAGGATAAATTGAAAAACTTCATTCTTACTAACGGGCGGCAGAAATAAAATATTGGTTAGTTGTCTTTTTTTTACTTCTTGTTCTAAACTCATTTTTTCCATCCCGCTACCTATGCTAAGTATTAAGATGTCGGGATCTTGTGCTAGTAGGCTAGCAGTTTCTACTAATTGAATGAGATGATTCGCAATGCCATGTGCACCAACATAAACGATAATAAATTTATTATCCCATCCGTGTTTTCTTTTGAATTCGACAGCGTTGAAATTTTGTGCACATTTTTCTGCAATGCTGAAGTCAGCTGCGTTCGGTATAAAGCAAATTTTATCAGATGCTATATTCTTTTTTTCTATCAGCGTATTTCTAAATGCAGGAGTAAGGACATTAATTTTCTTTGCATGCTTATAAATTTTCTTTTCCAACCAGTAAGAAAGTTTTATCACAAAAGCATTTTTTAAGACACCTGTATCAATAGCACTTTCTGGCCATAAGTCGCGTACTTCAAATAAGTAAGGAATACGTTTAAAAAAGGAAAGCCAATAGGCGGTAATACCTACGAACAAAGGGGGTGAGCTAACAAGGATTAAATCGAATTTTCCTTTTGTTTTGAACAAGCCTGCATAGAATGCCGAGAACATAAAGGAGAAATAAGCCCAAAGACGCCAAAGGAAATTAGCATTGTATTTATCTGAAACGAAGCATCTAATTATTTGAACGCCATTGTTTAATTCTTCCTTGACAAAATATTTGCCTTTGTACTTTTCTGCTTTCAGTCCGGATGCGTAATGTACTGTACCAGCTAAGACAACAATTTCATGCCCTTCTTCACGCCACACTTTAGTCATTTCATTAAAGCGGGATCCGCCACCATCTGTAGCGTCCAAGAAAAATTGATGAATAAGCAGAATCCTCAATGTGCTATTATTTCAACGCAATGCGTGTAATGATCTTATTTGTTTCACTCGTAAAGATAATACACTTTGACGGCTCTTTTTGCCCATAATGCGAAGAATAGTAGGCGTCTTCTATTCTCGGTTTCAAGGCTATTCCATGTGCATCAACGGCAGTTATTTCTATATTTTGAACTGAATCAGTTGCGATATGCCACCTTTGATTTAAAGGTAAATTTATAGTTTTATTGAAATAATCTTCAACAAGCCATTCAGCTTTCGCTTTCCATTTCGTGATTTTGCGTGTATGTTTAATTCCTTTTTGTAGCTGTTCATATACGTTCACCTTTCCTTCTATTTGTATACAATCGCTTTCCTCTTTTGTATGCAATTGAGCTTGCTTGTTCCAGTGATACCAAATAAATCGTCCACCTTTCAGCATTTGGTCGTGATTGCCTAGTTGAACTGTATTGTGAGAGGCGGTGCCCATAAAATAACGAATATCCTCCTTGCTTGCATTGTATTTATAAGAGCCGTTATCTCGTAAGATATTTTTACCGTTATACCAGATATCGAGATGGAGGTTATCTGCTTGCGCTGGTCGATCTTTATAGGCGCAACATTTTAGGAATGTAAAGCTATTGTCATCTTGATACATTGCGTAGCCGCCCTGTTGGGTAGTAAAGGATTTAAGTCCAATAGGATCGAGTTTCTTCTCTTTTGGAAGAAAGGCTTTAGCATTGAAATTACAAAGCCAATAGGCTTCTTCCTGAACCGCTTTATCAGTGAATAGAGGTTCTTTATAGAGTGCTTGATGTAAAGCGTTAAGTGCAGGCCTATAATCACGATAGCCTGTATCGCTTAAAGGGAAGAACAGTGCTCCGTCATTCGATCCGTAATTGGGAAGTTCTCCCGTTGTAGGATTGCATTGTGTGTTTAAGAAATCAAGACTAAGTGCGGCTCGATTGTATAAGGTGTCCGACCATTTTTCATTCTGACGTTCAGCGAGGCTAATTGCAAGCGTCAGAAGTTGTACGACAACGCGATGATAATTATTTGCGTATTGTAGGTATGTTCCGTCAGGATAAATTTGATAAGCAATTTCTTCTTCGAAGTATCGTTTGCCGGCAGCCTTTATTTTTACGGCAGCCGGAAAGTGAGGAAACATGGAAGCGGCAATATAGAGGAGCAGACTTTCTGTTAGCGCATGATTATTTCTTACGGCTATGCGAGAGAAGTTGATGTTTTGATATACGTGCATTAGCTGCGCATAAACACTTTGCTCCAATCGTTTCCAAAACTCTTCAGTTATATGTTCATCTGCCTGATAATAATTAAGTGCCATCAACCAATGTAGGAGGCGTAGTGAAATTTCTTGACTGCAGCGATAATGTGGACCAAGTTCTGGAGGGTTATTTAAGATCCAGTCGTTGATTTCATCAATAACTTCTTTTGCATGATTTTCTTGAAAGTGATAGTCGTGTCGAATGATATCTAGCAGGTGTGTGAATCGTGCGCGTTCCCAAACGTATTTGATATCTCCTTGTGCTGCGGAATAGTCTGCTATTTTCGACCAATGTGTTTTATTATTGTAAACATAGCCGCTATCTGGGTTTTGATGCCATGGATTATCCGCATTTATTTTTTTCCATTCGCTTCGAAAGAAATAGATGGAACCATTTTGGATATTTTCATAGTGGGTTCGTAAAATTTGACTATTATTTCGTTCAAGATTAAATGTTCCACGTGTAACAAAAAGCTTTGTGGAATTGTCTTTCAGCCAATTTTTATAGGTCGTTAATTGGCTTAATTTCGAATGAGTGGGTGCGTATAATTGAACTGGCAAAAAGATTTTTTTCGCCTCGTATTGCAGACGAAAAAGGGCATAGCGAGCCCCCATATTTCGGAGTAGTTGCCCTATCAAAAACAGCTTTTGTATCATATAGAAATCCAGCTTCCTTTTTTCAATGATTCGATAGCTGCTAGGCTTGCGCGCGAAGTATTTATAATTTCATCGAAGGGGATTAATGCTGCACCACCATGATTCATAAGCGTAGTGAGTTGTTCGAACTGCTTTGCATGACCTTTATCTTGCTTGGTTTTTAACTTGCTGAAGCCCTTTATACCAAAACCCTCTGTGCTTCTGAAATTATCCATAACAATGGTTTTTTCTTGGAAGTATAGTTCAAGACGTTCTTTTGAATATTGTTTACTACCATTTGCGAAATAGTTGATCACGACATTTGAACCGTTCTCATATTGCAGTACGATGCTTGCGTTATCTGTGTTTTCGCTTGGATGTGTACCCAATGAATTCATCATAACCGCTTTCACCTTGCTGCCTGTAAAGTAAGTTGCTAAATCGATAAAATGACAAGCTTCTCCGATAATCCGTCCGCCACCTACCTGCATATCGTGTACCCAACTATTTGCTGGAATAAAGCCTGCATTCATTGTCGCAACCATATTGATTGCTTGTCCGGCAGATAACAGACTTTTTATTTTCTGGCTATGCGGTGAAAATCTTCTATTGAAACCAACGTGTAATGCTTTGCCAGACTTTTGATAGGCTTGAATGATTCCGTCCAAGCTTTCATTATTTAACGCGAGCGGTTTTTCGACAAATACATTTTTCCCTGCTTCTAAGGCCTTTTGTACCATGGAAGCATGTAAATTGTGTCGTGTAGTAATGATGAGCGTATCTACCTGTGAATCTGCGAGAGACTCTTCAAAATTTGTTGAAGAAACTGCTATACCATATTTTTTGGCCATGAGTGATCCGTTCAAGCCATTGAGGCTCACGATACTATGTATCGGAGCATTCAATTTTTTCAGCGCAGGTAATAAGGTCATTTTAGTAAAATTACCTGAACCAACGATACAGAAGGCTTTTTGGGATGCGGCTTGACTATGATTTGGATAGCGAATGGTTTGACTTCTATCTACCATCTGTGGATAGCGGAGGATAGACGCGATTGTATTTCTTTTTCCTAAATCACCATAAATTGTTTTGTATTCTTCAAGTGCTACGATTTCCGAAATTAATTCTTTCAGCTGTAAGTTCCCTTGGGCAGCGGCTTGTAAGATTGTTTCGAAATTTCGCTTCTCTGTCCAACGTACATACGCTAAAGGATAATCTTGTCCTTTGCTTTCATATTGTTCATCATAACGCCCTGGTCCGTAAGAACAAGAAACTTGAAAACTTAATTCCTTTTCATAGAAGTCGGCTCGCGAAATATCAAGTCCGATTACGCCCACCAGTACGATTCTCCCGCGCTTTCGACTCATTTTTGCGGCATGACTAATAATACTATTATCTTTTGTGGATGCTGTGATAAGAACAGCATCTGCACCGATACCATTGGTGCATTGCATCACCGCGGCAACAACATCATTTTGTACTGCATTGATAGTAGTAATGCCCCATTTGGCGGCCATTCCTAGTTTTTGTTCGTCAATATCAATTCCTATAACACGACATCCGTTGGCTTTTAATAACTGTGCAGTGATTAAGCCAATGAGTCCCATTCCATATACTATCACAGTTTCACCAAGGGTTGGAGCAACCAAGCGAATTCCTTGCAGTCCGATAGAACCGATAACGGTGAAGCAAGCTTCTTCATCCGAGACATTGTCAGGAATAGCAGCGACTAAATTAATGGGGACAGAAACGATTTCAGCATGTGCTCCGTTAGAAGCAACGCGATCGCCGATTTTAAAATCACTCACGCCATCGCCGATTCCGATAACTCTACCGACGTTACAATAACCTAGCGGAAGGGGCTGATCTAACTTATTGAATACAGCTTCTAGAGTTGGTAGCAGTCCATCACTTTTTATTTTGTCCAACACTTGTTTCACCTTATCAGGTTGTTGACGAGCCTTCGCAATCAAGCTTGATTTGCCAAACTCAACCAACATTTTCTCAGTCCCTAAAGACACCAGACTATGCGTCGTTTGGATGAGTACATGTCCTTGTGAAACTTCTGGTGCAGGTATTTCTTCTAAAAGTGTTTCACCACTTCTCAGGTTTTGTATGATTTGCTTCATGGGTTTAAGCGCTTTCGTTCTCTAATAAATTTTGCAGGGTTTCCGCCTACGATAGCGTAAGGCGCGACGTCTTTAGTGACGACTGCTCCGGCAGCAATAACGGCTCCTTGACTAATATGTACTCCTTGTAAAATAATTGCTCCATGTCCGACCCACACATCCTCTTCAATCGTGATTGTCTTAAACGTATCTCTACCCGCAAAACGCATTGGCACGTCGATATCATCAAACTTATGATCACCACCTACTAGGGCTACGCAAGATGCGAACATGACGTTTTTGCCGATGTTGGCATTCGCTCCTAGATGACATTGATGTCCCATAAAGAAGTTTTCGCCGATATTGATTTCATTCTTCCGACTCACGTGGCATTCTTTACCGCAAGAGAATCCTGCTGCAATTTTCAGCTTGGGGTGTAAAAACTGCAATCGCATTTTTCTAATGCCGAATATTATTTTGCGAAGCATATCTAGAGGTATTGATAGTATAAGTTAAGATATTCTTGGGATATTTTCCGCCAGCTGTATTTCGAAGTATAGTTGGCAATGTCTGCATGATTTATCTGCGCTGTTCTTTTCTGCGTCCGGTAAAATTCTATTTTGTCACGGAGCTCTTCTTCTGTAGTAAATAAATATCCTCGTCCATCCGCCACTCTATCTTCCAGACCTTGGATACTGTTATTGAGTAGAATAGGTGTTCCGCAGGCGTTTGCTTCAATAGTTGTAATGCTTATACTTCCAGGATATACCGCCACATCTATATGATTATAGAATGCAGCTAATTCTTCACTATTCAAGAATGGAAGAAACTCAACATTAAGTTGATGTTCTTTCGCAAAACTTTCTAACTCATTTTTGATAGCTAAATTACTTTCGTTGAAGCCGGCTATTTTACAAAGAATATTCTCTTTCGAACTTGAATGGGCGAGTGCTTTCAGAATACGATCTACCCGTTTGTCTGCGTTAATCTTTCCAGCGAAGCCAAGTATGAGTTTGTCCTTTTCCTGATTCCGCATACCTCCTTGCAGCGAGAAAATAGTTTCATCGAAGCCTAAAGGAATGATGTGAATTTTTTCAGGAGCGACGCCATATCGATCGATTATGAATGCCTTCGACTCTTCATTCGGTGCGATGAAGGCTTTAATTTTTTTACGACCGAATAGCTGATAAATGAAGTAGGCGTTCCAATAAAATAGTTTCGCTTTCCATCCGTTTTTATTCGCAGCGAGTCGACCGTGTTCGTTGACGAAGACAGGTGCTTTTGAAACAAGCAAGGATGTTAGTAAGGCAAGTTGGTTAACAGGATACGCAAGACCCAGTAGATGTATAATGTCTGGCTGTTTTAACTCAACCGCACGAATAAATTTAGAAATCGTTATAAGAAATGGCTTATTCGCGATTGTTATAGAAGGGAAACGTTGTATGTTATGACCCGACCATGTTTCATTCAAGTCGAATTGCTTTTTCTTTAAAAATGGTTTCCACGCAGGCTCTACACTATCGGAGGCAAAGAAGGTGGTTTCATGACCTTCTTCCCGCATACAATTTGCTAAGTAGTGATCGTGATATTTAATTTCCGTTTGAAAGGTCGACCACACTTTCAATATGGAAAGCGGTTTATTTTTTTTCATGGTCGATTTCTAATACTTCCCCTTCTGCACTATTATATTGTGACAATAGCAGCAAAACACCTATTGTTCCAAACAGTAATTTGTTTTCGAAGAAAGAGTTTGATTTTAGGTTTTCCAAAAAAAGAAAAAAGGCTACGTAAACTGCTCCTTTATATTTGACGAAAAGGTGTTTGCGCATGAAGAAATATTTCAGACTGGCCCAAATAACACTTATTAAAAATAATAAGGTGAATAATAAGCCAGTAAAGCCAATTTCGGAAGCGACCTCTAAAAAGAGGTTATGGGGATACGCTTTGAAATCGATTCCTTTCGCTTCTTGACCATAGGAGCCTATTCCTGTACCAAGCCAAGTATTGTCTTCGATAATATTGAAGCTTGCGTTGATTAAACGAATGCGCTCATTGAGTGATTTATCGTTTCCTGAATTTAAGCGTTGAAAGCGATTTAAAGATCGGTTATTGGATACATCGACATCCAGATAAATCATGACACTGATTAGAATCAATAGGCCACTGATAAATAGTAAAAGCCGTTTCATTCTAAAATTTAAAATCATATAGTCGAGGAAGAGTATTGTAACTAAAATGATGATTGGTCCTCTACCACCTAGTTGAAATAAAAGGAACGCCGCAACTAGCTTTAGGGACACATCAAAAAGCGAATTTTTATTTATCAGATAGAGAAGTGAAATAACTAAAAAAGCTGACAGGACTAAATAATTAGGAATAGAGGTGGTACCATCCGTTGCTAGTATGATTAATGGTAGGAAGGTAAATCCAAAGTTTATAAAAAAAAACAAAAGGGTACCCGCTGCTACTAATAAAAAGCCTTTTACATAGTTTGTGAAAAGCGAATAATCTGCTGGCATTAAAACGATTTGTGGGTAATAAAAGGCGGCTACAGTTAGGACAAATTGTAATATTTTTTTGTAGCAATAAGCATATGAACTTGTATACAAGAGTGATAAAGCGCTCAGAAAAAGAATTATCAAAACAAACAAAGAAGGCCATCGCCAAATTTTACCTAATAGCTTAGGTTGTAACATGATTTCAGAGGACATGATTAAAATGCAAAGAATACCAAACACAATTGTACTATCAATTGCTTGCAACGGCCCCCATTTCATCATCCCTGAGAATAACAAGATCAGGTAAAAAAGAATTTTTATATGTCTATAGACTTCATTCATGCGTAACAAGACCTTTGCTGAATTTATACATAAAACTAAAGCTCACGGCATATAATAGAATATTCATGACCACCCATCCATAAAGATATTGTAGAATATCCCAATGGAAGAAGTAGCAAAGGGCAACCACACCGAAATTCATGAGCATTCTAGCAAAATGCCACGAAAACAAAAATCCTGTTTTACCAACTATGATTGCAGTATTGTCGACTGGGTTGGTAATAATGTTTACCATTACCATCATACTGAGGATTCCCGCCATTTTTCCTGCGAGGATCCATTTACTACCATAAATTAAATCGAAGAGAAATTCTGACGAGAGAAAAAAAGCAAGGAAAGGAATGATACTTAGGATGGCTGTTTTTTTGACTGTGTTCATGAATAGCTTGTCAAAATGTCCTTGTTGGTGATATAGGTCGGTGGCGAACTTACGGAAGGTATCTCCAAAAGAAGTAACCACCATAGCTGTTGGTATAGTGACAATCATATAGGCTAAGGAAAAATTCCCTGCCGCTGCTTTCGAAAATTGATAGGTGATAAACCAAACAGGTATTTGTGCATAGAAGACTGAAATACCTTGGGTAAGCATCATATGTTTTGGAAAATGACTAAATTCTTTAGCAGTTTCTCGTAGATTTTGCCAAGTTAAATTCGGCTTTGAATGTTGTATTTCTTTCCAAAGAATTCTACCTAGAATCATTGCGGAGAATAAAACACCTAATGTGCGACCGATCAGCAAACCAAAGTAGGTTTTAAAAAGGAAGAAGGCTAGGACTAGTTGGAAAGCGCCTATCAAGCCGTTTTGTAAAATTCGGTTAATTGAAACTTGTGTAAATAGTTTGTTTCTGCTACACCAAAAAAAAGTGACTTGATAAAAATTACTGAGCACCAAGTTGATGATCACTAATGGAATCCAAATCCAGCCATCTGTTTTGAGGAAATGATTAATCGTATCTTTTAGTAGCAAACTGATTCCTAAAAGTAAGGTGCCAATTACTAATGAGAAAAGTATACTTAAGGTAGCAAGTCGTAAAGCCTTATTATCTTCCTTCGGAAGAATTATCGCCATTTCATATCGAAGTCCGACAAAGGCATTCGCGATATTGATGATACTTAGATAGATGGCGAAGGTGCCGAAATCATCCGGACCATAAAATCGGGTAAGTAAGGGAGATAGTGCGATTGGTATCAACCCTGCAATTCCACTTCCGAGCGTGAGCTTAAGCACGGTCTGAAAGAACTCAGAACGACTCTTGTAGAAGTGATGATATAGAGAATCTATTTTTTCGCGCATAAGAAGTTATTCCATCTCAAAAGCTTGAGACAGATGACCTTTAAAGATACGGCGAAAAAACGATTTTAACCCTATGCTGCTTCGTTAAGCAAGGTATATCTGTACCACCACCACGCAGCTCCGGCTTGTATGGCTAGAGCAATGAAGGAGGTCCACGCTACAGACGCGTAAAAGGGCAAGAAAACAGCAATAATACTATACTCGTCATTATGGCCAACCATGAATAGTCCTGGAATAGCCCAATATACAATCACGTAGTATAAAGCAACCACTAATAACTTGTTTTTGAATTTCGTACGATACAGTAGATAACGGCTTATCCATACATCCCGCAACAATAAAAGAATAGTAGACAATAAGCAGAGTACAATAGAAAGTCTGGAAATTTCAACTGCATTCGTAATTTCACTACCATCTTGTGACAGCCCATAATAGCGTGGATAAGCATGTAATGCATCACGAATAAAGCTACCTGTTTCACTGAGGTTAAACGTTTTAATGATGATCACAGCACCTATCGTTAGGATAAAAGCGATTAAAGAACTGAACCAAAGTGGTGCCTCCACCCAAAGCTTTCTCCATTGCAAAGTACGCAATTGTGCTATAAAGGAACGATACTCATCTTCCGCCTTACGTTCGATAAGTAATAAAAACTGTGTGATGCCGAAAAATAAGCCACTTATAAACAAGAGATGATAGTACATTGAAGTAGTGAAACTCATTTTTGGCGCATGGTAAATGTTCTTACGCAAAGTTTCATCCCATTCTCCTTCGTTAAACATAAATCCATAAAAGTATATTGCTACGAAGGCTAGAAACGCAATCCAGTAGCCTGCTTTGTTGCGATACTGTAGTTCAGTGCGAAGGTTTTGATGAATGCCAATCATACTCCAAGCAATGAAGATGAGCAAAGAAATGAAAATGGTTAATTTATTCCAGATAATTCCAAACCAAGTGATGGCACCTGATTCATAGCCAAGACTTAACAAGATACCGAAGAGCCAAGCAACGCAAGCAACGGTAACAATAGAAAGAATAAAAAAGAGGGTGGTATTGATTTTCGAATGACTAAACGAAGATTGTGCGTTTCCTGTTATGTTTAACAAGCTAAGTAAAAGCGCCAGCATATTAGCCATTAGTCCCAGTCCGAGGTGAATCATTCCGGCAAGTAGCATATCGCCAGCTTTTGCTGAATTGAGTGCTGCGGTGAAATAGACAAGCATAGCCAATAAACCACCGAGCCATTGAAATAAAGTGGGTCCAAAAAGTTTACCGATCGTAAGTGTCCATGGATTTTGTCCGCTCATACGTTGACGATCCCAGGTCTTTTGATTGATTTCTTCGGCTACGGCATCTGCTGCATTCTTCGTACCCCATACGCCTACTAAAAAATAGAAGATAGTCAGTGAAGTATTCATCATCACTTCGTTGGCGGGCGTATATTGATTGACGAAGGCGGTATTTGCAAACACGAATACAAAGGCCATCAGGCCAAGCATTGCCCAAATTCTATTCGGACGGAGTTCAATCCACGCATTACGTTTTAATTCCGGGTTAGTGAAAATATCGAATAACATATTATGCGTTTTTGATGGTTTTTAAATAAGCGTCTTGAATGTTTACATTATGTTTTCCAAAGGCGTTCACCTGAATTCCATTTTCGAGGAGGTATTGTAAAACGAGGTGTGGTGCGCTTGATTCGCTTATGTTGAAGATTGCGTTAGTGTCAGTACATTCTAATAACGTGAACAGTGCTTCGTTAGGGCAGTTTGCTATCGAAGACGCATTGTCAGCCTGGATGAAATAAGGGATGCTCGTGATATTATTCTCGTGAATGGCGAAATCCGTTTCTACCAAATTTCCTTGTTTCAACACAATTAAGTTGGTCGCATATTGATCAAGCTCCGCCAAAATATGAGAAGAAACTAATAAGGTAATCCCCTCCTTACAAAGCTCTTTGAATAAGCTTGCAAGATGAATGCGCGCCTCAGGATCTAATCCGGAAGCGGGCTCGTCCAATATTAAATATTTCGGATGATGAATGATGGCTTGCGCGATGCCAACCCGTTGGCGCATCCCACGTGATAGGCTTTTGATTGTTTCAAAACGCTTGTCTAGTAAATTTACTTGCGCGAGCACTTCATCAACACGTTCTTCGTTCACGCCATGAGCCGCCGCAAAATAACTTACAGATTGCTCAACCGTTAAGTGTTCATACAAACCGAAATTATCTGCAAGAAAACCTAATAGTCGATGACAAGCATGCGGATCAATACTTGTATCAATGCCGTCTATAATAACACTTCCTTCTGTTGGTCGAGCGAGGGCGGTCATGCAACGCATGAGTGTTGTTTTACCAGCACCATTAGGTCCGACCAATGCAGTGATACTACCTTCTGGAATATTGACAGTGACGTCGCTGAGGGCGTTATGACTGCCGAAGCGGAAGGAGAGGTTTTTAATTTCTATCATGTGGTAAAATTATCAATTTACGAGTGGAAACGGTTCCATTTAATAGTCTAACTTTTATTAAATAAAGACCAGGTGGTGTAGTATCCAAATTAATTTTCAATTTTCTATCTACTAAATTTGGACTTATTTTTTTTATGAGAATACCATTTAAATTAAAAATAACAATTTCATTTATCGCACTACCTGATTCCACAGTGATTTCGCTAACAGCTGTAGGATTTGGATAAACGCTGAATTTATCTACAGATAGTCCTTCTGTAGCTAAACAGCCTATTCGTTCAAGTGCGCCCACATTACAATCGTTGGTATGCCTAGGATTGTGTTCGAAATCGTCCGTTATAAAAGAAAATAGATTACTTGTTCGCCAATCTAAATCAATATTACCACACATCACCATTTGATTTGCTTTGTCAGAAGGACAAAAATTACCATAGAGCATATTAACGAATACTGGCGCTGTGGAAATCATTGGTATAAAAAGACTAGTGTCATTATTAAAATTTAAGCTAGCTACAGATGGCTTCACCGTCCATATATTTTTATTAAAATGAAGGGCAGTCGACCAATTATTAGAACAAATAGAAGGATTGCTTACTGCTACCAAATTAGTATTGATTGTAATACTGGTGTCCACTGAAATTATATTCCCTGCAACATGAATATTATCAATATATACATATGGCGTTCCAAAGGAAATTTTTAATGGGCTCTGGGTCGTTGTATTAGCTCCTAAGGTATTAAGAATGGTATTATGCGTAATATAAATATTACCCAAGTAGCCATAACTCCCAAAACCTGAAAAGGCGTCCCAGACTGATACATCAGCATTTGCTATTAGATTATTATAAATAAAGACAGAGTCAATTTGCAAATGACTTACACTCTGTGGGATTGCATTATCATAATCGGTCTCTGCGCAACATGTGTATTTAGAACCACAAGAATTAGTGTAAAGAAAACACCCGTTCGTGCAAGTAAGTTCATTCGTTAAACTAATACCTGCAGCAGCACGGCCAGCACCATTTATACAATTTCTAAAAAAAACAGAATCGTTATTATAAATATAATTGTAGGCATAAATCGCGTTAGAAGTTGAGTGGTCATAGATATTACAAGAATAGTTGTCGTGCACAATATTATCATGAATGTTCGTATAATTATCTAATGAAGTGTTCAATCCTTCCCCCCAATTATAAGCAACATTACAATGATGAATAGTAATGTGTGACGATCTATGTACTCGTAATCCTGATGGCCACTGACAGTTAGCTGCAGGATTTTCAAATTCATTCACTTCGCAATTATGGATAAACTGAGAGCCTTTAATTTCAACATTATAGTAACCTTCAATCCAGCAACCAAAGCCAGCGCAGGAATCCACCTGAATTGAGTCGAGTAAGAGATCATGATGTGGATTTATTGCGCTTCCAATAATTCTAATTCCATCTGATTTTCCATTTGTGAAGCGTAACTTTTGCAAACTGATTCCATTTCCCATTAGCTGTAAAAGTGGAATGCCTGCTGGAAGACTATCACCATGAATTACTACCTGACCAATACCTCTGATGTGTAGATTGTTATATTCGTAATTCGGATTTATCCCTCTTCTCCATCTATTAATATCTTGGACGAAATTATTCGATTGTGTAGGGAAATAATGGCCAGGTAGTAATACTATTTCTACATGAAATTGAGGCACACCTTGTCCTGCAAAGTTGATTGCATTAAAAGCTGCAGAGAATGTTTTTTTAGGTGAATTTGCAGTTCCTGAATTTGCGTCTGAACCAGTTGGAGACACATAAATGGAAAAGCTTGGTTGGATTATTGTTGGCGCTTGAATGTGCGGTATATTCTGCGCTAGCGTGATACTTTGCCAGCTAAGCAAAATTATCAATATAAGATATCGCATAACAGAAATTTTTATGAATATAATATAAAAATCAGTATTTCGAAGCCTTCTTATTGCTTAATTCACAAATCAATTAATGATTTATTGTTTCCAAAATTTGCCTATGAAATGTATCTTTGTGGAAACATTTAGTTGCCATGCAAAAACTTTTAATTCTTATTATCGCCATTCTAGGAATGACCTTTAACAGTAAAGCAAGTATTTATAAGCTTGATGCAAAGTCTATAGAAACGAAGTTTGCAGCAGCACAAGCGTTGGACATCACTACGTTGAATATGAATATGTTGACGCAGAATACAATGTTAAAAGAAGATGTCTCACGTATTACTGCAGGCGTTTTGGGAATTTTCTGTGGTAACTTCGGCATTCACCGTTTTTATATGGGACATACCAATGCAGGTATTGTTTATTTAGTCGTTGGAGTTTTTACAGGTACCGCCGTTTCAACTATTGCAGGTGTGATTGATGGTGTACTTTATTTGGTGGCGACTGATGAGGAGTTTACTTCAAAATATTTGCATAACGATAAGATAATTCAGTGGCTTTAATGCCCTTAATAATTTGATGTCTTACTAAAGCGCTTTTTTACTAACTTTAAGGTATGAAGCGTAGCATTTTGTTGCTCCTTACTGCCTTATTTATCTTCTCTAGCACAGAATGTAAACAGCTATTGAAGTTACCATTACTTTTAGAACATTTCGCTGAACATCATCGTCATAATCCCACTATAAGCGCATTTCAGTTCTTTCTTCATCATTATGCTTGTCAGGATGATCATTCGGATAACGAAGATCAAAAGTTGCCTTTCAAATCAGGCACACAATCTATTCATCTGTTATTACCGTTCTCTGTTAGTCAAACGGATTGTGCTTTACCCTTTTTTTCGAATGAAGACGGGAAGCCGTTAAATGGCGCGTATCAAGCACCTTATAGCACTGCTGCGCATGACCTTGTATGGCAGCCTCCTAAAGTCGCGTAATTTTATTTACGGACTTTTCATGCAGACCCTGTCTGCCATTTTTTATTTCTAAATTAATCTATTGTGCTGCAAGCAATCATTGACTTTTCAGTCAAGAATAAATTATTAATTGGTTTATTCATTCTCGCTCTCATTGGAATGGGAGCCTATCAGGTGACGCAACTTCCTATTGATGCCGTACCTGATATTACAAACAACCAAGTTCAGATTATCACACAAGCGCCTTCTTTGGGTGCAACGGATATTGAGCGATTGATCACCTTTCCTATTGAACAAGCAAATCGTAATATCGCAGGGATTCAAGAGGTGCGTTCTTTCTCACGATTTGGCCTTTCCCTCGTAACACTAGTGTTCTCCGATGAAACGGATATCTATTGGGCGCGTCAACAAGTGGCAGAGCGTATGCAGGGCTTACAGTCGGTGATTCCGCCAAGTATTGGGGTACCTGAATTAGGTCCGATTTCAACGGGTTTAGGAGAAATCTATCAATACATGGTTCGCCCTAAGCCAGGTTATGAGAAACGTTATGATGCGATGCAATTACGAAGTATTCAGGATTGGTATGTTCGTCCGCAATTGTTGAGTGTGAAGGGTGTTGCGGAAGTAAGTAGCTTCGGCGGCTTGTTGAAGCAATATGAAATCGCTATACGTCCGGAGCAGTTAAATGCTTATCGCATCAGTATTCCAGAGGTTTTACAAGCTTTGGAATCTGCCAACCAAAACACAGGAGGTTCTTATATCGAACAACAACATGAAGCGATATTCATACGTACAGAAGGGCTTTTGAAGACGATGGAAGACATCGAAAATATTGTGGTTCGTACGAGTAGTGATGCACAGCCAATTAAGATAAAGCAAGTAGCAGATGTACGTTTAGGACATGCGGCTCGTTATGGTGCCATGTGTTACAATGAAGAAGGCGAAGTGGCTGGTGCGGTTGTGATGATGTTGAAAGGTGCGAATAGCAGTCAGGTGATAAAGGGAGTGAAAGCCCGTGTGGCAGAGATTCAGAAGTCCTTACCGGAGGGTGTGTTAGTAGAACCATTTTTGGATCGGACTAAAATGGTTGATAACGCGATTGGTACGGTTGAACATAATCTTTTAGAGGGAGCCTTGATTGTCATATTTGTATTGGTGTTGTTTCTAGGTAATTGGCGTGCAGGATTGTTAGTTGCTTCTGTCATACCTTTGGCGATGTTATTCGCAATTATACTGATGAATATTTTCGGTGTCAGTGGCAACTTGATGAGTCTTGGTGCGCTCGACTTCGGATTGATTGTTGATGGAGCCGTGATCATTGTGGAGGCGGTATTACATCAACTTCACCATCAAAAGAAATGGGCTTTAAAGAATTCGGGTGAGGTGAAGATTGATGAGATGGTGCGTTCGAGTGCAGGCAAGATGATGAACAGCGCCGTCTTCGGACAGATCATTATTCTCATCGTTTATATTCCTATTTTTTCTTTAAGTGGTATCGAAGGAAAGATGTTCAAGCCGATGGCACAAACTGTTGCCTTTGCCTTACTTGGGGCGTTCTTACTTTCGTTAACGTATATTCCAATGATGAGTAGTTTGTTTTTACATCGTCCGGGAAGAGCAGAATCATCTGAACCGAAATGGATGTTGTGGTTGGAGCAACGTTATCAAAGCGCTATGCTATGGGCGATTCATCATATCAAAGGAATATTTATCGGAGTCGCTGTTTTATTTGTTCTTGCCATTGTATTAGGTTCAACGCTTGGAGGTGAATTCATCCCAACTTTAGAAGAAGGAGATTTTGCTGTCGAGACACGTGTATTAAGTGGAAGTGGATTATCTGTTAGCATCGAACAAACACAGGCTGCAGCAGGTATTATAAAGCGTAATTTCCCAGAAGTGGAGAAAGTGGTGACAAAGATTGGAAGTGGTGAAGTGCCTACAGATCCGATGCCGATGGATGCTGCCGATATGATAGTCGTATTGAAACCAAAGTCGGAATGGACTTCGGCAGATAATTTCAATGATTTAGCCGCAAAGATGCGTGAGAAAGTTTCAGCGATTCCTGGTATTACAACAAGTTTTCAATACCCCGTACAAATGCGTTTCAACGAGTTGATGACTGGTGCTCGACAAGATGTGGTTTGTAAAATTTATGGAGAAAACTTAGATACTTTGGTAGCCTATGCGCAACGTTTGAAAGGCTGTATGGAAAAAGTGGAAGGTGTGCAGGATATCTATTTGGAGCCCGTTGCTGGAGTTGGGCAGATAGTCGTTCGTTATAAGCGAGAAGCCTTGGCGCAATATGGTTTGCGAATTGAAACAGTCAATCAAGTGGTGAACGCTGCTTTCGCAGGAAAAACAGCTGGCTTATTATTTGAGGGTGAGAAGCGCTTCGATATCGTTGTTCGTTTGCATGGTGATGAACGCAGTCGTTTAGAAGATGTTCAGAAACTACGCGTTCCATTAGCGAATGGCGAACAAGTTGATCTTAGTCAGATAGCCGAAGTAGGATTGGAGAACGGACCCTTCCAAGTGCAAAGAGAAGACGGCCATCGTAGGATAGTGGTAGGATTCAATGTACGTACAAAGGATGTAATGACCGTGGTGGAAGATTTACAGAAGCGTGTGAATACCGATATTCAGTGGCCTTCGGGTTATACGATTACGTATGGAGGAACCTTTGAAAATTTCAATGCAGCGAAAAACAGATTGATGATTGTGGTGCCTGTTGCGTTGTTATTGATTTTCTTCTTATTGTATTTAGCCTTCAATAGTCTTCGTCATGCAGCTTTAATTTATACCGCCATTCCTTTTTCTGCGATAGGCGGATTATATTTCTTGGTGCTTCGTCAGATGCCTTTCAGTATTAGTGCAGGGATTGGCTTTATTGCTTTATTTGGGGTTGCTGTGTTGAACGGGATTGTTTTATTAACGGAGTTTAATGCGCGGCATCAGCAAACAAAATCATTGATACGAATTATTATACAAGGGGGCACACGACGATTGCGGCCGGTATTGATGACTGCCTTTGTTGCGTCGTTAGGCTTTTTGCCGATGGCAATCAGCAACGGAGCAGGCGCCGAGGTACAACGTCCACTCGCAACTGTCGTAATAGGAGGTTTGCTTATTGCTACTTTCCTTACCTTATTTGTTCTTCCTCTCTTTTACCTTTTAATTGAAAAGCGTTATGAAAAGAAGTAATATATTTTTAATGGTCTGTTTGTGCTTTAATAGTATTGTTCATGCACAGCATTTGCTTAGCTATTCGCAGGCATTGGATAGTGCGATGTTAAAGAATCCTGATTTGATAATGGCGCGGAAATTTCAGGCGTATCAATCTGCTAAAGTTGCTACAGCATTTGATTTGCCGGCGACACAGTTTGTTCAAGAGTTTACACGTGGTGTTGCAGTGAATGTACCATGGCAGTCGACTGTGACGCAAAGCGGTGATTGGCCTGGCGTGTATAAAAATCAACGCGAAATCTATCAAGCAGAGGCTAAGATAGCAGGATGGACCTTAAAAGATAAAGAGGCATTCATTCAAAAGTCAGTTTTGTTGGCGCAGTTGAATTATGTAACAACTGTTCGGCTTTTGCAAGAGATGGCGCATTGGGATTCGCTTTGGGTGACTGGTGTTAAATATTCTAACTTGCGTTTCAGATTAGGAGAGAGTGCTGTTTTAGAGTCGAAGAGTATTCAGCAGCAACACCTTCAGTGGCAATCGCAGATTGTATCATTTCGTGCCGATAGCTTACGTTATTTAAATGAGTGGCGCCAGTTATGTTCCTCTTATTCTGATACCCCTGTTCTTGATATCTTTTTGTGGGACGATGTTTCAGCTTATGCTGTGGAGGCTCCGTTAAAACATCCGTACTTACAACAGTGGTCAGGAGCTAGTCTTGTTGCGCGAGAGGAGGTTCAATTAGAAAAAGCAAAGTTATTTCCTTCCTGGACTGTTGGATTTCAACATTATCCTGCAACGCCTTTAAATACAGCTTTTTTGGGTGGTAAGGATGCGAAGGCTTATGTAATGATGGCGGGATGGAGCCTTCCAATATTTACGCGTGGTCAACTAGCTCGTGTACAGCAAGCAAAGCAAGGTGTTCAGTTAATAGATGCAGCTACCAGTGCAGCGCAAAGCCGATGGCTTAGTAATTATCGGATTGCCTATGCCAACTATGTTGCTGCTAAGAACAAACGCCTGCTTTATGAAAACTCTTTATTGCCAGAAGCTCGTCAGCTTCTAAAAATAAGTGCTGAACAATACAAACTTGGTAATATTAACTATTTAGAGTGGTTGATGTTAGCACAACAGAACTTACAAACCGTGATTAACTATTGGCAATCTTTGCCTGCATATAATCAAGAGGCGCTTGAATTACATTACTTAAACACTACAACAAAATAAAATGAAAAAATTATATATATTCGGAATGGTTCTCACAGCTTTATTTTCTTGTGGTCAGCATAAAAAAGGCACCGAGGTTGAATCTAAGAAGGATCAGTTGTTTGTCTCGACAGTTATCACGTTAACAGATGCACAAGCGAAGGCAACTACGATTCAACTAGATTCTGTATCTCAAAAATTGATTTCGCATCGCATCGAGGTAAGTGGGCAGACAGAAGTTCCGCCACAAAATTTAATTACTGTATCAGCTCCATTGGGAGGCTATTTGAAGTCGACAGATCTTTTGCCTGGCATGCCGGTTCGTAAAGGACAAGTGCTTGCGATTTTAGAAGATCCGCAGTATGTTGAATTGCAGCAAAATTATCTTTCTGCAAAGGCAAAGCTTCCTTTTTTGGAACAGGATGCAAAGCGACAACAAACATTATTTGAGTCGCAAGCGGGAAGTGAGAAGCAGATGCAATTGGCGAAGAGTGAGTTTTTGCAACAGCAAATTCTTGTTAAGGCCTTACAAGAGAAGTTGAATTTAATTGGCGTAGACGCGGCTAAGTTGAGTGTTGAAAATTTGTCACGGAGCGTGGTTTTACGTTCTCCGATTGATGGGTATGTTTCACAGGTGAAAGTTAATATCGGAAAATATGTTCAGGTTTCTGAAGTGGTGGTAGAGCTGATTAACCCAAGTGATCTACATTTGAAGCTGAAGGTATTTGAAAAAGATATGGTGTATTTGCAAGCGGGTCAAAAGGTAGAAGCAGCGCGCGTAAATGGTAGTGATAAAATTTATCCGGCAGAAATAATTTTGATAGGACAGAATTTGGATGCGGATCGCAGTACAGAGGTGCATTGTCATTTTGATGGAGGCCAAGGTGATTTAAAGCCAGGGATGTATATGAGTGCGCACATTGATTTGGATGAAGCGATGGTGCCTGTTTTACCAGAAGAAGCCTTGGTTTATTTTGAAGGCAAGCAATATGTTTTTGTGGCAAAAGGATCGAATACCTATACGTTGCTTGAAGTTAAGCTTGGCCGTAAAGAACATGGTTACGTGGAGATATTAAATGCTGATGAATTCTCGGAAGGCCAGGTAGTGGTAAAGGGAAGCTATAACTTGTTGATGGCTATGAAAAATGCTGCGGAGGAATAATATCAGGTTCTATGCGTGTTAGGGTCGCTTACTATCTGCAGGAATTAATTCCTGCAGATAGTAAAAACGCGAAAATTAGTGAAAAACGTATCTAGAATTACTTAAATATTTTAATAAGGATTTTTCGTTATCTTGTAGTACCGTGAAATGAAAAAACTATTGACCATACTATGTTTGGCCATATTGTGCTGTATGACTACAGCGCGAGCTGGTCAGTGGCAATGGGTTAAAGGCGACTCTACCCAATATGCTTTAGGTTCGTATGGTATCAAATATTTAGCATCTCCAAATAATAATCCGCCTGCGCGTTATGCAGCAGCACATTGGAAAGATCAACAGGGAAATTTTTGGCTTTATGGTGGCGATATGCATGATGACTTATGGAAGTTTAATCCCACAAGTGCAGAATGGACATGGATGGGAGGTTCACCGCTACTGAACCAAGCGCCTATCTATGGCACTTTAGGTGTTCCTTCTATTATGAATAGTCCTGGAGCACTTCAACTTACCAATGCAACATGGGTAGATAATAATGGAGATCTTTGGTTGTTAGGAGGTATCAATCAAGGCTTGTATAAGTCGAATACCATGTGGCGTTATCATATCGCAACGAATGAATGGACTTGGATGGCCGGCACGAATTTTAGTCAGATCGCTAGTTTCGGACCTCCAGGGATTTTTAGTACTAACTATACACCGCAAGGTATTACGGAAGATAATGTCACCTGGGTTGATTATCAGAATAATTTATGGTTGTATGTAAGTGGCAGTTCTGATCTATGGGAGTTTAATTCGAGTACAAAAGCATGGGCTTGGATTAAAGGAAATCATGGCGTTAGTTCGTCGGGTGTTTATGCACCTTTGAAGCAATGGGCTGCCAACAATTTACCACCTTCAGGGATTGCTTATTGCAGTGGGATGAAGAGTTTACAAGGCTGGTTAGAGATTGTGGTTCCTAATCCAGGAAATGGTTATAGCAATGAGTTATGGGCCTATGATCCCTTGCAAAATATGTGGTCCTTACGTGCCCGGACGCCCGGTGCTAACGGAGCTTATCTTCATAAGTGTTTACCGGATTATATCGATTATCCAAAGAAGAATGTAGATTATCGAGTGACGCCAGCTTATTGCCCGAATACGTATTGGTTTTTTGGAGGAGATATTGCCGGGAACGACTTATGGTTATTCAATGCTAATTCGGCTTCGTGGAATTGGATTGATGGTGCCTTAGGCCAGACGGCCATCTTCGGTACTAAAGGTGTCAACAACCCATATAATCGACCTCCGGGAGGTACGGGCAATTGTTTGTGGACAGATAATAATAATAATTTATGGGTTTTTGGTGCGAATAAAACAAATAGTATGTGGCAATACATGTACAATCCTAACTGTACTGCTCCATCCTGTGTGACCGATTCCACCGTTATTTTGACCTTTTGTGCGAATGATAGCGTCTGGATTCCCAATCAATGGATAAAGAATGAAGGGGTGTATACGACGACGCAAATAATCAATGGCGTCACGCAGAATGTTGTTTATCTCGTATCACAAATTCCGCCTATCATTCATTATATAAGTATTGCCTACGATTGCCATCAAATCCAGCTTTGGCCGAATGGTGATACAGTAAAAGCGCCTGGCTCACAAACCTTACAATTTAGTTCTTTCGGCGGTTGCGACTCCGCAGTAGTCATGAGTTATAATATGCCGGAAGCTTTTATTAATGCTTGTGCACAACCACCACATCAGCTACCGAACGGGCTTTATTCTAGCACACCAGGGTCTTATACCCATATAATACAAACACAAAGTGCTCCTTATTGCGATAGCTTAATCATTCACACGGCGATCTATGCGATGCCGAAGGTTGATTTTAGTTTTCAGGATACCGTTTGTATCGGTCAGTCTGTATTGTTTATTGATTTTATTATTCCAGATACTGCCATGCCAACGGCTTCGATAAATATGATTTCTGAGCAGTGGTATTTTGGGGATACCTCTGTTGCAAGTATTAATCCGAATAATCCTAATAACGCATCAACACATGCCTACGGCTTGCATACGTATTATACTAGCGGTGTTTATTCAGTTAGCTTGCTTGTGATGAATCCTGCTGGCTGTTATGATACCATTACCAAGCCGATTTACGTTATAAGAAAGCCGAAGCCATTAAGTATTCATAGCACGCAAGATTCGGTATGCATTCCATACGATACCACCACGCTCTATTTACAAGGCGCACCAAAATTTGGATGGACTTATTTTTGGGAATTGAATGGTGCGCAGCTAGTGAAGGGAAATGTTAATAGTCCTAAAGCGATACGTGTTTCTTGGTTTGTAGGCGGCGATCATCAAGTGATGTTGCATGCATATCCACCTGCGAATGATACGGCTTGTCCGGCAGTGGACACTGTTTTAATTCATACGAAAGGAATTAATCCTGATGTGCACGTAATGGGAAGAGATGTTATATGTTCGCATGCTCAAGATACTTTATCCGCGAGTTCTTTAACAGCACAATGTGGTCCTTCGAATATGGCCTGCGCTAATCCCTACACTTATGTGGTGGGCGCCTATAAGCCACAATTAGTTTCATGGCAAAATGTTGCAGTAACACCTTTTAAAACGGCCAGTGCGCGTGGAAGAGTGCAGTATCTGTATAGTGCGGCTGATCTGAACGATTTAGGATTGAATGGGGCGTGTACGATTAGTGAAATGGCATGGCAGATCATCAATAAGCAAAGCACGACTCCGGTACATAATTTAAATGTCAAGCTCGCCTGCGTTTCCTATAGCAGCATCCCAGGTAACTTAATCTTCGATACGATCACTTCCTTAACAACTGTATATTGCGCAAGCACCTTTGCAACGGTACTCGGCATGAATAAATTAATATTACAGACTCCTTATAATTGGGATGGCGTCAGCAATCTTTTAGTGGATATCTGTTTTGATAATGGAAACAATACAAGTGCTGATGATGCAATTGCGGCCTATTCTGGGCTTAACTGCCGTTATAATTTTTCTAATTTCCCGCTCGCGGGAGGTGCTTGTGGCGTGCGTAATGCCAACCTAAACATCAGCGCTGTCCCTTATTTGCATTTAGGCGTTTGTCGGAACTTTACGAGCACGCCGGCTGGAACACAGTTCTCATGGACTTCTTCGCAGAGTGGTTTTTCCGCAAGCGGTTCTCCAATCGTCGTTAGTCCGAGTCAGGCGACCACTTATTATGTACACGCCTTCAACGGAGTCTGCACCTCTACGGATAGTTTTACGGTTAGCTCTCCAGCAAAACAAACAACGATACAGCTACCGAAGGATACAATTTTATGCAAGGGCAGTGGATTTACGCCTCCGACGTTTTTACTACAGTCGCAGACAAATGGCTTACATCAAATTTCTTCGGCTTTAACTTGCATGTTAGCGCCACCATGTACCAAAGCCGACTTTAGCGTTGATGTAGGGAATGGAAGTATTTTGAATGGACCATGTTCTCCATTTTATGGCATTATAGAAAATCATAAAATGACGATGCGTTATAAAGCGAAAGAACTCCGCCAGAGTGGACTTACTGCTTGTAGAATTGATAGTATTGGATTTTTTGTGACGAATAAAATGTCGTTATTACCTTTCGGTAATTTTACGATTAAAATGCAATGTGGTGATCCGAATGCAGCTTCCATGTCGAATTATCCGGGCGGTAATATCGTAGCTTATTATCCGAGTTTAATCACCAATGCTGGTTGGACTATGTTGGCGCTTACGAATGCATTTGTTTGGGATGGTGTCAGTGACTTAATTGTAGAGACTTGTTATAATTCCGGAATATTTCAAATTGGTACGGATGAAGTAAGGAAGTCGCTGCATTCCGAAGTACGCTCTATTTATGGATATTCAAACAGTCCGATGGCAGTGCCGGGTTGCAATATCTTTCAATGGGTTTTTAACACTTCTTACAACTATACGCATGAGTTGCCAGATATTCGTTTAGCAGTTTGCGATGCAGATTCTAGCAATAGTGTTCCATTTGTTTATGCCTGGCAATCTTTTCCTTTAGACTCTGCAACCGTTGGAGCTATTGGTCCGAATATTAGCATTCATCCTACGCAGACAACAACTTATGTCGTGAGTTTGTTGAATACTGCAGGTTGTCCGGCGACAGACACGTTCAACGTTGTATTGGCAGATCCCTCCATTCCAGATACGAGTACCATTAATTTATGTTCGGGACAGGTGTTTAACTGTGGTCATGGACATACGCTTACGCAAGCGGGTTTTCATAGTGATACCTTAGTAAATAAATTTGGCTGTGATAGTATTCACGTCGACAATATTATTCAGCATAGTAGTAGTTACGATACCCTTCTATATTCACTTTGTTCGAATCAATCCTTTGTTTTACCGAATGGACTGCTCGTTACGCAGACGGGCATATATCGTGATACTTTGGTGAATCAATATTTATGTGACAGTTTTGTTGTATATGATGTGAAGCTAGTACCTGCAAGGGACACCACCTTAAATGCAAGAATATGTATAGGGGATTTGTATACCTTGCCTAATGGACATAAAGTATGGTTGGCAGGTGATTATTATGATACAATTTCTTCATCCAATGGATGTGATAGTGCGATCCACGTTCGCTTGTCGATAAGTCAAAAACCATATATTGATTTAGGTCCGGATACGTTTGTTTGTTTGCAGCAAACACTGCTATTGTTCGTGCGCGATTCCATTGCCACACAAATACGTTGGAGTGATGGAAGTGTTGGTTCGAATTATACGGTTCATTTACCGGGTACTTATTCAGTCACAGTTTCGAATCCTCCATGTTTGGATGCAAGTGATCGTATTGAAATTAAGCAATATGATTGTCAGTGTAACTTGGTGATACCGAATGCGTTTTCGCCGAATGAGGATGGCTTAGATGATAGGTTCTTCCCTATTATAGATTGTGATTTGCCCTATGTTGATTTTGTGTTTAGAATTTTTAATCGCTGGGGGGAATGTGTATTTTATACAAGTGATCCCTTGAATGTTGGCTGGGATGGCGTATATAGAGGGCGTCAACAGCCAATTAGCACCTTTGTTTATGAGTTGATTTATACAGATCCGTTTACGCATATACGTCAGTTTAAAAAGGGGAATTTGGAGTTAATAAGATAAACTGACTTTAGTCATTGTTCTTTATGCGAGGATTGCTTAACTTGTTAGAAATCTTCACTATGCTTATTCAACAATTTACCTCCTCTTTAAAGCATTCAGAATGGAAAGAGCTAGTGTCTCCAACACGTACTATTCATGCTCAACTCGTTTTGATATTTGCTACACCCGGTATGGCAAAGAGTGAATCGGTTTTAAATTTTATACGGACTAAATTTCCTGAAGCGTATATCATGGGTTGCAGCACTTCGGGTGAAATTGCAAATGGTATAATTGAAGAGGCTGGTGTTGTTATCACGGCGATTGAATTCGAGCACACAAAATTGGAGAAGCATTCTGTCTCTTTAAGTGGTGCTGCCGATAGTACACGCGTCGGAGAATCTTTGGTGAATCAATTTACGAAGGCTGGCCTTCGTCACATACTTGTATTGAGTGAAGGACTTCATATCAACGGTACGCAGTTAGTAGAAGGGATGCGTTCGGTATTGCCGAAGGAAGTGAATGTGACAGGTGGTTTAGCGGGCGATGGTGCCGACTTCTCACAAACCTATGTCATTGATAGTGAAGAAGGAGCTACAGGTGACCGAGTAATAGGCTTAGGATTTTATGGTGATAAGATAAAGATTGGTTATGGTTCGTATGGTGGTTGGGATATCTTTGGTATTGAACGTTTGGTAACGAGAGCCGAAAATAATGTGCTTTACGAAATAGATAATATGCCTGCATTGAGCTTGTATAAGTCATTCTTAGGTGATTTAGCAAATCAGTTGCCTGCATCAGGTTTATTGTTCCCATTGAGTTTGAGGACTAATAATGTTGATGAGCCTATTGTTAGAACGATACTTGCAGTTGATGAAGAGAAACAAAGTTTGACATTTGCAGGAGATATTCCAGAGGGTAGTTATGTAAAGCTGATGAAGGCTAATGTAGATCATTTGATTGATGGTGCGAATCAAGCAGCCGAACGCTCCAAGCAAGGCTTTTCTACAAATATAGAATTTGCGTTATTGGTTAGTTGTGTTGGTCGGAAGCTAGTTATGAAGCAAATTACAGAAGAGGAGATTGAAGCGGTTCATGATGTGCTAGGAAAAGATACGGTACTGACAGGCTTCTACTCGTATGGAGAAATTTCGCCTTCGAAAATGGGTGCTCCATGTTATTTGCATAATCAATCGATGACCATTACGACGTTCAGCGAAAAATAAGTTTATGGTAAATAAAGGAAGGCATCGTTTATTGGCACGTCAGATGAAGAAGCTCGTTCAACCGGAATGGTTGGAATTGCCGGGCTTTGAATCTTTCCTCGAATCTATCAATGAAGCCTACCAGGAGCACGATTCAGAGTATAAACAGCTAGAGCATATATTTGAATTAAGCTCTAAAGAATCGTTTAAAGAGTTAAGTAATTTCCGACTTGCACTTGATGAGGCAGCAGCCGTTTTTATTATGGACACCAAACAAATTATTCAATATGTGAATGATAAGTTTTGTGACATAACAGGATTCTCACGTCAAGAGGTTTTACATAAGCCGTATACAGCCTATTTCCCGGTTCTGAATTTTAGTAGTGAAGAACGCATTCAAATCGCGAAAGATTTATTAAAAGGAAGCGTTTGGAAAGGTACCGTGCAAGGACAAGATAAAAATCTTGCTAATTATTGGACAGACACTACCATTGTGCCATTCGTGAATGAACAAGGTAATCCTACCCAGTATCTTGTTATTTCAGTAGATATCAGTTCGCGAATAAAAATTGAAGAAAAGCAAGCAGAGGTATTGATGGAACTTAAGAAGTCGAATCAGGAATTAAATGACTTTGCCTATATCATTTCGCATGATTTGAAAGCCCCTTTACGCGCAATTGGCTCACTCACTAATTGGTTAAATCAAGATTATCGTGATAAGCTAGATGAGCAAGGTCAACAACTAATCGACTTGCTAAATCAAAGAACGGTACGAATGCATAATTTAATCGAAGGGGTGCTTAACTATTCTCGTATCAGTCATATTCATCAAAACGTTGTAAAGCAAGACGCAAATGCTATCGTGAATGAGGTGGTGGCTGATTTAAATTTACCGAGCGGTATTCAAGTTAAAATTGCTTGTATTCTTCCTGCTGTTTGGTATGAAGAAACAAAGCTCCGTCAGATATTTCAAAATCTTATTGGCAATGCAGCCAAATACATGAATAAAGAATTCGGACTAATTGAGGTGTTGTACAAAGAAGATGAAAAGTTTTGGTGGTTCGAAATTAAGGATAATGGACCAGGTATCGAAGAGAGTCATTTCCATCGCATTTTTAAAATTTTTCAAACATTACAGCCTAAGGATACTTACGAAAGCACAGGAATTGGCTTGTCAATTGTTAAAAAAATCGTAGAAATGGGGGGTGGAAGTATTCATTTGACCTCAAAAGTAGGGCAAGGCACAAGCTTTTTCTTTAGCATACCTAAAAATCATTAACTTCGTAAAGGACTCCCGCTAATAATAATAATATGGATAGTAATAAGACTATTTTATTGTTGGAAGATGATATGGTTGATGTAATGACCATTCAACGTGCAATGTCACAATTGGGCATTAAAAACCCCCTTGTGGTAAAGTCGAATGGAGAAGAAGGTCAATCATTCCTAGCAACATCAACAGAACGTCCGCATCTCATTTTATTGGATATTAATATGCCGAAAATGAATGGTCTGGAGTTTTTGGCGATGTTGAAGAAAAGTCCAGAATGGCGCGTTATTCCAGTTGTCATTCTTACAACGAGCGAAGATCATAATGATAAATGGACTGCTTTCCATGAAGGGATTGCAGGCTATATGGTAAAACCAGTTGACTATGATCAGTTCAAATCAATGGTTAGTATTTTGAGTCAGTATTGGTCGTATAGCGAAACCTTCACCGGATAGTATGCGTCATATCCTGTATATTGAAGATGACCTCGTTGACCAAATGGCCTTCAAGAGGCTGATACAACAGAACAGTCATATTTATTCTTGTTCTATATTTAATTCTTGCTCCGAATTTAAAAGTGCCGTTCCAAGTTTATCGCACGATTTATTAGTGGTGGATAATAACCTTGGAGATGGCAATGCACAAGATATCATTCAGCTTTATCCAGATAAGAAAATTGTCGTTTTAACGGGGACCTTAGAATTGAATTGGACCTTTAATGAAAAAGTTAAAGTAATTGCAAAGCCACTAGAGGCCGATACTTTACATCATCTCTTACATTGGGCCATGAATGATGAACTCGTTGAAGCCCAGCGCCCGCCGTTGAAATTTGTCAATCTGAACTATTTAGAAAAAATGGTAGGTGGCGACAACGCCTTTATGGTAAAGATGCTTTCGCTAACTTCTGAAGAGCTGGGTAAGGATATTATTGCCTTGCAGACAGCGATGGATACAGCAGATTTTGCGGCAATAAAATTTCATGCGCATCGCCTTAAAACACGTAGCCGTGTACTAGGCTTGGGAATGGACCAAGAGGCCTATTGGATTGAATCTCACGCAAGCGCGGAATTCTTTACTGAGATCAAAGAGATCTATGCAAAATTTGCCATAGTTTTAAAAGAATCACTCGTTGAAGTAGCGGCCTTGGTAGACTACTTTAAACAAGATTAGCGTACCATCATTATTCGACGTGTGATACGTTGATGCGCCGTTTCTACATTCACCAAATAAATACCTGCCGGCCATTCTTTGCTTTCTATGCTTGTAATCTGATTCCTGTTTTCGCCTCTTGCAATCAAGTCCCCAAGAGAATTGTAAACACTGTAATGAAACTCCTCGTTGGATTGAAGTACAATTACTTGGTTCTCATTTTGAGTGATGTTTATAGCAGAATTTTTTATCTCATTCATTCCTACCAAAGAGAAGAGTACACAGCTTGAAGTGTCGGAGCAGAGGGAGTCTTGTGCTATTAAAGCATAGCTGCCAGTATGTGTTGGCGTAAAGGAATAATTATTCGCTCCGTTAATTATTTGCATATTAGTAGTGAAACATTCCATCCATTGATAATGCAAAAGCGTTGTATCAGCTGCTAATAAATTATTGCCTTGAATAGAAAAGTTTGCATTAACAGAATCAATATTAAAAACTAGCGTATCGCTCACAAAACCAAAGCAGCTAGAGCTGGGCATTAACATATAAGAGCCGCTTTGTGGAGCGGTGAAGGCAATCGTATTGCTGGAATAATACCATGCCTGCGAACCAAAGGGCATAGGTCCTGCAATCAACCAATTGGCAGCACTACCTTTAGTGCCGTTGAGTTGAATGATTGCTTGTTGGCCTTCGCAAAGTGTTTCCGAGTAATTTACTCCATGGATATATGCTTGATGACAAGCACCAAACTTCGCAATAAAAACATCGTAGAGAAATTGTGTTCGTAGTTGGAAGGTGTCTTGTGTTGCTGGATCGAAATCTACGGTATCACTAGTGCCACCTGCTACTAAGACATTGCCACGAAGGTCGACGCAGAGCGCATTAGCGCCATCATCAGTAATACCGCCAATATCGAAGGCCCATCTATAGTTTCCGGCTGAGTCGAGTGAATTGACATATATATCGAAGTCGCCTTTACTTATAATCATTTGTTGAGCGGCACTTGGATCGCAATCCAGGGAGTCTTTATTAAATCCTGCAATAAAGACATTATCATTTTGATCGCAAGCAATACCGTATCCTGTTTGGATATCTGTTCCACCAAGAGGAGCCACCCATTTGAAAAGTCCGTTGGAATCGAGTTTCAGCACAAAAGCGTCGCGGTCGTTGATACCAGCGTAGGCACTAACGGAGTACACATTATTTGAAGGATCGAAATCCGCTTGTGATTCAAACCAGCCCGTAGTGAGTACATTTTTCTTTGAATCGAGACAGATGCCGAAGGCGATGTCAGCCATTAAGCCTCCGCCATTTTTGGCCCACACAAGATTGGTATTATTATATTTTGCAATGAAAAAATCTTTATCGAAACTTCCGCCCGCAGATGTTAAGGTATAGTTGACTATACTTGGGTCGAAGTCGGCACTCGCTTCAAAGTATCCGCTTGTATAAATATTATTATCTGCATCGCTACAAAGTCCGTAAATACAGTCTTTCAAGGGGCCACTTATGGCAAATGCTTGTATGAAGTTGCCATTACTATCTAGCTCATTGATAAATGCATCTTGAATTCCTTGTGCCGTTAAATTGAAGTTTGCTGCGCTAGGATTAAAATCGGCAGTGCCCATGAAATAGCCTCCTATAGTGATGTTGCCGTTTGCTTTCGCAGTGAGAGCAAAAGCTTCTTCAGCACTTGTCCCTCCAAATGTTTTAGCCCATAGTAAATTTCCATTTGGTGAAAGCTTAGCGATAAAGGCATCATAAGATCCGGATGACATAATCATATTCGGCGTTCCACCCACATTAAAATCGCATCGATTACTAAAGCTACCTGCGATTAAGATATTATTATGTTTATCTGTTGTTATAGCATAGCCAAAATCACCTTGTACGCCACCGATTTGACGCGTCCAAAGAAATTGACCATTTGAATCGAGCTTCGTTATAAAAACATCTTCTTGTCCGGCACTATAAAACAGCTGTGCAGTAGCGCTTGGATCGAGGTCGGCCGTGTCCCTAAAAGTGCCTACACTAATACTGTTGCCGGATTGATCGCTTGCAATGGCATAGGCGACGTCATTAGGACGTAAGGCGCCCATTTTTTTTGCCCACAGCAAGTTTTGTGCGGAAGCAAAATCAATTAAAGAAAGAAAAAATAGGGTATAGAATACTTTCTTCATACTTAATTCGAAATTAGAGAAATAAGGAGAAAGAATAGTATTTTTAGTCACTAATTACTTTTTATGCGCAAACTATTTTCTCTTCTATGTGTAAGCTTGAGCTTTACTTATTTTACGCAAGCACAAACGATGATGACTCCGGAGTTGTTATGGCAGCTCGGTCGTGTCGGAGCTGAAGGTGTCAGTGCTGACGGTCAGTCGGTTTATTTTGGTATTGCTTATCCAAATGTTGATTCTAACAAGTCGATTCGTAATATCTGGAAAGTGTCGATCAATGGAGGTTCTCCAGAAATTGTTACGAAGGGTTGGGGAAGCAAAGGATCTATGCGTCCGTTTGCTAATGGCAGATATTTATTTAACTATCGTGGAGGATGGTATACAATGAAAGCGGATGGAAGTGATTGGCAGCATATCAATGGCTTGCCTGAGGATGCAGATAACTTGCAGCTTTCACCTGATGGAAACTGGCTTTCCTTCACTAAAGAAGTTAAGATGGAACGCATCTCCGGTAGCGACTTCTATCCGCAATGGAATAAATCAAATGTTCAAATTTATACAACTCTAAACAATCGCCATTGGGACGAATGGGAAGACGGTGCTTACTCACATGTTTTTGTTGTTTCTTATAAGGAAGGCGTAATAGGACAGCCACGTGATATCATGGAGGGTCAATTATTTGATTGTCCGCAAAAGCCACATGGTGGTGCAGAGGATATGGTTTGGAATCCAAATAGTAAATCATTCGTGTATGTAACGAAGCGTAAACATGGTTTAGATTACGCGGTTAGTACGAATACAGAATTGATGTTATACGATGTGGCGAGCGGCTCCGTGACGGCATTACCTGGTTCGGATGGTTATGATATGGCACCAGCTTTTGCGCCTGATGGAAATAGCATCGCTTGGTTGTCTATGGCACGTGAAGGTTTTGAAGCTGATAAAAATGATATCCGTATTTATGATTTCATGAGCAAGCGTCAATACAATGTTACAGCGACTTGGGATGGTACCGTGAGTAGTTTCAAATATTCAAAAGATGGCTTGAAATTTTACTTTACTGCTTATACTGACGGTACGGAGCAATTATTTAGCGCTATAGTGCCGATGGGCGAACGTCCTGCAGCTCCGAATGTTACACAGCTGACAAAGGGTGTTTTCGATGTGAGTGAAATCGTTGGGGAGAGTGGTGATAAAATGGTAGTAAGTCGTAGCGATATGAATCATGCTGCTGAATTGTATACCGTTGAATTGAAATCGGGAGTGATGACGCAGTTGACGCATGTGAATGATCAAGTGTATGCAGGATTAGCGATGCCGAAAGTGGAGAAGCGTTATTATACGACAACGGATGGTAAGAAGATGTTGGTATGGGTAGTATTGCCGCCTAATTTCGATGCGAAGAAAAAGTACCCTACTTTATTGTATTGTCAAGGCGGACCACAAAGTGCTTTATCGCAATTTTATTCATTCCGTTGGAATTTCCAGTTGATGGCTTCGGAAGGGTATATTGTGGTTGCACCGAATCGTAGAGGGATGCCTGGTCATGGTGTGAAGTGGAACGAGGCTATTAGCGGAGATTGGGGCGGACAGCCGATTCGTGATTATCTAACGGCGATTGATTCTGTATCGAAAGAGCCCTATGTAGATGTGAAGCGTAGAGCAGCTGTCGGAGCGAGTTATGGTGGTTATAGCGTGTATATGTTGGCGGGCGTTCATAACGGTCGTTTCAGCTCATTTATCGCTCACGATGGCGTCTTCGACACACGTAGTTGGTATGGCACAACAGAAGAAATTTGGTTTAGTAGTTGGGATATGAATGGTCCTTATTGGAAAGGCGCAAATAAGTCTTTCACTGCGTTTAATCCAAGTACGATGGTTGAGAAGTGGACAGCTCCGATCTTAATTTATCAAGGCGGTAAGGATTTTAGAACGCCGATAGAGCAAAGCTTACAAGCCTTTCAAGCAGCACAGTTGCACGGTATTAAATCGAAGTTAGTTTATATGCCGACAGAAAATCACTGGGTATTGAGTGCGCAAAATGCGATGGTATGGCAACATGAGTTTTACAAATGGTTGCAAGAAACCTTGAAGTAAAGGTATTGCGTCCATAAATGAAAGCCTTTCAATTCTCGGGTTGAAAGGCTTTTTATTATAGAAGTGGTGAGGAAATTAAAGGAATGTTTTTCGTGAAATAATTCATGGTTGATACTAAATTGTATTTTTTTGCGTTATCATTAGTATGCACGAATTAATTCGTGCATACTAAGTGAGGGGAACAATTTAAATGTGCTCTTAGGTAGAAACTTATACATTGAAAACCTAAAACGGCGAAAGGAAATAAGCCGCAAGAATTGCAGTGATGGCGATAATTGTAAAAGGCTTTAGCAGAAAAGATTTAAAATACAATCCTATCATTCTTTCGTGCGCAATTTGCAATAAGGCAAGAGTACTGGTGGAAATGAATAGTACCCAAGGTAATGCATTTATAGAATAGAATTTAGTTACTATAAAAATGCCAGCAGCCACCAAGCCTAGGTTGAGTACGCTATAAAAACTAATCCATTTACTTTTTCCAGAGGCGCTCAAAATCGCTCCGTAGTAATTATTCCGCCACAATGCAATCAATAAAAATGTTTTGAAAATAATTAACCCTTGTAAGAGGGAAGGACCATAAATTGTACTGAAGATTGTTTTGGCAAAGAGCATGCAAATGAATAAAGTGGGATACGTTATATAGGATACTTTACGAGTGATATTAATCCACAATTGCTTTGCCTCTTGCTGAAGATCGGCGCTTAGTAATCGAACATACTCAGGAAATGTGCTTTGCGAAAATGCTGCACTCAACATCGCAAAAAGCGGGATTTCAAGGGCCCCTGCTGCGTAAATGGCAAAGCTATCTTTTGAATAAAAATGACTTAACCAAGCTTTGTCAATATTAGTTACAATGATACTTATGAAGGAGGCAATATAAAGAGGGAATCCTATTTTAAGATATTTTATCCAAGTTTCTTTGCTAGTAATAATTGCGAGGCTTTCAATTTTGAAGGAATTTAAAAGCAGTAATGGCATGAAATAAAAGCTAGCAATGGCAATTGCAAAAACACTCATTCTAACTGCGATCGGGAAATTATAAAGAATAAGGTCATCAAAAATAAATGTTAGTATTAAAAGGGCAGTAGCGCAAATGCTTGCAATTAAAAATCGTCTTGTTTTTTTCTCATTGATACATTCATACCGCAAGACGCGGTTCATATTGATAGCAAAAAATAAAAATATAATTCCGATAGCACTGTATTTGAAATCAGTATGATGAAAAAAAGACAGTGTGATAGGTGCTAGGAAAAAGTAGGCGAAGACAAGCCAGAATAGGCTGATCAGTAATAAAGCGTTTAATGTAAATTGATAATGAAAATGAAATTGATTCGGCTCTTTGGCACTGTAATATTTATAAGCTTCCGGAATGCCAATTGCAAGTACAGGCAACACTAAATTAATTAGTAGTTGTAATTGCTTCCAAGATGCGAAAATTTCGAAATGACGGTGTGCAATGAAATAATCAATGACTAAAAAAGAGACACTAATTATTATTTGCGAAAGTAATAAGTTGATACTACTACCTGCGATTGATTTCGACGAAAGGTAATTGCGTAGTTTAGCGAGTATCATGTTTAAAGATTGTCTTTATTCTTGACCTTAAATTTAACTATATGTTACCGCAGTATTAACAAGTGAAGAACTGAGTATTTGACATGATGAAAGAATCTAACTTTGAAAAAAAATTGGCATGACATCTACTTTTGAATTAGACGCCACGTGGGAAGCGAATCATTATTTAAATGGAACAGAAAGGGAGCGGATTGAAAAGACAATTTCAATGATTCCTGAAGGTGTTTTTAATTTATTGGATGTAGGAACAGGAAATGCTGCGTTTCTTGCCGTTGTTGAAGAAAAACTTTCATTGGATCACATAGAAGGTTTAGAGTACAGCGAGGCTGGGATTCGTAATAATCTATCGAAAGCGCCTGTGAATCGTGGAAGTGCTGATGCGATACCGCATAAAGCATATACTTTTGATATTGTTACATGCTTAGAAGTTTTAGAGCATCTACCACAACCTGTTTACTCTAAAGCATTACAAGAGTTACAACGAGTATCTGGCAAGTATCTCCTCGTGTCTGTGCCTTATCAAGAGAACCGAGTGAACGTAACTTGTCCGAAATGTAATTGCAAATTTAATCCCAATACGCATGTTCGCTCTTTTTACAAAAAGGATATGCAAGCATTGTTTACTGATTTTGAGTTGACCTACTTAGAGTCGTTCGGAAATAAAAGAGAGATGTATTTTGGTAAATATCGCAATGTTGCCAAGCAGGTATTTATGGGAAAGAAATTCCCTAAACAAGCCGTTTGTCCACTTTGTCAATATACCTTAGCTTCTAATGAAATGAAGAAAAGTGTAACAATGAAATCAGGGTCTAACAAACTTAGTCTAATAAAGCGCTTATTTTTTTATAATGCTCCTCGCTGGTATATTGCTTTGTACAAGAGAAAAGGTATTTAAAAAAAGGCGTTCGTACTGAACGCCTTTTTTTTAGCTATGATGGATGTTTGTTTAATGCATCAACATCCCTATGGCTAAATTTCCTATGAAAGCCTCATAAAGCGCTAAACGGTTTACTGAATGATATATCCTACAGAAATATTCCCGCGCGTTGCAATCCCATTGGAAGAGGTGCTTTCGATACTATGATTCTGTAGCGAATATCCGAATCGATTATAGGTGCTATGTTTAGCTCCAAGACCAGCGAATAGGTCAATTGCGATATCTTTTCTTGGTCCAAGTAAAAACTGATAACCGATTTCCAAACCAACAACTGAGACTAATGTATTTTGTCTGATACTGCCATTTGTTGGCGTTTGTATGCCATTTACATTAAACATTTCATCATAGAAGGAGGTACTATATCTGAAGGATGAAAATATCCCCGTATAAAAGCCTTCAAATTGGTTTTTCCTCGGCGCCCAATAGTATTTTAACGATGGTTCTATAGATAGGCCTTTAAAGGAACGTGCATTATTAAGAATTAATAATGAATCAGACAGTTCGCCTTTGTAAACGAAATTGTTTGCAAGACCAACGGTAAAAGTAAAATTAGGAGCAGTTGGAATCGTAAATTCTCCACTAATATTTACTACTTGATTTTTTAGAATTACAAAAGGGGTTGCTTTAATAATGAATTGAGCTTTGGAAAAGGTGTTCAAACACAATGATATAGAGATTATAAGCGCTATTTTTTTCATTGTATTTAATTAATGATTCACGATAATCTGTGCAGTTTTTACTTCTGTATCCTTACTATGTATTAAAATTAAATATTCTCCGTTAGGAATGCAATTAACATCTAAAAAAGTTTTATTTGTTTCAAGCAGTTTCACCCCGACAAGGTTAAATAGTTCTATTCTTACTAAATCTGTCTCTGGGATATCGAAATACACTTGTGTACAAGCTGGGTTTGGATAGCAGTTAATAGCCGATTCTTGGATAGCAATTTCTTTTGTCCCGTTGACAGCTGTAGTGCTATTGTTAAAACGTGCAATGTGAGAGAAAAGGCCATTATCATTCGAACCAACCATTAAAAGCTTTCCATCCGATTGTAAGGTCATGGCAGTGCCGTAGTCGTTCGCGATCGACCAATTGATACTCGTAGCGCCACTGCTTCCCCATGCATTATCTGCGGTGCCATTTGCCTTCAACTTCGCAACAAAACTTTCGTATGAATTATTGATATAATTATTGCCACATAGCAAGAAATCGCCATTTTGGTCAATACAAAAGCTGTTGAATATTTCCGAACCGCCTAAATCGAAATTGGCACGGCCGTTCGTTGCGAAGGATGGATTGATACTGCCATCATTTTTTATACTTAGCATATATGCATTCGTAGCACACATCCCTGCTAGATAGAAGTTTTGATTGAAAGGGTTATAGCGTAGTGCTGCGCAAGAGCTCTGCCCGGCAGTTTCTAAAAATTCCGCCTGACCATTTGTTCCGAAACCGCTGGCAGCTGTGCCGTTGCTATTTATTTTCGCCATAGCCATTCTGCTATTTCCTAATACGATGGTCGATCCTGCCAATGCGATGCTTCCATCGTTCATCACGAGGCATGATGAGAAATAAGCGGCTCCGGTAAATGTAAAGAGCACATGACCATTCGTGCCGAAGCTATTATCTAGAGAGCCGTCTGTATTCAATCGTAATGCTAAGGCATTGCCAGCTGTGGCGGTGCTGCTAAGTCCTGCGATAATAATTTTTCCATCTTTTTGAAGCGTAATAGTACGCGCTTCATCGCTTTCACCTTGCAAATCAACTAATACTTTTCCTGATCCGTTGAAGCTATTGTCGAGCTGTCCGTTTGCATTTAGACGAGCGATGGCAACGTCATAATAGACATTACTAGTACTTCTTCCTGCAACTAAAATTTTGCCATCGCTTTGTATAGCAAGTGCGTTAGCTGCATCATAATTGGATGAAAAGTCGATGGTGGTAAATCCGTTTGTACCGAAGCTTGGATCGATGCTGCCATTGCTATTATAACGTGCTACTAGAAAATCGAAGCTAGTAAATGAGTTGTTGTTTGCCACAGAACCCGCAACGAGAATCTGTCCGTTAGGCAGTTGCTGCACTGCATTTAACGAAGCGTAGTATTGACCGAAATTAGTCATCAACTTCCCGTTTGTATTGAAGGAAATATCTAGCTGACCATCTTGTGCATTTACTGTGTTGAAAAGGAAGAGAAGGGCTATTAAAAGGAATTTGTTTTTCATGATCATTAAGGATAAACACAAAAAAAGGCAACCTACGAGAGATTGCCTTTTTTATTGGTTATAAAATTAAATTAGTTCTTTACGAAGCGGCTACGAACGTTACCTTTGTTGGTTGTGAATTCGATAAGGTATAAGCCAGTGTTCAAGTTAGAAATATCCAAACGTGTATTGCTAGGAATGCTGTGTTGCACTAGCATACCGTTTACAGAATAGATATTGATCGCATTTACTTGTGCATTGCTAATCGTCCAATTCAATACTTCAGAAGCAGGATTAGGAGCGATGTTGATGTTAATTTGATTTGCAGAAGGAATTCCTGAAGCAGGGTTCAAGATGCTAACAGTGTGCATGCTATTACTGCTTGCGCCACGGTAAACATAGTAAGGAATACACATAGAGTCCATACAGTTGTTAGGACCATATACGGTCAAGCAAATCGTATAAAATCCTGCAGAAGCATAGGTATGCGTTGGGTAAGCAGTGTTAGATGTTGTACCATCACCCCAGCTCCAGATGTATTGCAAGTTATTACCAAAAGACATATTATATCCCCAATAGTTATGTAATGAAGTAGTATCCGGGAATAGATAGAAAAATGCGTTACAAGAAGAAGAGGCCATTGTATTTAAACCAACTGGTGTATAGCCAGTACTTGCCACACAACCTGTAGAGTCCGTTACCCAGAGAGTTACCATTGCGTAAGTTCCTGTAGGAATAATAACAGTAGGATTCACCGCATTACCGCTATATAACATAACACCATTGATTGTGTCGAAGATACGCCAGTAGTAAGTGAAAGGCGCTACTGCGTTAGAGGATACAGGGGTGAATGTATAAAGGGTATCTTGATTAGCAACAGCATACGAAGCCATACAAGGATTACCAGGATTAGCTCCAGGGTTGCCTCCTACGCTATCGCACCAAGCATTATTGTTCGGGGTGCAGAATCCAGCTGAATCCATGATGGAGATACATGCGATAGGTACACCAGGCACGTTATAGGTATGTGTTACAGTTGGCACATAGGTTGTTTGCGTAGTACCATCACCAAAGCTCCAGATATAAGCAAGTACACTGCCAACTGTTCCAGGAGCAACAATGTTCGTGGCATTGAATGTTCCTACACCATTGTTTAAAGTAGAGGTGAAGGTGGCGCCACATTGATTTTGGGCGAATGAAGCGCTTACACTTAAAATTAGAGCGAAACTTAGTAAAAGTTTTTTCATGGTATAAAATTTTTAGGTGTTCAAATATACTTATTTTTTCTTGTTTGGACAATAGTAGCAATAGAGAATCTTAACCTTTGATATTCAGTGAAAAAGCTTATTTCATCGGTTAATCGGGAAATTAACTCAGATAATTTATGTTGTTTTGCATAGCTAAAACATTACATGAATGAAAAAAATTATCCTCTCTTTTGTAGCGATTGCTACGGGTGTTGCATTAATGGCTTCACAAATTCAAGCAAGTTCTAACGGACGTTCTAATTTAACTGGCGGTGCAGGTCAATCGACTTGTTCTAACTGTCATGGTTCTGCTGGTGCCGGCGGGTCTGTTGCTTTGACAAGTGATATTCCTGCAGGGGGATATACACCTGGTACCACCTATCATATGACTGCTACCGTTACCTATTCTGGTCGCTCTTGCTTCGGTATAGATTTGATTGCTTTGAATTCTTCTAATGCTTCAACAGGGACTATCACCGTTACGGATGCTTCGTATACTAAAACAGTTACTTCCGCTTCTAAAGTTAATTTAGAACAAAAGACGCCTAAGCCAACTGGAACATTTACATTCGACTGGACAGCTCCTGTAGCTGGTACTGGAAATGTAACCTTCTATTTTGCTGGCTTGGCGGCTAATAACAACGGTACAGATGATGGTGGCGATTATACCTATACAGGTAACAAGCTATATGCAGAAAATGTAGGCGGTTCTAGCGGAATCGAAGCTATCCAAGCAACTGCAAGTGTGTTCCCTAACCCAGCTTCAGCACAATTGACTGTTAAATCGAATATTCAATCAACTGCTGTAATCAGCGTATTGGATATGAATGGTCGTTTGATGCAACAGACAAGCGTAGCGAACGCTGCTCAATTCGATTTAAATATTGCTGACCTAAACGCAGGTGTTTATTTCGTACAAGTGCAAGGTGCTGGTAAAACAGCAAACGTACGTTTTGTAAAGAACTAATTTCTAGTTAATAAAAGGGAGCCCCGTCCGCCGTTTGGTGGGCGGGGCTTTTTTGTTGATAAAGAGAGGGTTGGTGCAAAACTACACTCCTTTATTTTCTCGAAATTTAGTATTCTTGCAGTACTAAAAACAGCGTAACAATGACCGTCGACGTATTCATTCCTTGTTTTGTGGATCAACTATATCCTGATACGGCTTTCAATATGATTAAAGTATTGGAAAAGGCCGGCTGTAAGGTGAATTATAACGACAAACAAACTTGTTGCGGTCAGCCTGCTTTTAACTCTGGTTTTTGGGAAGAGGCGCGTAGTGTCGGCACGAAATTTATTAAAGATTTTGAAGGGAATAATCCCATTGTAACGCCAAGTGCTTCTTGCTGTGGTTACGTTAGAAACTATTATGGCAAGTTGTTTGAGAACTCCGCAATGCATAATACGTCGCGTAATGTTGGTAAGAACATATATGAGTTTTCCGAGTTTATGGTTAATATCTTAAAGGTTACAGATGTAGGAGCTATCCTTCCAGGGAAAGCTACTTTTCACGATAGCTGTGCAGGTTTGCGTGAATGTAAAATCAAGGCTGAGCCACGTCAGTTGTTGAATAATGTACAAGGCTTGGAATTAGTTGAAATGGTTGATACGGATACCTGTTGTGGATTTGGAGGCACGTTCACCGTAAAATTCCCGGATATTTCTAACGGGATGGCCACGCAAAAGGTTGAAAACGCCCTTGCTACCGAAGCCGAGTATATCATCAGTACCGATATGAGCTGTTTAATGCACTTGCAAGGGAAGATTAACAAGGACAATTTGCCTATTAAGACAATGCACTTGGCAGATGTCTTGGCAATGGGCTGGTAGGCTTCAAATGCCTTCTCAGAAGCAAGGTGTATATTTGCTTAAACAATGCGCATCCCCCTGCTAATTAGTTTTTTATATAGGCCAAATGCTTCTCCTAAATTGCTGAGGCAATCAGCGACCTATGACCGCCCCATTACCCGAAGAATCACCTAAGCCTTTCAAGCCTTTTTGGCTCGTATTATTTGTTTTTATATTTTGTTTAGCGTTAAGTTTTTTACCGCGAAGCTTTCATCTTTTTGGGGTGGAGTGGAAACAGATTAGTATTATTTCTGATTTTAAAAAAGAACAAATTGCAACGGATAGTTTACCTATTAATTTAGATTCTCTAGCCGAAGCGATTGCTAAAGCTTCGGATACGATTAAGTTTGATGGAACGCCTTTATTGAATTTTGGTAAAGGAAAGGATTTGAAAGATATTAGCAATTTTGTTGTTGCGTTACAAAAAGCAAAAAAGAAAAAAGGGAAGGCGCGCATCTTATGGTTTGGCGACTCGATGGTAGAGGGTGACTTATTCGTAGAAGAGTGGCGTAAGCGCATGCAAGATACCTTCGGAGGACATGGAGTGGGTTGGGTACCGATTGTTTCTGTGGTTGAGAATTTTCGTCTAACGATACGTACCCAACATTCAGACGACTGGAAGCATGTGAGTATTTTAAATAAAGAAAACAGTCATCATGCACTCGGTTTGGATGGCGAAGCATTTATACCGTCGGAAGGTAGTTGGGTGAAATACACGGCAGTTAATCGACCGCACTTGGATTATTTTGAAGAGGCTTATGTTTTGGTATATGCACCGCAAGGCGGCTTCGAAATGCAAGTAAGTATCGGTGATTCAGTGGTTCGCATCCCTGTCGAAGCAAAGCCTACCTTGCAAAAGATTAAATTATTTAGCGGAGTACATATTAAACAAACAACGCTCGCGTTTAATAGTATTTCATCTGAAACATGGATTTATGGTGTGTCCTTTGAATCGGCTCAGGGTGTATTTATTGACAATATGGGATTGCGTGGATCAACTGGTCTTTTCTTAGGTAATATTAATCCTGCAAGTTTAAACACGGATTGGGTAACGGAGCATCCATATGATTTAATCGTTTTAGAATATGGATTGAATGTGATGAAGAAAGAGGCGAAGAATTATATATGGTTTATTAAAAGCTTTAATAAGACTCTTGAACGATTGCAAGCATTATATCCTAACACAACGATTGTTTTAATGGGTGTTGGCGATCGTAGTGAAAAAATAAATGGATCTTATCAAACCATGCCGATGTTAACACAGTTCATTCAGCTGCAACAACAAATGGCTGTCGAACATCATTTGTTTTTCTGGAGCATTTATAATGCTATGGGAGGCGATGGAAGTATGCAAAATTGGGCTTTTCAAAAGCCTAGTCTAGCGAATAAAGACTTCACTCATATCAATGCACGTGGCGGACAAGTATTAGGTGATAAGTTGTTTGATGCCTGTCTTTTTGAATTTAATCGTCAACGCAAACGTATTCCTAATGAATAAGATGAAGTATTTATTTGTATTCTTGATTTTTGTCGGAGTCGCTAATTCTTCATTGGCGTATAGTCAGGCAAAGAAGAGTACAGCAAAGAAAAAACAAGTGGCTAGTCATAAGGCCCCAGCAAAGAAGAAATCTCCTGCACATGCTTCGCATGCGACACCAGCAAGTGTCGTTTCAAAGGCCTTGTTTGATGCGAATTTAAATTTCATAGAAAATGATTTTGCCTTACGCCATTTCTATGAGCAGCTTGCATTGCTGGAGCAAGGGAAAATAAAACAAGTCCGAATTATTCATATAGGTGATTCGCATATTCAAGCAGATTTTTTTACGGGTACGGTACGCGACTCCTTGCAAAGGCGTTTCGGAAGTGCAGGACGTGGTTTATATTTTCCATATCATACAGCAGGAACGAATGGTCCGGATGCAGTGAAAGATAGGGCAAGTGAAGCAGCATGGAAGATGAAGCGTTGTGCTTTCCCGAATCAACCGATGCCGATTGGATTAATGGGTATTACCTTAGAAGTTGCTCAAGACGCCTATATTGATGTGTATGTAAGAGAAGAGGATAGTGGAGCCTTATTTGATGAATTGCGGGTATTTTCTGACGATGCGTCGAAGTTGGAATTGACAGTGCTGTCGGCAGATGGAAGTACCCGTTATGCTTCGCAAGGGGCACCGAATGAAAAGAAAAAGCATTTAAGGGAGTATGGTCTTGGGGATTTAAAATCCGCTATACGCATTCAATTGGAGCCACAAAGAGCGGATTCAGTTGCTGCCGTACATTTATATGGTGTGCAACTAAATAATTCGAAGGCGCATGGCGTACAATACAATATGATTGGTGTGAATGGTGCTAAATTTTCAGATTACAATGCGGCGCGCTATTTCTTCTCGCAATTGGAATATGTGCCGGCAGATTTAATAATCGTTTCCTTAGGGACGAATGAAGCCTTGAGCTTAACCTATGCTGCCGACTCTATGTATATGGCTTTAGATCAGTTTTACAAGAAGCTTAGGCAAGTTCAACCCAGCTGTTCTATATTATTTACTTCTCCTCCAGATACCTACTATCAACATACACAAGCTAACCCGCATACGGCTGAAATTGTAGAAATAGAAAGAAGATATGCCATCGCACATGATTGTGGCTTTTGGGACTTTTATACGATAATGGGCGGCTTAGGTAGCGTTGTGAATTGGTATAAGCAAGGGATGGGAAATAAAGATTTGGTGCATTTTCTCCGACCCGGTTATCAGAAGCAAGGACAGCTCTTGTATAGCGCTTTGATGAATGCGTATGAGCAAAATATAGAAGTTAAAAAATAATTAATATGTGGGCGCAGTTAATCGACTATTTAAAATTTGACCCTAAACAGCCATTGATATTTAATACAGGTTTGTTTCTGTATTTGTTTTTGATATTATTGTTTTTCTATCAATTTGTCTACAAGCGTAAGAAGGCTAGGATCCTTTATCTAACGATATTTTCTTTGTTCTTTTACTATAAGAGTGGAGGCTGGTATTTTCTATTATTAATAGGCTCGACGATTACAGACTATGTCTTGGCTAATTTAATTTATAAGTCGAAGGAACAACGTCGCAAGACTTTGTTTTTAATGATTAGCTTGATTATAAATTTAGGGCTCTTAGCGTATTTTAAGTACACGAATTTTTTGGTGTCTATTGTGAATGATGCTTTAAAATCACATGTTAAATTTATAGATGTTATTCTTCCTGTTGGAATAAGCTTTTATACGTTCCAAGTATTGAGTTATACGATTGATATTTATCGTGGGCAGTTAAAGCCCGCCAAGAGCATTTGGGACTTTGGTTTTTATATTTCCTTCTTCCCGCATTTAGTTGCTGGTCCGATCGTACGCGCAAAAGATTTTTTACCGCAGATAGGCCTAGACATTAAGTTGTCAAAGCGTGATATCGGGCAGGCTTTGTTTTTGATAATGACCGGTCTTTTTAAGAAGGCAATTATCAGTGATTATATCAGTATCAACTTTGTGGATCGTATTTTTGATAATCCTACACTATATTCCGGGACGGAAAATTTGTTAGGTGTTTATGGTTATGCCATGCAGATTTACTGCGACTTTTCAGGATACAGTGACATGGCTATAGGTGTGGCTTTGTTGATGGGGTATCGACTAGGAATAAATTTCGACTCTCCTTATCAATCGACTAGTATTACGGAGTTCTGGCGTCGTTGGCATATTAGTTTGAGTAGTTGGCTACGTGATTATTTATATATTCCATTAGGAGGGAATCGTAAGGGAAAAATAAGACAGTATTTCAACTTGATGATGACGATGGTATTGGGAGGCTTGTGGCATGGGGCTTCTTGGAATTTTATCGTTTGGGGGACAATGCATGGCATGATGTTGGCGATTGATAAATTGCGTATGGAGTATTTACCGGCGATGAAGGGAAGAATATGGAGTGTCTTGGGTTGGATATTTACTTTTCATTTTGTTGCCTTTTGTTGGATCTTTTTTAGATCGCCCGACTTCGAAACATCTTGGCAAGTAATACATCAAATTGAAACGGGTATTCAATGGAATTTGTTGGTGCAGTGGTTTAATGCGTATACTTTATTGGCGATAATGTTGGTGTTTGCCTATGCAACACATGCTTTACCAAATCGCTTTAACGAGTGGGTGACAGAGCGTTTAGGGAAAACGAATTTGTTAGTGCAAGCCTTATTAGTGGTTGGTTTGATTTTCCTTGTTATGCAAGTAAAGACCAGCGATATACAGCCGTTTATTTATTTTCAGTTCTGATAAGTAGAAAGAATTATTTATTATCAATGATTGCTTGAGCTTTTAAATAATCAGCGTAGTAACTTTTATTATAGATTATTTGTAATTGTTCGATACGAAGTGAGTCCGAAAATTTGGATAGGTATTGCTTAAACTTGTTATCGTATTCAAGAATGAGTTTGTTTCGGAGTTGAATCAACTCATTTTTGCTAAGGTGTTCCTGTGATTGTATGAACGGTTGGATAAATCGAAAGGTGTCTAAATTTAAAATAGGCTCTTTTTTGCTGAAAGATTTGGTTTGAATTTCTGTTGGTTGCTTAAATCCTTCTCTTGAGGAATTTTCTTGTTTTGGTGTTTTGCTAATGCTGATGTTAGGAAGTTTATCTAAAATATATTGTTTCGTTAGCCAATATCTATAAGTTCCAACAATCAGCATTATGCACATAGCTAACGCGAGCCAGCGTTTTTCTGTTTTGAAACGAGATTCCGCATTATTTTTTTTAATCCATTGCAACGCATTCTCTAATGTTAGGGAATATTTATTTTCGATTATAAAACGACTAAATGGATTGAATGAAATAAGTTTATCTTCTTCCTTGATATGTAACAAACTACCTATAATTCTTACAAGACTAAAAAGTAGTTGGGCATCTCCTATAAGTGCTTTGTTATAAAAGTTGTTTCGACCACCATGAACCGTTGAAAAATCTTTCGTGTTGGCAATACCAAAGTCTATTAAGTAATACTTATTTAAATGGTGATTGTATATAATGTTTCCAGGATGAAGATCGCCATAAGTTATATCCTTGTGTTTTAAATAAATTAATGTTTGTAGAATTTGCTCGCTTAGACTATCTATCTCAGCATTGTCTATATCTCGGTCATGAGTGCTTTGAACTTTGTTTTCAAGGCTCGTACCTTCAATATACTCGGTATAAAGTAGGCATCTATTTTGGTCCTCCTTGAGAAAATAATATTTCGGGATATTGGGGTGATTGCATTGCAATCCAATAGTAAATTCTTTACGAAGTATATCATTCAGAAAAGAATCGTTGGAGAACTCCTCTCGTACTTCTTTTCTAATCATCCATTGTAAGCCAACACGAACCTTAAATAATTTGTAGTAGGTACTTTGTGCGATTAATTCTTCAAATTCATCCGCTGTGGTGGAATGGAATGAAGATTGACTATCGCTGGGTTGTGTCATGCATTTTTAAATTAACTCTTTCAAGTTAATTAAGAATACTGAAAGAAACAATGCCTCCTTCTTTGCCGCCTATAAATTTACCTAGTTGTTTGCTATTTCGAATGACAGTCTCACAGACAAGCGGATAACCTACCTCAAAACGATGAACCACAATAATGTCATTAGGCAACAATTTGCTTTTTGAAGAATTCTTGACAATAAAATTGTGATTTTGCAAGTACTCGATAATTACTTCACGGTCTGGACTATATGCGATTTTAATCTCTTTGCCTTTTTCTAAGCTTGCTGCTAAAAGTAATGCATCCCCTTCAAAACTAGATCCGTCATGTAGTTCGATGTTATGGATTGCGGTATCCCAGCTTGTAAAGCCAGCATATTGTGCTAAAACATCTAGGGTGAATAATCGTGGCTTTTTGACTGTTTCTACAAGGCCGAAGACCCGTTTTAAGGTCGTTGCACTAATTTTTTCATCACAGACTTTATTAATGTCTATAGATAGTGCTTCGCAATCCTTCGGATAGCGAATCGACTTACCAAATTTAAGCTCTATTCTATTTTTTAAAAACTCTGGAATCATTCTATTAAAATACAAACTTAAGATTTTCAGAGCTTTTAAGGCTTCAAATGAACAAAATGGATGAAATGGATAAGAGGCTTCTTAACCTTGGCAAATCTAGAGATTACTTTAGTAATGTTAATGAATTAAAAAACTAAATTTTAATGCAAAAAAAAGTTCAACAAAAAATTAGTGAAGCAGGAGCTATCACAAAAAAGCAAATTGAGGATAAAGTTAAGAGTGAATTTTCTGAACGGTATGATCAGATGATTATTGATTCTGACATTATTCGAAACGATGTTTTCTATATTAATTATAGTGCAAAGTATGTGAGCATGTCGCCTAAGAAGCTTGTGTTTGCGATGGTGCCGGATGTTAAATATGTTTTTGAGAGCAACTGTACAGGCGGGACTTCTGCGCATGGTGAAGTGTCTGAGTTGGATGCATCAATTTTGAAGGAAATTAAATCATCGGGTGCAGTCGTTGCAGATAAAAATTTCGGTGCACAATCAGAGCCTAATAATTTTAAAAAAAGCAAGTCTGTACAATTTCTTGGCAAAGGATTTATGGATTCTAAAGAAGCAGTTGCGGGTGAGCAAGCCGAACTTGAGGCAGCGGGTGAAGTGGTGAAGGAAGAAAAGAAGGGCCTGATGGGATCCTTGAAAAGTGCAGGCAGTTCAATATCTAAAGCAATGGACCAGCCAATTGGAGGGAGTTCGACTAATAATGATGACGATGATTATGATGACGATGGAGACGATTTTTTCGAATCTTTTAATTGGTTAGAAACGGGCGGTCGTTCAGAAAATGATGATTATACTTACTTGAAGGCAAACTGCTTTGAGCACATTGAATTTAAATATGATGGAGATTATCCGTCTAAATCACAACCGCTACATTTTATCCCCGCATTAACTAGTGTTGATGATTGTAAAGTTTGTAAAGGGAAAGGAGAAGTTACATGCCCGACGTGTAAAGGAAAGGGAAGTATCAAGTGCCGAGGTTACGTAGGTAGTGGCTCTAGTGGTCCGATGGGTAATCAACGCTATTCTTGTTCTGGTGGCAAGGTGAAGTGTGAAAGTTGTGATGGTAAAGGGTGTAGTGTTTGTAATTACAAAGGGAAGCGTTATTGTCCAACCTGTGGAGGAAATGGCGAAGTTCCATGTGAACGTAAATATGGTTCAAGTTATGGTGTAGGTAAGTTAGCAGATGCTGCTTCTGGTAAACCATTTTGTGGAGGTTCGGGTGTCATAAAGTGTAAACCATGTAAGGCCACGGGTGAAATAGGCACACTTGTTTATGTTAAAGTAGAGGTAGATGAAACGAAAGGTGAATTCTACAAGTATTCTAATCAGGAAATTGCGCAGTTGAAGAAACAGCCTAATTTATTGTACTCTTATTTGCGGAAAGGGGATGTAAAACGTGAAACCGTATTTACAGATATTAATGGTAAGCAAAATGAGTATTATGATAGTTATTCTCGCGATTTTGCTGGATTAATTGCAAACGAGGGCGGATTGCATAAGGGTAATGAATATCCACGTTTGATGCAGGAAGAATTGTATTATGATGTTATCCCATTATCAACGCTTGATTATAATCATATTTTAACAGGAACTATTCATCAGGTAAGTGGTATCGCCAAAGGTAGTCAGTTTGATATTTTGTTCCATTCTGACCCAACCGCTGTGAAGAAGTTTCATTTGATGAACCTTGTTAAAGTATATGGTTGGTTAATCTTGAAAGCCTTTGCTACGAAGCGTTATAAGCAGAAGATGGATAAAAAACATGAGATTTTCATGTTAGTACGTATTGCAAAAGCGGATGGTCAGATTGAAGATTCAGAGAAGCGAGTATTAATGGAAATTATTACGCACTTGGATGATTTTTCTGCAGGCGAAAAAGCGCAGTTATTTAATTTGTTTTCATTAAAGGAATTACCTGCAATTACAGAGGAAGAGACAATTATTTCAACTAAGGAACGTGCAGCAGAAGTAGTGGTTAATTTGAACAAGATGATGAAAGAAGATGGTGAAGTCGAGGCCCCTGAAGTAAAAATGATTGCTGATCTTAAGTCGAAAATAGATGCTAATATTGGTAAGCATCCAGGCTTTTGGAAGTCGTATTTCAAAACGTGGCAAGTGAGTATACCGATGATTTTGTTGTTAATCGGGATTACCACTTTTGTTGTCTATAAGATGTATTTTGCTCCTCCTCCAGTAAAAACAGAAGAGCAAATTATAGATGAACAAATAAACGCTGATGAGGCAAAAGCAAAAGCTGAATTTGAAGCAGAAAGAGCCAAATCTGAGAAGGAGGCTGCCTCTAAGGCCGCTGAACTAGATAAGAGAGCAGCTGAACAGGCCGAACAAGAGAAAAACCGGGAAGGGGCTGTTCCTTCGCAAGAAAATCAAGGGGTTGAAGACGCTCCTAATGATGCGGATGAGTTAGATCGTGATGAATAGTCGGATTGATGCAAGAATAAAAAAGGCGAGGTTCACTCGCCTTTTTTATTTGCTATAGTTAATAATTATTTCGCATTATCACCACTCACAATTTTTGAAAACTTTAGTTTCAATTTTATAAAGTAGGTTTCTAGAAATTCATACGACAAGGCCGCAATCAAAAAAGTGCTTGCGAAGAAACTTAATTCTAAGAGTAAAGTGGAGTGCCAACCCATAGATTGGAATAGTTTAATGCAGAGGAAAACCATGATAGAATGGTACATATAAATTCCATAAGAGATCTTGCCTAGGTATTTGGTCGCCTTGGTATCGATGTTAAATATTCTATTTTCATTTAAGGCAAGATTTAGAATGATAATCCCAAAAAGTATTGCATAAACTTGGGATTGAATCGATGGGAAATATACACCCTTAATAATCATTAAAATTGTCAATGGAAAAATTATCCATTGAAACCATTTTTTAAACAATAGCTGCTCAATAATTTTATGCTTCTCAACAAAAAGTATTGCAAGCAAACTACCAATGGCCATACAGTCTATTGTAAACAGATAAATGAAATCGCGAAGATGCACTACGATTGGTGTTTGCGGTAAAAAAGTTAAAAGTGTTTTGAGGAGGAAATAACCGACGATTATTGAAATAACAATCCATTTTTTATTCCACTTTTTTCGTTTGAAGAGTAAAGGCCAAAACAGATAAAACTGTTCTTCTACTCCGATCGACCAAATTGGATTGAACAGCGACCAATTATCGAAGCCGAAGATTGCAGCAACGACATTCGGCATGATGAATACAAAAAACGCAAGCTTAAGTGAGCTGTTTTCATAGAAAGCATCTCTGACCGAACTTTCTGTAAAAAAGCTTAAGTTGGGAATAACAAAAAATCCAAGAATTAGGATTAGAAAATATAACGGCCAAATTCTTAACACACGTCGTATATAGAAATCTTTTACTGCAATATTTCCTGTTATTTTTTCTTCTGCTATCAATAGATAGGTTATCAAAAATCCACTCAATACAAAAAACATGACAACACCTAATCGACCCATTTGCATGATAGCCGGAACTCTCCAAAGACTTGTAAAGTAGGTATGTTCTTTAAAGTGCTCTGCATGGTTTACAAGCACCATACTCGCTGCAATCAGACGAATGGTATTTAAATTAGGTAATTGAAGTTTCATTTCTTGGTTTGAAGCGGATCTGTAATTTGAGAAATCTATTGCAATTATACGAAAATCCCCGTTTCGAATTTGGAGTACTTGGTTGGTTGAACACTATATGGAAAAGTATGCTTTGGCTAGAATCTTTGATGTAAAAAAATATTTAGCACATCGGTGATCGGGAAAACGCTGTACTTTTAATACAGTTGAAGAAGAGTGCTAAATATTAGATGTTTAAATATTTCGATGAATTAGGATACTAAATATTTTAATTTTCCGTTATTACAAAATGCACGAATTAATTCGTGCATTTTGTGGAGCGAAATTTTTCTCAGAACAAAAATATATTACCAGATGTGAAATTTTTTCCAAAGTTGAGGCGTTTACTTATTGTTCCCGATACAATACGCAGGAATTAATTCCTGCGTATTGAGAATTAATTATTTTACAATCAACTTGAATCCACTTATGCCTCGCTCGCAAAATAAAATATGGTTAGAAGTCACCTGGTACACTAAAGATAAAATACCAGTAATTAGAAAACACTTTTGTAAACTATTGCTCCGCTATTGCAAAAATGAATTTATCGCTTTGGAATGTAAAGTCAAAACGATTACAGTCCGCCCAACACGTATGACGGTTATTTTTAAACCTAATCTTTCTATCCCAATAGCAGCTACCATTCAACAAATCAAAGGAAGTTCCTCCTTTTATATCAATCATCAGCGTCTTTTGAAGTCTGAATTCGAATGGGAAAAAGCATATTCTATTACAAGTCCGCATGCTAGTGGAATTAAACAAAAAATCCCCGCTTCGTTAAAAGCAGAGACCTTTTCAGATTAACCACCTATTATAAAGTTCCTCTTCGTGCTTGCTCAGCTTCGATACTTTCAAACAATGCTTGGAAGTTACCTTTGCCAAACGACTTAGCACCTTTACGTTGAATAATTTCAAAGAAAATCGTCGGACGATCTTCGACTGGCTTCGTAAATATTTGAAGTAAATACCCTTCCTCGTCACGATCAACCATGATACCCCATTTCTTTAATTCTTCTAAGTCTTCTGCGATTTCACCAACACGATCTACTACTGTATCGTAATAAGAGCCGGGCACATATAAGAATTCAACACCGCGCTTGCGCATTTCCGAAATTGTAAATACAATATCATCTGTCGCAACGGCTATATGCTGACAGCCTGCCCCATGATAAAAATCTAAATACTCTTCGACCTGTGATTTTTTCTTTCCGGGAGCAGGTTCATTGATGGGAAACTTCACATAGCCATTTCCATTCGTCATCACCTTACTCATTAAGGCCGTATATTCAGTTGAAATATCCTTATCATCAAACGTAACTAGATTAAAGAAGCCCATGGTCTCCGCATAAAATTTGCTCCATACATTCATCTCTCCAAGTCCGACATTACCGACCATGTGGTCGATATATTTCAAGCCTGTCCAGCCAGGATTGTACTCAGTTTTCCAATCAACATAGCCGGGCATGAAAATACCTTTGTACTCTTTTCTTTCTACAAACACATGTACTGTATCGCCATACGTATGTATTCCAGACATTCGTATGATGCCATGCTCATCCTTAATTTCTTTCGGTTGCATATAGGCTCTTGCTCCGCGTTTGGTCGTTTGTTCGAATGCATCGTATGCGTCATTAACGCCTAGCGCAATTACCTTGACACCATCACCATGCATACGAATGTGATGAGAAATTTCACTATCCGGATCCAACGGAGTAGTAAGTACCAAGCGTATCTTTCCTTGCTGTAATACATACGAAGTGCGATCTCTTGATCCTGTCTCTAAACCAGCGTAGGCAAGCTCTTGAAAACCGAAGGCCGTTTTATAATAATGTGCTGCTTGCTTCGCGTTGCCTACGTAAAGTTCTACGTAATCAGTTCCTAACAGGGGCAAGAAATCTTGTGCCGCTTGAAATATTTTTGTCGTTTCATTATAGTTGAAATTTTCAACGTGTTTTAAATCTGACATATTTTTATATTTATTGAAAAAGAGTTTACTAATTACTTGCCGCCAATCCAACTTTCGAAATAGGCTGTGATTTCCATGCCTAAAGCATCCTTCGTAATTTTAACAGGATTAAAAGGATCAATCATTACCGCTAATTCATTGGTTGCCTTTTGACCAATACTTCTTTCGATTGCCCCTGGATGTGGCCCGTGTGGAATACCGCCTGGATGTAAGGTTATTTGTCCTTTTTGAATATTATTGCGACTCATAAAATCACCATCCACATAATATAATAGTTCGTCACTATCAATATTGCTATGATGATAAGGAGCTGGAATAGCGTCAGGATGGTAATCGTATAATCTTGGAACAAAAGAACATACCACAAAATTTTTGCCTTGGAACGTTTGGTGTATTGGAGGAGGCATGTGAATGCGACCAGTTATTGGTTCGAAGTTGAAAATGGAGAACGCATAGGGATAACAACAACCATCATAGCCTACCACATCAAACGGATGGTACTCATATACATAAGGGTATATCAATCCTCTCTTCTTTATTTTAATCACAAAATCCCCTTTCTCATCGATTGTCTGTAAGTTTTCAGGCAGACGCAAATCTCTTTCGCAGAAAGGTGCATGTTCTAAAAACTGACCATAATTATTGCGATATCTTGCAGGCGTCTCGATAGGCCCGAATGATTCTACCACTAACAAACGGTTTTGTTCAGTAGTGAATTCAATTTGGTAAACAGTTCCTCGAGGTACTATCAGGTAATCACCATAAGCGAATTTTAGTTCACCATACGGACTCCGTAAAACACCACTCCCTTCGTGCACAAATAACATTTCATCCGCATCTGCATTTTTGAAGAAATAATCCTTCATCGATTTTTTTGGTGTGGCAATGCCAATACTTAAATCATCATTTACCATCATTATTTTTCTGCTCTCCAAATAATCATCGATAGGTGCTGCATTAAAGGTTAGATAACTGCGCGCCTGCAAATTGTCTTCAATGACTACTTCCGGACGAACTGAATATGCTTCGCCTTTTTGCTTAACAACCGTAGGTGGATGTAAGTGATAAACTAAGGATGAAAGACCAGAAAAGCCCTCTGTACCAAACAATTCTTCATGATATAAATTTCCATTCTGCTGGCGAAATACAATATGTCTTTTTGCTGGGATATGTCCCACCTGACGGTAAATAGGCATAGCAATTCAATTTCAACAAAGATGCTGCTAAACTTGTCATTGGATAATGAGTAGCGTCAAGTCCAAAACTGATTTCCATCATATCATTCATTTCTTAGTACGGCTAGTTTTGTTTCATGCAAAAGAACACTATCCAAACTGAGTGTTATCATTGCCATGAAAAGTGTGACGAAACGGTTCAAATAGAGGGGAAATCGTTTTGTTGTGAAGGTTGTAAGCAGGTTTATCTCTTGTTGAGTGAGAATAATATGTGTTCTTACTACGACTTCGATAGTCAAGCAGGTATCAGTGCGAAAGGTCGTTTTATCGATAAACGATTTGCCTATCTTGATACGCAAGAAGCCATTCAAAAATTAGCTACTTTTCGCAGTGATAATTTAATAAATGTTACTTTTTATTTACCGCAAATGCATTGCGCATCCTGCGTGTATCTGCTCGAAAATCTGCATCGGATTAACACTGGTGTGATTAAGTCGCAGACGAACTTTCAGCGGAAAGAGATATTTGTATCCTTTAACCCGAGTTTGGTAAGTCTTCGTAAAATTGTAGAACTGCTAGCCTTTGTTGGTTATGAGCCGCAAATTTCCTTAGATGATGATCAGCAATTAAAGAAACCGGTTGCGAATAGCAAACAAATGATTTATAAAATCGGTGTTGCCGGATTCGCATTTGGTAATATCATGATGTTGAGTTTCCCTGATTATTTTTCAGGTGGAAATATTGATCAGCATACACTAAAGTTTGTCTTCGCTTATTTAAGTCTGACCCTGTCTATACCCGTACTTTTTTGGTCGGCCTCTGAATTTTTTATATCGGCTTGGAAGGGCCTGCGACAAGGAATCGTAAACATTGATGCGCCTATTGCACTTGCTTCTTTAATAACCTTTTCTCGATCCTATTATGAGATAATAAGTGGCATGGGTAATGGTTATCTCGACTCCGGCACAGGAATTATTTTCTTCATGCTAATCGGTCGTTGGTTTCAGCAAAAGACCTATGATTCCTTTTCATTTGAGCGCGACTATAAAGCCTATTTCCCGCTTGGTATTTCTCGGGTATTGTCAGACGATAGCGAAGAACAAAGTATCATTTCTAATTTGAAAGTTGGTGATCATATTCGCGTCCGCAACGGAGAAATGGTTCCTGCAGATGCTACTTTACTTTCGGAGAAAGCATATATCGACTATTCATTTATTAGTGGAGAAGAGCTTCCTGTAAGCGTTTCAAGAGAGTCTATCGTGTATGCAGGTGGAAAACAAGTCGGGGCCTCAATCGACCTTGAAATAAAACATGAGGTTTCCCAAAGCTATATCACGCAACTATGGAATAATACAGCCTTTCGAGAAAGCAAGAATAAAGAACAATCCTTCATTCATCCGTGGAGCCGTTATTTCACGCTTGTACTTTTCAGTATTGCACTGACGGCAAGTATATATTGGTATTTTCATGATCAACATGAAATGTGGCATGTACTCACATCAGTTCTAATCGTTGCTTGTCCCTGTACTTTATTATTGGCAGCTACATTCACCTTTGGTAATATGGTTCGTCATTTCGGGCGAAGTAAACTATATCTAAAAAATAACGCAGTAATCGAATCAATGGCGAAAGTAAATACTATCGTCTTCGATAAAACAGGCACTTTGACAACCCATGAAAATGCATTAGTTGAATTTAAAGGACCAGCTTTGACTGCTCAACAATGGATAATTATTAAATCCATCGTTTCACATTCTTCGCATCCCTTAAGCAGAATGATTTTTAAAAGTATAGAATCCGATGAAATTCAAATGCTGAATAGATTTGATGAAATTAAGGGGAAAGGTATTATCGCGATTGTTGACGGCCGTGAATGGCGGATTGGTTCGGCTAATTTTATTCTGGATCAAGAAACAGAAACAGTTGTTAATACAACTTCGGTACATATTATGGCGGATGGAATTCACTTAGGGTACTTCGCTTTCAAAAATCGTTATCGCGAGCAACTCACGAAAATGGTCGCTGCTCTAAAGAGTTCAAATTATGAATTGCATGTTTTATCAGGTGACAATAACAGTGAAAGAAATGTGATAGAAACAATCTTCGGTAAAGAAGCAAAAATTTTATTTAATCAAACTCCGCAAGATAAACTTGATTATATCGCAAATTTACAAAGTGAAGCTAAGCGAAATGTTATGATGTTAGGTGATGGCTTGAATGATGCGGGTGCTTTACGTCAAGCAAACGTAGGTATCGCTGTCACAGATCAAACAGGTCTCTTTACGCCTGCTTGTGATGCAATACTTGAAGGGCAGCAAATTGCCAATTTAGCGCTATTCTTACGCTATGCAAGAGAAGAAAAGTTAATTGTTGGAGCGAGCTTTGTGCTTTCAATCCTGTATAATATCGTCGGTGAAGCATATGCCGTAACTGCCAACTTAAGTCCAATCGTTGCCGCAGTTTTAATGCCAATCAGTAGTATAAGTGTCATTGCTTTTGTCACAGCCCTTTCTACTTATCGTGCCAAACGCGTTGGACTTTCCTAAACATGATCTAAGTCAGTTTTGCATTTGATGACTATCATTAAAATATAATTAGACGGCAATTAGTTTTGCTATGTATAAACTACGAATCTAATGAGTGTAATGTTATTATTAATCGGAGCAAGTATTCTCGTTGCTGTAGGCTTTTTACTAGCCTTTTTATGGAGCGTGAAGAATGGTCAATATGATGATGACTATACTCCATCAATTCGTATGTTATTCGATAATGAAAACTCAACTAATAATCATAATTAAATCACTATGTCACAAACAGGCACTTTAGAAGTGGAAAAGTTCAACTACGATAATAAGATCGTTAGGAACTTTGCATTCGCCTCCATCTTATGGGGCGCAGTCGGTATGCTGGCGGGTTTGTATGTAGCCCTACAGCTGGTGTTTCCCTCATTAAACATCACACAGTTTGGTTCTTTTGGTCGATTGCGTCCCTTACATACGAATGCTGTAATTTTTGCATTCGTAGGTAATGGCTTATTCATGGGTGTGTATTATTCATTACAGCGCTTATTGAAAACGCGAATGTGGAATGATACGCTTAGCCGTATTCACTTTTGGGGATGGCAATTAATTATCGTTGCTGCGGCTATTACTTTACCGCTAGGTATGACTTCAGGTAAAGAGTACGCTGAATTAGAATGGCCTATTGATATTGCCATTGCCTTAATCTGGGTAGTGTTTGGTATAAATATGTTCGGTACGATTTTAACACGTCGTGAAAAACATTTGTACGTAGCAATCTGGTTCTATATCGCGACATTCGTAACGGTAGCTGTTTTACATATTGTAAACTCTATGGAGTTGCCAATCAGCATGTTCAAATCCTATTCATTATATGCAGGTGTGCAAGATGCCTTAGTACAATGGTGGTACGGACATAATGCTGTTGCCTTCTTCTTGACAACACCTTATTTAGGAATTATGTATTTCTTCATTCCTAAAGCGGCTAACCGTCCTGTTTACTCTTATCGTCTTTCTATCATTCACTTTTGGGCCTTGATCTTCTTATATATCTGGGCTGGTCCTCACCACTTATTGTACACTGCACTTCCTAACTGGGCACAGTCACTCGGTGTTGTATTTAGCTTTATGTTGATTTTCCCTTCATGGGGCGGTATGATTAACGGCTTGTTGACACTCCGTGGTGCTTGGGATCGTGTTCGTGAAGATGTTATTTTGAAGTTCTTCGTAGTAGCGGTTACTTGTTATGGTATGTCTACCTTCGAAGGTCCGATGTTGAGTTTGAAAAATATCAATGCGATTGCACACTTCACAGATTGGATTATCGCACACGTACACATAGGTGCTTTAGGATGGAATGGTTTCTTGACATTCGGTGTTTTATATTGGATGTTACCTCGTATCTACGGTACAACCTTATATTCTAAAAAAGCAGCAAACTTACATTTCTGGATTGGAACATTGGGTATTATGTTCTATGCTATTCCAATGTATTGGGCTGGTTTCACACAAAGTGAAATGTGGAAGCAATTCACTCCAGGTGGTCAATTACAGTACTCTTTCTTAGAAACTGTGAATCATTTACGTCCGTTCTACATGATGCGTTCCTTAGGAGGTACTTTATATATGATTGGTGTTTTGGTAATGGTTTGGAATTTATACAAAACTGTTAAGTCGGGTAAATTAATTGCGGACGAAGCTGCTGAAGCTGCACCAATGGTGAAGGATTATCAGCCGCATGCTAGCGAATACTGGCATCGTGTAATTGAGCGTCGTCCGATTCAATTATTGTTATTGAGCTTGGTGGTGATTTTGATTGGCGGATTGGTAGAGCTGGTTCCTACTTTTATGATTAAATCAAATATCCCTACAATTTCAAGTGTTAAGCCGTATACACCACTCGAATTAGAAGGTCGCGACATTTATATCCGTGAAGGTTGTTATGTGTGTCACTCTCAAATGGTACGTCCGTTCCGTAGTGAGACAGAACGTTATGGTGAATATTCAAAAGCTGGTGAATTTGTATATGATCACCCATTCCAATGGGGAAGTAAACGTACCGGTCCGGACTTAGCGCGCGAAGGTGTTGGAAATAATAAGAAGTCCGATGGTTGGCACTTCCGTCACTTACGCGAGCCTTCATCTATGTCGGAAGGTTCTGTAATGCCTGCTTATGCGTTTATGATTGAAAAGTCACTAGATACGCGTAATCTCGAATCAAAAATAAATGCGATGCGTACCTTGGGTGTCCCTTATGCAGAAGGATATGAAAAGATTGCCTTGAAAGACTTAGAAGCGCAAGCACAGCAAATCGCAGCCAATTTAAAAGCAGATAATATCGAAGTGAAAAGCGATCGTGAGGTTATCGCCTTGATTGCGTACTTGCAACGTTTAGGTGTCGATATTACTAAAGAAAACAAAGCTGCAGAAGTAGCAGTAAAATAAGTATACTATGTTCAAGTTTATCAAGCAATATGCCGAAACGATGACCAATGCAGCAATCTATCCATTGGTTTCTTTGATGATCTTCTTTGGCTTCTTTGTACTGTTATTAGTAATGGTTAAAAAGATGCGTAAAGGTCATATTGATCATATGTCTCAAATTCCATTAGATTAATCAAACTAATTTTCGATTATGTTTAAAAATAAAATAAAATCATGGATGTTAATCGGAGTCCTAGTCTCTGGTTCTTTCATTGCTCAAGCTCAAAACGCGGCTCCGGTAGCAACCCCAGCAGCCGCAAGCCCAACTAACGACTTAATGCAGTTTTTCCTGCTTGCCATTATCACCGTATTCGGAATTGTTATTTTTCGTATGACACAAGTTGTTGCCTTATTGTCCAAACAATTGATTGAAAAAGATAAGGCTAAGAGCACTAATAAAGTGACTAGCATTATACTGTTATTTGCTGCGTTCGGTGTATTATCTAACGGTGCCTTTGCACAAGAAGCTACTACAGCTGCAGAATCTACTATTTCTTTTGCAGGAGTTTCTGGTGTAAATATGTATGTATTAGTAGCTGCGTTGGTAGTTGAAATATTCGCTATTTTTTATCTCGGTTCGCTCATTAACTCTTTGCACAAACGTGTCTTCGATATCAAAGTATTGGAAACTAAAGCAGTGAAGAAATCTTTATTGCCGTCATGGTGGCACGATTTAGACAAAAAAATCTTAACGCAAGCCGTTCCAGTTGAACGTGAAGCAGATGTATTGTTAGATCATGATTATGATGGAATCAAAGAATTAGATAACGCCTTACCACCTTGGTGGAAGTATGGATTCTATATTACTATCGTAGTTGCGTTTATTTATATTATCGCTTATCATATAACTGGAACAGGTATGAATCCTACCCAAGAATACGCTGCACAAATGGAAGAAGCACGTCTTGCGAAAGAAAAATTTGATGCGGAAAATAAAGATAAAGTGGACGAAGCAAATGTGCCTATGGCCGATGCTTCAGGGATAGAAAAAGGTCGTGCAATCTTTAAAGAAAATTGTATCGCTTGTCATGGTCAACTTGGAGAAGGCGGTGCAGGACCTAACTTAACAGATAACTATTGGATACATAAAGGAAGTTTAAATGATATTTATGCTTCCATTAAAAATGGTTATCCTGATAAGGGAATGCAGTCATGGATTATCAAATTCAATCCAAAAGAAATAAGTCAAATCGCATCATTTATTAAAACATTAAATGGCTCAAATCCTCCAGGCGCTAAAGCACCGCAAGGCGATTTGTTTGTAGAGGCTAGTCAAGATTCAACTTCGAACACCACATTGAAGGATTCAGTGGTAGTGGCAAAACCACAATAAGGGATAGAAGATTTATAACAGTATTGATTAAGCGTGTTTGCTAAACAAAAGTAGATTCTTCGATTATGTCTAATTCAACTTCGCAATTTGGTGCTAGCCCTGATCCAAAGGGGACTTTTAGGGATTCTGTCGCCACGATAGATAATGACGGCTCGCGTCACTATATCCATCCCAAAAAACCGAAGGGGAAATTGTATAATCGTAGAACGATGTTCAGCGTTTTTTATCTAACGCTCTTTCTTCTTATTCCTTTTATCAAGTGGCAAGGCGAACCTCTTTTAATGTTGAATGTTCTCGAACGGAAATTCATCATCTTCGGCATGATATTTTGGCCGCAAGACTTTTTCATCTTCGGTATCGCAATGTTAACCTTCGTGGTTTTCATTACCCTATTTACAGTTGCATTCGGACGAATCTTTTGTGGATGGGCTTGCCCACAAACTATTTTCATGGAAATGGTATTTCGTAAAATCGAATACCTCATCGATGGGGATTCAACAAAGCAGCAACAACTTCGCAAGATGCCTTGGAATAAAGAAAAAATCTTCAAGCGAATTTTGAAGTTTAAAGTTTTTTGGATTCTCTCCTTTATCATCGCAAACTATTTTACAGCCTACCTCACCGGCATGGATAACGTAATTTCCTATTACAAAGCACCAGGAGAACATGTCAAAAATTTTGTTTCATTAGCTGTATTTACCACTGTCTTTTTCTTTGTCTACTATTGGTTCCGTGAACAAGCGTGCATCGTCGTTTGTCCTTATGGTCGCTTACAAGGTGTGCTCCTCGATAAAAATACTATTATCGTTGCTTATGATAAAGTGCGCGGAGAACCGCGTGGTAAAGGGCCCTTAGCTGAAGGTCAATCACATGGAGATTGTATAGATTGTAAAGCATGTGTTCGTGTTTGTCCAACAGGTATTGATATACGGAACGGCACGCAAATGGAATGTGTCAATTGTACAGCTTGTATCGACGCTTGTAATGAAATCATGCATAGCATCGATAAACCCGAAGGCCTGATTCGTTATGCTTCTGAAAACTCGATTACAAAAGGAAAGCCACTTAAATACAATGCTCGACTAAAAGGTTATACTGCCGTATTGACTGTCCTTCTAGCTTTACTCATGACGCTCCTATTTACACGCTCTTCTGTCGATGTTACCTTGCTACGTGTTTCTGGACTAAGCTATCAAAAAAATGCAGATAGCACCTATAGCAATTTGTATAACCTGAAGCTGGCAAATAAAACACATCATGACATAAAAATTGAAGTATTATGCGAAGATGTAGAAGGCAAAATTGTTCCTGTTGGAAGTAGTGATTGGATTGTGAAGCAGGGGAATTATGCTGTGATGGAATTCTTCTTGAAATTGAAACCAAACCAACTGAAGGGTTGGAAAACTATAGTGCGTTTACGAGTTAATGGGGACGGCCAAAAGCTGAAAATCGTAAAGGCAAAGTTTATCGGCCCGGATGTTTATAATTAACACATACACTTATGAATTGGGGAGCTAAAATCGCAATCGTTTATTGCACTTTCGCTGCCGGCATTGGCTACATGGCTTTTCGAGCCGCTAACCAAAATTTTGATCTGGTAACACCAGATTATTATGCCGAAGAATTGAAACATCAATCTCGAATTGATGCCGTTAATAATGCAAACGCATTATCCACCGGACTTCGTTATCATATCTCATCTGAAAAAATACAAGTTGTATTTCCAAAGGAATGTGTCGGTAAAGATCTTCATGGCGTAATGAAATTGTATTGCCCTTCCGATGCAAAAAAAGACTTGCAACGTTCCTTTACCCTTGCTGATTATAATTACGTATTTCTTATTCCAAAGGATACGGAAGGCTCGCGTGAAATACAAATCACTTGGTATGCAGCGGGCAAAGAATTTTATTATTCTAAAAAAGTAATTTTCTAAAAATGTCTTGGCTCACGTTGTCTCCAGCACTAATAATCGGTTTGTTGGGGAGCCTCCATTGCGTTGGTATGTGCGGCCCCTTAGTATTGCTATTACCCATTCAACAGCAAAACGCTTATAAAAGAGCATTTGCCGCTTTATTATATGCTATTGGTAAAGCAATAACATATGCGTTCTTTGGAATCATTTTCGGTTTAATAGGCCAAAGTTTCGTAGCCTTTGGTTGGCAACAAGCACTGTCAATTACTATTGGTGTATTGATGTTGTTGGCGGGTCTTATTAATTTATTACAAGTAAGGTCGATAACACTTGAAGTTAAATTATCAAATGCCTTTGCCTTTATAAGAAATGCCCTTTCAAAGTCTATTCGAAAAGAAGGAATATCCTCACTTTTCCTTTTTGGTATGTTAAATGGTTTATTGCCTTGCGGATTAGTTTATACTGCCGCTGCAGCCTCCATCGAAACTGGCTCTACCATAAATGGCGCATTGTTCATGTTTCTTTTTGGCTTGGGTACATTACCCATGATGTGGAGCGTTATTTTATTTGGAGCTACCATCCAAACACGCTTTCGGAATCAGTTGAAACGTATCATTCCCATTACCTTATTGTTGATGGGTACTTTATTATTACTGCGTGGGTTAGGACTTGGAATTCCATATCTGAGTCCGAAAGTTAATGTAGAAAAGAAGCATATGGATTGTTGTCATCCTGATGAATGAAATATGTATCTTGTCAATAAGTTTTAAATTATGGATGCTACAGAAGCTCTCTTTCAATACGCTACAGAAGGTATTTTGGTGGTTAATCGAATCGGACAAATCGTTCGCGCTAATCCTAGTGCAGAAAGAATGTTTGGCTATGCTAAAGGAGAATTATTACACCTTACCATTGAACATTTAATTCCTGAAGCAATTCGTTCACAACATCAAAAACATCGCGAGGGCTTTAATGACAATCCGCATCCACGTTCGATGGGAATGAATATGCAATTAAGCGCCTTGCGAAAAGATAATATTACATTCCCGGTTGAGGTTAGTCTATCTCCCTATAATACTGCAGAAGGACCAATGGTCATTGCTTTTTTAATTGATATCTCTATTCGTAAAATAGCAGAAGATCAATTGAAAAATTATAATGTAGAATTAGAGCGACAAGTGAAGAAGCGCACACTCATACTTCGCGAAGCAATTGATCAATTAGAAAAGACTAAACTGGAATTAAATAACGCGCTGGAAAAGGAACGCGAATTGAATGAGATGAAATCTCGCTTCGTTAGTATGGCATCACATGAGTTCAGAACCCCTTTAGCAACGATACTTTCATCACTTTCCTTGGTTACGAAATACGGTGAGATTAATGAGAAAGAAAAGCAATCCGTGCATATCAACAAAATAAAATCGTCCGTGAATAACCTTACGGATATTTTAAATGATGTGCTTTCTGTTAGCAAATTAGACGAAGGTAAAGTAAGTTTTCATCCCGAATTTTTTGATCTATTCGTCTTTATTGAAGAGTGTATTTCCGACTTACAACCTATTGCAAAAGAAGGGCAGTTGATTCAATTTGATCATGCGGGTAATAATGAAATCAACTTCGATAAAAAATTGCTGAAACATATCCTCTTTAATTTAGTCTCTAACGCTATCAAATTTTCTCCTGAAGGAAAACCAATTCAAGTAAAGGTTAAGGTGAATAAGAAAAATTGGACCTTAAGCGTGAAAGACCATGGAATAGGCATTCCAAAGTCGGATCAGAAACACTTATTTGAACGTTTTCATCGTGGTAAAAACGTTACGAATATTCAAGGTACAGGACTTGGCTTAAATATCGTAGCACGAATAACTGAAATGCTCGAAGGTAAAATAAGTTATGAGACCAAAGAAAACGCCGGCACACTATTCACATTATCATTTCCTATAGTATGAAAAAAATTGTTTTAATAGAAGACAATAAAGACATGCGCGAAAATATCGCAGAAATTTTGGAGCTATCCAATTACAAGGTCTTTCCTGCACCTAATGGAAAGAAAGGAGTAGAGTTAGTTCAGAAGGAAAAACCAGATTTAATTATCTGTGATATTATGATGCCAGTTCTCGATGGATACGGTGTTTTACATATTCTTTCTAAAAGTGAAGACACGGCCTCTATCCCTTTTATTTTTCTTACCGCAAAGGCTGAACGAAGCGAACTCCGCAAGGGAATGGAAATGGGAGCAGATGATTACGTGACGAAGCCTTTCGATGATATCGAGTTGTTGAATGCAATCGAAAGCCGTCTCCGAAAAGCAGAAGCGATGAAGAAAGCAGCCGCTGCCACGATAGATAACTTGATGCAGAACTTTAGTGGGGCAGATGCTATGAAGCAATTGACGGAAAGTGATGAGCAATTGCAGATTAAAAAGAAAGAGACTATTTACAAAGAAGGAGCTTATCCTCGTGGCGTATATTTTGTAAAAGAAGGGAAGATTAAAACCTTCAAAAAACATGAAATAGGAAAAGAGTTTATTACGGGCCTACATAGCGCAGGTGAGTTTTTTGGCTATACATCTTTATTGGAAGGTGTTAAATATACCGACACCGCCGAAGCCTTAGAAAATTCGATTATCACTTTTATTCCACAAGACGTGTTTTTCGACCTGCTCTACAAAAATGCAGATATCGCTAAAAGCTTTATTCAAATACTTTCTGGCAACTTAACCGAACAAGAAGAACGACTAATGAACCTTGCCTACTCTTCCGTTCGTAAACGCCTTTCAGATACCTTAGTTAACCTTTATGAAAAACATTCTGCCGATAAAAATCATACCCTGACTTTCTCTCGCGAAGACTTGGCAAATATCGCTGGAACGGCTATCGAGACTACTATTCGCACACTCAGTGATTTTAAATCGGAAGGACTAATTGAAATCAAAGGCACTGCCATTCAGGTTATCAAATTGGATAAGCTGAAAGCAATGCGTAACTGACGAGCATCAGTTTTTATCTTGACCTAAGTCTGCAATACACGTTACAATCTAAGCTATCTTTGTTATCATAGAAGAGTATTGTATGCTATCGAAATCAGGAAAAGAATTATTACTGGAAGATTCTATGACACTCGCTGAAATTCAACATGAATTCAGTAACCTTTTCCCGTATTTGAAATTGGAGTTTTATTCGATGCGAAATCCCTTGAAAAATACATTCAATAGCACCTTTCTTACTAAAACACTGAATGATTTTCGTAAAAGATCTAAATCAGAAGATTTGAATATCTCTCCTGATATGAGCGTAACCACCTTGGAGCATAACTTTCAAGTGATATTTGATTTGAATGTACAAGTATATCGGAAGTCAGGTAAATCATGGCTGGAAACTTCTGCAACAGGAGAATGGACACTCTTTGAACAGAATGCTGAAGGGGAAGCCCTTGGTGAGTAAACTATCTCTTTTTCTTCATGGCTTTTTGTTGCTCCTTTATTGCTATCGCTTCTATTCTGAATTTGATAATATCTTTTAGCAATTTTTTAGGTAAGGCTTTGTTTAAGGGCAATTGAATTGCTCCCTTACTAAATTTATAGCCTTCCAAGCGGTCTTCAAATGCTTTTACACCTGCACCTGTAGGGTAAAACCCAAGATGATTTTTAAAACGTGCAAACCAGATAACTACTTCCGTTGTTTTAAACGCAGGCATTCCATAGCTAATACAGAATTCCGCTTGCGGCAGAAGCTTCTCTAAATAAATATACATCTCCTTTAATGAAGCCTCATACTCCTTTTCTTGTGTAGCTAAGTAGTCTTCGAAAGTCATAAATGTTGTTTAATCCAAAGTTCAAAGTTATTAAGTCACATTGAATTATTTCCCCTTAACAAAAATTATAATTTCCTTTTCTTATCTTTCATATATGCTTCAACGGTTATTTCTTATTCTGGTTTTGATTAACGCATTCAGATTTTCTAATCCGTCTTTTGCGCAGCAAATCGCAATTGGCGATTGGCGCGTACATGCTGCTTTGCAAGATGCTATCGCTGTCGTAGATGGAGGCGATAGGATTTATTGCGCCACCAAAAGAGGTTTGTATGCCGTTCTGAAAGAAGATAATAGCCTGATGCGGTTTTCAAAAGCTAATGGTTTAAGTGATGTTGCTATCTCAGCAATCGACTATAACCCACAGTATAAAGTTTTAGTAATTGCTTATCAAAGTAGCAATATCGATCTTTTATATGCGAACGGTAACGTGATTAATATCCCCGATATCAAACGCAAAAATATTCCCGGTGATAAGTCAATCTACCACGTAAACGCAGCGCATCGTAACGTTCTATTGTCGTGTGGATTCGGAATTGTTGTGGTTGATCTTAATCGAAAGGAAACAAAAGATACCTATATCATCGGTCCAACAGGTAAAGACAACAAGGTGTTGCAAACATGTGATAATAGCAAATATATCCTAGCAAGAACTGAGGATAATATTACCATTACTCCCTTTACCAATCCTAATCCTGCGAATTATTCGTCATGGACCTATTGGCCAACGAATACCCACGGCTTCGGTAATAAAGAAGTGGATGAAGTTTTTACCTGGCGTAAAAATCTATATGTGCGCGCAGGAGATTCTATTTTTCTGATTAATCCTAAATTCAATACAGCAAGCCTCGCTTATAAATCTTCCATTCAATGGCATCTACGTTTGGTGAAAACTACCAATGACATTTTAGTGCTTAAAGAACAGCGCGATACTACAAACGATTTTCGTCTATCTGCCTTGGATTCGAACTTTCAAGCATTAAATGTCTTTGATAATGATATCCGATTTAAGGATGTAGTCGATGCATTCTCCCTTAATAGTAATGACCATTGGTTCGCCAATACTACCTATGGATTAATGCATCTTAGCTCTTCTTCAATTGATATCATTACCCCCAATGCCCCTATTTATAATGACGCATACGATATCGAAACAAATGGCAATAACATGTGGTTCGCACCAGGGAGCGTCGACAAAGACTATGCCGTCTATCTATATAATGCAAATGGTTATTATACTTTTCAAAATGAATATTGGAACTCCGTAAATCAATACACCACATCAACGATGGAAGGTGTCCTTGATTTAATCGCTGTAGCGCCGAAAGATGATACACATGCCTATTTCGCTTCGTATGGTAAAGGCCTAATAGAAGCGGATCCCAATGGTATTACTAAACATACAACAGATGTCGGTCTGCTTCAAATGCCTGGCGATCCTGGATCTTATCGCTTAAGTGATGTGTGCTTAGATAATGAAAATCTTTGGATGGTTAACTACGGTGTTGAAACGCCGATCATATTACTCGATAAGTCTGGCAAATACTATCGCTTCTCGAATCCTTTTGGTGCAAATCAATTAGGTAAAATGATTAAAGATCAACAAGGACAATTTTGGATTACGAGCGTAGGGCCTTCTACCAAAGGTGTTTTACTCTACAACCCTGGTGCTGATTTGTATTCTAATGCAGATGATCAATTTCGTTTATTGCAAAAAGGGGAAGGACTAGGTAACCTTCCTGATTCTCGTGTTACGTCACTTGCCGTTGATAAAGATGGCGCCGTTTGGGTTGGAACAGGTGAAGGCCTTGGTATTTTTTATGATCCTGCTTCAGCCTTAAGCAATGCAGATGCGCAACAATTGATTATTCCAAATGCAACAGATTCTATACTTGCGTATGTTCTTGGTACTGAAATTATTCAAGATATTAAAATTGATGGCGCGAATCGTAAATGGATTGCAACAACCCATGGTGTATGGCTTTTATCCGCTGACGGACTAACGGAGTTGGAACATTTTAACGAAGAAAATTCGCCACTATTATCTGATAACGTTTATTGTATCGGGATACAAGGAACAACAGGTGAAGTCTTTTTTGGAACAGAAAAAGGAATCTGTTCCTATCGCGGTACCGCAACGGAAGGTGGTGAGAAAAATGAAAATGTAAAAGTATTTCCTAACCCAGTACGAGCAGACTATACCGGTATGATTGCTGTTCGTGGTCTAGTTGCGAATGCACATGTTCGTTTTACAGATGTTGCCGGCAATTTAGTATATAAAACCGATGCATTCGGCGGGCAGGCAGTTTGGGATGGAAAGGATAGTAATGGCAATAAAGTAGGTTCAGGCGTTTATCTCGTCTTCGCTACAGATGCGAGTGGTAAAGAGTCCTGTGTTACGCGGTTTTTGTATTACAAATAATTAATGTGCAACAATTAAACGTTGTGTGCTGGTAAAATCTTTACCGGATACAAGAATGATATAAGTGCCCTCGCTCAACGAAGTTGTTGGAAAGGAAAATTGTTGGCTATGTATCGAATAGTTTGCAATCGTTTGTCCGTATACATTTACTATGCGAATTTCATTGATAATAGACGAAGCGAGTAAACTGCATTGTGTATTGCTCGGATTCGGGTAAAGGTAAAATTGAAATTTACGTTGAATAGTAGAGGTCGAATTAATTGTAGAATTATCCCAAATACGAATTTGCATGCCTCCGCCGTACATACCTAACGCGAGTTCGGATGTGTCGTTGCCAATTAGGTTTGAAGTAAAAACACTTGCAGGCCCGCCAAGTGCTAACTGCGAAAAATGCGACTCCGCTAAAGTAAACGCACCACTCAAATTCTGATCTATGTTCGAGTAGCGCTGTACATGACCGCTCTCATTTCCCACCAATAAAGTACGTGCATCACCTTGCTTCAAACGACATAAATGCGGGGTCGAAAAGCCAGTAAGATTACCGTTTTCACGAACGTCTACTTTGCCGAAGTTTGTCGTAACCAAACTGAATTGCGCAGCATTAATACTACCTGTATTGTGATAGTAATTTATGTTTCCATACTTCTCTCCGATTAATAAATCTAATAATCCGTCTTCGTCCACATCAACGAGTTGTGGCGCTGCATTTTCACCCACATCGATGTTTTGAAAGTAAGCTTGTGATAAAATATAAGTTCCATTTGCTTGCTTCGTGAAATAATTTAATCGCCCATCTGTGGTACCCGCTATCATATCTCGATCACCGTCATTATCTAAATCGCCAAATGTTGGAGCCATACCTTTTAAACCCAGGCTTTGAAAATTTTGCCAATCTCTGCTAAGCATCTCAAAACTTGGTGCACGAATGCTCCCAACATTGTGATAATAAGCAAGGCCGCATAAATAATTTCCGCTCGCTTGATAATAGCCATTCCCGCCTACAACAAGGTCCAAAAGTCCATCTCCATCAATATCTTCGAAGACAGGAAACGAACTCTCCCCAAAATCCATTTGCTCTTCTATTAAGAAAGTGTCTTTTGAAAAAGTAAAATGTGCTAAATTATTCGTGCCTGTATTCAAATACAAATGCGAACTATGATAGTTTTCCGTCGCATAGGCTAAATTCGGAGACGCAATGCAATCAAGCAGTTGATCATTATTTACATCCACAAAATAGGCACCTGGAAATAAGTCACAATGCAAAGGAATATCATAACTAGGAAAGGTGGTATCCTGACCAGCAATATGCGCTACAGATGCAGTTCCTGTGTTCGTCATTAGGTTCAATGTATTGTAGGTAATATTCCCTTTCAAGCAATCCATATCTCCATCGCTATCGACGTCCATCAATGCAAGTGTGTTGCCACTATGCTTCAAATTTTTAATTGTAAAGTCATTGGTAGTTGGAAGGGCCGGCACGCACGGATAATTTTCTGTTACCGCAGGATAGTTATTATCAAAAATTTCACCCCAACAATATTTATCGATCACGAAGGAAAGTGTGTCCTGCACATAACCACCCAAAAGTTCTACTTGAACATTACGATAGTAATTGATCGTAGTACCCATGTTATTAAAACATAATAGGTCCAAATCGCCGTCACCATCGATATCTTCGATGCCTGGCAAATCAATACTGCTCACACCAATTGCACCGCTTGTACTCGTACTGCTACCATATTGAACTTGATATTCGATACACTGGAAATCGATCTCCTGCGTTGATATACGCACACCTTTATAAATTCCTACACACGAAGGTGGAGTATAACATATTAAATCAGCAATACCATCTTTATTATAGTCGCGTAGGAATGCCCAGTTCAACAGTCCTTTAGGAAGGTGCTTCAAATAGTTTTCTTCCGAATGAAATTCACCATTTTGATCTTGTACTAAGGCATAAGAAAGTTTTGTTCCTCGATCAAACACATACAAATCTTGTATGCCGTCATTATTCCAATCGATATTTGAGAATTCTGGATTGTTCCACCCCCCTAGGAATGCGAAGTTCAGTGTATCAGCGAATTGAATAATTGGAATGGTATTCGCTGTTTTATAAATAGCTTGCGCTTGAGTTCGCTGAGTGGCAAATCCAAGTATATTGATAAAAACGAAAAGAAAAATACGACTTTTCATAGCTGCTATTTCTACTTCTAATTTACAGATTGTCTTTTTGATTCCAGGATATTTCTTAATTTTCCGCTGATGAATGCCAACTTCGATAAAGTAGTTCAACTCGCCGCTGGAAGTCGATTTACTCGATTTCGCAATAATCCGTTCCGCTATTTAATGGCGATGTTATTGAAGTATTTCAATCATCTTAGCGCAAAGGTCGATGTGCACACCTTTTGGGGCGATAAAATTTATATTCAACTCCCGTCTTCGTTAGATATTTACCTCACTGGCGCAAAGACACATCCCTCCGAATTACGACTCACAGCTTTTCTTATGAAACAAGCAAGCGACTGCCAAGGATTCTTGGATATCGGAGCGCATGTTGGTTATTTTTCATTATTGATGAAAAAATCTGCAAAACCGGACTTGCCTATTTTTGCTATCGAAGCCGCTCCGCGTACCTTTTCCTTACTCCAAGAAAATGTAGCTATTTTTGAAGCTATTAATGCATTACAATACGCTGCTTCCAACCAGCAAGGCACTTTGCAGTTTTTAGAATTACCACCGAAGTATGCTGAATATAATTCATTGCAACTTGATCAGTATAAAAATGAAGCGTGGTTTCGAAAAATTAATCCTTCAATTTGTAATGTAGCCGCTATACGTATTGATGATCTGTTAGCTCAATATCCTACGTTTACTCCGACAATTATAAAGGTCGATGTAGAAGGGGCCGAGCTTAGTGTTTTGCAAGGAATGATCGATTTTATCAGTGCCAATAAACCAATGCTTATCGTTGAATTTGTTTGTAAAGAAGAAAACAAAACGAGCTTCGTTGAAATTGAAAATCTACTAAATGCGCATGGTCTAAAGCCTTATTGCATCAGTGTTACGGGTGAACTAGAATTAATTAAGCAAGATATCTATTCTTGGATGTGTGAACATAAAATAGATTCCGAGAATTTCGTTTTTCAATAATAGCCAATTCTTAGGGCTGTTATCCATTTTCAATTTGAACTGATTTCGAGTACATATGTGGATGCTTGGGAAGGGCCTGAGCAATCGAATGCTAATTCAGTAAGTAAGGTACTTCACTAAGATTATTTCCAGTGTTTATCATTCATCAGAGAATGATTCTCGTATCCTTTCTCTCTTCCAAACAAGTGCTGGATAATTAACGGTGAATTCCTTACTTGTGCTATTTCGTTTTCCAAATGCGTGTTGTCTGTTATTTTATAAAGCAGGCTTTATTTATGCTTATTGTTTGCTTTAACAAAAAAGCATTAAACGGAAGGAATTAATTCCTTCCGTTTAATTAACGCAAAAAAATCTAAAATCGTATTTGTAACCCCTATTTAGTAGGTAATATGAAACTAACAATTACGGTAGCTTTGATATTGTGATAGAAAACGTATTAATAAATTTGCTAGAAATTATTGAATGGAGAAATGTATTGGAGTAAGATATTTCTTCGGTAGAGTATACGATTTGAATTATTTTTTGCGTTATCATGCTGCAGGAATTAATTCCTGCAGCATGGCCCAAATTTTCACTGTACCCGAATCCGAATATGAATACCTTCAACTCAATTAAAATTTTAATTAATCAAAAATTGTAGCGGCAAATTCGATTGATTAATCTCGGAGATGATAGTAAAAGTGACAACCTAAATCAGGCAAGGACAAAATTTAATTCTTCATTTTTAATTCTTCATTTCTTTTGTCTTGTATGACAAGCAAGGCAATCAGCCAATAGAAAATCGGACCAATCTTCACGTCTTCGATTAGGTCGCTCAACATATTATCAAATAACATCACCACCAGCGCAACCAATACCCCGAGCACAATTTTTTTCTCTTCTACATCAATGGTCTCGACATAAATTTTCTGTCCGCGGATATAGATGAACACGATAAAAATCAAGAAGAGTAAAAAGCCGGGAACACCTTGCTCTGTGAGTAGGAAAAGGAAATAATTGTGTACCGTAGAGTGTTCGAAATTCCGGCTCACGTAAGTGGTAAACAATGACACGGCATAATCTCTATAATTCGCAACAAAACCTCCCTGACCGAAACCTGTCAATGGTCGCGCTTTAATCATCTGCGTCGCTGCCACCCAACGATACAAACGTTCCGCAGAGCTCACGTCATTCAAGGTCTGTGTCGACTCTAAGTGATCCGATAAGCTACTGTGGTAAATGGTCTTTTTGAAATCGGGCGCATAGCGTAAAAAACGATTTTCGTAAAAAAGATAGCTGAGGGCCACGACTGCAAGCACAGTACCTACCGCGAGCGCGGGTTTGATCAGCTTCCACTTGAAAATAACATACGCTCCTAAAGCTACAAATACCGCTAGCCAACTCGTGCGTGTGTAGGAAAACCAAATCGCAACTAAAAATAAAATAATATTAAAATCAATAAAGTAACGGAGTAAATCCCCTTTGCGATACCACGTACGGGCTACAAACAAAAACGGGAATAATAAGGAAAGCAAGCATGCATAGTCGACGTGATTACGGAAGAAAGGTCCCATCACGTGATTCGAACTTTCAAATGAAAAGCCTTGCATACTATGCCGAATCAAGGTGTATACAATGGTAAAGAAAGTTGGTAGCAACAAACACCAAAATACCTTTTTAAAGCGTTTAACGTCTTTCACTACCAAGAATGTTACGCCTATGAATGCGGCGATATACCAGAGCTTAGCCAACACATATTTCAAGGAAATGAAAGGTACCGTCGAGTATAGTAATACAACACACCACCAGATGAATTGCAGGCCTAATAGCTGAATAAAGGGATGTCGCCAATAATTGCCGTGAGTAGGTGAGACAATGTTTTTTATAATTAGAATAACCAGCAAGGCCATCATAATTGGCTCCGTAGGCACATCCGTTGTAAACGACCCGATATAAAATTCCATGCAGAGTGGCAAGGAAAGAAACAATGCGTAATAAAGAATGGAGAAGTCGTAGATGCTCCAAAACGCTATGACGATGGCAATGGGTGAATAGGTGAGTAATGGCAATTCATATATCCAGCCGATTGAAGAGAGTAGGGCCGCACTCAGGGCTACTATCCACAACGACAGCGTAGGATATTGGTCAAACCAAGTACGAATGGCCGAACGCATGGTTCTTAGGCTAGATCTTTTTTAATGCTGGCCCAACGTTCTTTCAAAAGCAAGAAGATGACGCTCACCGAGAAGCTTACTAACATGATTGAAACTACAATCAACCAACGCACAGGCTTTGATTTGCGTTCTGCTGCATAGGCCGGCTCGATGATATTCACCGTGCTGAATTCATTGCCCGCTGCCGCTTTGTATTGCTCATACAAACCATTCAGCTTGTTCAAATCCTTTACAGCAGCCTTTTGTTGCGCAGCATACGTGCTAATTAAATCTTGGTTGGAACCACGACGTAATTGTGCCAAGGTATCATTCAAATGACTGATCTGCGCCGTTTTTAATTGGATATTTTGTTCCATCAAACGAATCCCTTTTTGATTCTGTTCCGCAAAGAAAGATTTGTTGATATTGTCTACCGTATGCACGATATCATTCGCCATGTCTGCTGCCATCTTCGCATCGGTATCGAAGATTGTTATCTCAATCGCACCAAGTTCGTTACGTACCATCTGACTGTTTTCTTTAAACTGCTCCGAAACCAAAGTATGGTAATAAGGAGAAGTCGTATCGATTTTATAATGTTGAGCTAAGTGGTACTTATTGACGATATATCCATTGATATTACCACTCTTACAAATTTGTAAAACACGGTCAACATCCTTCTCCGATCCAAAGTATTCTATCGGCAAATTACCCGCCTGCTCGCGGAATAAATTCTGACGATCGTTCATCCCAGGGTTGGCGGCATAAAATATCGTTGTCGACTTATAATAGACTGGAAGCAACATCGCTACTGCCGAACCAATAATACCAGCGGCTATCAGAACAAGTAATAAGGTCTTACGCTTTTGATAAATAGCTTTAATCACATCGAATAACTGCAAGGACGATTCCATGTACAGGGGTGGATTTGAGGTTATTTTCAAAGATAACGATTTCTAGGGAGGTGAAAAGCATTTGAGAAATTCTTCTTAAAATCAAACTTCCTGCCCTACATTTGTGTTATATTAAAAAATCAAAAGAAATCATGTTTACATTACCTAACTTACCTTATGCGCACAATGCATTAGAGCCGCATATCGACACTACAACGATGGAAATCCATCATGGCAAGCACCATCAAGCCTATGTTACCAATTTGAATAACGCAATTGGTGACGGCGAATTAGCAGGCAAATCATTAGAAGAATTGATGGCGATGATCTCTAAATGTCCGGTTGCTGTACGTAACAACGGTGGCGGTCACTATAATCACAGTCTTTTCTGGAGCATCATGTCTCCAAATGGTGGCGGAAATCCAACAGGAGATTTAGCTTCAGCTATCGATGCTTCTTTCGGCAACTTCGAAGAATTTAAAAAAGCGTTCGCGAACGCAGCTGCAACACGTTTCGGTAGCGGTTGGGCTTGGTTGTGCGTAACCGCAGATAAAAAATTATGTGTTTGCTCTACTCCGAATCAAGATAATCCATTAATGGATCTTGCAGAATGTAAAGGAACGCCAATCTTAGGATTGGACGTTTGGGAACACGCTTACTATTTACACTACCAAAATCGCCGTCCTGATTATATCGGTGTTTTTTGGAATGTGGTGAACTGGAACGAAGTAGCACGCTTATATAGCGAAGCAATCGCGTAATTCAGTCTTAGTACTACATCAAAAACCCCCATTCGTTGCTAACGGATGGGGGTTTTTATATGATCTTAGCTACTAGCACTCTCAATGATACTCAATGCTTCTTCTGGTGTCAAAATAGCAAGGTCACTTTTCTTAAAGTCTTTCACATTTCTTGTTACAATCGCACTAATTCTTTTATTAGAAATAGCAGTTTGATGTTGGATAGAATCTTCGTAATCCTTAAAGTCAGTGTATAATGATTTTGAAATAATCTGTTTCGTTACATCAACTGTTTCTATTAATGATTCAAGGTCTCTAAGAGTGCTTAGCAATTCTTTATGCGTACAGGTCTTACGAATGATGTAATAAATGGTAGTATAAGACAATGCAGAAATGAATAATTTAACTTTACCTTTTTCTGCGTATTCAAATAGCTGGGCTCCGGCTTTTGAAAATGGCTTACGGTCCGCAAGTGTATCAATAATTACATTGGTGTCTAAAAATAAATTTTTCATCCCCCATGCTTTTTAATAATTGCTTCCTCAAGTGTCTTTTTATAGTCAAAGTTTTTAGGAAGTTTAACAGACCCAACTAATCTTTTAACTCTTGGAGATAGTTCTTCAGATTCCTTTTCTTTGTCTGTTAAAGTTCTTAAGTAATTCTCAATCAATTCTGAAAGACTTCTGCCTCTCTTGTGTGCATATATTTTGGCCGTTTTAATCACGTTCTGCTCAATGGTTAAGGTAAGTTTCGTCGTCATTACACGTATGAATTTGTTTACAAATATACGTGTCATGTTTTCAATCCGCCAAATTAATTTCGTCATTTTGTTCGTTGGTCATTATGTAAATAAATCCAATGTTATTCGTTAGCACGACTTTGATTTTGTTGATGTTTTAATGTCTCGCTCGAACATTAAGCGTTCAGTTGATTACCTATAAAACGTTCAGACCTTCCTTTTTAGTATTTCATTTACTTAAATTGTATTGGCATGGCTTGCTGTGAGATTCCTCGCTTTGCTACTTAATTATAGTGACGTTACTCCGAACGAAGTGAGGAACCTGTTCTAATGCGAATGTTATTCTAATAAAGTAGTACCGCGAGTCTTTTTACACGTAGTGTCTTCGAACATCCCCCCTATAAAATCCTATAATCAAAACATCAGCGACCCTAATGTGTCGACCTTTCAATATTCATTCCTAAATTTTTCCCTCTTCACCCTTCACCCTTCACCATTCCCTCTTCACCCTTCACCATTCCCTCTTCACCCTTTACCATTCCCTCTTCACCCTTCACCATTCCCTCTTCACCCTTCACCATTCCCTCTTCACCCTTCACCATTCCCTCTTCACCCTTCACCATTCCCTCTTCACC